>CAVQQL010000004.1:0-130008 GCA_963714945.1 uncultured Bacteroidota bacterium | reverse complement strand
ATTATCACGGGTGGCTCGATAATGTAGCGTGGGGGTTATCAACGCCTTCCGCAGCGGCCCTTGGCACGAGAGAAGATCCCACTGTTTTCCCCTGGACGGCAGGTCTTCCCGATCACGTGCAGGATGAGTTTATCATTTTACCCTGGAACGACCTCGCATTGCTGGAAAAAACAATCAAAGAAAAGCATCAGGAAATTGCAGCACTCATTACAGAACCTATTATGTGCAACAATGGATGCATATTGCCACGGGAAGGTTACTTGCAGGGCATGAGGGACTTATGTGATCAATATAACATCACCCTTATTTTTGATGAAGTCATTACCGGGTTTAGAACCCATCTTGGCGGAGCACAAAAGTATTTTAATGTTATACCCGACTTGTCCATATTCGCAAAAGCCATTGGAAGTGGTTACCCCATTTCTGCTATAGTTGGCAAAAACGATTGGATGAATCTGATTGCTGAAGGCAAAGTGATTCATGCCGGCACCATGAACAGCAGCAACTCAACTGTTGCCGCCGCGATCGGAACGCTTGAAGTTCTGGAATCAGAAAATGTGATTTCCAGGATTTCCAAACTTGGCTTACAACTGATGGAGGGGCTTGCGCGAAATAGGGAAGCAAAACAAAAGCAATCTTTTGGTTCAAGGCCTGGGGCCCATGTTTCATACCGGATTTACGCACCTTCCCACGGTAAATGATTTCAGAGATGTGCTTGCCTATGATAAAGTGACGCTTAATAAATTCGTTGCAGGCATGCACGACAATGGTATCAGAATTATTGGCCGGGGGTTGTGGTACCTGTCTGCAGCGCATACGGAAGAAGATATTCACCACGCACTGGCGACGTCCGCTAAAGTCTTTAAACAATTATAGCACTCTCAAAGCGCATGAGCCAAAAGAACAGGTATTTCATTCCGTTGTTAATGATTGGTATCCTGTTTGGCGTGTTTGGATTCGCCGCCTGGATGAACAGCCTGCTGATTCCCTACTTTCAAATCACACTTCAACTCAATAATGTTCAGACCACACTGGTCACCTTTTCTTTCTTCATTGCCTATGTAGTGATGGCACTACCCTCTTCCTGGGTCCTGAAGAAAATTGGCTTCAAAAAAGGGATTGTCTTGGGCCTGGTCATTATGGCATTGGGGACCATCATGTTTATTCCCTGCTGCTTTTACAAGAGCTTATGGTCTGTTTCTGCTGGGTCTTTTTTTAATGGGTACCGGGCAGGCGCTTTTACAAACTGCCGCCAATCCATATGTAACCATCTTAGGCCCGATTGAAAGTGCAGGCCAACGCAATAGCATAATGGGAATCTTTAATAAATTAGCCGGTATTTTAAGTCAGCGTATTCTGGGACCGATACTATTACTGAACGCAGATTCCATTATATCAGGCATAACAAGAATGAGTGCGGAAGAAAAAATAACCACGCTGAACAACATGGCATTGCGTGTGATCAATCCGTATGTCATCATCACGTTTTTGCTGCTTCGCCATGGCTGTCCTCATGTGGGTGGTAGCACTTCCGGCTGTGAATGAAGAAGAAGAGAATGCGGAAGAGGATGGGCATTCACGCACCAGCATATGGCAGTTCCCCAATCTCATACTCGGTGTATTGGCGCTTTTTTGCGCTGAAGGCACCGAGTCGATCACCAGTTACTACATCATTCCTTACGGTCAAAGCATGGGTTTTTCAACCGAAGCTTCACAGGTTTTTGTTGACTATATAATTTATGCAATGCTGGCAGGATATTTCCTCGGCATCCTGTTAATACCAAGATATATTGTTCAGAGCAAAGCACTGGCTGCCTGTGCCTTCCTCGGTATTTGTTTTTCAATAGGGGCAATTTTTACGAGTGGAATAATCTCTGTTTCATTCGTAATCGCCATGGGTTTTTGCAACGCGCTCAACTGGCCCTGCATCTGGCCGCTTGCCCTTACAGGCGTGGGCAGATTCACGAAGACAGCCGCAGCATTGTTGATCATGGCCATTGCGGGGGATGCCATATTTCCTATCCTGTACGCACAGCTGAATACAATGCTTGGTCCAAAAGCAGGCGTCTTGTTGCTAATGACGCTGTATGTCTCCATTCTTTTATATGCGACCCTGGGACATAAAAAGAGAGCATGGAAGGCCAGGGTTGGCGATTACTAATTGAACCATCTAAATATATGTACTATGATCGCAAGTGAATCAAACGAAGTAGGTGTGGTAGGCCTGGGACTAATGGGCAGCAGCATAGTGGCCGCCTTACTAATGCAAGGCTATAAAGTCATCGCGGTAGCACCGCTGGCATCTGATCTGGAGCTCGCACCCGGTCGTATCCGGCATGCACTAGAGCAATCATTTAAGCAGGGCATACATAAACACGATGTGAAGCAATTGGAATCAAACGTTTTATATACCGAAGACTATGCAGACCTGCACAATTGTTTCTTTATTTCAGAATGCGTTACCGAAAATGTTGACATAAAAAAAACCGTGTACGCTTCAATCGAATCTTCCGTTTCTGATAACGCAATAATAACTACCAATACTTCCGCCATTCCCATCACGATCTTACAGGAAACAGTAACGCATCCTGAAAGATTTCTGGGGATGCACTGGGCAGAACCAGCCTTCACGACGCCCTTCCTCGAGATCACATGCGGAGCCAAAACGGATGTTGACGTCGCAGAAAAATTATATGCAATTGCTACGAAATGGGGTAAAGAGCCAACGCTTCTTCGCAAAGATATCCGTGGCTTCATAACAAACCGGTTAATGTATGCCATGTTCAGGGAGGGATTTAATCTGGTTGAAAATGGTTATGCCAGTATTGAAGATATCGACCGGGCCTGCAGAAATGATGCCGGTCATTGGATGACTTTTTGCGGCATGTTCCGCTTCATGGATCTTACCGGTCTTCAAGCCTATTATCACGTCATGAAAGATTTGTTCCCAACACTTTCCAACCAAACGGAAACACCTAAGCTGATCGAAGCTATCGCAAAAGAAGGTGGTAATGGAATTGCCAATGGAAGTGGATTCTATAAGTACTCAAAAGAAGAAGCTGCAGCATGGGAAAAGGCTTTTGAAGAATTTTCTTATGACATCAATTCACTCGCTTCAAAATATCCCATAGACCTGGTTGAAAAAAGACTGGGAAAAAAACAACGAGCAGGATGAATCAAGATAGCATTCAAATCCGCCAAACCTGAACGCATAGAATCTATGTTTATTATAGATGCCCATTTAGACCTGGCCACAAACGCCATTTCCTTAAACAGGGATCTCACGAAATCCGTGGCTTCCATACGTGAAAAGGAAAAACAATTAGGGTGGACTGACACGCAGGACCGTGGTCATGGGACGGTGGCGCTTCCCGAATTGCGGAAAGGCAATGTTGGGCTCGTGGTGGCAACGATCATATCCCGCTATTCTGCCGGCGGGCAATCCATTGCCAACACTCAATCTGCCGGGCTGGCATTCTCCCGAACAAGCTTTTGCCTACGGTCAAGCGCAGCTGGCATGGTATAAAGTAATGGAGGACGTTGGCGAGATGGTACAGATTACATCCTGGCCTCAGCTGCAGAATCATATCGACTTGTGGGCAGACAGCGATGTCGCAAACACCAAAAAACCCATTGGTTATATCTTAAGCCTGGAAGGTGCAGATTCTATCATCAATTTCAAATACCTGGAAAAATACCACGCACAGGGATTGCGGGCGATCGGGCCGGCACATTTTGGGCCGGGAAGATATGCCGCCGGCACACATGCTGATGGTAGCGGTTTGACTGCGATTGGCAAAGAATTATTGCGGGAAATGGATCGATTAAAAATCATTCTCGACGCTACCCATCTAACCGATAAAGGTTTTTTTGAAGCCTTAAACATTTTTAACGGAGTTGTTTGGGCAAGTCATCAGAATTGCCGCGCCCTGGTGCCCGGTGAGCGGCAGTTTTCTGATGATCAAATAAAGCTGATTATTGAAAGGGATGGTGTCATTGGAGGTGCCCTGGATACATGGATGTTGTACCCTGATTTTGAAATGGGGAAGAACGACCCTAAAGCACTCGGCATCAACCTTGAAAAACTCGTAGATCATTTTGACCACATCTGTCAGTTGGCAGGCAACTGCAAGCACATTGGGTTCGGCACAGACCTGGATGGACTTTTTGGCACTGAACAAACACCTTATGACATGGATACGATTGCAGATATCGTTAAGTTCGAAGAGATTCTTTCGCGTCGTGGCTATACGCGGGAAGACATGAACAATATCTATTGTGATAATTGGTTACGAATAATCAAGAAAGCATGGATGTGACCTAGCAAATCTTATTGACCTTAATCCCAAGCAGCAAACCCACCTTCTCAATCTTGGCGGCGACATGACCAACGCCAACAGCGCAATGATGCGCGGGGCCCTGACTGTTCCAAGCTTCAACAAACTTTCTGGCCCCGGTTGAAAATTTATAACGACTATTTGTATTTCCAATTTGAAGAATCGGTCCCTCAACACATTCACCCTCGGCGCAAAGTAGAGCAATTGTTCCATTTATCTCCTCCACTACGGATAGAAGTGTCACCGCCCCATGCCTGACAGACATTTCAACTGACAAACCCCTGCCTACTTTTCCATGGTAGACTTGCAGTGGCCTCACTTTTGTCTTTCCCGCCGCGATTGCGATATGCCCTGGCCCGTCATGACCCATCAGAATAACATCGTCAGTGTAATCCATGGCGTAATATTCAGTGAAGGAACCACCGGCACCGAAACAATCCATGATCTTCATAGCCTGGGCATTCTTGACTTCATATTCACCCGCTGCCGGAATACCCCTTGCCGTTACCAGGGAAGCACCCAGTATGATCGAACTCATCGTATCTTCATTTTCATTTCCGCTCCCCTTGTGATAGTACGCCAATGATCCAAGCGCATACTTTTCAACAAGGATATCCAACGCAATGGATGTACGGCCTGCTCTTTCAAGTTCAGTTGGATCACAATCCGGCAGGATATCAAAAACGGTTTTGAAATGCCGAACACGTTCTGCTATTTGTTCAGGTGAAACATTTTTTCGGATAGCTGTCAGTTCATCTACCTCGATTATCTCTATGTGCCCACCAAATGTTGCGCATTGCAGGGTAAGGTTGGTATAAATATCCAACATACCACCGTAGTAGTTGCCCATGAGCCCTAACCGGTTATGATACAGTGCGTGAACCACCCTGGCTGCCTCCACCCACTCACCAACTTCTTTCCAGACGATTGGGTCATCGTGCAAGCGTCCTGTAACCTGATAAAATGGAATACCCGATCTCCTAAAAACGCTGGCAATTTCCGGAACTGTGCAGGCTGAACAAAAGGCAAGCCACTCGGCCGTCATTGTTGTCCGGTCAGGCATACGATTAAATGCATCATAGTCAATGGCGGCATCAGGTGAAAGGTTGAGGACAACCACCGGTACTTTGGCTCTCTTTACAACTGGCAGCACTGTAGCTGAAAGTGCATAAGTGGTTACATACAGAAATACCAGGTCTACATCCGCCTGTCTGAGTTTATGTCCTGCTGCCAATGCCTTTTGGGGGGTATCGATCAGCCCCAGGTTTACGACTTCAGAACCAAATGCGGACAGCTTTTCCCCGACTACATTCACATAGCCATGGAGCCGCTGTT
Organism: uncultured Bacteroidota bacterium; assembly: GCA_963714945.1. Lineage (GTDB taxonomy): Bacteria > Bacteroidota > Bacteroidia > Cytophagales > Cyclobacteriaceae > Chryseolinea. Next base: position 124,336 of record CAVQQL010000004.1, on the reverse strand, counting down.
CCAATCCTTCAAATTGCCCCCAGTATGCCTGTAAACCAATGCCGAATAAGCCAACTTTCAATTTGTATGTACGCTCCATTACAACAGTAAGGTAAATCTTAACGCGACTTCTTTATCTAAATTAAAAAACATATTTTGTTCAATACCTGTTGCTCCATGCTAAAGCAAAACTAAGAAGCTATGTGTCGCCAGACAGCCATCCTTTAAATAAATCGCCGCGATTATTTTTCCTTAAAATTCGGATTCGGTATGGGCATATTTGCGTCAGTTTCCTTTTTCCAGGCCGTGAACAGTGCAAGTAGCTCATCTCGCTTTTCCGGCAGGCGTTTACTCAAGTCGTGATCTTCTGAAATATCGTCTTTAAGATTGTAAAACGATAGTTCTCCTGTCTCGTAGTTCTCGATAAGTTTATAATCACCTAGCCGCACGGCTCCAGCGGGCCTCCCTTCCTGGTTGCTGAAATGCGGATAGTGCCAGAAAACAGGACCACGGTCAAAGCTAACTTCCGGATGATACAGTGTGCCCAAGAAACTCATACCATCGATGGGGTACGTTATCGGCTTACCCAGGATTTCCATGAATGTTGGCAAATAGTCCGTTCCGGTAATATAGTTTTCTGTAACCCCACCGGATCGTATATGCCCAGGCCATTTAATCAGTAGTGGAATTCTTATGCCTCCTTCGTAAATGTGGCCTTTCCACGCACGTAGGGGTTCCATATTCGTGGGCGTAGGGCCCAGTTCCGGAAGCCCAACGCCACCGTTGTCGGACGTAAACACAACAAGCGTATTTTCTTCCAATCCAAGCGTTGCCAACGTCTCCAGAATCCGGCCGACACCGTCATCAAGGCTCTCCAGCATTGCGGCATAATAGGGATTATACTTTCCATCGTGTTTGTTGTAGGCGAGAAAATACTTTCGCAGCTTATCCCCTCTGGGTACAATAAAAACATGGGGTGCAGAATACGATAGAAAAAGAAAAAAAGGCTCCGCTTTGCTGTCCTTAATAAATTCGACACCATAGTCGGTTAGCCTATCGGTGAGGTAGTACGTACCCGTATCTTCAAATACAATTCTGTTTTTCGAAGTGATACCATAATTATAATAGTCGAGTCCGTTTTTACCGATTACCCTATCATAATCAAATCCCTGCGCCACGGCATTGGTAGAGTCCGTATACCCAAGATGCCACTTGCCTACCATACCGGTTCGATAGCCAAGCGCTTTCAGATGTTCAGCAAGTGTAATTTCTGTTCCCGGGAGGTAAGGCCTCCATTTTGCCGGCAGAACACGTGATGCAGAATCAACTTTGTTTCCCACCAGGAAATTCGTCAGGTGCAGCCGGGCCGGATGTTTTGCTGTGAGTATCGCTGCGCGGGAAGGCGAACAAACCGGTGAGGCTACGTACGCCTGTTTGAACTTTAGGCCATCCGTTGCAAGCCTATCAATATTTGGTGTATTGTTGTACGGATTGCCATAACAGCCCAGGTCAAAATATCCCAGGTCATCGGCCAGGATGAAAACGATATTGGGTTTCTTACCATCTGGCTGTTGTGCAAACAACTCGGCCCCAATAAAAATTATCAAAAAGATAAATGGCAAAGCGTTTCTATTCATCTTCATATCCGGCATAGTTAAATCATCGGTGTGTATTTGCGCAAAACTGATGATAAGGCAATCACATCCGTTCAGCTTCATGCGAATGCGACAGTATCACGCGTGTTGGCATCAAAGTTGTATGCAATCCTTTCACGATTGTAAATCAACCACGTTATTCAACATCCTGTTTCTCAAAATCTGAAGGGCTAACCCAGCCGGCATTCATTTTCTCACCGCGCATGAACCGATTGTAAAAATCACGGCCCGAATCGTCAGCGTAGGGATATTGATCAAACAGATATCCTTTTCCCACCATACGCGGATCACCCTGGCGCAACAATTCTTTTTCCATTTCAATCCGTATTCTGTCTCGTATACGCCTTAAACTCGGTCATGTTCCGGCCAGATTTGTCAGGCAATCAGGATCGTTTGTGATATCGTACAATTCTTCAGCAGGTCGTTTTCCAAAACTCCAGTGCCAGTAGCTGGATTGGCCCTGTCTTCTTCGGAGATTCAGTATATACGACTTCGTTGCGCCCCCATCAACATTCAGATAGCCAGTTTCCGGATTCCCTGCCGGCCATCGGGTAGGTTCATAATTCTTAACATACAAATACTTTCCCTTCCGGATGCCGCGCATTGGATACCCCACATCATCGGGTCGTCCAATATCATGGCGCTCTTTTCCAATGAATATCAGTCTCTCGATTCACGTTGCTTTCTTTGTTTTGAAAAAGATCAACAAAGCTTTTCCCTTCTATCGACTCCATTTGTGTATCCTTTTGCGCTATCCCGGCGCATTCCAACAACGTGGGCGCAAAATCAATAAAGCTTACAAATGCTGCCTCCCGCCTGCCGGGTTCCCTGATACCACTTCCCCACATAATCGCCAACGGCAAGTGATTTGATATTTCGTATGATTGTCCCTTCGCACGCGGAAAGGGCATACCGTTGTCAGCTGTCACGATAACAATTGTGTTATCAAGTTCATTTTTTTCTCTCAACAGCTGAAGCATTTTGAGAATGTGCGAATCAAAGTACTCCAGCTCGAACGCAAAGTCCAGCATGTCAGTACGCACGGTATCTACGTCCGGCCAAATAGCAGGTACGCGATCAATCTGATCGATGGAGTGATTACCTTTTTGTATGCCCGAGCCATATTCATACGCCCGGTGAGGCTCCACGGAACCATACCAAAAGCAAAAAGGTGTATTGTCAGGGCGGTCATTCATAAATGATGCAAAGTTCCCAGCATAATCCATGGTTGCAATTCCGGTGGTAGGTGGTACTATCGTTTTTTCATTGTAGGGTTTTCCGGTAAGCATACGTTTAGTATCACCTGCAAGCTTACCCGGAGCCCATCCTTTCAATGTGTAACCAGTATGGTATCCATTGTCTGTTAATACTTCGATAAAGGTTCTATATTTCTCCGGAAAGAATGACCAATGATTTCCCGCAGCCTCTAACTGCCAGGAGTTCCTTCCCGTTAAAATAGAAGCCCGCGATGGCGCACACTTGGCATTTGGTGTGTAGGCATTCATAAACAAGATTCCGGCTTTTGCTACAGAATCGAACGCCGGCGTTTTTACCCATGTGGTTCCGTAAGCACCCATGTAGGGAAATGACGCATCATCAGCCATGCAAATAAGAATATTGGGGCGTTTCCCTTTTTGCGCTGGTTGATCCTGACCGAAGCTCGTTTTTGAAATGATTAGGATCAGGACTATCCCGAAAATATTTTTCCCCATCCGCATGGCTATGGGGTGATTAGGATAGTCTCGGCACTCTGTTTATAGCCATAGCGAATTGCAGTTGCTTTTACCTCGGCTTTTGGTTTTACCTTGAAAGTCCCTGTATACAGAAGCCAGCCCTTCGCTGCCGGATCCGTTTTGTAAACGATAGAGGCACCCGGCTCACATTGCAGCGTCACCGCAGATGTTTTTCGATCAAACTCGGCTGTTACATTTTTGGTTACCGGCTGTACCCCATTTGGCCACATAGACAGGTATACGTCTTTTTCCGGCGTAAATCCCAAATCGCGGGTGTCACGTTCCCATTGTTCATGTACATTGCGAAGCTCCACCAATTTCTCATGATATTTTGAATCTTCCGCGAGGTTGTTAATCTCAAATGGATCCACATCCGTATCGTAAAGTTCTTCAACGGGTTTGGTTTTCCTAAACCATATCCGTTGCGTTTCATTAAGCTTACCTTCTTTTTCAAGGCGGATGATTTCATTCATCATATCCATATTCAGCCTGTACTGAATATTTTGCATCACCGGTTTTTGCGGCTGGTAGTTCCGAATGTATTTGATAACGCCTGTCCTTGACCGCGCGAACAATGTCATATTCGGAGTCCATCCGATCGCGCGCTGCAAAGACATATTTTCTTGGCGTCTTTGCTTTCTGTTCACCCAGAAACGCCTGCCCCTGCATATGCTTTGGCACCGGCACACCAGCCAGCGACAATACCGAAGGCCCAAAATCAACAAAACTTACAAGTTCATCATTCCATGTTCCGGCCAGCGCTTTGTCCGGGTAACGAACAATTAAGGGCACACGCAAACCACGGTCATACAGTTCACGTTTATAAAACGGAAGGCCTGAACCATGATCACTGTAGAAAAAGATTATGGTCTTATCCAACAATCCATCTTCTTCCAATTCTTTTAGAACCTTCCCGACCATCTCGTCCATTTTGATGATGTTTGTATAATTGCGTGCCATGTCCCTGCGAACAATTTCCGTATCCGGATAAATCGGCGGAACCTTTACCTTTGCAGGATCGACAAGCAGTGGTTCATTCTTACGCACCCATATTTGTGATTCATGCGTTATGGTGAAATTGAAAATGGCGAAAAATGGTTTACCCGCCGGCCGGTTTCGCCAGTGTGCAGCAGTGCTGCATTCATCCCACGCACTTATTGGTGTTTCGAATTGGAAATCGGTCTTGACATCATTGGTGCAATAGTACCCTCCTGCGCGTAAGTATTCAGTGTACGTTTTAACTTCCGGCGGTAACACAGCTGAATAATACGGCACCTCTCGTGAAAGTCCTTGAAGCGTCCGCATATTGTGTGTGCCAATAGTTGTGGGATACATGCCGGTGATTAAGGCCGAGCGGCTTGGCGCACACACGCCGGCAATGGAATATGCCTGTGAATAGCGTACCCCCTCCCTCGCCAGTCGGTTGATGTTGGGTGTCTTTATGGTGGAATCACCAAAAGATTCCAAATGCAGGCTCATGTCCTCACAGGTTATCCAGACGATGTTGGGTTTTGTGCCGGCTTGCGCCAGGAGAGCATCGACCGGAACGGTTTGCAATACAAGAAAAAATCCGAGCGCAATCAAGGATGACAAACCTGAAAAGTTAATTCGTTTCATAGTCTTTGTTATAGTCATGAATTGTAATTACTGAAATAGTACTCCGAATGGAACAAATACTGTATCATAGGCAACACCATTCCACCAAAGGTAGTGCAACTGGGTCCAGCTATGGTGTGCCGGTAATCAATACGCTACTCCCATTTACTCTTTTCACGGTTAGCACGCCACCAGTGTCGAGCGGACTCCAGGAGAAGCCTGCTTTGGTTTGATCACTACTTTCCGTAAGCCCTGCATCATCGAGGAACACCCCCGTTGGTTTGCGGATCAGCCGTATTGTTTCCGTTCCTGACGCATCAAAAGTCCGATAATAAAGCCTTACCTGGTCAAGATCTATGTTGCGCGCAACTGGCGAGAGTGATTTATTAAGTGCGCCATGATACGCAACATGTTGTATCACTGATGTTGAAGATATCAAATGATCACTATTTCCCGGAGCGAGGCCAGGCAACGCTTCCATTGCACGCAAATAGTGACGAACGTAATCACCATAGCCATCCGTAAGCCAATTCTCATCCCGCGGATATCTGTTTTTTCCATCTTCATCTACCATATAAGTAGCCCAGTTTAACTGACGAACAGCATGACTTACTTTCTCCGTATCTCCGGTCAGTGATGCGAAGAGCAACTCATCAGCAGCTTGCCGCGACGTATGACTGTTGCCGGGCGTTTGATAGGCAGTTTGTTCATTAATAACGGTTATGCCATATTTTTTCCATTCATCATTTCCAAGCGTTTTATATACCCAATCAACAATGCGTTGTACATCCGTTTTCCATTCGGGAAAATAGTTTCGGTGATTCATGATGAACCGCGCCCAGGTCATGGCGTTTATTTGCGTGTCGCTCCACCCCGGAATATCTTCGAAGAACGGACCCCATTTATTGATTTTCATAGGATAGGTTTTCATCCAGGCTATAATTGTTGTTAAAGCTTTCTCATACACTTCAACATTTCCCTGCTTCAACGCAATGAGTTCCAAAAATAATTCGGCCGTACCAGACCAATTCGTAGTATATGCGCTGAGCCCGGCATCCGATTTGTCACCGGTATTGCTTTTCAGCTTGCCAATTTCGCCCGTATATGCATTCACCTTAAAAGGAAGGGGTGAATTATTTTGATCACCGGCTTTGACCTGCTTCGCCAGTGTATTGGCAATCTGAATTGCAGCCTCGAGATAGCGGCGTTCCGTCGCATGCGGATAACGTTCATTGCTCATCATTTTATACATGTAGATCAGCTGAATCCCAAAAGAACCTGCTTTGTCGGGCTGTGTGTAGTCCTTGCCGATAACCATGTCACCGTCATATTGCCCGGAATAAATCAAGGTATTGTACGGAAAAGGAATGTTAGGCCATTGGGCCGAAGCTGACGACAAACCATGAGAGAGATAATAATCACAAAGGAATTTCATATTTTCCTTTATGCGCTCATTGCCGCTGTACCGGTAAAGCAGTTGCCACGAAGAAAGTGCCATCTGCAACTGGTCGCCACCCAAGCCACGTGGATCATTAAAATCAGGACGCCATACCTGATGGTTCATGTAGTATGGAATACCGTTCATATCGACACGCATCGTGTCCCAGAAATTCCATATCAGATGAAGGATATGATCATACGATTTTGCAGGGTCATCATCATACCATGGAATAATGTTTCCTGTCTTATCTGTACGGATAGTATGATACATCAATTGCTCTTGCGCACTGCCGACGACAGCCAAGTTTGTAAGCACAATAAAAAGTACAGTAGTTTTCATATTGGTAAATACTAATACGCTATCAAATTTTGATCTCAACCCCAAACTTGCCTGACATTCCTGACTATATGCCGGGTAAGATAATCAATGAATTCTTCAGTTAAAATGGAAGTGCCTGCCAGCATGATCTATTCGCAATTTAATCCCAAGCACTAGCTTGCCTCTTGTTCTTTCTCGAGAATATACGATTATGAGGGCGGATGCATCTTTGAAGGTACCTTCCGGTCTTGTTGCCGATAAAAAATCGTTCGCCGTGGATACACAAAGATGTTCGCCGCATATTGAGCGGAGGAATAAATAAACAGGTTCATCAATAAACTGACCTATTTAATGGTATCTTTCCCGACGTACCTAATTGTGCCTAATGCTATTATGATGAAAAAATATACAAAGCGGGTAATTTTGCATACTGTTGCTGAGCACCGGTTTACTAATGCAAAGTTGCAGGTATTATGTTAATAAACAGGTTGATAAAGAATCTCCAAAAGCCCTGTTCAGCAATCACTATGTAGTTCATTTGGCTCATTTTGAAGGTGAGATGCTTGAGCTGACTAATGTTGTCATTGATCAAAAGAAAAAAACAGTATCAGGCATCCCTGTCAAGTTTACCGGGCTCGCGCGTATGTATTATGATAATTCCGTTGCAAAAAAAACAGGTAGATGGGAGGATAATCAAGAATCAAGGAACGCTATCTCTCAAACCCATTTTTTTGTTCCCGGCGATAGCTACGACGGAACGGCGTCTGAGTGGACAATACAGTACGATGAAATATTGAGAGTTGAGGTATTAAAGGATAATCCAGGTAAAACTTTTGCTTCAGTATTTTTCCCTGTAATACTTGGCGTTGGTGTCACGATACTGATAATTTTCCTTGGCTTTAGTGGTGGTTCATAATTCTTGAAATCTTGCCGATCCAATAGCGTCACTTGTCAATATGCTTTGCCCTCACCGAAAGCCCTGCTGTTATCGATGATTTACCGTTCCTGAAAATTTCAATTCCTGCGCTACACCTGGCCAATAGCACTATCCTGGAATATCCCGTTCTTTCGGTCACCCTTACTCTAATTATGCCATTCCCAACGGATACTTTCCACATATTTAAGATGCGCTAAAATACTGTAGTGGATTAATTAACGGTTACTCATTACATTCGATGGAATTTCAGTTTCATAAAACCAAGCCAGCCCATGAATTCAACCCGACGAAATTTTCTGAAAAAATCCGGCTCCTTAGTCGCGGGTGCGGTCGTCACACCACTGGTATCCACTAAACTTGGTGCTACTATCGCACCCAGCGATACGGTAAGAATTGCCCTTATCGGTTGCAATGGTATGGGACACTACGATTTAAAAGACCACTTGAAAATTCCAGGTGTCGACTGCGTGGCAATGTGCGATGTAGATGAAAACATTCTAAACGAAAGGGCAGCAGACATTACAAAGCTTACAGGGAAGGCTCCTAAACTTTACAAAGACTATCGAAAAATCATGGACGACAAATCCATTGATGCCGTTATCGTTGGAACACCCGATCATTGGCATTGCTTGCCAACCGTACATGCCTGTGAAGTGGGAAAAGATGTTTATGTGGAAAAACCGTTGGCGAATTCAATTGCGGAATGCCAGGTAATGCTAAGTGCCGCGCGGAGATACGATCGTGTCGTACAAGTCGGGCAACAGCAGCGTAGCGGACAGCATTGGCAGGATGCCCTGGCCGTTGTAAAATCACAACAATTGGGGAAGATCAGAAAGATAAAGACCTGGGGATTTTTTGAATACGGCAAAACAAGTCCCAGGGTACCCGATAGTCCCGTTCCTGCCGGTGTTGATTTTGAAATGTGGCTTGGACCCGCACCCTCCAGGACTTTTAACACCGGAAGGTTTCATGGCAACTGGCGATTTAGCTGGGACTATGGAGGCGGGCTGCTGACCGATTGGGGCGTTCATTTATTGGATATTGCGTTGTGGGCTGTTGATGGCGAGATGCCAAAATCAATTCATGTCGGCCGGCGGTATTTATGCCTATAAAGACAATGCGATCGAGACTGCGGATACGCAGACAGTAATCTATGAATACGATGATTTGTTGATTGAATGGGAACATGCCGGTGGACTAAACAAAGGGTATTATGGTCGCAACTATGGCGTTGCATTTATTGGTAATAATGGAACGCTGGTCATCAACCGTGAAGGATGGGAAATTATGCCGGAGATTGAAAACGGAAAACCTAAAATTGAGGCGCTCCCACTGCAGGCGGCCGACAAGAAGGACCACGAAAAACACGTCAGCAATTTTATCGCATGTGTAAAGAGTCGGCAGCGGACTATTTGCGATGTGGAGATTGGCAGAAATTCAGCCATGCTTGCGCACATGGGTAACATTGCCTATCGCACCGGGGATAAACTCTATTGGGATAAAACGCAGCAGCAATTCAAGGGCAATCCGAACGCCAATGCATTAATGCAACCATCATATCGCGATCCATGGAAATTTCCGGTTGTTTAGTGATCCCATGGACAATCAAACCAAACAGGTTCTCTAGATTGACAGTCCCTGGATTGAGGCCAAACGTTTCTTAGGACAGTTGCGCGTTCCTAACTGTAAGTCATGGGTCTAATGAAAAATGATAGAACAGACGGTCTGTGTCTCGTTGCCCCTACCGCAGAAACTGTGAAAGATAATTTCGACTTGTGAGAATCGCGGCTTCAATATCGGCGGGACTTCCTTCAAAAGCTCTGTCTTCAACTTCTATGCACACCGGCCCACGATACCCGGAGTCGGTCAGCCCCGCAAAGAAGTTTCCCCAATGGACATCACCAAGCCCGGGCAGTTTGGGGGCGTGATACTCCAGCGGTGTGGCCAGAATACCGACCTGGTCTAATTTGGATTTATAAAGTTTGGCATCCTTTAGGTGAATGTGGTGCAGCCGATCTTTAAAATCATACAGCGGCTGCACGTAATCCATCTGTTGCCAGATCATGTGCGAGGGGTCGTAATTCAATCCGAAATTCTTGTTGGGTATTATTTCAAACATACGTTTCCAAATCGCCGGACTGATGGCAAGGTTTTTTCCGCCGGGCCATTCATCGCCAGTGAAAAACATCGGGCAATTTTCTATTCCAATTTTGATTCCATTCGTATCTGCAAACTGTATGATATCAGGCCACACCTTTTCAAACCGATCAAAATTTTCCTGGATGCTTTTTGTGTAATCCCGTCCGATAAATGTATTGACGACCGGCACACCCAGAAGCTTCGCTGCTTTGATGACTTGCCTGAGATGATCAATATATACTTTTGCTTTCTCAGGATCAGGATCCAGGGGGTTTGGATAATACCCCAGGCCGGAGATGTAGATGTTCTTCTCCTGAAGCAATCGATGGAGTTCATCAACACGTTTCTTGTCAAGCGTATCCGCGTTGATATGGGTTACACCGGCATAGCGTCTTTCAGCTTTTCCCTCCGGCCAGCACATCAGCTCCACACATTTGAATTGGTGAAGGGCAGCGAAATTGATTACTTCCTCCACGGTCCGGTCGGCGAGGATCGCACTTACAAATCCAAGGTCATGCATAGCTCAACGTCTTTATCTTCAAGCGCTCAATCCAATAATTAAATTTACCTGATTGTCATCATTTCATATCGACCCTTGCGCGAATCGTGGCAAGACTTTGGCGCATAAATAATAATCAGGCGCATGCCCAAACCTACCGCATTTAACTTGTACGTACAAGTTGTTTTCCTGGCTTCATCCAACATTTTTCCAATGAATCCCCCCGATCGTTTCAGTCCCGCGTACTGCACGACCGACTGAAAAAGGAGATTGTGCGCGGCATACATAAAATCGGCTATACGCTACCTTCAGAAAATGAATTATCTTCTCCTTCATATCTAGCCCGGGCAACAGCGCGGCAGGCACTTTCACAGTTAGAGAAAGAAGGCTATATTGTCATTCACCAGGAATCATTGCCATGACAACAACAGACCAGAAACTCACCGGACATTTTATAGGAGATCAGCAGCACACACCGGCAGGCGAGGACATCATCGATGTTTTTTCGCCTCTTGACGGAAGCTTGCTGGGTGCAGTGCCGTCGGCGTCACGCCAAACAACAGACCAGGCGGTGGCAGTGGCGCAGCATGCTTTTGAGCGTTGGTCGGTTACACCCGTCAAGGAACGTGTACAGGTCCTATTTCGCTTTAAACACTTATTAGAGAAAAACATTGATGAACTTTCAAATCTGATTCATCGGGAAAACGGGAAAACAATATCCGAAGGACGAGCTGAAATCGAAAAAGGAATTGAGGTGCTGGAATTTGCTTCATCCCTGCCACAAATATTCGAACAGGAAAAATTAGAAGTCAGCAGTGGTGTTGACTGCGAATACAAACGATATCCCCTGGGTGTGGTACTTTCCATTACACCATTCAACTTCCCGGCTATGGTACCCATGTGGACAATACCCATTGCTATTGGATGCGGCAACGCATTTTTATTAAAACCATCCGAACAGGTACCGCTTACATCCATACGCCTTGGTGAATTGTTTTCCGAAGCCGGATTACCCGCCGGTGTTTTCAATGTATTGCATGGCCGTCAACAAACTTCAGAAATACTCATTGACCATCCCGGTATTCAAGCCATAAGTTTCGTAGGATCAACTGCGGCAGCCCAATCGGTTTATAAACGCGCTTCCGCCCTTGGAAAGCGTGTGCTTGCATTGGGGGGCGCAAAGAATCACCTCGTGGTTGTCCCCGACGCCGATCCGGAAATTACAGCTAAAAATGTTGTCGCCTCCGCCATGGGTTGTGCCGGGCAACGGTGTATGGCTGCAAGCGTACTGATCCTCGTGGGTGACACCGGTGATATGTTGGATCGTATTGTCAACGAAGCAAAAAAAATAAAAGTTGGTAGTGACCTTGGTGCAATTATCAGTGATCGCGCAAAGCAACGCATAGAGGGATATATTACAAGAGCAGCCCAGCGCGGTCATGCAATTCTGGTAGATGGACGAAACGCTATAGTGGCGGGAAAGGAAAACGGATGGTATGTGGGACCCACAATCATTGCAGGTGTAACGCCCTCGGATGAATGTGCTTGCGATGAGATCTTTGGGCCCGTGCTTTCCGTTATTAATGTTTCTACCCTGGAAGAAGCACTTACGATAGAAAACAATAATCCGTATGGAAATGCAGCCTCCATATATACTACATCGGGTGCAGTAGCCCGGCATTTTTCTGAACATGCCAATGCGGGGATGGTAGGTGTAAATATTGGTGTTCCTGTTCCGCGCGAACCTTTTTCCTTTGGCGGATGGAATCAATCGCGATTCGGTGCTGGCGATATCACCGGAATGGACGGCATACGCTTCTGGACAAAGCTTAAAAAAATCACCACGAAGTGGTCAGCTTCTGCATCCAATAACTGGATGTCTTAAGACTTGGAAAAATAAAACAAAAAAATTAAATGAAGGCAGCAGTATATCATGGCAAAGAAGATATCCGCGTAGAAAATGTTGCGGATCCCAAACCCGGCGAAGGAGAACTGCTTCTGCAAATTGAGGCATGTGCTGTGTGCGGTACCGATCTGCGAACATATCGCAACGGAGATAAGAAGATTGAGCCGCCCCGGATTCTCGGTCATGAATTTTGTGGTACAGTAATCGAATCGCGAAATTCAGCCAGCAATGTTAAGGTAGGTGATCGGGTTGTGATGTACATCGTGCTTTCATGTGGCCAGTGTAAATACTGCCGTGGGGGTCGTGAGAATTTATGCATTAACCGCACGACCATGTCCTACCACCACGACGGTGCCTTTGCCCCCCTTGTACGGATTCCGGCTAAAGCAATACTCCGCAACAGTATGTTTAAAGTTGAAACCAATCAAACTTCCCAGCAAATGAGCCTGGCGGAGCCGTTGGGCTGTGTGACGAATGCGCATGATCATCTGCACATTGGGCTAAAAGACCGGGTAGTAGTAATCGGATCAGGACCGATTGGTGCGATGCATGCTGTACTGGCACGATTGCAGGGAGCGCAGTCGGTATACATGATAGACGTTAATCAAAAGCGCCTGGACATGATGAAGCGCTTTGATATTGACGGCACAATACTGAGCACAAAAGCGGGCAGCCATCTGGAGGAGGGTCTCGAAGTAACCGACGGTGAAGGTTTTGACGTTGCCATTGTTGCGGTAAGCAGTGCCTTTGCTCAGGCGGATGCCCTGGAACTTGCCGGCAAAGGCGCGCGCGTTGAATTTTTTGGAGGGCTTCCCAAATCCAATCCGATTGCTGCGCTCAATACAAATCACCTTCATTACAAGGAATTGATCGTCAGTGGTTCATATTCTGAAAAACTCAGTGATTTTAAGGCTGCCTATCACCTCATACAAAGTGGGCGATTCCCAGCCGATAAATTTATTACACATGAACTTCCCACCGATCGCATTCATGAGGCCTTTACCATGATGGAAAACGGAGATGCGCTGAAAGTCTGTATCAACCCACAATTGAATTAAGGTATATGGCAACATCAACGCAACTCCCTATGCAAGCTGGAACGAAAGCGGCTACGGGCTTGAACCTTCACGCAAACCAGTTTTTGAATACTACAAAACACATTAAAGTTCAGTTGTTGTAAACGCTCTTCCAATCCTTTACCCAACGCATATGCTCTGTACTCCACTTCAGTCACGTATCGTCTTTCAGCATGCATTGCAGCACGAGTATGCAATCCTGGCCATCAATGCAGACAGTCATGCTGCTATTGTCGACTGTCTTGTGGCAGCCGATCTTGTAGGTGCGCCCGTTATCATTGAAACGAGCCTGTGGCAACTGAAAGGAAGGAGTTTCGGTGCAGACGATGCTGTCATGGGGCTGGCGCGTTATATTTCAAGTTTGATGATTCTGGCCAACAGCGATCGGTTCAAACACATTCCTGTGATTTTTCACACCGATCACATCAAGGGTCCTGAAACGATTAACATTCTGAAATCCGCCATTTGCGGAATTGAATTTGGTGCGCCCGGAAAGACGCATTCCACTTTGTGCTTCAACCATATCCCTGGATGCGTCTGAATTCACAGAAGACGAAAATATCGATCACATTCTATTACTTTGTCGTATAGCAGCCGACGCTGGCGTACCCGTTACCCTTGAGATGGAAAGCGCCGTTGACGACCGGATTACCTCGGCAGAAGAAACACGCAGGCTACTCGGCTCAGTTGAAGAAAAATTCCCGGGACATATCCACCTTTGGGCACCAGGCGTAGGTACGAAGCATGGTTTTGGTGAAAACATGAGTTTTACGCCCGCTACTATTGAGACACATCGAAAACTTACGAAAGCTGTAACCGGGCGGGAAATCGGCATTGCCTTACACGGGAGCACAGGGATGAGCACCGAGCATTTGCGCGATGCCGCCAAGGCGGGCGTTGTTAAAGTGAATTGGAGCACCGAATCACTGCTTATCCGTTCTGAAGCTGCGAGAGCGTATTACAGTCAAACCAACAAATTTGACAAGAAAGATCCTGGCTGGAAAAATACCGTAATGGACAATGGTGTATCCACTTTTATTGCAGAAAAATACATCAACAAGGTTATGGATCGCATGAAGACACTCGGTGGAACAGATAAAGCTAAAAATCTGATTTCAATTCTTTAACTTAATGACTTCGGAGACAACGGATGATCGTACTAAAAATTAAGAACTGCTTATGAACCTGACTGTAAGAACCCAGCTTTCGGCGATGATGTTTCTTCAATTTTGCGTTTGGGGCGCATGGTACGGTCAGCTGAGTAAGTACCTCACGAATCAACTCGGGGCAACCGGCGATCAGGTTGGTCTTGCCTACGCGGCGTTCTCCATCGCGATGGTTGTTGCGCCCTTCTTTATTGGCATGCTGGCTGACCGATATTTTGCCGCGCAGCGCGTATTGGGCATATTGAACCTCGCGGGCGCCGCCATTTTATTTTGGATTACACAGATTACCGATCCCGATCTTTTCTTTTGGGTCTTTCTGCTCTATTGCCTGACATTTGCACCTACAATTGCACTTACAAGTTCCATTGCCTTGCAACAAATGAATTCACCGGAAAAAGAATTTCCTTCGATCAGAGTCTTTGGCACCTTGGCCTGGATCTTCATCACAAATGTTGTTGGCTTCCTTGGCATCGGTGACAGTGTTTCACTTTTCTATCTTTCAATAGCATCGGCGCTCATGATTGGCGTTTTTTCGTTCTTTCTGCCGGACACGCCCCCTTCGGCAACGGATAAACCCTCCTTCGCACAAATCATCGGCAAGGATGCATTCGTGCTGTTCAAGGATCGTTCGTTCAGCATTTTCTTCATATCCTCTATCGCCATCTGTATACCCCTTTCATTTTATTATACATGGGCCAACCCTTCTCTAACCGATAGCTACATTGCTGCATTTCCATCTGCTGATGCCAACTCCTTCAACATTGAGAACAAGATGTCACTGGGACAGGTATCCGAAGTCCTTTTCCTGCTTATTCTCCCGGTACTTTATGTGCGCCTCGGTGTCAAGAAAATATTGATCATCGGATTGCTGGCATGGATAATTCGTTTTATCTTTTTCGGAGTAGGTGATGCTGGCAACAGTGCGTGGATGTTTTACGCCGCCATCTTATTGCACGGTGTATGTTTTGATTTCTTTTTCGTTACCGGCCAAATTTACACGGACAACAAAGCGGGCTCGAAGATAAAGTCACAAGCGCAAGGCCTGATTACGCTGGCAACCTACGGATTCGGGATGTTTACCGGGTCTGTAATTGCCGGAAAGGTTAAAGATCTATACACCGACGCCGCCACTACGAATTGGCTTTCTGTTTGGCTGGTTCCCGCGGCAATTGCAGCGGCCGTTTTATTGCTCTTTGTTTTTTTCTTCCACGATAATAAGAGAGGAGCAACTTGACGTAAGCAACATAATCCCAATTCAGTTCTGCGCTTCTTCGTAGTCTTCTTGCGGTGCTTAAGAAGATTTGACTAAAAGATAACGGATCTCCCTGAAAATGCCATTTAGCACAATAGTCGCCTACATGGTATAGCAACCACTTGTTTATCCACTGCTGCCAGATATTTAGTGGGACTCGTTCCAGCATTTGCGCAGAGCCATCTTCATATCAGAATCAATAAACATCTGTATATGAAGACCCTGTCAAATCGGCATGGCATATCCATTGTGGTGTTGCTGGCCATTACACTATTTGCCACCTGTTCTGATCCTGCTGAAGATCAGGATATCACTCCCAAAGAAGAGGAAAAAGAGATTACCAAAGATGAGGCTGATGCATTGTTGGAAACCCTCTCATTTACCGCTAGCACAAAGATACCAAGGATATCAGGCACTGTACCACCAGTGGCAAATACGTCATTGGTTAAAACCAACAGCGGGGATACAATCTATACTATGCCAGGAATCAAAATGCCGCTTCGCATCTCCCACCCGATGTCCACAGCCGTGAAAGGATGGTACATCGCGGCTAAAAATTCCTCTTTCTATTTTGATGTTCCAATAGATGATGAGGAAGACAGCGATTCCGTGTCTGTAGTTATTATCGAAGTTGACCCTAAAAATATTGAATTGCCTTATGATATTCCAGTCGAGATCACACCGTATGATGAAGCCAATCAGCCCATTGATAGCATCAAGGTTATCGTCACCATTGAACAACCGTCTTCAAATGGTTGTGATATCCTCATAAAAGGAGACACTGCCAACGTCGGTAAAATCGATTGGATTTGGAGTTGGACGATGGTTTTCGATCCTGACGAGAATGCGACCTTTATTAACGCTCCCAACAGAGTGTTTAGCGCAATTCAGCATCCAACTGGTTGTTGCAGTCCCGCGTGTCCCGCCATCGTATGCGATCCAGCAACGAACATTTGCCAATCAGTTTTTGATTCACAAGTAAGCGCACAAACTTCCTACGAAATAAAAGTGAGTATTTCAACTTTTATGACAACGGAACATTCGTTCGATACACAGGGAGCAAAAAAAGAATTTTGATCCCATTGCAACTGACTGGTGTAATCAAACAGCCGGGTACACCGATCTCGCTGACGTTGTTTTTTCTTACGGGACGCATGATTATGTTCCTGGTAAGACCAGCATATCTTACGCGACGATGCGCAGAGAATGTGATGATCCCTTGGGCATATGCGGATACGGATCACGCGGTGGGAAATTAATGTTCACTTGTCATAGCATGGTAATCACTGTCGATAGGCTCATGCTCGACTTCACCAAAGAGGTGAGAATGTATATGAGGGCAACACAAAATAATATTTGGAGGAGGTGAGGTTTCCTCCCGAATTACGGTTATACTTAAGCGGAACGACCCGTTGAATCGGCCCCAAAACAAAACGCCATTTGGTAAATGCTCCCGTTCGCAATTCGTTTCAGGCGGTCAAGCCTAATTTTCTGCTTTGGCCATTGGGCTATTCCGGGGAGCTGTACGCCAAACGCCTATATGCGTAGCTAACCAGTACAAGAAACTTTCTCCTTATTTTGCGCTCATAGAAATGGACAGGTTCCTCTTTCCTGCGCAATCTTCCCATTCTGGCGTTGTTTAATCGAAAAAGATGGTCAGATTTCCGATTTGGATTTCTATTTTACATTATAGAAATTCAGTGGCGTTAGCCTTGATTTATGATTCGATTGACGGCCATCTTTTCGGTTTTTGCGGTATGTTCAACTGCTTTCTGCCAATCCCAACTCGATAGCCTCGAAGCTGTTCTTAAGACAAATCCTGCCGACACGGTAAAAGTTGATGTCTATTTGGCTTTGAACGCCACCCTCAAAGATGACACGACTGTGTCGATGGGCTATTTAAGGGAGGCGATACACCTAAGCGAAAAGAACGAAGACAGGAAGAGACTAAGCCTATGTTATCTGCGGTTGGCCCGTATTTGTGACTACGCCGAAAATTTTTCTGGCGCAAGGATGGCGCTCGAAATGGTAGCAGCGCAGCTTCATCATTTTCAAAATAGTAAAATTGAATCCGGGTACTTCAGCCAATTGGGTATTATCGATTATTTTGAAGGTAACTATAGCCAGGCGATTACTAATTTGTGGAAAGCTGTTCAGTTATTCGAAGAAATGGGGGAGCTATCCAGTGCCGGCTCTTGCTATGTCAATATTGGCAATGCGTACAAAGAGTTAGAGGAACGTAGTAAAGCTTTGGAATATTATCAGAAAGCGCTGGCCATATACAACAACATGAAAGACGAAGACGGAGCCGCCATGGCTTACGGAAATATTGGTAATATCTACAGGGCAAATCATCAGTATGAAGACGCGCTCAACTACTTTAACAAGGCGCTGCTGGTAAACCGAAAGAATAACCGCCTGGAAGATGTCAGGATTGACCTAAACAATATTGGCAATCTATTTCTCGAGAAAGGTGAGCTGGCTAAAGCACTGCCTTTCTTTCACGAGTCGTATGACTTATCGAAATCCATCGGGTCCCAAAAAGGCCTGATTGTCGCGGGCTCCAATATCGGTGTGATCGACATGCAGTCCGGAAAACACGCCGCTGCGCTCCAACAGTTTATGGAAGTGCTGCAAATTGCCAAAGCCCTGAATTATAAGGAAGATATCAAAGATACTTATGAGCTTCTGGCCATCACACATGAACAAATGAACCAGCCTGGAAAGGCGTTGGCATTCAGAAAGGAATTTGAGCAATGGAAAGATAGCCTCATTCACGAGCGTTATCTCAACGAGGTCAAAAAACTGGAATTAAAGTACGAAACGGACAAGAAGAACAAACAGATCGCTTTGCTCTCCCGGGAAAACGAAATAAAGCAAGCAGAAGTCCAACGACAGGCTCAACTCAGAAAAGCATGGATCGTGGGGTCACTGCTGTTGTTGCTGATGGCTGCCCTGGTTCTATATATTTTCGCCCAGCGGTTAAAGAACGAGAAAATACTGGCGGCCAAGAACGACGAAATCAGCCGGACAAAATTTCAGCAGCAGCTTACCGACCTGGAAATGAAAGCACTGCGCGCGCAAATTAATCCGCACTTTCTGTTTAATTGCATGAACTCCATTAACCGGATGATTACAAAAGGAGAGAACGACCGCGCCTCCAGTTACCTTGAAAAGTTTTCTAGATTGGTGAGACTTATTTTAGAACATACGGAGACGAACCGTGTGTCGCTCGAAAACGAACTGGCACTGATAGGGTCCTATATTCAAATGGAAGAACTTCGTTTCAAGGGGAAGATAGCCTATGAAATATCGGTAGACGAATCTATCGACAAGGGAAATACCTATCTTCCATCAATGGTACTGCAGCCTTTTGTGGAAAATGCCATATGGCATGGGCTCATGCATCGTTCTAAGAATGAGGGCGGCCATATCAAAATCACTGTCGTTGAAAATGATGATACTTTAGTATGTACCATCGAGGATAATGGTGTTGGAAGGGCAAGATCCCGCGAGCTTCGCGATAACAGTTTGCTGAAAACCAAATCCATGGGCATCAAGATTACGGAAGAACGATTGAAGCTGCTGAGCAAAGCGCGAATAAGCGAACTGATCCATATTGTGGATTTAAAGGATGCGCTTAATGCGGCCTTGGGAACAAAGGTCGAAATCAGGATTCCGCTGGCATGAGCTATACCACAAAAATGATTGATACGATATTAATCGATGATGAAGAGGATAGCCTCGACGCCCTGCAGGAAGCGATTGACAAGTACTGCCATGACCTTTCCGTAAAGGGTAAGTATACGTCACCTGAAGAAGCGCTGACCGCAATCAAAACACTAAAACCCAACCTGGTATTTCTTGACGTGCAGATGCCTGGGATGTGTGGGATTTGATTTATTACAGCAAGCTATCCCCCGTCTCGTTTCGAAGTGATTTTCGTTTCTGCGTATGAACGGTACGCTATCAAGGCAATCAAATTTAGTGCGCTGGACTATCTACTCAAACCGCTCGATGTAGATGAACTTATCCAGGCCGTTGCCCGGGCGAAGGAGCGCCTGAATCATAACCGCAATGACTTCCCTATTCAGTCGATGCTTAACAACATTCAGCACAGTGCCGGTAGAATTGATCGGCTTGCCGTCTCCAAGCTTCGAAGGCATTGACTTTTTTGAAACAAGGGAAATCATTTTTTGCAAAGCTGACGGCAACTATACAACCGTCTACATGCATGAATAAGCAGAGCAAGATCGTTACCCGGATGTTGAAGGACTTTGAAAGCGTGCTATCCGAATCCGGATTCTGCCGGGTGCACCATTCATTCCTGATTAACCTCCGCCACGTAAAGCAATATATCAAAGGAGAAGGCGGCTACGTAATTCTTACAGACGACCACCATGTTGATATTTCCAGACGAAGGAAGGATGAATTCCTATCAATGCTCGACCGTCTTTGAGACAGATCGCTGTCGGAAGGATCAGCCATCGGGGGATCATCGCGATGATTTGGATGCCCAGCACTTCTAAGCATAGCGCGCTCAACACACTGCAGATGCTCATTAGCGATAGCCTCAAGTATTAACGCTTGTGGTAATCCCGATGAGCAGCAATCACAGCGATTGCGTGCAAGCTGAACAACACAAAGAATTTCTCAAAACCGCTTTGAAACGCCCAAATTCATCAGACCATTTCTGCCAAAACCACATTCCGCATAAAAGGCCCATGATGTCCCATACCGAATGCCGAAGAAATTTAATTGGTACGCAATGAACGGTCCAGAATTGTCCTGACT
The DNA here is from genome assembly GCA_963714945.1 of uncultured Bacteroidota bacterium. GTDB lineage: Bacteria > Bacteroidota > Bacteroidia > Cytophagales > Cyclobacteriaceae > Chryseolinea. The sequence continues at coordinate 103,845 of CAVQQL010000004.1, read as the reverse complement.
GGATGAATCCGCCGTTTGGTCGAAAATGTAAGCACCCCCAACGGCAACACCAGAGTACAGCTGAAGCTGGGGTTTATTGACATAGTAAAAGTCAACGCGACCTGACAGATTCGCGATAAAGAAACGATCACGTCGTAATCCCACCACCAGTATAGTGGCTGTTAATGTTCAGCTGCATCAGATTAATCTCAGGACCCACGGCGATTCGCTTTGAGACGAAAAAAGTAAAGCCTAAGATGAAAGGGCCTATCGTTGGATATTCAGAACTTATCGGCTCGCCTGAAGATTCCCGATGCTACATCGGCATACACATCCGAGAAGGCAGCGATCATTTGCATGTCCGACAGCAGACCATATCCTGCATGGACTTCATATTTGCTAAAGGCTCTTTGCGCATTGCTGCTGTCAAATTGTGCGTTCAGGCTTTGAAATGATAAAAGATAGATTATTGCGAACCCTGTCGCCACAGCCCTTTTCATGATTTTTTTTTTAAGTGGTTTACCGCACCCCACCGGCCTGGAAAAGAGCAGTTTCATTCCGAAGCAATGAAATGAAATGGCCTCTCATGGCCGATGATAAAAATCAAAAAAAGGCGTGATTGTCATCAACGCCTTGAATGATCCAAGTTATGTTAGCCTGTTTATCCTTCCAATACAGCCAGCACTTTTTCGCCTGTAAAAGGCATGTGCCGTAATGGCTTTCCGGTAAGCTTCAGGAATGCATTGGCGATGGCACCGCCCATGAGGGGCAGGCTCAGCTCTCCCATGCTGGTGGGTGGAGCTGAAGACGGGATTTGGCTGATCTCAATGCTCTCCGGTGCATCCGCCATCCGTAAAATAGGGTAATCGTGAAAATTGGACTGCTGTACTTTTCCGTTTTTAAAGGTGATGCTCTCATTCAATACACTGCTGATGCCCATCACTATACCGCCCTCCATTTGCGCTATCGCATTGTCCGGTTGAATGACCACCCCCGCATCGAAGGCCGCCCAAACATGATGGACGCGGATTTTACCGCTTTCCCGGTCCAGGGAAATCTCAACAACGCCTGCCGTATAGGATCCGCCGTAGTCGGAACACGCGATACCCCTGGCGCGACCGTTGCCCGGTGCGGTTGTCCAATTGGACATCGTCGCTACTTTGTCGAGTATGGTCAAATGCCGGGGGAGTTCCAGCATCATCCTGCGACGGTACTGGTATGGGTCAATCTTCTGATCAAATGCAATCTCGTCAAGGAACGCTTCCTGAGCGAACTTATTGGGACCGTGCGAAACGGATCGCCAGTACATCGTGCGTACGCCGTGATCGGTAAGCCGCAATTCCACGTATTGATTGGGAATCTTGTAGTAAGCCATGGGAACAGCACCGCCCTGTAATCTTTGATCCGGGCCGGCGATGTAATGACGCCAACCCAACAGGTTTCCTTTTTCATCAACGCCCGCCTGCATGCGCTGAAGACTTATCGGACGGTAGGATCCATATTGTAGATCATCTTCGCGTGTCCAGATTAATTTAACCGGCCGCCGAACCGTGTTCGACAACACCGCGGCCTCAGCAGAAAATTCAACCTGGCGTCCGCCGAATCCACCACCCAGGTAGCAATTGTGGAACCTCACCTTTGAAGGGTCGATTTTCAAGACTTCTGCAATAGCACTTCGGTCGGCATCCGGAGCCTGTGTGCCTGCCCACGCCTCTGCACTCATTCCGTCGGCGGCAACGGAAACCACGGCGTTAAAAGGTTCCATCCTGGCGTGATACAGGAAATCATTGCGGTATTCCAAATCATACGTCTTATGCGCTGATTTTATAGCGCTTGCTGCATCCCCGGTGTTGAGAAGTTCCTTTCCTTTCTGGCTCGCATCATTTACCATTGCGTGATAGTCCGTGTAGACCATTTCGCTGTCAAATTTGTCAGCCTTCGCGCCATCACTCCACTTTATCTGTAATTTTCTTTTTGCCTTCAATGCCTGTTCAAATGTGCTTGACACAACTCCGATGCCATGATCCAATGTGACGATATCCACGAGTCCTTCCGTTTCGCGTACGTCCTTTTCATTGAGCAACGTTGGCATTGAACCAAAGACGGGCGACCGGCTGATAGCGCCATACACCATACCGGGTAGTTGAATATCTATGCCAAATTGGGCACTTCCATTTGTTTTATCGGGCAAGTCAAATCTCGGGAGCACTTTGCCAATGAGGCGGAAGTTTTCCGGCCGCTTCATGTCTTTTTCAGCAATTTGTGGGATCGTTTCCGGTATTTTTGCAAACGCAACAATCTCGCCAAAAGTCATTCGCTTATTGTTATCGCGATTCACGACCACGCCAGGTTCTGTTTTTAGTGACGAGATAGGGACGCCCCAATTTCGGCTGCATTGTGCAAGAGAACATAACGTGCTTGTGCACCAGCCTGCCGAAGGTTACTGTAGTAACCCCTGATCGTCCTGCTTCCCGCGGTGATCATTGGGCCGCCAAGTTTGCCACTCCATTGCATGCCGTATGTCTCCGGTATCATCGGTGCATTTTCAATATGAACGAGCTTCCAGTCGGCATCCAGTTCTTCCGCAATAATAACCGCCAACGCCGTCATTGACCCCTGCCCCATCTCCGCCGCAGGATTGTAAATCGTGAGGCGTCCGTCCTTATCCAGTTTAACCCAGGCAGTGATTTGTTGAGGATCTGTCGGCGATTTCCTCGCCGTCCTTCGCCATCAGAAATTTCGGCACGAACGACCCGGCCGTAATGACGATGCCAAGGCTGCCCGTGCTGGCGATAAAACGGCGTCTGGTGATCGTTGAACCCGCTGTTGTTGTTTCTTCTGTTTTCATTGCTTCTCTGATTTTGATGCTGCACTTTCAATGGCTTTCACGATGCGCACGTACGTGCCGCACCGGCACAACACTCCATTCATGTGTGACACGATTTGCTCCCGGTTTGGCCTGGGGATTGGCTTTCAGCAGCGCCGCAGCCTGCATGATCTGTCCGGATTGACAATAACCACACTGTGGAACCTGCTCTTTAATCCAAGCTTCCTGCAGTGGATGGAGCTCTTTTTCTGCAAGCCCTTCAATGGTAGTGACTGAGCGGCCCGCTACCATGGAGATGGATGTAACGCAAGCCCTAACTGCCATTCCATCGAGATGCACGGTACAGGCACCACAAAGCGAAACGCCACATCCGAATTTTGTGCCTGTCATTTGCAGGGTATCGCGCAGGGTCCACAGCAGCGTAGCGTCCGGTGCTGTTTCTACCTGGACTTGCTTACCGTTGAGTTTGAAGCTGGTTTTCATAATTGCATATCTGTTTTTTGCGCAGCAGGATTAATGAAAAGCTGATGGATTTGTTCTTGTGAAGTTAGCAAAATAATCAAATCCTTGTTTGCTGATGCTGCAAATTCCCAGTCCTGGTCGTGCAATTTGACACGTGAGGCACTGGCACGAGTTTCGTGTTTTGAAGACTCGCGCAGTTTGGTAGCGTCTTGCCCGGTGAGAATGGAGGAAAAAAGCGCAGAGGGCGCAGCGCAATGCACGCAGAGAAATCGCAGAGAGAAATACCACATAGATTTGGTTCGTGAAAAACCACCTTGCAGACGCTTGTATTGTATAGGAGCTCGTGCCTTCTGTCGACCGCAGCAAGCAATTGCGATTTAAGTTATGATAGCAGACAACGTTAACACGCCGGCGTCGATTTAATCTTTGGTGGAAAGTGCGGGTGCACAAGTCCCGCGCTTGCGGCAGCGCCCGAAGACGCGCTGCAGTTCGGGGGTGCTTGTATCATGTCTTTTTCGGAATCGATTTGTTGGCAATGTGCCTGATAATAAATACCTCCATTTCGTGTCTGAGCTCTTCCCTCAATTGCTGGTATGCATCTTTTCGATCAGCCAGGTCATTCAATTTGTGCAATACTGCGTCGCATTCCGCAAAATCCCTCAACATATCCAAAAAGTCTTCACAATTTAGCAATTGGTCGATTTGGCACATGAATGTTGGAAATTCCCTGAGAGTTGCTGATATTTTTCCGAAAGGGTATGTTTACCTTGCAATTTGGAGGGGTTATGCCTTCAAATTTGACTTTCAATTATTTCTTGTGTAAGTAACCGTGCGTAAGTTACCGTAACATTATCTTTGCTATCCTGATGGAAAGAAAACCTCCCTCAAAATCCGAAGTCCTGGACCAACTGTCGAGGATACTGAGAAGCGATGTGTTTCGCAACTCCGATATGTTGAGGAACTTTCTGTCATTTATCGTCCAGGAATCATTGAAAGAAGACGGGATGGCATTGAAACAATACAGCATCGCTATCCATGCGTTTGGAAGGAGTGAAGATTTTGACGCGACCGCTGACCCTATTGTCAGGATCCAAGCCGGCAGATTGAGACGAAATCTTGAGTTATACTACCAGGATGAAGCTGGAGATGATACCGTGGTCATTTCTTTGCCAAAAGGCAGCTATGCACCGACGTTCTCTTATCTGGAAATCAAAGATTCTTCCAACCATTCAGTTAATGAGGAAACAACGAAGGTCAATAACTCATTGGCCGTTTTTCCAATAAAAGATTTAAGTTCCGACAGGGATCAACATTACATTGTGGAAGGGTTTAATGAGGAGTTACTCATGGAGCTCACGCGCTACAAGGAGCTTCAGGTGATACGGGTCAAAGAAGAGGTCAATGATCGCACGAAAAACTCGCTTGCGAGATTCTCCCTGGAAGGATCGTTTCGCTTCAGTGGTAAGACTGTTAAGATTTCTATCAGTGTAGCGGACAGTTACACGAACCAGCTTTTATGGTCAACTCAGGAAAAGTTTACTATTGACGATTGTGATCTCATCCAGGTACAGGAAGACCTGGCAACATCTGTCGCACAACAAATTGCTGATGTGAGCGGGGTGATCTTCGAAAAACTTTTTGCGGATACCAATTGGGAAAACACGCGCAGCCTTCAGGCTTATGCCATCTATATGCATTTTTATCAGTATAATAAAAATCCCACGGAAAAGAATGCCAATGATCTGCTGGCAAAGGTCACTCTGCTCGTCAAAAAGGAGCCCGATTTTGCGCCGGGATGGGCGGTGCTCACCAATCTCTATGCTGACGCTTATATGTTCGGATTGGATCGTCAATTTCTGGATCAGGCATTATCTTTTGGCAAAAAATCCATTGAACTGCAAGCCAACAATCAGGTGTGCCAGGCCTACTATGCGTATGCTTTGCTGATTAATGATCAGTTAGATGAAGCGGAAATACACTTTGAAAAAGCGCTATCGCTGAATCCGAATGCGCTTTACTATAGCGGGGCGATTGGATGGGCCTATTGCCTGCTAGGCAAGCTGGATGAAGGATATAGCCTTATCCGCAAGAGTATGGAACGTGATTTTCAATATCCAAGATGGTTCCATATGGGTACCTTTTTATACCATCTCAATCGCGGAGAGTACAGCAAAGCGCTTATTGAGGCAAACAAACTCGATAAACCCGATCTCTATTGGAGTCCATTAATCAAACTCGTTGCGTGCTATAAACTCTCACTTTTCGAACAATCCGACGCACATCTTAACGAATTGATGGAAGTCAAACCGAATTTCTTCGATCATCCCAAAGAATATGTAAAGGCGCTCGTGAAATCAGAAACGCTGAGCGTTGAACTTCTGAGCGCCGTGGATGCCGTAGTCAAAGCGTCAGAAATGTCCTTTCCCTAAGCTAATTTACCGTAACCACGAGGTAAATCCATCCCGGTGAACTCGTATAACTCTTTTACCTTGTACCGCAATTAAGTGCGATCAGTCATTTTATTCAGATGCGTGTTGCACCGTTTCAATGTTGACTGATTCACCGAAATCTTCTTACGGACTAATTTCATGCACAACGATGACTAAGTTGTTACTGATTTCATTTGGCGTTTGTGTCATCAACATATCGTGGGCACAGGTTTTTACCAACAAAGAAGTGGGCAAGAAAAATCAGGTGCTCAGCGATAGCTTAAAGATTGCCGAATATCCCTACGCGTTGCCGATCCTGGGCGCCAAGGCTACTAAGGCGGGCTATAGCCTTCCCTATTCAGCAGGCTTTAGCGTACAATATTTCGGATCAAAGTCGGACCTCGTGATTAATAACCTGTCTGTTGGGTTTAACAACGGGCCAAAGTATAATTTGGACGGCCTCGTAAGATTTGACAAGGCGAGGGCAACGGCCAATGCCGTTACCGTTCGGCCAGACATCTGGATACTCCCGTTTCTAAATGTCTATGGCATCTTTGGTCAAAGTCAGGCCTCGACCGACATAGGTTTTGGTGTCTGGGTGCCCGATTCAACAGGCGTCGAAAAAGAAGTACTGGAGGCCAGCACTGTGGTGAAATTCAAATCGACCACTTTTGGTCTTGGGGTAACGCCCACCATTGGCGTAGGCGGTGGCTTTCTCGCACTTGACTTTAATGTAGCCTGGACGGATGTTCCACAACTGAGTGAGCCCGCACGTTCATTCGTGTTTGGACCGCGTTTTGGTAAAAATTTCAAACTGAAAAAACCTGACCGAACCATTGCCGTATGGGTCGGAGGTTTCCGGGTGAGCATTGCCAGCGGAACCAATGGGTCGATCAGTCTTTCCGACGTAATCCCCGATGGAGGCGGTGAAATAGGTGCGAAAATTGATCAGGGCATTCAAAAAGTGGACGATGCGCAGCAGCAGGTCGATACCTGGTGGGCCGGCCTTACCCCACTGGAACAAAACAGCCCGACAAACAGGGCGCGGTATCAAGCCGCGAATGCGGCACTATCCAGGGCAGGCGAAATTCTAAGCGCCGCAGATGCCGCGGTACAGACCATTGCTACCTCAACGGTACAATACTCGATGGAGAAACAGGTAAAAGATCATTGGAACTTTATTGTGGGTTCACAATTCCAGCTCAACAAACATTTCATGATCCGGGGCGAGGTTGGCTTTTTGGGATCTCGCAACCAGGGACTGTTGGGTGTACAATACCGCTTTGGGTTATAATGCTATTGGCGGATGTCCTATACCGCAAAGGTTGCGCTAACGATATCAAATGAAAATGAATTGTAATTAATACCTCCAACATGAACAGAATTTATCCCTTACTCCTCCTGGCTGCGGCAATTGTAACCTCCTGCAATCAGGAAGAAAGCAAAAAAAAGAATGTAGAAACTGTTGATGTATCAAAAAATGTCGTACCCAAATACAAGGCCAGTATACCAGCGAGTCTTATCACACCAGACAAGGTGCAGACAGAAATGCTGGGAGAACTCGACATTCTTTGACGGCATGCCCAGTGATGCCACAGTGAAGAAGACAATCGACTTTCTCGATCTCTCAAGAGCCGTTGAAGTCTTCCTTAACGGAATGCCAGCCACATCTATCTATGCCATGCTTGGAAGGTTTGAAAAAAGCAGGCGCAGAACCAGGAGATTTGGTGCTTTGGGAAAATTATGGTGATGCCCGTACACTTGCATTAACGTTTAATACCTCAACCCCTTATGCATTTGCCGAGATCAATGTTAAAACATGAGCCAGCCATCGTGGAAGTTCCACCTGGCGCGCTTGTTGGTGCAGTAGATGATGCCTTCTTTCGCTGGGTTACAGACCTGGGAGTAACAGGTCCAAATCAAGGCAAGGGTGGTAAATATGTTTTTGTTGGTCCTGACTATACATGGAAAACTTCCAAACGGCTATTGCTGTCGTCAAGACTCCCACCTACCGAAACTGGATGTTCCTTCGTGCAATTGTTAAAGATGGTGATGTGGAAGCTGCCACGCTGGGTCTTAGAACACAGTTTCGTATTTATCCCCTTTCGAAGCTGGATAACCCACCAAAAGGAAAAGTGGTTAATGCTTCAGGTGCAAAGATCAATACCATTCATGCGAACGATGTTACGCTATTATGACGAATTGAACGCTGTGATTCAATACGAACCTGCTGATGCCTTTGATCCTGAACTGGTAGGGCAATTTGCCTCCATTGGAATTAAAAAGGGTAAGCCTTTTGCACCGGATGCACGCATGAAGAAAATCTTGACCGAAGGTGTAGCTATCGCTAATGCGACAGCACGGTCCTTAACTTTCCGTCCACGTGAAGAACGTTTGTATTTTTATCCAGGCAAACGACAATGGTACTCACCTTTTACGGGCGGTAGTTCAGAATTTATGAATAATGGTGAACGCGTACTGGATGATCGCATCATCTTCCACTACTACGCGACAGGGATTACACCAGCCATGGCCAGAGCCAAGGTTGGAACAGGTTCAGCCTACGAAATTGGGGCTCATGATTCGGAAGGTCAATTATCTCGACGGAAGTAAAACCTATAAGGTTACCCTTCCTGGCCCTATTCCTGCCAAAGACTTCTGGTCATTCGTAATTTATGACAGCCAGACACGTTCGGTACTTGAAACCGATCAAAAATCCGGCGGAGTAGACAGCAACAGTCCGGACATCAAAGCAAATGCTGATGGCTCTTATACAGTCTGGTTTGCTCCGACACCACCTGCAGGACAGGAAGGCAACTGGGTACAGACCATGCCGGGAAAAAGTTTTAATGTGCTTTTAAGGCTTTATGGACCATTGGAACCGTTTTTCGATAAAACCTGGATGCCTGGAGACTTTGAATTAGTAAAATAACGTCCCATAGCATTTTCTGTAGGGCCTTAAAACCGTCACCTTAATTGAGCAACAAATCGAATTGAATATGAGAAATCTAAAAGGAACATATTTATTACCATTGGTAGTGACTTTGGCCTTCTCCTGCAGTCAGGACGAAAGCAAGAAGATTGCAGAAAAAGGGACTGAACCGCCAAAGATGAAAATGACGACGGACATCCCCGAGTCGATCACCACGCCCGAAAGCGTCGAGACGCGACTGGGTACCTTGAAATTCTTCGACGGGTTTCCCGACGATGCCACCACGCAGAAGGTCTACGACAACCTCGACTTCATGAATGGCGTGAATGCCTTCCTGAATGCGGTGCCGGGCGCTTCAGCAGAGGCTATCCGCACCGGGTGGGCCAGTCAGGGCGCGGACAACAACCAGACCGTGATCATCATGGAAGACCTGATGGACTCGAAGTCGCTCTACCTCACCCCCAATACCGAAAGCATTTACAACATGATCTGGCTCGATATCAAGGAGGGGCCGCTGGTGCTTGAAACACCGCCGAACGTTCTCGGCATTATCGACGATCACTGGTTCAAGTATGTGGGCGACGTTGGCAATGCGGGTCCGGACAAGGGCAAGGGCGGCAAGTATCTCCTCCTTCCTCCCGGCTACGAGGGTGAAGTGCCAGACGGTTACTTCGTGTTGCGCTCAAAGACCTATGGCAACCTGATGTTCTATCGTGGCTTCCTGGAGAACGGCAGCACGGAAACCGCGGTCAACAACACCAAGAAGTTTTTCAAGGTCTATTCGCTGTCGGATGCGAAGAACCCGCCGCCAATGCAGTTCATCAACGTCTCAGGCAAGGAATTCAATACGATTCACGCCAACGACTTCCACTTTTACGAGGAAGTGAACGCGATTGTTCAAGCTGAGCCGAATGAGGCATCGGACCCGGAAACGCTCGGGTTGCTGGCCGCCATCGGCATCGAGAAGGGCAAGGCGTTCGCGCCGGATGCCCGGATGAAAAAGATTCTCAATGACGCCGTGGCGGTCGCCAATGCGACTGCGCGTGCTATCACCTTCCGCCCTCGAATTGAGGGTGTTTACTACTTCCCAGACCGGCACTGGTTCACCAATTTCCCGGGCGGCAGCTACGAATTCTTACTTGAGCCTGGCGTTCGCAATCTGCAAGGCCGTGTCCTCTTCCATTACTACGCTACCGGAATCACACCGGCGATGGCGTTAAAGATGGTGGGCATCGGTTCACAATATGGCGCAGCGACCACCGATTCTGAAGGTAAGCCGCTCGATGGAAACAAGACTTACAAGATTCACCTGCCGCCGAATATACCCGCCAAAAATTTCTGGTCGTTCGTCGTGTATGACAACCAGACCCGCTCCATGCTGCAAACGGATCAACAGTTCCCCAGCATCAGCAGCCTGAAAAAGAGCATCGTCATCAATGACGATAGTTCTGTGGATGTTTGGTTTGGCCCCACCGCGCCCGAAGGGCACGAATCCAACTGGGTGCAGACCGTTCCCGGCAAGAGCTGGAACGTTTTGTTGAGACTCTATGGACCGGAACAGTCGTGGTTCGACAAAACCTGGAAGCCAGGTGACTTTGAACTGGTGAAATAATGTCATAAAATATTGTATAAAGGGCATCATTACGCCCTGTATACTTACCGTTGGGGTAACGGCAAAAGGAAGGAATCTAAAACGTCGGTCTTGAAAAATACGCCAAAACTGACAGGTTTCTACCCTTGGGGCCAGGATATATACGCCACACCGCCAACGCACATAAACGCAAAGTGGGGCTTGTAAATAAAATAGGAACAGTTAGATTGAGCTGCAACAAAACTTGTCAACTCAGATGCCAGTCAGTCGACGTTTGAAAACCTATGTCAACAAGCTATTCTGGTCGTTGTTGATCTGGATTCTAGCCTCGTTCCTGTTTGGACTCATCCGAATATGGGGTGTAGAGTCCCTGCCGGCATTTGAAAGAATAATCCCTTTTAATCCATTTCAGTTTATCATTCAAATGTTAGTGCTGGGAATCGCCGTGGGTATTCCATTTGGCCTCATGGATCGTGTGCTTGATAACGATTGGATAAAGAGAAAGTCATACTGGGAGATTATTCTCTTTAATGTTGTCATCCAGGTCCTGCTTGCCCTATTCTCGTTGGCCGTCCTGGTAGTCTTAAGCAAATCTGTTTTCAATACTCAGCTTAGCCTTTTTGGGGCTATTTTTTCAGAGACTTCCTTATTATGGATCATCTATACAGGAATTGTGAGTTCGGCTATTTATTTTCTGGAAGTGGTAAAAACAAAGATTGGCGACCGGGTTCTGGTTAACCTGATTTTGGGAAGATATCACTATCCCACGGTGGAGCACCGCATATTCATGTTTCTGGATATGAAAGATTCAACGACACATGCCGAAAACCTTGGACATATAAAATTTAGCACGTTGATACAGGACAGTCTAAATGACCTCACCGCGGCCATTATCGAACACAAGGTCGAGGTATACAAGTATGTTGGCGACGAAGCAATCCTGACCTGGGAACTTGAAGATGGCTTTGAAAATGCGAACTGTCTGCGGGTCTATTATTCCTTTCAGGAAATACTGAATAAGAAGAAAGCATATTATGAGCATCAATATGGATTTGTTCCTTTTTTCAAAGCAGGCGTTCACCTCGGGGATGTCACCGTTTCTGAGGTCGGCATTATAAAACGGGAAATCGCGTACCACAGCGACGTACTGAATACGGCAGCGAGAATCCAGGGGAAGTGCAACGAATTTCAGGCACAGCTGCTGATCTCTGGTGACCTGAAAGCCAAACTCGAAAATCACCACGATTTCAAGTTTGAACACATGGGGGGAATTTCCCTAAAGGGCAAACAGCAATTGGTGAATATTTATGAAGTGCGCCTGAAATAATTTGTAGCGCCAACCTCCAGAACGTGAATTATTTCTCATAGATTAGTAGGGTTGGTAGTCTTTCACACTTGCTTTGAGCGCTTGCTGGACTTCCGCTGGACGTAGAGGCTCACCCTTGTTACCCCAGGAGTTTCGTACGTAGTTTACCACGTCTGATACTTCCTGATCTGTGAGATTGAAGCCAGCTTTCTCTCCGTTGTAATCCACACCATTTACATTCATTGGACCGCGAGCGCCCAACAAAACAATTTTTACAAGCCTGCTCCCGTCTTTCAGATAATCTGACTTTGCAAGCGGCGGAAAAACACCCGAAAGGCCTTCACCTTCTGCCATGTGACAGGACATACAATAGGCTCCATAGACAGTTTTACCTCGCTCCACACTTGCTTTCAAATCAAAGGCCTGATAGAAAGAAAAAAGTGTTAAGACACCAAAGCCTACGAGCATCCACTTAAGATTTCTATTCATGTATTGAATTTTTTATTAGTAGCCTGCGAAATCCAAACGCCCATTTCTATTACCAACCACACAATTAACGCTAACCGAATGTACAACTTTCAGACAGAAAATCTATCCTAAATAGGCAGTGCATTGTTTGGGCAGTCGTGCGTGGCGCACGCGTGCCATCCACCGAATTAATCCTTTGAGGAAAGTGTTGCTAACGCAAGGCACGAGTCTCGCGCTTGCTGCTACACAGCCGGAAGACTCCCGCCGTTTTGGTACGCCTTGCCCCGTGAGATTGGAGGAGAAAAGCGCAGAGGCCCCAGAGAAATCCACGCAGAGGAGAAATGCACGCAGAGAGAAATACGAAAATAGATTTGGGTTTGGAAACCAACTGACAATCTATTTATTATAATTGATTTCCGCTTTGTTAGAAGTAGCCCCGGCAGATACAAGGCCTAAGATCCTATTTTTTTTTTGACTTCAAGAATCTCCTCCCGGCAGCAGTCTTAAAATATGTTTCTCGTGCAAGCGGTTCTGCCCTTGTTTCAAAAACTTCGATGTAGACTATTTCAAAGGGGCCCTTCTTCTTTATAGACCTTGTCATGCCTGAATTGTGCTGACGCAGCCTTTCATCAAGATCCTGACAATGGCCTTTGTAGAGAAACGGTACGACCAAACTTCTGATCACATAAGCATAATACATAACGGAAAGCGGAAAATTATCGCTTAAACTTCAAAAGTAGCCCCGGCAGGAATCCCCGCCCGAACGTACCGGTAGTTATTCAATAGTCAGATTACTCCCGTTCGGTACGGGCGGGGAACCTGCATCTTAAACTTCAAAAGTAGCCCCGGCAGGAATCGAACCTGCATCTTCAGAATCGGAATCTGAAATTCTATCCATTGAAATACGGAGCCAAAAAGGTGTTGTGCGAACCCACCTGAATTCCTGCAAAAATAAGGAAAGCCTGCAGGGTAAAAAACTAAAGGCTAAAAATCGTCCCTTCCCCGAACAATGTCATCATTCGGCTATACCAGGTCAATTTGGTTTATCGGAATCAGGTTCACCTGAAATTTTTTCACGAACATATTCATAATCGGGTCGTTTGCTATCTTTTGCAGAATCCGGGTAGTCTGGTTTCCATCATACCCCATGACCATCTGATCGGTTAACCCAAGATGCTTTATGCTGTAATAAAACCCCGCAATAACATAAGGCCCGAAAGGTGTATGCGGAATATCAAAGGACGTACCGGTCATGTTAAAGACCGTGTTCGGCAGATAGTCACCGGTGTGTTCAATCGCTCTGAGTGTTCATATAGTAATTCGCCGCATACCTGCGGGAAGACTGGCGCGGATCACTCATGGATAACAATCCGGCCAGCGGCTTCTGTTTTTTTGACTGATCAATCAACAGTTCCTTTCCCTTGCGATCATTTTTCGCGTGTTTCCGAATTTCCAGTTGTACAGTATCCCAGAAAGGAACATGAGGATCACCATCATCTACCCTTATGAGCGCATGGAGCGCATAATCCTGTATGCCACAGGTGATTTGAATTTCCAGTACCTTCAATTCAGGATCGCCTGCTATAGCCTTTTCCAGCAACGTGCGTTGATGGCGCGGATGTGTTCGCAACAAATCAATGCTCGTAATCCAATCGCCAGCCAGATAACCATCGTAGGCATACACCTCCTGCAACATCATTTTAATCTGCGTATCGTTGATGATCTTATACTTCTTACCCCGCACCTGAATTTCGGGTTGCTCTTCTACGATCATCTCCTCTATCTCCACCCCTACCGCGGAGGCACCGAGCATACCACAATTTAACGGAGAACCATCAACAATATATAAGTCATGCACATGACTGATATAGCTAGACTGTGAGTCTTCGGTCAGGTGACCGTGCGTTTGAATATGCACGTAGTAGCGCATGGGGATGTTTTCATTATTGCTGCGCTGCGCCTGCTCAAAAGTGCGCTTGATGTCCATCACGACATCAGGCGAAACAAAGGAACCTGCCGCACGGATGACATGGAACTCTACTTCAATGCCTTGCAGCCGAAATTCCTCCTCCACTTTCGCCTCAGCATCCAGTTGCACCTGGCTCAGATCGCGGGCATCAGCGCAGCCTATCAGGACATGCACTTGTTTTTGTTTTATCATTTATCTTGACGTTAAACTTTCTAAATTAAGGAAAAATAATTCGTTCAAAGTGAATCGGCACCACAAGGATATTCTGGAACGTATCCGCGCGCGTTCAGGCACGCCAACACAGCATACATTCCTGGATAAGTACCTGGGAAATGAACATCCCAAGTATCCGATCAGCGTTCCTGCCCTACGTTCAATAGCCAAGGAATGGATGCAGGCACATGCTGAATTGAGCGCTGATGCCTTCGCCACGCTGCTGACCAGCCTGGTGAAGGGCGAATCTTCTACTGAAAAATGTATTGTGGGTATTCTACTCGACTACGCCACACCCGATCAAAGGAAATTCGATCCCGTACTATTTGACCGCTGGCTGGATCACCTGGAAGGCTGGGTAGAAGTAGATACTGTCTGTACCGGAAAATATGCAGCCACAGAAATTCCAGCGCAATGGGGTAAATGGAAGAAATTGATTCTCAAGTTTTCAAAAAGTTCAAATATAAATAAGCGCCGGGCATCGCTCGTACTGTGTTGTTCTCCTCTGCGAAGCGAAAAGGATGACCGGTTGGCTGATCTTGCATTGGACACCATCGATAGCCTAAAACACGAAAAAGCAATCCTGATTACGAAGGCTGTGTCTTGGGTCCTGCGATCTATGGAAAAACACTATCGCAAGAAACTCAAGCAATATCTCAATAAAAACAAGGATACACTTCCGAAGATCGCAGTCAGAGAAACAATGGCCAAGTTAACAACTGGGGTTAAGAACAAGGGCCGTAGAGCCAAATAGCCTCAGCAGCGCGTACGCAACTCATTTCATTCGTTTACTTCGCAAACTCCACAATATCTGCTGTAAGCGTCACTTTTTGAATAACGACTATTGGCAGAAATCCCGGGTAGAATGTAGTTTTCATGTCCATTGCAATGTTTGCCAATACCTGGTCTGAGGAAAGTTTTGCTTTTGATATCAGGTCCCTTCTCGCATCAGCCACTAAAGTTTCCTTTTTCAAACCGCCAATGCCCAGCACAAGTCTGGCTTGCGCACTGCCGGCGGCCGTGCCCGTCACCTTGAAATTTGCCTGATTCAGTGATACATCGCTCTTTATGGCACCAAAATGAGCCGCGCAGCTTGAAAGTGTAAGCGCAGCAGCTATACTAATTACTTGAATTATCCGCATTTCGTTTTATGTTAGGTTAAATTCCAACATTGCGCTGAAATTATTCTCACATAACTCAACACAGATCGATAGCAGATTGTTTTGCACTTTTCGCAACCAATACGGAAAAGCGACAGCATTAGCCGTTGTGCCGCTAAAATAAAAACTTCAATTCTCAGTGCGGCTAATTTCATCAGCGCGATGGAATAGACAGCGCAGAATACGAATTCACCAAATGCACGGATGCTTTGGCAATTATTTTATCCCATAACAAACGCCGGCGAATTCGTGATTAATGATTAGTGGACGGGCATACCATTAACCACTGTCAACGCAATTATCAGGCTACGCTTCGCTGCCGATAGCAGCAATCAACCCTTTGATATACCCAAATGCGAAAGCATGACCCTGAAGGCCGCTTGCAGGATCTTCATGATGTGGGATATGATCGGGCATAACCATGGCACTATAGCCAACATCCCGCAGTCCTTTTAGCACTGTCACAAAATCCATGTCGCCATTGTCAGGGTAAACTTCCTGAAAATTGTTCCATCCACCTTTAATGTTCCGCAAGTGAATGTTAAATATCTGGTTACGCTCTCCAACCCATTTTATTATTGGTAGTATTTCAGTTTTGGGATCTTTCAATCCTTCGGCCGTGGAACCAAGGCATAGGTTAAATCCATGGTAAGGACTGTCGTACAGTTGGGCGAATCGTTTTATGCCTTCGAATACATCAGGACTATTCCACCGCGTTATTCCGCGATAGCCTACCGGCGTTGGTGGATCTGCAATATGGTTTGCCAATTGCACCTTATACTCCTCTGCAACGGGAATAAGACGGTCCAGCAGGTAGGTAATCCGTTCATACATCTCATCGATAGACACATCACCGGCGATTGTCTTGGGCTCGTTTCGTTTTAAGGCCTCCTCATAATTCCAGGTATTGTATGAAGCGTTGCCCCGCGTCGGGTCAAGGGTTCTACCGGTTCGCAGAATGACATGAATAATCGTATTGTAGTTTAATGACTTCACTCCCGTTTTTCCAGCCACAGAGATCATTTGCTGAATCATTTCTATTTCACGATCCCGTTCGGGACTTTTTCCGAGCATAATATTGGGTGTCGCAACATGCTCGATGCCAGCCGAGCTGAGCGGAAGGTGATATGCATCCAGGCTAATGCCATATTTCTCGCAGGCCTCCCTTTTCGCCATGGAGTCATCCAGGTCCCATCCTACTCCGGGGATAACCTTGGGCGATCCCCCATCCATATTAAATACGCCATGCCTGGCGAGAAACTCCAGATTTTCTTTTCCCGTGCCGCCATGCTGGCAACCGACTTTCATGAGCATCGGCTTTTTAGGTTGCATCGCTTGTTCCTCACTTTCGGGAGCGGGAGCCGCGCAGGCAGTTGCGACGGTTCCAACAGACCCGAAGACGGCAGCTGCCCCCATTGACCCTTTCACCACAGTGGAGAGCGCCTCGCGGCGGTTGATTTTGTTATTGGGAATCATAATATTATTGTTTTTGAATTTACACTTTGTCAAATTAATGGAAAAAGACTTGCGCCAATCATAATGACAATCAAGCCGGTAATTCCCATGATGGTGAGCAGCGGTGAAAATGTCTTCAGCGCCTCCTGTTCTGTCAAGTTACTCATTTTACAAACAATCCAGAATCCACTGTCGTTCATCCAGGGGATGAGTTTCGATCCACATGCTATGGCCAGCCCAAGGTACAATTGATGGTATTCAAGTGAGATCGTATTGGACATACCCGCAAGAATTCCTGATGCAGTGATCATCGCAACTGTCGCCGATCCCTGCGCTGTTCTCACAATAGCGGTAATCAAAAATGACAGGGGAATCAAGGCCATCTGGTAATCCTTGGCCAGTTCACCGATCCGCGCGCTGATGCCGGTTTGTTGCAGCATCCCGCCGAAGGCACCACCCGCTGACGTAATCAGTATGATAACCCCTGCGCTCATTAAGGCTGTTTGAACGGAGGCCGTTAGTCCTTTCTTATCGCCCTTCTTCTGTATAGCCAGTAAGATCAGAGAAGATAAAGCACCGGCGACCAGCGCGATGTTTTTCTCTCCGAAAAAATTCAGAAAAGAAAGCGCTGCTTGCGTGAGTATTGCGTCTGAAGCCTCATCTGTCTTGAATGTTTGAACCAAGGCATTTAGACTTATCAAGACTATCGGAATGGCTATTGGTAGCAGTGAAAACCACAGCGGCGGTAACGACTGCTCATCTTCATCAGATAACTTCTGGATTTCTGCGAGCGGCGCATCCACGGAATCACGCAGCGGTATGGGCCACTTCCGGTTTGCCCACGAGGCAAAAAAGTAACCAGCAGTGATGGTGACCAACCCCACCAGGGATCCACCTACCATCATCATCCCGATGGGGATGTTCATTTCACTGACCAGAAAAAGCGGCCCGGGTGTAGGAGGCACCAACGAGTTGGCCATTGCTGCACCAGCCGTTATGCATAAGATTAGCAACAAATAGTTTTTCCCAATGCGCATAGCCATGGCCTTGGCGAGCGGAACCATCAGGTAAAAGACAGTATCAAAAAAAACTGGTATGCCGATAAAGAAACTTCCGGTCAAAAAGCTGAAGGGTGCATTTTTGATGCCTGTAATTTTCACCAAAGAACGAACGATCTTTTCAGCCGCGCCGCTTTCCAGCATTGTCTTGCCAATGATCGAAGCCATCGCAATCAGGATACCAATTTTACCGCACGTACTACCGAACTCATTGGCAATGCGAACACCTATTTGCTGATTGGCCAGTTTCTGTGCCTCTGCCAAGGATGCGCCTTTTCCGGTAACAAACATTATGATGGCTGCATCGGGCGTCAATATTGCCACGACAAAGGCACCCAGGAGCAGCGCCAAGAATGCATGTAAGCGCAATACAATGATTCCGCCGACGACAGTCAAAATTCCGATCGCTAAAACAAAAAGAGGATCTTCTGTGAAGTGTTGTATTTCCAAGTTGGTAGTACTTTATGGTGTTAATATTTACAGAAGTCCGGTCTTCGCAAAAAAAAGAAGGAGACATTTTAAAAATATAGTAGAAAAACCAATCAGCCCAATTGTCATCAAGCTGATTGGTTTATATGCAGTGTCGTTCAACCCATGTTTATTTCACGTCCCACCAGACGCGGACATCAAGGTCGTCAGGCCCTTGTCTGCCGATAGCTACATCAAGGTTCGCCGCATTTACTGAATGCTCTGAGTCAGGATACGTTAACCGGTGTATAAAGTCTTCCGTCTTTAGGTCACCTTTGAGGGGATTTGGATCCACAACGGGAAATCCGCTGCGCCTGAAGTTAGCCCAGGTTTCGTGGCCATTCAAGAAGGAGGATACCCAGTATTGATTGTTGATTTGTTCAATTTCCGTTCCAACTTGCAATGGCTGCGAGGCAATGTAGGCGACAATATCAGCCTCATCTACTGATGTATCACCGGGCCAGCTTGCCATTTGTTCCATATGAGCCCGGATGCCAGACTCGTATGCTTCCGAGGCGTCCCCTACTGCCCATCCGCGTATAATTGCTTCCGCTTTGAGCAACAAGGTTTCTGAATAGGTCACCATAAAACTTGGCGCTTCGGGAGCGCCCAGTCTTTTCCTGTCCATTTCGCTGTAGTCATACAAACTTTCGAGACCATCAGCGGCAACCTGCGCCGGAATCGTTGTGTTGTCAAAACCTTGTGGCATACCAATTTGCAGCGCTGGATCTGTTGTACCATTTGCCGGGATTTGATCGCCTTTAGTTTTAGCACCTACATAACGAATGGCAATGGACTTCAACCGCGGGTCATTGTTATCTTTCAAGAATGTCATGAAGTCCCTGTCAATATAGTAGAATCCGGCCTGACCCCCATTCAAGTTTGTCCCAAGCTCATTTCTAAAGTTGGCATCATGACGGATCACCGCATTATCAACGTTCGACTCCATTAACCCACCGGCTATTGCTTTTGCAGCAAACTGCTGAGCTTTAGCCGGATTTACTTTAGTTAGCCTCATGGCGGCCCTTAGCAGCAATGAAAAGCCCAATCGCTTCCAGCGAAGGATATTGGAACCCAGTCCGGCGTACATGACTTCCTGAGGCACTGCATCTTTTGCAGGATCCAGGGCATTTGATGCTTCTTCGAGTTCCTTCAGGATATCATCATAGATAGCTTCTTGTGTGTCATACTCCGGGAACGCAATGCCCTCCGTATATCCTTTTGCCGCCTGAAAGTAAGGAAGCTCGCCATAGGAATCCGTGAGAATCATGAACTCATGGGCCTTCCAGATTCTTAACATCGATAATAAATTAGTCTTATCCGGCTCAGCTGCCAACGCTGCTATTCCATCTACCAGGTTCTTCACAGTGTTACTATAACCATCGCCCCAATTGCCCTGCGTCGCCGACTTGTTATCCTGATTCAGGTTACCGCCAGTACCAACACCAACAAAAGGCGTGATCATTTGCTTGACAATGGTAGTCTCATAAGTAAAATTGTTATATCCGGGAGCACTGCCGATGATCGCGCGGTTCAATTGAAAAGTGGGATCAAGAGAAACCAACCGAACGGGGTCCTTGTTTATCTCATCGAAGCCATTGTCGCATGAGAACAACAATGATGCTGCAAGTAGTGCACTTATTAAATATTTATGTTGCTTTTTCATAGTTCTGGAGTCTTAAAATTTAACATTCAGGTTAAAGCCGATATCGCGTGTAATGGGTAATCCGGTTGCTTCCAATCCGATCCTGCTGTCCCCGATAATACCATTTTGGTCAGGGTGAATATGCGGAACCCACTGCTTCAACACAGCCACATTATTAGCCACTAAATCCAGTCTTACTCCCTTTACATATTTGTTCTCCGGCAGGATTTTGGTAAAGTCGTAACCAATTGAAACCTGTCGTAATTGCCAAGATCCGGCATTGAATACCGATTGCTCTGACATTCTAAAAGTCCGGATGATCTCATAATAAGGTTGGATAGCAGACTGAGCCGTATTCGGCGAAAAAGATCCGTCCGGATTTTCAAATACGCCCTCGCCGACAATGAATCCCTGATCTCTGCCTACAAGCGTAGCTTTATCCAACCCGTGCCGATAAGCATTGGTATGGGTACCAGAAATCATTTTGTGCCCGAGTTTGAAATCAATCAGGAAAGAAGCGACTATGCCTTTGTAACTAAAGCTGTTGGTAAAACCACCAACCCATTTAGGCAATGCGCTTCCAAAGGCCAATTGATCCGCAGAGCGCCTGGGTTTTCCACTGGCATCATTAACAATATTTCCCTGAGGGTCTCGCAGATAGCCATAACCATATAACTGCGCCATCGGTTGACCAACAACTTGTCTAACCTCTCCATGGAAATCTGCAGCTCCAACAGTAATGAATGAACCTTCCACATCGTCACCAAGGCTTAATACTTTAGAGGTATTGTAAGAAGCATTGGCTGCAATGTTCCATTTAAAATTCGTACCTCTAACCGGCGAAATGGATGCAGCCATTTCCACGCCTTTGTTTTGACTTTCACCTACATTGATCAACTGATTGCCATAGCCTGAAGAAATCGGAATCTGTGCAGTCAATATCTGATCGGTAGAAAGCTTATCGTACAATGAAATTTCAAATCTCAGATTATCAAACAACGCCAATTCCAATCCAATTTCCTTTTCCTTAACACGCATAGGTTTCAAGCCGGGATTGGGAATAGTTCCTGTATTAACATATCCAACGGGTTGACTTAAGAGTTGTTGGGAGCTAATGGCATAGTACAAATTGTTTGAATACGGAGAAACATCCGTGTCGCTTCCAACTTCTGCATATGCCAATCTCAATTTACCAAACGACAGCCACGAGGGAAGATTTTGGAATGCCTGAGAAAAGACGAAGCTTCCTGTTATAGAAGGGTAAAGAATACTCCTGTTCTCCGGCGACAAGGTTGAAAACCAATCATTTCTCACCGTTCCGTTCAAGTATAGAAATTCCTTGTACGAAACCTCCGCTGAGGCGTACAAGGAATTCACTTTGCGTTCCGCCAGTGTGTAATTTGGCGTTATCTTGCTGGCATTGCCTATAGTGTACAAATTCCGTGAAAAGAAGTTTTCACCCAAGATGGTATTCACATCCGCACGACGGAACATGGAGTTCCCTCCCATATTAACCAATACACCAAAGTCGCCAAATTTCTTATTGATCCCGACCAGGAAGTCCGTATTAGTTTCTCTGAATCGTCGCTGATCCTGAACGTATTGCCCGTTGACAAAGCCGGGAGGCGGTGAAGATTGGCGTTGTGATCCGGTGGGTAAGTTATAATCAACAAAACGCGAATAGAAATCCTGTCCTACACGAGCCTGAACGAATAACCAGTCGAGCAAATCATATCTTGCAGTAACATTTCCATAGATTCTGTCGCGGCGATTATTTTCAAAACGCTTTAGCGCAAAATAAGGATTTGTTCTGTTCGTAAACCGTGAATAACTAATTTCATCTCCATTGACATCGCAGCAATTTTCTCTCAGGAGATCCATTGGCATCGAAGAAGAGAGCGTGTAAATCACTACCGGGCTAAAATCCTGCTCGGCAATATTCGGCGGGTTCTTTCTGTACTCATATGAATAATTTACATTTCCAGAGACGGTCAATTTCTTCATTTTTTGCGTGAACCCAAGGTTAACGGTTTTTCTATTGTAGTTAGACCCTGGGAGTATTGAAGTGGCATCCATATTGGCAACGGATAGACTTATACCACCATTTTCTCCGCCGGAAGAAATTGTAATCGTGTTCATGAAAGTTGAACTGTTATTATAGTAGTCCTTTACTTTCCCCGGAGTAGGTTCATAGGGCGCGACGATGCCATCAAACAAAATCTGCGTTCCGCCCATCTTCTCACCAAAGCTCCAGACGCCAGAGGACGGAAAAGGAGCGTTGGGCCTTACCCCCCCTTCACCCTGTCCATACTCATATTGATAATCCGTTAAATCATACGGCGTACCACTGGTGTAGTTCATATTGTAGGTAAGCTGGATGCCTTGACCCTGCGAACGATTCCTTGTCGTGATCATGATAACCCCGTCTTTGGCACGTGCACCATATAGCGCTGATGCAGCTGCACCTTTTAGGACGGTCATGGAAGTAACATCATCAGGGTTTATACTGCTGAGTCCGTCACCGCTGTCTGAATTCCTGTTACTACCGACCTCACCAACGTCACCGCTAACACCAAAATTGGTGTTGTCGACTGGAACACCGTTGATGACGATCAGAGGAGAATTGTTGTTTCCGAACGAAGAGACTCCCCGTATCCTGATTTTACTACTTCCCTGTGGTCCTGATCCCAGCTTCGTAATATTTACGCCGGCTACTTTCCCCTGCAGGGCATCCATAAAGTTAGGTGTTCGGTTTGTATTGAAGTCTGTAGGGTCAACCTTGGCAGTTGCATAGCCCAACGTCTTTTGCTCCCGCTCAATACCAAGCGCCGTTACGACAACCTCGCCAAGTTGTTTGACGTCGGGTGCCATGGTAACATTGATCACGGAGTTGTTCCCTATCGCTACCTCCTGAGAGGCATATCCGATAAACGAAAAAATTAATGCATCGGCGCTCGCAGGAACACTAAGGGTAAATGCACCATTCTGATCCGAAACAGTACCCTGTGTTGCGCCTTTCACCAACACGTTCACACCCGGCAGCGGACTTTGACTTTCATCCAAAATTTTTCCGCTGACTGATCTGTCTGCTTGTGCATGGCCGATCAAAGGATTAAACATCAACGCAGCCAGGGCCAACAGCAGCATTAAACGAATTCTAGGTTGCCCGCCTCTGTCCAGCGGTCTCGAGCGTAATTGATTTTCCATAGTAATTAGGGTTATTATTATTATTAATTAGAGATTTGATCCAATGGGATTATTTGTGAACCTGGAAAAGCCGCACGTAGTCGGCATAATTAAAGATAGCCGGTGAATGTGATAACTGCAAACGATTGCAGGAATAAACTTCACCTCCGCAACGGACAGTAATGCCGGGCCGAACATTTTCAACCTCTTGCGCCATTCAGACTAGGCCTGCAGTTAGAATAAAGTGTCCCCTTCTTTAATCTAGCTAAGCCGTTGACTGACAAAACCATAAGACTGAAAGAATTAATTAGAAATGCGATGCCGAGTTGCCTTGTGCCAAATAACAATATTCATTCAGCACAGTCGCTATTCATTTTTGAATTCATTCTCCATCATGTTTTCTTTGAATGATGTGCCGAACGTGTATGCGACCGTCACCATGACGGCACGCGTATCTATCTTCGCTTTTCGACTAAACGTGAAATTATAATCCAAGGCAACAGCCCCGTATTGCTGCGTGTCGAAAACATCCGTGACGGCCCCATTTTCCGTTTCCTTTCATTATTTCTTTCTGGAACCCAGATCAATATAATAGACTGCCACCGCCTTGCTTTGTGGAATAGCGGTGGGCGATTGTAGCGCCCGATAACAGTACGTTAAGATCATTGAAAAGCGTAAGGTTATTAATGATTTTACCGCACCAGTTTAGCTGATCAACGCAAGCGTTTTGTCTTCATAGGAATAAAACCTAAATTATCTGGGCATTAGTATGCCGTGCATGTTCGCACTGATTCTATTTGAAATGAATTGTAGCCTCCATTGGATAATTCTTTGCCTATGAAAAGAAACGCCTTTCTCAGAAGTTCATTGCTAGGCATGGGAGCCTTAATAGCTGGCAGAGACTTGCTAGGTTCATCATTGAAAACGCCAATGAAGGTAAACAAACGGAACCGGATGTTGCAGTGGCTGGAAGGGAAAAATGAACCTGGGTATACTCCGGCAGCTTTCTTTCTGCACTTCGATGCGCAACATAAATTAGGTGCCGCAGCGGCTGACCGGCATCTTGAATATTTCCAGTATACAGACATGGATTTCGTGAAAATCCAATACGAACAGGAGTATACACCCGTCGATTTCCTCAAAAAACCAACGGACTGGGCGAAACTCAGCCCGAAGAAGCTGGCTTTTTACGAACCCCAGCTCCAAACCGTGCGGGAAATCGTTCGAAAAGCAAAAAAGGACGCCCTGGTTATCATGACCTTATACTCACCGTTCATGTGGGCTGGTCACGCTGCGACGCTCCCCGTGTTGCGAAGACATTTGGAGGAAGACCCGGAAGCTGTCAAGCGCGGATTGGATATGCTGATTGAAAGCCAGATGAGCTTTGTAAACGCCTGCATCAAAATAGGCGTAGACGGTTTCTATATGTCTACACAGGGTTCGGAGACAGGGCAGTTTAAGGACCCACGGCTTTTCATTGATTACGTAAAACCCGCTGACCTCGTCGCCATGAAGGAAGTCAGTTCAACTTGTCCGTTCAACATCTTGCACGTCTGTGATTACAATGCCCCCTATGCGGCTTATGATGCAGTGCTCGACTATCCAGGGCAGGTGGTAAATGTTAATCCGCAACTTGCAGATAAGCTGCTTTCGTGGCAACAAATCTCCGGAATGTTTAAGCGGCCCAACATGGGCGGAATGGACAGGCATGGCATATTGAGTACGGGAACCAATGAACAAATTGAGGAGGAGGTACGCCGGGTTCTGAAAGATGCGCCAAGCCAATTCATCCTGGGCGCAGATTGCACCGTGCCAGGCGATACGGACTGGAGTAGATTAAAACATGCCATTAATGTAGCGCATCGCTTTTCAGGATAGGTAAATCATAGCGGCCCGTCCTACACCTAGTAAATTGATCATGGAAAATTTTAACAAAAACTGGCTTATCATTCTTTTGGTTGCGGTTGTGTTCGGAATGCTTGGGTTCCTGGTGGGCAGAACTACGGGACAGCATGGACGCCTCCCGATAGTTCGGTTTCAACGTCATATGGATCACGACTTTGTTTTTGACAAAGATGATGACGACGATGTAGAAGTCACCGTAAAAACGGATACTGTCATGAAAGACGGGAAACAAATCATTATTAAAGAAATGAAGAAGATTAAGAAGTGATGCGGACTAATCAATAATCCCATGATGTTGATGATCCATCGCGACCTGATTAGTAACTGATCAAGGTAAATTTTTTAAACTTAAACGCTGACACCATGAAAATTACGGAAAAAACGTATGTTTCTGAAATCCTGAAAGCGCATGGTGATATTGCTGAAGTCATGGAATTATTTGGCGTCAAAAGAGTTGGTGGATTTGGTTTCCGAAAATTCCTAACCCGTCTTATTACGGTTAAAACTGCTGCTTTCGTGCACGGGGTACCGTTAAATAAATTCATGAAGATGGTTGAAGCGGCAATCAACAAGAAGGAAACATCAGATTGAATACCAAATCCTGCGACCTAATAAAGTCTAGCGTTTGGGTTGCTATTTTGATTACTTGCTGTCTTAAGCACATCAAGTTTAAAAATATGATCCTGCCCATTGCGGTTTTCCTTGTTAGCGGACTCAGGTGGTGTGATTCACAGGTACACAGGTTCTTAATAATCTTAACGCTAAAGCATGTTCACTCTCCCGTAAGCAACAAATCCTGCTAATACCAGGAGCAAAACATTAAAGGCAATTGCTTTAGTTTCTTTATAATCAGCATGGTGGAAGATTGCAAGAAGTTGGACTAACGCTAGACCGCTCGCTGCTACGGGCGTCAGAAAAGGAAGTATGCCCATTGCCCATGGCAGGATTAAACCAATTGAACCCAGCAATTCCACTATTCCGATAAAACGGACCGTTTTGCTTGGAAACCTATCTACCCAGGTTACAGATTTAGCCAACTTGTCAATTGGCTGAGTTGTTTTCATTACTCCTGCCATTGCAAACATAGCCGCAAGAACGCCCTGAATTATCCAAAGTGTTGTATTCATATATATATATATATATACTTTATGATGGAATCAAATCTAAATATTTCACTTCCCAAACTGCTTAACACGATCTGCACCAAACAGGCCAAATATCGGTATAAGCGCATCATGTATTTGCTAATCTCTTAAGACTTCATAAATTTCATATGCTATCACTTTAGTCTAAATCCCCTCGTATTTCGGTCTCCTAAGCCAAACTTCTCCATACCTTCTCTATCAATGCCTTTGTCGCAAGTATTCCCTCGTGTTCACTGAGTATCTCACCTTCGTATTCTATTCCGATGTACCCATTATACCCGGAGTCTTTTACGATTTTGAGCATTTTATGGTAATCGATTTTTGTATCCTCACCCCTGGCATTAAAATTATATGATTTAGCACTGACCGCTTTCGCGAATGGCAAGAATTCAGATACTCCTTGGTACCTGTCATAAGCTTCGCTGCAATCACCTTGGGTACTACCCCACTTCGCGCTGAGGCACCAGTTACCAAAGTCTGGAAAGGTTCCAAAATTTGGTTTATTAACCTGCTTTACAATTCCCGAAATTAATTTGCCATCAGCACTATGCAAGCCGTGATTTTCAATGATAATGTTGATATTCTCCCTGGCAGCATACTCAGATAGATGGCCCATGCTGTCTATTATTGCGGCACGAAAAGCCGTCTTTTTCAGGCTCGCCGAATGCATTTACCCTGACTGAATGACATCCCAATATTTTGGCAGCATTGACCCACTTATAATGATTTTCAACCGCCACTTTTCTCTCCCTATCATTGGCAACCCCAAGGTCACCCTCATTATCAACCATAATCAACAAACTCCTGACACCAACATTATCAGCACGCTTTTTCATGTTGATCCAGAACTTTTCATCTTTTCCTGAATCCACATAAAACTGGTTAACATACTCTACAGCATTAATGCCATACGTATAGATTGCAATACTGGCAAACTCTATCGGATTGAGGTTTCCATCGACAAATTGTCGATGCAACGACCATTGTGCCAATGATAATTTCAGGTCCTTCCCCGAAGGGTCTGGCACATCAAGGTCATGTGCCAACAATGAGCTGGCGGACAAAGTCGCAGCACCTGATAGCGACTTTTTTATAAAAGATCGTCTTTTCATCAGATTAAGAATTTGAATAAAGTAATAGTTTCCGCTTGCGAAAATAATATCCAAAACATATGCGTCTTGGTAACTGTATATCTTCACAGCGTAGAAAATCAAAGTTACCAGTACTAACTCAAACTACCTATAGTCCCAATGTAGTCCAACGCTTTTCTGTATAGCCGGGCAAGCACATTCAGCACTGGGTTTGATGTGCACAACTTCTTTCAGACCAAAGCGTGCCTTAATCCATTTTAACAATCTGCGATCCGCCGGAAAGATTTTGATCTGTAATGACACCACTGCCTTTGTAGTAGACATTGGAGGCGCCAGCTGCAGTAACATCTAGACTTTGCTGCACCGTAAGGTAAATATTGCATGCCCCCTCAAGGTCTGCTGTAAAATCGTTGGTTTCAAAGCCATAACCCCTCATATTGCTTGCTCCTGTAGCTTCCATATTAAATAAATCTGCACTGCCATGTAAGGTCCATGTTGGAAGCTCCGGTTATTTTTGCAGACAACTGATTCACCTGAACAAAGCCTGTGAAATTACTTGCTCCGGTTAATTCAACCAGTAAGTTGTTGTCAATTAATTCATTCTGCAATTTAATGTTAACAGCGCCTACTCCATAAAATGCGTCAAGCTGTTTTGTAGTAACATAGACGTTCAATACAGTATTAGCCCCGTTTATGCTGACATTGTTTGCCAGCTGAATAACCAGTTGGTCGTTCTGTTTTTCAACCGTTATAAATGCATGGAGATTTTCGTTGGCTTCAATCTCAATTATTTCTTCTGTATCAGAGAAGGTCGCATAGAGACTAAATGGACCTGACACGTTTACTTTGGTATACCCCGTAATGGTTTTATTTACAGTAGTTACATTACCTGACGGTATTATTGACCGGTCTTCGTCGCACGCTGTAAACAGTACGCTCATTGTGAGGATCACGAAAAGAAATGATTTTGTTTTCATAGTATCATAGTTTAAATTCTTTCTTCTGTCAATATGCTGCATCAATAATCTTGTCGACAACGGGTAGCGCCTCATCTGCCTGTATTTCATAATCCCCTTGTGTATTTGGAATTGAGGACATAACAACCAGAAGGTTCTTATCGGGTATTATAAAAGCAAATTGACCTCCATGTCCCCACATGAATCTGATGTTTCTCGAATTGTCGATCCACCAAAAATATCCAAAGTCGTAGTTGAAATCTTCCACTTCAACCTGCGTTGACAGCATGTCCTTAATCCAACTTGAACCAACAACCTGTTGTCCTTTCCATCTCCCGCTATCGGCCACACACAATGCTATTTTGGCCAACTCTCTGGGGGTCGTTTCAATACCAAATCCTCCCAACGTAATTCCATCTTTATATCGAACCCAATTGTAATTAGTCATCTCAATTCTTGAGAACAAGACCTCGTCAGCCCATTCATCTGTAGGCTTTCCGACACTTTTCTGTATGATCGCTGACATTAAATGTGGGTTACCATCATTGTAATGAAACACTTTTCCTGGCGTTTCAGTGAGCGGGCGACCTAATATGTAATCGACACTATTGTCCGGAATTTGTCTCAGCATTTTGTCAGTTTCTCCGCGGGGCCCATCATTGTCATAATCAATTCCCGACTGCATGGTTATCAAATTCCGTATCGTGATACCGGCCTTGTCAGGATGACTGTCAAGCTCACTATCAAAATATTTGGATATCGGATCATCGATGTTGGCAATCAATCCATTTTCATTAGCAATCCCGGTTAAGATACCAATTACCTGTTTTGTACATGACCAGATCAAATGTCTTGTCATGATGTCCTGCTCATCCTTGAAATATGCTTCTGAAACCAGCTTGCCATTCCTGAATACCAGTAAGCTTCTTAATGACCAAAGGTTTTTATCGGAATGAGCACTTTAATAGATATTGACAAGCGATGCTGAATCCATATTTTGAGCAGAGGGATATGACAACACCAAACCATCTCCTAATTCCTTTGGCAAAAAGCTATAGAATGGGAGGTTTAAAGGATCGTTACTTAAACAGCTGCCTAAAATAATCACCAATAAAAAACCAATGGTTTTCTTCATATTCTATTCTGTTTTCTTACCGATTTTCCATGTTAGATTCAATGCGTGTACTACGTAGCTGAAACCCGGATTCTTGTAGTAGCCAACATATTCGAATTCGTACGCTACCGAAAGTTTTTTGTCTTTTGCATTAACCCATTCAATTTCAAAGTTTGTGTGATTGAAGAGGTTGTAAGAACCAAACTTCAGGTCGCTATGTGCATTCCTCACAAAGTCCGAGAATTCACGAGAATAAAAGGTGGTTTCCGTTGCGGGCTGAGGGCGAGACGTCCAACCCGCTATAGAATTGGCGACCACTACTTTAAATAATCTATTTCTGAAAGGTATTGTTGCCCTGAATCTGGGGCCAGCTTCAAGGGAGGTAAACCAAAACATCTTTCCACTCTGTAATTCAGGATACATTTGCCACTTGTAGTTGGTTGAAAAGTATGGCCCGATTGTCAAAGGCCTGATAATACTTTCATTTACATTAAGTCCGTAGAAAAGATCTATCGGTTGAAAAAGCAACGCAGCCCCAACGCCTTTGTTGAAATTGGCACCAAAGCCCAGTTCAGGTGTGTATGAAAAGGTTTTTCCGTCTGATGTATTGATGTAAGCGTAACCCAGATTCAGATTGAGCCCGCTAAACACCAAGCCGTAGTTAAACTCGTCTTTGAACTGCACGAATTGAGTTTTAAGAGAAAGGGAGCGACTGTTGCGCATACCATTATCCTGCGCAAATAGCATTGATGAACACAGCACCGTGGGCACCAGAAGGAATATTTGACTTATTCTTTTCAATGCAAGTCCGAAAATGTTATTAATTATTTCAAAATATTTAATTAATCTGCCGCAAATTTCTAACCGGGCTGACTTGAATAAAATGAAGAATGTCAAAAAAGTAAATGATTTTTAACAGTGAAGCGTTTGGCTTCAGGAAAGGGGTTATGGTGGGCGCTAATCTCTGGTCAAAATAGTCTTTCGCTAAATAGCGCGTGAGTACGTTTTCGCATCGGGGCCGCCTATTTTACTTCCATAACATACGTTTTATCAAAAACCGTAATAAAAAGCGGATAATTTTCTTTTAACTTATTATAGTCAGCAGATTCCTGACTTAGCCTGTGCTTCGTTACTATTACGGACAAGGTTAGATCTTCTCTTTTTTCAGCCCGATATGAAAAAATAAATGTTCTCTCCTCATTCGGCGCAACGTTATTATCTGCTAATTTTTTTGCTTCCGGATACCATTCCCAGGTTTCTCCAATTCGGTCCGTTTTCGCAGACAATACCGTCCCCGCTTCATTTTTAAGCGTAAACGAAATATTAAAAAATCTCTCGGGGTCTCCGGACGGGACCTTATGCCCTGCAAATTCATTTTTTACTTTGAGGGTAAAAATGATGCTGTCAAAGACATTATAGGTGCTTTTCAAAGTAGCGGGGTAAATTGCATACCCGTTCAGCATTTTTGTTTCAACTGTATCAAATTTTGGGATGCCCGAGCCTGGAAAAAAGTGTCGATGGCTAAGTCTTTTCCCATAGCCCGGTACAATTTCACGATCTACTGATTCCATGTGACAGTCGATACAGTTCTTTTTTCCAAAATAGGGTCCCGCCTTCCATTCGTCTCCCGTTTCAAATGTACAAGCCAAAGTTGGCGTAATCACCGCATTGGCATTATGGCACGATATACACAGTTGTTCAGAAAGAAAAACCGTGTCTTTTATGGACTGGTGAGGGCCCGTAGTCATGCCCTTGGGGCCAATAATCGAACCATTTCTTACGTGACAACTAGCACAGGTAATGCCTTCCTGCTGCAAATCCTCGTCAAAATGAGGATTGCTGATTTTAACAGGTTGATAAATATCTCCGTCAACCAATCCTTCAATGATAAAGGGTTGCTGGTTTTGTAATGGGATATGGCAGTTTATACACATAAAAGGGCTTGATTCCTTTTTCAGTTCCGCCTGAAATTGCAAATCTGTCCAGGCGTGTGCATGGGTTGACAATTTCCATTCATTATAGTGCTGTTGGTGACAAACACCACAAGCTTTTGCGCTCAAGGAAGTCAACCCGATTGGAATTTCCTGATGGGGCACTGCTTTTTCCCAGCTATGGGTTAGCGGGAGTATTTTTTTTGCTGGCTTATTGCAGCTCATCAGATTCAGCAACACCATCCCAACCGCAAGAAGGGTTATTATTCGGAATTCTTTTCTCATATTTTCTTACTCCGCGGCAAAGCTCAACTATACAACAACAGCTTTTGAAAGCACATCGGGTTTAGGCGATGAAACCCTGGAATTCAAGCAGCAATCTATATGTGCCTCATTCCACTGGCCTCTGCTGTAGTTTGGCAAAGCTTTTCATAGTCGTTCTTGTTTATCCTGTAAATGTAAACGTCAAGGCCAGTCCATTTGGTTTCTTTTTCTATGGTCAATCCGTTTTTTTTAGCTACGCTTTGTGATTTTGTGTTTTCCTTGTGAATGATAGAAATTATCGAGGATGTTATGTCATGCTGAAAAGCGTAATCAATAAAAAGTCTTGCCGCTTCAGGTGCAAAACCCTGACCCCAATACTTTTTGAAAATATGATAACCAACTTCAATTTCTTCTTTGTTGTCAACCTCCTGCTTTATAAGTCCACATTGTCCAACAAAATCACCTGACTTCATGTCAATGAGTGCCTGAAGGCCAAAACGGTTGTCTGCATATCGTGCCAGCTGCTTATCGACCCAATGCCTTGCGCTCTCCAAATTACTTGACAATACAAAAGAGGGAACGAACTCAACGGCTTCTTTGTCCGCAAAAAAGTCAGCCCAGATTGGGATATCATCTTCGGTCAACATGCGGGTCACCAGTCGAGCCGATTCCAATCTATCTTGATACACATATCTCATTACAGCGCAGAAAGCACTAAATATAACCGAAACGGCTCAAATATCCTTCCAGAGGAGCACTTGGGCGCTATGGCTACTGATTCACGACCACTGCCCAGCTCTTGTCAGCACCGTCCATCAGTGAACAGTACGCGTGCAATACATCACCACTGCATCAATCAGTGCCCTTTTATTACAAAAACCACTTCAAAGCTTACCACCTAAGCAGCGAGTTCCGCGCGATGATTTCTATAATGTCGGTTTCTGATCTGTTCTCAAATATGCAATCAGATCAAGCACCTCCTTGTCGGAAAGGGTTTGCATTAATCCTTCTGGCATCATGGAAACGGCGGCGGTCTCCCGGGATTGGATATCCGATTTATTGAGCACCAATTGGTCCTGGCCGATGACACGCAATGTAATTTGCCTGTCATTTTCGGCAATTACATTTCCACTGTACGTACGTCCATCTCTGCTGGTAATGACCACCATTCGGTAGTCGTCCTGAATTTCACCGCTTGGTTCAATCAGGTTACTTAGCAGATAATCAATATTGGCGCGGTTAGAACCAGTGATATCGGGTCCTATTTTGCCACCTTCCCCATAGAGGGTATGGCAAGCACTGCAAGTGCGAACAAACAACGCCTTTCCATTGCTGAGATCGGCGATCGCCAATGCCTGGTCGGTGAGCAAATGCTGGTACCGTTTGTAGGCAAGCGCCTTGTCACCAGCGAGCTGATCAATTGGTCCCCAGACTTCCACAAATCCATTGCCGACCACCCGGCGCAACTGACGCGCAACATAAGCGGGGACCTCACTTTTTTTGATCACTTCATCCCTGATAGCCTGCGTCAGCAGGCGACCATAGGTCGTCCGCGACGCCAAGGTCTGCAGTGCTTCTCCTTCCTCAGTAGCATCAAAATCACCAAAGCTATCAATCAACAGATGTCCAAATGGCTCATGCTCATAGGCGGCCATAGCACGAATGGCGTCAACGCTCAGCCCGGGTTCACGTAGCAACGTCGGAAGAATGGGTAACAACTCCGTACGCTGCCGTGAGGCTAAACTCTTCAGGGCATCTCGCCGGGCTTCAACAGGTGAAGATGTGTTTTTCAATGTCGCCAGGTATTTTTTGGCTGCTTCCGTATCCCCAAATAACTGTGCTACTTCCAGTGCCAATGCCGCCGAAGATTTTTCAGATTTCAACTTATCATAGACGGCGGTCCAATTTGCCGGCGCGGTGATATCCGAACGGCCCTGAAGGCCCTCAACCATACCGTTGAGCATGGCCGTCAGCTGTGCGGGCCGTCTTCCAAGTTCCGCTACGAGCAGGTTTAAAGCGTTCGCATCAACAAGGCGCCTTGCTGTAAACTCGGCAATCATGGGTATTTTACATGCGCCTGCGAGGGAGATTCCACGCTCAGGATTTTGTTCCACCAGGTCCTCCATTCCATACCATATCATTTTCGGAATATTGTGATCTTCTATATCTTTTGCCTGCGAGATCAACCCCTCCGATATACGCCAACGAGTATCTGCCGGTACACGTTGTATGGCTGCAGCGAGATAAAGTCTGACCACAGCCGATGGATCGTTTTGACTCATCTTAACCATGCCTTCAAGCGCCGTTTTCGAGGCGTTCATGTCTTCACAAAGCATCTGTATGGCCCAGGCACGGACATATTCATCCCTGTCAGTCAATGCCTTCTCTAGATCCTGCTGCTCAAAATTGCTGGTTATATGGAGTGTCCACATGGCACGAAGGCGATGATCGGCATTTTTACTTTCCTTGAACAATCGCGTCAACTGTGCAACGGAACCGCGGGAAAGCGTTCTCTTGTCCGCGCGACTTTGCAGGATTACCCTGGCTCTCCGCGCATGCCAATCGCTGCTACTGGTTTGCAGTGCCGCTAACTGTTCATCCGTCATCTTATTTAAATCACTGTATCGTCCATCCCAGTTCTTCGCCAAAGAATTCGCTGGACTAATCCGGAAAATTCTTCCTGTTTCTTTGTTGAGTACTTCCTTACCGCAGATATCAGCATCATGCCAGTCCAGTACATAAAGGTCGCCTTCCGGCCCTACCTCCATGCTGAACCCGATCCATTGCGCATTGTTGGCTTCCAAGAAGTCATCACCATGATGAGCGACGAACCCGGACCCCTGTGGCTCCAGCACATCTGAAAGTACGGCATGCTCGTGAATATTGGCCATAAATAACCGCCCCTGATGAATTTCGGGAAAGGCATCGGATTGGTATATCCGGGCACCACCATGCGCAGACCGGTGCCGGTGATCAACGATAGTACTGATGTCGCTGTAGACATAAGGGTTGAAGTGCTGGCCTCCCTGACGGTGATAAATACCACCCGGAATAACATGGAACATGTGTGGAATAACGCAAGCCGTGATGAAAAGCTGGCCTTTTCTGTCGTAGTCAATACCCCAGGGGTTGCTGAACCCATGCGCCACCACTTCAAATCGTTTCTTTGCAGGATGGTAACGCCAGACGCCGCCGTTTATGTCCACGCCGTCCGCTTCCAGCAGGTCTTCCGGGAACGCTTCGTTGTGCTTATAAATCTTACCTTTCCCTTTTGGTTTTCGAATTTTTGAAGGTGTAGCAAAACCCTCCAGGCCATACAGCCATCCGTCCGGTCCCCAATGGAAACTGTTTATGGTTTCGTGGCGGTCGCGTATACCCCAGCCGGTGAGCAATACTTCAATATCCTTTTTGTCTGCAACATCATCTCCATCTTTATCAGGAACGAACAGCAGATTGGGAGGTGCCCCTAAGAAAAGACCGTCGAATCCTACGGCAATGGCGGAAGGGAATGGTATGCCTTCCAGAAATACTTTGCGTGTATCGGCAATACCGTCATGGTCGACATCCTCCAGGATGACGATTCTGCTATCACCGAAGTTGGAAAATCCACTGCCCCTGGATTCATAATCGCGGTTTTCTGCCACCCACATCCGTCCGCGGTCGTCCCAGCAAAAAGCTATGGGTTGCGTGACCATGGGCTCACCGGCCCATGCATTGGCTTTAAACCCATCTATCAGCGTCATATTTTCAACAGCCTCTTGCGGGCTGAGAAACTTAGCATTTCGGCCTTCTTCCTGTGCAATGTTCCATAGGGAAGCTGTAGAGTACAAGGAGTTGCTGCCAATGTATTCATCCCATAATTTGGTAAGCGCAACATCATTGAGTTCCCCTGTATAGGCAACAATCTGGTGCCTGATGATTTCAGTTTCCCCCGCCTTGATATGCCAGTCGCCCATGCGTGCCCGGACCGGCCCGATACCTAACTGTCCATCTACACGCCATGGTTGTGGGAAACCGGTATTCTCCGGATGGTCAAAAATGGCAACATGCGCAAGGTCCTCACGTCCCTCCACCTGCATGCCTGCATCTACCCACATCGCGCGTTGGCCTTCGGCCTTTTCATTGCGTTGTCTGGCGGCATTCACAACTTCCCCCCGGATACCTTCTTTCCAGGGCATGCGCAAGAACAATCCACCGTAATCAAATTCGCCGATCGTAACATCTCTCAGGGCTTTGCCCTGCCATTCCAGGCTAAGAAAAAATTTTCCCGCCTGCTCCCGCATGTTCCATATCTGGGTTTCCTGTAAAATAGGCCTGCCATCATTGTCCAGCATATCATAGACTGTCTTCCATGAAACCTCCGCACCCTCAGCATTTATCACTTCAAATGATTGGCGCTTCCAATGGTCGCCTTCGGGATGATGAAAGAAATCCCGGCCAATGATGGCTTCCATCCCGGGGATTTTTTCTTTTTGGTAAAAGTATTTGTGGACAGTATCCATCGGAGCCCCTGTTCCATTGACCCGTGTAAAACCCCAGTAAAGTCCGGTTTGATGCTTATGGTGACCGGGGCTGTATTCCGTGAGTTGGCCTTTCCCATCAGGCGCTGTGATGGGGTGAAGATAGGGACGAAAATCAGGCTTAGCATTTTGTGTTACGATGGCCTCGGAGCTTCCTTTTCTAAAAACAGAAATGGTCCCGGCAGCTTCATCTTGCTGAATGAAAAGTAAAACCGGATCCGTGTTATCTGTTCCGTCCTGCTGCTGTGGACCGCAGCCCATGAGCGCGATAACCCAAAGCAAAAAAACCGTTTTGTGCAGATAATACTGTTTCATCTTGAAAAGGCGCAGTTTAGTAGACTATAACTTATTTCTCAGGATACAATCTAAGCAAATCTTGGGTAAGAGAATACGCATGTAGATACAACACTGCTACAGGGCTGCTTATTCTTGCTGCAAATACCAATCCTAAGCAGATGTATATTTTATCAATGACCTCAGCTTTTCAACTTGCTCCAGTTGTAGGTCATGCTTACAAACCAACCAAATTTAGGAAAGACCTTCACTGTTGGCGGAGCACTGGGCAGTTCTGTTTTAAGGTAAGATTCATCCACGCGATAGTGATTATCCAGAACCTTGACTTCACGCGCCGTCGCCCCAACGGATAAAACGAGTCTTTCCCTCCTCCCGAAAATAGCAGAGCCACCCAGGTGGAAATTTAACCCGTCAAATGCCGTAGTAGTACTCAGTCCGGGGCTAATCGCAACATTAAAATTTGTACCACTTCGCCTGTAAATGTGCATGAACGCACCGACCGAAAGCAAAAGTCTGCTCCCACCATCTTTCCGTTGAATAGATTGCGGTCGAATCATTTATTGTATTGTATTGAAACTCATTGCCCAGGAAATCAGCATTGCCACCGTTAAAAAACAGGCCCGCGCTGAAATCAACTTTCCATCCGCCCTGCGTACGGTAGGTTTCCTCAATCACCAGCTTATTATAATTTTCACACGGTAAGGCTTTGGCGGCATGTATGCTGATCTTCAATTTCACCTCATCGCCGGAAACGACGAGCGTATCTGTAGCATAGGTAAAGTTCGATTCGTTTATGAGGTTGTAGTTGTTAATCAATTCCTGGATCTTATTGTTATTCTCGAATTTCTCCAGCGCATCCACTAATGCAAACGCTCCTTTGAGTATTACACGGGTAGAGTCTTTTTGTGATTTATATGCCTCATTTTCCCTTTGTGCCGTCCGATATTTAATGAGTCCCCGCCTGTAGTCGGGATGCTTTTTGTCCAACGGAAATTTATCCCACTCCCAAATAACATCGGCATTCTTTTCCATTTGCTTGTCTATGTCGTTAATGTATTCGGGAATACTTTCCTGTATCGCTGTTCTTGCACTGACTGCTTTGTCGATGGCTGATTCAAGTTCTGCTTTTAGTCCTTTAGCTTGATCCACTCGTGTTTTAGGAAAAGCAGCAGGCAGGAATTCTTCTGTGGTTTCTATCACCTCGCGTTCTATAGCATTATAGGCTGTACCACACGACTGGTATAGGTTAGATAGATTATTATTGTACTGGGTTGTCCTATTAATGAATGCACTGGATGCGTATATGATTTTTAGATTCCTGTCTATTTGAATCTTCCGATTAACCAATGAAGGCAACAATGATAATTCCGTAACATTTTCGAAAACATCGGGAAGCAAAAGATTAAGATAACCCGGAAGTTTTACAGCTGAAAAGATATCCGGGAGTGCAGTATTGAAGTCGCTTTGCGCCAATGATTCATTGATCTTGTATAAGTTCCTGTTTACATTTTGAATGCGCACTACGATCTTACTTCCATGTCTGGCGTTCTTATATTTTATGAAACCTTCCGGCTCCAAAAAATTAAACGTAACGACTTCGGGAACGACATCCTGTGCGACAACGGTGACTGAACAAGCAACGAGTAAAAATAGCAGTAAACATGTTTTCATGCCATTGAGGATTAAGGGTAACAGTACTTTTATTAGCGCGCTGACTGATCTGGATTATGCCATTCGAATTTTGAACTCCTGCTACTCCCATTCAGAAAGTTGCTGTAGCCAGCACAAAGCTATTTTATGCTGCCAGCTTTGAAAACTGCCTTCAGCCGAACTTCTTATATTAAAGTTAAACGGTAATTGCTGTTCTCGCTAACAACAGGGGCAAAAAATGAAAGCAAGTAGCGGTCGGGGATTTATTTTACCGGTTCCAGTCAAATAAACTGGGTCTTTGATGATTTACTAGATTAGGGATAGGACGCTATATAATGACCTTGCTTTCGCAATTGTCCAGCATGGTTAGCATAGCAATGAAATAGGCGAGCTGAATGTGCGCAGCAGTGCTTAAGATAAGGAGGTAGTGAAATTCAACTCCATCGCAAGGCTTACGTCCACCGGTCGGCTCGCAAAACTTTTCTGACATTCCTTGACTGCTTTCCCTATTATTGCGAAGTCACTGATCCTATGAAGATACCAGCCACGCTATTTATTTTGATTTCCTTTGCAGCACATGCGCAGATTGAACACGTACAGCCTGCAGCGGTCGATATTGTCAGAGACCGCTGGGGCGTACCGCACATTTTTGCAAAGACCGATGCCGGGGTATCCTACGGACTGGCATGGGCGCATGCGGAAGATGATTTCAAGACCATTCAGTTGGGATTCCTTGCCGGCAAGGCGATGCTGGGGCAGTATGCTGGAAAATCAGGGGCTACCGTGGATTATGTTATCCAATTCATGCGTTGTCGCGAACTGGTGGAGAGCCGTTATGAACAGGATATTTCACCACAATTCAAGTCGGTCCTCCAGGGCTATTGTGATGGGATAAATTCATATGCGCAATTACACCCCAAAGAAGTCCTTATCCGAAAAGTGTTTCCCATTAGCCCGAAGGATATGCTGACGTATTCCGTGCTTCAGCTCGCCATTGCAGCCGGGGCCGATGAAGCCCTGAAGAAGATCATCAGTGGAAAAATGGCTGCTGTAGACGCCTGGAAACCCGGTGGGTCCAATGCGTACGCCTTTAATTCCAGCATCACGGAAGACGGTTCAACCTACCTGGCAATCAACTCTCATCAACCACTTGAAGGGCCTGTCGCGTGGTACGAGGCACATCTTTGCAGCGAAGAGGGGTGGAACATCCTCGGCGCGTTGTTTCCCGGGGCGCCGATCATTCTTGCCGGTTGCAACGAATATCTGGGCTGGGCACACACCGTTAACTATCCGGATAAACTTGATGTATACCAGCTGGAAATGAATCCTGAAAATAAATATCAATACAAGGTTGATGGCCAATGGCAAGAATTGGAACGGACCTCCGCGCGGATGAAAGTGAAAATTGCAGGGATAAACATCAGTGTAAAAAAGGAAGTCTTGCGCAGCATTTACGGGCCCACCATGCGGGTTGATCGTGGCGTCTTCGCCATTCGCACGGGCGCGCTGATGGACATCAGAGCGCTACAACAATGGTATGAAATGAACAGGGCGAAGAACTTCACCGAGTTCAAAGCGGCGCTAAAGATGAATGCAATATCGGGCTATAACATTGTTTATGCAGACCGCTACGATACCATTTATTATGTCAGCAACGGGAAAATACCCCTGCGCCAAAAGGGTTTTAATTGGCGAACGACCCTGCCTGGCAACACATTACAAACTTTGTGGACGGGGTTTCATCCGTTCAGTGAATTGCCCCAGGTGCTACAACCTGCCTCGGGTTATCTTTTTAACAGCAACCACTCCCCGTTCAATGCGACGGCAGCGCAAGACAATATCAAGGCAAACCAATTTGATCCCACCATGGGTTACGAAACGCACGACAACAACCGTAGCGAACGCTTTATGACATTGATTAAGACCTATCCAAAGCTTGGCTATGCCGACATGAAAAAGATAAAATACGATCTGCAGCTGCCCTTGCAATTGAAATACCAAACGAGTTGCGACACCCTGTTCCTGCTGAATAAAAACAACCATCCTGACGTCGCATCCCTTATTGAAACCCTTCGTGAATGGGACCGAAAAGCGGATGTTGACAGCAAAGGCGCCGCATTGTTTTCCATTATATACTATAAAGTCGTGCAGGAACAGGATGCAGGTGAAACGTACCGAATGCTTACAGCCGCCAAGTGCCTTGAACTGCTGAATTACAGCAAACACTATTTGGAGAAACACTTTGGCACAACAGAAGTCTCGCTTGGACAATACCAAAGGCTTGTGCGCGGAGAAAAATCCATAGCACTCCCAGGAATACCTGACGTCATTGCTTCCATGCGATCAGTTGATTTCACGAAAGGCATGGTCAAAGGCGAGCAGGGCGAATCGTATATTGAACTGGTGAAGTTCACAAAAGATGGCCCACAGATTGAAAGCATAAACTCGTACGGCGCTTCCAGCAGACCTGACAGTCAACACTACGCCGATCAGATGGAATTGTTCATCCAGCAGAAGACCAAACCCATGACGCTAAATAAGCAGCAGATATACGAAACTGCCGAACGGATATATCATCCAGATTGATCATGTTTCGAAGCGATTAGGATAGCAGCCTCATACCGCAACAATGGTCTGCGTTCTCAGACATTGACCCGAAAAAAAATATAGATAAATCCTTTAAATCAATCCCGGAAAAATGGCCTTGCGTTGGACCGGATAGTCTTCAAACTTCTGCTTATACCACGCG
Organism: uncultured Bacteroidota bacterium; assembly: GCA_963714945.1. Lineage (GTDB taxonomy): Bacteria > Bacteroidota > Bacteroidia > Cytophagales > Cyclobacteriaceae > Chryseolinea. The sequence continues at coordinate 63,078 of CAVQQL010000004.1, read as the reverse complement.
TGATGCGACAACGCCCGCGGTATAAGATTGGCACAAGTCCAAATCAGAAATGAAAGTGCCGGCAGATTCCAGCACATCAACGCAAACCCTGTCCATTCCACTATTTCACCGAAGAGATTGGGGCAACTGATATAATTGAACAACCAGCCCTGAGGAATTCGATAACCCAATTCACCAGGCTTGCGAAGATTAATCAAGATGGTATCCGCCTTCCAGTTTATAAAACCCCCGATTATCATTATCAAAATTCCTGCAATAAAATTTGGGCGCAAGAAATATTCGAGGCCATAGTCAGCAAAATGACCGAAGTAATATCCGAGGAAAAAACCGTTCGCGACATTAAAACCGATTCCCGAAACCACGACGATTAACGGTATTGTTTTTTCCTTGGTTCTAAGGCGCAGTGGGAAAACAAATGCGCGATTAATGTAGTGCAACAAAAATGGCGCAACCAAGATCCATATGACGGCATTTTGATTTTGAACGATGTGCCACCCAAAATACCCAAGCGAAATGATAGCAGGCGTCTCCATTAAAACCCAACCAAGATTGTTGCCTATTTGAAGCCCCCAACCGGCAGTAACGTGCCTACCGTAGGGTGCCTTGATATTGAGCAGCAAAATAAATGTCGCAAGTCCGAAGCCCATCCATACAAATATTATTACCCGATAGGTTTCGTAGTTCACGGCTTTTTTAATTTCAAGTAGCTATTTTCTTTAAACCAGTGGACCAAATCAGTCAGTGTCTCTTCAAGAGGCCTGCAATGATAATCCAATTCTTTATTAGCGCTAGACTGGTCAATATTCTTGTTCCCGTGCAGCAACGCTTCGAGTGATTCGCGGGTATAAAGCGGTTTATCATTTTTAATTTTGGCAAGCAAGTTTATGAACGGCAAACCCGAAAACCCTACCCAGCCTGGCATAATAGGCAGCCTGCGTTTTTCCATTTTAACATAATTCAAGATGCTAAAAACTTCATTGATATGATGCCATTTCCCTGAAAGTAAGTATGCTTTTCCATTGTGACCCTTCTCAATCGCATTGACAACACCTGCTGCCACATCGCGCACATCGCAGAAATCAAAACCACCATCGATAAGCACTGGCACCTTATGACTACACAAATCGATAATGGCCCCACCAAAAAGTGAAGGTTGATGATCGGGGGGGCCGGCAATTGAAGTCGGATTCAAAACGACTACCTGCATTTGTTCCGTTGCGTGTTGTAAAACATATCGCTGTGCATCGCGTTTTGACCTATCATAGCACGGAGCTTGATCCGTGCAGTAGCCACGTGATTCATTCAGTATTTCGTTTTGAGGAAATTGATCATAAGCATGTATGGAACTCACATGGACAAACCGTTTTACACCGGCCTGTCGGGCTGCCTCAAACACATTAACCGTGCCATCAAAATTTGTTGCGTAAACAGATGGATCCTTGTTGCTGTCGATTGAAATTTTTGCAGCACAATGGATCACGACATCGCACCCCGATGCAAAGTTGCGTAAAGAATCCTTGTCAAAAAGGTTACCATTAACTAGTTCAGTACTACCAGCGTCAAAAACAGGTTTACGGGTATGGATCAAAGCGCGAAAATCAAATCCCTTCGCTTCGAGTACTGGAACGATTGAAGTTCCAAGATGGCCTGTAGCTCCTGTAATACCAATTTTAACCTTCATATTGAATTTAGACTTGCTCAAGACCTCTTAAAATTGCACAAAGTCAGCCTTTTCGTGAGGGCTGACATCGCACAAAATCCAAGTGAAGCCAGGTTGTAAAGTGCCCTCAACGTGCCTCGCCACTACCCATTTGGGCACGCTGCACACTGCCTATTTTTACGATTGTTGGTTGACCATAGCAATTTGAAAGTAGCAATTTCTGCTATCGTTCACAATCTCGTAAGCAGGGATGTGATCTCTGCAATTTGCACCCCGCCCATCGTAAAGGTTTAGAAGATAAAGAGTAATTTTGGCAAAATGGACTATGTTCCCGATTAATGCACTTGACCAGACAGTCCCATGAAATGGCTTAGGCAACACAAAATGCTAAGCTTTGGCATCGCCGTGCCCCTCCTTTTAGTGATCCTATACAACACCACATTTGTGAAGACGTATACCAGGCAAGTCCTGGGAGAAAGTCTGATGGCTATGGCTACGCAGGCAGACCCCAGCATATCTGCCATTACCTATACGGAAGTTAGCTATAGTCTGGTATACAGCCAATTGAGCATCAGCAACCTCGTGGTAGCAATCAAAATAGATAATGGCACAACTGGAATCAAGAAACTTGCCATTGAACAGTTGGACCTGGATGTAAATGACTTATGGAAAATATACTTCAACAAAACTGTCGAGATCGAAGGGATGTCGCTTCAGCGCCCCGAAGTTGAGGTGCAAAAGAAACTGACCGGCGACCAAAAGACATCAGTCTCACTGGAGGCAGGTGACGTCTACCTTTCAATCTCCAAGGTCCTCCAAGCGCTGGCCATTTCAGAATTCGAAATGAACCATGGCCACTTCAAATTGGATATCATCTCTGAGGAAGGCGTCTCTCCCATTGTCATCAATGATCTGAGCCTCTGGATAAAGAATTTTGAACTCAATGACGAAAGTGACGAACGCACAGACAAAATTCTTTTTACCGACAATATCAAAGTAAAACTGTTGGATCAAACCGTTCACCTGGCGGATAGCATCCATACCATGCATATCGACAGTTTGATATTGACTACAGCTGATGAATCTTTTTTTGTCTATGGTTTCAAAGTAAAATCTCAAAAAGCAGAGACGGAAAAAGCCAACTACTACGACATGGAGGTTCCCTTGCTAAGCATCACCGATGTGGACTATGGAAAAGCCTACAACGAAAGATCATTGGAAATTGGCAAACTTGTATTGTCTGGCGGCCAGGTTCAAATCAACAACCAGGTTGCAAAAACCAAAAAAAGAGATCCTGACCTGCTCCTTCAATTAAATCAGGTTTTCGGTCAACTCTCCATAGGAGAACTTACTTTGGATGACATACAATTGAGCATCAATGCAAGTCCTATTGGAATTGAAGAGAAATTCGTCTTTGACCAACTTGACTTGTCCATCTTCGAGATTGACTTGAATAAGACAAATACATCAATTGGTTTTGAGAATCGATATTTCAAGGACTTAGAGTTGACACTCAAGAATCACCAGATCGTACTTGGGCGAAGTAACCATCAGATTACTATCCATGACCTACACATCGCCACCAAATCCGAACTTTTTGAAGCGGGCAGAATTACAGTCGCGCCAATTCAAAAAGACAACTCCATAAGCACGCTCAGTGAAATTACAGTGGAAAAATTAAAACTGGAGGGATTTGACCCATATCAATATGTAAACGAAAGGCTACTGCTGTTGGAATTGCTAAGGGTAGAAAAAATCCGCGTAGCGATAACGCCCAAGGTAAGATCACCCAAACCAGGGAAAGTAAAAATGCCCAGCCTGGAAAATTTGTATCCCTTTGTAGCACCATTTTTAAAGACAATAGCAATTGACAGCTTATCCATCCAAAACATTTCCCTGAATTACAAAACAAAGAATGGGGCAATACAATTATCACAGGCAACACTATTGATTGACGGCTTTACACTCGATAGCACAAGCTACCTTACACAAGAAAATTTCTTGCATGCAAGCGATTTTAGGCTGCTGGTACCCGCCGCAACAATACCCATTAAGAATCACCAAATCGTCATTGATAGCTTTCTGCTTGATCGCGGAAAAAGCCTGCTTGCAACCAATCAAATACGCGTCACAAAAAATAAGGCTAGTGATGGAATGGTGCTCGCCGGTGGACTGGATCAACTTTATTTCAAAGGTTTCAACCTAAGAAAGATTCTTTATAACAAAAAGTATGTCTTTGACTCATTAATAATCAAGCACCCTGTGATACGCCTCGAGACAGGGAGTACCGCTTCCGCCGAAACAAATGCACCTCAAAGCATCAGTGCACTAATTGCTGAAATGCAAATAGGGCTTGTTGCCCTTGAAGACGGTGACATTCTGGTGCAACGAGATGGGACAAAATTCCTAAGTATGCAACACTTAAACCTTGTGATCAAGAATGGGGAGCTTAGTCAGGATTTTTTGACGCGTAATGAACTGATTCCAAAGTACGATGACTTCCTGCTTAGTTTCGATAGTCTGTACTTCTCGTCCCCGGCGTTCCGCCACAAGCTGGGTATAGAAAATTGCCAATTTCATCTGAGTGACTCTACAGGCCTTATAAAAAATATTTCAATCGAACCTCTTGCGCTCACTGACTCACTAGTATCGTTTAGTGCTAAAATTCAGAGAGTAGATTTCCAGGGTATTAACGACTACAACGATTACTTTAGCAACAATTTAGACTTATCCTCTCTTAGTATTATTAATCCCACCGTCTCCATCAAAGGCGGCGCGGCTGCTAAAGACAAGCCCTCCACGCCATTGCCTAAGGTACAAAGCAGAATGCTTTCTTTTGGCCTGGATACACTTGGCGTGGGCGCGTTTAATATCATTGGTGGAAGCCTTCAATACCAAGGAATAGATAATGAGCGCCTCCGCATAACAGACCTGACCCTGACCATGACAGACTTTGACATCGTGCATGATCAAGAAATGACCCCGGACAGATTCATGTATGCTGATGATGTGAGCATGACGCTATCTGCCATAGACTACAAAGGCAAAGCTGTTCATGATTCCATATCAATCTCCAGAACCATACTGTCTTCCAAATCGAAAACGTTTGAGTTTGATAGTATTTCGCTATCCCTTGGAGAAGTCAATCCTATCGCTGCTGCGATTCCTTCCGTAAAATTGACCGGCCTTTCATTTTACGAATTGCTGCAAAACAGAAATTTATCAGCTGACGATCTTGCAATAGCCTACCCAGTGCTAAGAATATCTTTGCCTGAATCAAAAGGAAGTATTAAAAAGGAACGTTTTGCTCAACTAAACAGATACCCTTTTGACGAAAATAAAATTGCCTCCATTCAAATTCAATCTACCAGCATACTGGATGCCAAAATACTTGGCCTCAAGGATAGCCTCATGTCTATCGGCAATGTTGACTTCCGCCTTACGAATTTTATTCTGCATCCGGATTCTATCGCCCTTAACAACCTACCATTTCATTCTGAAAGTTTTGATTTATCCGTTTCCGACTTGAACTACAGAATCAATTCTTTGAACAAAATCAGTGCAGCCAAAGTTAATTATGCTTCAAAGCCATCTACTTTTACCGTAGATTCATTTTCGTTAACGCCGTTATTTGGAATAAAAGAATATCATGAAAAAGTCGGAGAGCAATCCAATTGGATGTCTATTAAAAACGCAAAGATAAAAGTCAATAACCTCGATTTTGACAAACTCATAAGTGAGAAATCCATCCATGCCTCCAGCGTCCTAGTGGATGACATGAAAATATCGACGCACCGGGACAAGCGATTTCCATTTCCTGAGAATCAAAGAAGAGCGCTACCGCAAAGAAATTTACATGAATTAACCATCGGGCTTTCAATTGATACCCTGGTACTACAAGATGGGTTTGTTGAATATATCGAACAATCTGCAAAGGCGAGTGGTGAAGGAAGAATTTACTTTGATGATATGAGCGCATTAATTACGAACATAACCAACGATTCCCTTAGGATTTTGCAGAACCCCAGGATGAGGGTAGCTGCTCAGACAAGGCTATATGGAAAGGGGCGTGTTGTAAGTGTTTTTAATTTTGATCTTTCTGATCCGGAATACACTTATGATTATACTGTATCAGTAGGACCATTCGATTTGCAGGCACTGAATGAAATATTGGAGCCGGGTGTATTGGCTAAAGTCAGATCCGGCAAACTAAATTCTTTGCAACAGGTAGTCAGTGCAAATAATGACTACGCCCAAGGCGAAATGATATTTAGATACCAAGATCTTAAAGTGGGGTTGATCAAAGACGTCGAAGAACCCAATCCTGGTCTTGGCAAGGTGCTGGCCTCGTTCTTTGCCAATACCTTCATCGTAAGGACACGGAACCCGGCTCCTTTTGTGAGAAAAAGTGATGTGTTTTACGAAAGAAACCAGGCCAAAAGTATTTTTGACTATCTGGTAAAAAGTACACTTAGCGGTGTGGTTGAAAGTATTGGCGCGCGCAATAATAGGAAAAGCATCAGGCGTCACAACAAGAACATTGAGCAAGAGACAATCCGAAGGAGAAAGTCCTTGCCGGGAGAGGAAAGAAATTAACACTTTCTTGACTACTCGGGATACTGAACAAACTCCATCATAAAAGTGCCTGCACGCTTCCAGCAGATATGCATAGGCTGCACAGCTAAAATCCAACAATGTTTTGCCGAATTTCTACCCTTTTATCAATAATCACGTCGCTTAGACTCTGCGCATGATTGCTGATAACCCTTCCTTCAATAGAATTCGTAAGCGGATTATAGAACTCTAAACTCGATTGAATAAATTTCTTATTGAACAAATCGAGCACCTCACTTTCATTTAATGATGATCGATGCAAAGCAATATCTTTTAGATCAATACTTTGCGCAGTACCGCCAAAATGAACCTGGGTAGGCGAAAGTTGCTCACGAACACTACCCACCAATTCTCCATTCACAAAGAGCAAAGATTTTTGATTGGCATAGCTATGAGAAAGTACCACATGGGTCCAATCTTTCAGATATGCAGGGAATGGTATGGAAAGCTCTTTATAGAATATGGTACTATCAACAATGCTAATGGTGTGGTTTTGGTTACCTGAAATATATCCAGCAATACTTCCATCGTGGCTGTCTTTAAACCTAAAACTAACGGTAAACGAATGCATGGTACTTTCAATCTCAATGGATAATGGATATTCAACATGATCTTGATTTATTACGGTAGTATAACTCCCGTGCCAGTCATACTTAGGCGTTTTCTTGCCTGCTATGATTGCATCAAACAATGTGGGCACTACGGCATAGGACATCTCCCGATGGCCCGCGGTATTAGGATGCAGTGGATCGTTCACATACCCTTCTACCCATTTTCCCGTTAAGTCATCGATTGTCCCCAAAACGTTAACGCTCGGATATTTCCAGGTATTAATAAGGCGGTTCATTCTTTTTGTAATGTTGTAATGCGATTCATTAAAGTTTGAGTTCGCGTAACAATTAACGACAACAGGTGTAATATTAAGACTGTTGAGTGAGTCGGCCATTGCTAATAGCCTACTCCTGAACTGCTCCAGAATTAGCTCTCTGTCGTTGTCATCCCGGGTTTGTCCTATTCCTTCATTGCCAAGCGACAAACCGATCACAACAATATTGGGATTTGTTGGCAGCAATTTTTTCGACAACCGATCTTCCCTTTCAACTTTGATGGTATTATCCCCGCCGGTTGAAGCATTAAAATATTTGAATTTGACAGTGTCTATTGCTCCGCTGTTAAAGAATTGCCAAGCGTAACCGTGATTATTTTCAGCACCTGTACCGCGACAAACTGAAGATCCAAAAAAAGTTATGTTTATTCTTTCGTTTTGTGCGGGAAGTGAGAAGCTAATGCTTATCAGTAGACCAAGTATGTAAAGATATCGCTGCATTTTATTAAGTTCATTAATCGTGTCTCGCCAATTGTAATGTGTGCGGGGCTATCTTCTTAAAACTCCTCTGGAACGCCATAAATTCTTATGAATATTCGAGCCGACTTGGCCGTATACACTACACGGATCAAATGGCATTGTCTATTCAACAGAAAACCAAACCCATGACGCTCGACAAAGCCCAGTTGTACAAACAAGCTGAACGGATCTATTATCCTAAATGACAACGAAAACCCGTTCGCCTATTGGTGCCCCATCGGGTCGTGATTACTCCAATCCTACTGAATTTCGTCAATAAGATTCGCGATCAATGCAGACCATCCGGTTTGATGTGATGCGCCCACGCCTCTCCCGCTATCACCATGAAAGTATTCGTAAAACAAAATGAGCTCTTCAAAATACTGATCGCTATATTTTTTTGCGTGTAAGGCATGAACAGGCCTGTTTCCGTCAGCGTTTTTTTCAAAAATGCTGATAAATCTCCTGCTGATGGCGTCGCTAATCTCCTTCATGTCAAGCTGATTCATGCTCCCGGTAGGGCATTCGAATTTTAAAGTATCTCCGGCGTAATTATAATATTCTTTTAAAGACTGAATAAACAAATAGTTTAATGGCGCCCATATGGGCCCACGCCAATTTGAATTGCCGCCGAAAAGTTTTGTGGATGATTCTCCAGGCTCATAGCTGATCGTATAATCAATACCTTCAATGGTAATATTGTACGGCTTTTCATGAATTTTTGACAATGCCCTGATGCCATACGAGCTCAAAAACTCATCTTCGCTCAAAAATGTTTTCATCAGTACCCGCATTCGGTCTTCAGGCACCAAGGACAAAAGAATATCATCACCTTCATTAAATTCATGTATTACAGGATATTTCAATTTGTCCATCCGATTCCTTTTGAACCATTCAACACTATGTCTGAATTTTGGTAATTTATCAAGGGTCTCTTTCTTTATGTTTAACACGGCCGCCAGTGAAAGAAGCCCGACTACCGACCTCACTTTAATGGGAATAAATTTTTTATTCGGGAGCACTAACGTGTCATAAAAAAAATATTCATGCTCATCCCAAGTACCCATAAATTCCTTACTTCTCGTGTTGAGCGCCTCAGCTATAAAAACAAAGTGACCGAAATACTTAGTGGCCATATCTTCATAAGCATCATCTTCCATGGCTATTTCCATGGCAATCTCCAGCATGTTTAAGCAATACAACGCCATCCACGAAGTACCGTCAACCTGTTCCAGACGACCATTTCCTGGTATCCCATGACTCCGGTCAAAGACACCAATATTATCCAGCCCAAGGAACCCGCCTTCAAATACATTGTTCCTGAAACTGTCTTCCATGTTTACCCACCAGGTAAAATTGAGGGCAAGTTTATTGAACATCCTCTTCAGAAATACGACATCGCCAACACCTTTTTTGCTTTTTTCAATCTTATATACCTGGATTGCCGCGAAAGCCTGCGTTGGCGGATTCACATCACTAAATGACCACTCATACGCCGGGATTTGTCCATTGGGTGCCATATACCATTCCCTTGTAAAGAGGATAAGTTGCTCCTTGGCGAAGGCCGGATCCAAAAGCGAAAAGGCTATGGCATGGAAAGAGGAGTCCCACGCGGCGTACCACGGGTATTCCCATTTATCAGGCATCAAAAGCACGTCGTGATTCCTTACGGTTTTCCAGCTGCTGTTTCTTCCCGTGAGACGTTGGGCTGGTGGTGCAGGTTCCTTGGGGTCTCCACTCAACCAGGTCTCTACCTCATAATTATAATATTGCTTGGACCACAAGAGACTCGCAAAGGCCTGCCTTTGAATACCGTCATTAGAGCGATCTCCGTTGTTTTTGTTATAGCATCAAAGAACCGATTACATTCATTTTTTCTGGCTAAGAAATGTTCACCAAAAGAATCATCGAATGGCGAATCAAGTGACTTTTCAGTGAGTCGCAGTTTAATTGAACGAGATTCTCCCGCCCCGAGATTCAACATATACATTGGTGAAAATTTTGTTCCCTTAGTGTTTGCGGTTGCGAGGGAAAAATCGTTTCCAATTACTGCCTCATGAAAAAGATCTTTTTTAAAGGGATGATCATTTGGGCTACCATAAATTCTTTCGGTATTGGTTTCATTTTCGGTAAACAGCAGCTTCGACGGGTCTTCAAAATAAAAATTGTAATCCCCAACATAAGGATGCTTCACTGAAACGTAGGGTTTTCCTTGGTGTTCCTGCTTTTCTATCGTTGGTTTTTCAGGCATTTCAACAAAACTCCAGAAATTACGAATCCACAATGTGGGCAGCACATAGAGAGGAGCAGGTTGCTGACTGCGGTTGCATACGGTTATTGTTATAAGGAGATCATTCGCATCAGCTTTGGCATATTCTGTGAAAACGTCAAAGTAATCATCATTGTCTATAATAGCTGTATCCAGTAATTCGAACTCCAAAGCATCCCGTCCTCTATTTTTATTTTCTGCAACCAATTGATCATATGGAAATTTATGCCGGGGATATTTATAGAGGTGTTTCATGTAGGCATGTGTGGGCGTGTTTTCCAGATAGTAGTACAATTCCTTCACGTCCTCACCATGGTTGCCTTCGGGACCAGACAATCCAAAAAGGCGTTCTTTTAAAATATGATCTTCGCCGTTCCAAAGCGAGATTCCAAAACAAATATTACAGTAACGGTCACAGATCCCCGCGATGCCGTCCTCACCCCACCGGTACGTCCTGCTGCGTGCATGGTCGTGCGGAAAATAATCCCAGGGTGTTCCATCAGCGCTATAGTCTTCACGTACGGTTCCCCACTGACGCTCACTCAAATATGGTCCCCAACGAAGCCAGTCTTTCTTTTTAGAATGATGTTCCTCAAGCCGATCGTGTTCTTCCGTTAACATGCATGTCAATTTAGCTTCGACTCCATTCCAATATGGCAGGAGAATCCATATACTTTTGCAGTCCTTTGATAAACCAAAAGGATACCTTGTTTTGCGTTCCTGCTGATAATACCAATTGCGTCAAAGAATCCAAAGTAAAAGAGCCTTCATAAACGCGAACACTATTGGGTTGGGGAATAATTGGTAAAACGACATCATTCTTTTCCTTTCGGATAGCAGGGTTACAGGAAGCAAAAACGAGTATCCATATGCACAGGAAATATGCTTTTGGTGGGACAATTTTTTCATATAGCAATAGTAATCAACATTAGTGGCCTTATTCTTATGATCTACGGCCAGAGACCGAAGCTACACTTTGTTAAACGTACTCATAAAAATAATTGCATTTTTAATAACGTAATTAATAACGTAGATGTCGTATCACAAACAGCTGTCCAATCAAGTCCAAGACACTTGCTTAATGAACCGGTCGTTTAAGAAAAAATATTCAAAAAGCGTTTTCGGGAAGCAGTTCATGAAAGATTGTTTCGCTGTTGGCAATATTCTATCTTAATTCATGACCAGTGATTGTAATGGCTAGTGTTTATCAACGAATCAGCCAGAATTTTTTCAGGGATATCAGATTAGTTTTTTGTTTGTGGATGTTGGGCCAACCATTCCGCATATTTTTTCGCCAGGAACTGATATCCATCTTGGTTATAAGCATCATAATGTACTGTAAAATGATCTCCCGGATAGTATGCAAATTCAAAATTTGCATGTAATTTTTTCATTTCTTTCTCTAATAGCTTCACTGACTTATCCAGAAAAAAATTATCATCACTACCTACCGAAATTCTTATCTTAGAATCAAGATCAGGCTTAAGTTCTTCCCAATGATTTCTCAAAATCAATGATATATCGTAATCTTTCCAATGAGATCCCGCTACCGGGTTAATTTCACCTGTGTTGACATCACAAATAGATTCGGGCGCACCATCTTTCATCATTTTGCCAAAGACAGCATTCCATGACATATACTGTTCTCCACGATACAACACATTTTCAATCCTGTAATCATCCCTCAGGTAGATCCAGGGGATTCTCCCCCCGATAGAACCATCTATTCTTATGTTACCTTCTTTATCATAATACATGTTTTTATCTTCATAGATATTCACCAATTGAAAGTTCCTGAAATCAACTGGGTCAGGAGAACTTGACCAGCAGCCAGCAAATACTTTAGGGTAATTAACCTGAAGCCATGCCACAGTCCATCCACCACTACTATGGCCTGTGAGGAAACGCGCACCATTGCATCGGTATTTTTTTTCAATCAAAGGGATCAGTTCACTAATGAGCGCATCTCCCCACGGTCCGTTATTGGCGCTGTTTGCATAGGTGCTGTGCCCTGTAGGACAGTTTCCATCCAGATATACCGTGATACAAGGGACAGAATCAAGTGGGGTGCTTTTCACTTCTTTACCCGAATAGGAGTGATAATCTCCTCCAAAACCTGAAATCCTTATAAAGTACAGGAAACATTCGGGATGGGGCACTATAATATTCTGACGGGAGAATAATGGCAGCATCAATAGTCGTCGTTCTTTTGTAAAACGATGACAGCATCGGCGAAGGAGCTTGGAGTTCTTTTACATAATCAGTTTCTTCAAACGTGGGCACCGGCATTTTCGAGCTGCAGCTAATGGAAAACGTTTTGCTAAAGTCTTTAGTCAGGTTAATTTTTATTGGTTCATTATACATGTTATCCGGGCTGGACCCGATATTTCGACCTCCATTGTTTCTATCCCAAACAACCTGGGCATAATATTCACCTCTTTCAATATCTGATAGTTTTAAAGGGTAGGCAATCGCCGAATCATCAAATAATATCGTTGAATTTGGATCTACTTTATTTACTGTTATTGAGAAAACACAAAACAGTGGCATCCCGTAATTAAGATCCTTTGGGGTTTTGCCATATTTCGAAAGGTATAATATTACTTTGCCCGAAAATGGCCCTTCATAGGCATCTGAGGTATACGATACTTTTATTTTTTGTGCCTCCACGCTCATATTGAAAAGAAACACGAGTAATCCCAGAATCAGGATTTGCCTTTTTTGGATTTTTCTCCATTGAAATTGTTTTTTCTTTTAATGGATATCTAGTCTATGAACTATGAATCTTGATAAGATGCGTTCTAATGCTTACAAATAACTTAGCCACCATTTTTCCCTGTGACTTAATTTATACCTGTCAAATTTTACGCACAAAGGATACAACAAGACAATAACCCCTGCCCACACCAAATAAACAAACCACAGGCTGAAGCCAAATCCTTTTAGCGATGGTATTTCCGTTACCCAGTCATTGAGAATCATGCTATGCCATCCAAACCCTGTTAACTGAGCTGCCACCATGGCAAAACCGTGAATGAGATAAATGTGCAGAATGTAGTAGAAAAAAGGAACCCTCCCGAAGGTACTGAAGAACTTCACCAATCCATTTTTTAGATTCTCACTGTAGGCAAGAAAGAGCAACGACGGCCCCAGGGTCATGAGCAGATAAGAAAGTGACGGGGGGTACTTGGTAGGATTCAGGAATGACATCATCGTCTTAAAAGCTGTATCGTATGATGTCCACTTCACGGGATCTCCATATACATTTATGCCTCTGACAATCACAAACAGTATGCTTGCAGCCATACCGATCGTGGTGAGGATTCCTTTTCGTTTCTTGTTGTCGAAAGACTGATCGTACATCGGGCCAAAGCAATAACCCAGCGACATTACTGCAATCCATGGAATGATCGGATAGTAGGCATAAAGTTGATAACTTTCCGAAAGCTTAAATATCGTCAACTCATGAATCATTGCCCAGACTATGCTGCCTTCAAAATGTACAGTATCGAGCAGGTTGTGACCGAAAATCATTATGCAACTGAAAATCAAAATAATTTTACGGGGAAGATAAACCAATGCAGCCAACACCAGCATGCTGATACCTAACGACCAGATGACCAGAAAACCAGGCGTTCTGAACTGAACATCAAAATACCAGGCAAAATTTACCACAGTCATTTCGATGAAGACCAACCAAAGTCCGCGTTTCAACAAAAAGCCGGAGAGTTCGTCAATGGATTTTCGTTTCCCTACAAAAAAGGCCGAAAGGCCTGCAAGAAAAGAAAATGCAGGTGCACAATAGTGCGTAATCCACCGGGTAAAATAGATCGGCCAATGTTGTAGTGCTCGGGTCGGTAGGGTCAAAAAGAAACGCACCGGAATGAAAGTAATCCCTTGTGTGGTCCAGTGCCATGATAACCATCACCAAGCCTTTGAGCAGGTCAATGGACTCTATTCTTTTGCCAGGAAGTGTTGTCATGATTTAGTTTACCAGTTAGCATTTTCTCTGCTCTGAGCACACTGTGCTCCGTACTTGAACCGCTGCAATTACCGGGTTGGAAAATGACATAATATAAGACGTTTTTTGCCTTATGCGCAAAACCTTGTTTTTTTTATTGGATTCAGCGGGCATTGATATCCACAACAAGCTGGTTCCTGTCGAATTAAAACCAGAAGTACATATTCAACCGAATAACGAATATGTGTTCTTACTGCGTGAGCGATAGCAGCGGCACCCCGCAGTAGCGCAGGCGTGTGCGGCTGCACGAGGAGTATAGCGAATAGCGCGACCCCGAGGCACGAGGGGCACGCCAATGTAAAATCGCGTGCGCAATTTCTTATGCAACAAATAATGGAGCTATAGGTTTCAATCTCCTCAATGCCATTGCCGCGCTAAAATCACCAGCAAGTCGTCCTTAATTTCCTTACATTGCTGTTTCAAATCAATTCTTATTACTAAACCAAACCACATAATGAAACACAAAATTCCGTCATGAGGATCCTCATGCTCTTACTCGTGCTTATCGTAGGATCCCAAACAACAACCCTGGCGCAGGCCGCCGAAGATCCGGGTATTACCACGTACATTTACATCAAGGTTTCAGGAGCGAACCGTGCAGAATTTATAAAAAGAGAAACCACCTATTGGGCTGAAATCGCCAGGAAGGCAATGGCCGATGGCAACATTGTATTTTGGGCTTTGCTGGAGAAAGTTGGTGGTTATGACCTGGAGAATTCAGTTCCAACTTCCTGATCATGAACCGGTACAAAAATATTGATGCCGCTGGGTGAAGTTTGGAGTGAGAAATCCATCAAGGCAGCATTCCCCAATGTTACTGCGGACAAGATGGAGACCAATAGCATTAGTAAATGGACGAGTCAGTTTTATCTGCGCCACCGAAGATTGGCAAGAGGCCGCTGGCGCGAAGGGTGAAGATTACAAGTTTGTAAGTATGGTGTACCACGATTCTTCGAACCTGGCAACACTATCGCGCTTGAGCGCAAGCATTGGGGACCGTTCATCAAGGCGGCCATGGACAAGAAACAAACTACGCAATTGGCGTGGGGTAATGCCATCGTATTATCGCCTTCAGGATACAACATTCACGCCACCACTGTATCCTACGACATCTATCCCAGTCTGAAAGAGGCATTGAATCCTACATGGGATCCAAAAGTGGTTTTTCCAAATGAAGGCCTCGCTGAAATCAACAAACTGGAATCAAGCAGAGGCGGTGCCGTCTATCGCATCATTAAGGGCGTTTCCCCGGAGTAACCGAACGATCAAAAAAAGGAGTGACTGATGACGTCAGGCACTCCTTTTCTATTTAATGTTATTTTTGTTTTTAGGGCAACCGGTTTCTTATTCCGAGACCATTGTGGAATCTGCGGCTCCTGGAATCTGCTGGTTGCCTGGCCAGATACCCGGGCAGCGCGTTGTAAATATCGATCTGCATTGCAATCTTGTTATCCTTCACAAAGAATGACACATTGACCGGCGTTGTAACATCTTCTCCTCCGTTAGTTTTTCCGCTATGTAAAAACCAGGCATGAACCCATTTATCGCCTTCATCGGTCACAATCATTTCATAAACTGGATTTTCGCCAATATTATATTCCGCGTAGTTCGTCAAATTGCTCTTCAAGCCTTCAATGTACGTCGTCAGGACCCACCCACTTATCTTCATCCCATACATTTACAGCGATTTTCGCAGTATCGGCATAACCGCGCGGAACGTATCCCAGTCTCCGCTGAAATAGGCCGCGGTGCCTTTTTTCACCAGGTCAATTTCAGGTGATTCCTTGAAATACTGCTTTTTTCTGGCATGCTGCAAGGGCCAGCAGCCCTAAAGCAAAAAAGAATAATTTTTTCATATTGGTTGGTTTTGGTTCGTAGAAGTTAAGTAAACCTGGCATTAATCCGATCAGGATCAACGATAAATTTGGCCGCTACACGTGAGCATTGTTCATAAAGCTTGCTTTTAGGAGCGGCACGCAAACAGCTACGTCCACGCTGCGCAGTGCGCTCGCGCACGTGTTTTTTTGTAATTTGGAAATGGGAAGGCAACCCATTCATCTTTTATTCCGTCCCGTATTAAGAACCTAAACCCCGGGAACACCTCATGGACCTGCTGATACTAGGCTGTAAGCGCAAAGATCGAGACAGTCAGCGATTGCTGTATCAGCATTATTATTCGTATGCGTTGAGTATCTGCGTCCGGTATTCAAGAACAATGGATGAGGCCAAAGAAGCGATGAATGATGGATTTATGAAAGTGTTTTTGAAAATCGATCAATACCGAGTGGATTCGCCATTCAAAGCATGGTTGCGACAGGTTATGATTAGGGCTTCCATTGATCAGTATAGAAAAGAGCTCAAACACCAAAAGCAAGATCCGATGGAGTCGGCTCATGCCGCTTTTACACAGCCCCGGGGCGAGGGCAATCTTTCACATGAAGAGTTGATAGGGTTGGTTCAAAGATTGTCACCCGCTTACCGGGCTGTTTTTAATTTGCATGTCATCGATGGGTATACCCATCAGGAGATTGGAAAAATGCTGAAAATTTCAGCAGGCACATCGAAATCAAACCTGCTGAAAGCGCGCGAGAATTTGCGGAGCATGTTGGAACGACTGAATAAGATTTCTTATGAAAAAGTTAACTGATCAGGAGCTTGATTCTCGTTTCAAAGAAGCCGCAGAAGGGTTTCAACCCGCCTATGATTCGGCCGGATGGGAAGCCATGGAGACGAAAACTTGACCAGGCCAAACGGGTGCCCCTGGAGGCGGTGGATTCCACTTGCGTTGTTGGGTGTAATCATTTTTTCAGGCGGTGTTTGGGTAGGTAATAGCCTATGAAGCTTCCAGTGACGATCCGGTGGAATCTGAACGACAAAGGTCAAGTAATAATCCAAAATTCTTCCGTCAACGGGAGGCAAAACCAAAGTCGAACTTCAAGCTACGTCTGAATCTGATCAGGAATCAAACGTCGCTGCAGAGCCCATCGGGCAGGAAAAAAAATCAGGCGAATCGGTTACTCAAATTGATCAGCAAATTGCGCTAAATGAGGGCAATATCGCGCGCCGCAATAACAGCGTCATCAACGAAACAGAAAACATCGACAAATTGGAACCTCAAGTACACCAAAATGATCCCAGCAATTCATTACACCCCGATCCGACGAACGGGCAATTTGAGCAACAAGCAATTCTCAGTAAAGCAAAAGGAGGTCAGTCTGGCAACAGCCCATTTGCCCGTGACGAAAACCATCTCAGCGAAGTGGAACCCGTCGTTCCCCACAATGAAAATAAAGACTTATTGACGGTACCGAACAGTGAGGGTGCGGATCAATCGGGTAAGCTGGTTACCAATAACGGAAAACAATTTGTTGATCCCAGCGGCGTCCTAGCGGAAACGGAAAATCACATCCGTGCAACGGAACCTCCCAATGTCCAAGGTCACAACATAAGTTCATTAACGGCAGCCAACGGTGAGCATGCTAATGACTCGATTATGCATGGAATAAGTGCCGCGAAAGCAGCCGTAAGCCAATCGGAGACAACGGAAACGGTAATCGAACAAAGATACAAGTCGCCGAGGTCAATTTTTATAAGAATGCTGGCATCGCCGGATTTATCCTCCATTAATTATGCCGCTGTCAATTCAGTTGGCAGCAACTATGCACTGCTTGTGGACTACCAATTCAATAGCAGGTGGTCTGTTTCGACCGGAGGAATTTGGTCAAAGAAAAAATATTCATCAGACAACGAAATAACGTACGGCAATTACACGGCAGACCATTTGGACGGTACTTGTCGCATTCTGGACATTCCGATAAACCTTTCTTACCGGTTTCGGCCCCACGCCAAAGCTTCATTTTATGCGAGTTTGGGGTTTTCATCCTACATCATGGTAAGCGAAAATTACACCTATACCGTATATACCAGCTATGGCGATCGGGTCTATACCGATGCGGTAGACGGAAAAAATAACGAGTGGTTCAAGACGCTGAACTTGTCGTTGGGCATACAATATCAATTAGCGCCCCGGTTGTACTTGCAGGCAGAGCCATTCTTAAAAGCTCCTTTGGCTGGCGTGGGCGAAGGCGACGTCATTTGTCCAGCATGGGAGTATTCGTTGGTATCAGGTATAAAATAAAATAACTCAATTATGTTTGTTAAAAATTCACATCAGAATAATAACTGTTATGCTATCCGCATCGTTGCTTACGTTCACGGGTTGCTCGAGCGATGACACGCCAGCAACCCGTCGATTGTGCAGCGTCCTCACTCACGGTGACTGCTACCGGATCAGGTCCTACAGCGTGCGGCGCGACAGATGGTTCGATCACGGCGACGGCAACGGGAGGTGATGCACCTTATCAATTTGCCATCGATGCCCAACCTTTCAGCAGCTCCGTGAATTTTAATAATTTGGCAGCAGGCACCTACCAACTAAAGGTTAAGGATAAAAACAACTGTGAACGATCTACAAGTGTGACGCTTAATCCTTTTGGGTCAACACTGGCTGCCACAGTCAGCGCGGCAAATAGCGGCTGCAAGACCAGTGACGGAGTTATTACCATCAATGCCAGCGGCGGCACAGCACCGTATACTTACCAAATAGATGGCGGAACGGCGTCCGCAACAGCGGTATACGATAACCTTGACGCTGGAACGTATTCGATTGTTGTATCTGATAATACCGGATGCGCGGTGACACAAAATGTGCAGGTTCTTAGCGGAACGTCGTTCAGCCTTGATGTCCAAAGCATTATCACGGCCAATTGTGCCGTAACCGGATGTCACGTAACCGGTGGTGCCGCAGTCAGCTTTACCAGCTTTGCTAATATTCAATCACGGGCCGCCGACATCAAATCAAAAACACAAAGTGGTGAAATGCCCAAGGACAAAGCGAAATTGCCGCAAGATCAGCTGGACATAATTGCCTGTTGGGTGGATGATGGCGCTATAAACAATTAAGCCTGCAATTGAAAAACGTAAAATCAATAATACTGTTGGCCTTGACGACCATGCTGGGACTGTCCGTCTATGGCCAAAAGTATTCTGCTCAACAATCTACGGTCAGTTTTTTCTCCGACGCACCCGTTGAGGATATCAAGGCTGAGAACCATAAAGCAATAAGTCTGCTGAACGTGTCCACCGGGGAGGTTGCCATTTCAATTCCGATCAAAGACTTTGAGTTTGCAAAGTCTTTGATGAAGGAACATTTTAACGAAAAGTACCTAGAGTCAGATAAATATCCAAAAGCCGTTTTTCAGGGTAAGTTTCTTAACTTTAATCTCGATGATTCTTCTGAACAAAATGTGACGGCCACTGGCAAGCTAACCATTCATGGTGTTACCAAAGAGATTACCGCAACCGGAACATTCAAAATCAGCACGAATCAAATTGCTGCGCGGTCGAAATTTGTGATCAGACTGGAGGACTATAAAGTAAAAATTCCTCAGATCCTGTGGAACAATATTGCGGAGGAGGTTGAAGTAACAATAGCGCTAACCTATAAACGCTTATGAGAACACTTATGGTCCTTTTCTTCCTTGCGGGTACAACTTGTTATGCGCAGGATGACTTGCTAAACGAACTTGAACAAAGCAAACCAGCTGGACCCGAGTACGTCTCCGCCACATTTAAGGGAAGCCGTCTGGTTAACGGTCAGACCGTCAAAACAAAAAATAAGCGCGAACTTGAGTTTATTTTTTCGCACCGGTTTGGCAGAATAAATGACGGACTTTATGAATTGTTTGGCCTGGATCAAGCCTATGTCCGCCTGGGCCTGGAATATGGTATTACGGATCGACTGGGTATCGGCCTCGGACGCAACTCTGTGGATAAGACGATGGATAGCTATCTGCGCTACAAAGCCTTAAGGCAAGCAGTTGGTGGCATGCCTGTTACTGTTACTGCCTATGGAAATTTTGCTATTAAGACTTCACCAAAAAAGGAAGATGCCGGATTTGATATCACGCTGGAGGATCGCCTCTCGTATACGGGTCAGTTGCTCATCGCCAGAAAGTTTACATCGGCGTTGTCACTTCAACTGATGCCAACCATTGTTCATAAGAACATGGTTGACCAAACGATTGAAAACAACACGCAGTTTGCGCTTGGGGCAGGTGGCAGGATAAAAGTGTCGAAAAGTATTTCGCTGAACGTAGAATATTATCATCGTTTTGATGTCCCGGACAACAATCCTTATTACGATGCCCTAGGTTTCGCAATTGACATTGAAACAGGTGGTCATGATTTTCAATTGATCATCACCAATACCAGGGGCCTCACGGAGCGTGCTTTTATCACGGAGACTGCGGGCGATTTTTTTGACGGAGACATCCATCTTGGATTTAACGTTACACGAACGTTTCAATTCGGCCGCAAAAAAAAGTAAAAATAT
The DNA here is from genome assembly GCA_963714945.1 of uncultured Bacteroidota bacterium. Classification (GTDB taxonomy): domain Bacteria; phylum Bacteroidota; class Bacteroidia; order Cytophagales; family Cyclobacteriaceae; genus Chryseolinea. The sequence continues at coordinate 42,775 of CAVQQL010000004.1, read as the reverse complement.
TGGCTTAACACATCTGGCAATCATTCACAAGCGGCCCTAATCCTAAAGTCGTAATGACCTGCGCATTCTGAAAATGCGCAGCAGGATTATCTATCACCCATTTACTGTCATCGATAATTTCCAGTTCGTCCAGTTTATGTTTTAGTTGCTTCATTAGCTTTATGGGTATTAAAAATCAAGGAAAGAAATTCATACAGCTCCGGATGTCTTTTTCGAAATTCATACGGGTTGGAAAAGAAGTATTCACTTACAACTGCCAAAAATTCAGCATTATTGGTAAGCGCGTATGGATTGATATCAGATTTCCCTTTTACAATTCTGCTAATCTCATTTTTTATCTCGTGCAGCCAGGGGCCCACATAACTGTGGTGCAATAGTAATTCCGGAATGCCATCAATTGCACCATCTTCCTTATCGAGCAAATGCACGAATTCATGGATGCCTACATTTTCATTGTGGGGTAATCCATCGAATGCTTTGACAAGATCAGGTTTAGATAAGATAACAGTGCCATTCATAAATCGATTACCTACCATTCCGGAGATGAATTCTTTATGTCCCTCAAATCGTTGGGTTTGGAATTGCTCATCAAAGCTATTGGGATATATCAACACGGTATTGACGTTGGCATAATTGTAACCTGGAAAAGCAAAGGTGGGAATGACGGCGCTGCAGGCCACCATCAGCCGTATGGCATCATCAATGTCAGTGTCAATTGCGTCAATATTTTTGGTAGCCAGAAAAAGTTGTACACGTTTTTCGAAGAGTGCCTTATCCTCGCTCGCTTAAACCCTGGTAAAATACCACGCGCTGTTTAAGGATCGTCGCCACAACTCCGGAAAGTCTTCGATTTAAATTTTCTTCCAGCGCCTTCCGCTTCTTTCTGACGTAAAACAACACGGCACCCAGTACTGCTACGGCGAAAAAGGTTATAATCAAATCCATTCTACAATATTTGGTTTAATGTGACCACACGGAATGCTGCATAGCAGATGGTGAAAATAACCAGGAAAGTAAAGTTAAAGTAATGGGAAAGCTATACCGCGCGGCATTATTATGCATTGCTCGCTAAATACATTTGTACCATGAGAAGAGTATCCATATATCCATGTGCCAAAATCAATATCCAGAGTCTCTTTTTCAATTTGATATAACAAATGCCCAGCGATAAACCCATAAACCCTGTTTGTACCATTCCCATTGGCCCCCAGGAATAATGAACAAGTCCAAAAACAATTGAACTGAGGATTACCGCAATAATTCTTCCCTTTTTTTCATCTAGCCCTAGCTGGCAAATTCTGTTTATCAGGAAAGCTCGATAGGTGACTTCTTCTCCAAAAGATGACACGATATAAACACCTCCCAGAGTGAGCAGAAGCATCCATACATTGTCTCTTAAATAATCATACCCATTCATTTATTGGGCGTAATTCCCAATTCGATTGATTACCATTGTGGCTGCATTAGATACAATGTGTTGTTGTCTGGGTCAGTGAAGAAAGCCAGTCGCACTTGATCGTCATTATTCAACTTGAACGTAACACCTTTTTTCTCCAATGCTGACATTGCGATGTCAAGGTCGGTAACTTTCAATCCAATTTGAAGATTATCTCCTCTCCTCACCTCCTTGCTGGTTGGGTGAAGTCCAATTGCAATTCCTGGGCCTTCTATATCAGCCCAGTGGTCGCCAAACCTACTCTTAAGTTCTAGTCCCAATACGTCGGTGTAAAATTTAACGGCATTGTCCATGTTGGTTACCATGACTGTGACGTTACCACCTTTTATACTTGTCATAATTTTGTGTATTTAGATTCCTGTGCCCGAGTCCATTTGATCGAACGGCGACCAATGATCTAATATAGGCCACAGCGCCTATATTTCCTTCTGCAGGATGCTGTTTTTCCCCAAGTCGCGCAAAAAGGGATGGCTTGTATAATATCCATCAGTTGAAAGACAAATTGAAAGGAAAAGTCAGCGCCAACTATTGCCGAGGGGCAACGCGCAATGCTGTCACCTGTGTGCGCTACGCTTCCAGCGATCACGTATCGTTATTAAATAACCATTTGTATGATTTCGGAAAATAAGATATAGTGCAATGGATGCGGATATGGAAAAGGGAAATGCGGATCCCACGCCCAGCGGCGCAATGGCCAGCAAAAAAATGACGGCACCGATAATTCCTAACTTTAAAACACCTCCTTTGAACCACATGGAGACCGCTATTAATGCCTGGCAGGTTGCAATAAAACCAACCACCGCCACAATATGCCGGCTGAACCAGCCATTGATAAATTGTTTGTATGCACTCCAAAAAGTAAGATCTGCATAGTCCAAATAAACCAGTGGCTGTCTGAGTACGGTAGTCCAGTTTGTCCATGATGCCCACGCAAAGAGGAGAAAGAACATCAGCCTGGCCATCCTGGGCCACTTCAACGCAACAAAAAGCAGCAGTATTGCCAATACATTTGACGCAATGTATAAAACGAGATACGTTGTATTTTCAAGTCCTTTCATGAAGCAACGAAACCATCGCGTTACTGTAAATCCCTGCCGAGGGTTCCACTTTCCAATAAGCATTTGTGTTGTCGGGAATCACAACGATCCAAAGTACTACAGATTGAGGAACTCCAGCATTTTATAAACCAGGATACCTGGCCAAAACATCGCTTTGATAAACCCCATAACACCCATCCAAAAGCTTGTAGCATGTTGGATAAAATAAATAAGGGCGCCAATAAACCCTATGCCATACACGGCGGACGATTGCTCAACCACCCTGGTTTTGATCCTTTCCTTCATCGCGAGGAGACTGAGATTAACCTAAGCCAAATATTGTTGGCTAAAAGTATTTAATTGAGCAGGACTACTAAATGATTCCCGTCAGCGCATGGAGTGATTCTTATCAGGACCTTATTGTTCACTGGTTCATAGTATACCCGGACGTTGCATTTTTTTTAGGGCGAAACAGTTTTCGAAGACCTCAGTGGCCTCTTGCGAGTGACGCTGAGGGGGAGCGAAATCTTATCGGATCTATTTCTAAAAGGAATACGTAAGGCCTAATAGCACCATTGACTTCATTTTAGTTTGACCATCGTAATAATTTTGCGTCATTGGAATGAATACTACCGCATTAAACCCCATTTTTTTGCGTGAGAAGATTTACGCCTAAAGTTGAATTGAAAGCATAACCATTACTATTCTCTATGGTACTACCTTCAAAGTGGTTGATATCGTTATGCTGGAAGTTAATACCAACATTCGGCTTTATTTTCATTTCTGATTTTGAAAAGGTGTAGTAATAGGACGAATTCAGGTAGGTACGGTTTCCAAATCTGTAGTCATCCTGATTTGCTGTGTTAATCCTATAGGCAATATTGGTTACAACCCCACTGTTGTTCCACATCAGGTTGTGTGTTGCGTTGAGCATATAATCCACACTTCCTGTTCCGGCTTGTGAGTTGAAGTCGCCGATATTAAAATCCGGATTGGCAACATCCACCTGATTGACTCCTGTTGGTAATTTTATTCCACCACCAAGATAAAGTTCGTGGCGCACAGTTGCCTTTTCGTTCTTGCTCAGGGCTGTTGAAGCCAGTATCTGGTAGTTTACCAATAACATCAAATCCCCTAAGCCCTTTGTATTTGTGATGCCTTCATCACTTTCTTTTCTGGATATGATGTATGGCATGAAGGCCATTACCTGGATTTTTTTGAAATTGTATCCGCCCCACAGATCCATGGACTGATAGAAGTCGTGACTGAATTCTTCAGGGTCGGATTTCATGCGGGACTCAAACCGAGAGAAACTGTATCGAAATCCTGCAAAACCATTGCTGAAGTTAGGTAGGAGGCCGATTTGAAAATTACTATTGGCACAGCCACAAATTTCACATCCGTAACTGACGGTGGATACAGAAAGGAATAATATGATTATAAAAGAATAGTGCTTCTTCATATACTTATGATTAAGTGTTTGAGATAAGAAAAGGGTCTATTTCCGGTTAGCGCGATGGCGTTGAAGCCTCCGGAAAAATTGAAGAAAAAACCTTATCCTAAACTGGTGGGTGGGTGAAAAATGGAGGCGCCCAGGGTTAACTTGTAAAGATCAGAAGCTATCATCACACGCTCGCGATTCAACTGTATTTCGGGAGCACATGGCAGCTGGAATGCTAAAATGAAGAAGAGATTTATTTCTCTGGTCTGCAAAACAGATTGTGGAGCAGCCTCGGGTTCATCCTGCGTGGTAATCTGCAGTCCCTCGCTGAAATCAAACTTGCTGTTACACATCGCAATTGGTATTTCTGCGATAATGCCAATCGTATATGCGATTTCGTGTCGCTTTTGATATAACTGATCAAGAATGCCCACCCGGTATCCGCTGTGGAGTGCCATCGTCAATATTGTTGTATAAACAACTAGCTTCCTGATCATGAGCGCAATTTATGGCGTGAAAACTTGTGAACCAATTTTTGTAAGAATCACCCAAACTTTAAGATTATATCCCGTCATCGTCAGCAGAGCCCCTCGGAGACGCCAAAGGGGAGAATTCCGGTTGCGTTTTTTACTTTCTGAACACCACCTTAAATGTAGTTCCCTCATTAACTGTACTTTCCGCTGAAATTTCTCCACCCATTGCCTCTACCTGCGTTTTGGTTATATAAAGACCAACACCTTTGGATTCAGGGTGGTTGTGAAAGGTCGTGTTCAATCCAAAAAGCTTGTTTCTATGCTTTTCCAGGTCAATACCAATTCCGTTATCGCGCACTGTCAATATTACTTTGTCGCCGATATCCACGGTCTCAAAATGAATCTGTGGCTTACGATCTGGTGATCTGTACTTAAGCGCATTAGAAAAGAGATTAAGCACAATGCTCTCCAGGTAGGATTTGGGGTATTCAAACGACTCAGCTTTTGAAAAATCGCTGGTAACCACGGCGCGGGTTTCCATCACATGACCAGATAACGATTCCATGGTCTTGTCAAATATTTGCTTAAAGGTTACCAGTTCGGAATCTTTACTTACATCCTCCTGAATTTTAAGGGCTTCTGTTAAGTCGTTTAGCGTTGATGTAAGATGGCGTATAACCGTTTCAAACTTCCCAAGGAGCATTTCCCTGTCCTCATGCCGCGTGCTCTCTTTATAGAACTGCAGCAACGAGTTGAGATTGCTAACCGGGGATCTCAAATTATGAGATGTGATCTGCGAAAAGTTCAATAGTCTGGTATTTTGCCTTTGCAGTTGATTGGCAAGAACCTCCAGTTCGGATTTTGCCTTTTCAATCTCCTTCACATCAAGTCCCATTTTTATCCTATCTTTTCTGATAACATAAAGCGCACTCAATACCAGAAATATCGAAACAAACGTTCCTGTCATCACCATCGTAATCGTTTTGTCCGCATTTTGGTCAGAAATAGCAACGCTTTGGTCCAACAGCTCTTGTTCCCTATTCTTGATCTTATGAATCAATTGAGGAATAAGTTCTGTAATGAGTACCTGATTTCTGTTTTCTAAAAAAAACTTTTGTGCCTCGTAAAATCCTTTTTCCCTTCTCATGTTGATTGCGACTTCAATAAAGTCTTCCGCACGCGTGGCCATAAATGCTGACAGTTGGTTGAGATCAGCCAGCGCTATGCTGTCTTTCATCATGGATTGAAGAAAGCCTAAGCTTTCATTGGTGTCATCATTGAATTTCTTGGGATCAATTAAATCAGTCGTATCTCCGGTGATGATGTAGGTCCTGGCGGAAAGATACAAGTCCTTAGAAGTAGAAATCAATTGCTCCAGCTCGTAAAATACCTTGTTTGTGTTATTAATGTTCTGCTCGGTTTCAATCATATTTCTTACGTTCCAAACAGATAGGATTCCAATGGCAACGATTACAATAAAAAAAGTGCCAAAGAAGAGTGGAGCGGAACGCAGCATTCCCGGGAACAATTAATTTTCTGACATAACGGCGGCAATATAGTAAGAAGCGCATCAATTTTACACAACGCTTCAGTTTGGCTCAGGGAAATAAAGTCCTGCCCAGCCATCCCAAAAAGCACAAGGTTTATACCCTCAGTGTCACCCGAGCCTCTCGGGGGCCCTAACGGGAGGCTAGCCTCTAATCTACTGGCAACTTGGGCATTCCCAGTCTTTATCCAGGTCAATCACGGTTACAATAGAAAGGTGCCGTTGCTTTGGTGCCACAATTACGCGGATACGCTGGCGATCTCTCGCAGTATAACCTTCTACGGCATACCGGGGACCCTGGGCGGCATCCAAATCACTCTTATTATAATTGACATCGGCTTTACGCACAATCTCTTTTACTTCCTTCTGTGTTATGTTCCGGCATGCCATACGACAACGGGCATGCTTGGTGAAAAAATATTCAGCTTCAGGGTCGCGAAAAACATCCAGGTTGCTTCGTTTGCTTTCTGCTGTTTTTTTTGTTTTCGGCGCTGTATTGTTTGTGGCAGGACTTCCGGTTTCTACTGCCTGCGCTGACCGATACTGCCTGATGCCAAGGGCAATAACAAACAGTACAGCGAGGACGATATAGGGAATTAGTTTTTTCATATGAATAATAACATCAAGCTAAAATTGCGTATTGCTGCTTACAACCACCGCCCCTGCTGCACTGAGAATTTGATACCGAATCATAATTTAAATACCAACTATTTTTCGAAATCCAGGCAGTGCAAGTTTGAAACGAACGGCCAGTAGCCGGATAATGATGATCACGGCAATTGAAAATGGCAGTCCCACGTCACGACGGATGTCAGTAAACTGATCAAGCACCAAATAAAATACTGCCCCCGCCAGGCAGGCAGTAGCGTAAATTTCTTTTTTGAAAATTACCGGCACCTCGTTGGTAAGGGTGTCCCGGATTACGCCACCCATCACTGCCGTGAACATGCCCATAATTGCAGCAATCTCAGGGCGAACACCCAGGCTTAGAGCCTTCTCCACGCCCAGGATGGTGAAGAAAGAAATCCCCAGCGTATCAAATAAAAACAATGTTCGCCTGAGCTTTGCAAGTAGTCTATTAAAAAGGATCGTAGCCATGAGCCCGGCAAGTATCGCATAGAGAAAGTTAATATCGCCAATCCAAACCAACGGATAACTTCCCAACAATACGTCGCGTAACGTACCACCGCCTATAGCGGTCACAAAGCCTGTAAAGCCAATGCCGAACCAGTCATGCTCTTTATCCTGGAGGGCAAGTGCCCCCGATATAGCGAAGAAGGTAGTGCCAAAAAGTTCAAGTATATATTGGAAGTTCATTGAAATGAAGGTACTGAATCCATTTGAAAATCCGGGAATTCAGGTATGTAAATGAAAGACAGCTTTCCCGGCGGGGACAATTCTTTGTGTACGAAGCGATCATGATCATTATTGGTTGGTGCGCACGAGGTTGAATGCGCGTAAAAAGTTCCCCAAAAATGTCACGATGGCATATGTGTTGCGCATTCCCTCATCGCGATTTTCTATTCAATTTCCCAGGTTATCAAAACATTATCGGCCATTAATAGGTCACTCGGTGTAAAGCCAGCCACGGCGTCGCCCCCTGCCCTTGCCGACATCTGATATCCCGCTGCTGCCTGAACTTCTTTCATTCCTCCCGAATAATTCGTTCCATAGCTCACATTTCTAATCTTTTTTAACGTCACGCCGGAAGACTTGCCGATTAGGTCAGCTTTTTCTTTGGCATCTTTAATAGCAAGTTTAATCAACGCCGTTTGTGTCTTATCCCGTAAGGCGTCTGAAAGCCTGAAGTCAAAAGTTAATGCAAAGTCCGTTCTGCTTTCAGAAAACGTATTTAGGATTTTTGTGATCGTCTCTTTTTGATATTTGAATTCGAGCTTTATGTTTTGCCTGGCAACGTAACCGCTATCAATGTATGTTTGTCTTCTATAGACTCGATTTTCGCCGATCTGAAAGTCTGTCGTTTTGATGTCATCTTCTTCAAATCCAAGTCCAATGATTTGCTTTGACACATCTCTTGTTTTGCTATCAAGGCCGACGATCGCCTGGCTGAAAACCAAATCTTTGTTGGTAATACTGATCGTCATTATACCCAGGTCTGGCACTACCGACATCTTTGAATAACCTAATACCTGAAGTGTCTGTGGTGTTATGTCTGTTTGTGCAAAGGCGCTTATTGTAACTGACAAAAGCAGAAATAAAACATGTATAGGTTTCATGGCTGTACGGTTTCTATTTAAACGTCTTGCAATGCCTTAATATACGCGATTTTCATGATTTGCTTTTATCCTATGGGGTCCGCGGATACGCCTGATTTGCAACCGGACGAAACAGCGCTAAAGTTCCTCCTACCCTTGCACCAGATAGCGCATAAAAAGAAATCACGCATTTTGGTGTGCAAACGGCAACACCCAAATCATCAGGGTCTGATTTTCCATATCTTATCTGATGCTTCGAGATATTCCGGTAGTGCTGCAGAGCCATACCAGGGGTACAAGTCAGGCAACAACAACCCAGCGCTAATCGCCGGGTCTGTTTCAAGGATCTTTCTTCGCATCATCAACCGAGGCAACATCTAAAACAAACAATCCCCTGAAATCGTCCTCGTTCTTGCCAAACGGACCGGCTACCACAAGTTGTTTTGCTTCCGCCATACGACCAATGTTTTCAAGATGGCCGGTAAAGCAACGCTTAATAAATTCCTTGTCTGATGTCTTATTATCTCCTGTTTTGAGAATTACAAAAATATACATTTTCATACCATAGTCGTCTGCTCCCAATTTCCTGACCAGGGCAGAATCGTACTTAGGGTTTGAAGTCTGTCCTGCTACCGAAATGAATAAAAGCGTAAGCATTACTAGTGTTAGCGTAACTTTCATACTGATTTATTTATACGTCATAGTGATTTCTTCAATACGTACCCATGTTCTTCAAGTTCCGCAGTTGTAAGAAAAACGATCTTAACATTAAGCGGTATCGTTGTCAAAGGAGCACCCAGGGAATCAGTTGTAACTGAGGCAATAGCATCCAAAACCTGCAGTCCCTCAAACACCTGCCCAAAAATCACGTAATTACCATCCAGCCTGGGGATTCCATCCTTGTTGTGCACAATATAAAACTGGCAGCCAGCCGATAGTTTTTCTGGGTTTTCGTCACGGCCAGCACCTACGGCCCCGTAAACATGCTTAAGGCTCTCATTGAATTCCGGTGCCAGCAAGTAGGGAGAGTCGCTAAAGCCCTCACGCGTATCGGGGCAACCCCCTTGTATTACGAAATCCTTGATGACCCTGTTGAATGTCAACGTGTCCCAGTAGTGTGCATTTGCCAGCCTGATAAAACTCGCTTTGTGCACAGGCGTTTCATCGTAAAACCAAAATAACATTTCTCCTTCAGGTGTGCTGATCTGTCCCACCGGATAGGTTGTCACTTCCTTCTTGGCGCTTCCGCATGATACAGCAATCAAAAGCAAAAAGATTGCCAAAAGTCCATTTACGCTGCATAATTGCCTTTGGTTAGTAATCAGACACGACAACACTACATGCAACGCGATTATTTAAAGAATGGAATTCCCGGAGTTGCATATTTCCGCAACCCGTCCTCGACTATTTCAAGACCAATTCCCGGTTTATCTGACACTTTCAGGAAACTATTCCTGATCACGGGTGGATCAACAACAATTCCTTCCCAATCGGATACGGTCTTTTGATTCGATTCGAGCATAAAAAAGTTGGGGATGGAAGCGCAGACGTGCGCCGATGCCATCATCGCAAAAGGTGAGCCCGACCATGTGCGGCGCAAATGGGACATAGTGCGCATAGGCCATATTGGCGATACGTTGTGCCTCCCCAATTCCACCACATTTCTGCACATCGGGCATAATGATATCCGCAGCTTTCTTCTCCAGCAAATTCTCGAACTGGTGGACCATGTATAGATTCTCACCAACACAGATGGGCGTATTCGAAGACTGCGTTACTTCGCGCAACGCATCCATATTTTCCGGTGGCACAGGCTCCTCAATCCAGGTAGGGTTAAAAGGTTCAAATGCTTTCACCAATCGTATGGCTGTTGGAAGGTCAAATCGCGTATGCATTTCCACCATCATCGCCATCTGAGGACCTATGGCCTGCCGCACCGCCGCGACCGTATTTACGATCCGTTCGATCTCCTTGTTGTTAGCCGTAGTGGTTATACACATCTTGTTTGTTGGGATCATTTTCAAATGCTGATATATCAACCCAGAATTTCACCGCATCGTAGCCCGCATTTTTGGCTTCCAAACAGGAAGCCGCAATGCGCTCCGGTGATCCGCTGTTGTCCACCGGGTGGGTATACATGTGGACGGAGTCCCTGAACTTTCCGCCCAGAAGTTGGTAAACCGGCAACCCCAACGACTTTCCCGCAAGGTCCCAAAGCGCAATGTCAATGGCCGATAGCACGGAAATAAACACACCCGACTGTGATCCGGTAAAAGGGCTCAGCGGACTTATCCTACGCAGGTCCTCAAACAGTCTATTGACGTTCAGCGGACTTTTACCCACGAGTTTGTCGCCCAATTGTTTGGCAAGGTAATAGGTCCCTCCCACCGCATCCACTCCTTCTCCATATCCGGTCAGGCCCTGGTTCGTCTCGATTTTGATAAACATCTTCCTTTGGTCCGCCGTGAAGTACGCAGAAGTGACTTTGGTGATTTTCAGGTCACTGGGACTGGATGCAAGCGGCTGGCCTGCCAGTGCCTGCTGGAAACCTGCTCCAAAATTGGCAAAGGCCGCTGCACCCGTCGCTGTGGCAAGACCCAAGCTCTTTAGAAATGAACGCCGTGAATCTGACATATCTTTTTTTTAAGGAAGTTGATAGTTTATTGCTTTCTTTACAACAATAGTGGAAATGTTTTTCCTAAAGTACGTGAATATGTAGCCTCCATTTCCAACGGAAAGCCGAAGAAACTTATCCCCACAGGACAACATTACAGAATTATTCAATTTAGCGTTTTTCTGAACAATCAAATGCTGGACTTAAGATGCTATACTTGAATTTTGGAGATTTGTAAATTGCATTATAAAGAACAAAACATGAGAAAGACTTTTGCAGGTATAGGGGTATTACTTTTATTCATACAGATTATCACCATTGCGCAGGTTGCACAAAAGCCTGATGACTTCCTTACGCCTGCATTTCACAAAGCTAAACGAGATGACCTCAGACGCATCATGCCGCCAAATTCCGTAGCTGTTTTCTTTTCCAATCCGGTTAGAAGCAGGGCAAATGACGGATCCTATAAATATCATCAAGATCCAAATTTCTACTATCTAACAGGGCATACAGAACCCCATGCTGTCCTCTTTATCTTCAAGGAAATGCAATTGATCAACAAAGCGAAATTAAACGAAATTATCTTTGTGCGGCAGCACAATGCATTGAAAGAACTGTATGACGGTGCAAGGCTCGGCAAAGAAGGCGCACGCGAACAACTGAAATTTGAAGTAGTATACGAGGGTACCGAATTTGATAATTTCAAAATCGACTTTTCTACAGTTCGACAAGGTTCTGTTCTACGACTTTTTCAATGACGTTAGAAATACGGATGAAGTTGGTGACCTCTTCGACTTGATCGAACAGTTTAAACAAAAGGTAGGGTATGACCAAAAGGATTTCAATGTTGCGATCGAACCCAAAAAGAATAATATAGATTTAGTTTCACTGGACCTGTTGATGCAAAAATTGCGTGGAATCAAATCTGCCGAAGAAATCGCATTGCTGCGAAAGGCTGTAAATATATCTACTGCAGCTCATCTTGAAGCCATGAAGGCAATCCAGCCAGGAATGTCTGAAATGCAAATCCAGGGATTACATGAATTTATTCATAAAAGTTATACAGCCGAAGACCAGGGTTACGAGAGTATTGTAGGCGCAGGCCAGAATGGTTGTGTGCTGCATTATCGGGATAGCTATAAACCATCGGTCCAGGATGGCGAACTGATACTGATGGATGTAGGCGCTGAATACAGGGGGTATACTGCTGATGTTACACGAACAATTCCTGTTAATGGCAAATTTACCGAAGAGCAAAAACTTATCTACGACCTTGTTTATGAAGCGCAGACCGCCGCCTGGAAAAAATGCAAAGCCGGGGCAACCTTTGCTTCTTTATCAGAGACTACAAACAAAGTTGTCAATGAAGGATTGGTTGAACTGGGGCTTTATAAGAGCACGGATCCTGCTGATATGGTAGATTCTGCCACAGGACGGAACCGATATTACCCGCATGGGTGCTGCCACCACATAGGACTTGATGTCCATGATAAGGGAGAGAGCGATGTGTTGAAAGAAGGAATGGTCATTACCATTGAGCCTGGAATTTACGTGCCAAATGGCAGTCCGGCGGAACAGAAGTGGTGGAATATCCCGGTAAGGATTGAAGATGATTTTTTGGTCCAGAAGGATGGATGCGAACTCCTGTCAGATTTGGCGCCAAGGAAAAGTGAAGAAATCGAAAAAGTCATGAAAGAGTCCAGTGTTTTCACAAACCTTGCGCTTCCAGATATAGACCCTATAAAATAACCTATTGCAGTGTGCCGCTTTTTGTGGATTCGAATTACTGCTTTTTTGGCAATCCCCTGTTTTCGGAATATTCAATTATAGCGTCTTCCGTTGTGGGTGGCGACCGGACAATGTACTTATCGTGACGTGATCATTTCAACTCGATCTTTTCAACTTCCAATTTGAAGTCTTCAGCATTCTGGTTTCCAATAAGAAAACCAATTTCGCCAATACGTTTACCGGAAAAGTTCGGTTTGTCTAACTTCCTACCCCTAAAAGAAGGATACATTTCGTTTAAGGGGATTTCTATTTCCTGCCAATCTCCTGAAGTCGGGAAGTATGCTATGTAAGCGTAGTCGTCGTTTTTGTTTGATTTTATTCTGAGTTGATATCTTTTTCCGTCCCCTCTCACGCGGATTACCAGCCTGCTGTATTCAAGGACATCACCATGCTTAACGCGATGCCGGACTGAAGAGAATCCGCCGTTATTTTCCAGTGAGACTGAACCTTGAAAGACTCCATTTCCGTCTGTATCAATATAGAATTTACTACGCGATTTGCCACCCATTACATTATCATCAACAATATGCCAATTGGGTAAATCACCGCTTGCTTTAGCGTCGTATATTATTGATGAATTCATGACTGCTAAATATTTGTACTGGTAATTGCCACTTGAATCAAAACGTTTTCCCAATTGCTAATGCAAAGATTTTTAGCGCTTTGATTAAAGCTTTAAAAAATCAAAAACACTAACTCAATCATCGTCTATTTTTGTACCCGGTATGATGCGGTCTTGCAGCGCGTCGAAAGAAGAAAGTGGATAGTCGTTATAGTGGATGTTCCACCCATTGAACACTACCACTATATCATACAATGGTGCCACCATCAAAAACTGACCGCCATAACCTCTGCCAGCAAAAATGAGCGGCGCTGTAGACGGTACCCACCACTGGTAACCGTATCCAGAATCCGGGGAATTATTCAACGGATTGATATCTGTCACTAAAGGTTGAATGGACTTTTCCACCCAACTTTCCGATACGACTTGGAGATCACCCCAGCGGCCATGGTGCAAAAACAAATAGCCGATGCGCGCGAGATCTTTTGAACTTAAGTATAGTCCTCCCTCCGTATCCACCTCTCCATCGGGTGTTGTCTTCCAAAAATAGTCATGGATACCCAACGGTTTGAACAACTTCTCTTCCGTCCACACATCTACACGTTTACCTGTGCTGATGCTTATGAGTTTGCCCAACAGCACACTCACGCCGCTGTTGTAATTCCACAATGTACCCGGTGATTCGCGCATGGGGCGACTTAAGACATATTGCACCCAGGCGTCGCTTTTCTCCATTATAATACAACTGTTCTCATCGCTTTCATACGATCCTTCATCCCAATCGATACCACTCCGCATAGTAAGCATATCCTCAACGGTCATTGCATTTCTGCGCGCGTCGGAAAAATCCTGGGTATAGTCACTGTACAATTCCATGGGGTGGACGCTTACACCCGCGAGGTGGCTCCCATCGATGGCAATGCCCAATGCAATAGAAGTTATGCTCTTGGTCACGGACTGCAACGAATGCAACTTGCTGTCTTGATAATACGGATGCCATTGTGGATGATCATAGTTGAACATGTAATTGGCAGTGTCGTAATGCATGGCAATAGAATCATAGTTTTGGGCGTAATGATGGTCTGCTACTATCTTCCCGTGACGGATGAGCAGGAACTCATCGATGAGTCCATACTTGCCGCTCGCGATATCACTGTGTATTGAATCAATCACTGTTCCATCCATACCTTCTGCCTCGGGAGTAGACGTCGTCCAGGCCTCAGACCGGCCATATGGCCTTACCTTCTTTCTTCCGCTGCGCAGGCCCGCACCGTTGAAGCAACGTGAGCGCAGTCAATGCGAGGAGAACAGAATTGATTTGCATTTTTGTCATAACCGATTTGTATTAGGATAAAGCTTTCCATGCTCTTTGATGCTGAATCGTTTATCCTGGTAAAGACTTTGCAAAACTCCCGCATGGGGGCTTCTCAAACTAACTGTCGGCTGAAATATCCGGCCATTATCTTTCTGCAAGTTAAGAAAATGCTGAAGATAAGTTCGTCAATCGATGATCGCAGCCCAACGGCTCATGGAACGATAGGTTACCCATTGACGCCGCACGGTATATATTGCGTTCCTGTCTGGGTCGGTCAGGAAAGAAAGTGCACTTCGCCGCCATTGGTCATGTTGAAACTAACGCCTTTTGCTCGCGCCGCACGGCTTACGTTGCATGATGATGACGAAAGTCCTATGAGGTGCTGATCATGATCATTGAATGTTAGCTGGTTTCAGACCTATTTTTATTACTAGTCTAGAATAGAAGGGTTTAATCTAAATTTTGAAGGGTATGAACAATTCAAACACGAAACAGGAAGTAACGGAAAGTAGCCACCTCTTAAAAAAGCTTGCGGACAAAATCGCTACTAATTTTGAAGGGGTAAGCCGGGTCACAAAAGATCTCGGGATGAAATCACAGGCGAACACCCGGGTAGGCGTGAATATTGATTGGTCTAATGGGACTATCATAATACAAGGCAACAATTAGTTTGCATGTATTTCATAAATACCGCTTCTCATATAGTATTTTAAGGCGGCAGGAAATTACTTTTTCTGCCAATGCGTTCAATTGCCATCCTTGGCCAATGGGCTTCTGTACGCCATTGCGATGGTCATGCCTGAAGGATAAGCGGGCTAACATTGCCAATAAGGGCTTTTTACCAGGCCACACGGAGCAATGAGACACCTTGACGGGAAAGGCTAATGGGCACCAGGACCTTCCCGGACTTCACGCTTAGCTTACGGACTTTACCGACCGTCTCCAGACTCTCCCGCTTTCTCCAATACTTTAATTTGTGCGGCTGTAGGCTGCTGCGGAGATCCCATTTTCTTCCATACCGTCATACGAATTACTATGTTCCTGATCGATCCTGTACTCTATTATACTTACTCGGCTGGCAGGCACGGCGGTGATCGTCAGATCGATCGCCGCGACAGACTCGACCTGGCGATCATCGTCATGGTAGTTCCAAATCATGACGGTTGCGCCTGCGCCATCCTTTGCGGCCAATGCGCCAATGTCAGTATTATTTCTCCGAACGGAAGAATCTACCACGACGGCAAGAGGATACATGGAGCTTCCCGTAACCTGAACCCGTTTACCTGACATCTTGACCGAGCATGCGGAAAACATTAAGCACCGGTTTGTCAACGCCGTTCGTTGCCAGATCACGGAAACCATAAAACCATGGCTGGTCCTCAAATTCGAAAGACCACGATACGGCACCTAAAAAATTTACACCGATCGAATCGGCCAGCGCATACTTTCGCGCAAACGACGCTGCCGTGTAGCTGGAATACATCGTTCCGTTGCGATAAGCATTTTCAGGATTAGTAGCCATGCCGCATGCTGCACATCCCTCTGGATCTGATTCACCAATAATAATGGGCAAGCTTTTCAATTCCGGATATGAGGCTACCGTTTCAAATCCGACGGCGATGTCCCGCAATTGCCTCCCCATGTTCATCTGCACATAACCTTCTACTATCTTCGGGGAACCCTTCGCATGAAAAGCAACAAAATCAATGGGTGCACCTGTGGTACTGGTAACATAGTTGGCTCCCGAGATACAATGTTGCAAAAAGCCTTGCAGAAATTCTCTTCCCCGTTTTCCGCCCGGCCCGGTTACGTGAGGGCCGCCCATTTTTGCTGTGGGCAGTGCACGCTTTACGGCATAAACAGAATAATCATAGAGTTTACAATACTCTTCGACTGATCCACCCCAGTATTTGGAATCCGGTTCATTCCACAATTCCCAATACCAGCTTTCCACCTCGG
This sequence comes from uncultured Bacteroidota bacterium, assembly GCA_963714945.1. Classification (GTDB taxonomy): domain Bacteria; phylum Bacteroidota; class Bacteroidia; order Cytophagales; family Cyclobacteriaceae; genus Chryseolinea. The sequence goes on along the minus strand of CAVQQL010000004.1, from coordinate 26,368 downwards.
TTTTCCCATAACGATCAACGCAATGCTTCACCCATTGGTAAACCAATTCGCCCCACTTACCATAGTCTTTGGGTGGATACGTCCAGCCCGTCAGAATTTCCTGATATGGATCGCCTGGTTTCCAATAATGGCGGTAGGGTTGCGGCTTGACAGACAACGCTTCAGGCATAAACCCTATCTGCGCCAGTGGTTTCATGCCACGTTCAACATAGGTATCAAAAATACGATCAACAATGGTCCAGTTATACACGGCATTGCCATTGGCGTCTTCTGTGTAAGCATTGGTGGAACCCCACTTCAACGCAGGTGTGCCATCGCCAGTCGTGAGTAAATTATGTGTGCGTACATAAACCGGTACCGGGCTCAAGGCCGACAATTCTGACAGCAATTTTTTTCCATCGTTCATGTAGGTGTAATTCGGCTCGTCATATCCAAACCATGCCCACACGGCATTCATATCGCCCAATTCTTTATCAAGGTCAACAGAAATGGCAGCAGGTATTTCTGACTGGGCAGTGCAGGTGTGCACCATGACCAATGTTATGGATAGTAAGAAGGTTGTGCGAAGTATTATCATCTAATCAATGTACAGCTTCCGTCAGATAAGGACAAATGGGCATTGGTCAAGGATATTCGGTCAACACTTCCGACAGCTTAGCCTTGAATTTGATTTGGTTTTGAGAGCTTATTTACTATCGGAGGTCACGCAACGGACAGAAGCGCGTTTCAAGCCCGCACACACCACTTCAGTCAGCAAATTGACGTGTGTCCGATTATTAATAGTTAAGTGGCTCACGCAATGCCAGACCATCCAAATAGTCAGCGAACATTCCTTGCAATGAAATATAGCAGTAGCCTAAAGCACCTATCGCCAGGAGGTAAACAATCAGCTGGCCATAACGGATCAAAGAATATTCAAGACGGTTGAGTGCGAGCGCCTCAGAAAAATGCAATTTCTGAGACATCAGAAGAAAGATTGATCTCATGGAAATTAGGTTTAGGTGAAGGGAAGATAAGAATAAATCCCGTAAGATCAATAGAACTCCGCAAGGAAATCAATCGTCAACCGATTCTATCGGGTCATAAACCTCCAAACAATATCTGTGTAATTGAAAATCTTACCTGACATCCTTTTATCTTTTCCCGCAAGTCCGGTTCGGTACTTTTGTTGCACTCAATTCCGTCCATGAATAGTAGCCGTTTTCGTAGTCAAATGTTTCACCATCATCATCGTATAACAAATACTTGCCCTCCAACCCACCATAATGACGAACCTCTAATGGGAGTTTCTCTCCATTTACAGGGATATGCAATCTGGCAGGTATCATGGGGATTATCCCGCCATCCTTCACGAACAAGGGTATCTCGTCTAACCTGCACTCGACCGTTATAATTTCATTTTCCCCCACATAATCGCCATTATAAAAATCATACCATTTGCCTTTTGGGAGTATCACGGTGCGTAACTTTTGACCAGTAAATACCGGAGCCACAAGGATGCTTTCGCCAAACATGTATTGATCCTTAATATCTTGTTCTTGTGGCAAGGTTGTAAGGATTCTCGGGTATCGTCTAAAGTTCCTGCCGTGACTTCTTCTTTTGAAACAAATCCATCGACTAAAGGCATTGGCCGAATTGGCGGGGTCCCATTGTAATGATAGTCTGCAAATGTTGTATAGATATATGGCAGCAGCTGCATTCTCAACAGCGCTACTTTCTTAACGGCCTCAAAAACTTCCGGATACGACCAAGGCTTTGTGCCACTTGACCAGGCATTGATCATTGCCATCGGAGAAAAGCAAACTGTCTGCATTCGCCTGAGCCATTCTTCGCCGGATGCGGAACTCCTGACCTCCGGTGTCCAGAGAATTCCCGAAAATCCGGAATTAATTAGGGCTGTAATAAAATCCTCATGGTTGTAGTAATCATTATAAATAACGAATGGAAAGCGTGACGCCCCGGCATTGGAAGCTCTTACCAGTCCATACGTCCGCACGTTTCGTTTATGGTATTCGCTGGCTATCATATCCTGTAGCAATAGCCCATACGTTTGGCGCATCTGTTCTGCTTCAACACCCGAAGGAAATGTTGCTACGTCAGGCCATAACCAATGATCGTAACCATCAGCTTCATCAATTTTTAACCCCGACACACCGATGTTTAAATGTTCCTTTTCAAAAAAATCGGTAAATACCTTTCGGGCTTCCTGCATTGAATAATCCGGCACGATACCATTCCAAACCTCGTGCGAACCGGCGTATGGTAGCATCTGGTCGTACAATTTGGCCTTCGGTGCAATATAAGGGTTCACCCAAAGGTTAGTTCTTACATTTCTCTTGCGTAACGCATCTACAAATTCTGCTGGATTTGGATACCGCGTACTGTCCCATTCGTAAGAACAAGGGTATGCCTTATTCATCCATCCGGGTTCAAGTCCTATGAAATCCAGTGGAAATTCATGTTCCTCAAATTCATTTACTTCCTCAAAAACATCCGTGTCGGTGTGCAACGTATGCGTGCGGTAAGAGAAGCCCAGCCCCCATTTTGGGGGCAAACACCCTCCTCCATTGAAGAGGTTGTATTTCCTTACCACATCAAGTGGCGATTTGGCGGCAAATACGATTATCTCGGCTTCTTCGGCAGGTATCAAAACCTCTACGGCGTCCGACATCGGTTGTGCTTGCCAGTCTTTATCCGTATTTCTATTGTATACCATTGGCTTGTCGGGGCTGTCTAACCTAACGGCTGTACCAACATAAACAGTAATGTACCGCGCGGAATTTATCAGTACACCATAACCTTTGCTGGATACATAAAAAGGCACAGGGGCATGTGTCCGTCCATTGTCAGCTCCGCCATAATGGTCTACATGCAGGTTAAAAATATGTCCTCTCCGGTTCACCTGTTTAAATTGCAGGCCCAATCCATAAATCTGTTCGTCTTTTTCCAATGGAAATCGCAAGTATATTTTTCCATTCTGTCTGGTGATCTTTATTAAATTTTGATCCAATGGAAAAGGTATTTCCGCGTACGCATCAAGTTTGGGCCAAAGGGGTATCCCATTGGCGGCATCCAAAAGATTTGTTTCCTCTTTATTTAGATCAGTGTACTTCCAGATTCCATTTGCCACCTGCGTCCATTGGCTATTTTCATTAATTTTCGTGCACCTGCTACTGCACAAAAAAAGAACAATGACTAGCAGCCACATGCTATTACCCAGCATTAATTTCATATACCACAATTTAGTTAAAAATCTAAGGACGACTTACCATGACGCACAACATCTAACCTACGCCATATTGCCCAATTTCCTGTTAAGGATCATAGCAGAAGCCAAAGCAATACACCGCCGATTAACTTTCTGGTGATTGTTTTTTCGATTTCAAGCCTCCTGAAATAGAAAGAACAGTCATATTTGTGATAGAAGTCATTATAAAGATCCTGCTCCGGGCGTACATTTGAATACGCGTCCCTAATCCAAAAGTAAGACTCCGGGGTTGGCAAATTATTGACTGATTGAGGGACAACAAAAGTAAGATGATTCATGCTTGACCAGCGTACATTTATACGGATTTCCAAATTCCTGGGAAAAGTAGTACTCGGCTTGCTTTTGCTATTATTCATCCTGGTCGCCCTCATCCATGTTCCGTCCATACAGCGAAAGATCACCCACAGATTGTCGGACTACTTGTCTTCTAAAATTGAATCCAGAGTAGAAATTGCGGCAATCAAGTTTTCCCTGCTGGGGAATGTGGAAATTATGGGGCTGAAGGTTTCCGATCCTAACAATAGCACAATTGTTTCTGCCGGAAAAATTGGCGTCACATCAAACATTTTTGATCTTATTGGGGGTGATTTAATTTTTGATGAAGTAAGCATTGAGGGCTTCGACGGTCATCTGATCCAGGGTGATGAAGGATTGAATATTCAATTCATCATCGATGCGTTCCAGCCAAAAGCAACACAAGCCCCTTCATCAAAAGGGACAAGGCTTGTGTTCAAAAGGGTCATCCTGGAAAACATTGCATTTGAATTTACATCAACAATAAACGGAACAAGTGTTGACATAAATCTCGGAACCTTTTCGAGTCAGGATGCTGAAGTTTCCATCAATCCAAATAAGATCAGTGCCGGCAAAGCCTACTTTCAAAATACGGTAGTGAACATTTTGTCGGCACAACCGTCGGTTATTAGTAGCGATACCGTCGCACAAGAGAACAAGCAACTTCTTAGCCCCGATTTTGGTACGGGATTCGCCTTTGAAGTTAAGGCAATCGAGATGAAGGATAGTGATTTTTCTTTCCACAGGGATGAGGTGAAGACTACCACAAAATTTGATCCGCTCCACCTGACGCTTAAGGATATACTAATCAGCCTGTCGGATATCTCAATTCGTGAAGACACCCTTGCCGCAGCGTTACGGTCTCTTTCTGCTGAAATGCCTGGATTTAAATTATCAGATGCCAGGGCTGATATGCACGCAAATCGAAACCGATGGATTCTTTCCAGTCTTTACCTTGCCGCTGACAATAACGAACTCAATGCAAATCTCGCCGGCTGGTATGATATGAAGTCAGCGAAAAATGATCAAGTCATTGCGGAAATATCCTTGGTGGGAAGTATCAATCCTGGTGACCTCGCGTATTTTCTAAGTGACTCCTTGATGCGTCATTTCAACCATTGGGAGACAACTACGATTGAGGTCAAAGGTAACTACGCGCTTGGGAAAAGGTGATATAAAAACGTTTAATCTAAAAACAGTCAATAGTCAGCTTCACGCAGAGGGTATTGTACGTGATGCATTAGATCCTGAAAAGATGAGTTGGAAAGATGTCGTGATCAACACATCAATAGGTTCGGACTTCAAAAGAACATTAACTCCCTTTCTACAGGATATAGGAGTCCCTGCCACAGGTGACGCTTGAAGTAAAAAGCTCAGGAAACTTAAAGAAAGCATACGTTGACGGAAAAGTTTTTACTTCATGGGGAGACGTAAGCGCTTCTGGTTGGGCAACGCGAAAGGGGAACAACTTTGAAGTCGACATGGAACTGGCCAGCAGGAAAGTCGACCTTGGCAAATTTATAGATTTGCCCTCGGTGGGCCCCATTGATCTGTCCGTGGGGGCCAAAGGAATTCTCGGCGATGATCCTGATATTGAAATTAAAGGATTGATTGACAACATAGAAGTTCTGAATCAACGCGTACAAAAAATTGCTTTTCAAACCAGCGTAGAAAAATCAGGAGCGAACGCTACAATTTCAATCAGTGACCCGAAATATCGTTCAGAGATAAGTTCCGAAATCTCATTTGCGGAACCCTTGATGATCAAGAATGACATTCAATTTGTGGATTTTAGTCTGGGCAGGCTATTGCACATAGACAGCACCCTTTCCATTTCGGGAGAACTACAAACAATACTAAAAATAGATCAGTCTTCAATAGATGGTTACCTGGAAGGAAAACGTATTGTATTCCAAAATCAATCCATGACCTACCCGTTAGACAGCATGGCATTCAAAGCCACAATTTCGCCGACAGCCAGTGAGTTCGACTACTACACGGATTTTGGAAAAGGCAAACTGACATCAAACTTTGATATCAGGGAATCACCCGGCATGATCAGGACCTGGTCAAGCACTATGTTGGATGCCTCCCAGAACAATCATCATCCCACAGGAAGCCGGGGGATCAATTTCAGTTTTCAGTGGGAAAAAGCAAGCCCTTTCCAACTGTTGAACATCAATATTGATGATTTTTCCGCGCTGCGTGTTGCGGGAGAATTTGATGAGCAAGAACAAACGCTGGCGTTGCAGGCTACTGCCGGAAAGTTCAAAGGATATGGCGTTTCCCTGGATACCCTGTACAGCAATCTATTGGCACAACGGGATGGAATAAGTGGCAGCATGAATGCAAAGAATCTGTTTTATAATACAATTGCGCTTGGCAATGTGGATTTTGATATGCATACCGAAGGTGATACCGCCATATCCAACCTCCTGCTGTACAACGATTCCATTTCTATCTTAGGCTTGCGCGCCCGAATAGTGTCCTCCGACAGTGGCGTTTATATACATCCCGACAAACTGCTGACATTCAATGATGATTATCTGATTGATCCAAATACTTCGGTATACATTGAAAACAAAAATATTGTCATCAAGAATTTCTTCGCTACCCACGATGATATGAAGATTGGCGCCGATGGGGATTTACAACACTTCACGCTAAACCTCGAAAACTTAAATCTTAGCAAACTAAACCTTCTACTTTTTCCGGATACCACAGTCATTAATAATGGCCATCTTAACGGAAGGTTGACGTACGTACACGGTAAGGGCCTTGATCTCAACGCAGTTATCGATAGCCTGATCCTCTATAATTCAGATCCAATGACCATTACCGCGACAGCGGTGAGCGATAAAAAACAAGTTCCTTTTGAATTCCTACTGACCAATACGTCAAACAAGATTGATCTCAATGGGCGATACTTTATTGGATACTGATGAGGTGGATGCCGCCTTGCTGATCGAAATAAATAACCTGGAATTTTTTGCGTTTTTGGTTTCCGGATTCATTGACGAGATGAAGGGGGCAATCAAAGGGGAAGCCAGGGTCAGTGGGCCAATTCAAAAACCAGGGTTTAAGGGATACTTAAAGATTCTCGACGCAGGGTTCACAACTTCCAATCCGAAGTTAACCTTTACTATCCAGGATGATATCATTGATTTGAATAACTCAGGACTGCTACTGGATAATTTTACAGTCTATGATCAGGCACATAATCCACTTACTATCAGTGGATATCTGCATTCAAACGATTATAAATTCTTTGATTACGATCTCCAGCTCAATACTGACCGGTATATCCTCTTAAACACCCCAGATTCTTCTAATCGTCAGTTGAGGGGCTTGCTCGTGATTGGTAGCAACATAAAACTAACAGGGAACGAAAAGGATACGTATGTTAAAGCCAATATAACCGTCAAGGACACGACTAATCTCACGTATGTCATGGCCAATGATGAAATTGACCTTTTGAAAAGTGAAGGCATTGTTGACTTTATTGATCCTGCGCAACTAATAGATTCTGCCGGGCGTGAAAAATCAAATTATTTTTATGATTCGTTGATCGCCGGGCTTCCGGAAATGAATCTGAATTCAACGCTTACCATTGAGAATGATGCAGTGCTCAGAGTAGTTATTGACGAGCAATCTGGAGATTATCATTGAAGCTTCAGGTGCAGCAAACCTGGAATTAGGGCTATGACCGGACCGGTAATGTCAGTCTATCGGGAAATTACACCATCAACAAAGGAGTTTATCGTTTGTCTTTCTATGATTTGGTTAAAAAGAACTTCAATCTGGTTAAGGGTTCCTCAGTTAATTGGAGCGGAAGTCCGGAAAATGGAGACCTGGATATCAAAGCTGTCCATACTGTTCCGTCCAACTCAATAGGTTTGATTGGTCACGAGATTGGTGAAAATGAAAAATCGATTTACAAAAGAGCACTGGATTATCAAGTTGGCATCAACATAAAAGGAACCGTTGAAAACCCAATCGTGTCTTTCTCATTGGATCTACCCAAGGAGGAGAAGATAAATTATCCGGTACTCGCGAATAAACTCAGCCGACTAAAACTGCCCGAATATCAATCAGAATTGAATAAGCAGGTCTTCGGCCTTATCGTTCTTGGCGGGATTCCTGCCCGAAACCAGCGGTTCCGATATCAATTCAAGTCTTGTTGCTACAACTGCTCTATCCAATAGCGTCAACAGCTTATTGGCCAGTCAGCTAAATCGATTTGCAAGTCAGTACATAAAAGGCGTGAACATTGACGTGGGAATACAATCGTATAGCGATTATTCCGCTCCGGGTGGGAAGACCCAAACAGCGATGGATTTCAGGGTGTCGAAGAGCATGATGGATGATCGGCTGTCATTTGAAATTGGGGGAGATTTTAATATCAACCAGGACCAATCCGGGGCCAACACGGGTAATAAGAATTACAGAGGAGATATCGCCATTATATATGACCTTACGGGCAATGGAAACAAACGGCTTAAATTATTCAACAATGAAACATATGACATTATCTATCAGGAAATAAGAAATACAGGAATATCATTGATATTCATTAAGGAGTTTGACAGAACGAAGAAGACCGGGGATCGATGAGCGGGGTAACTTCATATCCGATATTAGTTCTTATGCTGGCATTGACAGGCTGCACGGGGATGAAAAGTATTTCGTCCGACGATCCTCTTTATATTGGATCCAGAGATACTTTTTGTGGATAAAAATGCCGCAAGGAAGAAATTAACACCCATGATCAAAGGTGTATTGAAACCTGAGCCTAGTAATAAGTTCTTGTGGATGAGGCCGGCCTTAGCACGAAACAACATGCTTTCCGAAAAAGCAAAAAAAAAGAAATTTTGGAAAACCAAAATTAGTGATCCGGTACTCCTTTCACAAACAAAACCTGGCCAGGTCTCCGCGGCAATTCAGAATAGAGTGTTCCACAATGGATATTTTCACAATACTGTAGAATTTGATACGCTGCGCGTAGGCAACAGAAAAGGCGAAACATATCTACACGATCAAACTCCATGAACCTTACAGATTTGAGTCTATTGTATTTCCAAAACCTGAAAACAGACTCGCTAAAATTATAGGCGATTCCGAAAACGAATCTTTGTTGAAAAAAGGAGACATCTATACACTGGAGTCAGCAAAGAATGAAAGAGTCAGGATTGACCGGAATATGAAGGAAAATGGGTACATCTATTTTAACCCCGAGTTTATTTCCCTACAAGCAGATACAACAAAAGGTGATCACAAGATAGACGGAGAAATAACAGTAAAGCCAGAAACGCCTCCTGAATCCAGAATACCCTACACTTTACAAAAGATATATATCCATGATGATCATGTGCTCGACGACCAGTCTGCCGATACGCTTGCCTTCGGCAATTATTATCTGATTTCCCATGATAAAGCACTTAGTTTTAATGCACTGCAAAGGGGAATTTTTCTTAAGCCGGGCGAACTCTATTCACGTTCGAATTACATACAATCCATTCGCTACATGAATGAACTCCCCATCATCAGAAATGCAAACATCAAGTTTGCCCCGAGCGGGAACACAGACAAGCTCGATGCTATTCTTTACTTGTCACAAAGAAAACGATATGCATACAGCGCCGAGTTCAATACTATATTTCGGTCTACGAACTACTTTGGACCAGGCGTAATATTGAGTTACACGGACCGCAATGTGAACAAAGGCGCCGAAATGTTGAAGATAAATTTGAGGGGCAGATTTGAGGTGCAGATTGCCGAAGGAAAGGTCAATCCCGCCTATGAATTGGGACTCGAGGCAAACTACACGCTCCCCAGACTATATCCGGGATTTTTATTGAATTTCGGCAAAAAGAGTCTGCCAAAAACCAACATCTCCGCAGGGTACAATCTTTTTAACCGGCTGGATCTCTATCGAATGAATTCAGTGTTTACCAACTTTGGCTACCGGTGGAGCAAGACGGATCGCGTAACACATTCCTTAAATCCTGTTGAAGTTATTTTCACTACAATACCTGAATCATCAAAGTCCGAGGCATTCAATAAATATCTTCAGGAGAATCCAGGTGTGCAACGAAGTTTTGATGAACAATTCATTGTCGGATCCGCGTATGAATTTACCTATGAAGCACCGAAAGGCAGCCGAAATGAATTCTTCTTCAGAGGAGGGATTGATCTGGCTGGAAATCTGTTGCATGCTGCGTATTCAGTCGCAGGTGCTTCCAAAGACTCACTCGGAAGATATAAACTGGCAGGCAGTTCCTTTTTCCCAATACGTTCGGACAAGAATTGACTTGCGCTATAGTTTTAATTTCAACCAAAAATCAAGATTAGTCACCCGGTTCATAGCGGGGATTGGCATTCCCTTCGGCAATTCTGATATACTCCCTTATATAAAACAATTTTATGTGGGCGGAACCAACAGCTTGCGGTCTTTTGTAGCAAGGTCCGTCGGACCGGGAAGCGAAGTGCCGCCGGAAGGTTATCGTGACCTAACCGGGGATATCCGCCTGGAATACAATATGGAATACCGTTTTGATCTGGCCGGGAGCCTGAAAGGTGCCTTGTTTATGGATGCCGGGAATATTTGGCTGTTGAATGAGGATGCGTCTAGGCCCAATGGTACATTCCATTTCAACACCTTCTTGGACGAAATCGCCATTAGTTCCGGCTGGGGCTTGCGATGGGATTTCGATTTTATCGTGGCGCGCGTGGACTTTGCCTACACCATGCGTACACCTTACTTGGCACAAGGAGAAAGATGGTCCACGAATTTTAATTTCTGGAGCCCCGCGATAAGTATTGCCATTGGGTATCCTTTCTAGAGAATACCCTCATCCCGATAAGTTGTAAATTCTGAATCTAGACAGCTTTTTTTTGAAAGCTAAATGCTATTACGCTGGAATTACTGGGTTACCAATATTCTATCAATGGCATCAATGATGTCACAATCCCACACTAAAATTTTCCAATTACTTTCATGAAAAAGTTCTAATGTACCGGATTGTTTTATGGGCAGCGCCAACCATTCAGAGGTTCTTGTCATAATGACGGCACACCGCACCAAGCAGCTTATTGGATACTTGGGCGAAGCAGGTTTTGCAGACTTTCGTGCAAGGGAACTTACCATGCTATAGGCATCGGCAAATGCTGCAGCAGGATAGTGGGGATACTGTTGCAACCGCTTTCAAAATATAATTCTGCAATACGTGCTAATTGTTAACCATGCCGTTCCTTTGATGTTATTTTGATACTTTGCATATACTTGCTTAATCCTTAAATGCAAATAGATGGTCCGAGACGTTCTTCTTGGAAAAGAACAGATTGAATCCCGCCTTGAGTACAAATATGCTTTGCTGCGGGCTCAACTGGGTATTTTACTCGGCGCGATCTGTTTTATATACATTTTTATTGACACACTCAACGGCGTGCCAGTTTACCTACCTTGGTATGTGGGAGGAATTGTGGCATCATGCCTGGTAATCTATTTGAATCGAAAACGTAGGTACCTGGTTTCCTCGATAGTGCTGTTGGTGACAGCAAACATCCTTGTGTTCCTGATCGCTTCGCTGGAAAATACTCAGGGTGGGGCTTTCTTCTATTTTATGGCTACTTCCGCTATCGGATTGGTTGTACTCAATCCTATTCACAAGCGCCTTGGGATGATTTTTGTTGGACTCAGCCTGTCGCTTGCAGCCTTGGCATTTTTTGGTGAACGTGTTCCAATGGAAGCACCGAAAATAAATGAAGATTATGAAGCGATAAGCTTCACTGTGAATTTCATATTGGGTCTACTTTCGTGTATCCTGGTACTCATCTTTGTGATGAATAGAAATAAAGAATCTGAGTCTATACTGGAGGGCAAACAGGAAGAACTAAGAGCCCTTGCTAAAGAACTGGAAAAAAGTAAAAATCGCTATGCCATGGCCTTGGAGGGCACGGAGGCGGGAATCTATGAATGGGACATCCCTTCCAACAAAGTGTTCGTGAGCTCACGGTACAAGAGTATCTTAGGGTACGATCCGGATGAGGAGTTGGATATTGACCTTAAAAAATTGCTATCTATGATTCATCCTGAAGATGCAGCCCGTAGTGCCGCCACTATTGATAGTGCGGTAATGAAAGGCACACGCTATCAGAATGAGCTCCGCATGCAATTAAAGAATGGTCGCTATCGATGGTTCCTTGACTCCGGCGTCGTCAGTATGAAAGACGGCACTGCCACTCAGGCTGTGGGTTCAATAATTGATATCCATGACCGGAAAATCGCCGAACAATTGCTTCGAGACAAAAACTCGGAGCTGGAGAAAACTAACGAAGAGTTAGATCGCTTTGTATACAGCGCTTCTCATGACATGCGTGCGCCATTATCTACGTTGCTAGGTCTTTTGAACCTGGCAAAATTAACGAAAACAGAAAAAGAATTGGATGAGTATCATGATTTGATGGCAAACCGGATTAATACGATGGAGGGATTCATCAGGGAGGTTACTGATTACTCGCGAAATACCCGCCTTGAAGTAGCTGCTGATACGGTTAACGTATTGCAATTGGTCGAAGAGGTTCGAGACTCGTTTGAATTCCTTGCACAAGAATCACAAGTTGAATTCAACATTGAAATTGATCCGGATATTGTGATCCAGGTAGACAAGGCCAGATTAATGGTTGTCGTTAATAATCTTGTTTTCAATGCTATAAAATATCATGACACCAGCAAGTCACGACGCATTGTGAAAATTCAGGCCTCGGCCGATAAAAGCTCGATGCTATTGCGGATCATTGACAATGGTATTGGCATCCATCAGGAGTATCAGGACAGGATATTTGACATGTTTTTCAGGGCCTCAGAAGTATCTATCGGGTCAGGGCTTGGTTTGTATATTGCGCGAGAGACGCTTATACGGTTAAAGGGTTCTATTACTTGCCAGTCAGAAATACAAAAGGGAAGCACCTTTGAAATACGTATTCCTGTAGACATTGCCTCAGCGTATGAGACCATGGAGTAAGGAATACGTTTGGTAAATTTGAAAATTACAGCGGTTTCAATATTTCAAAAACCCTGATGCACTCTTCCAGAAATGAGCTATCCTGTGCGGCGGTAACACATAGTCTGAGTCGAGCCTCATTTCTGGGAACGGCGGGGAATATAACAGGCGTAGCCAGCAGGCCATGATCGAAAAGTTTTCTTGAAAAACCAAGCGCCGCCTCGTCTGAACCTAGAATTACGGGAATAATTGGCGAAACGCTTTCACCCGTATTAAAACCCATTTTGTTCAACTCGTATCTGAAGAAATTAGTGTTTGTCCTGAGCTTCTCAAATCGCTCCGAATCTGTTTGCATTATTTGCAGACTTGCTATGATTGCTGCAGCAGCCGGTGGGCTAAGGGCCGCAGAAAATATGTAAGGAGATGATGCATGCTGCAGGAGAATAACCAACTCCCTGGGCCCGGCAATAAATCCCCCGTTTGCCGGAACAGCTTTTGAAAAGGACCCCACATAAATATCAATCTCTTTTGGCGAGATATTGAAGTGTGAATCAACGCCCCTTCCATTTTTTCCTAATACGCCCAATGAGTGTGCCTCGTCCACCATCAGATGTACTCCATATTTGTTTTTCAATGCCACAATACTTGGTAAATCGCAAATATCTCCGTCCATCGAAAACATACCTTCGGTGATGATAAGCACTTTCCTAGTTGGACTATATCGTTTCAGCAGATGTTCAAGGGAGCCGGGACTATTGTGTACGAATCTCCGAAAGGGTACGCCGGATAATTTACACGCATCAATAGTACTCTGATGAATTTTACTATCAACCAGCACCATGTCTTTGGTTTCCATCAATAGGGATATTACCGCCAAATTGGCATTGTATCCAGATGAAAACGTCGCTGACGCCTCAGTGCCTTTGAAATGCGCGAACTTTCTTTCTACTTCGAGATGGAGTTTGTTAGTACCGGTAAGCAGTCTCACACCTCCGGAACCGGTTCCGAAATTTTGAATGGCTTTGATTGCGGCGCGCTCGATATCCGGATGACCAATTAATCCAAGATAGTCGTAGCTGGACAGCATCTTATACGGATTGCCGTTAAGTTCTACTAGTGGCCCTGATTTGTAATCCAGTGCCTGATGGAATGTGTAGACACCACTTTCATAAGTCCTTCTTATTTGCTCCAGTTTCTTAATATGCCGGGTACTTAATAACGTATTGTGTTTTACGAATCGGCTGTTTTCGTCAAAGAAGCCATGGAAAGGATCTCCCGGCTCATGTGCCTTTTTTTCATTTTTAAGACGATCCGAAGGTTCAGATCCATCAAAATCAATGCTGCCTATCGAATTACCCAACGCAAATAGTCTTTAAGTTCAAAGTTTTCAATTATATATCTTAAATATGAATTCTGCTAACTTTGGTGTTCATTAATAATGTGCTGGATGTACCATTATTTGCCTTATCGCCTACATCCAAGCTATCTCTTGCGGATGGTCCCGATGGCGCTTCCCCGTGTAATGCGTCAATTGCCCGGGCCTACGTCATCGTTGAAGTACCACCACCGTGTTCAGCCGCAGGCAACACGCAGCATAGCGCCCAACTACCTTATTCATTTCGCTGAAGTCATTCCTTCACTTTTACCACCGGTGGATTGGCAAAATTTTGCCATGCGGCCTCGGCCTTATCCTTGCCCATGTGCCCATTGAATACAAGCAACCTGTATTTCAATGTGTACGTATTACCCGGCTCCAGTAGCCAGTCTCTGTTTTTCGTTGGAGAAAAATTCGCAAACATATCTCCGCGATCATATTGATTTTCAGGCCAAATCCGGATTGGTTCCGGGTGGTTGTAATTGGTGGGATATGACATCATCACTGCCCCCGCATATTCATTGTCTATAGCACCCTGTACAATTACCCACCTCGCGGTTGTTGCATCAGCATCTCTCCTATCCTTTCCTTCGGAAGTAATTACCTCGCTGTTTTTATTATCCCATTTCTCTGTTGTTCGCCATCCCAGTCCACCATAGCTATACGTAAGCAAAAATACTTCACTGCTGCTGGCGCAATTCATTTTGCTGATGATGTCAACAAAATAATAATCCTCGCCCTGTGGCTGATACACCCGCACCGACTGCAATTCGGTTATCGCCACTTTTTCTGTTTTGTCTTTCTTAAAAACCACATGCTCATGCACGGCCTGGAATTCGCCGAAAACAGAACCACTGGTTGTTGATACAAAATTGGCGAATCGAACAGTTCCTTTTCGCCCGCGGATATTCCAAAAATCAATGGTATCACCTTCAAAAAGTGCATGTGTCCAGGGATTCCAAATGCCATAATGATGGTAGTGATCTTTGGGTTGAATACGTGTTAACACCTGGCCTTTCGGAGACCATAAGGGGTGAATAAATCCACTACGCTTGTATGCAGTATCCACGCCTATTGGCGGATAAAGTGTTTTGAAATAATACCGAAGCAGGTCTCTATTGCCTGATTCAAATGTGAGCATGCCGTCTTCTGCCTTGAATGTTACTCGGTTCGGAAGATCACTTTTGGCCACCTCAATCAATTCGTATCTTCGCTTACCTGTCTTTTCAGGACTAATAATCCAATGCAGGAAACGCGTTTCTTCATCCTCAATTTGAAAGGCGACCGGGATCTTCTCCGTTCCCTGAACCTCGACTAAACGCAAATTACCTGCTGGTAAAAAGGTGATGGCATCCAACTCCACTTTAACAGGGATATCTAATCCGTTTGCTGGCGTTGTCAGGGTAACTTCAAGGGAGGCAACTTTCTGGGCATAGTCAGGAACGGCTTGCCCCAGAATAATCGCACAGATCAAAAAGGCTTTTACTACACGATTTATTTTTGCATACATATTACTATGACGGTGATCGGTAGACATACCCTGACCGCAGAGAAAACAGAACCAATAAGAAAGCACACAAATCCCAGGAAGACATCTATTTCAAAGTCGCACAGCGTTTTTTGAGTTTCAGCCCGTAAATACAAAAGTGACTTCTATTTATTGTGCTGCCCAGTAGCCATGTTATAGGCCTTTAACGATTCTGGGATCGGGCTTAAGTTTTCCAGTAAGACACTATACGTTCCTTTTTCAATGACCTCAGTAATAACCTTTTTTGTCATCGTTAATGTGGCTTTCATAATGGATGAACCAAAACTCACACGTGCAACACCCAGATCCTGCAGCCTGGAAATCGCAGGTGGCAATCCTGATCCCCTTGTGGGGTTGACAAGTATATTGACGGGCGCATTGATTTCCTTCACCAGTGTTGCTATCTTATCGTCTTCCGAGACATCCGGAATAAAAATACAATCAGCACCTGCCTCGCGATATTTGTTTCCACGTCTGATGACCTCCGCCAAACGACGCTCAGGTGCTCCGGATTGTGTAATGAATACGTCTGTCCTTGCATTGATTACCAAATGAAAGCCCAAAGAATCTGACAACGTCCGGATAGCAGAAATTCTTTTGCAAAATTCGGCCTCGTCCAACAATTGCGGACTAAGTGCGATACTATCTTCAATGTTTACGCCTGCAATTCCGGTTGCGATAAACCATTCGGCGTGATGCACAATCTCATTTATGTCTTTGCCATATCCGGCCTCCATATCCGCGGTAACAGGAACGCTTACGCTTTTGACAATTTTGGCAAGTGCCTCAACCATTTCCGTTACAGGTGTTGCCTGACAATCCGGATATCCCAGTGTGGCAGAAATTCCCATACTCGTTGTGCCGATTGCCTTTAAGCCGTTTGCCGCAACAAGTTTTGAACTTCCGGGGTCCCATGCGTTTAACAGAACCAGAATTTCTTTGTCTTCATGAAGTTTCAGAAATAGTGCTGCTTTGTTTTTTTGTTCTGATGAAACCATCTTTTTTAAGTTAATGTAAGAAACATGTTTTAAGACGACCAAGGAACAGTCCAGATGCAGCTGTCGCTTTTATCCGATTGTTTCGGATAAAATGGTTAGGCGTTTGCACTGTTGGCGTACTGACGAATGCCATTGATGAGGCACAACGGGTAAGTATCCACAATAGCGTTAACCAAATCTAATGAAAGGACTGGAACTTTGTACGCAGTGACCGTATATAGTTTTCTGATGCTGGCCAATGGTAACCTGCCGTTAACGAAGAGCGTTGCAAAGCTGAAACGGTTATCTGAAATCTACGGTAGCCTTTCCTTCCGCTTTGCGTAAACCAATCTCTTTTGAAATGCCGTTTATAGTAACGCTGTATTTTCCATAAAATGCGGGAATGGAATAAACGCCGTCCTTGCCTACAGTTCCGGAATCTTTAGTCCACCACGTTTTAAAAATCAGGTTTTGATATGCTTCTGCTGCCGGCGTCGGCGACCAGTCGCGTTTATAAAGGGATGAAACCGGAATCCAGTTAGCACCTTCCCAGAATCCCCACATTAGAATACCTTCCACTGCTGGGTGGGCAAAACAGATTTTGTAATAATCAACAATCTCTTTAGCCTTCAATTCCTCCTCCTGGGGTGTCATCACAAGAATTTTGTCCGTATGATATTTTGAACGCTGGCCGGGTATATTGAACTCTGTTATCCGGATCGGTAGCTTGAAAATTGCCAGCGAATCCAGCGCATTTTTAAGCTGGTTGCGGTCGAATGTATCCGCATGCAGGTGGCCCTGAACCCCTATCCCGGCAATGGGAACATGCTGTGCCTGCAGTTTGCGAATTTGCGCCATATAATCAGCCAATTTGTTGCCCGTCAGAATATCGTAGTCATTCAAAAAGAGTTTTGCCTCAGGGTCGCCGTTCTGTGCCCATTGCGCCATCAGTTTTGTAATCTCAGGGCCAAGCCTGTCTTCGTAGTAATTCGCGTGGACCATCTCATTGTTGAGGTCATACTCGGCGAACCGCCCCTTATAACGTTTCGTTATTGTCTCAGCCCGGTGCTGCAATGTCTGCCGGAGTTCGTTGTCATCCATTTCCTTCAGCCAGGGCTGTACGCGATTGGGAATCCCCCAAAACAGGTTGTGCGCCCTGAGCGGGATGTGATTTTCTTCCGTCCACTTTAAAATCGCGTCTACAACGGCGTAGTTTACTTCCCCCTTCCGCGGTTCCATATTTCCCCACTTCACCGCATTTTCAGTTACAGCGGCGTTAAAATTCTTAAGGAATTTTTCATTGTATTGCCTGGCATCATCCTCCGACATTGTGCCGCTACCAAAACCATTGCTGATGGCACACCCAAACCAGAATTCGTGGCTTAATTGTTCCACCAGTACCTGGCTCCCCGGTTTTGCTTTAATGATCAAAACACCTTTCCGATTCCTGGCAATATCTTCATTTATGCCAGCATACTGGGCTTTCGTTTCCGTCAGACAAGCAAACTGACATATTGAAATGAGGAAGAAACAGAAAACCACTTTCATTATTAAACCAATACATCTTTTCATAACATCGTGATTGACGCGTGTAAATAAATAAATGTCTGCTCTTAAGGTATGAATTCTTAAGAATATCTCCTCCGTGCATCATTCCTTCGACTTCTGGCGTCTAGCGTACTATACTATACCCAACCGTCGAATTACATATCAGATCAAGATCTCAGAAAACCAGAAATAGCGAGCTGAAACAACTTGAATAGTCAAAGCGCACATTGGCCAGAAGCCAGGCACAACAGAGGAGCATTGCCCGTGTGGAGTAAATCACTATTTCAAAATGAAAATGCTTGACTGGTTATTTCTGTGAAAGCGGCTTTTGGTAACGCCTTTTTCCTTCACGAAATGCGTAATGATAGCATCCGAGTATTCTTTTTTGCATTTAAAATAGGTAACACCCTCTGCTTTATTTTGCGCTTTGAGCAAAGCTGCGAGAGAAGGTTTATCGTGTGCTCCAATCTCGCATTTTGGTTTAACGGCTTTTTCGATGACCGCAATGAGATCATTGATTTCCTTGATTTGCTGCATGTTGAAAACGGCCATGGTATATATGTTTATGAGTTACAAAAATAGACCATTCTACCGAGGATTCCTGACATCCCGCATACCAGTTGTATGCGGTGTCGTTAAGGCAAGACTCCGGGTAGTTTGAAGCGTGTGCCGCAATGGTATCTTACGAGCGTGCGGTGCAAATACAGGATTTTAGGGCGGCCGGAGGAGGGAAAATAAAAGAATTTATTTCCTGTGATCAGAAAATAGTCTACCATAACCTTCATAACTTATCTGAAATTATCGATGGACTGTAATTTCAGCTGCAATCTAACGTAAGTATTTATGAAAAATCTATTATCCATAACCCTCGTGCTTTCCGCATGGGCAGGTTTTGCTCAGCCGGAATCAAAAAGTTTAACAGATGAACAGATCTTATCACTTTACGCACCGCTCAGGGTAGCAGACGTATCCGACGGTATGGACATGGCCGGACTCAGAGACATGGGCCTCATGGACCAACATATTGAAGCACTCTGGAAGGATATTGAAACCTTCAGTCATCGTTTTTGCGGCATCGCTGTAACGGCCAGGTACGTCCCCACAAATAAGAGAGTATCGAGCGAAATGGCGCCTGAAGAATTCAGAAAATGGGAAGGCAATTGGTATGGTCAGTTATCTACAGAAGCATTTACCGCACACCTTAAAAAAGGAAGCGTAATTGTAATTGATAACCAGGGTGATGGAGACACCGGCTCTACCGGATCAGCCAACATCCTGATCTGGAAACAAAAAGGTGCCGTCGGGCTGGTGTGCGCCGGCGGTGTACGCGACACAGATGAAATAATCAAACAAAGAAACCCGGTCTACATGGACTTGTCCAAGCGCGGACGCGGTATCCGGCCCGGAAGAAATGAAATTGAATCGGTACAAAAGCCCGTAGTGGTAGGTGGTGTTTTGGTAAATCCGGGAGATGTAATCGTGGCGGATGGTGACGGGGTTATCGTTGTGCCCAGGGAGCAGGCAGAGATTGTCGCAGGATTCGCGCATGAAATCTTGAAGAAAGATAAGGCTGCACGCAAGAATCTTTTTATGCAACTGGGCATCAAAAGCGATTTCACGGTGGAGTGATTCTCACTTTTCATTGCTATTAGTCGCACTGAAATTGAATATCAAGCGCAGGGGTTAGTGCCTGGAAGCATCGCGCGCACCGCTTGATGAGCGGCAGCAAGTAAATACATACTAATTAAAGCACATCATGAAAAAGATTTCCAGACGCAACATGATTGAAATAGCAGGACTGTCAGCCGCCGGTTCTCTGGTTGGCGTACCCACCTTTTCAAAATCTTCCGGAAAAAGTAATCTCCTCGGCAATCACCAAAAAATAATTGTCATGGGTGCACACCCGGGTGACCCGGAATGTGGATGCGGCGGAACAATTGCATTGTTTGCTTCACAAGGACATACTGTGGTATCAGCGTATCTGACCCGCGGAGGTGCTGGTATCGAGGGGAAATCATACGAAGAGGCGGCGAAAATCAGAACGGATGAGGCTGTGAAATCCTGCAAGATCCTAAATTCCAGACCAGCGTTCCTGGAACAAATCGATGGAAATACTGAAATAACGACACAGCGTTATACGGAGGTAAATAATTTCATTGCAGAAGAAAATCCGGACATCGTATTTACGCACTGGCCAATAGACGGCCACAGGGACCACCAGATTTGCTCCGTTTTAACACACAATGCATGGGTTAAGCACGGGAAAAAATTTGCATTCTATTATTATGAGGTAACGTCCGGATATGAAACCCAAAACTTTTCGCCCACCAATTACATCGACATAGCCTCAGTTATAAAACAAAAAACCGATTCGTGCATGGCCCACATCAGTCAAAATCCTGCGGGTTGGTATGAGAATATTCAAAGAACCATTGAAAAATTCCGCGGAATAGAATTGAACTGTGAATTTGCAGAAGCATTTGTCCGGCATAATCAGAGTCCGGAGGCCTTTGTGCCCCGAATAAATTGATTTACACCCCGCTTAACACCAATGCATGGCAGGTCCTGTTGACCATTACAAGGTAACAACGCAACATGGCCAACGGGGCTAGAAGCCTTCATGACAAAAACACTCTCCAGGTGTCCGGGGACTCCCCGCCGGCACGCAGGCTTCTAACAACCTTTGCGCGAATAATGATCAGGAGATTCTATTTGTTGTGCATCCTTCGGTGCACTGGGAAAAATTAATGATCACACCCAGTGATGCAATTTAGTCGTTAAGTGATCGTATTTTCAGATGTGTAGTTCCCACCACAAAGACTTAGTTGCTACCTTCGTTACATCATATTAAATCATCCGCACTATGAGACTATTAAAGTTTTCCATAGGGCTGGTCACGTTACTGGCCCTGTCTAACTACGCCTATGCGCAATTCGATTCCAAGGAATACCTTTCATCAATAGGTGATCTAGTCAACAAAAAGGGACTCACCAAACAGGATGTCATCAATCCGTTGGAGAAATTATACTATAGACATCTACTGCAGACAGATGACAGCTGGAAGGAACTGGCATTCATGATCCGATTGCGGGCTGAAACAGAATACAAAGAAGCCTTGTTGTTTGTCGAAGGCCTGCGCAATGAGATTGTGGAGAAGATGCAGTGGTCCACTGCGGAACCCATCGATAAACCTGTCCAGGTATTTGTAGCAAAGACTGCGGTCGAGCCCGACATAGACGAGTCACTTGGGGACATCCCAACTTCCGAAACTTCAGATGCATCATCAGCGATGATGCTCCCGGAGAATATGAATACCGCTCGCGGGGAAAAAAACTTCGGGATTGCCACCAGCATCAAAAGCCCGGTTATCTCTTCCGTTACTAAAACCGAGACCGACAGCGAATTTGATGAACCCTCTCATATTGAACATATAATAACTGGTGACTACCTGGAATTTGGTAGCGTCAGCTTTTATCCAAACTCCGTGGTCATGCATCCATCCTTTGAGGCTGAAATGGTCAGCCTTGCAGATCTCATGAGGGGAGATACTGACTATGCAGTACGCATTCATGGACACTGCAATGGTAATGGTCCGCGCACTGTGATCACGCTGGGCGCCAGTAACAAGTTTTTTGAAAACCATATCGACAATCAAATAAAGACGGCTTCCGCAAAAGAATTCACGGAGCTGATGGCAGCGTCTGCCAAGAGATATCTGATCTCTCAGGGTATCGCCCCCGAGCGAATTCAAATCAAGGGTGAAGGGGGAAACAAAATGATTTATCCGTTAACCAGCATGCATGCGCATTACAATGATCGGGTTGAAGTCGAAATCGTCAAGCAGTGATTAAGCGCTAAGTTTTATCACAGCCGCAATTTACCTTTCAAAAAACAGGCCTATAAGATCTGGGTATACTCCCGTGGGCGGCTTCGCCTGTGCTTAGTCGAATGTATTGGAATTGTTCTCAAAATATATTTTATCCACTTTGTCCAGGAATCTCTCATCCGACATTCCTGTACGATTAAAGAAAACAACACTTCCCATACGCACATCTGGATAGATTCTAATCTCACAATAATAGCCACCGCCGCCCCCCGCATGCGCAAAATATCGGTGGCCATTCAATTGTCCGGTAAACCAGGATAAACACATTCCCGTCGGCTTGTTGTCGCTGGTTCGATTCTCTATGAAAAGCAGTCTTTTGTAATT
Organism: uncultured Bacteroidota bacterium; assembly: GCA_963714945.1. GTDB lineage: Bacteria > Bacteroidota > Bacteroidia > Cytophagales > Cyclobacteriaceae > Chryseolinea. The sequence goes on along the minus strand of CAVQQL010000004.1, from coordinate 4,166 downwards.
ATCGGCAATCAGTACACTATTTGGTTTGAGCAATGCTTGAATGTACTTAACAAAAGCATCAGGTGTTCCGATTAAACCACCATGCGCGGAGCCGTTAACATAGAAATTCTTAAACGGTTTCCAATTCCCTTCAGGTTCCCCCATATATTTTGTTTTGTCGATGATGAATCCCAAAATAAAATTGGAAAAGCTTCGTTTTTTCTGATAGCCCTTGGCGTGCCTGCCGGTGTCCTCAATCTCAAATCCTAACCCATGCGTCTCTACTTCGAGCTTTTTAATTATGTGTTTGTTAATGTAAGTCTCATACGTTTCCCCGGATACTACCTCAATAAGTTGTCCTAGCAGAACATAACCAAGGTTTGAATATGAATATTTCCTATTAGGCTTTGATTTGGTCCTGTTATTTTTGATGAATACCTTTTTAAAAAATTGGTTTCTGTCAAACGAATTGTGCTCACTTGTCAGATGTATCCAACTTAATGGAATAGGATTAGGTAGGCCTGCTGAATGCGTGAGCAGTTGCCGTATCGTGATTGCTGGTCCATACGGGAAGTCAGGCAGGTATTTACTAATTGGTTGTTCAATGTCCAGTTTTTCCTGTTCGGCCAATTGCAGAATGGCCAGCGCCGTAAAGGTCTTGGTAACTGAAAAAGCATTATACGTTGTATGCACATTAACTTCTTTCAATCCTGCTATGTCAGCAAGTCCATGGCTGTACCTTCTGATGATACTGTCTTCATCGAAAAGGATATATTGAACGGACGGAGTTTTATTCGCCGCCACCTGGTCAATCAATACGTTCTCGATTTGATGCATACTCGTTTTCACTTTTCCGTCGTTGCAAGAGCTGAAAAAAGCAATTATTATGAGTATCGTGATTATTCTTCTCATACACCCTGCTCCAGTGCTAATATAAGTACAGAATTATTGTTTCCCGGTATAATACACGATTGTATCGCGCTGAGTGCCGCCCGTTTACTTATTGGAATGCATATTTTATCGTATTTCATAAAGTATTCTGGGAAAAATCAAGAAAACAGGCGGCCGTTATTATCTTTCCAAAAATTAAAACAACCCATGAAAAAAAGGCTCTTCATACAGCTACTCGTCTTGGCTACTTTTCCGTTGTTATTGTTATTATCGTGCGGCAGCGACGGTCCGTTACCTGAGATTCTTGTGGTGGCAGAGCGAAATACGGGTAAAGTTGTATAAAGTAAACCCCTCTACGGTAACAAAAACAGAGATTGGAACCGTTTCGCTGAACGGTGATCCCTTGCAACAATTGCGTGGCATGGTTTACAACGCAAACGATAAAACTTTATACGCCTCCACAACCGCCGACGGAGATGGTGTCCTTTACACCATTAATCCGGCAACATTAGAAGCAACCGAATTTAATACAGACCCGGATGATTACTGGTATGGAATTGCTGACCTGTTGGTAACTTCCGATAACCAAATATTGGGAACCTTATGGTACAAAAATCCGGAGGCTGCGGGTCTTGTTCAGTTCAGTCTTTTAGGAGAGTTTATTCCCCAGGCTTTATTTTCAATTCAGGATATTTGTTGCGGTATGGGGATGGTGTTTGGCGACAATGATGCAGAACTGGTCAGCCAGTTTAGCAGTTGTGATGCGATCCTGGGTTGGAGTCGGACGGTACCGTTGGCAGGCAACGCTGCGCGGTCGAATTACGCCTCACCAAAACCAGACGGGCCACCAGGTGTATCGTGGTTTCGAGTGTCACAGCTCCCAGTGTCACAGCTCCCAGTGTCACAGCTCCCAGTGTCACAGCTCCCAGTGTCACAGCTCCCGGCGGCGAGCTGAAGGGTGCGCCACAACCGCCAGAACTCGATTGTCTTTCCTCCGCTGGCTGAGTCAGTGGCGTTCCTGTATCAAATTGTATCCGTCTGTATCCGAAGTGTCCGCCATTGCGTCCGGATGCCATTAGAAATCAAAGCCGTAGGGTGTGACAAGCTCGCCGCAAAAAATCGACGCCTTGTCGACGAACGTAACGGTGAAGCGCCGGCACACCCGACAGAGTGCACGATTTGCTCCTGCTCTTGTCGCTGAAGGCGAGTCTCACCGTTGCCTGGCGTCGGCCGACCGACCCGGGAGGCCGCCCCCAGGTCGTGAGCCAACATTCCTCGGCGGTCGAACGACGCGGTATCGACCCATCGGCACATGGCTGAGACTGCAACCAGGCCGTGGATGGCCCTCATGCGTTGTGCCAGTAATCTGTCATGGTCTGGCGAGTACCGCCAGGGGACCGTCAAAGCACTCACGTGGGTACAGGGGAGTCGTACAGGTCGCTCTCGGTACCATGCTACCTTCGCAGGCCAACGGGAGCGTGTGGGTGAATCTCGATTGTGCCATCAGCACCGATCGGAGACGCCGGCCGCCGACACACTATCAGACTGTCACCATTGACTTGTGCCCAGTCTTCGCAGTTCGCCTCAAGAAGTGGCATGGCACCTGGGCTGCAAAGAGCAGCTGATAGAAGCCGCAGTCGTACCGCTGGGCTGCTTCCATTCTGTTGCGATGTGCGTTTTCCACCTTTCTTCAGGCCCGTCAGGGCCGTGCTACCGGAGCCCGGGGCGAAGATCCGTGGAGTCCCACGTGTGGGCGATCATCAGGTTCATCGTTTGCCGGGCGACGGTGCCATTGTCACCCCAGGAGTAGACCGAACCGGGCGGGCGATCGGAGCCGTGGTTTTTAGCGGTGCGAACGATCTCGTCCGCGTTTCAGACCAGTCCGCCGCGTATCAGGTCGCCGCCTATCAGGTCAACTAGCTGTGAGTCTCGGCCGGGTTTCCGTGACTCCCTGACAGAAAAGCCAGATCGACGAATGGCCGCATCCCGGACGGCACTGCGGCGAATTCCCGCGGGTGCCGCACCTGATGTACTCCCCTCAAACGTCTTCTATAATCAGCTACAGTCTTGCCGCGACCGATTCGACAACAGGAGACCGCCATGACCGACCACTCGTCGTTGCAGAAAACGTTGAAGTTGATTGTCTCGCTGGCACTTCTGGCTGTGGCAACGTTGGCCTGGCAACCGGCGGCCGGTGCTGCGGAGGACGACATTGTCGAGGCCGGTGCAAAGGTCGATCAACTGGTCGACGATTGTGAGTTCACGGAAGGCCCGGCGTGCGATGCGGACGGAAATGTCTTCTTCACGGATGAGCCCAATGATCGCATTTTGAAATGGTCTGTAGACGGCAAGCTTTCCACGTTCATGAAGCCCTGCGGTCGATCCAACGGCCTCTGTTTCGACACGCACGGTAACCTGTGGGCATGTGCGGACGAGAAGAACGAACTGTGGTGCATCGAACCCGACGGCACCGTAAAGGTCGTCATCAAGCAGTTCGAAGGCAAACTGCTCAACGCACCCAACGATATCTGGATACACCCGAACGGCGGCATCTATTTCACGGACCCGTTCTACAAGCGGACGTATTGGGATCGGGGCCCCATGGAGCAGAGTTGCCAAGGGGTTGATCATCTGGCCCCGGATCGGAACAAACTTGTCCGCGTTGTCGGTGACCTGCAACAGCCGAACGGAGTCATCGGGACCCCTGACGGCAAGACGTTATACATCGCGGATATTCGTGCCAACAAGACGTACGCATACGACCATCCAATCCGACGGCACTCTGCAGAATAAGCGGTTGTTCTGCGACTCTGGTCCGACGGTATGACCATCGACAACGAAGGAAACGTCTACCTGACGGGCCGGGGGGTGACCGTGTTCAATCCGCAAGGGGAACGGATCAGGCAGATTCCCGTTGATGCCAACTGGACTGCCAACGTATGCTTTGGCGGCAAGGATCGAAAGACTCTGTTTATCACCGCGTCGAAGCAGCTGTTTGGCTTGAGAATGCGTGTCAGCGGTGCCGGCAGCCAGTGATCGTGGCAACCCCTTGATTTGAATCGCCGCGCGTGATAAGTGGAGACCTTCGGTCGGCCGTTTCGGCGAGGTCAGACGACCTGTGCCGAGCACATTCCAGGGAATTCGAAGCCCGCAGGTGTAGTCGCTGTGGTCTGAGCCGTGGGCAGTCTCGGCCACCCTATTCGGAATGCTTGGCGCCAATGACACCGCACGAGCGGAGCCTGGAGCAACAGAACCACGTGGCAACGCAACCGACACGATACGACGTCTCCGTGATC
>CAVQQL010000003.1:0-299782 GCA_963714945.1 uncultured Bacteroidota bacterium | reverse complement strand
CATCAGCTACAACAACGACTGCGCCCTGCTCGAGGAGCTGTTCACCCACGATGGCAGCGGCACCCTGGTTCCAACGACAATTACGAACAGGCCCGGGAGGCCAATATCGATGACGTCGGCGGTATCCTCGAACTGATCCAGCCGCTGGAACAGCAGGGCGTGCTGGTGAAGCGCTCCCGCGAGCTGCTGGAGACGGAGATCCGGCAGTTCCGCCTGCTCGAGCGCGACCGTCGCATCATCGCCTGCGCCGCGCTATACCCGTTCGCCGAGGAGGGTTGCGGGGGAAATCGCCTGCATCGTCTCCCACCCCGATTACCGCGGCGGCCGGCGCGGCCAGCGCCTGCTCATCGAACTGGAACAGGAGGCCAGGCGGCAGGGCCTGGACCGGGTATTCGTGCTCACGACGCAGACCGCCCACTGGTTTATCGAGCAGGGTTTTGTGGAGAGATCCCGCGACGCACTCCCCAACCGGAAGCAGGCCCTGTACAACCTGCAGCGCGATTCCAAGGTGTTCTTCAAGGCGCTGTAGCTACAGTTGCGGCCTTTGCGCGGATTGTTCACTTGGCCGATAGCCTTCGAGCTGATACTGGCTTCATTTGTTCGTTGTTGCTATCGGCTCTGGCCGGGACAGGTTTCCGCCCGCTTCCCCGATAATCGCGAACGAAAACCCTGTACCAGCCATACCCTCGATCTCGGCTTTTGGCCGGACGAGTGTTCCGGTTTAACGGCCGGAACGAGGGTTTGGGTGGCGGGAGGTGCAATTCGTTCGCGATTATCGGGGAAGCGGGCGAATTGCACCTCCCGCCGGCCGAACCCGCTAGCTTAGGCCATCTGCACCGAATCAATACAGCCGACCTTTCCGAGAACAGCCAAATGGGTTTTCGCGGTTAGCCTGAAAGAATTTTTGCAGGTTAAACCCCCGCGTTTTTTTTGCTATCCTTTCCCCCCTTTTTTTGCAACGGGAACCCGCGAAGCCGGCCCCGCACACGGTAGCTAACCATGCCAGATTATCGCTCCAAAACGACCACCCACGGCCGCAACATGGCCGGGGCCCGCGCCCTGTGGCGCGCCACTGGCATGAAAGACGGGGATTTCGGCAAACCGATTATCGCCGTGGTGAACTCTTTTACCCAGTTCGTACCGGGGCATGTCCACCTCAAGGACTTGGGCCAGCTGGTGGCGAGGGAAATCGAGGCGGCGGGAGGTGTGGCCAAGGAGTTCAACACCATCGCCGTGGATGACGGCATCGCCATGGGCCACGACGGCATGCTGTACAGCCTGCCCTCCCGCGACATCATCTCCGACTCCGTGGAGTACATGGTGAACGCCCACTGCGCCGACGCCATGGTCTGTATCTCCAACTGTGACAAGATCACCCCCGGCATGCTCAATGCCGCGATGCGCCTGAATATTCCGGTGGTATTTGTCTCCGGCGGGCCGATGGAGGCCGGCAAGACCAAATTGTCCGAGCACAAGCTGGACCTGGTGGACGCCATGGTGATCGCGGTCGACAATTGAACGAAGATTGGTGATGGGCATTGACCCGACCCAAGCCAACTGGTTTCAGCGAATTGCTCGCCTGCCCCAGTGGTCTCTCTTGCCGGGCTTCCGTTCGGATGGCCTGTTGGGCAATGTAAAAGCCGAGCGGGTGCGACGCGGGGAGCGGCTGTGGACCAGCGTATCGGTGGGCGGATGGCAGGCCTATCCCTTGCCGGTCGATCAGGTCGGCACTTGCACGAGTTGGAATTGGAGTTCGCCGGCGACACGGAACAATCGTTTGCTGTCAGCCTGGTCGAGCCCAATGCGGCGGGCAAAGTGATACCCATCGGTTTGGACTCGGGTGTGATGGTTTCCGTCAGTACCGGCGACTCGATTGCGGTGCCATCGCCTGAGGTCGCGCATCACCGATTGTTGTTTTGGCCCAAGACCAAGTCGCCGCTGCTGGTGATTACGAACTTAAGCGACCAACATGACACGATCTACGGACGCTTCGATGTTTACCGACGCTCGCTGCCGGCGGTTCCCGCGCCGGCGACGGGTCACCGCACGGCAGTCGCATTTTTCGAGCGACCCCTGTTTCCGACCGCATTTGGCGCGGCCGAGGCTTTGGATGAGGAAAGCGGGCGGAGTCTCGAAGACTGGCAGACGTTTCTGGACGGTTCGCGGCGGTTGATTCAATACGCCAAGTACGTTGGCTACGATGCGATCGCGGTCACGTGCGCCAGTGAAGGCAGCACGCTGTACCCCAGCGCGCTGTTGCAGCCGACGCCCAAGCACGATCGCGGCGTCTTCTTCGGCCAGGGGCAGGATCCCATCCGCAAAGACGTCTTGGAACTGTTGTTTCGACTCTGCGACCGTGAAGGGGTGCAGTTGATTCCCGCCATCGAGTTTGCTTCGCCCTTGCCAGCCTTGGAGGCGAAGCTGCTGGACCCGGACGAGGCGGAGGGCATCGTTTTGGCCGATGCGGCGCAGGCCACGTGGCTTCAGCGTTTTGATGCACAGCGAGGCCGTGCCGCCTACTACAATCCGCTGGACGATCGCGTGCAGCAGGCCATGTTGGATGTCGTGGATGAACTGGCGAGTCGCTACGCCCAACATTCGTCGTTTGCCGGGATCACGGTGAATCTCCATGCCGATGGATTCACGCAACTGCCCGACGTCGAGTGGGGTATGGACGGGCGCACTTGGGACCGGTTTCGCCGCGAACGGCACGTACGGCTGTCGCGTCCGGACCAATTGGACCCGGCGACACAGGACGCCTGGCTGGATTGGCGATGTGAACGGATCGGCCAATTCTATGCACGCATGGCTCAGCAATTGGCCGCTCGTCGCGCGGATAGTCGTTTGTACCTGGCCGGTGCACAGGTTGATCGATTCACGACCACTGCAGCGTGTATTCCGCCCGTCGTTGCCATCCCAGATCGACCTGGGACAGGCGATGCGGGAAATGGGTCTCTCGCAGGTTGTCATGCAGCGCGAACCGAATCTGGTCTTACTGAGACCTCGTCTGTTCATCCCGCCGGACACGCCGGCCAGCAGCCCGGCGACGACCGAGTTCAACGCGTCGTCCGAGGTGGAGCAATTCTTCCGGCAGTCGACCTTGCCCAGTGCTCAATTCCTACATGAGCCGAAGCTGTTGCGGCTGCCTAGTTTTGACGAGGCGAGTCCGTTTGGCAAGAGCAACACCTTCATGTCGCTGGTGTCACAAATGTCACCGGTAGGCATGAACAATCGCCGGCGATTCGCCCATGCACTGGCCGAGCAGGAATGCGCAACTGATTGTGGAAGGCGGCTGGTTGCTGCCGATGGGTCAGGAGGAGTCAGTACGTGAGTTCCTGCAGGTCTATCGCCAGTTGCCTCAAGTTTCGTTCGATACGAACGGCGAAGAACGCAGGAGGTGGCAACCCTTGCAGGTCCGATCCCGATCGACCGCGGAGGCCACCTACGTTTATGTCGTCAACGACTCGCCGTGGTACGTGGGGGCCACCGTGCGTTTTCAAGCTCCGGCTGACGCGCAGTTCGTGCCTCTGGATTCGCGACCGCAGCAGCTCGTGCGTTCGGAACCGGCCGGGGCCCACTGGGATTTGACGATGGCCCCCTACGATTTGGTCGCCGTCCGCGCCAATCGACCGGGGGTTCGAGTTGCGGATGTGACCGTCAATTTGCCGCCCGATGTCAACCCAGCCTTGGAAAATCAGATCCGCTCCCTGGGGGAGCGCGCGGCGGCATTGAGCAATCCCATTCCACTGGAGATGCCCGAGAATCGTGACTTTGAAGTCTGGGATGGGCCGCGACAGGAACCGGCTGACTGGCTGGTGCATGGCCGTGAGGATGTTGTATCTCGCGAGACGACCGACGTGCATTCGGGCAAGTCGGCCTTGCGAATTCAACTTCCCAACGGCATGCTCTCGTTGCGAAGCGCCCCGATTGAGCCACCCGAATCGGGCCGTTTGAGTGTTTCGATTTGGGCCCGCGTTGCGGATCCCAACCAGCAGCCGCGTGTGCGACTGGTATTGGAAGTCGACGGACGGGTCTACTATCCCTGGTCGCCAATTGGTGTCGGCGGGGCCGATCGCGCGATGGGTAAACAGTGGAAAGAATTCGTCTTCCGCGTTAGCCAGCTACCGCCGGTCGAGCAGTCGCTGAAGATCGGCGTCGAAGTCGCCGGGACGGGCGAGGTCCATTTGGATGATGTGCAGCTTTACGATATCCTGGTTTTGGACGCGATCGAGCACAAGGCGCTGGCCCATTTGCTGGCCGGGGCCGACTATCGGCGCCGCAAGGGAATGGTGACTGACTGCCTGAGGGTTCTCGAAGGGTATTGGCCCCGCTACCTGATCGAGAATGTCCCTGTGATATCCCCGGAAATCGCGGATCGTCCGCTTGTCCCCGACCAGCAGTCGCCGGCGGAACCATCGACTCGCGAGGCCTCGGCTTGGGAGCGGCTAAAACGCTTTGTCCCGCTCCGCTGATCAAACCTCGTCAGCCGTCTCGAAGTGAGGATCCGGGTCTGCCCCTCACCCGCACCGTCAGAATGTGATGCGAAAGCGTTCGCTTCGGGCCAGTGGCAACCCCATTCTGAACGTTGATTCTGAACGTTGACAAAGCACGAGCATGGTCTTCTGCGAGGCGAGGCGTTCGATTACACTCGAAGACACCCGAGTCGGGAATCTTAACTCACGCGGCGTGTTGAGCCATGGCTACGTTAGAAAGCAACCAGATAGTGGAAGAAGCCGCCGATGGCGATCTGAGGATCGTTCAGGACGCCACCTGCACGTTCTGTGGATGTGTCTGTGACGACATCGACTTGCACGTCCAGGGACATACGATCGTCAAGGCGCGAACGAGCCTGTGTCCTCGGCAAGGCCTGGTTCCTAAACCACGACATCGAGAATCGTCCGGCCTGTCTGATCGAGGGGCAGCCGGCGACGGTCGAGAAGGGATCGAACGCGCGGCCCAGATTCTGGCCGAAGCCACGCTATCCACTGATCTACGGGCTCAGCGACACGACCGTCGAATCGCAACGTGTCGCCGTCGGGATCGCCGACTGGACCGGGGGACTTGTCGATACCACGACCAGCGTCTGCCACGGTCCGTCGGGATGGCGTTTCAGGGCGTCGGCGAGGTGACCGCGTCCCTGGGCGAGGTGCGCAATCGCGGCGACCTGATCATTTTCTGGGGATCGAATCCGGCCGAGAGTCATCCGCGGCACTTCTCGAAGTACAGCCTGATGCCCAAAGGAATGTTCCTGCCCAGCGGGGCGCAAGGATCGCACGTGCGTGATCGTCGACGTGCGAAAAACCAAATCGGCCAGTGCGCGCGGATATCTTTCTGCAGATCAAGCCACGCAAAGACTTCGAGGCGCTGTGGACATTGCGGGCACTTGCCCAGGGCATCGACCTCGATCCGGACACGGTCCGGACGAAACGGGCATCGAACTGCGCGTTTGGCAGGATCTGATGGACCGCATGAAGGCCGCCAAGTTTGGGGTGATCTTCTTTGGCATGGGTCTCACGATGACACGCGGCAAGCATGCCAACAGCGAAGCACTTCTGGCCCTGACCCGCGACATGAATCGGTACACCCGCTTCGTCTGCAAGCCGAACCGTGGCCACGGGAACGTGACGGGTGCGGACAACGTCGTCGCCTGGCGCACCGGCTATCCGTTCGGCGTGAATTTGACGCGAGGCTATCCTCGTTTCAATCCCGGCGAATATACCGCCTCGGATGTGCTGGCCCGCGGCGAAGCCGATGCCGCCATGATCATCGCCAGCGACCCGATGGCCAATTTCAGTCAGCCGGCACGGGAACACCTGAAGTCGATCCCCTACATCGCCCTTGGATCCCAAGGAGACGCCGACCACGCGTCATGCGACGGTCGCCTTCACCGTCGCGACCTATGGCATCAATGTACCGGGAACCGTCTATCGCATGGACGACGTGCCGATCCCGTTGCGCCCGGCCTTCGAATCGCCGTTTCCAAGCGATTACGACATTCTGACCGGCATCGAACGCCGCGTCCGCCAATTGAAGGCCGCGCCGTAGGGAACGCTGTGCATGCCCAGACGAAATGCGGTGCATGCCCAGGAAGTATGCCGACAAAATTCACCCGGCTGCATCCGCCCTACGGATACGGGGTTGGTCGGGCTTCGTCCCCGTCGGCTTCGTCCCCGTCGCTAGCGCAGTGGCGCCTTTGCCGATCAGGCGGCGGAGCAACCCGATCTGACCGGCGTGCAGCATTTCGTGAGCGGAGCAGAAGAAGACGGATCCCAGTTTCGTGTCAAAAACCGCGTGGGGTTCCGGCAGCGTGACGTCCAGATCTTGGTCGGTGTAGGACGCCAACTCCACGAGCGCTCGCTCGTGGACGCGGTGAAAGACCTGCAGGATTTCCTCGACCGGCGGATATTGGCCGGCATCGGGCGAGGGGGTCGTGCCTTTCATGAACCGGCGAACAAAATCGTTGCCGATGAACTCGCGGTCGGCAGGCTCCTTGCCGCGCAGACGCAACATGGTGAGGCCGTATTGGGCCATGGCCAAATGCCCAACTTGCCAGGCAAGGTGAGTGACGCCGCCGACGGGCTGCTGGAACCATTCGTCCGCCTGAATATCGGCGATCAATTCCGACGTATAACGCCGGGCGAATTCGATGTTTCTGACCGCGATTTCTAAACGCGTACGTGACATGAGTCGATTCCTTAACGAGCCAAAGTAAGGTATTGCCGTATCCCGGGGTGCGAACGACAACCATCCTGCCCACGCGGCAAGACGCTGCCGCCGTGGTATACTCGTCACTCCGCTCGGTGATGTGTGGTTTGTCCGATACCTCGGGCAGCACGAACTCGCCGCATTACAATCCACGATGGTCCGGCCGACAAGGCCCATCTGAGTAGATGGCAAGATCGAGGAGAGACAACGATGACACGAAAAATGCAATGCCTCGTTTTGGGATTCGCCGCGTCTTTTTCGTCCCGCCGCCGCGGGACTACGTGCTGAGGTCCTGGTTCCGGTTGGCTCCACCTGGAAATGGCTTCATTCCAGTGCGGGGACCGATCCCGCCAGCGACGACGAGGATTTCCATACCACGTTTTATGCGGTCGATTTTGATGACGCCAAATGGAAATCGGGCCAGGACCAAGCGGGACCCCACGGTGGATTTGGCTATGGCGATCCGGGATTTGAGGGTGTCGACATCGGGACGCCCGAGGATCCGGGAAATCGCAAGACAGCGTACCTGCGTTTGAAGTTCACGACGGACAAGGATTACGAAAAGTTGGTTTTCAAGTGCCAGCGCGACGATGCCGTGATTGTGTACGTTGATGGCCAGGAAGTCTTGGCAATCACCTCCCGGCGGACGCGAAAGAGGCGCATGATCTGTTTGCCACCGAGACCGTAGGTGGCGAGGCGGAAACTGAGGTGAATTCATTTCCCTTTACTCTGAAATTGCCGGCCGGAGATCACGTTTTGGCGGTGTCACTCCACAACCGTCCTGGCGGGAGTTCCGATTTGAGGATCGCAGAGATCTCGCTCGAGACAGCGGCGGCCGAAACGGACGAATAGCCGTCGAACGCTGTCTTGGCTCTTTAATTCAATCGGAACATTACGGCGAGCGCGGGAAACGCATGTCAGCAGACCTGTTCAAGATCACCGGTGGCTACGTTTACGATCCGGCCAATGGCGTGGACGGCCAAGTTCAGGACTTGTGGATTCAAAATGGCAAGATTGTTTCACCGCCGACGGATCCAATGATCCGTGCGTCGCGTACGCTGAACGCCACCGGCCTGGTCGTGATGCCCGGCGGCGTGGACATGCACTGTCATATCGCCGGACCGAAGGTCAATATGGCGCGGAAGATGCGGCCGGAAGAGAAGCGGCGCGCCGCGCCGGTCCGCCGCACCGAAAACGACGCACAGTGGCACCATGGGCAGCGTGCCCAGCACGTTTGCCACGGGCTACAAGTACATCGGTCTGGGCTACACGACGGCATTCGATGCCGCTGTTCCGCCGCTGTCGGCACGCCACGCGCACGAGGAGTTTGACGACACGCCGTGTATCGACAAGGGTTTTTACGTCTTGATGGGCAACAATCACTTCGTGATGAAGTCGATCCAGGATCAAGATCCAGAACGTCTGCGGGCATTCGTGGCCTGGCTGCTGGGCGCCGCGAAAGGCTACGCCGCCAAGCTAGTTAATCCTGGTGGCGTCGAAGTCTGGAAGCATCATCAGGCCGGCAACGTGTCCGGTCTCGATTCGCCAAGTCGACTATCTTTGGCGTGACGCCGCGTCAAATCATCCGCGTCCATGGCGCGGGCGGTCGACGAATTGCATTTGCCGCACCCCGTGCATCTCCACTGCAATAACCTTGGCATGCCGGGAAACTGGCAGACCACGCTCGACTCGATGGAGGCCTTCGAAGGACATCGCGGTCACCTGACGCACATTCAGTTTCACAGCTACGGTGGCGGCGATGGGGACGAGAACACGTTCAACTCCAAGGTCGTCGCCACTGGCCGATTACGTCAATTCGCATCCTAATCTGACCGTCGACGTGGGCCAGGTGATGTTTGGCGAGACGACCAGCATGACCGGCGACGGTCCGCTCGGCTACTATCTCTCAAACGTTTACGGCACGAAATGGTTTAGCGCCGACACGGAGATGGAGGCGGGTTGCGGGATCGCGCCGATCCAGTACCGCAACAAGAGCCTGGTTCATTCGCTGCAGTGGGCGATTGGCCTGGAATGGTACTTGCTGGTCGAGGATCCCTGGCGGGTCGTGATGAGTACGGATCATCCCAACGGAGGTTCGTTCCTGGCCTACCCGCAGATCATTCGCCTGTTGATGGATCGCACTTACCGTCAGGATATGCTCAAAACGGTTCATCCGCGCTTGCACGAACGATGTCGTGCTGGCCGATCTTGGATCGTGAATACACGTTGAACGAGATTGCGATCATCACGCGCGCTGGCCCCGCGCAAATTCTTGGGCTTGCATCACAAGGGGCATCTTGGGGTCCGGGAGCGGATGCCGATATCACGATCTACACGCCGCACGAAAACAAGCAGCAGATGTTCGAGTTGCCGCGTTACGTCATCAAAAGCGGAAGGGTGCTGGTTGAGGAGGGCGAAATCCGCGAGGACCATCTTGGCAAGACCCTTGCACGTCGCGCCGGACTACGATGCGGGCGTGGAGCGGCAGATTGCGGATTGGTTTGAGGAATATTATTCCGTTCGATATCGCAACTATCCGGTTCGCGACGATTACCTGCACGATGCCGAACAAGTGTCTTGCGCGAAGCCAGATTAGTCGGTCGGCAAGCCCGCGTTGCGCAGCGCCGCCATGTATTGCTCCGGAGTGTTCAGGTTGCGCAGCGAATCCAGTTGAGGGTCGACTTCGCGCAAGTCGTCGACGTCGACCACTCGCGTGGCACACCGTTCGAACAGAAAGAAAGGTCGGAGCTGGTCGTGGGCCAGTAGGTTGTCGACCTGTGGCAAGACGTTGTGATGGTAAACGGCGGCCAACGGGTGAAAGTGTCGTTCGTCGCGTGGCACCACAATCCGGTCTTCGGGTTGCATCAATTCAAACATTCGATTAACGAAAGCCGGTTTGAGCAACGGGACGTCACAACTCGTGACGAAAAACACGTCGGCCAATCCGCTGCCGGCCATCAGCCCGGCGAACAGTCCCTCCAGCGGACCGCGGGCATGACGCTGGTCGTGAACGCGGATGACATCGGTCGGTAGCTGCGGCAATGCTTGATCCGGCGCAGCGACGACGACTCGGCACGCAACCAAGGGAGCGACGATGCCCAGGACCCGCTCCAATAGTGTTTCGTTTCCGAACGGTAGCCAGGCCTTGGGATGTCCCATGCGTCGGCTTTGTCCACCCGCCAAAACAATTGCTCCGCGCCGCATTTGTGTTCCTATCGCTGTCTGATGTCCCTGCCCGCTTAGTTTGTCCGATTCGGCCCTTCGCCAGAAGAGGGCTAACGGAATCCGCCGATTGACAGGGTTTGTTAACAGTCGGCCGATCATGGCTTGGATCGCTGCCGGTCGTGATCCCTGCAAAAGACAACAATCGCCTGAGCCTCCCTCCTTTTCTCGACGTTGTCGTTGGGATGATCGGGCCCTTTGGGTATACTTTTAGCTACAGACGTCCTTCGATCGAAACCAGGCACCCTGTCGGAATTTGCGGCGATGAGCTGGCAATTGAAATACCGTCAAGCACAACGGGTGCCGGTCGAAGTGGAGGGGATTACGCCGGCCGGCTTGGCAGGGAAGTCCATCGCGCAGGTCGAGAAGTTGCCCATTATGGTCGGCAATCGCGAAGTCCCGCTGGCGGAACTGTTTGACGTCTCGGGGGACGACTCGAATGATCGGATCGACCTGTTCGGTGATTTGTCGGGCGTCCATTGGATTGGCGCGAAAATGCAAGGCGGCCTAATCCACGTGCACGGCGACGCGGGGCGCCACGTGGGCAGTGAGATGAATGGCGGCCGAATTGATGTTGAGGGAAACGCGGGCGATTGGGTAGGAGCTGAACTAAGGCAGGGACGATTCACGTTCGGGGGCGTGCAGGCCACTTGGTCGGAGCCGCGTACCGCGGTAGCCGCTTGGGCATGACCGGTGGCACGATCCTGATCGACGGCAGCGTCGGAAATGAGTTGGGGCACACGATGCGGCGAGGGTTGATTGCCGTGGGCGGTGACGCGGGAGATGTCATCGGATTCAACATGCTTGCCGGCACGATCGTCGTCCTGGGTGCGACCGGGATTCGTCATGGCGCGGGGATGAGACGCGGTACGCTGCTGCTTCTGGGCGACTCGCCTCCCCCGTTGTTGCCCACCTTTCGATACGCATGCCGGTTTCGACCCTTGGCGACGACGCTTGTCTTGCGGAGTTTGGAGACGCTGGGCTTCGCGGTGCCCGACTCGCTTTGGCTGCGTGACGTCGAACTTTACAACGGTGACCTGATTGCGGGTGGCAGGGGAGAGCTGCTGGTGTGCAGCCCGTGATCGCGGCAAACGTCCGGGTAAAGATAGCAAACGCTGGAGCGGGGAATGGTTGGACTGTTAACGATTCTGCGAAGGCAGTCGATCCGCGCCGGGGCGTTTGCGATTGCGCTGGGTGCGTTGATCGGGTGGCCGTCGCTCGGGGTGATGGCGGACGAGCTTGCGTACGACCTCTTTTCCGACGGTAGCTCCGGCTGCCGTCGATTCGTCGGGCGACGAGTTCCCCCTGGCCCGGACAACACGCGTTCCCTGGCGTCGCTACTGCCGCTCATCACCGAGGAGGCCGTCGCGGGCATCGTCGGTCTATCCCCGACAGTTCGTCTCCTCGAAAGCTGTCCGTCATTTGCCGGTCGAAGTGGTCGCGGCGGACCTCGAAAACCACTTGGGTGTCGACTTGCGCACGATCGAGTTCGCCATCGTGTTTCTCGAAAATGCCCGCACGCAGCCTTTATCGCTGGGAGTGGTTGTCAAGTTTACCGACGATTTCGACTGGCGCCGCATTCCGCGTCGGCCTGCTGCGTGAAACCGTGTATGGTACGCTTGACGGCCGTCCTTATCGTAAGGGCAAGGGAGCGCTGAATCCAAGCCTGTTGTTGCTCGATAACAAAACGCTGATTCTGGCGCCGGATCAGACACTGGCCCGCATGTTGGCGACACGCGAAACGATGCCGACCGACGAGAGCATTTCTCAGCAGCTCTCGCAAGGGATCGGCAAGGCACTGGATATCCATGTGGTCGCCAACACCGTCTCGCTTCGCGCATTGGTCGGGCTGCAATTGGAGCAGTTAGAGCCCCAGACCGAAACGTGGCAGGCTCTCGCTCAATTGTTGGATGGCGTCGAACGATTCGAGATTCGGGCCCGTCTCAGCCAGCAGTTTGCCGTGGGAGCGGTGATGGATGCCACGTCAAATGACGCGGCGCTGCGAATGCAATCCTGGTGGGAAAGCTGGAGTCAATCGGTGGCTGGCACCGGCCAGGACGCAGTCTCGGATGCGTTGCCGATTGCTGGAGTGTTCCCGGCAATGAACCCACTGTGTTGCCGGACGATGCGACACGTGATCGTGCCCGGCAGTTCAAACGCTACCTCCAGCGTTCTCTGCAGCAGCACCTGGCGCGGCAGTCGGTTCGAGTGACCGGAAATCGGCTACAATGGGGAATGCGAGGCGATCACGCGGCGCAGGTCTCGACCTGCGCAGCGATCACGATGTTGTTGAATCCGGCCGTCCAGGCCGTGAATCCTGTTGTGGATCGCTGGCAATCCATGGACGGCATGCAGCGCCTTTCGACGCGATGTTGGCTTACGCAGACGGCAAACGAACGCTTTCCGGCGCGAGCGAGTTTCTCGGCCGACTGCGCGGCCACTGCTTAGCTGGCGTGTCCATCTGCTTCCATTCTTGGGATATCGGGAATTGTACGAGCAGTTCCGCCTGGACGAAGCCTGGGATGGACCGCACAATCGATTGCTGATCCGACTCATGCCGGCCGTGTATCAGAATCCTCGGCGTCCCTTGCGACTTTCGCACGACCTTCACCGTGCCTGTCGGCGTCGGGACGATGTTCGAGGGGCTGGAAGGGATTCCCCAGCGAGATATTCAGAACGGACCCGGCAATACGCTGATGTTGGTCGAGGCGGATGAGGATCACGCCGTGTACTGGACTCAACCGGATGACTTCTCGTACGACGAACAGAATCCTTGGAACGGCTTGGGCAAGCTTCGAGAAGCGGGATTCTTGGGCGCTCGCGCCGACGGGACCGTCCGCTTCTTTGTCCGCTCGCTGGATCCATATCAGTTGCGAGCGTTCTTTTTACTCAATGGCGGTGAAACTCAATTGCATTAGCCTGGCTATCAATTGCATTGGCCCGGCTATCGACACGCTTCCGCCAAGTTACGAAAGGCGTGGCGAATCGGCCGTAGAACGGCGTGCCCTTTTCCGATCGCGGTCAGGTAGACGCGGGCGGCATCAAGGTGGCGATCCGTCGTCTCGAAAGCCGCGCCCAGCAGCAGCCATTCGTCTTGAACTCCCAACCCGAAATCGGTGGCGGTTGCCAGACATGTTTCGGCGCGGTCCCACGCTTGTTGCTCTAAATAAATGCGTCCTAGCCCCAGGTAGGATTTCGCGACGTAATCGGCGCAACCCATCGCTTCAAGGTAGTCACCGACGCTCGGCCAGACCGTGGGGGTGACCGCCCCGTTGAGATCGATCAATGCCACAGCGCCGGCTGTTGCGATTTCAGCGCTCGGCCTTACCAGCAGCGTGTCTTCGCAAAGTGATCCCGAAAGTTGAATTGCCCGCTGAAAGTGGTGCTCGGCACGAGATAAATGAGCCGTCTTGGGGTGCTCCGCATGAGGTTGCGGAATCTCGGTAACGCGGGGAATGTCTGCGGGGCCGCCGACGTGGTCCACAGTCCCATTTGGTCCGATTGCGTGATGTTGTCGATGCCCAGCAGGTAGTGGACAACCGGATTGTCGGGTGCCAGGGAGCGTGCGGCCTCAAGTGAGATTTCGGCAGCCTTCCAATCGTCTTGTGCCATGTCGCACATCGACACTCCCAGATGTCGCCAGACTTCGCTCTCCGAGGGCATGCGGATTCCTGTCCAAAGGACTTGCGCCTCATCCAGCCAACCTGCACGGTGGTACTCCAGGACGGTCCAGAGTTGCATCACCAGTTGCGATTCGTTGTCCGTGGCCGTGGGGTGTTGCACGGTCATGCGCTGAGGCGTCAACGGATGGGCGGCCTCGATCGCGACCGGCGTCAACCGAGCTGGATTCTCTGTGGACAATGGTGTCACTTGCCCGGCAGCGGTCCTGACGACCAACACCGCGACGAAAAAAGTCGTGGAAACTGCCATTGGCATTCGGCTCGCGGTCGATCGACCGTCCGCGTGCGTTGGCCGTGCCGGTAACATTTCACACCTCCTTCGACCGGTGATCTCGTGCGTCGTCAACTCTCAGACAATCGTGCAATCTCCGTTCCGGAATTGAGTTTTCATATTGCGAAAACTTGGCGGGCCGAGGGCATCACAATGGGCTTGTTCGACGCCGTGCGATTTCCCGGTGCGTCGCCGAGAGTGCGTCAATCGGCGCGCTGACGGTCCACTTCGTCGCGCCGTCGTCAACTATCGGGCGGGCGTCGCAAGGGTGTCGGCACGCTCGTCGCCTCGCAAGCCCAAATCCGTTAGCTGCTGTCGAACGGCGGCGTCTTGGAGCAGGAGAATCCATTTCTGTACCGCCGGCCGTTGATGGCGCTGTAAAGGGACGACGAAATCGAAGGCTTCGTCCGCCACGGGCAGAAAGCCGAGTTGTAGTTGGCGTGCGACCCGTTCGATAGCGACGCCCCAGTCGGCGCGCCCTTGCGCGATGGCGGTGGCGACCGCATTATGACTGCGGGGCTGCGACACATAACCGTCCGGCTGAGCTCCCGCTAACAACTGGTCGATCAGCATCCGTGTTCCACTGCCCTGGTTTCGATTGACCATAACGCAGGAGGGGTCCGACACGGCACGCTTGACGGCTTCGGCGGGACCTTGGCCCGCAAATCTGGCATCGTCCGGACGAAAGATGACTCCCTGACGGCGGCGGTAACCTGGAATCAGTCGCAGATCGTTCGTCAGGAACGGTAGGTTGTATTGTTGGGTCTCGGGATCGAGCAAATGGATGCCGGCCAGATCACATTCACCGCGTTGGGCCGCGGCCAGCCCGGCGGTCGAGCCTACGGCCAGGAATTTGCATCGGAAGCCTCGATCTTGCAGGTGGCTGATCAGCAGGTCGACACCGACGCAATGGCTGCCGATGATCACAAGGTCGGCGACCGTCAGGTCACGACCCAGCAGCCTTACGGAAACCTGTTGTCCTGGTTCGACGATTTCGTCATGGCGGCCAATCGTGACAATGCCGTCGGCTCGGCTAAACGTCGTAACCGAACCGGATCCTTTCCCCATGGGATATGCGGCCAACTCAGGCGACCGTCCTTCGGCCGCCGCGTCAGTGCCGGCAACCAGGCCCACCAGGAGGTATTCCGTGCGTCCGACTTCCGAGTTTACCTTGACGGCCATACGGGCTTTCACCTCACCCGGCTGTACGGATGGCCGTCCGGCGAGTCGCCGGATGACCGGGGCGACGAACTCATGAAAGGTGAACACGGCGGAGGTCGGGAAGCCGGGCAAAATCACGACGGGCTTTCCCCGCGTCACCGCCAGACACAGCGGCTTGCCCGGTTTGAGCGCGACACCATGGGCGACGATGCCCGGGTCTCGCAATTGGCTGACGACGCGGTAGGACAGATCTCCTGCGCCCTTGCTGGTTCCGCCCGACAGAAGAACGACATCGGCCTGTCGCAACGCCTGATTCAATTGAAGATCCAGTTTGTCCGCATCGTCGGGCGCGATGCCCATCTGAAGCGGTGCGCCTCCGAGTTCACGAACGGCATCCGCCAGGATCTGAGCGTTCGAGTCGTAAACGAAGCCGGGACGCATCGGCTGCCCCGGCGCGATGATCTCGTCGCCCGTGGATAGGATGCCGACCACCGGCCGCCGCCAGACCGGGACGCGGTCGATGCCGAGTGCCGCCAACACGCCGGTCTCACGACTGGTCAGCCGGTCGCCTCGATGTAAGACCGTTTCGCCGGCCCCGATGTCGCTGCCCGCAAAACTGATCCCGCTGCCGGGCGTCACCGCCTTGTGAACGAGAAGGGCGCCGTCATCCATCTCGGTAAGCTCGATCATCACCACCGCGTCGGCGCCGCGGGGCAACATGGCCCCCGTCGCGATCGGGCTTGCGAATCCCGGGCGGACTTCTTGCTGAGGGACGCGCGCCGTGGAAAGGATCTCGCCCGTCAATCGCACGCGCCGTGGTGCTTCTTCGGTGGCGCCGACGGTGTCTCGGGCGCGCAGGGCGAATCCATCGAGGTTCGACCGATCGAACGACGGGACATCAACGGTGGCTACGATGTTGTGCGCCAAAACACGTCCCAGGCACTCGTCCAACGGGACCACCTGTTCGGCCAGTGGCGCGAGATTCAGCGCAGCATGAAACCGCCGTTCGGCTTCGTCGCGATCGACGACGTGGAGAAACTGTTGCTGAGAGGTTGCCGCGGCTTTATCCATCGTACAAGTGCACTTTTACTACCGATCCCGGTGGGTAGCCTTCACTGTCTTGGGGAATGATCACAAAACCATCGGCGCGCGTCGTGGAAGTAAGCATCGACGCCCCAGAGATCGCCACCGGTTCGATCTGCTTTTCAATCAGGCAGACGCGCGCGTAGTCGACTCGTCCGATCTGCGAGACCAGTTTGCGGCGCAGCGGTAGATGGACGGAACGGTAAGGCCATTCCAGCGGCCGACCTCCCAAACGACGAATGGCTCGGCCCGCGAAAAAGTCGTAGGCGCACAGACACGAAACGGGATTTCCCGGCAGCAAGAAAACCAGCCGACGTCCCAAACGGCCCAGGCCGGCCGGACTGCTGGGCCGCATCGCCACGCCGTGAAAGGCCAACTCACCGTGCTCGGCGAGCAGCCGAGGGGCATAGTCTTCGATTCCGACGCTGGATCCTCCCGACACGAGTATGACGTCGACGTCATCCCGCATCGCTTCCAAGATCGCAGCTTCTCGGTCCGGGATGATGGGCCGCGCATCGACTTGGCCGCCGTCTCGCCGAACGAGGGCACTGAGCATCGGCCCATTGGAATCGACGATTTGCGATCCCGTGGGCTGGCTGCCGCTGGGCAAGAGTTCGTTGCCCGTGATGACGATCCGCACTTGCGGCCTGCGGTAGACCGGCACGCGATCGACTCCGATCGACGACAGCACGCCCAGGTCCTGAGGACGCAGTCTTCGACCGGCAGCCAGGACCAGGTCGCCGGGTTGAATATCTTCGCCGCGCGCCCGACGTTTTTTTGAGCCGAAACGGAGGCCATCACCGAGACCTGATCCCCGTGCACTTGAGTCCGCTCTACAGGCAGGACAGCATCGGCGCCGCTCGGCAACGGAGCACCGGTCATGATGCGGGCGGCTTGGCCGGCCTCCAATCGAGGCGTTACAGTCGCTCCGGGCAGAATCTCGGCGACAATCCGCAGCGTAAGTGGATTGTAAGCGGACGCCCCCTCGGTCTGCTCGGCGCAGAGCGCGAAGCCATCCATCATGGCACGCGCGAATCCCGGGACCGCGAACTGGCTGTTTACGTCCCGCGCCAGGATTCGGTCGAAGCATGCGTCCAGGTCTTCCTCTTCAGCCGACAGCGGCTGGGCCTGAAGGTCAATCCAACGGTGGACTTCATCCACGGTCGCTCGACGCGCAAACCCCCGCATGCGAACATCGTTGGGACGGTACGACGAGTCGAATGCGGGAGGTGGATTGGGCATCACAAGGGGTCGGCCGGAGCGGTCGGTGAGGAACCGGTGACGAATTGTCGCCAAGTCTTCAATTGGTCCATTGTGAGGCTGTTCTCGCGGGTAATCTCGCGCTGTAGCCACGCGTCGGTTCCGGCAACATTGACCTGCACGGTCAAGCGTCCATTCTCGAGATATCGGAAGCGGACTTCAATGGGAGTCTGCGAGGGGAGGTTGGCGGGCAGGTCACGCACGGTACAGCGACCTATCTGCACGCACTCGTCGGCCGCGGCACTTTCGCCCTCGACGATTTGCACCAGGACCGAGCCCTGGTTTGCCTTCTGCGTCCGAAAGACGCGCTTGGCGGTGACCGGTAAGGGCGTATTTCGGGGAATGATGATGGCGTTGCGGCGGCGGCGTGTCGTGGGCTCGGTGGCGACGACTCCAAGACTATGAGAATTGACGTTCTTTACTGAGAACGGCGGTGGCTCGCCCCGGTGTTGCGACAGCAACTGACCCGCATGCAGCGCTGCCCCATAGGCGACCGCCTCGTCGGCTGCAATCGAGGCATCCGGGTCCTTGCCCGACAGTTCTTGTCAACATCGCGATCACGGCAGGCATTCGGGTCGAACCGCCGACCAACAGGATGCGATCGATTTGACGCCAATCAAGGCCTGCGGCCTGCAGCGTTTGTCGCGTCGTGAACGCGGTCCGGTCGAGCAGATCCTGCGTTACATCCTCGAATCGTTCCCGCGTGACCTCGACACGGATCGTGTGGCCCTGATAGTCACAGGGAATGTTCGACCTTCTGACGCGCCGAGAGCGTACGTTTGGCGTCTTCGCAGTCGCGCCACAGGCGGCCCAAGGTATTGGGGTCTTCGCGTGGGTCCAGTCGATGAGTGCGGATGAACTCCTCCGCCACCAAATCGACCAGACGACCGTCCCAATCCTGGCCGCCCAATAGGACGTCGCCATCGGTGGCCAGCGCCACAAAGTCGCTGCCCGGAGATTTCCATGATGGTCACATCGAAGGTGCCGCCGCCCAGATCGTACACCAGGATCCGTGACGGACGCGAACGTCGAAGCACTCTCGCGCAGGAATCCCTGTTCGTATCCGAAGGCGATGGCCGCCGCCGTCGGCTCGTTGATGATGTCCATGACTTCCAGGCCCGCCATGTAGCCGGCATCCTGCGTGGCCTTGCGGCGGACTTCGTCGAAATAGGCGGGGACCGTGATGACGACTTGCCGAAACGGACCCAGCACGCGGGCGGCGTCGCGGCGGACCTTGTCCAGAACCCAGGCTTCCAAAGCCTCGGGCGGATAGTGTCGTCCCCCCAGTTCCTTGTCGTAGTAGCGGCGCCCTAGCTCCCGCTTCATACATTGAGCGATCTCGGAGGCATTGGTGGCGATGGCCTTGAGGGCTTCTTTGCCCACCACGACCGCATCTTCGTCAAAGAACACGACGCTCGGCGTCAGCTTGTCCCCTTCCTGATTGGGGATCGTCTGCGGCCGCCCAGCTGAATCCAGGTAGGCGACGGCCGAATAGGTCGTACCGAGATCGATGCCGATGGCTGGCGGACGCGTGTCGTCGGCTGAATTCAGGGCGAATCGTGGACTTTCGGGCATGATCGTGGCGACGAGGGCGGGCGGCCAGTGGCTGCGAGATCCGCGGCGAGGCGGTGAATGAGCGAACGTTGCTGTCACTCTATCACCGCGCGAACGTCAGCTCAAGCGATCGGCGGCGGCCGGTCCATCGCGTTGGGCAGAAAGTCGGTTCGCCTACGGTGACGCCTCCAAATTGTGGTGGCTCGAGTTCTCCGCATCTGCCGACGCACCACGGCACGGCACAGCGATACCTGTCGGCCGGATCTGGCAAACCTTGATCGGCACACCGGTCCTACGGTGTCGGCGAAGCGGTTTCATGGCGTACCCAAGACCCAGCCGATTATCGATGCAGCAAGGAAGGTCGGACGTCAAGGTTGACTGTGATAGGTTCCGTGATGCGAGTGAGCGCGAATGTCGTTCGAATTGCTGCAGGCGGTGGCGGCCGCCGGTTTCTTACTGACGTGGTTGCTAGTGTGGCAGATCATCGTGCGCGGTCAGCGTGACGCGCGGAGCGGCTCAAGTCGCGAGTCGACGACAATGGCCGGCCGCGATCCGCAGGGCCATCGCGGTTGAACGTCAAGCGGCTGCGGACTAGGCTTAGACTGCGCGGAAGTTAAAGTCCGATCGGCTGCCCTTGAATCCGTACCAGGTTGCTCTGGCCATCTTGCCCGATCACTTGGACCCGAGTACGGTCATTTCGTGAGACTGTCGTGCTCAGTGTCTGGCCGTTTTCGACAATCGTAATCGTCACCTGGGACATTTGCCGCTCAATTCGACGTTCTGCACCTCGACGTTGTTCCAACCGCCATCCACGTGCACCCATTCCATACCGTCCTGAGCATGTCACCGAAGCGTAGAATCCGTCCTTCTTACTGGACGCCAGAGCCTCCCAGATGCTGAACTGAGGCTGCAGGCTACGTTCGGCGAAGTTCAACTGCGAGTTGCCGAGACCTTCGGCCGACAGCTGAACATCGTACGTGTCACCGTTCATCGCAACCAGCGAATCTGTGCTGCGTCGGGCATCGGACTTATTGATGCCGATTGACCGTGAATTTGGGCTGGCTGTTGCGTGATCGTGTAATTGCCGGGCGTCACGTCTGCAAACTCGAAGGTTCCGGCACGATTTCGTGTTGGTCGTGAGGTCTACGGCCTTTCCCAAGCTATCGGTTCCGTGGAGGATGAGCTTCACACCCGACAGTCGGCGACGGCATTTCGACGAGGATCGCCGGTCGCGTTAAAGAACACCGTTCCGGAGATGCCACCGGGGACGAAATTCACCACATTCACCGTCACCGTGGCGGTGTCTTGGCCCACCATTGCCGTCGCTAATCGTATACGTGAACGTTTCCGTTCCTGAGAAGCCTGCCTGTGGCGTGTACTGAATCTTTCCGTCATGCGCGATCGTAATCGTACCTCCGGCCGAGCCTGCGCTGACGGCAGTCACCGTCAGCGTCTCGCCGCTGTCCGGAGCGCTGCTGTCGTTGGCCAGCACGTCGATCAGGATGCTGCCGGCCCCGATCTGGGCGGTCGCGGTGTCATCGACCGCCGTGGGGTCGTCATTGACGTTGTTGACGTTGATCGTAACCGTGCCGACCGCCGTCTTGGGGTCGGCTTGCCCGTTGGTCGTGCCGTTGTCGCGGATCGTATACTCGAAGGCAATCGTGCCGAAGAAGTCCTGCGGCGGCGTGTAAGTGATGGTGTTCCCGTTGAGACGTGCCGTGCCTTCGGTGGCTGTGCCGATACTGATGACGTCAGGGTCTGGTCGGTTTCGCCGGCTCCGGCAGAATCGTTGCCCAGCAAGTCGGCGACATTGAGTGTCAGTACCGTGTCTTCGTTCATCGAACGGATATCACGGCCGGCCGTCGGCACGTCGTTGACCTCGGTAATCGTGACAGTGACCTGAGCCGTATCCGTACCACCACGCCCGTCGGAGAGCGTGTACGTGAACGTGTCGGTGCCACTGAAGTTCGCGCTGGGCGTAAAGATCAACGCCTTGCCATCGGTCGCAGATGGTCACGGTGCCGTGAGTCGCTGAACTGACGTTCGAAATCTGCAGGTCTTCGCCAACGTCGGGCCCGGCACTATCGTTCGCTCAACACATCGAGCGACGTGGCCACGCTGTCTTCGGCCACCGTGAAGCTATCGTCGGCGGCGATGGGATTGTCGTTGACATCCGTGACCGTCACCGTCACCGTAGCAGTGGATGTTTCGCCCCCATCGTCTTCAATCGTGTAGGTGAACGTGTCGGTGCCTTGGAAGTTGGCGTTCGGAGTGTAGATCAGTTGCTTCCCGTCGTTCGATATGGTCACGGTTGCATTGGTCGTCGAGCTCACATCGGTAATCGTCAACGTCGCAGTGGAGGGAACGGCGATGTCGTTCGCCAAGACGTCCAACGACGTATTGCTGGTGTCTTCCGCCACCTCGAACGTGTCGTCCGACAGCAAACGTCATGTCGACGATTCGCAGGATTGCGGTTCCGAAGACAATTTGATCTTCTCGCAGGGCGGTGGTTTCACCGTGGAGCAGCGATCCCAATTGCGGAAGTTCGTCTGCCCCATCGCTGGTGAATTCGGCGACGCCCGCGGCGAGGCCGACCATCGGGACACTCATCAGCAAGAACTCGCCCAAGC
This sequence comes from uncultured Bacteroidota bacterium, assembly GCA_963714945.1. Lineage (GTDB taxonomy): Bacteria > Bacteroidota > Bacteroidia > Cytophagales > Cyclobacteriaceae > Chryseolinea. Next base: position 278,216 of record CAVQQL010000003.1, on the reverse strand, counting down.
CCAGCGGCTCGGTGCCCGCCGTGGCACCGGCGTCGTCAATCAGGCCCGCCGTGGACGTGTTGCCGAATTGGCCATTGTCGTATTCCGGACCGTAGACGATGTCACCCGTGACTTCCGCCAGAGTGCTGGGATAATTGACGTCGACGTAGGCGGCGAATACGCCACGGAGACTGTCTGAATCATCGCGCAGGTCTTGCACATACACTTGCACATTGAACGCTTGACCTGTGGCGACAGCCGACACTGGATTGCCGTTGGCGTCGGTGATAACGCAGTCGCACCGACATCAACTCCAGCGACGAGATTTGAATGCTCAGGTCTTGAGTCCGCGAATTTCCGGCGGCGTCCGTCGCCTCGATCGACAAAATCGTTGACGCCCACTTGGCTGGATGTGGGAGTCCAGCTGAATTCGCCCGTTTCGGCATCAATGACGGCACCCGCTGGGAGCGTTCTTGCAGCGAATAAGCGAACCCATTGTCGCCCTCTTCCGGATTGTCGGCGTCGTACTCAATCAGCGTCTGAGCTAATCCCCGCAGTCGGCGGCGTGGACGTGAAGGCAGCGGGTGGCGTTTGGTCCAACGTCACATCAATTGCGACCGACTCGCTCGCTATCCTGACCATCGACCGTTTGAATTGCCGTGATGGCATAGGTGCCGTCACCGAGTGCGGAGAGATTCGAAGTCGTGATCGTCACCGTGCTGCCGGTTGCGATCGCCTGGCCGATCACGTCCCCGTCAGCCAAGATGGAGACTTCCGCACCATTGGCCACGCCGCTGACTTGGAATTGCAACTCGGTGGCGTTTGTGATGTTGTCGGTTGAAGAAATGCCGGTGTCGCTGACGGCCAGTAAGTCCACGACCGGCATGTCAGGCTAGAACTTCGATGGTGATCAATTGGGAATCGTAGAGATCGCCGTGTGTCCGACCTTTCGACGCCGGTCACGCGAACGGTTGCCGTCGCAGTGCCCACGAATCCATCTTTTGGCGTAATGGTGGCAATACCGGACGTCTCATTCACGTCGATCGTGATATTGGAATCGCTCGTGAAACCCGAAAACTTCACGGGGTCGTTTTCCACGTCGATCGCCGACAGCTGGTATTCGAGCGGCGTATTGCCGGGTGTTGTCAGCGTCGGGATATCTTCCAGGAATGGACCGCCGTCTTCCGTGTCCGGAGTTACGTTGACCACGAAGGTTTGCGTGAACGAGTGGCCTTCGGCATCTTTCACTTCGACTGTGATGTTGGCGGAACCGGTGCTGCCTTCGGGCGACGAAAGTCGCAGCAGGCGGTTTTCCAAGTCCTGAAACACCGTGACCGACTGCATCGTGACGGGAAGTGTCGGCGTGCCGCTCTGGCTGGCAGCGACGTTGCTGATGTTATCTCGATTGCTTTCACCTTCGACCAACTGGCCGAAGATCGAATGATTGAAATCCGAGATGGCGCGACGGATCTTCGGTGATGAAGAACTGCGAGTTGTTTGTGTCGTCCGTGGTTTTCGCCATCGACAGAATGCCGGTGCGATTGTGCTGCAGGTCAACGTCGAATTGGTCGTCGAAATCAGGCAGATCGGAACCGCCCGTGCCGTCTCCATTCGGATCCCCACCTTGAATGACGAATCCGTTCAAAATGCGGTGGAACTTCAATCCGTCGTAGAAACCATCCTCGGCCAATGTCATGATCTGCTCGACCACACGTGGCGCTTCGTCCTCGAATAGCTCGAAGACCATTTTGCCAAAACCTTCAACGTCGATCATCAGGCTGCGATTGCCCGCTCAGAAGATCGGCGCTGACCACCGAGGGATTGTCGCTCGTGATGGTGTATACGTCAGTGGACCGCCGTTGGGGTCGTAGCCGTCCAAGGGCACATGATAGGGGCTACCGGAGAACATATCGACATCGTCGATCGGTATCAGGAACGGGGTGTTCGATTCCGGAATCGAAATGCCGGCGGCCGTCGGCCAGAGCTTCCAGGGTCTGCAGCCCAACCAAACGCGATCCGTCTGCGAAGACCCAGGTAGGAAAGGAGGTGATATTGTTATCGATCGCGATTTGGTTGGGAGTGCGATCCGGATTGGTGGATTCGATAAACGGCAAGAAGTGTTGTCCGTCTTCGAATAACTCCTTCTGATCCGTACAGTGGGGGCACCAGCCGGCACCGTACATCTTGGCGCCGGACGCGGTCAGGGCCTTGGCGAAGGCCACCAGGTCGGGCGCGGCCGGTGTGTCCGCAATCGTCAGGACCGCATCATCGTCAAAGGCAATGTCCTCCGGACTGACAGCAGACGTACCACCGAATACGAGGGTCTCGTGCTGCGGCAGGATGTCCGCTTCGTTGAGCGAGAACTGCAGACTCGCCGCCCGATGTCGCCCGCATCCGTTGTCGGAACATCAGCTGTGCATTGGTATCGGTCGGTGTCGTACTGCTGCTAATCGCCCCGACTTCGTCCAAGAAGCCATCGCCCAGCGTACCCGACTTGGCATTCGAGAATCCTTGGGCAAAGATCGGTTGACCTACGGCGTCCGCCAAGTCCGCGTCCCACTCGACGTCGAAGTACGCGGCGAAAACGCCGACATTGCCGCCCGTCTGGAAAGCAGTCGCCCGCACGTCACGTACCGTCGCTCGGAGCTCGAATTCTTGTCCATTGCTGATTTCACTGATGCGGTTGCCGTTCAGATCCGTCGCGAACACTTCGACCCGCACCGTTTTGCTGCTGAGCCCGCCGTTCGGTACCAGTGAGCCGGCAATCGTCAGGTCGCGGCGCACAAAGCTGTCCGTGAGGTTCTTTTGAGCCACGGCACCAAAGTCAATGTTGGCGAAGCCCACCGGCGACCCACCGGTCGTCAGTGCGCTGAGTTTAAAGATCTTGACGTCGGTGTCGACATCGAAGGGCCCACCGAGGTTGGCCGCCGGACTGCCGGTGAAAATTCCGCTCTTGGAAACGATTTCCACGGACGAAAGCGTTCGGCTCGAGTCAACTCGCACGTGTCCCGTGTTCGAGTTGTAAATGACGAATACACCGTCGCCGATGGTGATCGTGACATCACCGGCTTCCCCTTCGACGATCCAAACCCGCCGCCAGCACGCCTCCCGTACCCTGCGGAACCGACGTACTCCACTTCGCCCAGGAACATAACGCAGCATCAAATCTTCGGAAACTTCCGGCACTGGCGACGAGGCCACCGGCACCGGCGGTACCGTGATCACGCTCGTCTCGGAATCGGTCATTTCCGTCGAAATCCCAGCCTGCGCCATCAGGGCATCCCCACCACGGCTCAAGCGCGCTGAGCAAGGAAAAGGCGGGAGTCGAGCAGGACGTAGGCCGACTGGGTTTCGAGTGTCGCGACGCCGGCAAGATCGCCGGCGAGCATCATGCGGGCTTCCAAGGGTTCGGAACAACAATTCAGGGCCAAACGGGCTGAATGGCGGGGCGAATGGGATCGCCGAGAGCGTTTGAACGGAGGGAAGCCGATGCGTTGCATGAGCTCAATCATGTTGTTCTCTGTTCTCTAGTAGGGGCCGAACGGCCAGGGGAACGAATCACCAGAACGGGGATCTGGCCGTCTCGGGAATGCAGAAGAGAGCCTCGATCTCTGTTCCCGGTTCGTCCGAAGGACTCGAACGATTAGGAAAGCAGAGCTTAGTTCTAAAAGTACTCACGTTAAGTAACTTTTTCAAGAAAAACAAACGGTCGGAATCCATCTCATTGCCTCGACACGATCGATTGATTCAAACAATCGGTTCGCATTGTTTTCAACGTTTGAGCATACGCGCTGAGACCTTCGCGGCATGCCCCAGACGTTGCCAAAAGGCACCCTCCCGTCACCATTCATTTTTTCGCTTGAATAGGACATCTGCCAACCCTCTCTGCGGACAACCACAGCATTCCTCCCTTCATGACGCAGGGCGAAGCGATCCCGCCCCAAGAAACATGAGCGTTTGCGTTGATCGTTTTTGACTCGACGGCTAATCTAGACAGTTAGGCGAGCTTTTCTGCGGGACAAGGAACTCTGGGGGAACCGATGGAGCTGATGCCCTCGGTGTCGCGGCCGGCGGTGCCGGCCAAGTCCCGTCGCCGCCTCGTCACCGTCCTCGGATCCGCCGCAACCATGAGGCGGCCTGCTTCCGCCTCTACATCATCGTTCCTCTATCCCACTGGGTCGTTAATGACTTCGCCTCGTCTCAGTTCGCCGACCCCAACGTCGCTTGCGGAAGCCTGCGGTCGCGAGGCTTGGAACATCTGGAACGCCGTGACTTACTGTCCGCGGTGCCTTTTGGAGCTTCGCCGGAAGACACGGCCGAGTTCATGTTGGGCGACGTTGTGGTTTCGGTCGTCCTGCTGGAGTCGAATGGGCAATTGGATGCGAGCACGGAAGATTGGCGGCCCGAGCAAATCGAAAACGTGAAACAGAATGTGACCGAGGGGCTCAAGTGGTGGGAGGACTTGCTCGCCGTACAGAATACCGTTCATTCGCTGGACTTTGAGCGTCGACTTTACCTATACGGATCAGCCCATTCAAACGGCTTACGAACCGATCAGCCGTCCGTCCGATGACTTTGAGTTATGGATCGAGGACTTCTTTGCCGTGGCGGGAGTCAGTGACAGCGGTTCCTTGAGCGATCGGATTCGTGAATTCAATCATCAGCAAAGGTTCGCCCACGAGACGAACTGGGCGTTCACGATCTTTGTCGTCAACGCCGATCACGACCCCGATCAGTCGATTTGATCTGGAAGGTTCGTTTGCCCAGTCGTTCGCCTTTGCGGGCGGGCGATTCTTTGTGACGACGTCCGAACGACCGGCCAGTTCGATCGCGCACGAAACGGCTCATATGTTTTGGGCGATGGATGAGTATGCGGGTGGCAAGACCTATTTCGACGAACGCGGTTACTACAACACGCAAAACCTTAATGCCTTTGACGGCCATCCCGATCCCGAGACTCGAGTTCGCAGCATCATGGATTCGACCGCGATCGGGTATACGTTGCGACGCCGTTTCGCCGTCCGCCTTGGAGTCGATCGGCTGGAAAGACTCCGACGGGAACGGTGTCTACGACGTGCTCGATGTTCCGCATCTGCTTGTGGGCTCCGGCGACTTCGATCCGGTACAAACGACAATACGAGTTTGACGGGTTTTGCTCAAGTCCAGACGTCTGCCCAATCTGAATCGCAGTGGAACGGGCCACGACATGACGATCAACCGAATTGATCGCGTTGAGGTTCGCTTTGACGGATCGGCCTGGCAGTCGATGGCGGAAATCGGGGCCTATCGGGCCGATTTGCAGTTTTCCTGTGACGATTCCACCGGGCGTGGGACAGCATCGAGGTTCGAGTGATCGACGCACAGACGGGCGTTTCCTCCAACGTTCTGACGGATGAGCTTGGTCGGTTCGAATGGGGGCTGGCAGAATCTAACGAGCCGACGGACGTCAATGCCGACACGTTTGTCACTCCGCTCGATGCGCTCTTGATCATCAACCAGCTGAACGCGACGGGTTCGCGAGTGTTGGACGGTACGACGAGTCCGCCGCCCTATCTGGACGTGAACGGGGACGGATTTCTGTCACCGCTCGACGCGCTGGTGGTGATCAATCAACTGAACTAGCTGAATGACCGGGGGTTGCTCCAGCGTCAGCTGCGACGTGGCGTGCCGAAGGGGAGCGGACTTGGGCGCAAGCGTCACCGCGGCGGTCGGTGACCCAGCTGCAGACTGCGTTCTGGGCCCTGGGGCCATGAGCGGCTCGGGGCGCGTGGGCGTGATGGTCGTGGGCGGCGATCCCCGCGGCCGACGTCCCCGCCGCGTGGAAGATGTGGGTACAGCAAGACTCGCACGAGTGCATTTGAACAACAACGGCTCGTTCCACGTAGGGTGGCTAACCGCGGCGGAGGTGGTCGATGCCGTGCGGCCAGTGATGTTGCAGGTCGGACGGATTGACGAGGCGATCGGCTGATCGCCCGTCGGCTGGAGTCGCTGACGGAGGGGGCTCGGGCAACGTCCGCTCGCGCCGATTGCCGTTCGGATAGAATTCAAGGGTTAGGTGATGCTTCGCCCTGGCTGTCCGAGCGGCTTCGCCGGGGGCGAGTACCTGTTTCGCAGAGCCGTTCCGATTAACGAAAGCCATCGGCGTTCTCTGGGAGTGGCTGTTCCGAACCCATGTTGTGGATGACGCTGCAACACGTGTTGGTGCCGCGACGTCGCGACTCGACGACGTCGAACCGATCGGCGTGCGCGGGTCCAGCTGTTGGGCCAGGAGCTGGAATCGCGGCAAATGTTGGCGGCGATTGTCATGTCCGAGCAGGAACAATTGCTCCTGGAGTTGGTCAACCGAGCTCGCGCCAACCCGGTCGCCGAGGCGGTACGCTACGGAATTGACTTGAACGCAAGACCTGGAGCCGGACGAGATCTCGCCCGACTTCAAACAGCCGCTGGCCCCAAATCAGATGCTGATTATCGCCGCGGGGCGTCACGCGGACGACATGCTGATCCGCGAATTCTTTGAGCATGTGAATCCAGACGGCGACGGTCCGATCGGAGCGGGCCCACGCGGCCGGCTATCCGGCGGGGGCGGGCGAAAACATTGCCTGGTTTGGCAAACCGGGTTTCTTGGAGCGAGACGAAGAAGTTTACCGACGACACGAAGCGCTGTTCCTCAGCCCTCATCACCGGACGAACATGATGAATCGCGGCTATCGCGAATTAGGCACCGGGATTCGTTACGGTGAGTTTTCGCGGTTGAACTCCATCATGGTGGCCGAGAGTTTTGGCAATCGCGGCGGCGACTACTTTGTTACGGGGGTCGCCTACACCGATGCCAAAGTCAAGGATGACTTCTATACCATCGGCGAGAGCCTCGGTTCGATCACGGTCGTGGCCACGCGTAACCGTGACGGAATGACCTACAGCACGACAACGGGTCCGTCGGGAGGCTATTCCCTGCAGGTGCCGGCCGGCGTGTACACGGTCACGGCACGGGGGGCGGGGATTTCCGGGACGATGACGGTCGAGAATGTGGGATCTTGGGTGGCAACAGCAAAGTCGACTTTAATACGCGGTCATCCGGACTGGGCTCCATCAGTGGTGTGCTTTTCGAGGACGCGAACGGGAACGGTGTTCACGACAGCCAGGAGCCTCTGCTGGCCGACCGTTACGTCTTTCATTGACGCCGATGATGACGGCGTGCATGACCCCGACGAGACGAGCGTGCAGATCGACGCGCAGGGGGTGTATCGCTTTGCGAACCTTCGGGCCGGGGCGTTTTCCATTCGACAGGAACTGCCGCCGGGTTGGCAAGCGAGCGAGTCGCTCGACAGGACGGCTTGGACGTGGAGTTGGCCAGGAGCCAAAATCTGACGAGTGCCGACTTTGGCTCCGTCATCGTCAACCAGTTCCCGTGGCCAGGTCGGATAGTCTATTCGACCGAAGCCGGCCGAATGATTTCGATGGACGTCTTTGCGAACGACGAAGATGCGGACGGTGAGCTCGTGCTGGAACTGACCCAAATCCGCGCCCAGCCTCAACATGGCGAAATCGCATTGAATAAGACGACTGGGATGTTGGTCTACACACCCGCGACGGGTTTCGTGGGAACCGATTATTTTGACTACTCCGTGATCGATAACGATGGTTTAGCGTCCGAGCCGGCACGCGTGACGATCGACGTGACGCCGGCCGTCGGCAACTCCTGGCAGAATCCGATGAATCCGCTGGATGTCAATGACGACGCGTTTGTCTCGTCGATTGATGCCCTGCTGATCCTGAATGTCATCAACCGTGGGGGAGCGGGTCCGTTGAGTTTCCCCACGGCCGACGAGAGCGCCACCGCCCTATCTGGACGTGACCGGCGACGGATACATTTCGCCGCTGGACGCGCTGTTGGTGCTGAACGAGGTCAATCGAATCGCGGCGATCACGGAGGAACGCTGTTGAGCGCCGAGGGCGAACCGCCACGGGACGTGGCCGCACTCTGCCTCACCGGCCGTTCCCGGCGCGCTGGTCGCCGCCGCCGTCGATGTCTTGTTTGACGAACATGGACGTCAAGCTGCCGACAGACGACTCGCGTGTCGGTTTAGTCTCTCGTAATGCACGGGCCAGTGTCTCGCACCAGGGTACGACACGCAGCGACACGAATTCGTCGACTCGCCACAAGATTGCGCGGCGGATCGGCTTCAAAGAATACCGCCGCCGACAGCAACAGCAAGTCTCGAAAGCTGCGTAAGGCAGAGGATCCGACATCCATGTCGCGGATTCGCTGATACGTTTCCAACGTCGAGCGGTGGATTCCCAGAAAATTCAGCGCGACGCGCGTGATCAACGTTCACGTGCAGTCGTTTGCTCGTGCGTCGACCAGATCAATCTCGGTGCGAACATTCCCGACTCCAACTCCTGCCAGATCCCCGCCGCCTCGGCAACCGCCGCCTCGGCGCCGATCTCGTTGCACCGCGTTGCGTCAAATCGTCGATCGTCTGCCGCTGCCGCTGCGGTTGCTGCGACCACAGTCGTAAGACCTTTGTCGCTTGGCGAAAGTAAAAGAACACGTCTTGGAGCATCAAGTCCAACTTGGCGGGGAAATGCCTGGAGCAGACTGGAATTGGGCAATTCGTGAGCGCGATCGGGTTCCAGTTCGAGAAACTTGAATTCGGCGATGTCCGCGATCAGTTCGGCAATGACCGGAGTGAGGGCGACGGCGAGGCGTTCCAGTACGATGCCCTCGGCAAAGCCTCGAAATCGCATCGTGCGCGCAGTTGCATCTGCCCCTCGCCGATCGCGAAACAATCACTCCAACTGTAATTCGCGCCCCTCGGCAGTACGTACCTGGTAATCGAACGGCAGGGGGTCGGCATACGTTGCCAGCTCGGTATAGAGGTCATCGTAGTGCAACATGCTTGCTTGCCAACTATGTCCCCAGACATCGTGTGGGACGTATTTGTCGACGTCCTGTAAGGGAACAATCGCCGTCAGACGGCTGATTTCGCGGGCCACTTGAGCGATCGATAGTTGAGCTGAGTCGGCCAGTCGTGACAAGAGTTCTGGCGGCAAGCTCTCGCCTTGCAGGAATCCGAAAACCGGGAAGTGAGCGAATTGCCAGTGTGCGAATCGCGAGGCGCGCACGAGAAACCGACGTACCGTCGCCTGTTCGCCCTCGACGGCCTCCGCTGAAACGGTCGGTCAACAAGTCCGTTCCCTGGAAGGGAATACAGAAGAACACCAAGCATCCCGTCACGATCAGTTCAACTTCATTGGGTGCAGTCCCGAATCGGGATGGAATGTCGAAAAGAACCGCCAAATGTTCTCACGCAGGTTCGGCGCGTCCGGCCACAGTCCGAACTCTTGGCGCAAAGCCCGTCACGACGCGCTGCTTGCGACCGTGCATCCTCAATGTCGTCGTTCGACCGCCGCTTCGATCTCAGCCAAATCATTCGGCGACAGTTCCGGCAAATGTTCCAGAGCGCGTGACGCAAGCGCCGCAGGTTGTCCTGCGGATGGCTTCGAAGTCGGAGCGAGAAGTTTCCCAGAATCCGCGAACCGGCCGTGTCTAGCCGTTGGTCCTCTCCGGCCGCGACGCATTGGCTCAGACGAGTCAGCATCAACGTGGCCCGCGCTAAGAGTCTCGCGTTCGCCCGAGGCGAGAGGTCCGCCAGCGCTTCCGGTTCCAAGCAGCGCCGCCGAGCGATGCATCAGCCGAGCGTGTAGCGTCAACATGATAGGGCGGCGTGTGCGACGGTGAGGCTTCGAACGTGTTGATCGCGAAGGTCGCGCTCGGTCGCTAAGAACTTTTCCAAGTCGACGAGCAGTTCCCGCCACGCGATCGGCACGGTCGTCGAGCAAATCTGCTGGTCCGTCAAAATGGCGGGCATCGGTCGTTGCTCCGTGATTCAGCGTCGTGAACAAGGCCCAACATCGCGAACGCAGCGTCGCGACGGACATGCGGCCGACCGGGCTCGATTTTCGGCGGCCTTGCCTCGGTTGTTAAACTGCGTAGTTTAGGTTCGCTTTGTCGCTGGTGACGTATTGTCTGGAATTTACGGTCGTATGCGACGATCTGTTTTTACGGATATTCCACATAGCACGGACCCAGCGAGTTATGACGATGAAGTCAAAAATAGCAATCCTAGCTGTCACGTTAGCGTGCCTCACGCAGGGAGCTGACTCGGTACGAGCTCAGCAGCCGTACACCCCGGGAGGCTATTCATATCCTGTTCCCGCAATGACGCCTCAGCTACGGGGCGGTCGCGCCGGTGCAATACGCTCCGCCAGCCGCTCCGCCGGGAGTCTATCCCGGGTCAGCCGATGCCGGCGGCCGCGATCACCGGCGTACCGACCGCCGCGTATGGCGGTGGGCCGGTGACGGCCTATACGAACGGCGCTGATGGCGGCTCAGCCCGTGACCACCGGAATCCAACCGATGCCGGCGGCCATCAGCCCGATGCCGGCCGGCACTGCGACGCTGGCAAGGCGCGTGTTCTGGCGGCGAAGGCTGCACCGCATGCGATGCTTGCGATGACTGCGGTCAGCCCGACTGCGCCTGTGACTGTCGAGCGGCGGTCGGCTTGGCTGGCGGTTTCGGATGCTGTTCACGGCTTTTCAACGGCTTCATCTCACAGTCACTTGCACAACGTACTTCACCTATCCGCGCGCAGTGCGCGTATGGGGTGGTGTCGAGGGATTGTATGTGGTGGAACAAAGAACGCAATCTGCCGGTCCTGGCGACGACCAGTGTCGCCGGCACTCCGTTCGAGCGAAGCGGGCGTGTTGGGTGAGCCCGGCACGAGCGTCCTGTTTGGCGGCGGCGAATTCGATCGGGAAGGTTCGCGAGGGCGTGCGCGGCACGCTGGGCTTTTGGCTTGATCGCCAATCAGAACTATGGGGTCTTCACGCGTGTCTTCCAGTATGGCGAAGAAGAGATTGGCTATCGTGCCGCCTCGATCGGCAGTCCGATTCTGGCGCGACCCTTCTTTGACATCGGCTTGGGCGTCGAAGATGCTTTGGTGGTTGCCTATCCGGGCATCTGCCCGTGGCCGCATTGCAATTGATACTTCGAACGAAGTCCGTGGCTACGACGTATTGCTGCGGAAGATGTTGTACTACGGAGAATGCAATCGCATCGACTTGATTGGCGGTTACCATGCGCACGCAAGTCTTCGATGACGTGCGAGTCGCCCATGAGATTATCTCCATCGATCCACAGGGGCGTGTGCCGGTAGGGACCCGCATCAACACGCTCGATTCGCTTTGAGGCGGAAAACGAGTTCCACGGCGGATCGATCGGTTTGATGGCCACGGGCTTTGACGGTCGCCTGACGTGGAACCTGTTGAGCAAAGGTGTCGTTCGGCAACAATCGGGAAACGATGACGATTCGTGGCACCTCGACGACATCGATCCCCGGTGCCGGATCGGCGACGTTCGATCAAGGGCTGCTGGCCTTGGATACGAATAGTGGTGTGTACGAACGAGACGCATTTACGATCGTGCCGGAACTGGACCTGTCGGTGATGTACAACCTCTGCAGCAAGCTCTCGGTATCCGTCGGTTATTCGGTGATCTACTGGACCGACATCGTATTGGCGAGTGACGCGAGATTTTCCATTGCCGTACACATTAACGCCTGAACAGATGATGCTGTACACCAGGCAATACAAGGCAGACCGTTTCCCTGACAATCGCCCGAAGGTGTCAGACCGGATTCTGGAACGCATGAAATTGGTTACGTGCGAAGAGGCATGGGGCGTACTGCAAGAACGTGGGTATCCTAATCAATACCAGGGGAAGTGGGTGATGACCCACGAAAATCCGGTATTGGTGGGCAGAGCGGTGACCTGTGATTTTATTCCCTATCGCGCGGATGTTGCCGATGCAGTAGCGGAGCAAGGCAAGGCGCGCGGTCTGGAAGGGCGAGACAAACACTGGATTATGGATCAGCTCACAACCGGGAGACATACTGGTAGCTGACCTGATGGATAGACAAATCGGGGGTGCATTCATCGGTGACAATCTTGCCAATATGATTTACAAGAAAACGGGTACAGGATTGGTGATTTGGGGCGGTGCTCGGGATCTGGCAGGCATCCTGGAACTAAAAGATTTTGTGGTCTTTAATCGCAATTGGGACCCATCAACTTCGAGTACGTATGATAAGACTATGATAATCGGTTATAATACGCCTATCTCAATCGGCCGTGCTGCGGTTATGCCAGGAGATGTTGTTCTTGGTCTGCGTGAGGGCATTGTCTTCATTCCCGCGCATCTTGCGCTGGAGGTAGTCGAGACATCTGAATGGACGCGCCTCAAAGATGAATTTGGCCATTCAAGGCTGCAGGCAGGAATCTATACAGCCGGTCAGATTGATGTTGCATGGACTGATGCGATCACCCAGGATTTTCGATCCTGGGTGCGTACCCGGATGAAGGACTTGCCACAAGAACAACAAGATATGATTAGGCGGCAAGATTGGTTTAAGTAAGTGCGTCGCGATTTATGATTTTCATCGACGCACAAAGCCGACTCGATCATCCATTGTTTGAAACGTAACGTCTGGTTCATGAAGGGCAAATATTAAATGCTCAGATAAACGTGCTGTCGAATTATATTTATGGTTTTTGCTATCATGAAATATTATTGAATGGGTGCCGCTAGCCAAATATGTCCAAACTGTGGCACACCGCTCCAGGGAAGATTCTGTCATGTTTGCGGACAAAAATTAATCGAGCCCGAGGAGAAGACTATTAGATATTTTGCGTACCAGTTTATTGGTTCTGCTTTCTTTCTTGAAAATAATTTCATAAGGAACCTCTGGACGCTTCTTACGAAACCAGGTTCACTTCCGCATGACTTTATTGAAGGGAGAAGGAAACGTTGGATGCCGCCATTTTCACTTTTTTTACTGATAAACCTGTTTTATTTCTGGTATTCTCCACTGACCGATCTGAATCTCAGACTAGTTGAACAGCTTAACCAGCCGCACCACAAAGGTTTGGCAAACTACCTCGTGCACCGGAAAATTAGTAAGGAGCAAGTCTCAATGGAAGAGTATGCGAAAAAATACAATCAGAAAAGTACCAGCTATGCCAATAGCTTAATTGTTTTGCATGTTCCGATTTTCGCGTTGTTTCTTGCCCTTATCTACTTTAAGAAGAACTTCTATTACTCCGATCACTTCATCTATGCGCTTTATTTAATAGCCCTTGTACTTTTGGCTGCTCTGCTTCAGGTTGTGTTTTTGTACGTGTTTATCAGGGCCCTTAAATTCGACGCCAATGTCATCTGGAAAGTTTCCGGAACACTTTATGCAGGATTTATTCTGGTGTACACCTTTGTTTCATTAAAGAAGGCGTACATCCTAAAATCGTGGCAGGTCATGGTGACGCTGTTGCCAGTACTGTTTGACATTCCTATTGACTCATTTTTTGTACCGGACTATTTTGTTTCTGATTATTCTTTCCGTAACCTAGGTTGTAATGCAATATTCGAGCAGCTTTGGCAATATCCTGATTGTTGATAACCTCAATTGCAGGAACGAATCATGAAATCATTAACGCTGTACTTGTTCCTGTTTTTCGCCCATGAATCCATAGCGCCAACAGAAATTTCTCCGCGATTATGGAATCGAAATTGGAATTCTGAAGCCGGGTAGACATAACGCCATTACAGACGTTTCAGGCGTAAAAGTCGGGCACACTACCAGAATTGAAGGCGATGCGATCCGCACAGGCGTAACCGCCATCCTTCCACATCCAGGAAATATTTTCCAAGCAAAAAGTACCTGCTGCTATCTTTATTGGCAATGGATTTGGAAAGCTATCCGGCTACACCCAGGTAAAGGAGTTGGGGAATCTGGAGACACCAATTATTCTTACCAATACCTTGAGCGTTCCCACCGCGGCCGATGCATTGATCGATTACACCTTATCATTTTCTGAAAATAAAAATGTACGGAGTGTTAACCCGGTGGTGGGAGAAACCAATGACGGCGGCTTGAATGATATTCAACAAAGAGTAGTCACTAAAAATGACGTACTACGGGCCATTGAAAAAGCTGATACGGGTTACGTAAAGATGGGAAATGTCGGGGCGGGAACCGGCACCGTATGCTTTGGATTCAAGGGAGGGATTGGAACGGCTTCCAGAAAATTACCGAAAAGACGAGGCGGCTATACCGTTGGCGTTTTGGTCCAAACCAACTTTGGAGGCGTGTTACAAATTGCGGGTGCACCTGTAGGCGTCAAACTGGGTCAGTATATGTTTCAGGAAACCACAGCGGAATACAAGGAGGATGGTTCCTGTATGATCGTAGTGGCGACGGATGCTCCGCTAACTTCAAGAAACCTGGAAAGATTAGCATCACGCGCCATCTTGGGTCTGGGCCGGGCAGGGGGTATTGAATCGAACGGAAGTGGCGATTATGCAATCGCTTTTTCAACAGCAGAATCTGTTCGGGATCCATACAACAGCCTTACGGATCTAAATACAAATACCGAGCTAAGAAATGAAAATGTAAGTATTTTATTTCAAGCCGTTATTGAAGCCACAGAGGAGGCCATCATCAACTCACTCTTTGCAGCAGAAACCATGACCGGGCAAGGCGGATTAACCATTGAAGCATTGCCCATTGACAAAGCTTTGGACGTCATAAGGCACCATAATAGATAATTAGAATGAACAGTTGGCAACGGGCGGAAATAGGCGGATCGTCATCAAATCGTGCACAATCGCCAGCCACAACTTCCGATCGAAGGTATACCCATGTATGCTTTTCGCAGGTGCACAGGTGCATCGAATACTGCCCTATTGGGGTATGGTTGAAATACCGCGAGTCAATTGAAATTGACCTTGCAATTTAGTAATGTAGCGTCAGCTTGTTTTATTGCAGGTGGGTGGCTTGAATAGATCGCAGTTAAGAAAACGCTATCCTTGGGTAACTATGAGAATTTATCTAATTCTTTTATGCTTAATATTCACATTGTCCCCCTGCCATCTGTGGGCTCAGGATCTTGCCTTTTACATTGAACAGGCGAATCGCAACAGCCCGCTTATCCAGGATAATAAGAATCAACGTGAAGCGGCGCTCTTGGAGGTGGAGCGACTTAAAGCATTCTATACAAAAGCTCAGGTAAGTGTTACAGGCAGTTATTTACTGGCGCCCATTGTCTCAAATGAAAACGGACAGAAAAAATTGGTCTTGAATCCATCTGGCAGTGAGGAAAGCTATTCAGGCTATGATCTTGCCGCAAGCAATGGTGGTGTTTATCAGGGGATAGTAAATCTAAACCAGCCCTTATTCAATGGTTCTCGCTTCCAAACTGCAGCAGAACAAACTTTGATTGGCAGCAAGATCAATGAAAACACGATTCAGCTTACCGAACATGATCTGGCGAAATTTGTAACGGATCAGTACATTCTGTGTCTTCAGGATTATAAACAGACGGAATTCTTAAATGCGCTTATCCGCATTATTGATGATCAAAGAAATATTGTTTCAAAGCTGGTCGAAATTGGTGCCGCAAAACAATCTGACATCGCTTTGCTAACCATAGAACAGAAAACGCAGCAAACTGCCCTCAGCTCTTTTAAAGCCACCTATCGTAGAGACCTCCTGGACTTACGTGTGCTTTGTGGTATTCCAGACACTTCCTTCCAGGTACTTCAAAACATAAACCTTGAACTCGGCGAAGACATTGCGGTGTCTCGTTTTGTGGAAAGATATCAATTGGACAGCCTAAACCTGGTAGCAACCCAAAAACTGTTCGAACTAAAATATAAGCCTACCGTGGGATTGTTTGCGAATACCGGGCTGAACGCTGTCTATGCTCCCACACTTGTGAACCGTTTTGGCATGAGTGCAGGCCTGAATTTTACACTGAACATCACCGATGGCCGGCAACGTAAAATTACGGAGCAGCGTACGGCACTCCTGTTGCGTTCGACAACCTTCTACAAGAACTATTTCTATGATCAGAATATTGTCCGTAAGAATAAGATACTTTCTGAACTGAAATCGGTAGACGAACGGATTTCACTCACCGAGGATCAGTTAAGTGAGTACCGAAAGCTTTTGGATTTCTACAAGCAGGAATTGAGTCTTGGTCAGATATCTGTAATCAATTACATCAGCGTCCTGAAGAACATGACCAGTACGCAGCGTGACTATGTGCTGCTGCAAACAAGTAAAGAACTTCTTATCAATCTTTACAATTACTGGAATTGGTAGACTATGCACATTCACTTCAAAATCATTCTCGCATCAGTCTTTGTGGGTGCCTGCAATAAACCTTCGGCAGAGGAAGATGACACCTCTGCCAAAGCAAAGGTTCCCGTTGAGGTCACTGGTATAAGCACAGGAGCCATTAAGGACGAGCTCACGCTGTTCGCCAATACCTTGTATTTGGCACGAAATGTAGTCACATCACCAATCCCTGCTTTCATTACGAGCGTACAGATAAGGCTTGGTCAACCTGTAAAAGAAGGTCAGTTGCTTTATGTTTTGGAGACCAAAGAACGAAGAGCCTTGGGTTTACAAACCGATGTGGCCGATTCTTTGTATACTTCCTTTGGGGAAATCAATGTCACGGCACCGGCATCTGGCATCATCACCACATTGGATAAGCAGCAAATTGGGGACTATGTGCTGGAGGGCGCACAATTGTGCACCATCGCTGAAAGTAACGCGCTTGCCTTTGCCGTGAACGTTCCCTATGAATTTATCGATTATGCTAAAACTGGTGTAAAATGTACATTGTTATTGCCCGATAATTCGCGCCACCAGGCCACGTTCACCACACCGCTGACAACGATGAATGCAGCGGCCCAAACACAAACCATTTTAGCCAAATCAGATGCGCGCTTAAATCTACCCGAAAATCTTATCGTAAAAGTGCTAGTCAACAAGAGTACTGAGGTAAAAGCGCAAATCCTTCCCAAAGCCGCCATCCTTAAGCGATGAGATGATGGAAAAATTCTGGGTGATGAAATTACTCAATGACTCCATAGCGGTCAAGGTGGAGATTTCACCTGGATTGAGGAATAGTGCTGCCGTAGAAATTATGGAGCCTCAGTTTAGAATTGATGATAAATTTCTGATCTCCGGGAACTATGGTCTCCCGGATACGGCCTTTGTAAGCGTGATTCACTAGTCTGCGGTAATTATATTATGACCACCTCAAAAAGTTACTTCCAGGTCTTTGCCAAGCCAATCATATTCATTGGCATTTTGCTTTTGGTCGCTGGGGTATTTTCCTATACGCGCATGCAGACCAACTTGTTCCCGGAAGTAATGTTTCCACGCATTACCATCATTGCCGATGCAGGACAGTTGCCCATTGACCGCATGATGATAACCGTTACGAAGCCTCTTGAAAGTGCCGTCAAAAGGGTTCAAGGTGTGACAGTTGTTAAAAGTAGTACCAATCGGGGAGTGTGTACCATCGATATTTTCTTCGACTGGGGATTGGATACGTATGCAAAAAAAATACAGATTGAAAGCCGGATAAACGAAATCAAGAATTTTCTGCCGCCGGGCGTGAACCTCTCCATCGAAGCCATGAACCAATCTTTGTTTCCGGTTTATGGCTATACGCTCGAAAGCAAGAACCACAGTCAGGTAGCCATGCGCGACCAGGCTAACTTGCTGTTGCGGCCTGTTTTCGCACAGGTTAAAGGAATTTCAAATGTAGTTGTGAGGGGTGGTAGAGCTAAAGACTTTGTGGTCATACCTGATCCGTTAAAACTATCTTCCCTGGGACTCACTCCCGCAACGTTTATTGCCGCATTCAACAGCAATAATTTTGTGTTGTCGAACGGTTTTATTTCGGACTACCGAAGACTTTATCTTTCCCTGACAGATACACGCGTTAATGATCTTGCAGATCTGCAAAATATCATTCTAAAAAATGATGGTAGCCGAATTGTGAGATTGAAAGATGTGGCCACCATTGAAATACAGGAACAGCAGGAATTTTTGATCATCAATGCGAATGGCAGTAATGCCGTGCTGATAGATCTGGTAAAACAACCCGGCGTAAATCTGCTCGATTTCGCTAAAGAAGTCGAGGAAAAAGCGATCGCGGCCAGGATGATTTTACCGAAGGGCTACGCGTTAAAACCATACTACAATCAAAGTTCCTTCGTCGGGGAAAGTATTAGCAGCGTTGTTGAAACAATTTATGAGGGGTTAATCCTCGCCCTTATCGTCATGATAATATTTCTTCGCTCGTGGCGCGCAAGCCTGGTCGTCATGCTAACGATCCCCGTAACATTGGCTTTCACCATATTGGTGCTTTACCTGGCCGGTATCACAATCAACATTATGTCTCTCGGTGCGATTGCTGCTTCTATCGGCTTAATCATTGACGATGCCATTGTGATCATTGAACAAATTTACCGCGGCCATGAAGATCATCCGGAGAAAGACCGTATCACGATTGTGCGGGAAGCGATCCATGGTCTTTTTCCTGCCATGGTGGGGTCTTCACTTGCGACGATCGTAATCCATTTTCCCTTTAGGCTTATGAGTGGATTGGCAGGTAGTTTTTTCAGAGAATTATCAGATACCATGCAGTTAACCATGGTTACATCCTTTTTGGTAACCTGGCTGCTCCTGCCTGTATTGCATCTTATGATCGGATACAAAGCTTCGTTGAAACCGCATGCACATACTGCTTCTGACGCTATAAGCCGGCTTACCTGGCTTACCTGGTTCTTCAATAAGCCAATCATTGCATTCATGCTGGTGGCCGTGCTGGTTGGTTCTGCCTGGTGGGCCTCCAGTAAGCTTGAAACAGGTTTCCTCCCTGAATTGGATGAGGGAACGATTGTACTGGATTATATTTCCCCTGCAGGAACATCGCTGGAAGCAACTGACGCTATTTGCAGGGATATTGAGAAGATTGTAGAAGCTCATCCGGACGTGGAATCCTATTCGCGCAGGACAGGAATACACATGGCTTTTACGAGCGACCCGTCTAACATTGGTGATTATTCAATTCAATTGAAACACGATAGGACAAAAACTACCGATGAGGTGATCAATGAACTCCGGAAAGATATTGCGTCAAAGGTGGTGGCTATGGAGGAAATTTCTTTCGGACAGCGTATAGCAGATTTGTTGGGTGACTTAATGAGTAGGCCCGAACCGATTCAAATTAAAATATTTGGAGATGACTACAATACGTTAAAATTGTTGGCAGGGAAAGCTGATACGCTGCTGCAAGAGATACCTGGTATCGCCGATATCAATAGTGGCTTGGTGACGGCAGGACCCTCCATCACATTCCTGCCCGACCAGGAGAAATTAAGTTTGTACAATATATCGCTAGTAGATTTTCAAATGCAGCTTACCGCCTATACTGCCGGTGTGCCGTTGGGTTTGAATGCGAATGTAGCAATTCCATCTCCTTTTCAGGCGGCAATGACAGGTGGCCTGCAAATCGGCCAATTGCAGGATGGCGAACAAATGCGGAGAATACTATTGCGCTTTACAGATTTTAAAGACAACAGCCTGGAGCAACTCAAACGGCAACTTATCTTTTTACCGGATGGAACCACACGTCCGCTGTCTTTCTTTTGCGATGTAAAGATTATTCCTGGAGAAATTGAATATCGACGTGAAGATCTGAAATCCGTCGTCATCCTTACCGCGCGTCTGGAGAACCGCGACCTGGGAGGAGCAGTGAAGGATATTCAAAACAAACTAAGGACTGGACTTTCGTTGCCGCAGAGCTATTCAATCGAATATGGGGGCGCCTATGCAGAACAACAGCAATCTTTCAAAGAATTGCTGACGATCTTGGCAATGGCAACCCTGTTCGTTTTTGGTGTTATGATGTTCTTATTCAAAGAATGGAGAATATCCCTACTGCTGCTATTTATCTCCGTAGCCGCCATAAGTGGATGTATCATTGCCTTGTATGTGGTGGGAATTCCACTGAACGTAAGCAGCTACACCGGCATCATCATGATCGTTGGGATTATTGCTGAGAACGCCATTTTTACAATCAATCAATTTCGCCAGAATATGAAGGCCACCAACGATGTGGATCAATCAATCAATTATGCAATAGCGCTGCGCATTCGACCTAAGCTAATGACCGCCATTGGGGCGATACTTGCGCTAACACCGCTGGCATTGGGTATTGGCTTGGGCGCGCAAATGCAACAGCCGCTTGCCGTTGCCGTGATCGGTGGATTTATCGCCGGTTTGCCATTGCTCCTCCTTGTCCTTCCAAGCTTCATGCGCATTTTGTATAAAAGATGAACGTGGTTTGTTCCTGGGATTTTGCTAGATTCATTCTGCAAGAAAACTAAACCATATCAATGTATATTGAACTATTATTGCATTGTAGCAATTTTCATCAAACCAGACGCCAATGACAACACGAAGAGAATTTATGATCCAGACCGGAACGCTCGCAGCCGGCACATTAGTTTTTCAGTCTTGCTCACCAAGCCGTAAGGAAGAAAACATGGGACTTCAGCTATACACATTTCGCAAAGAGATGGCTTTGGATCCTAATGGGCACGCTGAAGAAGATAGCGGAAATCGGAATTAAGCAAATAGAATCCGCCCGAAGCGACCTGGGGCACTATTATGGTTTGACGGCAAAGGAAATGAAGACCGCCTGCAATGACCTGGGCATGACGCTCAGAAGTGGTCATGTGCACCTCGATGAAAATTGGGAACAAACTATGGGGGAAGCAGTCGAATCCGGTCAGGAATATATTATCTGCTCCACGATGCCGACCGAAGGTCAAACGGTCGATAATTATAAGCGCGTCGCGGAAGCCTTCAATCAGGCCGGTGAACAATGCAAAAAGTTGAATCTGAAATTCGGATACCACAACCACGAATATGAATTTGAATCGGAAAATGGTCAAGTCCTTTACGATGTACTGCTCGACAATTGCCAGGCGGATTTAGTGCACATGGAGCTGGATCTGGGCTGGGCTGTTGTTGCCGGTCAAGATCCTGAGGACTACTTTACCCGGTATCAGGGTCGGTTTCCGCTCTGGCACCTCAAGGATATGGACATGGCCAAAAGAGAAAGCACTGAGTTCGGAAAGGGTGGACTGGATATTGCAAAAATGCTATCGTTAAAGAAACAGTCAGGCGTGAAGTATATCTTTATTGAACAGGAAGAATATGAAAGTACTCCGCTCGAGAGCATGAAACACAACATGGATTTTTTAAATGGACTTTAGCCTTAATGTGCAGAAATGAAAAAAACATCACTACTTCTTTTTTTTCTTCTCTTCGGTGCTGCGCTTTCGGCGCAGACCAGAAACCAAGCTGACATTAAGTTATTCAGATATGGAGCTTTTGATAAGGAAAGACCGGCAGTGGAATATCCTGATGGCACCCGGCTTGATGTATCATCGTTTGGCGAAGACTTTGACGAAAAGTTTTTTGCGACCGACGGCGTCAAAAGATTGCAAAGCTGGTTGGCAGACCATGCTGTCAAATGTCCTGCCGTAGCTTTGCATGAGCGTTATGGCTCTTGCGTGGCACGTCCCTCTAAGATTGTTGCCATAGGGCTAAACTATGCTGAACACGTTAAGGAAGGATCCGGCGCCACGACAGCAGCTGCCATTCCAAGTGAGCCTGTCATTTTCTTTAAGGCTACAACAGCTTTGTGCGGCCCTTTTGATGATGTCATTATTCCGAAAGATGCTCAAAAACTGGATTGGGAGGTGGAACTGGCAGTCATTATTGGCAAAAGGGCCGCTTATGTGAGTGAAGCAAATGCAATGGATTATGTGGCGGGATACGCAGTGATCAATGATTATAGCGAACGTTTTTGGCAGTTGGAAAAAGATGGAGGGCAATGGGACAAAGGAAAAAGCGCTGACAGTTTTGCGCCACTGGGACCCTATTTGATTTTAGCTGAAAATCTGGCAAATCCACAACAATTGGATCTCTGGTTAAGCGTAAATGGAAAGACCAGGCAGCAGGCCAATACGAGGGATATGATATATAACATTGCGAAACTGATAAGTTATACCAGCGAGCACATGACACTTTTGCCTGGTGATGTCATTTCAACAGGGACGCCCTCCGGTGTTGGTCTGGCACAGAAACCCCCGGTTTATCTTAGACCAGGAGACGTGGTAGCGTTGGGAATCGACCACGTGGGCGTACAAAAACAGCATGTCGTTTCATTTGCGCAAAGCCAATCACTTAAACAAAAATAAACCGAATTGTTTGCGGCAGGTGATATCTTCTTGCCCACTTTCGCACAAAATACTGACCAGTAAAACTTGTTAAACCGCTGCGATATGATTATATTAGAAAAGTTCGATTAATATGTTTTATTTTATCAAAAAAAATTATGGAAGCAAACAAAAAAGAAACGCCATCCAATAAAGGTAAGAAATCTAAAAGATCAGGTACCGCGTTGAAAGTTGCTGGAGGTGTGTTGGCAGGTGCCGCAGCAGGTGCATTGGCGGGTGTATTGATGGCGCCCGAGAGCGGAAAAAACACGCGTAAGAAAATCGCCGATAAGTCTAAAAAAGTAGCGTCAGATGTCAAAGGAAAAGTAGGCGACGTAAAGGGAAAACTAACAGTTGCTAAGAAAAAACTTACTGATAAGCTCAAAGAATTGAAGGCACAGGCCAAGACCAAAACTGCGGCAAAGAAAAAATAACGAACGTCGTTTAGTTTTTTCCTGCCTCCGTTTTGAATGCTCAGTTCATTAGTGCCAGCGCCAGGTTGAACCTTGCCGTCGGGGATATCCAGATCAAGTCTTTAGGGCCATTTCAGGATCTAAATATTTGACTGGAATTCAATCTCCACTGCGTAGGCGATGATGCCATGAATGGCCCAATGCCTACAACCCATTTGTTTGATGCCAGACGGTTGCAGATTGGCGTCTTTACCGCCCCTTCATATATTGTAATACCCACGCCTTTTATGCTATTAAGATCATTGCCGCGCCCTGCAAAGTTTCCGCTGTATCGAAATTTTGAGTTACATTTTTGAAATTCTCGCAACAACATGGTCAGCTTTTGCAGGCGATTAATCAACTGAATTTGGCGTTGAAACCAGAAAGTATTTTGCGTAACATTGTACCGCTTTGATCATCTAATTGTACGTCATTTGTTATCAATGAATCGAGCATAATGGAAGCGAATACAATACTTGTTATTATTTTGTCGATCACGCTTGTCAGCTATTTGTTTGACCAGCTGCTGGATTATATAAATCTAAAAGCTCAGCGCACAGATATTCCAAAGGAGATCGAAGAATTCTACGAAAAGGAAAAGTATGTGAAGTCACTGGCCTATCACAGAGACCTTGCCAAATTTTCATTTATCACATCTGCATTCGGTTTTCTACTGTCTTTTGGTATGTTGATAAGCGGTGGATTCGGATGGATAGATACCTGGCTCAGGCCATATTTTGGAGGCAGTGTCTTGCTGGCTTTGGCATTTTTTGGTGTATTGATGCTGGCTTCCGATATCTTGACTATTCCTTTTCAATGGTACAGTACGTTCGTAATTGAGGAAAAATACGAGTTTAACAAGACAACGCTAAAAACATTTATAACAGATAAACTTAAAGGCTATCTATTGGTGGCAGTCGTGGGCGGTGGTTTGCTATCAGCATTAATTTATCTTGTCCAGACAATCGGACCAAACTTCTGGATCTGGTTTTCAGGGCTTGCCGCTATTTTTGTTTTGTTCATAAACATGTTTTACACCTCACTCATTCTTCCGATGTTCAATAAGCTTACGCCGCTACCCGATGGTGAATTGAAAACGGCTATTGAGGATTTTGCAAGGAAAGTGGATTTTCCCTTGGATAGTATTTTTGTTATCGATGGATCCAAGCGGTCGAAAAAGGCGAATGCATTTTTTTCAGGCATAGGGAAAAAGAAGAAGATTGTCTTGTATGACACGTTGATCGAGAGACACTCAAACGATGAACTCGTAGCTGTGTTAGCGCATGAGGTAGGGCACTTTAAAAAGAAGCATGTTGTGTGGGGATATATCCTTTCAATCCTTCAGATCGTATTTACTTTATTTGTCATGTCGAAAATGGTGTATATCCGGGTCGGGTTTTTGACATGACAAATAACGTAAATACGATCTGAAGGATTGAAAGGATATATCCCCACACAACATGCTTCTTTTTAAAGTGCCCCTACCTCATGCGCTAACACAGCTACCGATTCATTGAGTTGAGTGTCTCTCGATCAACGTGTCATACAATACAATCTTCTTCTTTTCCCCGATGCCTGAAAAAAATGCATTCGTTTTCAACCGCTTAGATCCATCGATAACAAAAAATACTATCCAAGGGAAAATCCACTTTTTTTGCAAAATCTTCAATAGCCGTTTTCAATTCACCATCGGGTAGCGGCGTAAGCTTATTGAACATCGGAAGAATGAGTGAGGTGTAAAACATGTTTATGAACAAAACAAAAATAGCGGCAAGCCAGAAAACCAGATCCAGAAGTTTGGTCCGAATTGTCTGGACAAGATAAATTAATGCTGATAGCAAACCACACGACCCGCCGCCAAACAGATAGCCTTTAAGTTTATCTGTTATAAATGTTTTTAGCGTCGTCTTGTTAAACTCGTATTTTTCCTCAATTACGGACGTACTGTACCATTGAAAAGGAATAGTCAAGATATCGGAAACCCGACATCAATACACCAAAAAATGCTAAAGCCACAAGACACTGCTTCCAAAATATGGCCTAGAGCCAGGCATCTATCCATGCAATCCACCGCTTATCAACATACCAAAAGACAGTAGAAACTGAATGCAGATGTGACAAAAGAAAATTTGGCAAGGTCTCTGTGATATGCCAGCGACTTCATATACTTTCCCTTTCGTAGATTCTTCGATCTCCTTTGGAATATCTGCGCGCTGAGCTTTTAGATTTATATAATCCAGGATCTGGTCAAACAAATAGCTGACAAACGTGATCGACAAAATAATAACAAGTATAGTATTCGCTTCCATTATGCTCGATTTGATAAAAAATGACGTACAATTAGATGATCAAAGCGGTACAATGTTACCAAAATACTTTCTGGTTTCAACGCCAAATTCAGTTGAATAATCGCCTGAAAAGCTAACCAGATTGTGGCGCGAATTTCAAAAGTGCAACTTCAAAACTACGATACATCAAAACTTTGCAGGACGCTGCAATGACCTTAATGGTTCAAAAGGCGTGAGTATTACAATATATGAAGGGGTGGTAACGTCGCCAATTTGTCATATCAAACAGGATAGGATATGGGGGCTTGGACATTAATGGCACCATCAGTCCAAACTGTTTAGCTTGAATTAGGTGCAATACTTTAGATCCGGAAACAGGCCCTGATAACTTGACTGGATATCCCCGACGGTAAGGTTCAACCTGGCGCTGGCACTAACGAACTGATAATTCAGTAGGAAAACGAGAGACAAACGCCATTCGCTATTTTTCTTTGCTGCAGTTTTGGTCTTCGCCTGTGCCTTTAATTCTTTGAGCTTACTAGTAAGTTTTTTCTTAGCAACTGTAGTTTTCCCTTTTTCGTGGCCTACTTTCCTTTGACATCTGACGCTACTTTTTTAGACTTATCGGCGATTTTCTTACGCGTGTTTTTTCGCTCTCGGCACCATGAATACACCCGCCAATGCACCTGCTGCTGCACCCACCAACACGCCTCCAGCAACTTTCAACGCGGTACCTGATCTTTTAGATTTCTTACCTTTATTGGATGGCGTTTCCTTTTTGTTTGCTTCCATAATTTTTTTTGATAAAATAAGACGTATTAATCGAACTTTCTAATATAATCATATCGCAGCGGTTTAACAAGTTTTACCAGTCAGTATTTTGTCGAAAGTGGGCGAGAAATTAGCCTGTCCGCAAACAATTCGAGTTTATTTTTGTTTAAGAAATTGGCTTTGCACAAATGAAACGACATGCTGTTTTTTGTATGCCAACCTGGTCGATTCCCAACGCCACTACGTCTCCAGGTCTGAGATTGAACCGGGGGTTTCTGTGCCAGACCAAAGCCGGAGGCATCCCTGTTGAAATAACATCACCAGGCAAAAGCGTCATGTGCTGCACTTGACGCGTTATACAGTTTTCGCAATGTCATATATCATATCCCTCGTATTGGCCTGCTGCCTCGGTCTTTCATTTTACGCTTAACCAGAGATCCAATTGTTGTGGATTTGCCAGGTTATCAGCTAAAATCAGATAAGGTCCCAGCGGCGCAAAACTATCGGCGCTTTTTGTCCCATTGCCCTCCATCTTTTTCCAACTGCCAAAAACGTTGGCTCTATAATCATTGATCACTGCGTATCCCGCCACATAATCCATTGCATTTGCTTCACTTACATAAGCGGCCCATTTTGCCAATAATGACTGCCAGTTCCACCCTCCGATGCATTTTTGAGCATCTTTCGGAATAATGACATCATCAAAAGGCGGCACAATATGTTGTGGCCTTAAAGAAAATGACAGGTTTACTTGGAACTGCTGCTGTCGTGGCGCCGGATCCTTCCTTAACGTGTTCAGCATAGTTTAGCCCTATGGCAACAATCTTAGAGGGACGCGCCACGCAAGACCCATAACGCTCATGCAAAGCTACGGCAGGAGACATTGACAGCATGGTCTGCCAACCAGCTTGCAATACTTTGACGCCGTCGGTCGCGAAAAACTTTCGTCATAGTCTTCGCCAAACGATGATACATCAAGCCGGGTGCCATAGGGATATTCCACTGCCGGTCTTTCCTTATCAAAAGCTCCATATCTGAATAACTTAATGTCAGCTTGTCTCTAGTCTGCGCCGAAAGCGCAGCACAAAGAGAAGAAAAAAAGAAGTAGTGATGTTTTTTCATTTCTACACATTAAGGCTAAAGTCCATTTAAAAAATCCATGTTGTGTTTTCATGCTCTCAAAGCGGAGTACTTTCATATTCTTCCTGTTCAATAAAGATATCTCACGCCTGACTGTTTCTTCAACGAATACCTATTTTCGATGTCCATCACCCTTTCCGAACTCAGTGCTTTCTCTTTCCGCCAGGCAATGTCCGTATCCTTGAGGTGCCAGAGCGGAAACCGACCCTGATACCTGGTAAAGTAGTCCTCAGGATCTTGACCGGCAACAACAGCCCAGCGGCCCAGAATCCAGGCTCCATGTGTCTGAATCCGCCTGGCAATTGTCGAGCAGTACATCGTAAAGGACTTGACCATTTCGAATTCATATTCGTGGTTGTGATCTCGAATTTCAGATTCAATTTTTTGCATTGTTCACCGGCCTGATTGAAGGCTCTGCGACGCGCTTATAATTATCGACCCGTTGACCTTCGGTCGGCATCGTGGAGCAGATAATATATTCCTGACCGGATTCGACTGCTTCCCCCATAGTTTGTTCCCAATTTTCATCGAGGTGCACATGACCACTTCGTAAGCGTCATGCCCAGGTCATTGCAGGCGGTCTTCATTTCCTTTGCCGTCAAACCATAATAGTGCCCAGAATCACAGGGCGGATTCTATTTGCTTAATTCCGATTTTCCGTTCTTCAGCGTGCCCTTAGGATCCAAAGCCATCTCTTTGGAGCGTATAGCTGAAGTCCCATGTTTTCTTCCTTACGGCTTGGTGAGCAAGACTGAAAAACTAATGTGCCGGCTGCAAGCATTCCGCTCTGATAATAATTTCTCTTCGTGTTGTCATTGGCGTCTGTGGTTTGATGAAAATTGTACGATGCAATAATAGTTCAATATACATTGATATCATTTGTTTCTCCAGAATGAATCTAGCAAAATCCCAGGAACAAACCACGTTCATCTTTTGTACAAAATACATGAACTAAAAGA
This sequence comes from uncultured Bacteroidota bacterium, assembly GCA_963714945.1. Lineage (GTDB taxonomy): Bacteria > Bacteroidota > Bacteroidia > Cytophagales > Cyclobacteriaceae > Chryseolinea. The sequence continues at coordinate 250,414 of CAVQQL010000003.1, read as the reverse complement.
CAAGGACAATGGCAAACCGGCGATAAATCCACCAATCACAGCAACGGCAAGCGGCTGTTGCATTTGCGCGCCCAAGCCAATACCCAATGCCAGCGGTGTTAGCGCAAGTATCGCCCCAATGGCGGTCATTAGCTTTAGGTCAATGCGCAGCGCCTATCATAATTGATTGATTGATCCACATGGTTCATACTTCTCATATTACTGGCGAAATTGATTGATTGTAAAAATGGCGTTTTCGCAATAATCCCAACAATCATGATAATGCCGGTGTAGCTGCTTACGTTAGATGAATGCCCACCACATACAAGGCAATGATACATCCACTTATGGCGGCTACGGAGATAGAGATAGGGATATTCTCCATTACTTGAATAAGAACATGCATGACACCAAAAACGAACAGTGCCATTGCCAAGATCGTCAGCAATTCTTTGAAAGATTGCTGTTGTTCTGCATAGGCGTATTCGATTATACAGGCAACGAAAGTCCAGTCCTTAGTTTGTTTTGATCTCCTTTCACTGCTCCTCCAGGTCGCGGTTCTCCAGACGCGCGGTAAGGATGACGACGGATTCAGATCTTCACGTCGATATTCAATTTCTCCAGGAATAATCTTTACATCGCAAAAAGAAAGACAGCGGACGTGTGGTTCCATCAGGTAAAAAGATAAGTTGCCGTTTGAGTTGCTCCAGGCTGTTGTCTTTAAAATCTGTAAAGCGCGATGGTATTCTCCGCATTTGTTCGCCATCCTGCAATTGGCCGATTTTGCAGGCCACCTGTCATTGCCGCCTGAAAAGGAGATGATCCTTACATTCGCGCACACCGGCCGTGTGTCGGCGGTAAGCTGCATTTGAAAATCTACTAGCGATATATTGTACAAACTTAATTTCTCCTGGTCGGGCAGGAATGTGATGGAGGGTCCTGCGTCCACCAAGCCACTATTGATATCGGCGATACCAGGTATCTCTTGCAGCAGCGTATCAGCTTTCCTGCCAACAATTTTAACGTATTGTAGTCATCTCCAAATATTTTAATTTGAATCGGTTCGGGCCTACCATTAAGTCACCAACGAAATCTGCTATACGCTGTCCGAAAGAGATAGCCACCACCTTTGACGCAATATCTTTCCGGAGTTCATTGATCACCTCATCGGTCATTTTTTTGTCCTATCGTGTTTCAATTGAATTGAATAATCACCAATATTAGACGGGTCGCTCGTAAAAGCCATGTGTATTCCTGTTCTGCGCGAATAGGATTCCACGTCCGGATGAGCTTCTACAATCTTTCTCAATATCCCTGCAAATAGCGTCAGTTGCTTCCAGCGATGTTCCTGCAGGGAAAATATAATCCAGTACAATCGTTCCTTCATCCAATTCGGAGGAAACCTGTTTCAAGCTTACTGGAGGCCCACAGGCAGAACCAACCAGCACGGCCACCAGCATGAATGCAATGATTGGCTTATTGAAGAACCAGGTAAGCCAGGTAAGCCGGCTTATAGCGTCAGAAGCAGTATGTGCATGCGGTTTCAACGAAGCTTTGTATCCGATCATAGATGCAATCTGGCAGGAGCAGCCCACAAGGTTACCAAAAAGGATGTAACCATAGTTAACTGCATGGTATCTGATAATTCCCTGAAAAAACTTACCTGCCAACCCACTCATAAGCCTAAAGGGAAAATGGATTACGATTGTCGCAAGTGAAACCCGCCCATGGCAGGAAAAAGACCATGGATCGCTTCCCGCACGATGACGCGTCTTTCTCCCGGATGGCTCCATGACCGCGGTAAATTTGCTCAATGATGACAATATGGCATCATCTATGATTAAGCCGATGGAAGCAGCAATCGCCCCGAGACATGATGTTATTGTAATGCCAGCAATCCCAGGTAAAGCACCAATATGGTGAAAGACAAAGTTACGGGGATTGTTAGCATAGCGCCAGGCTTGCGCGCCAAGACGAAGAAATATTATCATGACGATATCAGGCAAGGAATAACCCCTCATATATTGTTTCAACAACGCTGCTAAATACTTTCCCGAACAAAGGAGAACTTGGGTCTCCATAACTCCGTACCCCTTGGGTAAAATCATCCTGGCCTCTATCGCTTTTTCCTCGACTCTTTTAGCGAAATCGAGCAGGTTTACGCCGCATTGTACCAGATCTATCAGCACGGCATTACTACCATTCGCATTGATAATAAAAAAGTATGCTGTTCCTGTATTTCAATGGTGGCCACATCTTAAATATCACAATTCGGGTCCCATCATTTTTTAAAATGATATTCTGCAGATCCGCAAGAGGTCATTCAGAGCGCGTATCTGTCAAGGAAAGATAAAGTCTTCGGTAATCCGAAATAAAACAATTTTCGACAATACAAAATTATTGCTGTTAAATGTGGCAATAAATTTTGGTGTGAGTCCCAGAGAAGAAAGTTTTAATGGATCAGGTATGACGACAAAGTCTTAGCCCTACCACCTCTCACGACTACATTTGAAATGCCTTTAACCTGTGCGAAAACAGGCCGCAACGCACAAGTTTAGCACGCCGTCGCTACCTGACTGTGGTACTTACTTTCAAGCGTGTAACCATAGAACCGGAAACAAAGATTGGTTCATCGGCCTCAAATTGGAGAGGTTCGCGCCCGGAGGCAGAAGTTCTTGATTTCGTTTATCCGGCTTTCAATCTGTATTTTTTTGAGTGAATTATCCGAATCCCCAGTGCGAAAATATCGATGGTACACACACCTCAATTCGTGGTACAACCGTTACACCTTGAATACCTTTTGACGGCACTTTCAAGTGGCTTCGTAACGGTTATCATCATGCAGTCAATGGGCAACTGTCCTGCATCGGCGATGATAGTAATCCGTGGAAACATTACCTCCGGAAACAGATTAGTCTGCATGCGTGTATAGGAAAATACTCTGCGACCAACAGTAAAATACCAATGAATAAGATTGGTTTGGCAAAGACCTGGAAGTAACTTTTTGAAGTGGTCATAACATAATTACCGCATACTAAGTGAATGACACTTTACGAAGGCCGTATCCGGCAATTCATAGTTTCCGGAAATCAGAAATTTATCATCACTTTTAAACTGAGGTGCCATAACCTTGCAGTACTATTCCTCATTCCAGGTGAAATTTCCACCTTAACCGCCATGGAGTCATTGAGTAATTTCATCACCCAGAAGTTTCCATCATCTCATCCAAGATGGCGGCTTTAGGAAGGAGTTTTGCACTTTTACGCTCGGTTGCTCTTGCTGACTAGCACTTTTACGATAAGATTCTCCGGAGTTTATTTAACCGCGCATCTGATTTGGCTAAAATAGTTTGTGTTTGGGCCGCCGCATTCATCGTTGTCAGTGGTGTAGTAAACGTGGCCTGGTGGCGCGAATTATCGGGCAACAACAATGTACACTTTACACCAGACTTTAGCATAATCGACAAATTCATAGGGAACGTTCACAGCAAAGGCAAGCGCGTTGCTTCAGCGATGGTGCACAATTGTGCGCCCTCCCAGCACATAGTCCCCAATTTCCTGCTTATCCAATGTGGTGATGATGCCAAATGCCGGTGCGGTAACATTGATTTCCCCGAAGGAAGTATACAAAGAATCCGCCACATCGGTTTGCAAACCCAAAGCTCTTTGCATTCTTTTGTCTCCAAAACATAAAGCAACTGACCTTCTTTTACAGGTTGACCAAGCCTTATTTAGCACGCCGTAATAAAAGCAGGGATTGGTGACGTAACTACATTTCGTGCCAAATACAAGGTATTGGCGAACACGTGAGCTCGTCCTTAATAGCTCCTGTGCTTATTCCAGTGACCTCCACGGGAACCGTTCTTTGGCAGATGTATCATCCTCTGCCGAAGGTTTATTGCAGGCAACCACAAAGACGGATGCGAGAATGATTTTGAAGTGAATGTATGCGGCATAGTCTACCAATTCCAGTAATTGTAAAGATTGATAAGAAGTTCCTTACTTGTTTGCAGCAGCACATAGTCACGTTGCGTACTGGTCATGTTCTTTAGGACGCTGATGTAATTGATTACAGATATCTGACCAAGACTCAATTCCTGCTTGTAGAAATCCAGGAAAGCTTCGGTACTCACTTAACTGATCCTCGGTGAGTGAAATCCGTTCGTCACTGATTTCAGTTCAGAAAGTATCCTTTATTCTTACGGACAATATTCTGATCATAGAAATAGTTACTTGTAGAAGGTTGTACGAACGCAACAGGAGTGCCGTACGCTGCTCCGTAATTTTACGTTGCCGGCCATCGGTGATGTTCAGTGTAAAATTCAGGCCTGCACTCATGCCAAAACGGTTCACAAGTGTGGGAGCATAAGACAGCGTTCAGCCCGGTATTCGCAAACAATCCCACGGTAGGCTTATATTTTAGTTCGAACAGTTTTTGGGTTGCTACCAGGTTTAGGCTGTCCAATTGATATCTTTCCACAAAACGAGACACCGCAATGTCTTCGCCGAGTTCAAGGTTTATGTTTTGAAGTACCTGGAAGGAAGTGTCTGGAATACCACAAAGCACACGTAAGTCCAGGAGGTCTCTACGATAGGTAGCTTTAAAAGAGCTGAGGGCCGTTTGCTGCGTTTTCTGTTCTATGGTTAGCAAAGCGATGTCAGATTGTTTTGCGGCACCAATTTCGACCAGCTTTGAAACAATATTTCTTTGATCATCGATAATGCGGATAAGCGCATTTAAGAATTGCGTCTGTTTATAATCCTGAAGACACAGTATGTACTGATCCGTTACAAATTTCGCCAGATCATGTTCGGTAAGCTGAATCGTATTTTCATTGATCTTGCTGCCAATCAAAGTTTGTTCTGCTGCAGTTTGGAAGCGAGAACCATTGAATAAGGGCTGGTTTAGATTTACTATCCCCTGATAAACACCACCATTGCTTGCGGCCAGATCATAGCCTGAATAGCTTTCCTCACTGCCAGATGGATTCAAGACCAATTTTTTCTGTCCGTTATCAGTTGAAACAATGGGCGCCAGTAGATAACTGCCCGTAACGCTTACCTGGGCTTTTGTATAGAATGCTTTAAGTCGCTCCACCTCCAAGAGCGCCGCTTTACGCTGATTCTTATTATCCTGGATAAGCGGGCTGTTGCGTTTCGCCTGTTCAATGTAAAAGGCAAGATCCTGACCCCACAGATGGCAGGGGAACAGTGTGAATATTAAGCATGAAAGAATTAAATAAATTCTCATTGTCACCCCAAGGATAGCGTTTTCTTTACTATGATCTATTCAAGCCACATGCCTGCACTAAAAAAAAAGCAGACGCTACATTACTAAATTGCAGGGTCAATTTCAATTTGCCTCTTGGTATTTCAATAAAACCCCAATATGGCAATATTCGCTGCACCCATGCACCTGCGAAAAGCTTACATGGGTATACTTCGATCGGAAGTTGTGGCTATCGATTTTGTACGATTTGATGGCCGATCCGCCAATTCCCGCCCGTTGCCAACTTCTAGTTCTAATTATCTATGATGGTGCCTTATGACGTCCAAAGCTTTGTCAACGGGCAATGCTTCAACGGTTAATCCGCCTCGCCCGGTCATGGTTTCTGCTGCAAAGAGTGAGTTGATGATGGCCTCCTCTGTGGCTTCAATAACGGCTTGAAATAAAATACTTACATTTTCATTTCTCAGCTCGGTATTTGAATTTAGGGCCGTAGGGCTGTTGTATGGATCCCGAACAGATTCTGCTGTTGAAAAAGCGATTGCATAATCGCCACTTCCGTTCGATTCAATGCCCCCTGCCCGGCCCAGACCCAAGATGGCACGTGATGCTAATCTCTCCAAGTTTCTTGAAGTTAGCGGAGCATCCGTCGCCACTACGATCATACAGGAACCATCCTCCTTGTATTCCGCTATGGTTTCCTGAAACATATACTGACCCAGTTTGACGCCTATAGGTGCACCCGCAATCTGTAACACGCCTCCAAAGTTGGTTTGGACCAAAACCCCAACGGTATAGCCACCTCGTTTTTCCGGTAATTTCCTGGAAGCCGTTCCAATCCCACCCTTGAATCCAAAGCATACCGTACCGGTTCCCGCCCCGACATTTCCCATCGCTACATAACCAGTGTCAGCTTTTTCAATGGCCCGCAGTACGTCATTTTTCGTGACTACTCTTTGTTGAATATCATTCAACCCGCCGTCATTGGTTTCTCCCACCACGGGGTTAACACTCCGTACATTTTTATTTTCAGAAAATGATAAGGTGTAGTCGATCAATGCGTCGGCCGCGGTAGGAACACTCAAGGTATTGGTAAGAATAATTGGTGTCTCCAGATTCCCCAATTCCTTTACCTGGGTGTAGCCGGATAACTTTCCAAATCCATTGCCAATAAAAATAGCAGCAGGTACTTTTTGCTGGAATATATTTCCTGGATGTGGAAGGATGGCGGTTACGCCAGTGCGGATAGCATCGCCTTCAATTCTGGTAGTATGTCCGACTTTTACGCCTGAAACATCTGTAATGGCGTTATGTCTTCCCGGCTTCAGAATTCCAATCTCGATTCCATAGTCGCGGAGAAATTTCTGTTGGGCTATGGATTCCTGGGCGAAAAACAGGAACAGGTACAGCGATAATGATTTCATGATTCGTTTCTGCAATTGCGGTTATCAACAATCAGGATAATCTCAAAGCTGATCCAATATTGCATTACAACCTAGGTTACGGAAAGAATAATCAGAAACAAAATAGTCCGGTACAAAAAATGAGTCAATAGGAATGTCAACAGTACTGGAAACAGCGTCACCATGACCTGCCACGATTTTAGGATGTATGTCTTCTTTAATGAAACAAAGGTGTACACCAGAATAAATCCCGCATAAAGTGTTCCGGAAACTTTCCAGATGACGTTGGCCTCGAATTTAAGGGCCCTGATAAACACATACAAAAACACAACCTGAAGCAGCGCAGCCAGGAGGACCAGGGCAATGAAATAAAGCGCATAGATGAAGTGATCGGAGTAAAAGAAGTTCTTCTTAAGGTATATAAGGGCGAGAAATAACGCGAAAATCGGAACATGCAAAACAATTAAGCTATTGGCATAGCTGGTACTTTTCTGATTGTATTTTTCAGCATACTCTTCCATCGAGACTTGGTCCTTACTAATTTTCCGGTGCACCAGGTAGTTTGCCAAACCTTTGTGGTGTGGCTGGTTAAGCTGTTCAACTAGTCTGAGATTCAGATCGGTCAGTGGAGAATACCAGAAATAAAACAGGTTTATCAGTAAAAAAAGTGAAAATGGTGGCATCCAACGTTTCCTTCTCCCTTCAATAAAGTCATGGGGAAGTGAACCTGGTTTCGTAAGAAGCGTCCAGAGGTTCTTTATGAAATTATTTTCGAGAAAGAAAGCTGAACCAATAAACTGGTACGCAAAATATCCAATAGTCCTCTCCTTGGGCTCGATCAATTTTTGTCCGCAAACATGGCAGAATTTTCCTTGAAGCGGTGTGCCACAGTTTGGACATATTTGGCCAGCGGCATCCATTCAAAAGTATTTCATAATAGCAAAAACTATAAATATAAAATCAACAGCCTGTTTGTCTGAGCATCTAATATTTGTCCTTCACGGCCAAGACGTTACGTTTCAAACAATGGATGATGGAGCCGGTTTTGTGCGTCGATAAAGAATCATGCATTGGGGCACACTTACTTAAACCAATCTTGCCGCCTAATCATTTCTTGTTGCTCTTTTGGCAAGTCCTTCATTCGGGCACGCACCCAGGATCGAAAATCCTGGGTGATAGCATCAGTCCATGCAACATCAATCTGACCGGCTGTATAGATCCCTGCCTGTAACCTCGAATGACCAAACTCATCTTTGAGGCGCGTCCATTCAGATGTCTCCACTACCTCCAGCGCAAGATGTGCCGGAATGAAGACAATGCCCTCGCGCAGACCAAGAACAACATCTCCTGGCATAACCGCAGCACGGCCGATGGAGATAGGCGTATTATAACCGATTATCATGGTCTTGTCATACGTACTCGAAGTTGATGGGTCCCAATTGCGATTAAAGACCACAAAATCCTTTAGTTCCAGGATGCCTGCCAGATCCCGGGCACCGCCCCAAATCACTAATCCTGTACCCGTTTTCTTGTAAATCATATTGGCAAGGTTGTCACCGATGAATGCACCCCCGATTTGCCTATCCATCAGGTCAGCTACCAGTACGTCTCCGGTTGTGAGCTGATCCATAATCCAGTGTTTATCGCGCCCTTCCAGACCACGCGCCTTGCCTTGCTCCGCTACTGCATCGGCAACGTCCGCGCGATAGGGAATAAAATCACAGGTCACCGCTCTGCCCACCAATACCGGATTTTCGTGGGTCATCACCCACTTCCCCTGGTACTGATTAGGATACCCACGCTCTTGCAGTACACCCCATGCCTCTTCGCAGGTAACCAATTTCATGCGTTCCAGAATCCGGTCAGACACCTTCGGGCGATTGTCAGGGAAACGCTCTGCCTTGTATTGCCTGGTGTACAGCATCATTTGTTCAGGCGTTAATGTGTACGGCAATGGTAAATCCGCTTGCGCATAAGCACGATCGAGGCAACACAGCGATACAGCCAGACAGATGCATAGCCTGTACATCGGGTTCCTTATTCCAAAATTACTCATAAGCTATTTTTCTAGTGATCATGTAATGTAAACCAATTCTCGTAGTCCCGTTTTTGAATTTGAAGATACTTAATGCGGACTAAAACTTAACATATTTTGGGCCGCCATCAGCTTTCGTTGTTGCCATCTTAATCATCTGATAACAACTTTGACAATGCGATATCGACTTTTTCAAAACCGAATCCAGCAATTGTCTCATCCATAGTACGGGCAATATCTTCCAGGCATAAATTGCCGATGCTTCCTTCGTGGGTATGGTGTACCGCCGTGGCAGGATGATAGTTTCCTTGTTCAATGTCCGTGCCTACTTTCTTGTAGGCATCCCGGAAGGGAACGCCGGTTAATACGAGCTTATTCACTTCTTCCACACTGAATAGAAATGCATACTTTTCATCGGCCAAAATATTCTCCTTCACCTTTATTGCAGACAGCATGAGATGCGTCATGTGCAGGCAATCCTTCATATGTTGAACAGCTGGAAAAAGTTTCTCTTTCAGTAACTGCATATCGCGGTGATATCCGGACGGAAGATTGGTGGTAGCCAAAGCAATGTCATTGGGTAAAGCCTGTAATTGATTACACCGTCCCCGGATTAGCTCAAACACATCGGGATTCTTTTTATGCGGCATAATGCTGGATCCGGTTGTCAGTTCATCAGGGAAACTGATGAATCCAAAATTCTGGTTTAGAAAAAGACACGCATCCATCGAAAGCTTTGACAGGGTCGCTGCAATGTTAGACAATGCACTGGCAACAATACGCTCCGACTTTCCACGACCCATCTGCGCATAAACAACGTTATAGTTAAGCGACTCAAAACCCAACAACGCCGTCGTCATTTTCCGATTTAATGGGAATGATGATCCATATCCAGCGGCAGAGCCCAGCGGATTCTTGTTTACAACACGGTACGCTGCCTGAAGGCATATCAAGTCATCCACTAAACTTTCTGCATAGGCTCCAAACCACAAGCCAAATGACGAGGGCATCGCTAATTGCAGGTGTGTGTAGCCCGGCAGCAGGTGATCCTTGAATTTATTACTTTGTTCCTGGAGCAAATCAAACAGCAATTTTACTGCTGTTACAATATTTCTTATTTCCGCGCGAAGATATAATTTGATATCCACCAGTACCTGATCGTTCCTAGAACGACCACTGTGAATTTTCTTACCAACATCACCGCGCTTCCTCGTTAGCTCAAGCTCAACCTGTGAATGTATATCCTCGACACCTTCATCAACTTTGAACTCCCCCGCCGTTATTCGCGAATAAATATTCTTTAGCTCCGAGGAGAGTACTTTTAACTCCTGTGACTTCAGCAGTCCTATTGACTCCAGCATTGCAATGTGGGCGAGTGATCCCAGGATATCGTATTTTGCCAGATACATATCCATTTCCTGATCGTTGCCCACCGTGAATTTATCTACTTCCTTGCTTGAAGATTTATCTTTTTGCCAGAGCTTCATGAATGGGTAATGTTAAATTCAGTTTAGAAAACGCCGACGCAAATTGCACATCACAATTTTGAACAGGCAGCTAACTGCATCCAAATTAGAAAATGAAAGCTGACGGATCAAACTGAGGTCATATTAACTTTCATTCTGCCTAATGTTGAATTCAAGGTAGCATTATATCGTCCAACAACTTCAAGTAGGTATCAATACCCCTTTCAATCTCGTCGACGTAGATGAATTCGTCCGCAGAATGCGATCGGGCAGAATCCCCAGGCCCAATTTTGACAGAGGGTGCAGGGATGAGCGCCTGATCAGAGGTCGTCGGCGAACCAAACAACGGGATGCCCAATTTTTTCGCCGACCGAACCAAAGGGTGGTCCTGAGCGATGCCTGATGGCCGCATGCGCAGGGAACGGGGCGTTATGCGGCACGCTGCGTGCTCTTGTATGATGGAAAGTGCCTCTTCCAGCGTATACGCATCCGTGACCCGCACATCTACGGTAAACTGACAATCGGCAGGAACCACATTATGCTGACTACCAGCATGAATGATCGTCACCGACATTTTCATTTCTCCCAGCGTACTGGAAACTTTTGGAAACCGGAACGTTCTGAACCACTCCAGGTCCGGCAATGCTTCATATATTGCATTGACGCCTTCTTCGCGGGCCGCGTGTCCGGACTTGCCAACGGCGACGCAATCCAACACCATCAAACCCTTTTCCGCCGTCGCCATTTCGCAGCGTGTGGGTTCACCGACGATGGCGAAATCTATGGCAGGAAAAAAAGGCCAGACGCTTTCTACGCCGCCTGTCCCAGATATCTCTTCTTCCGCGGTAGCGGCCATGACGAGGTTAGATTTTAACAATTCGCGCTCATCATAATGCAAAAACGTCGCGATTAGCGAAACAAGCGCTCCCCCTGCATCATTGCTGCCTAGTCCGTATAGTTTGTTACCGAGGATTTCAGGTTTGAATGGATCGCGTGTATACCCCGAGTTTGGACGAACAGTATCGTGATGAGAGTTTAACAACACCGTCGGCTTCGAGGGATCATAATTCCTATTCTTTACCCACACGTTATTGGCCTCACGATTTGTTTGAACACCACGCTTCTTAAAAAAAGCCTCAATAGCAGACGCGGTTGCTTCTTCCTCTTTGCTGTAGGAAGGTATAGCAATGAGTTGTTGCAGCAAAATAAGCGCATCTTGGTAATATTTTCTATCCATAGCGCATATCAGCAATGTGTCACTTCTTGTGTTATTTATTGACTACTGCGTTATTAATGTTCCTGCTGTTTCTTGTCCCGTATTCTTCAACAAGTCTGCCGCCTCTCCAATGATCACTTCTTTTACACCTGCGTTGATAGCCGCGTAAGCACTTTCAAGTTTTGGCAAAATTCCGTCAGCAAAAACTTGCTTAGGCAAAAGCTCATCATATAATTTCCTGGAAAGGTGGTGAATAACGGAATCCTGCCTATTTACATCCCGCAATACGCCCTTCTTTTCGAAACAGAAAATCAACCTTACATCAAAGTGTTTAATCATCGCCACAGCCAAAACAGAAGCTATTGTGTCGGCGTTTGTGTTCAACATGGAGCCGTCAGCATGGGTTAGCGGCGCAAAAATCGGAATGGTCTTTTGCTCCAACAGCATATAAAGCAATGCCGTGTTTACACCACCAGGTTCTATATCGCCCACGAAACCATAATCGATATCCTTCACCGGGCGTTTCACTGCACTAATCATATTTCCATCGGCGCCAGTAATCCCAATCGCGTTACATCCCAGGTGCTGGAGCTTCGCTACAATCCGTTTGTTCACCAGCCCGCCATATACCATAGTCACCAGATCGAGGGTAGCAGCATCTGTTATTCTGCGCCCGCCGATATAGTGCGGTTGAATTCCTAGCTGATCTCCGACCCTAGTAGCAATTTTTCCGCCGCCGTGAATCAGGATTTTTGGCTGTTTTACAGCCGCAAAATCTTTCAAAAAGGAATCCAGTGCTGCCGGATTATCCAGGACATTTCCGCCGATCTTAACGATGAAAAGTTTATTCATGGTGGTGAGGATGTTTGGCTATTTTTTCAATATCTCACTGAGCACTGCTTGTGCAGCCCACACCCGGTTCGATGCTTGCGTTGTTACAATGCTGTTCGGACCATCCAACACTTCATCACTTAACTCGACATTTCTTCGCACTGGCAAACAATGCATCACTTTGGCATTTTGGGTGATGCTCAGTTTATCATTCGTCAGCATCCACGCAGGATCGTTACAGTAGATCCGGCCATAATCTGTATATGTACTCCAGTTCTTCACATAGACGAAATCCGCATCCCGTAGTGCTTCTGACTGATTGTGCGAAATCAAAGCCCCGGCTGTAAACTTAGTATCCAATTCATAATCTTCCGGATGGGCGATGACAAAATCTGCTTCACCCCATTTGTTGATCCACTGAGAGAAACTGTTGGCAACACATTGTGGCAGAGCTTTTACATGCGGCGCCCAGGTTAAAACAACCTTTGGTTTCCTTTGTTCCCTAAAAGCTTCGTGGATGGTAATCACATCGGTAAGGCTTTGAAGGGGGTGCAAGGTAGCACTTTCCAGGCTTATGACTGGTATGCCTGCATACTTGATAAATTGGTGAATGTAGAGTTCACTGTAGTCTTCCGTTTTGTTCTGCAATAGCGGAAACGTGCGTATCCCCAAGATATCAAAATACTTCCCTAAGATTGGCGCAGCATCCCGAACGTGCTCTACCGTCTTACCGCTCATGATTGCCTCATCTTCAAATTCTATTGCCCAACCGTCCTGACCAACATTAAATACAATCGCTTCCATTCCTAAATTCTGGGCTGCTATATGCGTGCTGAGCCGTGTTCGCATACTCGGGTTTAGGAAGAGCAGCCCTATGCGCCTGCCTTCACCAACGGCTCTTTCACTAGATGGGTCGGACTTGAAATCAAGCGCCCGTCGTACCAGCGCATTGATGTCACCAACATCTCCGACGGAAATAAAATTTTTCATAGCAACGTTTGTTTCAATGCGGTAAGAAAAATATCAACTTCACTCCTTGTCAGCGTCAACGGAGGGAGCAGCCGGATCGTATTGGGCTTAGCTTCTCCTGTAAAAATATGATGATTGAATAGCAAATCACTTCTTACACTTGATTTATCCTCCGGAAGATCAAATCCAATCATCAGCCCCCTTCCCCTTACCCTTTCCGTTTTCGGCATATTGGCGAGTTCGTCCAGCAAATAAGAACCCAAGGCAGCTGCATTGGCTAACAGCCCTTCATTCTCTATAACTTCCAATACCGCCATCGAAGCAGCACTCGCCAGGTAATTCCCGCCAAATGTCGTACCCAGCATCCCGCTCCAGGGTTTAATATCACCTTGAATCAACACGCCACCCACGGGAAAACCATTACCCATCCCTTTGGCAATGGTGATGAGGCTTGGTCTGATGCCGGCAAATTGGTGCGCAAAGAATTTTCCGGTGCGACCATAGCCGGATTGAATTTCGTCCAGTATCAGCAGCGTATTGTTGGCCCGGCACTTTTCATCCAGAAACTGCAAAAAAGAAGTATCGGGCACATGAATTCCACCAACGCCCTGGATACCCTCAATAATCACTGCGGCTACGTCATTGGTAAGTGCCCGTGAAAATGATTCTTCATCATTGAAGGGAACAAACTCAACAGCGTGCCCGGTGTTATAGGGTGCGACGATTTTTGGGTTATCGGTTGCTGCCACCGCGCCCGATGTACGCCCGTGAAATGCCTTCTTAAATGCAATCACTCTTTTTCTCCCCGTGGTGAAGGAAGCAAGTTTTAAAGCATTCTCGTTCGCCTCCGCCCCAGAATTGCACAAGAAAAGCTGGTAGTCAGGATAGCCAGACAGTTGTCCAAGTTTTTCAGCAAGCTTTCCCTGCAATGGGTTTTGAATGCTGTTTGAATAGAAAGCAATCTTGTGCAGCTGTTCTGTAAGCGCCTGCACATAGTGCGGGTGTGAATGCCCAATGGAGATCACAGCATGTCCTCCATATAGATCGAGATATTTTTCGCCTTTGTCATCCCACAGCCAGGAACCCTGGGCTTTTGCAGGTGCAATGTTGAACAACGGATATACGTCAAATAATTTCATGCTCTCAATAATTTGCCCCTTACCCGAAATAGCGGAGGCCGATGAATGATACACACCACTGATCGGGCTGTCAACGCTATGTCAAAAAGCAATTGACTTCAGCTTAAGCCCTGCTGTTTCCGGCAGGCCAAGCATCAGGTTCATGTTTTGCACAGCTTGACCAGCTGCACCCTTTAAAAGGTTATCAATTGCTGAATGGACAACCAACTTGTTCCCCACTTTCTCCAAGCCAAGTAAGCACTTGTTCGTGTTAATGACTTGTTTAAGATCGATGGTATCGTCGGCTACTATAGTGAAAGGGTGATCCGCATAGAAGTCTGCATACAGCCGCAGCCATTCAGCAAGTGACTTATCACTCGTGATACACGAACTCACGAATATGCCACGGGTGAAGTCGGCCCGCCAGGGAACGAAGTTAATAGATGCTGAAAAATCAGATTGCAGTTGTTTTATTGACCGGTTTATTTCGCTCAGATGCTGGTGCGTAAGTGTCTTGTAGGCCGAAACATTATTAGCGCGCCAGGTAAAGTGTGTAGTTGCCTGTAGTTTTTGTCCCGCCCCGGTGGAACCAGTAATTCCGGTTGCAAATACTTCGCCCAACGCGCCGGCCTGTGCTATTGGCAAAAGGCCAAGTTGAATGGCTGTTGCAAAGCAACCGGGGTTGGCAATGTTGTTTGCCTGCCGGATTGCATTTTTGTGTAGCTCAGGCAGCCCGTATACAAAGGTTCTTTCTGCAACAGATTCACCCAACCTGAAATCCTGGCTCAGGTCTATTACTTTAATCATGCCATCGATCTGATTTTCCTGGAGAAATTTCGCGCTTTCGCCGTGACCAAGACACAGGAACAGCACATCGATATCCTGATGAATAGTGTCGGTGAATATAAGTGTTGTCTCACCCAACAAATCAGGGTGCCTCGTATGCAATGGCTTACCCGAATTACTCCTGCTGTGAACGTAGGACAATTCAGCATCAGGGTGGCCTAGCAATAAGCGAATTGTTTCGCCACCCGTGTAGCCAGCTCCACCCACGATACCTACCTTGATTTTATCCATCAGCTTCCTCTTTTACATGTTGATAGATTGCCGTTTGATTGCCAAATATCTTGGTAAATCCCTTCACGTCGTCACCTGTCCAGCCAAGGTTCATTTCACCATACTTTCCAAATCTGGAAGACATCAGATCATAAGGTGATTCAATGCCCAATACCTGGAATCTGTAGGGGTAGAGTTGTATGTGTACATTCCCAGTAACATGTTGCTGCGCATTCGTGAGGAAAGCTTCAATATCACGCATCACAGGATCTAGGTACTGCCCTTCGTGCAACCAATTACCATAAAACTGGGCAAGTTGTTCTTTCCAGCTTAGCTGCCACTTGGTGAGAACATGCTTCTCTATGGCATGGTGCCCTTTAATGATAAGCATCGGGGCAGCAGCTTCAAAACCTACCCGCCCTTTTATACCAATAATAGTGTCCCCTACATGCACTTCCCGGCCGATGCCATACGGACCCGCTATCGATTGAAGATACTGAATGGCTTCCACCGGGTGAGAAAACGGTTTGTCATTTACGGCAGTCAGCTCCCCTTTTTGAAAAAAAAGCCTCACCGTTTCCGTTTCTGCCTTTGTAACCTGAGTCGGCCATGCTTCCTCCGGCAAAATGCCAAGCGACTTCAATGTTTCTTTCCCACCGACGGATGTACCCCATAACCCTTTATTAACGGAGTACATTGCTTTGTCGAAGTTCAGCTGCCACCCCTTTTTTTTTCAGGAAGCTGATCTCCTCTTCCCTGGATAACTGCAACTCGCGGATGGGCGTGATAATTTCAACACCCGGCACCAGGATATTCAAGATCATATCGAACCGCACCTGGTCATTTCCCGCTCCTGTACTCCCATGAGCAACGGCATCTGCGTTCAATGCTTTTGCATAGTTCGCAACAGCAAGCGCCTGTGACATGCGCTCTGCACTGACGCTCAAAGGATATGTATTGTTTTTTAATACGTTTCCATAAATCAAAAAGCGAATAACTTTATCATAATAGTTTCTAGTTTCATCCACGGTGCTGTGCGATGCGACCCCGAGGTCCTTTGCGCGCTTCTCAATTTCCAGAATTTCACGCTCATCAAAACCACCTGTATTTACCGTGATGGTGTGGACTTCAAATCCTTTTTCTTCGCCCAGATATTTAACACAGTAGGAAGTATCCAGTCCTCCGCTAAATGCCAATACTACTTTCTTTTTCATGATAGTTTTTTGTGCCCAACAAGCTCTCCGACTGGGTAGCGGAGAACATGTAGAGCCGCTGGTTTACTGAATAAAGTGACTTTCGAAAGGAGGACTTTTCACCAGAAAAAAATGCTTAACAATGACCTCTTTTTGCCGGAGGCATCGCCTTTCCCGTCATCCTTCTTTCGATAGGATTTCAGCAATACAAATTGCTTAAATCTAACCCACCGCTCAAAAAGCTTAAAGTTACCTTTAAATTTCCGATGGCGATGATGCACCAATTCACCGTCCGCCGTTACCAATGTCTTGGTTTTCTCCATTTCCAACGCCAATGCCTGGGCAGCCTTAGTCTCCGCCGATGCCCTGATTTTTTCTTCCGCTTCTGCGGGATCGAAGAGCATGGCGGTGCACATACAGTTCTTCCGTTCTTTCGTGACCAAAATATCGTAGTTGACACAACTTCGACACCCCTTCCAAAATTCTTCATCATTGGTCAATTCAGAATAGGTAACCGGTTCATAACCAAGATCAGAGTTGATCTTCATTACTGCCAGACCCGTTGTTAGTCCAAAAATTTTAGCGGTAGGATATTTTTCCCGAGACAGATCAAATACTTCGCGCTTGATCATCGTTGCCACTCCGGTCTTTCGGTAGGCCGGTGCTACGATCAACCCAGAATTCGCCACATATTTTTCGTGTTGCCACGCCTCGATATAGCAGAAGCCTACCCAGTCACCTTCCTCGGTAAGCGCAATCACAGCCTTTCCCTCCTCCATCTTCTTGGTGATGTACTCGTTCGAACGTTTGGCTATTCCAATGCCCCGCGCTTTCGCTGATTCTTCCATCTCCTGCGTGATCGCTTCGGCATATTGTGTATCGCCAGACGTAGCAAGCCTGACAATTAGTTTTTGATTCTCCAATGTTTTATTGATTAGTAATAATGTGATAAGAAACCGATACTAAAGCATAAAAGCGGAATGTCCTGGACATGCCACCTTTTTACAAACAAGTTGTGATGAAGGTATCAGATACGCACAAAGCGTGTCGGCCGGCGTCGCCTGGTCACCGTACAGGCAAGCGGTAAGAACTGAACAGTTCTTCTAGAGTGGTACGCAGCAAAAGCCGCTTTTACGATGGTGATCAATGTTTTCAATTTCTTTCTTAGCGTTTAATGTTGAACGTCAGATAAAATCCATTCAGTTTAATTTTAGTTAGAGCTTAGAAATGCAAAATTAAACGATAAAGTTCGGTAATTGATAGCCTTTTGGTGAAAGACTTGAATTTTTTTTTACTAACGGAAGTTAGGCTTTCGTGTTGTCGCGACGGATGATGACAGGAATTTCAGGCCAACACATTTGAAGCACTTTAATCGACTGTGCTGTAAATAAGGCAATGGCATACGCTCCCTGCTAATCATTCATTTCTAAATCGGGAAGCTTGGTAAGCTACCGCACCAATACCAGTTTTCCGATTTTCGTAATCTGCTCGCCGGCTAAAAGAATGCTAAGCTTGTAGATATAAACGCCATTGGGTAAAGGGTTCCCATTGATATTATTTCCCTTCCAACGCAAAACATTTGTACCAATATGGAAGGTTGGAAAATCCTGGTCTCCAAAATGGCTTTCCATTTGACCATTGACATCCACTACTTGAAAATCAAATTGGTCTGGTAACGTACTTCCACTAATGGTGATCGCAACAAAAGCCGCTTCACTAAAGGGATTCGGATAAGGTTCAGAGATTGAAATTGTAGTTTCATCCTCTACCAAGAAGTTGATCTCATACGGGTCCGAACCGCTTTTGTTACCCTGTGCGTCAGCTACCTCAATGCGGAGTTTGTATTCCCCATCAACCAAATTCTTCGGCCTGAATTCAATATTAAAAGTGGAAGTATCGGTTGCAGGTTGCCATGTCACCTCTTCATTGGTCAGCAATATAGGCGTGGGTACACAATTTTCAGCATTGCAGGGATAGGTCAGGAATATTCTCACGCCCGTTGTATCCATCTTTAGTATATGCTCGTTTTCGTCCCATATCCTTGCCAGAATCAATGGTGAGGGGGAAACAAAATCACCATCGGTAATATGCCTTCCGTCAACGGAAACGTCTAATACTGGATTGAAAAAATCACTTTCAACATTGATGTAATTATTTAGTTGCAAAGCATTATTATCATAATATTGCTCCGGCACGAGACGCGGATTGACAAAAACTTCAACGTCGTTTAACCCAGATTTATCCGTTGTATTCAGCTGGACAGTAAAGGTCGAAGTGTCATATTGCAGGATGGGTGCCTTAATCTTAAAATTTTCTAACTGTGAGCGCCGGGAAGCGTGGTTGAATACCTCGTATCGAACGGTAACGGAGTCTGGGAAAGATTCGTCTGTTATATTTACAAATCCAAACGTGCCCTGCCAACGTTCGCCTTCCTGTAACAAAACCTGATCACGATCACTGTCGAAAACCAATAATCCTTCTGGGGCGGGTATAAATGTCACAAGCCATTTGTTTAGTTGTGTTGCTGTCAGGTTGGTTTCATCAACCGCGTTAAAGGCTACCCGCAAATAGGGAAATTCGGTGGCATCGATTAAGCTTAAATCCTGATCGCCGGTAACATCGTTGAGAATGATTTCTTCATCTCCGTTTAACCTTGTTCCCACCACATCAAAACTCACCTGATCCTCCGCTTCAATTTCTGCAGGTTGAACAAAAAACGACTCCCATCGGGTGGCAGGTCCGATTAGTGTGGAATTCATTGATCCTGTGGTGTACCCACCGGTAATAGTCTTGTCGACGCGCAGCTCCTGTTGTTCCTTCGGCGATCCTGAAGCGACAAATACTTTTGCAGCGCCGGGAGGTATTCCTTTGCGACCAAATATAATGACCGGTTCTCCATCTTGTAGCGCATCGATTTGTGCAACGGAAATACCGAGCTCGCCAAACTTGGTCTTGGCAGCCGCTGGCCACGCACTGTAACCCGCGTTTCCTATACTGTATATGACGACCGAATCACCATCCGGAACGTTGTCTACATATTGAATGATGTCATCATTATTACCCGTCACCATCTGAGAAGGGATATAATTGTTGATCACCCAGGGTTTTCGTCCGCAATTCCTGCCTGCTCGGTTGAACCACTCAAACTGAACAGCGGTATAAGGTACCGTCGATTTTCTATCAAAAGCGATCAGATTGATTGAATTGTCGCGACAATCATATCCTGGTCCATAAAGATTATACTCTGCACCTGCTATTTTGACGCTTACTGCTGTAAAGGGTGCCGGATGGTCACCCCCAAATGTTTTGACCGAAACACTTGTTATTGATTCCAAGAATTTCAAGCGCTTCAGATCGACGTCTTTAACTAGCCCAATCGTTTGATTCTCCAGGTATTGCGGGAATTCCACTTGTGCCCAGCCCGACGGACCATTTTCAATATACGTGAACGAACTTTGCGTCCATGCTGATTGCTCACCAGACTGTGGTTGTGCCAGTCTTGTCCGCCAATAATATGGCGTCGTATCAGAAGCGAGGAGTGTGAATACATGCTTCGCATAAACTTTACCGTTTACGGATACCTGGGTCTTAAAAGGACTATCAAAAGTATTTACGGTATCCAATTCTACCAAAAACTCTCGTTCACCAGAGCGTAAATCGGTTGTTTGAAAAGTCAGTGTTACTTCCTGCGATTTTACGATCCCATAATTAGCGGGGAAAAGGTTCTTGGTTCCGTTCAGAGAAATAAAAAAACCTTTGGTAGCCACGTTATTTTCTTTGGTCAATTCCGGAACCACATCGTCCGGATCAAGCGTCACCTGAAAAGAATTATTTCCAAATCCCGTTTCCCTCCCCTTCCGAATCACAAAAGATATTGAATCGCTGTACTTCACGCCTTCAAAAAGCGAATCGTAAAGAATTATTGAATTGTCATTAAGTGTTCGTTGGACTTCAATCCGGTATGTATTTTTCTTTGCTTGGCCGAAATTGCGGATAATCATATTCACCGCAAACGAGTCTGTCAACGCAGTGATTGGCTGCCCGTCGAACGACTCAATGGATACGTTGTCTTCCGTGATTTCAAGATCAGCCTTAGGTGCCCCAAAAAGTCTTACCGCTGGATCACCAAGCAGAATCATTTGTTGAACCTGAGTTATGTTTGCCGGTGAAGCAGTGGCTGACTGCATGTATCGCCTGGCAGTCTCTTTTTGTATATCACCGATCCCTTTCGTGATGAAGACCGAATCCTGGAAACCGACAGCATAGAAAGTCTCGGTATATTTTTTCAACAAGCCGGCAAAACCGTATGCACTGTGCGCGATGAAACCGATTGCCCCCCTGTCCTTCGCCAGCAGCCAATCCTCGCCAAAAATAGTGTACGTTAGGTAGGAAGACCCGGCGTTACATCCATTCATCAAAAGCACAGGATACTTCCCTTTGTTATTGTACCCTTGGACTGGATCCGTCACATAGCCGATCTCAAAATCAGTCGTGCTGGCAGAGGAATGACCAAAAAATGTCATCAGATTCAACCCATTGTTTACCTGCTCCGCCACATTTATGTGTTGAATTTCCTTCGCGTATTTAGCGATTGCCGACACATTTCCGCCAAAATGATAGTCTTCTGCGATTGCCTGGAACCCTTTCATGTAGTCTTTGAATTGCTGGGGTTCTCCATCATAAATGCCACCACTAAGATGCAAAACATCCTTTCTCCAAAGCATGTCGTAGGGAAGCACTTCCATTTCTTTGACTTTGTCAAGGTAAGCCGCTACATCTTCGGCTCTTAAGGCAGGTATCCGTCCCGTTGGTACCGCCGGCTCATTAACGGTACCGCCCAGACCTGCTGTGTAGGCAATATCTGCACCGGGGAATCCTGCAGAGGGAACAAAATCTTTAAAGGTCGTAAAGCCTGACGGATTGCGGTAGTAGTTATAGGTCCAGTCGAGACCTTTACCAACGAGCAACAAATACTGTGGGAGTTTTACGTTTGCAAGAAATTTCATAAAATGGAAAATCGCCAAAGGCGAAGATTCTCCATAGTTAAACTGATCGTATAGCTGCTGGATATTTACCACTAAAGTATCGTAACTGCCGCCTTCTGGCGATGCCCTGTATTCTGCATATGCTTTAACAGGATCACCATAGCCCAATGCGGGCTTGCGTAAGAATGGATGGCTAATGATAATGTAGTTGTGCTGGCTTGGAAAAATTTCCCGAAAACTTACTGCGCTGATCCCGGGTGTGATCACCAGGTTCGAAGCATAGATTGTTCTACTCGTGCTGGTCGATGGAACGATGGCACCCAGTGCCAAATTTGCTGTCGTCCCGATCCGCGTAATATTTGCAGGATCAGTAACATCGAATAATCGGAGACCGGAAGGAGGGTTTTCCAATTGGATATAGGTTTTGTCGACGGGATTGGCGGGAAGTATAAACGTTTTTTCAACATCCCCTGCGAAATCAAACTGCTGAGGATACTTTAGTAGGATATATGAGGCACTCAGCCTGTCAGGCTGACCACCTACACCAACGACTTTAATGCGAACAGCAAGTGTTCCATCGGGTGCAATGTCTGACCAGGAGATTGGCTGTGAAAACTTATACGCTTCATATCCGGCAAAATTAAATGACGCCACAAGGCGTTGCCCGGTCCCCACATAGACTTCACCTTGATGCTGCATTGGTCCCCGGCCGACGAGTAATAATTCAAGGGCAGGAGGTCCGCTTGACGCTACGCCTCCCCGGATATTGGTAAGCGTATAGTCTTTAAACTGATTTTGCAATATTTGACCGCCGGTCCATCCTTCGCCAAGGTCAAATACGGTTTTCTGTATCTCTCCATAATCAATACCCGTAGAATATTGCGCAGTAAGCAGCAGTAAATTTTCGCTGGTATGACTAGCCTCAGGCAACAGGCCGCCAGTATTTTCTTCATAAAAAGAAGGCATTCGCTTTCCTGATAGTGCACCAAATGTCAAAAAATAAGATGTTGTGTCACTATAGAGGTTATAACGGCCATGCGGTTGGGATGACGCCGGGCTATAAAGCTGAGCGTCGAGGGTGCCATCATTCTTCTGCCCGTAAAATTCTATGAAGTCCGTGGGATCGAATTGCCCGTCTCCATCGCCTTCAATATAGATGGCCTGTTCAATGCCACGATGGAAAAGCTGGATTCTGGCAGGGTCAACGGCACCGGCCGGAAATCCTGCGGCCTGCAATTCTGCGAAGCCAAGCTTGTAGATTCCTTCCCTCGCAACCGGAATCTTAAAGTATGGCTGGCCAAAAACAATCCACTCATTGCCAACCTGAGCAACAGCTTCAGCACAAAAAACGACCGTAAAGATCAGACAATAGCGGAAAATTCTCATTTGAAATCTAGCACCACTTATCACATTGATTAAGAAGCCGTCACAAAAGTAATCAAACCCGTCAAATTCGGGCTGTTTGAGACATTATCAAAATATTTCTAAAATTTTCATATAGTACTTGGCTATACATAGTACTTTTCCGTATACAGTTATAAGAAGGAATAAAAATGACGTATGAACCTTGAAAACGCACAAGTACAGATGAGGAAGGGAATTTTGGAATACTGCATACTGCACATAATTTCGCGAGGCGAAGTGTATGCGTCGGATATGCTGGATGAGCTTACTGCGGCGAAAATTATTGTCGTTGAAGGTACGCTCTATCCCTTGCTTACACGGCTTAAGAATGCCGGATTTTTGGAATATAAGTGGGTCGAATCAAAATCCGGACCTCCGAGAAAGTATTATAAACTAACTGACAAAGGAAGTAAATTTTTGGGCAGACTTACTGCAACGTGGGATGAGCTCGTCCATTCTACCCAAATGATTACAACGAAATCCAACGCTTAATTCACCCGATTTAATACAGTTATGAAAAAAAATATAAGCATCAACATCAGCGGCATCATCTTTCATATCGAAGAGGATGGCTACGATAGCCTCCGAAAATACCTCGACTCTATAAACAAGTATTTTGCATCATTCGAAGATAGCAGCGAAATCCTTGCTGATATCGAAAGCCGCATTGCTGAAATCTTTTTATCGAAGCTAAGTGAGGGCAAGCAGGTTATTACGGCTGAAGATGTAAAAGCGCTTATCGCAACGATGGGTAGTGTAAGTGATTTCAAGGCTGCTGAAGAACAGGAATTCGTAGCGGGAGAATCCTCAAACAGACCGGGTGAGGCGAGCAGCACAGCAGAAACAGGCAATGCATCCTCAGGAGGCCGGAAAAGTGAAACATTTGCCCAACCCAGACAATTATTACGCGACCAAAAGCGAAAGATTTTGGGAGGAGTTTGCGCCGGGATTGGAAATTACTTCAACGTCGACCCGGTTTGGATTCGTCTGTTATTTGCTTTGCTCGCTTTTGCTTATGGGTTAACTGTTCTTGTCTACATCATCATGTGGATTGTTGTTCCCGGATCATTCGATCTTGATGAGCCAGAAGTTGGCAAGAAAATGTTCCGCGACGGCGAGCACAAAGTAATCGGCGGTGTGTCGGGCGGGGTAGCAGCGTATTTCGGAATAGACATCATTGCGGTAAGGTTGCTGTTTATACTTTTCACAATTTTCTTCGGAGTAGGCTTTATCGTTTATATCGTTCTTTGGATCGCACTGCCAGAAGCAACGAGCATTACAGACAGGATGGAAATGCAGGGTGAACCGGTCACACTTTCCAACATTGAATCCACCATAAAAAAAAACCTGAACGTGGATCCGGAACAGGAAGAGAGTTTAGCTACTAAAATTCTGCTCTTCCCATTCCGACTCATTGGCATCTTGATCAGTGTACTGGGTAAAATAATAGTGCCCTTGTTGGAGATCTTCCGGGTGGGGATTGGTATAATCGTGATTCTCCTCGGCGTAAGTTTCATGTTCGTGACGATCATTGCAGGTGGCGTTTTAGTGGGGCTTTTCTCTGTCTCCGCCTTCACTTGGCCCACATTAAACTACAACGAAATAAGCTTGCCCCTGGAAGTCTTCGTAAATAGCGTTTCCGGGTGGCTTGTATTTGCCGGGTTTATTGCTGCCATCGTACCAGCCATACTCATCACGCTGCTCGGTGCCTCGATCATCGCGAAGAAATATGTATTCGGTCCACCAATAGCCTGGGCATTATTTGTATTCTTCTTTATAAGTGTATGCGGTCCTGAGTGTGAGTATTCCTAGAATTGTCTATTCCTTTAAGGAAGAAGGCGAGTACAAGGTGGAAGACACTCTTGTGCTAACAGGCAAGACAGCAGTGCTTGATGTACATGAAGTTGGTATGGACGACTACCATCCGGTTTCCCTGACGCTCCGGGGATATGATGGCAATGACGTAAAACTTGTACAAATCTTCAGAGCCCAGGGGACAACAAAGCTGAATGCCATTGAAAATGCGCAAATGATCTCATATCACGTCGATGCGGCAGACTCAACCCTCACTTTTGATTCGAATATTCTTTTTAAAAAGGATGCGATTTTTCGTGCGCAAAGATTGGACATGACGCTTTACCTTCCCTATCATTATCCCTTTATTATGAACGAAACTGCAAGTCGGTTTATTTCACAATACATAGATCATCAAAACCTGGATGGGTTCACCTGGGAAATGACGGATAAAGGACTCAATTGTATAACATGTCCGAATGATGAAAATGACAGCGACACAGAAGATCAGTTCGGATTAAGCGATTTTGACGCGCTTGATATTCGGGGGATATTTGATGTTCGGATATATCAGGGAGAAGAGTATGCAGTTGAACTCATCGGCGCCGATAATGAAAAGCTGAGATACAACATTTTTCGATCAGGGCACACGCTTATGATTGACTACGAGGGGTCGAAGAAAAAATTCGATTGGGACGAGGACATACTCGATCTGGATGAAATTCGAATCAATATTACGATGCCATCCCTGGAGAAAATTGAGGCGGAAGGGTATGGGAAAATTCAATTGGACAACTTCAGCGCTGATGACTTAGACATTTATATGCGTGGACCCGTTAAACTGCGGGGGGAAGTCGAAGCCAGAGAGCTTGTTATCAATTTGACTGGAAAATCAGAAGCTGAGCTTTCAGGCCGCGTCACCAACCTCGATGCAGATCTCCAGTTTGCTTCAAAATTACGTGCGTACAACCTTGAAGTCAGGGATGCCATTGTAGAAGTTACCGGGGCTTCGTCCGCCAAGGTTAATGTCAGCACCAGCCTTGAAATTGATGAGGGGATAGCCAGCAATGTCGATTATCGTGGAAACCCAAGGATCATAAAAAGAGATTAGTCTGAAATGTCATGATCATATTTTTGCTTCTTATTCTGGTTTATCTCGTTAGTCTGGTATTTTGAGATTTTATCTCTTCATATCAGGAGATGTTGTACTTTTGTAGAGATGAAAAAGCTTTTGTTTTTATTGGCTTTTTTCAGCATTATCCAATCCACACAGCCGCTAAGACAAGGCATCAAGGGGCAAGTATTTTGGATAAGTGGTGATCAAATGCCTGGTCCTCGTAAGGACACATCTCCTCAACAAGGCATTGTCCGCGAAATACTGGCCTATAAACGCGTTATGGTTACCGATGTCATCCAGACGGACCAATTCATCCGCGAAATTGCAGCTGAGCCCGCGGGTATAGCAAAAAGCAAACCTGATGGTACTTTTAAGATCAAATTGGCGCCGGGAGAATACTCGCTCTTTACCCGTGAACCCAGGGGCTTATTTGTGAACACCGTCGATCACAACGGGTGTATTAATTGCGTAGTTGTCAAGCCCAAAAAGTTTTCCTGGTTTACAATTACTATCGACTATGAGGCTGCCTACTGAGGCCCATCGGCAACAATAAAATGTGCCACGGGAAGCAACCCGCGCTGCTAATTTGGCATCTGTACTGTAGAAGCCACTAAATGCATTTAGAAATTTACCGGTCCAGAGAAGATGAACTGATCAAAGGGTGCCTCCGGCGTGACCAAACCGCCCAGAAGCTGCTTTATGACAGGTATTCGTCAAAGATGTACGGTTTATGCTACCGATATGTCAAGGACCCTATGGAGGCCGAGGACATCCTTATCACCGCGTTTACGAAAGTATTTGACAAAATTCAGCAGTTCAAAAACGAGGGCAGTTTTGAAGGATGGATCAGGAGAATTGTGGTAAACGAATCGTTGACCTATCTGCGCAGACACCGATCCATGTATCTGGCAACTGAACTCGACAACGCGAATCGGGAACCTGACTACACCACAATTAGTAACCAACTCGAGGCCGAAGATCTATTAAGAATGATCCAGGATCTACCGACAGGCTACAGGATCGTTTTTAACCTGTACGCAATTGATGGTTATTCCCATAAAGAAATTGCGGAGAAACTTGGCATCAGTGAGAATACGTCCAAGTCGCAACTTTGCCGGGCGCGAACCCATCTTCAGCGGGTATTAATACAACAGGATTCAATGGGAAGCCAAAAAAATCAAAAGGGATGAATCAACCACTTGACAAACTCTTTCGCGAGAAACTCGCGGGTTATCAGCAGCCAGCGCCTGCGAGCGCATGGGCAAAAATTGCCGCTGCACAACAACATAATCGCAAAAGACTACCCTGGATTAAGATTGCTGCGTCGCTTTCGATATTGGTAATTACTGCCTACCTCCTATCGCCTGAAACAGAAGATATCGGAATCCGTAATATCACCGCAATTGAGGCGAGCCAACGCCTATCCAAATGTTATCGTTACCCCTAAACCAGAACAAAGTCAGCCTGTCATTCAACCCGGGCCCTCGGTTGAACAGGTCGAAACATTGGTAATGAACACGACCCAAATGACGAACCTTACAGGAGATACGTTTTCCTGCGAAACGAGCCAGAAAAATGATGATCGATCTACTGCAACTGAGCTTACACCCGGCATGGATAACCCTAACTTCTTCGGCAAAGGAACTCCCAGAAATAGTGGCACCTGAGGCTGCCCATTCCTCGACGCCAGCGATCCAGAATATTACGCTGGTCTTCACCGCTGAAGAAGTGGATGAGTATTTAGTCAAAAAAGAGATAGCCAAAGCAACTTCTGATGGAAAGAAGACATCTACCTTGATGAAGGTGCTAAAGAAAGCCAGCAATCTGAAGAACAACCAAGATCCGCTTGGCGAACTGAGGCAGAAGAAAAATGAAATTCTAGCGCTGAATTTTAAGAGTGAAAAGCAGCGTGGGCAAAACAAGTAAATCGGTATGATCAAGAGAACAATCTTAACGGCAATTTTTGGTACGTGTATTTCCCTAGCGAATGCGCAGCAAAAAGTTGATACTGTCATTGTAGAATTGGCAAAGACCAGCAAAGTGATCTTTACCATGAAGGACCGTAGCGACCTGGAAACGCTTAAGCAATATGATTTTCAAGAACTCTTTCAGGATATCCTGAATAAGCTGGAAACCAACGATACCTCTGCGTTACCCAAGCGCGACACCGCCCTGGCACTAGTAGAAATCACAAAGGATGAAGAAAATGAAGATTGGAGCTGGAATGGTGATGGCGATGACGACGACGATGATGGTTGGGATGAGTATAGCGATTGGAATGAGTGGCGCGGACATTTCCACAGCAATCATTGGGGACGGACCTGGCAATCCTTCAACTTGGAGCTGGGGACAAACAATTACCTCAGCAACGGAAAATTTCCCGATGCTGATAATGCATTGTATTCGGTAAGACCATGGGGCTCATGGTACGTGGGGTTGTCCTCCATCCAGCGTACACGCATGAGCAAGAAGTTTTTTCTCGAATGGGGTCTGGGCGTGAACTGGTATAACTTCAAATTTCAACAGGATAATGTCCTTATGCTAAAAGATGACAATGGCGTTTATTTTGTGGAAGACACGCGCGACGTCAATTTCATAAAAAGCAAACTAACTGCATCGTTTGTTACTGCCAGTTTAATACCTGTGTTTGACTTTGGTGGAAACAGTCAAAAAGCCCGGTTTTGGGAGGGCAGAAATTCGTTCCGCATTGGGTTGGGACCCTATATAGGCTATAGAATTGCAAGTCACTCAAAACTCGTATTTAAAGATGATGGAAAAGAGAAGGAGAAAGATCACGACAGCTTCTATTTGAATAGCTTCCGTTATGGTGCACGACTTCAGATTGGGTATCGGTCAACAGACTTATTTTTCAATTACGACCTCAATGAACTATTTGCCGCGGGCAAAGGCCCAAAGCTAAATGCCTTTAGCTTCGGCGTAATTTTCTAATCGTTTTCAACGAAACAAAATCCCCTTGAGTCGAAATCGCCAAGGGGTTTTAGTCATTTCCAGACACTCTCTGCGCCTAAGGTTTTGAATATGAAGCCGCTAACAGTCAGGCTGAACACACTTATTGCAGTTGAGTACGTTGGGGCGATCATTTAAAATTTTAAGTGCTTTAACGGATTAATTTCTAACTTTAAGTAATTAATGATTATGTCGGACACAATCGGGAATTTATCCAGAAAAGAACAAGTAATCCGGAAAGCCGCGGAGCTGTTTAAAGACAAGGGCTATGCTGCTGCCTCTATGCGCGATTTAGCCCACTTGTTGGGTATTGAGGCTGCAAGCCTCTATTCTCACATTAAGTCGAAGGAGGAAATTCTTCGCAGCCTTTGTTTCGATATGGCCGCAGAATTCAGAAAATCGCTGGAAGAAGTGGAAAAGCAAAATATTTCCGCTACCGAAAAGTTGCGAAATGGTATCATCGGCCACATTCAAGTGATGGCAAAAGATCTGACGGCATCCGCAGTATTCATGAATGAACATCGTCATCTGAGTGAGCCCTACTTGCGCGATTTCCTTCTATTGCGCATTAACTACATAAACCGATTCAAAACGATTTTTGAAGAAGGTGTTCGCTCGGGAGAGTTCAAGAGCACAATTGATAAAAAATTGGCCGTGATGACCCTATTTTCTTCCCTTAACTGGATGCCCATGTGGTATGATCCGGGTTCGGCTATCGATCCGGAAGCCTTGGGATTCCAATTGGCTGACATGTTGGTTAATGGCCTAAAAAAGACCTCCTGAGAGAATTGCCTAACAATCGTTTGGTTCAAATCATATAAAATCGTAAATCGCTGATTCTGGGTGGTATTTATTTGCTATCCAGGAAACAAAAAAACGAATCCAATATTCGTAGTGTAAAAGCTGTCAATCTTATGTACGGTGGTGGAAATACCTTCGAGGGAATTAAGACCGATAGTTTAGCCCAGGAAGACCCTCTTAAACTATTGGAATTTGAGGCGCGGATCGCGCGCGGAGAGAAAATTGAGCCCAAAGACTGGATGCCTCAACTTTATCGGAAGCAACTGATCAGGATGATCGAGCAACATGCGCACAGCGAGATAATCGGCGCATTACCGGAGGGTACCTGGATCACGCGTGCTCCTGGTTTCAAGCGTAAACTTGCTTTGATGGCCAAAGTGCAGGATGAAGTGGGTCATGCCCAACTGCTTTATAGCGCTGCTGAAACCCTGGGCAAGACGCGGGAGCGAATGATTCAAGATCTTATCTCCGGCAAATCCAAATATTCGAATGTCTTCAATTATCCTGCCTTCACCTGGGCTGATGCTTGTTTCATCTCCTGGCTGGTGGATGCTGGCGCAATTGTTAATCAGCTCGCGAATGCGAAAGGTAGTTATGGTCCGTATTGCCGCGCATTGGATAGAATTTGCGCCGAGGAATCCTTTCACCTGAAGTATGGACACCATTGCGTTATTTATTTGGCATCGGGCACACGAAAACAGCGAACGATGTTTCAGGAAGCCCTAAATCGCTGGTGGCCCCCCATGATGCACTTTTTTGGCCCGCCGGATAAGATTTCTGCGCACACAGCAGTACTCATGAACTGGAAAGTGAAGATGTCCAGCAACGATGACATGCGAAACCAGTTTTTAGACATGTATGTACCAAAAATCTGGGAGCTTGGTTTCACAATTCCGGATCCAAACCTGAAAAAAAATCTTCTGACGGAAAGATGGGAGTATACTGAACCCGACTGGGAAGAATTTAAACGGGTTATCAACGGCGACGGCCCGTGCAACCAAGAACGACTTGCCGTAAGGAGGATTGCTGAGGAAAGGGGGCGATGGGTCCGCAATGCACTCAAGTCCAAAGAAAGCGTTTATGTTGCACCTTTGGCTTAAACCACTGCGCTGTTTCGGACACTGGTCAGTTGAATCTGGAAAAAGGTCCGACAAGCAACCGGACTTCATTCCAAACCTTGTTTAATGCATCATACGGAGAATCAAAACAACTTCGCAAGTATACGATCGAACTACTATCTTCTGGAAGCTCATTATTGATCCATTTTAGAACATCATCGGCCAGTAATAACAGTTCATTAGAGTGGTATTTAGGATAATAGCGATAAAGTAAGTCCATCGCCCAAAATAAATCGAGATATTTCATTCTATAATTTAACGAAATTTTGAAATCGATGGTTTTATAGAAAGCATTAGAATCGGATCTGAACCATCGAATTCATTAATAAATAGTAAGTCTTACGTGAAATCATTAGACCCAAGGGTACAACGTCTTCCGGAAATTGGCATCGGTAAACAACCTGGTCCACTGGATTCCCATGACCAATTTGCAACATTTGAAGTCTTCGTACAACCGAAAAAGGGAAAGCCCTTTCAACATGAGGGCGCGATTCACGCACCCAACCTCGAAATGGCCTATGTCTTTGCCAAAGAGAATTTTACCAGAAGATTTACTTGCATATCCCTTTTTGTCGTGGAAACAAGCAATGTGCATGTCTCTGCCATGACCGAAGGAAACCAAAATATTTATGATCTACTCACGCACAAAGATTTTCCTCTTGGAGAGAAAACATCCTATGAAATATTTCACCTGGTAAAACGCGGTAAGCAACACATCCATGTTGGTTGCGTAGAAGCTTCCTCTCCAGCCGAAGCCATGTCAGCAGCCCAAAAACGATTTGACAACGGCACCGTAATTTTCAATATCTGGGCAGTGCCGACGGACAAGATACGCTTCACCTCCAGTGAAGAGGCTGACTTGTGGTTAACCCTCCCTGAAAAAAAATTCCGAGACGCTATAGACTATAAAGGAGGAAAAAAATTGAAGGAATTTTTAGAAGGCGGTAAGCAGTTATGAAAGACGACATCGTAATAGAACTCCTGTACAAGATAGCGGACGACCAACTCGTCCTTGGGCACCGCAATTCCGAATGGACTGGATTTGGGCCTTTGCTTGAAGAGGACATTGCCTTCTCTTCCATGGCGCAAGATAAAATTGGACAAAGCCTGGCTTTGTACAAAATTTTGCACGATTTGGGCGAAGGACCCCCGGATACAGTAGCCTTTATGCGCAGTGCCGACCAGTTCCGCAATTGTGTTTTAACTGAATTACCCAATGGTGAATACGACTTCAGCCTAATGCGCCACTTTCTGTTTGATGCTGCAGAATTCATACGATTTGAAGCGTTGCGTGATTCATCCTTCCAACCTTTAGCAGAACTCGCACGAAAAATTCATGGCGAATTGCGGTATCACATACTTCACGCAAATACCTGGGTAAAGCAACTGGGGTCCGCTACGGATGAGAGCATTTCCCGTTTGCAGATGTCATTGTTAGAAGCACTGCCTTACGCCATGGGTATTTTTGAAGAATCACCCTACGAGCAAGAATTGATTGACAATGGCATTTTCAGTGGTGAAAAAATGCTGAAGAAAAGATGGATGCGTGCGATTGAAGAAACGATCCGTCACACGGATCTTCAACTGCCTGTTTGGGATAGCATTGATCCCGTTTTAGGTGGAAGAACGGGTAAACACAGTGAACACCTCCAACCTTTGTTGGATGAAATGAGTGAGGTATTACGAATCGATCCGGGCGCAGAATGGTAACCATGGAAAATACAATACAGGAACTTCGGCAAATCATAACTGAATACGCTGAAAAGATTTCTTCCATCCCGGATGCAGAATTGACAAACAAGCCTCTTCCTCACAAATGGAGTAAAAAAGAAGTTGTCGGGCATTTGATCGATTCAGCACAGAACAATCTCCGCCGATTCATTGCCGCCCAAGTGGCTTCATCGCCACCGCATATCGTATATGACCAGGATTTTTGGGTGGAATCTAACAACTATGCCGAGGCCAATAAAGAGGATATTATTCTGCTCTGGCGTTTAATCAATGATCGTATTTGCAGCATCCTTGCCGGCATGCCTGAGCGTAATTATACGAAGTTGTGTAAGACGGGCGATGAATCCTCGCACCTTCGTTCACTAGCCTGGCTCGCGGCAGATTATGTGAAACATATGAAACATCACCTCAATCAAATTATTCCAAATTCATTCGATATCACGTATCCCTAGATCCAAATCCGACATGACATCATTAACCACCGCAAAGCTGTATTCCTGGTTGGAAGAAGTTAAGGATCCTGAGATTCCGGTCTTATCCTTGGTGGATTTGGGCGTAATCACGGCTGTGCACATTGATGGTGAAAAAGTGAAAATTGAAATGACGCCAACATTTGTAGGCTGTCCGGCATTGGATATGATGAAAAATGAGATCGTGGAAGTATTGCATAAACACGGTGTCTCAGAAGTTGATGTGCACGTTAGCTTTCGTGAACCTTGGTCATCTGACAAAATATCTGAAAAAGGAAAAATTGCTTTGAAAAATTTTGGCATTGCACCGCCGTCCTCCGACAAAGTAATTACTGACCTAGACCTGTTGGAACATGCGACCTGCCCTCGATGCAATGGCACTAACACAGAAATTAGAAACTTTTTTGGTCCCACGCTTTGTCGCTCCATTCATTATTGCCGTGATTGTCAAGAGGCCTTTGAGCAGTTCAAACCACTATAATTTGACAAAAACCATACATGCCTGACAAATCCGACATAACCACGGCAACAATTCTTGCTATTAGAACGTAGTTCACATTGAGGTACTAGAATAAAACAAAAAATGAAGAAATTCCTTTCAGGCTTAATAGTCTTGTTGTGCGGCACGGCGCTCATGCATTGCGGCGGGCATAAGCCTGACATTCCACAAACAACGTTCACCAAAGCAGATTCACTCACGGATTGCTACCTCGCATACCAGGACACTATGCTGCAATTCTGGAATATTATGATCAATGATGATAACCAAAAAATAAAGTCTATGCATGATTTATTGCATGAGTTACTTATTAAGAGCGATTACAATCATGAGTTGTTGCGCAGCTATGAAGGGCAGCTTGATCAACTTGCGGGGTTACGCTATACGCAGAAATCGATGGGCGATGCGGATGTTGTTGAAGAATATGATTTTGCCTCAGCAGCCCTGGTGACCGAACTTATCAGCATAGCTGAATCAAGTAGTGAATTTGCTCATAGTCCGACCCTCCAGACGCTGGTTGAGGATATCCGGATGGCGGATCAACGGGTAAACAATTACAGAGAGGAATATGATGTGCACGCGCTAAACTACAACAGCTTTCTAGAAAGGAATAAATTCTACCTTCAGGAAATTGCGCAATCCGACTCCCTGGAAAAGAAATATCTTTTCCAAATGGTCTCTGCTGATTGATCCAATAGGGGGCCTTCAGTCCCCGTGCAAAATAGAACACGGTTGAACCAAAACGGAAGCAGCAATCTAACTTTTAGTACATTTGATCCATGGTGTCCCTGTTTCGCAAGATTGGATTTTTCGTCGCCTTCATCCTGCCCGCTTTAGTCGTGACTGGCTATTATCTTGGCGGAGCATGGAATTATCTGACGCTTTTGTTTGCCTTCCTGATTCTCCCGATACTAGATCAATCTGTTGGGATCGACAAGACCAATGTTGCACGCGATCAGGTCACATTTGTCGGCGAAGCATTTTATTATCGGCTGGTAACCTACGTGTGGACATATGTTCAATTGGCGCTGATCGTTTGGGGTGCCTATGCTGTTACGACTGGCAGACTGGCAACGTACTGGGACTGGCTGGGTTTTATTCTTAGTTTCGCCCTCGTGAGCGGCGGAATTGGTATAACCGTGGCCCATGAGCTTGGGCATAAAAAGCCGCCTTTGGAAAGATTCTATAGCAAGCTGTTGCTCATGACGGTCTGTTATATGCATTTCTATATTGAGCATAATCGAGGGCATCATGTCGCCGTGGCGACGCGGGAAGACCCAGCGACAGCCCGTAAGAATGAAAGCTTTTTTGCATTCTGGTGCAGGTCAGTTTTCATGGGCTATCACCATGCCTGGAAATTGGAAAAAGAAAGTCTGAACCGAAAAAGTTTGCCTGTAGTTAGCTGGCAAAATGAAATGTTTTGGTTTGCGATCCTTCCGATACTATTCTGCGCACTACTTACTTTTATTTTCAGTTACGAATATGGTGATATACTTTGGCAGATTCCCGCTTTCTTTTTTGCGCAAAGTCTTGTCGGTTTCTCCTTGCTTGAGTTGGTAAACTATGTTGAACATTACGGTATCGTGCGAAAGCAGGTTTCGCCAGGAAAATATGAGCGGGTTAATCCCATCCATTCATGGAATTCCAGCCACCTTATTAGCAATTTCTTCCTTTTCCAGTTGCAACGCCATTCAGATCATCATGCTTACGCGCACAAACGCTATCAGGTGCTAGACCACTATGAAGAGAGCCCCCAACTTCCATGTGGCTATTCAACGATGATTCTGCTTGCGCTTATACCTCCGCTCTGGTTCAGTATAATGAATCAGCGCCTTGAACACTGGAGTCGCGAAGCGCCAATAATTACTGATGTGTGACCGGGCAACCATACAACTCAATGAAACTTCCTATCTTCGTGAGCGGGCGACCGATCCAAGAAGCTAAATTTTTCCAACCTAGATCCAATTATGGAGATAATAAAAGACCTTAGACTCGCTGTGTTAATCGACGCTGATAATGTCCCCTATTCCAATATCAAAGGGATGCTGGAGGAAATAGCAAAGTACGGCACGCCAACCTTCAAACGAATATACGCTGACTGGACCAAGCCTACGGTGTCTGGATGGAAAACTGTATTGCTGGAGCATGCCATCACGCCCATACATCAGTATAGCTATACAACGGGCAAGAATGCTACAGATTCTTCCATGATCATTGATGCAATGGATATTCTATATTCCGGTCGAGTGGACGGCTTTTGTATTGTATCAAGCGACAGCGACTTTACAAGGCTCGCCACACGGCTAAGAGAAGCCGGTATGAAAGTGTTCGGGTTTGGCGAACGAAAGACACCCACTGCCTTTATTTCCGCCTGCGACAAATTTATATACATCGAAATCCTGGAGAACAGCAAAAACAAGGTGGCAGGAAGTGCAACGAAAACAAAACCAAAACCGAAGAAAACCCATTCAACCTCCGCCAAGGAACCCATCGGCACTATCACACAAGGTCTGGAGAAATTACTTTCGGATAGTATAGATGACCTTGCCGATGAAAGTGGTTGGACTTTCTTAGGCGATTTGGGCAACTTGCTGATCAAGAAACAACCTGAATTCGACCCAAGGAACTATGGTTTCAGTAAGCTGCTGCAACTAATTAATAGCATTGAGCAGTTTGAAGTTGAAAAGCGTGAGACTGGAAAAGGAAATATTAAGAACGTTTATGTCAGAATACGGAGCAACGCATAACTTTCACACATGGGTCAAGCGTCCCGCGTCTGCCGACCTGATTATTTATAATACGTCACCTCAACTCTGAAACGAGAATCGATTGCCCCAAGCCGATCGTAAGCTGATTTTGAAATTTTTATGACAAGCTTATTCGTTAAGGGCGTATCGGGGAGTTTGCCCATTACTCTAACAAACACCTCGCGATTATTCATCTCATTCTTTACTTTCAATATCGTGCCCACCGGAGCCGTTCGGTGCAGCGCCAAGTATTTTCTATTTCCCTCTGTCCCCTCTATCAATTCGGCCAGGCCGGACTGTGTTATTTCATCACTGTTCCTGACCGATTCAGAAATGCGGATTGTCTGTTCATTAACCTCGGTCTTGGGAGCAGATGGTGTGTCAATTCTGGCATCTGGCATTGGTGTAGGAACGTCCTTTTTTACGACCTCTGCGTGGGGCGCGGCAACAATCAACTCCTGACCGATGCTGATCTCATCCCCCTCAAGCTTGTTCCAATCTCGCAGCTGTTGTACCGTCACACCATATTGCCTTGAAATTGAAAACATCGTTTCCTTGGCCGCCACAACATGCAAGCCTTTGCTATTAGCAGGGGTGGCAGTAAGGTTGTTGTTTTTACTCTTTTTTATGACAATATCCTGTCCTATCGAAAGCGAATTTCCAGATAGATTATTCCATTGTCTAATTTCGTCGACAGTGACATCATATGATTGCGATATGGAAAACATGGTTTCCTTTGCAGCAACCGTGTGCACTATATCATCACCTGAACGAAAAGTTTGTTTGGGTATATAAGGGATTTTAAGAATCTGGCCTATTTCCAGTCCAGCATCTGCCGTTGAATTATATTGTAGAATTATTTCCACCGTAGTGCCATATCGTTTCGAAAGGCCATAAAGCGTTTCCTTCTCCGCCACCATATGGATTACGAACACCTTACCATTTATGGTTTCGGTTCCAATCGAATCCTGCCGCACCTGCGGTTGCAAAAATGAAATACCGGCGAAAATCAATCCATGAATCATACTAACTTGTAGCTAAACAACTCTACTTTATTTTTTACAAAAAATACACGGTCAGATATAACAAAAAAAGTATCCAGGCCGATTCCTTTAAGGTGATCGTCTAATCTGACATTCATCAGAACTTCTCCATCCGCGGAAATGATCAACAAATAATTAGCCAAATTCTCCTCCTGAATGTAAAAAGAAATAAAAATATTGGAATCATACTCCAGATATTCCAACGCTATAACCGGTAATAAATTGAATTTCCGGTTCAAAAATGTTTTTACGGTGGCAAAGTACGCATTGTCGTCGAGATATTGATGTGGCCGGACGACTTCTTCGTGCCTTTTATTGCCAGCAGCTACGGGTTCAACCCCCTTTCCAGAGTGAAGGTCCAAGCAGGTAGATCGCATACCATACTTGGCTGTCACCCCATGAACTTGACCATTCGAAACGGAAATGAGGGAGAAATCGTTATTCCACCACACAATCTTTTTATCGAAAATATGGTAGGCAAAAACACCCTTGCTATCCGGGTTATGGGTTTCCATATAAACAGTAAATAGCACTATGGCCTCCTCCGTCGCCCCCAGGGTAATCCACCAGGGCTCATCAAAAGTAACATTGCGCCAGAGGAACTCTCCCGTATCGTATGCCAAAGCCGAGAACGTTACCAGTTTCTGCTCGCTGCTCCGAACCTCCAGAATAAGAAGATTGTTTTGTGCAGATACCAGGGTATTCCAAACATTACCCTCAAAAACATGAGAAAAGTTAAAATCAATTCTGCGCGCCAACCGGTTTAAAGCTTAATTTTATGCAAGTTAAAACAGGATTTTAGAATTCTGAGTATTAAGATGAAATGATTGAGTTTCTAATAATCATACTATGAACAATTTCGAAAGAGCGTTGGCTATCATATTTTTAATGCTGTTGACGTTTGCCGCGCCAGCACAACAAAAAAAGGTCATGGTCATGGAGATCAAAAATGAAATTGATCCGCGAATGACCCGGTACGTAGAGCTGGCATTACGGCACGCAAAAGAAACAGAAGCCGATATTGTAATAATTGAAATGGACACATACGGTGGCGTACTCACGGATGCCAAAGAAATCGTGGATAAAATCATGTCCTTTGAAAAGCCCGTATGGGTATTTATCAACTCTGATGCCGCGTCGGCCGGTGCTTTGATTTCCATTGCTTGCGATAGTATATACATGTCGCCTGGCGCAAGTATCGGGGCGGCAACAGTAGTCGATGCAAGTGGCGGCAAAGCGCCCGACAAATATCAATCATACATGCGCTCCATCATGCGCTCAACCGCAGAAGAGCATGGAAGAAATCCAACAATTGCAGAGGGTATGGTCGATGAGCAGGTGGAGCTCGAAGGTGTAAAAAAAGTTGGTCAGGTAATCACTTTTTCTACTTCCGAAGCCATTAAGTATGGTTACTGTGAGGGGAAGGTTACTTCGATCGATGAAATCCTCAAGAACAACAACGTTACAGACTATGAACTTGACCGGTTCAACCTTAGCACGTCAGATCGAATTATTGCCTTTTTTCTAAATCCCTTTATCAGTGGGATTTTAATCCTTGCCATTATAGGAGGCATTTATTTTGAAATGCAAACGCCAGGGGTCGGATTTCCCGGAGCCGCTGCGTTGATCGCACTGGTACTCTACCTGGTACCCTATTATCTTAACGGGTTGGCGCAGAACTGGGAAATTATTACGCTCTTCATTGGATTTGTGCTCATAGCCTTGGAAGTATTTGTTATTCCTGGTTTCGGCGTAGCGGGGTTTACGGGCATTACCATTACGATTGGTTCGTTGGTGTTGATCATGATCAATAACAATGCGTTCGACTTTGAATTCGTCCCAATGAACGATATCCTTACTGCATTAGCATCCGCGATGGGAGGAATACTTGGAGGAATTGTATTGCTTTTTGTAGGAAGTGCCAGACTGGCAAATACAAAATTGTACAGGCGTATTGCCTTAACCGATGTACAGGAGCGAACCGAAGGGTACACTTCCAACGTAAACAAGGAAGCCATGAATGGAAAAAGGGGGTTGTCACAAACTGTACTGCGACCCAGTGGAAAAATTACAATTGACGGACACCAATACGATGCCTTTACCAGAGGAGAATTTATTGACAAGGGGAAACCTGTTGAAGTCATCAACGAGGCGGGTTCAAGTTTACAGGTAAAGCAAGTGGATGGCTAATATGAAAATACTTGGAATAATACCATCTCGGTATGCCTCTTCCAGGTTTCATGGGAAACCGCTCGTGGACATGAATGGCAAATCGATGATTCAACGCGTTTACGAGCAAGCAAAGAACGCTGAAGCGCTTGATAATGTAGTTGTCGCTACTGATCATATGGAAATATTTAACCATGTTAAGGCTTTTGGCGGTGACGTATGCATGACAAAAGAAGACCATGCAAGCGGAACGGACCGTTGTTGTGAAGCGCTCGCATTACAGTCGGAAAAATTTGATTATGCCATTAACATCCAGGGCGACGAGCCTTTTATCAAACCCGACCAAATCGATTCATTGGCAGCAACACTTGATGGTAAAACTGAAATCGCAACGCTTGTTAAGGGTATCGAAAAAAAGGAGGAACTTTTTAACCCAAGTGAAGTGAAAGTGGTCTTCAACTGTTACCGTGAAGCACTTTATTTTAGTAGGTCTCCTATACCCTTTATCCGAAAGGCTGAAGAAGCAGAATGGCTGACCCAGTATAAGTTTTTTAAGCACGTTGGCATGTACGGGTATCGGTCAGATATTCTTGAAAAGCTTACCAAACTTCCAGTATCATCATTGGAAAAAGCCGAATCGTTGGAGCAACTTCGGTGGCTGGAGAATGGATTTACCATTACCCTTGTTGAAACATGGACCGACAGTTTTGGAATTGATACGCCGGAAGACCTGAAAAAAGCGATTGAACTCCTGAAAGAATGAGCTTATAGAGCCATCAACGCTTTGCGTTGTTCACCTGCTTCATCCTTAATTTTTCCACGCCAAACTTTTCCACTTCCCGATAAACGGCTTCAACGTCTTTTGATACTAAGGATGATCCAATAACGTGAGCCTCTGCAGTTGGAATATTCTTAATTACTTTTAAGTCGGTCGGTGTGGCCAGCTGCTCGTTCATCGTTACCATAGCACTTACCTTCACCTGGGGATCCTGCTCCTTTTCATTCCTGTAGTAATATAGCGTAAGCGACGGTTGCCTTATTCTTTGAAACAATTCCGATGTCATCGTTGATTCCAGCAGCTCCTCGAGTTGGCACACTGCTTCAAGGCGGTATTTCTTGTTCCAGTACTGCTCCTCCTCTTCCGTCGCGTCCGTAATGTTGTATTTTCCGCCAACCACCAACCGCGCAATCTGTAAACCCCATGGGTCATTCGCGATAAAAGCGGCCCCATTTTTTAGCGCAATATTTGGCGACAGGTTAATCAGGGCATATACATCCCCGGGAAACTCGGCAGCAAGCTTCAGGGCAAGGGTTCCTCCTGTGGACGTGCTCATCAGAATAACTTTTTCACCCAGCTGTTTTCCAATAGCCAATGCTTGCTTGGCGCTCTCCCAGGAACGATCTGGTGTATACAAAAGCAACGCTTCTGTTGTATCAATACCGTGATCTGCCAGCCTTGCCAAAAACAAATTACAACCAAATTCCTTTGCAAATCGGCGGTGCACGGGATCTCCTTCCATCTGGCTCGCCGAAAAACCATGAAGGTACACTACGGCGTACTCCGTTTTTTGCCGGCTGCTATCGTTCCAGATAATACGCGCTTCATTGTCCGGTTTGACATGGTGCTGGCGTTCCTGGTTAGCAATGTATTCCGTCAGGGCATCTGGTGCCGCGGGAACAACAGGCAAAACCAGGTTGAATACCGGCTTCGTTGGTTGAGGGCCCAGAAAATAGATACCAAAAAGCAGCAAAATAGGAATGCTGATCTTGATGAAGCGACTAGATACCATGATCGAATTGGTTTAACGGTGAAAGATAGTGAAAGGCCCTTCTAAATAAAATTGACAGCATATTGGCTGTTTGCGTCAAAATACATGAACTCTTTTTATGGATTATGAATGCGCCAAGCATCCTCACCACTGTAAACAAAATACATCGCTATGAAACCATTAAAATCTTCAGCGCTGGCGCTACTGGCCACCTGTATCATTTTGCTCCTGGGGTTTACCTACCGAAAGTTGGGCTCCCCCGCAAGGAAAACGACGCCCTTCGTCCCTCCCAAAGGCTGTGTGTATCGCACCTTGATGGGAGAAGAGTCTTCAGAAGCCAATGCTAAATACAAAACGCCCGAAAAAGTTCAGCAGGCAGTAGACCAGGGTCTTTCCTGGCTAGCCAACGCCCAAAAAGCAAATGGCGGATGGGGTGCTGGCAGTCATGCACGACAGGAGGTAATCGATCCACATGCGGTAAGCGCCGACCCAGCCACTACCGCCATGGTGGCCATGGCATTTTTGCGCGCGGGGAATACGCTCACAGCAGGTGCGTATTCAAATCAGTTGCGGGAGGCACTACAATATCTTCTGGTGGCAACCGAAAACTCGCAAACAAACAGCCTGAACATCACAGCCCTGTCGGGAACGCAAATTCAAACCAAGCTTGGTGCAAACATTGACGTGATTCTGACGGCACAGTTTCTGTCCAATATATTGGACCATGTTGGCCATGACGCCAACTTAAAAACAAGGGTAAAAAGAAATCTCGACACCTGCGTTGAAAAAATCCAGCACGCGCAAGATGCCAATGGCAATATTGCTGGCGCGGGGTGGGCTGGTGTATTACAATCATCCTTCGCTACCAATGCACTTGAATCAGCTCAGACAAAAGGTGCTGCCGTAGACAACGTCGCCCTGGAACGTTCAAGGGAAGCCCAGAAGAACAACTACGATACGAAGACAGGAGATGTTAAGACAGCAATGGGTGCAGGTGTGATGCTGTATTCCATCTCCGGGTCAGCTCGCGCTAGCGCCAAAGAAGCCAGACGGGTAGAAGAGGAGGTTTCGAAGGCAAAGCACGACGGCAGGCTGGGTCAAAATGCTTCAATTTCGGCAGAGAATCTAAAGAAGATCGGCTTTGATGAAGACGATGCGCTGAAATACACTACAGCATACGAAGTGTACCAATCGGCCAAGGTACGTGCGCAAACAGATGACGTAATGAATGGCTTTGGCAGCAACGGTGGCGAAGAATTCCTGAGTTATCTACAAACGGGAGAGAGTATGATTATTGGAAAAGATGATTCGTGGAAAAATTGGTATGACAATATCAGCGGCCGTATGCTAAAGATTCAGAATGACGACGGCAGCTGGAATGGGCATCATTGCATTACGAGTCCCGTTTTTTGTACTGCTACAGCGTTGTTGATTCTTTCGATCAACAATGATATCGACAAGTTGATTGAAATTGGCAGGCAATAAAAGTCTATAAACTACCTGTACGGCAAATTAGCGTTTGTCGTACAGGCTTTTTTCAAGCTGAAGGACAACCTTTCCGTGTCTGTCTTTTCGTGCCGGCAGGAACCACCAAGGTCTGTCAGCGTCAAGTTGGCAACACTCCTTTAAAGGGTTTATCTTTGTACACATTCCAGGAAAAAACTGCATACGGTATAATGCTATGATTGAATATCGCTCCCAACCATTTTTGGAATCCGGACTTGCGCACATCCGAAATTCTCCGGCAGACAATGGCATTCTTGAATTAATTGTAACAAGGCCTACCAAGAAAGCCCG
The DNA here is from genome assembly GCA_963714945.1 of uncultured Bacteroidota bacterium. Classification (GTDB taxonomy): domain Bacteria; phylum Bacteroidota; class Bacteroidia; order Cytophagales; family Cyclobacteriaceae; genus Chryseolinea. Next base: position 207,511 of record CAVQQL010000003.1, on the reverse strand, counting down.
GTCGACGCCACACCGTTGCAGGCTGAGTTCAGCAGGTGGTGTGGAGGGTGATCATTGGGCGAAGGGCTGTTGGAAATCACTACCCGATGGTAGTCCTGACCCCGCAGTCCAGGTTGCAATAATGAACAGCCGATGCCTCGATTTAATTTCAACATCAAAATCGCAATGGGCACTTGCAGGGGATAATCTTATTGTAGATATGGATTTAGGCATTCATAATTTACGGCCCGCGCAAAGAGCTTTCAATTGGAACAACTATTCTTGAGGTCACCGATGTTCCGCATAATGGGTGTGCTAATTTCAAGGACCGTTTCGGCGTTGAGGCGCTAAAATTTATCAGTACGAAAGGTGGAAAGGAACTCCGCCTCCGGGGAATTTACGCGAAGGTCATCCAGGATGGTGAAATACAGTTAGGGGACCATCTCAGGAAATTAACCGTTTGATCGCCAACCGTTCATTTTCCCGCTATGGGTGAACAATAATGAACACCTCGGCATGCGGAATGTGCCACAACACGATGCTATGCAACCTATTCGGAAATGCATGATCTTTGCGTGAAGGTCGGCACATTGTTGATTTTACACCTCATAAAACAAGAACGTATGATCAAAAATTACCTCACGGTAGCTTTGCGCGCTATCTTCCGAAATAAACTGAGTTCATTCATCAATATTTTCGGCTTGGCACTTGCAATGACTTGCAGCATATTGATTTACCTATTCATAAAAGATGAGCTTTCATACGATAGGTATCATACCCATGCCGATCGAATATATCGGGTAACCCGAAATTTTCTCTCTCCAGATGGCTCTGTGAATTTGCATCTTGGTCACCTGGCACCTCCTTTTGGCCCTTTGTTAAAAAATGACTTCAGCGAGTTTGAAGAAGTAGCGCGTACGCTGAATACGCGTCTGTTAATCGCTTACCAGGAAAATAACGACGAAAAAGTCTTCAACGAAGATAACGCGTATTATGCTGAACCTGGTATTTTCAAAATTTTCTCAATACCTGTGCTGCAGGGCAGTCCGGATCGGGGCCTACAACAGCCATTCAACATAATGCTTTCGGCAAAAACGGCTGAAAAATATTTTGGCCCGGAAAACGCCGTGGGTAAGTCGCTGAAAGTGGGGAATCGATACAACGTGATGATAAGTGGCGTGTACAAAGATTTCCCCGCGCAGTCACATTTCCATCCTGAAATCCTGGTTTCCTTTTCCACACTTTACGATACTACCATTTACGGTCGTAATGGCTTAGAAACCAACTGGGGCAATAATTCCTTTGGCACCTACATACTCGCCACAGCACCCCTTGATAAAAAGAAAATAGAAGGACAATTTCCGGCATTCATCGACCGCCACATGCGCAGACAAGAGGCCATCAACAATGATCCTCTGCCCTCTTCCTGGACAAACTTGTTTCTGCAAAAGGTGACGGATATCCATCTGCATTCCCACCTGGATTCCGAAGAGGAGGCGAACGGCAATATCAACAATGTATATATGATGGGTGTAATCGGTTTGTTTATCATTCTAATTGCCTGCTTTAATTTTGTAAACCTCTCTACTGCCACTGCGTCGAAGCGGGCAAAAGAAGTCGGTTTACGCAAGGTTGTCGGTGCACTTAAGAATCAACTGATCACCCAATATTTGAGCGAGTCGGTGGTCATTACCATATTCGCGTTACTCCTTGCGATGGGAATCAGTTATTTATCTGTGCCATGGTTGAATGGCTTCACCGGCAAGTCGTTGCACCTTGCATCACTGGGTCAATGGAATTTGTTAATTGGGCTCATCAGTTTTGCGATCATTGTGGGATTACTCGCCGGTATCTACCCTGCATTCGTCCTTTCTGGATTCAAAACTGCATTAATCTTAAAAGGCCAGCAGGGATCAGCAAAAGGAGGCGGATCGTTGCGTAAATCTCTGGTCGTCACACAATTTTCTGTCTCCATCATTCTAGTCATTGTCACGCTTGTTACGTTAAAACAGATTAGTTTCTTGAATAACCGAGAATTAGGCTACAATAAGGATCAAGTCATCACGCTGCCTTATTTCGGTGAACTTGCGCCTAACGATGAGGCCTTCCATAATGAACTCAAAAAACAATCATCGATCAAGAACGTCGCACGTTCGAGTCGCGTCCCAACTGGTAGGCTACTCGATTCACAAGGGACCGGCAGAATTCAAAAAGGTGATAGTCTTGCAGATACCAATGTCGTGCTTAAAAATATCAGGATCGATCCTGATTTTTTTGATACCTATCAGGTGGCTTTTGCCGCCGGTAGAAACTTTTCGAAAGACATCAGCAGTGATGACTCCCTGGCATTCATACTCAATGAGGCCTCAGTAAAAATGATGGGCATGACTTCCGAAAATATTATCGGCAAGGATTTCCAATACGGCGGTGTAAAAGGACGTGTAATTGGCGTCGTAAGGGATTTTCATTTTGAGTCCTTGCACGAACCGATCGTGCCCATTGTGTTTGAACCCGGTCAATATTATCGCGCACTTTCCGTCAAACTTGCCGGCGCGGATACGCAAGCTAGTATTGCAGCTATCGAAAAAGTCTGGAGAGCATTCATTCCCCAGCGTCCATTCGAATACGAATTTCTAAGCATGCAATACAAAAGCCTATATGATGCTGAACAGAAGCAAGGGCAACTGTTCGTCATCTTTGTCAGCCTGGCTATTCTGATTGCCTGTTTAGGTTTGTTTGGACTCGCAACATTCAATGCAATGCAACGTGTCAAAGAAATTGGAATAAGAAAAGTTTTAGGGGCTTCCGTGCCGAGTATCCTTTCACTTCTCTCCAGAGAGATTGTCATGCTGATCATTATTGCGAACATTATTGCATGGCCCATTGCGTGGTATTTCATGAACCGGTGGCTGAGTACATTTGCCTATCACATTGACATGGACATTTTCGCTTGCCTGGCGGCTTGCTTTGTTACCCTCTTCATTGCACGTAATCACCGTAAGCGCGCAAACGCTTGCCGCCGCCACGCGCAATCCGGTGAATGCATTAAGGTATGAATAGGGTTGGACTTTATTGCTCAGGCATTGACTCAGGTGAAGGCACCAGTTCGGCTAACCGAAAGCGACACCAATTTGCCAATTTCCTGCTGTGACCGTATTTCAGTGCCGTTGTCAACCCGGGTTATGGGAACATTTCGGCCTTGGTCATTGATCGAGACAGCCTGGCAATTGTCGCTGAGCTGAAGTTTAACGATATCGGTAATTTCAGATTTAAGTGTCGGATCATATATTGGAAAACAAACCTCTATACGTCTGTAAATATTCCGGATCATCCAGTCTGCTGAGCCCAGAAAGATTTGTGGATCATTGTTGTTGTGAAAGATAAAGATACGGCCGTGCTCAAGATAACGGTCAATGATGCGCGTGACAGTGATGTTTTCACTCATCCCGCTGACACCTGGAACAAGGCAGCAAATGCCCCGCACGATCAATTCTATTTTTACACCGGCATTTGACGCTTCGTACAGCTTTTCAATCAGTACCCTGTCCTCCAGATTATTGAACTTGATGATAATCGACGCAAATAATCCGTCTTTTTTGTGTTGGATCTCACGATCGATTAACTCAATAAAGCGCTGTTGTAGATTGAAAAGCCCAACGAGGAGCTCCTTAAAATGATACTTGTGGGCATGCGTATTTTTCTTTCTTTTCTTTCAGAAAGTGAAAAAGTCTTTCTGCCTCCTTGAGGATCGGTTTGTGGGCGGACAACAGAATGTGGTCTGTGTAGAACTGCGCCGTAGTTTCATTAAAATTTCCCGTCGACAACAGGCCGAACAGATCAGTCTGCTTCCCGATCTTTCTTTTCACCAAAGCGAGTTTGGCATGCACTTTCAGACCGGGTATGCTTGCAATAATGCGCACGCCTGCGGCTTTCATCTCCTTGGACCACCTGATATTGTTGGCCTCGTCAAATCTTGCTTTAAGCTCTACAAATACCGTAACCTTCTTGCCATTTTTTGCTGCGCTTATGAGCGCGTTGACAATACGAGAATCATTGGCCACCCTGTACATGGTAAGGTAAATTTTTGTAACAAAGGGATCTATGGCCGCTTCATTAAAAAAACGCAACACCGTGTTATACGAATGGTAAGGCAGGTGCAGCAAAATATCTCGCTGCTTAACGTGGTGGAATATTGATCCGCCTTCACCAGCAACTTCAAAATCGACCCGCGGAAAGACCGCATAGTTTAACGCAGGGTCGTTCAACGGGAGGGTGGAGAGGTCTTTCAGGTTATGATACGTTCCTCCCTTTATGAAATTCGCACCGGTCAGACCAAATCTACGCTTGAGAAATTCAAGCCTTTTTTTGGGAATTCCAGGTTCATACAGAAATCTTGTAGCCTGTCCAAAATCGCGTTGCAGTATTTTTTGTTCGATTTGCTTTGCAAGGTTGCCCACAAATTCGTCCTGTAAGTTAAGTTCGGCATCCCTCGTGATCTTAAAACTGTGACATGAAATTACCTTCACATCAGGAAATAACCTTGGAAGACAAAGTTTCAAAATATCATCCAGGAATACGATGTACCGAACATCGTTTTGCGTAAGGGCATAGAACCTTGACAAGAAGTCAGAGGGAATGCTGACAACATAAGACGCCCTGTTTTTCTTGCCGTGCTCAGTGCAGACCAGCAGATAGACTTTGTTGTTCTCAGGAAAAAAATCAGTTTTGTCAGTTATATCAGCCACTTGTATGTAGGCTGCCACCGTATCCATGAAATAGTTCTGGAGTTGTCTGTGGGTGGAAGCGGGCAATGCTTCCTTATAAAAAAGATGGATTTTATGGGCCCTCAATGCCAGCAGAATTTGTTCTTCGATAATCCACCCGAAAGTTCTTTTGCTGCTCGCATGACAGTCTTGTTGATTTTCGTCAGCCACGCGCAAGCAGATTCTCTGGCTTCCCGACCCTGTGATAACTTAGCCAAGGCGTTGAGTGCAGGCATACGGACACGATAAAACTCGTCAAGATTGGAAGAGTAGATGGCAAGAAATCTGATCCTCTCCATCAGCGGCACCGTGTCTCTCCTGGCCTCATCAAGTACGCGATCGTTGAACAAAAGCCAGCTAAGATCACGATGAAAAAATGAATAACCTTCCTTATGCATGCTGCGTTTTTTCATTCCTAACCTAGCTGCTTCTCAAAACCTAATTCCGAATACGTCAAAAATCTACAATGTTTATCGGATTCCCTATGAAAAGAAATAGTGCCCGCTAAAGTGTTGCTGTGCAAAACCAACAACAAAGTTTTCATAAGGCCTGAATTTCATCCCACACCGCCTTCATGACGGGTATACCCTTGTTGGTATTTTCTGCCCGCAAGTTCAAGCACCTTTTCTCCAGGATAAACGACTGTAGCGGATTTGTCGGTTACCGATTGATGATAATCGTCAATGATGCCCTGAATAGCTGAAGCGATTGTTCTGTAATTGGCAAGCTTCGAAATATCAATGGCTATAAATACCTGCGAGACATTGCATTCCGCTTTCTGCTGGGAAATTCCTGCCACAGACAGACCACCAGAAAGAATTGTCGCCAGGATATCCAACAGTAACGATAGCCCTGCGCCTTTCCAATATCCCGTGGGCAAAATTCGTTGTGACTTTCTAATTTCACCGGGATCTGTAGTCAACACACCATCCGCTGTAAAACCGCCAGGTACCGGAAGCTGTTGATTTTTCATCTCGTAAAATTCCAGTGCGCCAAATGAGAATTGTGACATCGCCATATCCAGCACGATCGCTTCTTGCTGAAAGGGAACGGCAATAACCAACGGATTATTACCAAGCTTACTGCTAACGGCACCCCAAGTAGGCATATTCGCCGTGGTATTCGTCCACCCAATAAATACAAATCCTTTTTGCGCTGCGCGCCAACCATACGTTCCACCGCGCATCCAATGATTGGTATTGGCGAGGGCAACACAACCCATTCCATTGATGGCGGCAATAGCCATTGCGCGGTCTGTGCACTGCAAAGCATTCGTTGGCCCCGGCCCGATTTGTCCATCCCATTGTTCAATGCATCCGACACGGCTACTGCGAATCGGGTCCTTGGCGGGATCGATATGACCATCCTGCACGTACTTTATGAATCTCGGAAATCGGTTAACGCCATGCGTGTAAACACCGTCCACGCTGTTGTTCGTAAAAATACCTGCACATATTTTTGCTTTATCCTCCGCGAACCCGTGCCGCAGTAAAGTCTGATGAAATTGAGACTCCATTGCTGCTAAAGGTACCCGTATGAATTCGGGAGTTTCTTTTTTTGACATACTGTAGAATTTTTAGAACATTTTGTAAACGGCCGTAAAGTTAGTGTTTTCACATATTTGCTTCCTGGCAACAATTGCGAATCAAGCGAATTGTAGAAGTTTTGAAACGCGATTCATGGGCTAAATGGAATATGCCCTTGTATATAAAACCAAAGTACTCTATTTTGCCTGTCAGTCATAACCAACCTAAACCTTATTGCCAATGAAAATTGTACAACGCTCATTAGTCGCTTTCTTGGCTATTACTATTCTCCCTGCGACAGTTTATGCATCAGACATGCCCGAAATTGACTCGGGCGCTACCGCGTGGATGCTCACTTCCGTCGCGCTGGTATTGCTTATGATTCCTGGCCTTGCGATGTTCTATGGCGGCCTTGTGAGAACGAAAAATGTATTGGGTACCATGATGCACAGTTTTGCTGCTATGGGAATAATGACGGTGCTCTGGGTTATTTGCGGTTACAGCATGGCTTTTGGGCCGAATGTGTTGGGCGGATGGTTCGGATGGAGTTGGGATTATTTCATGTTAGCCGGTATTGACGAAACAATCATGGATGCAGGAATTCCGGAATATGTATTTTCAATGTTCCAGGCAAAGTTTGCGATCATTACACCTGCCTTAATTGCAGGTGCCTTTGCCGAGCGCGTCTCGTTTAAGGCATATTGTTTCTTCATTGCACTATGGGGGATATTGATTTACAATCCTTTGTGCCATTGGGTCTGGGCAGGTGATGGATTCCTTTTCAACCTTGGCGCAAAAGGTGCCATAGACTTCGCCGGAGGAACAGTAGTACACATCTCGGCGGGTGTAAGCGGACTTGTCGTCGCCATTTTCCTAGGTGGCCGAAAATCATTTCCGCATTTGCCGATGCGTCCGAACAACTTAGTGATGACCATGATCGGCGCCGGATTACTTTGGGTAGGATGGTTTGGATTTAATGCCGGCAGCAGCATATCCAGCGGATTGAGCACGGCGCAAGCCTTGACAGCAACGCAAATTGCTGCCGCGGCAGGCGCACTGGCCTGGATTATTATCGAGGGAACCCACCAGGGAAAGGCGACTGCACTTGGATTTGTCAGCGGAGTCCTCGCGGGTCTTGTGGCCATTACACCGGCAGCCGGCGTCGTTAAACCCGTTGGCGCTATTGCATTGGGTGTGTTCGCAAGCGGCTTCTGCTATATGGCAATCCTGCTGAAGAACAGACTAGGCTACGACGATACACTTGACGCGTTTGGTATTCACGGTATTGGCGGAATCGTCGGTGCAATTCTGTTAACGTTCTTCATCCGCGATTCGTGGATGGCGGAGGCTGCGGATGCTGCCGGCAGCTGGACGTTAATACAACAACTTGGCGTGCAGGCCACGGCGGTGCTCATTGCCATCTCATACGCAGCGTTCGGGACATGGTTGATTCTGATCCTATTGAACAAAATCGTTCCAATCCGATCCAGCCCTGAGGCAGAAATGAGAGGGCTTGACAATTCCTACCACGGTGAGCGAGGGTACGGGATGACCAATCCAAACTAATAGCAGACGCGTATCAACGTTCACAATTGCAAACAGACGCTACTCCGCAAGAAGCAGTGTCGGCCAAAAAAAATTAAACCATGAAACTATTAATAGCAATCATTCGCGAGAATCAACTCGATCAGGTCAGGGAAGCACTTGTTGATGCGGGTATATCCAGAATCACAACGAGCCATGTTTCTGGTCATGGCCGCAGCAAAACGGAAGAAATTTACCGAGGTCAGATTGTCGTCCCAAACTTGGTACCCAACATTCGATTGGAGATCGCTGTAAATGATGATTTTGTGGATCGAACCTGCGATGCGATCCTGAATGCCACGACTGCACATGACGGCGGATTAATCGGCAGTGGCAAAATATTCATCGTCCCCCTTGAACAGTGTATCCGGCTAAGAACCGGAGAGCGGGGTCCTGAGGCAATATAGTCTTTCCGCCGAAAAGCTGAAGTCTATCCCTTGTGGAATAGGCTTCAGCTTCCCCTCATTTAGTTGGCAAACAGCCAATGCGCGACCGCTATAGTTTTACGCGGTCCATCTTCGGCGCAAGAAAATGAAGAATCAGCCATGCCAGAAAATAAGATCCTCCGCAGATCAGAAACATTATAAAATAGGCTTTTTCTATCTGGCCAATCTCCCTGAAGTGAACAAAAAGACTTTTCTGAACTGCCCAGGTTAGCACGATGCCGCCAACGCCTCCTGCCATTCCGCCAATACCCGTAACAGAAGCTGTTGCCTTTTTGGGGAACATATCCGATACGGTCGTGAATATATTGGCGCTCCATGCCTGGTGTGCGGCAGCCGCTATTCCAATAACCAATACCGCTAACCACATATTTGTTTCACCTGCGTATTGAGCAAATACTACCGGCCAAACGCATATGGCAAATATTAGCATTGCCGTTTTTCTTGCCTTGAATGCAGGCATATTCCGGTTTATGAAAAACATCGGGAGATACCCTCCTCCAACACTGCCAATAGTTGAGATCAGATATACCACCGCCACAGGAACCGCTAATTCTACGAGGCTCAGATGGTATTCACTTTGAAGAAAATCAGGCAGCCAAAACAAATAGAACCACCAGATCGGATCGGTTAAGAATTTACCCAAAGCAAATGCCCAGGTTTGTCTGTGGCCAAGCAATTTAATCCACGCAACCTTTTCATCTTTCCCTGCTTGTTCTGTTTTCTCATCTTCAATGTCAGAATGAATATGGTCAAACTCTTCCTTGCTTAATTTCTTGGATTCAGCAGGCGTTGTGTAATACATTTGCCACAACACCAACCATACAAAGCCAATGACACCTGTCAATATAAAAGCCCATTTCCATCCCCAGGCAACGGCAATAAAAGGCACGGTAAGTGGTGCTACGATCGCGCCTATGTTCGTTCCAGAATTAAAGATTCCCGTCGCAAAAGCTCTTTCCTTCTTGGGAAACCATTCCGCCGTGGCCTTAATTGCGGCGGGAAAATTCCCCGCCTCCGTTATGCCAAGCGCGGCCCGAGCGACCATAAAGCCCAAAGTCGAATTCGCAAAGCCATGACCAACGGCCGCAAGGCTCCACAAACCAGTTGCTGTGGCATATCCTCTTTTTGTGCCCAGCAGATCGATGACTCGTCCTGCAATAAGCATTCCAAACGAGTAGGCCAATTTGAACGCTATTTCAATGTTCGCATAGTCTCCATCATCCCAATTTAAATCATCCGAAAGAACAGATTTCAACAGGCTAATAACCTGACGATCGAGGTAATTGACAGTAGTAGCAAAGAACACGAGCGCGCAAATGGTCCAGCGGTAATTGCCAATTGACTTGTTTTGGTTTTCCACGTTTAGGGGTTTATATGTTCGATGATTTATTTCTTACCCGCCTTGAAATTTCAAGTGCGTCTTCCATTTTTTGTTTTAACAATGGCCAGTTCTTTTGCGCCAATATTTCCCTGGTAAATAGTTGTGACCCCATGCCCACGCATGCCGCGCCGGCCTTAAACCATGTCGTCAGACTCTTTTCGGTAGGTTCCACGCCCCCGGTAATCATAAGCCGCAGGTCCGGGACTACCGGCATAATAGACGACACAAAGCCAGGACCCAATACAGCGGCCGGGAATAGTTTGATAATTTCAGCACCATGATCCCTGGCCGTGACAATTTCTGTAAGCGTCGCGCAGCCCGGAATCCAAAGGCGATTAAGATCCTGGCATACCGACCCCATTTCGAGATTCAATATTGGCGAAATGATGAAATCCGCACCCGCCTCGATAAATTTTCTGGTAGTGGTGCCGTCCATAATGGTACCAATGCCCAACATCAGATCCGGATACTTTCTGGATACGGAAAGCAAGTGTTTGAAAACCTCAAACGAATTCTCCCTCCGATTGGTAAACTCAAAAACGCGTACACCCCCGGCGTATGCTGCTTCTAAAACTTGTTCTGCATCTTCCGGATTATCGTGCGTAAACAAAGGAACGATGCCAGCACCCGTCATTCCATTCACGATTTCCCCTTTGGTAAACCTCATCCCTGACACTATTTCCTTATCATTTTGATAATGGCTAATGCGTCGCTGACATTTTGCTGCAGCTGCGTCCAATTTTTGGTTTCGATAATTTCTTTGGTGAACAACTGTGAGCCCATCCCCACGCATATCACCCCTGCCTTAAACCAAGCTGAAAGATTTGCTTCCGTGGGCTCCACGCCGCCCGTAGGCATTAACTGTAGCCCTGGCACTACAGGCATAATCGATGAAACGAACCCAGGACCCAACACTGATCCCGGAAATATTTTGATAACCTTAGCGCCTAAATCCTTTGCGGTGACAATCTCTGTAAGCGTAGCGCAGCCGGGCACCCATAATATATTCTCTTTGTGGCACACTGCTGCCATCTCTGCCTTGAGAATCGGTGACACAATAAAGTGGGCTCCCGCACCAATGTATTTTTGTGTAACCTCAGCATTCATTATGGTACCGATACCCAGCATCAGATCAGGGTACTGCCCTGCATGCTTTATCAATTGCGTAAAAACCTGAAAAGCGTTTTCTCCTCGGTTGGTAAATTCAAAAACCCGTACACCGCCCTTGTATGCGGCATCCAACACAGCTTTTGCTATGGTTACATCAGCATTGTAAAAAACCGGGATCATCCCAGAAGAACGCATGGCCTGGTGTATGCTTTCGCTTGAAAAAGTCATCTTTACTACGTATTTAAGTGTTATCGTGAAACACGCCCGGAAGCATCTCCACCCATTAATTTTTCAACTTCTTCAGCCGTCACCAGATTGAAGTCTCCCTTAATTGTATGCTTGAGACAAGACGCTGCTACTGCAAAATTCAGGGCTTTCTGATCATCCTTTGCATACGTAATTAGCCCATAAATCAAGCCCCCCATGAAGGAGTCCCCGCCGCCTACACGGTCTACGATGTGCGTTATCTGATAGGTGGGTGCTTCAAATAATTTTTTTCCATCCCACAACACACCAGACCATGAATTATGGCTTGCGCTGATTGATCCCCGTAACGTGATGATCACCTTCTTTGCTTTTGGAAACTTTGTCATCAATTGTTTTCCCACAGATTCATACGCAGCACCTTCAACGTGTCCGGACTTAACATCAACACCTTCCGGCTTGATGCCAAAGACCATGTCGGCATCTTCTTCGTTCCCTAAGATAATATCACAGTGGGCAACCAGCTTCTCCATGACCTCGCCTGCTGTCTTGCCCCACTTCCAAAGTTTATTTCTGAAATTCAAATCCGTGGAAATTGTAATTCCCTTTTTGGCAGCAGCTTCACACGCCTCAAGGCACACGTCAGCAGAACCTTCCGATACTGCTGGCGTAATCCCTGTCCAGTGAAACCACGTGGCCCCTTCAAATGCTTTGTCCCAATCTATTGATCCCTTTTTCAATTCGGCAAACGCGCTGTTGGCCCGGTCATAAATCACTTTGCTGCCCCTGCTTACCGCACCTGACTCCAGGAAATAAATGCCAATCCGATCTCCTCCCCTGACGATTAGCGAGGTGTCGACATTGTGAGAACGCAACACGCCGATGGCCGCATTGCCTAAATCATTTTTTGGAAGACGTGTGACAAACCCGGCCGGCATGCCGTAGTTGGCCAGCGACACAGCAACATTTGCTTCCCCACCGCCGTAGGTGGCTTCAAATTCCTGTGCCTGTGCAAATCTGAGATAACCTGGCGTGGCCAGTCTGAGCATAATTTCACCAAAGGTGACTACTTTGTTTTGCATTCTCTTTACGGTTTTTAATTCATAATTGTATCACTTCATAACTTTATTGCCCTGCGAAGACGGTTACTTTCCATGCACGCTTCGATAATTTTAATACCATCTCTCGACTCTTCCGGCTTTACAAGCAATTCCTTTCCATTGCGAATCACGTCGTAAACATTATCGTAAAATGCCAAGTAGTTGCCCAATTCGGTTTCAATGGTGCCTTCTACATGGACACTGCCCACGGTAGCGTTAAGTTTACCCCAATATTCCATTGGTTCATATCCCCATGACGTACTTCCGGGCTGCTTACCCTCTTTTAATGCCTGTTCTTGTGGATCCAGACCGTATTTGACAAATGAACCGTCGATGCCATGCAGAATATACCGAGGCCCAGGTTCTCGTACCAGGTAGCTCGATTTGACGATTGCATGAAAACCAGCAAATTGGAGTCGGATATCGTAATAATCATCCACTTTTCCGCCAGGTCGCTGTGCACCGATGCGGGCATCGACTTCCGTTGGCATACCAAATAGCACGAGCACCTGATCTAGCATATGGGAGCCCAGGTTATAAAGAATGCCAGTTCCTGGCGCGGATTCTTCCTTCCACGTATTCGCTTCGATGTAGTTTCTATAGCGGTCGTAATGCAATTCAAACTCTGCTATGCTGCCTACAAGATTGTCTTGCACAACCTTTTTCAGCGTTAGGAAGTCGCCATCCCATCTTCTGTTCTGAAACACTGTGAGTAACTTACCAGCTTTCTTTGCCAAGGTAATCATTCCATCGGCTTCTTCAGTTGTAACAGAAAAAGGTTTTTCAACGACAACATGTTTTCCTGCATCCAGCGCGCGGGTTGCGAACGGGTAATGGGTCCCATTGGGTGTGTTTACGATGACTAATTCGATGGTCTTATCCTGCATTACCGCATCAATATCTCGCACAATTTTAGCATCTGGATACCGGATATTGGCCGTCATTGAATTCCGCTGAACAACAGTTGAAAGTGTGAAGCCAGCATGTGCTGCTAACAAGGGAGCATGAAAAATCTCGCCTGACATGCCATATGAAAGTATTGCGGTAGTGATGGGTTTCATGGTGAAATAAATCTACAGCGTAATGTTTAGAACGGATTGAACTTTCTTTATTTTCCCTAATAATTCAGTTAGATTCCTTTCAATTTTTGACCAGTCTTTGTGAGACACATCTTCTTTGGTAAACAACTGTGAGCCTACTTCAGGGCCAATATACCTGCCTCAAACCATTTTGTTAGCTCCTTTTCTCTGAAATCCGAAATACCTGAAGGGATGAAATGCATTGCAGGATTTTGTTTGGCTGCTGTCGCCATAAAATCGACGCCCAGCACATTTCCAGGCAGCACATTGACAGCAGTTGCGCCCAGTAATTCAGCATTTTCAATTTCAAGCAGGGACGTGCATCCTGGCATCCAGATAACATTGTTTTTTTTGCAAACCTGGCCCATGTCCGGGCGCAGAAAGGGTGACGCAATGTAGTGGGCGCCAGCTGATGCATACCGTTCCGTCATCGTTGCGTCGAGCACCGTACCCACACCCAAAGCAAGTCCTGGGAATTCGTCCAGTCGTCCCACAAGATGTTCAAAGTAACGAAGGCCTTTGTTGTCACGTTGGTGCATAAACTCAAACACGCGCAAACCGCACCCGTAACTGATAGAAAGTATCCGCAGCAAGAGATCCATATCAGCATGGTAAAAAACAGGGATGACGCCTGAGGCTGCTATCTTGATAATTACGTCTTTCTTGCTTACTGACATTATACCACTGATATTTATGCAATATTTCTTAAACTTTAGTTTTTAGGCCGAAAAAAAATGACGCTGATTATCGCAATCGATTGCGCAAGATAATTGTTTTAAAGGTATGTCAAATAGATTTCTAAGAATTCATCCTGCAGACAATGTTCTGGTAGCGCTGGCTGATCTGAAAGCCGGAGACCAGATTTCGACTAATGGACATGCAGTAATCCTTGCAAATGATGTTCAGGCAAAACACAAATTTGTTTTGCAGGCGATGGCGCCGGAAGATGAAATTGTTATGTACGGAATCCTTGTAGGTAAAGCCACGAAAGCTATCCCAGCAGGTGGCGCAATCGGTACGCACAATGTAAAGCACAAATCCGCAGCCTTCGCCGGAAAGACAAAAGCTGTGCAGTGGACAGCGCCCGATACAGGTCCATGGCGCGACAAAACCTTCATGGGCTACCACCGCGCGGACGGTCAGGTAGGAACTGCAAATTATTGGGTAATTATTCCCCTGGTTTTCTGTGAAAATCGCAATGTTAACGTTATACGCAATGCGTTTGAAGAAGAACTTGGATTTGCGAAACACGATGCCTACAAAAACTATGTTCATCAGTTGGTGCAACTCTATCGCGAAGGAAAAACAGACGCAATCAAGTCCGTTCCGTTAGCTAAGACAAGTGATACACAGGGATCAAAGATTTTCAAAAATATCGATGGCATTAAACTGCTGACGCACGAAGGAGGTTGCGGCGGTACGCGCCAGGATGCAGAGGCCCTGTGCGGGCTCCTCGCCGGGTACATCAATAATCCAAACGTCGCGGGTGCGACTGTTTTGAGTCTGGGTTGCCAGAATGCGCAGGTAGAAATCCTTACCAGAAAACTAAACGAAATCAACCGCTCGTTTTCCAAACCACTCATTATCCTGGAGCAGCAAAAAGAAGGGACAGAACAGGACTTGCTGGCGAACGCGATCAGACAAACTTTTTTGGCATTGGTAGAAGCCAACAAAGAAGAACGTAAGCCAACACCGCTAAATAAGCTCGTTGTAGGACTTGAATGCGGCGGCTCGGATGGCTTTTCTGGTATCTCCGCGAATCCGGCAATAGGACATGCGTCCGATCTCATTGCCGCCCTTGGCGGTTCATCAATTCTTTCCGAATTTCCCGAGCTCTGCGGTGTTGAGCAGGAACTCCTGAACCGCTGCCCTGATCCTGCTACTGCTGAGCGATTTGCACAACTTATGCGGGCATACGCCGGCGCTGCAGAAGCCGTGGGTTCAGGATTTGATATGAACCCATCACCTGGTAATATCAAGGATGGACTAATTACCGATGCGATGAAATCCGCTGGAGCAGCAAAAAAAGGCGGCACCTCTCCGGTAATGGATGTATTGGATTATACCGAGTATATCCGACGCCCAGGGCTAACGTTACTATGCACGCCCGGGAATGATGTAGAAAGCACGAGCGCAATGGCCGGGTCCGGGGCCAATATCATGCTGTTCAGCACAGGGCTGGGAACCCCAACAGGGAATCCTATCGTGCCCGTCATAAAACTCGCATCCAACACAAAACTTGCGCAGAGAATGCCCGATATCATTGACATTGACTGTGGGCCAATCATTGCTGGAGAAAAGAACATTGAACAGGTGGGCGCAGAAATTCTGAACTTCATTATTGATGTTGCCAGCGGCACCGTTACGCCAAAGGCTGTTAAGCTCAATCAGGACGATTTTATTCCCTGGAAGCGCGGCGTTTCGTTATAGGGTTAGTGTCGCGGAAGCCTATAAAAAATCCTTACGGACGGGATTAAAACTATCAACGAGTCGCACCTTTTGAGTAAGGAGTTGTATAGTATGCTCTTTTCCCGATGGCACGAAAAACAAATCCCCCCTTTTCAACCGCTGCTCCGTTTCCCCTTCGCAAAAGAATATTAGTTCGCCCTCGGCAACATATGTTGTTTGTTCGTGAACGTGATGGTGCGGTATGTCAGGCTCATCCCAAGGGCCATTATCAAAGTCAATAACAACCATCATCAGGTTCTCGCCATGAAGCAATTTCCGTTCAACACCTTCCCTTACTTTGGTAGGTTTAGCATCATCCGCTTTTAAGACAGCCATTTTCTATGTCGTTTAAGTAGTCGGTCCTGTTCACACAACTCCACAGCATACCTGCGTGAAGCGGTCCGATGAAGAATGAAATATATAAAAACAATGCGTGCCCGCGATTATACTAAAAGGAAATCAAAACCTGGCCTGGAAATCAAAAAAGTGTGCGATGGCCCGTGACGTAACGTCAGATTGTGTTTCATGCTGCGTTTGGCACTGTCGCTATTGTGTTTGATGGCGTATTGTAATCGGTAAAGTCTGTCTCCGCCAACGATGCCTGATCCCAACCATGGAATAAACGCATTATGAGTCAACTTTTTTGCCATTTTGCAATATATTCGAGCCACCGTAACCGCATCTCACATGGTACATGAAATAAGATACGCAATTCATCCTAATGAATTCAAAACGCTTCGCACAAACCAACTCAGGGAAGCCTTTGTTGTCCCCGATATTTTTCTTGATGACATGGTTAGCGCATGCTACACGCACTATGACCGATTTATCGTTGGCGGTGTTAAGCCGATTACAAAACCCATACCATTGCTACCCTTTGAGTCCCTTAAAGCCGATTACTTTCTGCAACGTCGAGAAATCGGCATTATCAATGTAGGCGGAAAGGGCGTCGTGTCTGTTGATGGCACGGACTATACGCTAAACTATAAAGAAGCGCTTTACATTGGGCGCGGCGCAAACGAGGTGGTTTTTAATCAAGGTGATTCTCCGCTTTATTACTTTAATTCAACACCAGCCCACACAGCGTACCCTGCGAAATTAGTCACATTGCGGGACGCCGAAGTAGCGGAGCTTGGCGCATTGGAAACCTCAAATCACCGAATAATCCACAAGCTGCTTGTGAACAGCGTATTGCAAACCTGCCAGCTCCAAATGGGACTCACGGAATTGAAGCAGGGAAGCGTATGGAACACCATGCCGCCGCATGTCCACGATCGGCGCATGGAGGTTTACTTCTACTTTGAAGTGCCGGATAGCCAGGTAGTGTCGCACTTTATGGGAGAACCTCAGGAAACACGGCACCTTTTTGTCAGGAACAACCAAGCGGTAATTTCCCCACCATGGTCTATCCACAGTGGCGCCGGCACCAGTAACTATTCTTTTATCTGGGGCATGGCCGGGGAAAACCTGGATTACAGCGATATGGATGTTGTGAGTCCGGTGGAATTGAAATAATATTTACATCTCAATCTAATTTCGACTATGCTCAAGAAACTGAACCGCGTCACTAGCGGAAACATGCAATTTCGACCTGTAAAAGTCCTACAGTTTGGTGACGGGAATTTTCTACGGGGTTTTGCTGATTGGGCGATCGACATCCTGAACGAAAAAACAGATTTCAATGGGGATGTTCTCCTCATCCGCCCACTCAGAAAAAACCGGATGCCTGTAAACGATGAGCAGGAAGGACTATACCACGTCATCCTGAAGGGGCTGCAGAATGGGGAAGAAATTTCCACCACACGTTTGATCACATGCGTTGCGGGCGCCATCAATCCTTACGCTGCGTTTGATCAGTTCCTGAAAGCGGCCGAAAACCCCGACCTCCAATTTATCATTTCAAACACAACGGAAGCGGGAATAGCATTTAATCCCACCGATCAGGATGCCAATGTGCTGGCAGAAAGCTTTCCCGGAAAAGTGGCACAGCTGCTGTATCACCGCTTCAAATCTTTCAAGGGCGATACAACCAAAGGGCTGGTGCTTATGCCCTGTGAGCTTATTGAAAAAAATGGGGAAGCTTTGAAAGACATTATTCTACAATATTGCAAGTTCTGGAAGCTACCAGACAATTTTGTTGGATGGCTTACGGAAAGCAATAGCTTCTGCAATTCCTTGGTTGACCGCATTGTTCCTGGATTTCCAAAAGACACAATTCAGGAGATTCAGCAGGCAACGGGGTATGAAGACAAGCTTGTTGTCTCGGCAGAACCGTTCTACATGTGGGTTATTGAAGCTCCAAAATACGTACAGCAACTTTTTCCCACAGACAAGGCGGGGCTTTCAGTGAAGTATGTCGACGATTTAACGCCATACAGAGCACAAAAAGTCAGCATCTTAAATGGCGCGCATACGGTGCTTGTCCCGGTAGCCTATTTACGCGGGCTGAGAACCGTGAAAGAAGCTGTAGATGATGCCTACGTAGGCGGATTTATCAAAAAGACCATCTTCGAAGAAATAATCCCAACCCTGGACTTACCCGCAGATGATCTCAAGAAATTTGCAGAGGCTACGCTTGAACGATTTCAAAATCCGTTTATCCGGCACGAACTGAAGAGTATAGCGCTCAATTCAATTTCAAAATTCAAGGTACGGGTACTCCCCACCATTTTGGAATATAAAAAAAGGACCGGAAAATTACCACAGCGGCTGTTGTATTCGCTTGCTGCACTCATCCGATTTTATGAAGGAGAATGGCAGGGTGAAACCCTCCCCATAAACGATTCGCCAGAAGTAGTTTCGTTTTTTTCGGAGGCCTGGCGCACTAATGACCGGGAAATTGTTCTGCAGCACATATTGTCAAATGCGTCGTTGTGGGGATCGGACTTGACCAAGATTGACGGATTACCCGAAAGCGTGAATAACGCTTTACGACAACTGGAAACAAGCACAATATTTGACCCCTCATGAAACAACCAGCACAAGAGCAAAATCAACATTGCGGAAGTGCCCAATAACCTTATCGAAAATAACCTACGGAAACGATTTGGCTAGCGAACCAGCTTATCCCTGATCTCTCGCCATGTAATCAATGTAATCTTCTCCTCTGCAATTAGCTTTTTACAGGTTTCGCTTGTAAAAAAATTAAAATCATCCTGTCTCCAGGCCGCACCATAACCGACGTTGTCACCCGTCACACCGCGCAATTCCTGGCCATCGTAGGCGGTGTGCATAAGGATGCAGCTTACGCCTGGCTTCACCGACTTCAGGACGCCCGTATAATAGTTTTCCATACCTTGCGCATAGTCTTCCGAAAAAGCCATGAACAATTTGTCTACCATCAAATCCTTCTCGGTTACAGAATTCTTCAAATCGACATCCAGCCACTTTTTCATCGATTCCTGATTCAGCAACACCGGTACTTTGTATTCATGTCCTAATTTTAGTACCACGGAAAGAAATCCCGGATCAACGACACCGCAAAACATGTGTGTGTCAAAATGCGTTACGTCAATTCCAAATTTTAAAGCACGTTCAATCTGACTCCGCAGTTCTATCTCAACTTCCTCGGGGCTTGCATTCTTTATTACGGCCGCATTGTTGTTATGGAAAAAACCTTTGTCCGTTACCAACCCTGGAACTTCTTGTTGTGCTGCCACCGGTCCCCACTTGTATAATGACCATTCGCTGGTGAGCGTGAGATGTAAACCAAAGTCCGCTGCGGGATGGGCTTTTGCATATGACGCAATTTCAAAAAACCAAGGGCTCGGCACCATAATGCTTCCTGAATTTACACTCCCATTCTCCATAGCATAGATTGTGGCCAGATTCTGAGCATGGGCTAGCCCAATATCATCGGCGTGCAGGATGACCAGTTTTGTTTCGCGCGGATAACCCAACCGCTCCTGCAGTGTTATTTGCTGTGCCCCAACAGCGATAAACATCAGGCTTAAAAAAATACTCAGAATACATTTTTGTATGACCATACGCTTTAACATTTTGTTGTTGTACTATCTGCCAAATGCAAATTTAGGGAAAGGATGCCTTCAGAGCACCCAAACACACATTTACTTATTCAAGTTTCACAGCACCCAAACGAAAGTAAATCCTGGAGTCGAATTAATTCAATTTACGCAATTTCTCACCCTGCCAATAAGCAAGAAATACCTTTTTTTGTCAAACCTTTAGTGGTTAATTTGCTGCCATGAAAAAAGCGATAGTTCTCTTCTGTATGACTTTCATAAGCGCAAGCACATTACTTTCCCAGGATCAATACATTTTCCCGTACGGGGGCGGGCAAAACAAATTATTTATTAAGGAAATCATAAAACTTACGGGCAAGGAGCGCCCCCGGATTTGTTTCCTGCCCACAGCATCGGGCGACAGTGAACAAAATATCATTCGATGGTATGAGCTGGTACATGATTTGTCGGTAGAGCCATATGTCCAGAAAGTTTGGATTAATTCGTACGATGAAAAAAAATCATTTGAAGACGTTCTGCTGAGTATGGATGCTATCGTTGTGGGGGGTGGAAACACGCTTAACATGATTGCTATTTGGAAGGCGCAGGGTATTGACGTAGCGTTGAAGAAAGCACTCGAGAAAGGTATTATTCTGTCTGGTGGCAGTGCGGGTTCTCTTTGCTGGTTTGACAATGGCACTACCGATTCAAGACCCATAGAATTAACCGTAGTACATGGATTGGGTTTCCTTCCGTTCAGTCATAGTCCGCATTACCACAGTGAAGAGTACCGCAGACCTTTGTACCACAAGAATATTGAGAACGGTATCTTCAAAGCCGGGTATGCCATGGATGACTATTCGGGTATCATATTCAAAAATGGAAAGCCCTTCAGAATCGTATCGCTCGGCGAAGAATACAATTGCTATTTCGTTTCCATGAAAGATGGAAAATTAGTAGAAGAAAAGCTGAAAGCTGAGATTATCAAATAAGCTGGAGGCGATTTTATCTTTTTTCTCTTTAAGCATCATTTGGTCTTACTCCATCGCGTTTGCTGTGATTTGTTTTTTGTTACCTATTTTGATACTAAATTCACCTGCATGAACCGACGCAACTTTGTAAAAACCTCCTCACTGGCTGCGGCAGCAGCATTTGTGCCATCTATTCCATCTTTAAGTGCTGCTACAGCAAGCCGCCAATTCAAGCTTTGCATCAACCCGGGTAATATCGGTGTTCGTGCCGATCAAAAAGACCTGTTAAGAATGGCAATTCAGTATGGATATGAAGCAATCATTTCTATGCCGGAGCAATTGGCCAAATTTTCAGAAAAAGAAATGACGGATTTTACAGATGAAAGAAAGAAGAATAAAATTGGTTGGGGATCGACAAATTTACCGGTGGATTTTAGGAAAGACGAACAGACTTTCAAAAAAGGTTTGGCGGAATTGCCGCAGCATGCAAAAGCCTTGAAGTTTGCCGAAGCAAGCCTGATGAATACCTGGATCATGCCAACGCATCCTACATTATCATACACCCCCAATATGAAGCAACATGCCGCACGGCTTAAAGCGTGCGCTAAAGTTATCGGTGACTATGGGATCAAACTGGGTTTGGAATATGTAGGTCCTAAGACTTTGATGGCCAAAGACAGGTATGCATTTATCCGAACCATGGGGGAATGCAAAGAGTTGATTGAGCATATAAATGAATCTAATGTTGGTATTCAACTGGACACGTTTCACTGGTATTGTGCAGAGGATACTGCGGAAGACATCCTTTCATTGCAGCCAGAAAAAATAATTACGGTCGACTTGAATGACGCCCGTGCAGGGCTGACGCGGGACACGCAAATTGACGGAACCCGCGAGTTGCCCCTGGCAACCGGTGTCATTGATATGAAGACATTTCTACAATCATTGGTCAAAATCGGCTATGCTGGCCCGGTGAGAACCGAGCCCTTTAACCAGGTCATCCGGGATATGGAGGATGAACAAGCTCTGAAAGTTAATATGGAAAGCCTGCAGAAAGCCGTCGCGCTTTTGGGATAAAGTTGATTTTGAAAATGACGAAAGCGGCCTCAATCCCTGTATGGATTAGCATAGGTTTCTTGTATTGAGAGGTCAGAATTTCACTGGCTTTCTATCTCGCCAATGTGCGACTTAATACTCAACGAAAAAGATAGCGCCTGAACAAATTAAAGGCTGGCTTTGCCCTAAAAGATGAATGAATTCTCTAATACCAACCTATTATGGTGAAGACAACAGTAGTAGGCTCATACCCAATGTTCGATTGGCTCGCGGCATACCCGTCCCAGCAAGCCTTGGAAGATGCAACGATGGTGGTTTTAAAAACCCAGGAATTAGCAGAGATTGATGTCGTTGCTGATGGTGAATTGTATCGCTTTGACATAAACCATCCCGAAACGAACGGAATGATTGAATACTTTGTGCGGCCCCTGGGAAATGTCAGGAGTGAAATTACACGTGCTGATGTTAAGATTTTCGGTAAGCAACAAGGCATGGGATTTCGTATTCGTCCCGCAGCTGTGGTCGAAGGTGCAATTCAAGAAGGGATGCTCGACCTGGTGCATGCCTATCGCAGAGTTTCCATGCTCACGAAAGTCCCCTTGAAGTTTACCGTCACGGGGCCCCATATGCTTAGTAAAACGTTACTCGATTATCACTACAAAGACCTCCCTTCTTTATCCTATGCATTAGCAACGGTGCTGGCAAAGCAAATCGCCGAAATAGACGCAGCGGTGGTTCAGATAGATGAAGCTAACCTTCCCGGTTCACCGGAAGAGTGGGAATGGGCAGCACGTGCTATCAATGTAATGCTTGATGCTGTGCCAAAGGTTCCGGCCGTGCATCTTTGCTTTGGAAACTATGGCGGGCAGACCATACAAAAAGGAACCTGGGATAAACTTATTTCTTACGTCAATGCGCTGCATGCTGATCACGTCGTGCTTGAATTTGCGCATCGCGGATATAGCGAATTGGAATATTTCAAGGACCTTCGGCCTGAAGTTGGCATTGGGTTGGGGGTAGTAGATATTAAATCCACCGTGATAGAAACACCCGAACGCATCGCAAAGAGATTGGAAGATGCCGTTCTACTCCTGGGTGAAGATCGCATTCGCTATATCCATCCAGACTGTGGTTTTTGGATGCTGAAACGTTCGATCGCAGATGCAAAAATCCGTGCCCTTACCTTAGGGAGAAATTTGTTTGAAGGACGTTTGTAACAGACTTCATGATAAAAGAAATGGCTAGGATTGAAATACAGGCGCTGCTCATTATTGACAATTTTGGAATACAGCCCATTGATCACCCCAGCGGGTTATTCCTTTTAGAAGTTACAGAAGACCGCCGTGGCAAGCGATCGACTCTATTTACCTCCCAAATACCCAATAATGGAAGAAAAGCTGCAGGCTGAAATTATCAAATAAGGCGATTAGCACGCATGAAGATGGCTTTTTATAGGATTATTCCTCACGTCCTGCCACGCTTTACATTCTTACCGGAAATTCTTTTGTTGTACGGATGGCAGGACGTTAATGTCGTCGAAAGCAGAAGTGACACCACGACTATCATCACAAAAAATTTCAGCAGTCTTCTCATGGTTTAAATAATGCAATTCCACTTGAATCTAATTCGGCAATCTGGTTCGAGACGCGTTACTCGAGATGGCTAAATTTGATCCTTTCGACATAACTACTTAATTATCAATGAGCGGGAAACGAGGTTCGAACTCGCGACCCTCAGCTTGGGAAGCTGATACTCTACCAACTGAGCTACTCCCGCTTGTCTACTAGTTTCGAAGGGCTAATTTAAATAGACAAACGAAAAAACCCAACGCAGGACGATAATCATATGAACAAAAAATACAAAAAGCCGCCTTTTTGTAGACAGCTCTTCGTCGGTGTACGGTTTTGTTTAAAATAACTTGATGATATCATTCGCAAAAATAAATACCATCAAGGCAAGCAAGAATACCATACCCACCTTCTGCGCTGTTTCCAAAAATTTATCGGTAGGTTTTCTTCTGGAAACAATTTCATAGCTCAGGAACATGACATGACCTCCGTCCAATGCAGGAATCGGCAATAAATTCATGAACGCCAATACCAATGAAAGTACGCCTGTAAGCGACCAGAATCTTGACCAGTCCCACTCGGCACCAAACGCCTGCATGATCCCGATCGGGCCCGACAGCGATTCTTTGGGTGATAGTGCGCCGGTAACAACTCTTCCAAATGCTTTTACCTGAACTGCCAGCGTGGTAAATGCACGTTGGGTTCCTTTCGGTATTGATTCAAAAAATCCATAGGTAATCCTTTTCTCTGCATTTTTCAAAAAATCCCTCGAAGGCACCGCATTCGGATAAAAGCCGATGCTGGTTTCACCCTTGAAGTATTCGTTAAAGGAAATCGTCTCGCTTCCGCGTAAAATCTTGAATGCAATGGAATCTGATTTGGACGCCTTGTAAATTGACACTACCTCATCATTGTACGTCACAGGAATACCATTCACTTCCAGAAATTTGTCATTGGTCTGCAAACCGACTCTGTCCGCAAACGAACCCTTGGCGACTTCGGCAATTACGGGTGAAAGCCTCATCCACAAGAAATTGCCGGCGCTGTTCTTCTTATTAAATTTTTGAATGAAATCCTCCGGAATAGCAATATCGATTAATTGGCCATCACGTTCCACAGTATAATATCCATCCGTGCTCAACAGTGTCTCGGGGTTAACGATATCCTGGAGGTAGTCAAAATCTGCTCCATTGATCTTCACTATTTTATCTCCTGTCTTCAAGCCGATACCTTCGCCGACAGGTCCAACATAGAAGCCTCCGTTTTTGTTGATCGCATCTTTTAAGATGTACGTGTCACCATACGTATAGGTGATTCCTATAAAGATGATTATGCCGACTATTACGTTTACAAAAATGCCACCCAGCATTACAACCAGGCGCTGCCATGCCGGCTTAGCCCGAAATTCATAGGGTTGGGGTGGCAATTTCATGGCTTCAGTGTCCAACGACTCATCGATCATGCCCGAAATCTTTACATATCCGCCCAGCGGAATCGCACTCAGGGCATATTCGGTTTCACCTTTGGTGAAAGACCAAATTTTTGGGGGAAATCCTATGGAAAACTGCTCAACGCGCATTCCGAAATACTTTGCCGCCAGCAAATGGCCCATTTCATGCACCGCTACCAAAAACGACAGACTCAGTAATAGCTGAGCCAACATTATCATCCAATCCATTTTCTAATTTTCTTAATTTAACATTGTATGCACCTTCGAACAGGGATTTCAAGATTTACCCCATTCGCAACTCATCTATAACTCAAATTAGCTGTTAACAAGTTCAAAAGCCCTAATCCGTGTCTCTTTGTCAGTATTTACATAGTCTTCATACCCGGGATTACTGACATAATCCATTTTTTCAAGGCATTTTTCGACTACGTCTGACATTTCCAAAAACCCAATTCTGTCCTTCAAAAACTCTGCCACGGCCACTTCATTCGCTGCATTAAGTACACAGGGCATATTTCCAGCCCTATTTATCGCTTCAAATGCCAGCGCAAGATTACGAAAAGTTTCTGTATCGGGCTTTTCGAAGGTCAAAGCCGGATAATTCGAAAAGTCAAAACGCGGGAAATCTGACTTCAGCCTTTCGGGATAAGACATGGCGAATTGAATCGGCAACCGCATATCAGGAAGTCCAAGCTGTGCTTTTATAGAGCTGTCTTCAAACTGCACCATGGAATGAATAATAGACTGCGGATGAATCACCACCTCAACTTGATCAGCATTTAGGCCAAACAACCATTTCGCTTCAATCACTTCCAAGCCCTTGTTCATCAAAGAAGCCGAATCGATCGTCACTTTAGCGCCCATCGTCCAGTTGGGGTGCTTTAGTGCCTCGGCTTTGGTAATCGACTTTAGATCATTCCGTTTCTTTCCCCGAAATGGACCACCAGAGGCTGTAAGAATTATTTTCTCCACTTTGTTATGGAATTCACCCACAATGCATTGGAAAATGGCGGAGTGCTCAGAATCAACGGGATAGATGTTCGCACCTTTTTCACGCGCAAGGCCCGTGATCAACTCTCCTGCTATAACAAGCGTTTCTTTGTTTGCAAGGGCAATGGTCTTCCCGGCCTCAATGGCCATCATCGTGGGCTTCAGCCCGGAATATCCCACCAATGCTGAAAGCACCAAGTCAACAGTGTCCATTTGCACGACAGCATCAAGTGCGTCAGCGCCAGCATATACTTTTACGGGCTCTGCGGCAAGTTGGGCT
Source organism: uncultured Bacteroidota bacterium (assembly GCA_963714945.1). Classification (GTDB taxonomy): domain Bacteria; phylum Bacteroidota; class Bacteroidia; order Cytophagales; family Cyclobacteriaceae; genus Chryseolinea. The sequence continues at coordinate 181,614 of CAVQQL010000003.1, read as the reverse complement.
TTTACTAAAGGGTAGTGCACCTCATTCACAATTACAACGGCATTGGGTTTGAATCGCTTTGCTTGTTGCACCAGAAGTTCAAAGTTGTCTTGGGCGGTGAGCACTTCCACCTCAAAATTATCCGGATGGGCAGCGACAACCTCCAGGGCTTGCGTACCGATAGACCCGGTTGATCCTAAAATGGCGATTCGTTTCTTAAGAGCAGTCAATATTGTCGCTGATTAGTTTGTCTTTCTTTTACAAAAACGCAGATAAGGCATTGGCAATAATTCGATCATTAGACAGGCGCGGCACCTTGTTTTGACCCCCCAGTTTTCCAACTGATTTCATATAATTGATGAAAGTATTCTTTCGCAGACTTTTAATACGCAATGTCCTCAAAATATTCCCCGTGATCAAATCGTCGTAGTAAACATTCAGCTTGCGTAATTGTTGATCAAGCTCAAGCGCGAATCCGGTGAGATCGTCTGGGGCTTTGGCGAATTCGATGAACCACTCATGATGCGGCAGTCCTTCATTGGGTGTAACCTGTGGTGCAACCGTAAACTCCACTAATTCCACTGCGGGAAACTTTTCCATTGTAAACTTCATGGCTTTTTCCACTTCTTCTCCTATCACGTGCTCTCCAAAAGCGGAAATAAAATGTTTTATTCTTCCTGTGACAAGCAATCTATAGGGGGCCTTGGAAATAAATTTCACAGTATCACCGATGGAGTAGCCCCAAAGGCCAGCATTGTTGTTGATGATTAATGCATAATTTTTCCCTAGCTCAATATCCTCTATATTAAGTCTGCGGGGGCGCGCATCAAAGTACTCTTCAACAGGAATAAATTCAAAAAATATTCCGGTGTTAAGCAACAGCAGTAAACCAGGTTCGACTTGCGAATCCTGATAGGCAATAAAACCTTCGGATGCCGGGTATGTTTCAATTGAATCAATTTTCTTTCCAATCGAGTCCATGAGCTTCGCGCGATACGGCTCAAAATTGACACCGCCATAGATGAAGAGTGAGAAATTGGGAAACACGTCCTTGATCTTTTTTCCCGTGCGCAATTGTATTCGATCAAAATACATTTGAGCCCATGGCGGAATGCCCGATATCATGCGCATGTCTGCCGATAGCGTTTCATCAACAATTCTTTCCAGTTTATCCTCCCAATCTTCAATACAATTTACGGCATAGCTTGGTTTCTGGTTGGAGCGTAAAATTGCAGGAACCTCATGATTCACAATGCCTGAGAGCCTGCCGGTTTTGATACCCGCTTTTTCGGTCAGAACAGGACTTCCCGATAGGAATATCAATCCCCCGTCAAGAAAAGCGGCATTACCACTTTCGTGAACATAATTCAGGGACGCATCACGCGCGCTATTAAAATGGTTTGAAACAGAATCCTTGGTGATGGGAATGTACTTTGTGCCGGACGTCGTGCCGGAGGTCTTGGCAAAATACTTTGGTTTTCCTTTCCAAAGCACGTCCTGTTCGCCATGCAATACTCTTTCGATGTAGGGTCTCAACTGTTCATAATCACGTACGGGGACCTGCTTTTTGAAGTCGTCGTAACTGTTAATGGAGTCGAAATCATGATCACGCCCAAATGCGGTAGATCTTCCAGCGTCACGCAAGTAGCTAAACATTTTCGATTGATACCTGAAGGGGTCGGCTGACCATTTCTTGGTCTGTGCAGCAATGTAAGCAGCAATTGGTTTTGCCATGCGTGATCGTAACCCCATATCACGCAAAACTAACAAAATTGACAGTTGATCTAGTCAGTTGAGTCTCCGGCATCCACTGAATTCGATGGGCATTTGTCATAATTGCCTCCAAATTAGTATGGTGACAATAAACTTCTCCGAAGCTGGCTACGTTTTTGATATAATTTAAAACTTATTCAACTTCGCAGTCATCCAGGATACTGTTTACAGCGTTAATACGATAGCATTCATGAAAACTACCCTAAAAATCATACTTGCCGGTTTTATTGCCGGTTTTGCCGGGGCTTTTACGTTCTATTATTATTTTGTTAAACCGGTAATAAACCGATCCCAAACGGAAGCGTCTTTCAATCCAGTAAGTTATGATACGCCTTCGCGGAGTGCCCCCCTGACGTCTTCTGCGCCAGTTGCCATTGTACCCGCCCCTGTCGACTTTAGCGAAGCGGCATCAAAAGCAACGCAAAGCGTAGTCTATATCAATAGTATTTCCCGGGGCGCATCCTATACCACCTGGGACTGGTTTTTCGGAGAAGCTACTGGTGGCGGCAAGACACGGGTAAGCAGTGGTTCAGGCGTTATTTTTACCGACGATGGTTATATCATCACCAATAACCATGTGATCGAATCGGCTGAACGCATTGAAGTCAATTATAACAAGCGCACTTATCCTGCTGAATTAGTCGGCACAAACCCCGCTACTGACCTGGCCGTTATCAAAATCAAAGAAACCGGCTTGCCGGCCATCGGGCTTGGAAGTTCAAAAAATCTTCAAGTAGGCGAATGGGTGATTGCTGTTGGTAACCCATTTTCGCTGGCTTCCACGGTGACGGCGGGAATTGTAAGTGCAAAAGGCAGACGAATTGGCATACTGGAAGACAAGTTTCCTATTGAGTCCTTCATCCAAACGGACGCCGCAATAAACCCAGGAAACTCCGGTGGAGCGCTCGTGAACAAAAGCGGTGAACTAGTAGGTATAAATTCAGCAATCTTAAGCCGCACGGGGTCATACACGGGTTATGCCTTTGCAATACCTGTAGATATCGTAAAAAAAGTCTTTGATGATTTAGTGAAGTACGGAATTGTGCAACAAGGCTTCATCGGTGGTGCCGTCGTTGAGTATAACTATGAAAACGCAAAGAAATACGATCTTGATACAAAAGCACAAAACTACATGGGCGTGCTACTGGAAAGCATGGAGAAAAATGGGCCCGCCATGGAAGCAGGCTTGAAGCCTGGAGACATCATCATAAGAATCAACAATGAAGTAATAAATTCACAGAGTGCCTTTGAGGAGGAATTAAGTTACCATTACCCAGGTGATAAAATCACGATTACTTACATCCGTGGAAGCAAAACAAATACGACGACCCTTGACCTTGTTAACTTGAACGGTACGACCGAAATCCTCACCCGTAAGATTGTGAAGAATGAATTGCTTGGCGCGCAATTTGAGGCGACTCAGTACGGTGTAAAAGTTTTCAAGATACAGGAGAACAGTCTTCTAAGAAAGATTGGTGTTCCTGAAAACTTCACCATCATCGCCATTAACCGTGTGCGTGTAAAAGATCCTGAAGAAGTAGTGGATTTCTTTGCCAAGTATAAAGGTCGCGGAGCACTGTATGGTATAAACAGTTCCAGACAGCAAGTTGAAATTCCCTTTGTAGTAAGGTAATGCTAAGCTCGGGAAAAATAAAGAGGAACGGTACTTTTGGTGCGATAGCTTAAGACACGCGCAATTTCAGTTTCTTGCCTAGCTCATCAACGGTAGCCTTGAAATTTGGATCCGTCTTCATCATATCTTCTACAGACTCAAGCGCATGGATTACGGTACTATGATCTCGACCACCAAAATTTTCGCCAATTAACGCGAGTGTCAACTGGGTATAGCGCTTGCAGAAATACATAGCAACCTGTCGCGGAATCACAATCTCTCTTTTCTTGACCTTACCTTTCATCACCTCAAGATCAATTTTGAAAGATTCGGCTACTGTCTTCTGAATAAAATCGACACTCACATCCGATTGGATTTCCTTGATGATATTCTTGAGCACTTCTTTAGCGAGTTCAAGATCAATTTCCTTTTTCAGCAAGGTTGCATGGAATATTAATGAATTGAGCACACCTTCCATATCGCGGAGGTTAGTATCCACACTGTAGGCGAGGTATTCCGAAACTTCTGTTGGAATTTGAATCCCATCGGCAAGCATCTTACGATTGATTATGGCCAATTTGGTCTCAAAATCAGGCTCCTGCAAATCTGCAGTCAACCCCCATTTGAAGCGGGAAAGCAATCTTTCTTGAAAACCTTTCATATCCCGCGGCGGGCAATCACTGGTCATGATAATCTGCTTCCCGGATTGGTGCAATTGATTAAAAATATGAAAAAACATCTCCTGTGTTTTTTCGCGACCTGCCAGGAATTGCACATCATCCAGGATCAGTAAATCTACTTGCTGGTAAAAACTTTGAAAATCTTGAAGTTTATGGTTTTGTAAAGCATTCAGAAATTGATTCGTAAAATCGCTCTGATCAACGTACAAGACCACTTTGTTTGGCATGTTGTTTTTGATTTCATTGCCAATAGCCTGCACCAGGTGTGTTTTACCTACGCCAACACCGCCGTAGAGCATCAGCGGATTAAAAGAAGTAACACCAGGTTTCTTGGCCACAGCCACACCCGCTGAACGCGCAAGCCGATTACAGTCACCCTCAACGAAATTATCAAAGCTGTAAGCTGCGTTTAGGCGTGAATTAACTGTTTTGGGATTCAGTGCTTTAAATGAAAAGGGCGAATAGTCATCAGAGAGGCCATTCATGGAACTTCTTCTGTTACCTGCGCCATTCGCTGGATAGTTTACCGAAACAACTGGTGCTTGCTGATTACCGCTGTCTACCACAACCGAGTATTCAAGACGTCCCATTGGACCCAGCACGGTGTGTATCGCCCTTTTCAATACTGGGACATAGTTATCCTCAAGCCATTCGTAAAAGAATTGAGAAGGAACCTGAATGGTAAGCACATCACCCTCAACCCGTAAGGGTGAAATCGGCTTGAACCAAGTATTGAAATTCTCTTCACCGACATTCTCGTGAATTACTTCCAGGCAATCATTCCATACGGTGCGGCTGCTTACTTCCATTAATCTCTCAGTTCTATAGGATTTAGGTTCCAGGTGGAAAGGGGAAACAAAGATGTAAAAAAAGAGTGTAAGAAAACAAGTCAACTGGTCCTTGATTTTTCAGAAAAAAAAATTGATAGCAAAATTTTAAAATTTAAAACACAAAGGCATGATAAAAAACTTGATTAAAATTGGATTGAAATTAGGATACATGTCAAAGACCTCCATTCACGACCTGCTACAGCAATCGTTCCCAATATCGAACACAGAAGATTGGTCAGAGAAGGCTTCTCAGGAGCTCACGGGAAAAAATCCTTTTGAAAAATTAGGCTGGACAACAAATGATGGTTTGAAATTTCTTCCGTATTACAATGCAGATGATGTCAAAACAAGCGAATACGTCAGGAATTATCAGCTAAACCCCAGCCACGCGCCTCATGCGGGACCGCGCGCGTGGCAAAGTTTACCACGAATTTCTGTTTCTGATTGTAAAACAGCGAATGGATTAGCCCTCAGCTATTTAGAACGCGGTGTGGATGGGCTGTTGTTTGATCTAAGCAAGCTTAAGTCGGTTGATGTCAATACGTTATTGGAAGGAATTGATTGGCCATATTGCAACGTCTCTTTTTTGGCTCGTTCGGGCACAAGTATACTTGCAGGGCTTGCTGGTGTTATTCAACGAAAAAACTACAGCCTGGATTCGTTGGCCGGAGCCCTATTTTGGGAAACGTTCCCAGATGAAATCAAATCCAACCTTCAAGCGCTATCCGACGGTAGATTTCATGCGTTTGGCATTCACATTAAACCCTCCTCTCCTGTCCAGGAAATTTCTGAAGCATTGGCGCGGGCTGCGGTACTGATGGATATACTTACCGATCTGGGTGTCGACAAAAAGCATTGTGTTCCGAAATATCAGCCTATCGTATGCGATAGAAACTGATTTTTTTACCGCGATGGCAAAATTTAAAGCAAGTAGGATATTGTGGTTTCAACTCGCCCACGCATTCGAGATCGAAACCTACATGCCAGAAGATCTGCAAATTCATGGCCGATCTGAGCGATGGGTTAACGAAAGACTCCAGCCCCATAGCAATATGCTAAGAGGAACGACGACGACACTTTCCGCTATCCTCGGTGGATGCAATGCTGTAACCAATGTGGCTGAAGATGAAAGCAATGTCATGATGAACCGCATTGCCCAAAACGTTTCCAATATCCTTCGCGAAGAAGCCCATGTCGATAAAGTTGCTGATCCTGTGGCCGGCGCCTACGTTATGGATGATATGGTAGATAAAATTGTACGGTCCGCATGGATAGCATTCCAGCAAAAAATGAACCCATCATGAAGCCGGATTTTTCCAAGTTAAATTTTGACACGTTCAATGCCCCGGCTTCTGCGGCAGGCCTAGCCACAGGCAATTGGCAAAGTCCGGAGAACATCGCCATCAAGCCAGCGTATACACCTGATGACATCGCTAATTTAGCACACTTAAACTTTTCAGCGGGCATCCCCCCTTATCTGCGTGGCCCCTATGCATCGATGTATACGTCCAGGCCATGGACCATTCGACAGTACGCGGGCTTTTCAACCGCCCAGGAGTCAAATGCATTCTATCGCAGAAATATTGCGGCAGGTCAGCGTGGTCTTTCGGTAGCCTTTGATCTCGCCACGCATCGTGGATACGACTCTGATCACCCGCGGGTCGCTGGTGATGTTGGCAAGGCAGGTGTAGCCATAGACTCTGTGCTGGATATGAAAATCCTTTTTGACCAAATTCCACTCGACACCATGTCTGTTTCTATGACAATGAATGGTGCGGTCATTCCGATCATGGCGTTTTACATCGTGGCGGCTGAAGAGCAGGGCATAATGCCTCATCAATTGAGCGGAACAATCCAAAACGACATTCTTAAAGAATTCATGGTCCGCAATACTTATATCTACCCACCTGGACCGTCTATGCGTATCGTTGGTGACATCTTTCAATACATGTCGACGGAGATGCCCCGATTCAACTCCATCAGCATCAGTGGCTACCACATGCATGAGGCTGGCGCTCCGGCGCATCTTGAATTAGCCTATACCCTGGCCGATGGACTGGAGTATATTCGAACCGGCATCGACAGAGGAATTGCCATTGATGACTTTGCGCCCCGGATTTCTTTCTTCTGGGGTATCGGTATGAATTTTTTCATGGAGATTGCCAAGATGCGTGCTGGTCGATTATTGTGGTCAATGATCGTCCGGCGATTCAATCCAACAAATCCAAAGTCGATGGCGCTGCGTACGCATTGTCAGACTTCAGGTTGGAGTCTTACTGCCCAGGATCCCTACAATAACGTGGCGCGTACTACAATTGAAGCGTTGGCTGCCGTGCTGGGTGGAACACAATCGTTGCACACGAATTCTCTTGATGAGGCGATAGCGTTACCAACAGATTTTTCAGCGCGAATTGCGCGAAACACCCAGTTGTACCTGGAAAAGGAAATAGGAATGACCCATTTTGTAGACCCATTGGGGGGGTCCTACTATCTGGAGTCGCTTACCGCCAAACTTGTCGAAAATGCCTGGGACTTAATCGAAGAAATTGAAACGCTAGGCGGCATGACGAGGGCAATCGAAAGTGGCGTACCTAAAATGCGTATTGAACAAGCGGCAGCGGCAAAACAAGCACGCATAGATTCTGGCCGCGACGTCATCGTGGGTGTGAACAAGTACCCTTCAACGGAAAAACCGGACTTTGATATCCTGGAAGTCAATAATACGACAGTTAGGCAGGAACAAATTGAGCGGCTAAGAAAATTAAAAGCCGAACGAGACAACCACGCCGTCGAAATTTCCCTGGAACAGCTAACAAATGGTGCATTGAATACCAAAGAAAATCTTCTTACGCTGGCGATTGATGCTGCTCGCAAACGGGCCACCCTGGGCGAAATATCTTCCGCGATCGAAAAAGCATATGGTCGGTATAAAGCAACTATCAATTCAATTTCAGGCGTATATTCGAAAGAGATGAAAGATAATACTGAATTCGACCAGGTCAGAAAACTTGCTGACAGCTTTGCTGAATCTGACGGGCGCAGGCCCAGAATTCTTGTCGCCAAAATGGGACAAGATGGACATGATCGTGGCGCAAAAGTGATTGCAACCAGCTTTGCCGATTTGGGATTTGATGTTGATATAGGTCCGCTGTTTCAAACCCCTCGTGAAGTGGCTATGCAGGCCGCTGAAAATGATGTACACATTGTCGGCGTCTCCAGTCTTGCGGGAGGGCACAAAACATTGATCCCGGCATTAATCGAGTCGCTAAGCGCCATTGGCCGTCCTGACATTATGGTTATTGTGGGTGGGGTTATACCAGAGAAAGACCATGAATTCTTATTCCAGTCTGGCGTATCATTTGTATTCGGCACAGGTACGGTGATCACATCAGCGGCAAGAGAAATTCTATCTAAGCTTCTTGCACGCAGAGCACAATGAACGTTTGAAGCGCGGCATATTACAAACTGATGGCAAAGTGGTCCTAATTGCCAATGAATTTCACTAGTTTAGTAGTATCAACGAAATTCCCAGTCATGAAGATTTACCGGCTAACCTTGTTTGTTCTATTGAGTTTAGTGGCAATTCAGGCGGCACGCTCACAAAACAAAAAATTCGACAAAGCCTTAAGGAAGGTAGATTCATATTTTGCGGAAGGAAGTTTTCTAAAGGCGAAGAGTTCTCTTCTGGCAGTCAGGAAGTCCATTGCGTCCAAAATGGGGCAGAAAAACTCGTATGTACCGGGACTCTACTTACGGGAAGCACGGATCGACCTGGCATCGGGTATTTTAGATGGCTTTGATAAAACTCTGAGCAGTGCCCTCACAAGCAGCATGGAGACCTTCGGAGAGAACAGCGCAAGTTATGCCGGCACGATGATTGAAATTGCCGACATCTATAATACGTATGGTAACTTCAGACTTAGCAGAAAATATCTTGCGGATGCAAAAGAACTCCTGAATCGCACAAATCAATTAACAGATTACACAAACGGACAAATCATTTTGGTTGAAGCGGAGGCGATGACCGGCCAAGGATTTTGCAACGAAGCAATAAGCCTCCTGAAGAGTTCGGATTCCTATTTTGTGGGAAGAGCTAAGGAGAAAGAAAGCATTGTTGACGGTGACAATATTAAAACGCTACGGGTACCTGAAAGACGAACTCCCGGCACGATACAGCGACTATGCAGCGGTACTAACACTCATCGCAAATGCGTACAGTATGAAGGGCAACTTGCTGTCTGCAGACTCCGCTTTTAAGGCAGCTCAAACTTGGATTAGCAAGAACCTTCGTTATATGGGCGAAACGAGCCTCGCCCTTGTTCAGAACAACTATTTATACGCCAAGATGTTAGTTGACAACGGCAATGAACAGCGCGAAAAAGAGCTTGAATACGACAACATATTAAACAGCCTGAAGAAGAGAACAAATCCAACGAATACACTGGCGAATGATATATACCTCGCTTATCTGCACCAAATCCTGGTGGAAGACAACCGGACACGGTACGTCAACACTAAACTCGAATATGAAAAAGTCATTGATAAGAATTTTCCCAAGCAGAGCCTTTTGAAAATAAACTTGAAAGCGGTCGAATTCGATGCTAAAGTTGAGAACGATCTTACAAAGAATCTTGAAAAAGAGGCTACTAACATCTTAAACTCAAAGTCGTTGCCCAGAAATTACAGAACAACAGAACACATTCTAAACTTTGTGTTTGAATTAGCCCAGGAAGGCAGACGCTATCAAAATGCTGAAAACTATTTGACACAACTTGCGGATATTAAGAAAGAACTCTGTGGGGAACATTCCCCTGAATACCACTTGGCCAAAATAAGGTTAGCAGGCTTCTATCTTGATTACACTAACGAGATTGAAAAAGCACAAAATATTTTTCAAGAGAGCTACACAAAAATTGTTGCGAAGGAAATTGGACCGTGGCACAAAGACCATTTGGATATCCTCAATCACTTGGCGAAGCTTTACGAATTTACTGATCAGTACACGTTAGCCTCCGCTACGCTTGACTTTGCCTCAGATGTCGCCCGGTCTAAATTTAGTGATTCAGATCCTGAATATGGAATAGAACTTGACCGCATCGCACAGCTTCAAATAAAGTTAGGTCAATATGAAAAAGCGGAATTGAATATATCCAGGTCACTCAAAATACTGGAAGAATTTCGCAAAGACGACAATCGCATTGGTGATTACATTCATGCCATAGAAACGGAGGCAAATCTCTTTGGTATTAAAGGATTATTTGATGAAGCCGAGTCCAACCTGGATCGATCCAGAAAACTGATCGCCAAGGCTGACGTGAATATTGGAAATGAACTTTCTGCTGCGGAAGAACTGACATCCTTATTTATCCAACTTGGCCGCTACTCAGATGCAGACAGACTCTTGAATGCGCAGATACCAGAGTACGAAAAGCTGTATGGTATAAATTCAATACGGCTGATTGAACCGATCATAAATAGGGGGCGTATTCTGTTGGCCAAAGGCGACTACACCGAGGCAGAAAAGACCGCGATGAAAGCTAATCAAATGGCTATAAAAACGTATGGCGAAATTTCGACGAAGACAGCGCCAACGCAAAAATTGCTGAGCGAAATTTACTATACACTCGGAGACTACGACAAAGCTGAGAGGAATGTCGCGAAAGCCATTGCCAGCCAGGAAAAACAATTCGGAAGAAACCACATTGAAGTCGCAAGATCGCTTTCTCAGATAGCGCTGATAAAGTTCCATAACGGAGAAAATCGAGCAGACATCGAAAAGCTAATGTTCGAAGCGCGAGATATTATTGCCGAGAAACTCGGAAACGATAACCCACAATACGCAGAAATTCTCAAAAACATGGCTGTGCTATACATTTCTGAAAAGAAATTCGATGTCGCGTTTAATGCCCTTACGATGGCGCAAAATATTTGGCGGTCAAAGACCGGGAAGAAGAACAACATTAATACCGCCAGCATATTCACACTTACTGGCGATGTGTATTACCAGCAGAAAGATTACGGTAAGGCAGAAGAATTTTATAACCAATCAAAAAATCTGTATGAAAAGTTTTTCAGCACTTCGCATCCAGAATATGTCAAGGTACTCTCCAAACTGAGCAAAGTCTACTACATGCAAAAGGAATACAAGCGATCCAAACGCTTAATTGAAGAATCCCTTTCGAATTACGAAGGCTTTATCAAGCAATATTTTCCTGCACTCAGCGAACGCGAGAAAGCCAAATACTGGAATACCATAAAAGGTGATTTTGAATTCTACAATACGTTGGCCTTCAGCAACCTGGATGACTTCAAGGATCTTTCAGGGAAAATTTATAACTATCAGTTGCTCACCAAAGCCTTGCTGCTCAGTTCTTCAATCAAAATCCGAGAGCGAATCCTCAACAGCACGGACGAGAAATTAAAGACCCAATACAGCACCTGGCTTGCAGAAGAAAGAGTTACTCACGTTAGCACTTTCTATGAGCCCTACCGACCTTGTAGAAAACGGAATAGATCCTGCTGAACTTCAGCAGGAAGTTGAAAGACTCGAAAAAAACTTAAGTCAGCAATCGGAACTGTTTGGCCAGAGTTTTGACAATAAGCGCATCACCTACAATGATGTAAAGAAATCGCTGGGGTCCAACGAAACGGCAATTGAAATGGTACGCTATCGTTATTTTCAACATGACTTTTCTGATTCTGTGATCTACGCAGCGCTTTACTTAAAGGACGATTTCTCCAGACCCAAAGTAATCATGTTGCCGGACGGGACGAGAATGGAGACGCGATTCTTCAAATTCTATAGAAATGCCATCACCGGGAAGATAGCGGATCCAGTTTCGTATGGTGTTTTTTGGAAGCCTATTGCTGATGGTATTGGACAATCCGCAACAATCTATCTTTCCGCTGATGGTGTTTATAATCAGATAAACCTGGAAGCAATACCCACGCCGGATGGAAAATACGTGATCGACAATGCAAACATTGTATTGGTCAGCAACACCAAGGATATGTATTTGAAGAAGTTAAAATCCAAAACGGCACCGTCAGAAAACACAGCCTCTATGTTTGGAAATCCTACCTTTTATGCGAAAGCGTCAGGAGATCATTCTGTTGCGGCTTTGCCGGGCACTGAGAAAGAAGTAAACCAGCTTCAATTTATGCTCAAGCAAAAAGGGTGGATAACAACAGAGTATATTGATAAGTCGGCATCCGAGGAAAATGTCAAAGACATGAATAGCCCAAAGATTTTTCATATCGCCACCCATGGGTTTTATAAGCCTACCACACAGACAACACTGCAAGACGAACTCCACGAAAGCGAGGCTTCTTTAAACCAAAACCCACTCATGCGGACTGGCTTGTTGTTGCGCGGCGCTGGCGACCTCATGGAGAAGACAGACTACAACTATAATATGGAGAATGGTATTCTTACCGCCTATGAAGCGATGAGCCTGAATCTGGACAAAACAGATCTTGTCGTATTAAGTGCTTGTGAAACGGGGCTGGGTGACCTGGAAGCGGGAGAAGGTGTGTACGGATTGCAGCGTGCATTTCTGGTTGCCGGTGCAAAAGTTCTGATCATGAGCATGTTCAAGGTTGATGATGATGCAACCCAAAAGCTTATGCTTAAGTTTTATCAGAAATGGCTAAACTCAGACAATCTTCGACAAAGTTTTATTGACGCTAAAAAGGAACTGCGCATTGAATATCCGGAGCCAATTTACTGGGGTGCTTTTATGATGATTGGACTGGATTGAAAATGTAATTGGTCATTGGGTTATCCTTGTGGCCACGGGGAGAATGCATATCCATCTTTTAGAAAGTTGGGATAGATCTGAATGTGTTTTTGTTTCACCTCTTCAAAAATTATCCGCTTGAGCGCTGTGATATTCTGATTTGCGGTGGCCGATACAAATAGTACATGCGCAAAACCCATTTGCCGATAATATCCAGTCATTTCTTCAAGGTTTGCATCCGGGTTTTGCTGCATATATAAGTCGACTTTATTCAATACCAAGATTGTTCTAATATTGACGGCGCCGATTTCATGCAATGTTTTGGTGACAACCTCTATTTGATTATCGTGAAAAGGATGGGCGAAGTCGACGACGTGCAGCAAGATATCAGCCTCTCGAACCTCGTCCAACGTTGATTTAAAAGACTCAATCAAATGATGCGGGAGTTTGCGAATAAATCCTACGGTATCTGAAAGCAGAAATGGCACATTTCCAAAGCTAACCTTCCTTACTGTTGCATCAACGGTTGCAAAAAGCTTGTTTTCAGCAAGCACACCTGATCCAGCGAGTATGTTCATCAAAGTTGATTTACCCACATTGGTATAGCCCACCAGTGCGACGCGCACAATATTTTCACGCGATTTGCGCTGTGTGTACTTCTGCTTCTCTATTCTTTTAAGTTTTTCTTTCAGGACGCTAATTTGGTCTCGAATATTCCTTCGATCGGTTTCGATTTCCCGCTCGCCGGCGCCACCCCGCGTACCGGTTCCACCCCGTTGCCGCTCAAGATGTGTCCAAAGTCGTGATAAACGAGGGAGCAGATACTGATTCCTGGCCAGCTCAACTTGCGTTCTGGCCTGCGCTGTCTGCGCGCGCCACAAGAAGATGTCAAGAATCAAAAGGCTCCTGTCATATACCCTGACTTTGTAATTAGCCGCGTTGTCATCAGCATTAAATTCTTTCTCGAGGTTTTTTAGCTGGGAGGGCGTAAGGTCATCATCAAAAATAACGTGCACAACTTGCTCGCGCCGTACAAATGCCTTTATCTCGAGGAGTTTTCCTTTTCCAACAAAAGTTCGGGAATCCGGATGCGGTAGGTTTTGCACAAATTGCCTTACAGATCTTATTCCAGCCGTTTCGGCTAAAAAAGCCAACTCATCAAGGTGTTCTTGCGTTACTTCTGCCTGCTGCGCATTGCCCAAAGCGACCAATACGGCCTTGTTCTCCTGAGGTGTCATTAATTTGAATTAGATAGTCCAAACATAAAGCATAATTTGTAAACTTAGTTTTCTGATAAAGTTACTTTCTTTATCTTTGGAGCATCTAAAGCCAGAGATTCTTGAAGATCGCCTGCTATTTTCGACTACTTGTCGATTATTAGGATCGGAGAAATTCTCATAATCAGAGCCCGGGATAAAATGAGAATTGCGATTGTCCTTAACACCTCTTGGAATATCTACAATTTCAGGATGAATTTTGTTCGTGCCTTGTTAGAAAGAGGCCATGAAGTTCATACTGTCGCTCCGGAAGACAAGTATACGCCTTTACTATCTAGCGCCGGTTGTATTCATCACCGGGTCAAGATGGACAGTAGGGGTGCCAATCCCATAAAAGACTCCGCCCTTATCGTAGAATTGTTTATGATCTACCGAAGGGTGAAACCCGACATTATTCTCCACTATACGATTAAGCCCAATGTTTATGGGACAATAGCAGCATCTTTTTTGAAAATTCCTGTGGTAAACAATGTTTGCGGGTTAGGGACTGTGTTTTTGAAAAGGAACTTGGTGTCATTTATGGCCATTTTGCTGTATAAAATCAGTTTCCGATCAGCCAACAAAGTGTTTTTTCAAAACCCAGAGGACATGAGGCTTTTCCTGGATAAGAAATTGGTCTCCCCGGCGGTCGTAGACATTCTGCCCGGTTCGGGAATTGACCTGGAGCGGTTCCAACCATCGATCTTCAAACGCAACGATAAGTTTACCTTTCTTTTGATATCCAGACTAATAACGGATAAGGGGGTCCTTGAGTACATTGAAGCCGTACGGAAACTAAGAGCTGAAGGGACAAATGCAAAATTCCAAGTGCTTGGCGCGATGGATCCGCTTCATAAGCGCGGTATAAAACAAAAAGTGATCCAGGAATGGATTGATTCCGGGACCATTGAGTATTTGGGGACCACGGATAATGTAAAACGTTTTATTGAAAATGCCGATTGTATCGTATTGCCCTCCTATCGCGAGGGTACGCCCAGAACGCTGCTCGAGGCCGCTAGCTCCGGCAAAACCAATTATCGCTACCGATGTTCCAGGATGCAATCATGTCGTGCAAGACCATTTCAATGGATTTCTCTGCAAACTCAAAGATGCAGATGACCTTGCTGAAAAAATGACACTCATGGCCAGCCTGGAGAATGAAAAACTAAAAGCATTTGGCCTTAATGGAAGAGCAAAAATCGAAACAGAATATGATGAATCCATTGTTATTAATAAGTATCTCTTAACGCTGGCCGATTTCAGAAAGGCCTCCTGATTAGTCAGAATTCATGGAAATAAAAACAACCGGTTTTGAGGGGTTGGTTGAAATTATTCCTACCGTGTTCAATGATAACAGGGGATGGTTTTATGAATTCTACAAAGAAGAATCCTTTAAAGCGCAAAATATTACCTATCGGTTCGTGCAGGAAAATCAATCCTTTTCAAAAAAAGGTGTGATCCGTGGTCTGCACATGCAGATGGAGCCCTATTCGCAAGCAAAGCTTGTGACCGTTATTTCAGGGAAAGTACTTGACGTTGTCGTAGATCTGCGACAAAAATCCAAAACATTTGGTCAGGTTTACTATTGTGTGCTGGATGGCGAGCATCGAAAACTACTAATGGTTCCCGAGGGATTTGCCCACGGATTTGCTGCTCTGGAAGACTCCATTTTTTTCTACAAATGCTCTTGCGCTTATAACCGTGGGGCTGAAACCGGAATAGTCTGGGATGACCCAGACCTGAACATTGATTGGCGCGTTAAAGATCCTATTTTATCAGAAAAGGACTTACAACTACCTCACCTGGCTGAGTTGTTAAGAAAATCAGTAATTTTGCCATAGCGAATCAATATCTTATACGTTGAAAAAAATACCTTTTGGTAACTCCTCCTGCTATCTTGTCCTGGGCCTAATCCTTGTCTCCTGCAGCTACAAACAGAACATCATGTTTAAGGTGCCTGAAGGATATAACGTGAAGGAACAAAGCGCGGTCGCAGAAAGAGAATTACATCATTCAAAAAAATGACTATCTGCAAATTGATGTGTATACCAATAAAGGAGAGAGAATTATCGATCCTGACCTGGAGCTTACAAAGGACATTAGCGGTCAGAGCTTAAACCAGAAGCCCACACCGACATATCTTGTCGACGTCAATGGGGTTGTAAAATTTCCAATGGTTGGAGAAATCAAACTGGAGGGTTTACGAATTCGACAAGCAGAAGAAGTACTTCAAAAATCTTATTCGACTTTCTATCAGGACGCCTTTGTTATCCTTCGATACATCAATAAACGTGTCATCGTACTTGGCGCACCAGGAGGGCAGGTGATCCCACTGGCTAATGAAAATATGCACCTCGTCGAGGTATTGGCCCTTGCGGAAGGTCTGAGTAATGATGCCATGGCCCACAACATACGGGTCCTGCGGGGAGAAGAGGTGTTCGTTGCAGATCTGAGTACCATTGACGGGTACATGAAAGACAATATTGCCATTGAGCCCGGAGACATCGTTTACGTCGAGCCGGTGCGAAGACCGGTGAGCGAAGGTTTGCGTGATTACGGCATTATCTTTAGCATATTGACAAGCTTAACGACGCTGGTTATCGTTTTAATAAAATAAAGAATTGTGGAAAATGATAGGCACACTAAGGTTCAATCGTTGCAAGCTGAAGGGATTGATTTCAATAAACTTGGTATTGTCTTTAGATCCAATTGGATATGGTTGACCTTAATCTTTCTTTCGGTGAATCTCGTAGCATACCTGGTGGTGCGTTATACGAAGAATCTATATGAATCAGCTTCAGTACTGAAATTAGATGTCAAGAAAGAAGCTTCTGATTTCGGCATCAAAACTGCCATCGAGGATCAAAATCTAAATCTAATATCAGGAGAAATTGAGATCATTCAATCTCGTCTTTTCTTAAGTCGACTACTCGATTCTTCAGCCCTGGATGTAAGCTACTACAGCGTTGGCAGGGTGCTGAATGATGAACTTTACCAGAGTCAGCCATTTACGGTGCAGTACACTGCGCGCAACCACAACCTATTTAACAGGCCAATCTACTTTGATGAGACTGGGCCGAATGAGTTCACATTGACGTATGGCAGCAACGGTGAACAGCTGAAGGGCACGTACAACTCAAAGATATCGCTTGATGGTCTGGAACTTCTGCTACAGAAGAACAAAAAGTTTGCGAAAGGTGATGAGATTGGATACTTCTTTGTTATTAATAGCCAGGAACTTCTGCTCGACTATCTTCTCGCGAACCTGACTGCAGAACCTTTGAATTTTAATGCCAATACCGTGCGGATATCGTTTAAAGACCACAACGCGTATAAAGCCAACAGAATACTGAGCAAGATTGACACCATGTACCTTCAATACAGCAACGATCAAAAAAATCTTGCGACAAAACAAAAGATCGATTGGATCTCGCATGAACTCGTGAGTATTGAAAAGAATATGGAGAACTATGAGCACTATTTTGAAAATTTTACGCTTCAAAACAGAACCAATAACCTGGATGAAGAGCTGATGAATACTGTCGGATTGATTAATTCAATCGATTCACAGCGATATAATCTGACGCAGAAAATCAGGCAAGTAGACTTGCTAATGGACGGACTGAAGGCCGGAGATTATTTTATTTCATTATCGCAACGCCAGGTACTTCCACCTACCTTGGCGGATAATCTTGCGCAGCTAGAACGACTTCACCTTGAACGTGAAAAATTGAAACTTTCCTACAACGAGATAACTTTTGCTTATCGCGGAAAACAAAAAGAAATTGAAACTATCGAGATGAACGCGTACAACCAGCTTGCCGAACTAAAAGCTGAATCGCTCAAGAAACTTCAAAATATAAATCAAAGGAAAATAAGGTTAGAAAATGAGTTTGTCAACCTGCCAGATAAGACCACTGAATACTCAAAGAACCTCCGCTACTACAAATTGTATGAACAGTTTTATTTATCGCTCATGCAGTCGAAATCAGAATTTGAGATAGCGCAGGCCGGTAGCATCCCAGACTTTAAGATCCTATCGCCTGCGACAATGCCGGTTGATCCAATTTCGCCCAACAAACTTGTAATAACTGGGATTGGTTTTGTCGCAAGCATAGCGCTGATGCTGCTCGTATTGGGCTCCCTTTATCTCATCAATAACAAAATAACCAGCCTGAGCGAAATTGAGAGAATACAACGTGTCCCTGTCTTGGGAATTGTCCCGTCATCCAGGCATCTGGACGAAATCGGTCTTCATATCATGGACCACCCGAAGTCAATGGTGTCCGAGGCAATTCGAACACTTCGCACCAATCTCGATTTTTTCAATACCCACTCAACCAATAAGGTCATTGCCATCTCCTCAACCGTATCCGGTGAGGGAAAATCTTTCATTGCTATGAACCTCGGTGGTGTATTGGCATTATCTAACAAGAAAGTAATTCTGCTTGACTTAGACATGCGCAAGCCGAAAAATAATTTACCCACTGACATCGAGGACGGGACAAGGGGCATAAGTACCATTTTGATAAGACGAGACACATGGGCCAGCTGCTTGACGAAAACACGATTGGAAAATTTACACTATTTGCATTCGGGTCCCCACCCACCAAATCCCTCAGAATTGCTCATGAATGGTGAGTTTGAAGGCCTTCTGCAAGATTTGAAGAAAAGTTACGACTACATTATATTGGATACGCCTCCAGTAGGTCTTGTCACTGATGGGATCATGGCGATGAAGCAAGCTGACATTTCCATCTATATTTTCCGGGCAAATTACTCAAAGAAGGATTTTCTTTACAACTTGCAGCGTATAATTAATATTAATAAATTCTCAAACATTACAACGCTGCTTAATGCCTTGCCGAATACAGGAGAACAAAGTTATGGATATGGTTATTATGAAGAGCCGCGCAAGAATAATTGGTTTATGAAAATCTTTAAGGTATAGTGTTCGATTGGGTACGTAAAAAAGAGCCAACTAAAAATGTCAATCCATTGCAGGTTGATATTCATTCCCATCTCCTGCCCCGGCTGGATGATGGTGTGCAGTCGTACGAGGAATCTGAAGATGTAATTCTGCACTTTCAAAAATTAGGATACAGAAAACTTATTACAACCCCTCATGTAATGAGCGATACCTACAAGAATCCAACCGAAAAAATACTGTCTAGACTTGCCAAACTCAGAACGTATTTAGAAAGTCAACGGATTGACATGCAAATCGAGGCTGCCGCCGAATATTACCTCGATGAACAGGTTTTTAGAATGGTCGAGCAAGATAAAGATGTGCTAACTTTTGGCAAAAATCTCCTTCTTTTTGAGACTAACTTTTTGAATGAGCCATTCAACATGAAAGAATTCATCTTTATGGCAACCACTAAGGGGTATAAGCCAGTACTGGCGCATCCTGAACGCTATCTTTATTTACAGAATGATTTAGCAAAGGCGGAGGACCTCCTTGATCGCGGCGTTCTTTTCCAAATAAATATTAGTTCAATTACGGGGTTCTATTCTAAGATCGTGCAGACTACTGCACACAAATTAATCGACAGAGGTTGGGTACACCTTCTAGGAAGTGATTGTCACCATCTTCAACACGTGAGGCTCGTCGAAGAGGCACAACAACTCAAGTATTTTCAAAAAGCCCTTTCATTACCACTCATCAACAACTCCCTTTGATAAGCGCAGCCTTGCAACCCCAAAATCCAGACTCATGATTGCTGTTACAGGTGCAAACGGCTTACTCGGAAGTTTTGTGGTCCGGAAACTTATCCAGGAGGATAGACCTTTCAAGGCCGTCAAACGGGAAGGAAGTGACGTTTCATTACTGGATGATGTCAAGAGCAAGATCACCTGGTGTGAAGCCGACATTCTGGATACCGTCAGGCTTCGCGAAGCATTTGAAGATGTAACCCAAGTCATTCATACCGCTGCCGTCGCTTCGTTTAACCCCAGAAGAGCAACGCAAATACTAGACGTCAACGTACAGGGTACACGCAATATTGTGAATACATGCCTTTCCCTTGGCATACGGCGCATCCTTCATGTAAGTTCTGTAGCAGCCCTTGGCAGGCAAAAAGGCCAAAAATCTGTTACCGAAAATAACAAATGGGTAGATACGCCCCTGAACAGTGTTTACGCAAAAGCAAAATATTTAGCGGAATTGGAAATATTTCGGGGCCAGGAGGAAGGCATAAGCTCAGTCATTATTAACCCCTCGGCGATCCTTGCTGGTGCGAATTGGAACCGGAGCAGCGCACAGCTATTTAAATACGTCTGGGATCAAAAGCCTTTCTATTTTGAAGGCTCCCTCAATTATGTCGATGTTACGGACGTAGTAGACCTCATGTATACGCTTTTGGACTCTGATATTGAAGGTGAACGTTTCATTGCATCAGCCGGAAAAATATCTTATAAGGATTTTTTTGACATGATTGCAAAGGAATTCAATAAAAAAGCGCCATCCATCAGGCTTGCCAAAAGCCTCCTCGGAATTGGCGCTGTCGTGGAGCATTTTCGTTCTTGGATCACCGGGGGAGAGCCCCGTCTTACCCGGGAGACGGCACGCCTTGCGGGGGCGGATTTCTTATTTGAAAACCAAAAAATCAAGAATATGCTTGATTTTGAATTTCAGCCAATTCAGGCAACCTTGCACAAATGCTGCGGATATTACCTGGAAAAAATGAAATCTAAAAAATTATCAGAAAGGTCTTAGCTTTACATCAGATTTAGCTATTTTAGGAAAACCTTTAGTCCATGGCGAAAGAATATCGTAAGAGAGAAGAAGGAAATGAGCTGATAAAACGATTTGAAGACCACCTCCGGAAAAAGAAAGAAGAGTTTTTTGATTTAGATGTCTACGAGCAGATCATAGATCATTATATGACTCGGGGCAAGCACAGCAAGGCCCTTCATGCCGTTAGTCAGGCTATCAGCCAGTATCCATACTCAATAGACCTGATCACGCTGAAGGCGCAAATTCTTTCGAATTTAGAAGAATACAGTCAGGCATTGGAGTTGCTTAACCAGGCTCATGCATTACAACCAAGCGATCCGGAAATTTATTTGACAAAAGGTTCAATTCTATCGTTACAAGGTAAGCATGGGGAGGCAATAGAAAATTATGAGCAGGCCCTGTTGCTGGCAGATGATAAAGATGAGGTATACTACAGTATCGGTCTTGCATACCAGAGCATGGAAGATTATCAGCAAGCAATAGATGCTTATAAAAAGTCCATTGAGCTCAACATCACGCATGAAGGTTCGTTGTATGAGCTTGCATTCTGCCTGGATATCACGGGGCAGCTAGAAAGCAGCATCAGGTACTATCAAAAGTTTATTGACGAAGATCCCTACTCTACTGCGGCGTGGTACAACCTTGGAATCGTATACAATAAACTCGAAAAGTTTGAAGATGCGCTGAAAGCATATGACTTCGCGTTGACCATAGATGAGACATTCGCATCCGCCTATTTCAACACCGGCAACACGTATATGAATATGGGTGAATATACAAGGGCACTTGATTCATTTCGAAAGACGCTGGAGGTTGAAGGGCCAAGTCCAGAAGTTTATTGTTGCCTTGGCGCGGCCTACGAAAGCCTGGAGCAATACGAACTAGGACTGAAATACTTCCAAAAAGCTACCAAACTAGACACCCTGTACGACGAAGCCTGGTTTGGTGCAGGCGCTTGTCTTGAAAAACAAGAAAAGTGGTACCAAGCCCTGCATTTCTATAATAAGGCATTGAAAATTGATACTGAGAACCCGGAATACTGGAAATCTGTTGCCCATACTGAATTCAAGATTGGCAACTCCGTATCAAGCGTCGATGCCTATGAAGAAGCAAGCAAACTTGAACCTGGCGACAAGGAAATTTGGCTGAATTGGTCATATATATTCTACGAACAAGGCAATCATGAAAAAGCAATTGAAACACTTTCCTTGGGGTTCGATGAGATACCTGATGATGCAGAAATTCTCTACAGGATGACCGTATATCTTATTGAGGCCGGTCGATTTAAAGACGCCTTTAATTATTTAGAAAATGCATTAATTTTAGACTTCGATGGTCACACGTGCATTGTTTGATTTTTTCCCGAAAATTGAGACGCAAAAAGCTTTGTACAAGATCATCGAACAGTTTAGAAAAGAAAACAGCTAATGAACTACGATATTAAAAATCTGCCTGAGCGGACGCAAAAGCCCAGGCAATATGGCTTTACTATGGCCATGGACAAAGGTCTAAGCACACGCGAAGCTGAGGATTTCGCAAGCCTGTCTGCTAACCATGTGGACATCGTCAAACTAGGGTGGGGCACGTCTTTCGTAACGCCAAATCTCAAAGACAAACTGAAAGTGTATAAAGATGCTGGCCTACCGGTTTACTTTGGCGGGACGCTTTTTGAAGCTTTTGTAATTCGGGATCAGTTTGATGAGTACCGCAAAATCTTGGATAAGTTTGATATGACCTTTGCTGAAGTATCTGACGGATCAATGGACATCGATCATAATAAGAAATGCGAATACATTACAAAACTTTCGGAACAAGTAACGGTTCTTTCCGAAGTTGGATCTAAGGATGCCGACAAAATCATCCCTCCCTACATGTGGATTGAGCTAATGCAAAAAGAGCTTGATGCTGGTGCATGGAAAGTAATCGGAGAAGCACGCGAAGGTGGAAACGTAGGTCTATTCAGATCGTCTGGAGAAGTTCGATCCGGCCTCGTTCAAGAAATACTAACAAAAATACCTTTCGAAAAAATTATTTGGGAGGCCCCGCAAAAAGCACAACAAGTCTGGTTTATTAAACTGCTGGGCGCAAATGTAAATCTTGGGAACATCTCACCGGAAGAAGTGATTCCACTAGAAACGATTCGATTAGGACTCCGCGGCGATACTTTTTTGCATTTTCTTGGTATTGAAAGAAAAAACACCAACACCGCGCCTCCCTTTGAAGTCGACTAACACATATTGATTTGAGAAATCCAAAAGACTATATTCTCCTTTACCTGAAGGGTATTGGTATGGGGGCTGCTGATGTTGTTCCTGGAGTGTCTGGTGGAACCGTGGCATTTATAACGGGCATATATGATGAGCTGCTTCACGCTATTAACGCATTTGATCTAGCGGCCCTTACTTTTCTGGCAAAATTCAGATTCGCCGATTTTTGGAAGAAAATCAATGGTAATTTTCTCACCACCATCTTTGCAGGAATTGCCACCAGCCTTGTGTCGCTGGCAAAGCTGATGACGTACTTATTAGAAAACCATCCTATTTTAATCTGGTCCTTTTTTTTTGGACTAATTCTAATTTCCGCGCCATTGGTACTGCGCGAAATAAGGAAATGGAACCCTGCAATAATCATAATTTTCTTTGTGGGCGCTGGAATGGCTTATGCGGTAACTGTACTGTCCCCTACGCAATCGCCAGAAGCGGTGTGGTTCATTTTTTTTGCTGGATCACTGGCAATATGCGCAATGATTCTTCCAGGGATTTCAGGTGCGTTTATTTTGCTGCTTATTGGGAAGTACCAATTTATGGTCAATGCGCTACTAAACTTTAACGTACCAGTTATTCTCGTTTTTATCGCGGGTTGTGCCCTCGGACTTGTAAGCTTTGCAAAATTACTGAGCTGGGTTTTGAACCACTATCACAGCGCAACGATAGCTTTGCTTTCAGGTTTTATGTTAGGATCACTTAATAAAGTGTGGCCGTGGCGTGAGGTTTTGGAATTCGTTACCAACAGCAAGGGGGAGCAGGTTCCTGCATTCGACAGAAGTATTTTGCCTTGGCATTATTTCGAATCCACAGGTAAAAATCCACAGGTTTTTCAGGCTATTCTTATGATGGCGCTTGGCGTCTTCATCGTTATCCTAATTGAAAAGATTGCAGCACGGCTTAAAACAAAAATCTGAACATGGAAAAAATATTTGGACTAATCGGAGGAACCGTCAGTCATTCGTTCTCAAAGGCCTATTTTGATGAAAAATTCTTTCGTGAAGGCATGCGTGACTATCATTATGAGCTTATTTCCCTTGGGTAACATTAAGGAAATTGAGTCGCTATTGAAAGACACAAAAGGCCTGGCTGGTCTAAATGTTACCATTCCATATAAGGAACAAATAATAAAATTCCTTGATGAAGTAGATGGTTTTGCTAAAAAAATTGGCGCAGTAAACGTCATAAAAATCCAAGAAGGAAAACTGAAAGGTTTCAATACTGACTCCGATGCATTTTATGATACCGTCGAAAAATGGTTGCCAAAGGGTGAAGACCTTAAGGCCCTCATCCTTGGCACTGGCGGATCATCCAAAGCGGTACAAGAAGCGCTCAAGAAATTAAACATTGATTTCAAAATTGTATCGCGCACATCCAAGAAAGGATTGTTGACATATAAGGCATTAAAAAAAGATCCAACTCATATCCGTGATTCGCGTCTGATCGTCAATACCACACCACTTGGTATGAGCCCAAATACAGAAGCCATGCCAGCAATTGATTTCGAACAAATTGGGCCTGAACATTATGTATATGACCTCATCTACAATCCTGCCCGCACGATGTTCCTTCAAAAGGCTGAAATGAGAAATGCGAAAATTAGGAATGGCTTAGAGATGCTTCACATGCAGGCTGAGAAGTCATGGACGATCTGGAATAGTTGATTTAGCATTTCTTTGAGATCGTGACTAACATAAGATTAACCGAAACCGTTAAGCTACCGTATGGACTTCCAACTTACAAGCGAATATGAACCGACGGGCGATCAGCCCAAAGCGATCGTGCAACTCACAAGCGGCATCTTGGGCGGGGAGCCACATCAAACGTTGCTGGGCGTAACCGGATCCGGAAAAACCTTCACCATTGCAAATGTTATTGCACAGACCAATAGACCGACACTTGTGCTAAGTCATAATAAAACATTGGCCGCACAATTATATGGTGAGTTCAAGCAATTCTTCCCGCAAAATGCAGTAGAATATTTTATTTCGTACTACGATTACTATCAACCTGAAGCATTCATCCCATCATCCAATCTTATACATTGAAAAAGATCTTTCCATTAATGAAGAAATTGAAAAACTCCGACTTAGCGCTACATCCTCCCTGCTGACTGGACGAAGAGATGTTATTGTGGTGGCTTCTGTTTCTTGTATTTATGGCATTGGTAACCCTGATGAATTTGGGAAAAATATAATAAAGCTCAAAACTGGAGAAACAATTGTCCGAAACAAATTGCTTTTTGCACTAGTCGATATTCTGTATAACCGCACTGAAGCTGAATTCAAACGCGGAACTTTCCGGGTCAAAGGTGATACAGTAGATATCTTTCTGGCGTATGCAGACTATGCCATCCGAATCTATTTCTGGGGTGATGAAATTGAATCCATCCAACGAATTGATCCCCAGAGTCGGGAAAAAAATATCAGATGAAAAAATAGTTACGATTTTTCCAGCAAATCTTTTTGTTACCGGTAAAGACATGCTCCAACCAGGCCATCCGTGAAATTCAGGACGATATGGTAGTGCAGGTAAAAATGTTTGAATCAGAACAAAGGCATCTGGAAGCTAAGCGACTAAAGGAACGAACGGAATTTGATCTTGAGATGATGCGCGAACTCGGATATTGCTCTGGAATCGAAAACTATTCCCGCTACTTTGATCGAAGAAAACCCGGAGCGCGGCCCTTTTGCTTGATTGACTATTTCCCAAATGACTTCATCATGGTAATCGATGAAAGCCATGTCACCGTTCCACAGGTTCGTGCCATGTGGGGAGGTGACCGGTCCAGAAAAGTCAATCTGGTGGATTATGGCTTCCGGCTACCTTCAGCACTGGATAACCGACCGCTTACCTTTAATGAATTTGAAGCCCTTATGAACCAGGTCATTTATGTCAGCGCCACACCTTCTGAATATGAACTAAGAAAATCGGAAGGTGTCGTCGTCGAACAAATCATTCGGCCTACCGGCTTGCTGGATCCTGAAATAGATGTACGCCCAAGTCTAAATCAAATTGATGATCTCCTGGAAGAAATTGATGAACGCGTCAAGAAAGAAGAACGTGTGTTGGTTACGACCTTAACCAAGCGTATGGCCGAAGAACTTACCAAATATATGGATCGTGTGGGCATCAAATGTCGCTACATCCATTCGGAGGTGGCAACACTGGATCGGGTCGAAATATTACGGGAATTACGCCTTGGGGTATTTGACGTACTAGTAGGCGTAAACTTGCTGCGCGAAGGTCTTGACTTGCCTGAGGTATCGCTGGTCGCAATCTTAGATGCCGATAAAGAAGGATTTCTACGCAACCAACGATCACTGGTCCAAACGATCGGACGAGCCGCGCGAAATGTAAACGGACGAGTGATCATGTATGCAGATAAGATAACAGACTCCATGGCGCAGGCCATTGACGAAACGAATCGAAGGCGTAAAATTCAACTAGACTACAACGAAGACAATGGCATCTCCCCGAAAACAGTAATCAAGTCAAGAGAATCCATTCTTGGGCAAACCAAAGTGGCCGACTCCAAGCGGTCCACGAAAAATTACTATGTCGAACCTGAAGATTAACACTTGCAGCAGATCCGGTTGTTGCATACCTCAGCAAAGATGAATTAATAAAGATGGCAGAGCGCACGAGTAAGGCAATGGAAAAGGCTGCGAAAGAATTGGAGTTTATGGAAGCGGCAAAGCTTCGCGATGAGTTTATGGCTATTCAGCGGCTCATCGACGAAAAATCATAATACTGGCAGCGCTGCCGTCTCGTTCATCAGGCGACAAACAAATAATAATGTAGGTTTCTTGTAATCAACGATAGCAAATTGCCTGGTAGGCACAATACTTGCACGTTTCCGTAATCTGCGTTTGATCAAACGAGATTTCCGGATCAAAAAGTTCTTCCAATAACAGCTTAAGATGATGCTCAAACTCGTCCAAATACGGCTCAACGTCGTCCACATAAATTTTGCCGATTCTAAGCCCAAATCTAAAATTCTTATCAAACAGATTCATCCTATTGATTAGACCCGGTACTATTTTTGTATTCCCTGAGGGTGCATTTGCCTTATACAGTAATGCATACAATACAGTCTGGAAGGCAGCCTTATTCCGTTTCCCGTCGCGCGCAAAAAGCGACGCGATACTTTCGAAATCAAGTTGATCCTTACCAGTCTTATAATCGATTACCCGCAAAACATCATTTTTTCGATCAATACGATCAATTTTACCGCTAAGCACTACTGGCTCTGGCATCTTATCCAGTGATACAGTATAGCGGAGACCCCCCTTGCTCCAATGCCTCCATTACAAAGGGAGCATAGCTTTTATCCATTTCCAGAATACGGTGCGCAAACCGTCTCACGACTTCGCGTACTACCAACCTTTGACCTTCATATTGCACCTGCTTTTCCGGATCAAGTCGGTAGGCATTGATGAATACTTTATCAATCAGTTTATCAATCACTGCTTCAGCACCAACCAAGTCATCTGCTTCAATTAGCTTACTGCGTTTCCTTTCGGCAATGTCTTTGTAAAATAACTCCATCACTTCATGGAAAAAAATCCCGAGTATACGTGCATCCAGATCTTCCTCCACTTCATCTGGCTCCTTGATCTTGGCAACATATCTTAAATAAAATCGTAAGCGACATTCCATGTACGTGTTGAGGGCAGAGGGCGATATCCCACTAAACATACGGTTACCTTCACTGAGCTTTACCAGTTTTTCCAATAGGGCTTCATCCTTTTTTACGATTATGGGAATTAATGGTCTGGGTCGTATCGGAATGTTCAATATCTTTTTCTCGATTATTAGACCACTTTCATACACTAACTGCTGGAGATACCTGCTCATCTCACCCTGCCCAAGGACATCAGTCTCAGAATTGTAGAATAAGAAAATATTCTCGGAACGCTGCAGCATTCTGTAAAAAAGATAGGCGTACATAGCGTCCTGGTGCTCCACGGTAGGCAATCCGTATGCTCTTCGAATATTAAAGGGAATGTAGGAACTGCTGTTGTTAGAAGAAGGAAAGGCGCCTTCGTTCATGGAGAGCACAAATACATTCCTGTAATCCAAATTGCGTGTTTCCAGTACGCCCATCACCTGCAACCCTTTTAGGGGCTCGCCGGTAAAGGGGATTCTATTCGTCCGGATTAATTGCCGGAACAACCGAAGAAAAGATTTTAATGAAGCCTGTTGCGCCTTTGCCCGTTTCTTATCATCCCCAGAGCGTTCCTGCGCGCCAATTTCATCGGTTTCCCGTCGACTACCATAGCCCTTCCCGATAACCTCCTGCATGCGATTCAGTAGTTTTAAAAAGTGAAAGGTATATTCCTTATCAAAATCACTGAGCGCTTCTAACCCAGCAATGCAGGTCAGTACTTCACGCAGATAGTCCAAAATATCCACCTCCCCCGTGCTGAACACAATACGGTGCAAAACTACTGACGAAGCCAAATAATTTGCAGGTATATGTACCCAGCTATTACGCAAGAATCTCCTTACGCTTTGCATTTGCTACGGCTGCGTCGGCTGCCACGATATAAGGATGACTCAACAACGACAATACCTGCCGATGACTAAATTGGTCTTGCTTCCTGGCAATTTGCAATTCCACAAGGAGTTCTGTCAAATTAAACAACGGCGTACTGCTAATCGGAAAACCCATCGTAATATTGAGCTTGTCAATTGCGCCAGATATCCCATGAAGCACCGGCAACAAAAGCTTCTCGTCCGGCAATACAATCAGCGTATCTTCCGGATCAAATCCTTCAGCCAGCTTTTCAATAAGCAACTTAACCATCAGCTTTGCCTGCGCCACAGGTTCCGCCGCGCCAAAAATATGAATTGACTTACTCGTGCTCTTTTTTGTCGAAGATTTCGTCTCTGGGCTGTCCGTTTCATGTAGCCGAGCTAAAAAGTTTGAAGGTGTTACCTTTGAAAAGGTTTTACCCAGGATTTTATGTTGTTGGTATTCGCGAAAGAATCTACCTGCTTCTTGCGTATTGTTGTTACAGTAGTATTCATCTATATCCCAATACACATCGGCTACACCATTTTCAACGAAATGGGATAAAATTCTCTCTTCAGCCTTCGTCAGCGCATTAAAGCCAGCAAACGCGATGACCTGATTATTAGCGCTGCTATTGGAAAGTTCCTCAATATTCTCCGCTACCATCCTGTGCAGCATACCTTCGTAAGCCAATCCGTCGTCCCCAAGCTGTTTCCTGAAAGAAGTATAAATTTGATAGAGCTGATGCCAGACATCGAGAAATCTTCTCTTATTTTCGGTCATGTCATCTTCAAAGCTGCTCCAAAAGCTTATCAAAAACTCACGTTGCTCGTCTGTGAGAAAGTCAAAGCTAGAATCGAGTTCCTTTTGGTAGCTGAGATCCTTAAAAATTTGGGCGGCAGGTATCAAATATTTATCTGCTTCATCAAAATCACGAAGCAACATATCACCCCAAAAATAAAATTTGTCAAATGGCTCAACTCCCCCATCGGCCGACCGGGTGGAATCTCTTACAACTTCATTATACGATCGATAAAGCCGATGGACCAATTCAAGTTTATCGGGAATCTTCAGCTTGGAAAAGCCGGATATAAAATCCTCAATAGTAATAAGTCTGGGGGCAAATGCCGGCTTGTTCAATACTGCACTAAGGTGCTTTCTAAAATACAACACAGCCCGGCGATTTGGAAATACTACCGTAAGCT
Source organism: uncultured Bacteroidota bacterium (assembly GCA_963714945.1). Lineage (GTDB taxonomy): Bacteria > Bacteroidota > Bacteroidia > Cytophagales > Cyclobacteriaceae > Chryseolinea. Next base: position 152,016 of record CAVQQL010000003.1, on the reverse strand, counting down.
CCTCTAACTGGTTATGTTTTTTATATAAAGACTCCGCAAGCTCGTAAAGAAATGATTTCATGTTCCTAATTCACTGAAAAGAACGCATATGCAACTCAATAAACAAATACTTACCATAAGAATCCGACGAAGACCTTAAATATGGTTGGCCCTCACCGTCCTCACAATTTATGTTATTTCCTGAAAAACAAATGCCGAACGTGGTTAACGTCCGGCATTCATACTACACATGCGCTATTTGCTTATTTCAAACTGCAAACAAAAAATAAGCGCAACTCCAGTCTAAAAAATTGGCACTCCGGCACCGGCTAAAAATATTTACCACCAACAACCACTACGAATGGAGTAAATCACCTGTCGTGCCGGAAATGCCATGTCTTCGATATTCCAATTATTTGTATCTACTCTTAATCCACATTGTCGTGCAAAAACTTGTTATTTCCCAACAAATTATTGTCGTCATTTAAATTGTACTTGGATATGAATGGCTCTGAGGAATGTGGAACATCCTGCATTTTCACACCCCTTCGCAGGTATGCTGGCAAGGACCATTTTTCATTGAATTCCTCCTTTGTCATTTCAGGCTTCCGCGTTTGCTTTATTTTCTCCTGCCTTTCCTTCGCCTGTTGTTGCAGCCGTTGTTTCGTTGATCGAAGCGCCATCATGCCCTCTTCATTGATGACCTGATCGCCATAGCGTTCAGTATTGGTATCAAAGTCATCGTCCTTAAGAAGACTTTCCTCTCCATCATCCTCATTATCGTCAGGTTGCTCTATTTTGGTGAATGGACCTGAGAAGACAAGTTCACGCTGTTTAGGTGGCTCCTCACCAGATTCTTCATCCTCGTCAGTATTCGGTTGTTTCCTCACTTCCATTTCATCCTTTTCATTTACCGAGTTATCAGTCTTAAAAAGCCAGCCTTGTGAACGATTAAGATCATGCACTTGCCTTTCTTCCTTGGTTAGCCCCAAGACAGTCGGTTCATTTTGAAAACCAGTAGCGATAACGGTGACCCTTATACGATCACTCAAATCCGGATCAACGCCATGGCCGAAGATCAATTCAGCTTCTTCCCCAGCTTGACCCTGGATGTACTCCGTGATCTCCGTGAGTTCATCCATCTGCAACTCAGCATCCACACCGGAAATAATGGATAAAAGAATCCTTTTCGCTCCCATGATATCGCGGTTATCCAGTAATGGAGATGCCAGGGCGCCTTCAGCTGCCTTCAATGCACGATTTTCTCCACGCGTTTCTGCAGATCCCATTACCGCCGCGCCGGCATTCAGCATAACAGTGCGCACATCCTGAAAATCAACGTTAACATAGCCTGCGAGTGTAATAATCTCCGCTATGCCTTTTGCCGCCGTGGTTAATATGTTATCTGCTTGTGCAAAAGCCTGACCAATTGAAAGATTTCCAAAAATCTCTCTGAGTTTATCGTTGAGAATGACCAAAACGGTATCGCAATTCTGGCGAAGTGCTTCCAGCCCGAGATCTGCTTGCCCCATCTTCTTCTTACCTTCAAAGGAGAACGGCGCCGTTACTATTCCCACCGTGAGAATGTCCATATCCCGTGCAATTTTTGCAATTACAGGGGCAGCGCCTGTACCGGTTCCTCCGCCCATACCTGCAGTGACAAATACCATTTTAGTATCCACCAGCATTTCCCGTATTAACTCTTTACTTTCCAATGCGGCATTCTTACCGACCTCAGGATTGGCGCCGCATCCCAACCCTTCAGTGAGGTTTGCTCCGATCTGAAGTTTATTCGGGACTGGGCTGCTCATCAACGCTTGGTTGTCAGTGTTGCAGACAATAAACTCGACATCCTTAATGCCTTGTTTATACATATGGTTCACCGCATTACTACCTCCCCCGCCTACGCCAATAACCTTGATGATTGAACGTGGGTTCGTAATTTTGGGGATCTCAAATTTGTATGATCCTGTTTCAAACATGATTTTATTTTTAGGTGGTTGTCATTAGATTAATCAGTATTCATTTTTTTCGTCCAGGTCATCAATCAACAAACTCTTTGTTTTGTTCAGAATTTCGTTGAAAAAATTTCTGGATGTAACTGTAGGCCTTTTCCCTTTCGTGGTTTTCACGACTTCGCGAGCCTCTTTGTAACGATCTTCCCTTTCATCAAGAGAGCGGAAACCCGAAAGCACCAAACCAACTGCAGTAGCATACATCGGGCTCTTCACCGATTCAATCTTACTCTTGCCAAGGTGTTCGTTCGGGTAACCGATACGGGTATCCATACCGGTCATGTATTCAACTAACTGTTTTAAGATTGCTCAGTTGAGAGCCGCCTCCCGTGATAACAATCCCACCAGCCAGCCGATTTTCAAAGCCAGAACTAATAATTTCTGAATGTGCCATTTCAATCACCTCCTCCATACGCGCCTGAATAATATTGGAGAGATTTTTAACGGATATTTCTTTTGCAGCGCGGTTCCGAATGCCCGGGATGGATACAATTTCATTCGGGCTTGCTTCCTCCGCTATTGCTTTGCCAAAGCGTGTCTTTAATTGTTCCGCTTGTTGCGGCAACACCATCAAACCTTGCTTTATATCATTGGTTACAATGTTACCACCAAAAGGAATGACGGCTGTGTGGCGAATAATGTTGTCATAAAAAATAGCGATGTCTGTTGTCCCGCCACCGATATCGATCAGACATACACCCGCTTCCTTTTCTTCATCACTTAACACCGCCAGACTTGATGCGAGCGGCTCAAGGATGAGATCCGCGATTTCAAGGCCACCTCTGCGGATGCATTTATTGATATTATTTATGGCATTTGTTTGGGCTGTAATAATATGAAAATCAGCTTCCAACCTTACGCCTGACATACCAACAGGCTCTTTTATTCCGTCTTCATAATCCACCATATAATCCTGCGGCATCACATGAATAATCTGACTTCCAGGTGGAACAACCATTCGATACATATCCTGTGTGAGGCGCTCAACGTCTCCAATAGTAATCTCTTCCTCTTTTGCAGACCTGGTTATACCCCCGTGCTGCACAAAGCTGCGGATGTGCTGCCCGGCAATACCCACATTCACAACGCCAATATCAATTCCAGCCTGATCTCCCGCTTCCCTGATTGCCTTTTCAATAGCGAAAACAGTCTTATCGATATTGAAAACAATACCTTTCACAACGCCTTCGGACTCCGCTTTGCCCATGCCTAGTACCTCCAGTTTTCCAAACTCATTCTTACGACCCACAATAGCACATATCTTTGTTGTGCCTATGTCCAGTCCTACTACTATTTTTTCTTGTTCCATGGTGTAATTCTTTATAGTGGTTGTTCTTTATTCATCTAATCTAGATTTCTGTCTGAATGCTGAAAGTTTTTTCAATTATTCTAATCATTCTGCTACAATCTGTCCTTTGTACTCCAAATTGACCCGATCATACTTGTTCCATCCCACACGCGGTAAAATTTCTTTATAGAAAATCATCAACTTCTTAAGCTTTTCATGAATATCATTTGGTTTCCCAAATTCGATTATCTCGTCCCCTACTTGAGGGAAAATAGTAACGCGCATCTTGCTATCAATATCCAATTGAGCGATTTGCGCATTCCAAAACTCATCCTCACGAATAGCAGTGAGAAGCTCAGCCAAACTTTTTCCATCCTCAGAATTGTATAAATTCTTTTCTTTAAGCATTTGGCGAACATACGCACCACTGATAAGGAGCACCCTGGCTGTATACTTCGCTGAAACTGGCATCAGTGTCCCATCTTCTGAAATATATCCGTCAGGTCCGTTATTCTGGATGATGCGGGCAATGGGTCTTCTCAATTCAGCCCGCACAACCAAATTTCCTTTTAGGTCACTGTATAGTTGCGCGTCCTTAACAAAAGACTCTTGTCTAATTTTCTCTTCAACTTCTTTTAAGTTGACACGGTTTAGGTTTGCTCCCTTTTAAATCCTCTTTATCAAGGTTAATGAGGTCAATAATATCACGTTCATCCAGGAAATGATTTTCATTGACATTTGTGATCTTAATCGTAATATCGTTAATGGCAGCACTGTTCTGTTTACGTTCTGAGAACGCAATTATTCCAGCTACGATCAAAACCGCAGCAAGTATTTTTATTTCTCGCCTGATGCTAAACTTAAACTTCATACTTCTCTTTTATCATTTCCTTTATCGGGTCGACAAGCATATCAATGTCACCAGCTCCCACTGTTACGATGACCTCTATATCGGTATTCTTTAGCTTCTCGACCACATCCGCTTTACTGCACCTGACCTTGGTAGGGCTGGTGATATCTTTCAATAACATGTCTGCATCCACTCCCGCGATCGGCGCCTCGCGCGCAGGATAGATATCCAGCAGAAATAACGCATCCGCCAGGCTTAGGCTTTTAGAAAAACCTTCTGCAAAATCACGTGTCCGGGTATAGAGATGGGGCTGAAATACAACAGCCAATTTCCGTCCAGGATACAACGATCTCATGGATTTCAAGAATGCCTCAATTTCAGTTGGATGATGTGCGTAATCATCAACAAAAACAATGTTTTTCGTCTTGATGATATACTCAAATCTTCGTTTCACCCCGCTGAAAGACTCCAGCGCCTTCCTGATCGTAGAAAGCGGCACATCACAAAGACTTGCGGCGACAGAGGCGCCAATTGCATTTTCTATGTTATGAAAACCTGGGACACCGAGCTGAATGTGTTCGACTTTTCCAAAACCCTGTAGATCGAACTCAAAAAATCCGCCCTTTGCGGTGATATTCTCGGCAAAAAATTGTCCCCGGCTCATGCTATAAATGTGTTTAGAAATATGGCCGACATCACTGGCCAGCAGCGCTGCAATTGATTCATGAATAATTAATGAGCCACCGCTACTGATTTGACCGATAAAATCCTTGAACGAAGTTATCAGGCTTTCATGATCTCCGTAAATATCAAGGTGATCGGCGTCTGCCGACGTTACAATCGCGATTTGCGGAAAAAGCCTAAGGAACGAACGATCAAACTCATCAGCCTCTACTACTACCAGTGTATCCTTATTCACGCTGCCATTCATCACCAGATTAGAATGATAATTTGTCGTGATTCCGCCAAGGAATGCAACCATATTCTTGCCAGCCGCATTCAAAATATGTGCGATCATAGAAGATGTTGTTGTCTTACCGTGGGTGCCAGCGACCGCAACTGTTCTGAAATCCTTCGTAATCATACCCAAGACTTCTGAACGCTTCAGAATGGTATATCCATTGTCCAGTAGGTAGTTATATTCCTTTTGATCCTTAGGAACAGCCGGCGTAAAAATAACGAGCGTCTTATCCTTGTGCGAAATGACCTCCTCTGGAATACTATCAACACTATCATCAAAATGAATTTGAATGCCCTCGTTTTGAAGCTCATCTGTCAACGTAGTGGATGTACGATCATATCCAGAAACGGAAAGTCCATTTTTGACAAACCATCTCGCCAAGGCACTCATACCAATGCCTCCGATGCCCAGGAAATAGATAGTATCGTATTTTTCTAATGCCACGCTGTATTAACTTCTAATCATTATAGGTTGTAAACCGCTTATATCCAGTTGTTGGTTGTATTCGCCTTTTTCCGGCACGTATGCGCTCTTCTTTCGAGTAGGTTGGTCCGAATCCACTGACTCTTGCGCCAATAATTTTTCGATTTCATTCACAATCGCAATGGTTGCATTAGGCCTTGCGAAGCGAGCAATATTCTCAGAGAGTTTATTGGCGCGCGCCTCATCGAAAAGGAGCTTGAGCGCCTCATCTACAAGTTTACCATGAGCGTCCTTATCCAAAACCAATAACGCCGCATCCCTGTCGACAAGTGCCTTAGCATTTTTTGTCTGATGATCTTCGGCTACGTTTGGTGAAGGGACAAGAATAACAGGCTTTTTGGCAATACAAATCTCAGAAACTGCTAACGCGCCAGCCCGCGAGATAATAACGTCAGCGACCGCATACGCCAAATCCATTTCATGTACAAAATCCTGAACACGTATCCCGCGCAAATCGTACCCATCCAAACGTGGCTTGTAGTGATCATAGTAACCCTTTCCTGTTTGCCAAATGATCTGTACCTGCGCATCTACCAATTTTTCGATTCCGCCGATGATACTCTCATTGATTGTTTTGGCCCCTAAACTTCCACCAATGATCAACAACGTTCTGCTGTTAGCATTAAAGCCAAAATGGGTGAGTGCACGCACTCTTTTTGAATCAATGGATAAAATATCTTTTCGTACCGGATTACCGGTTAAGACTATCTTGTCTTTCGGAAAATATTTTTCCATTCCTTCGTAGGCCACACACACTTTGCTCACCCGCCGAGACACTTGCTTGTTGGCCAATCCTGCGAATGAATTTTGCTCCTGAATCACTGATGGAATACCGGCCCGCGTTGCTGCCAGCATAATCGGACCGCTGGCATAGCCCCCTGTGCCAATAACCGCATGAGGCTTGAACTTCTTGACAATTCGAATCGCACGTAAATAGCTGACGACTAATTTTACCGGAAACAAAATGTTTGACCAGGTGAACTGCCGCTGTAATCCACTGATCCAGAGCCCGATTATCTTATAGCCGGCTTCTGGCATTCGCCTCATCTCCATCTTATCCTTTGCACCAACAAACAGGATCTGAGCATCAGGATGCCGATCGCGAAATTCATTTGCAATTGCTATGGCCGGAAAGATGTGTCCACCTGTCCCACCACCGCTGATGATTAAACGATATGGTTGTTGAATACTCATGCAGCTTTTACCGTTGGCATATTCTTGTTTTCCCGTACATCTGATGTTGACTTTTGCAACCCTGAGTCCTGCTCACCCCGGCTTACGCTCAGAATGATACCTACGGCAAGACCGGTGAATACCATGGAAGTTCCACCCATGGAAATAAGCGGCAATGGCTGCCCTGTTATCGGACCTAAACCGACAACAACACCCATGTTAACCATTGCCTGACAAACCAGATCGAAACTGAGCCCGGCGGAAAGCAGCCCACCGAAAGCTCTATCACTATTGTAGGATGCTTTCATTCCACGATGGAGTAGAATCAGATACAATACCAGAACAACTACACCGCCCACTAAGCCATACTCCTCTATTACAATGGCATAGATGAAATCTGAATACGGGTGTGGAAGAATATTTCGTTGATCACTATTGCCCGGACCTTTGCCGGTTATCCCACCAGTGGCTACGGCGATACGTGCATGCTTTGCCTGAAATGGAAGTTCTGAATCATTTACATAATTTGATATTCTGCTCCTGGCAGTTTCGCCCCGTACACCAAACTTAATGGCTAACGCGCCAAATAACATACCCACAAATACCAGCATCGCAAGGTATTTTGTCGGGACACGTCCAATAAACATCACCAGCATACACGTGATCAATAGTAATACTGCAGTTGAAAGGTTGGTCAGGGCGATCAGCCCACAAATTACACCACACCAAAAAAGAATGGGAATTAATGATTCCTTTATATCATCTATATTTTGTTGCCGTTTTCCCAACATGCTTGCCAGATTCACTATTAGGGCCAGGCTGGCAAAATCAGACGGCTGAAATGAGCCTATTAAGGGCACCTGAATCCAGCGCGATGCTTCGTTAAGTGTGACGCCATTCGTGAAAGTATATATTAGAAGGGGTACACTGACCCATAAAGCAATCTTCGAAATCCTGGAATAGTATCTGTAATCTACTTTGTGGGCAAACCACATAGCTGCTATACCGATCATGACGGTAATGGTGTGCTTGATCAGAAAACTTTCAGGACTCTGTGTGCGCTTGTATGCCAACGTTCCAATCGAGCTGTACACGACCATTATGCTAATCAGCGATAATGCAAAGACCACCGCCCAAATTACGCGATCGCCTTGCAAGTTCTTATCAACCCACGTCTTTATCCCATTCATAAGCCCGTTCGTTTATTGACGGTCATTTTAATATCATTCATATATGCACGCCTTCTACTTCGTCTTTCAACGCTAAGACCGCGCGCCTAAACTGATCTCCACGATCTTCATAATTCTTAAAAAGGTCAAAACTTGCACAAGCCGGCGACAATAAGACCACGTCCCCGGGCTCAGCCATCGACAGCGCTTTGTGAACCAACTCTTGCATGTTTTGCGTTTCATCAATTTGCTTCAGTACTGCGCGAAATGATTTTTTCAGTTTTTCATTGTCCTTACCAAGGCAGATTAGGGCTTTAACCCGTCGCTTGACCTCCGCCATGATGCTCGAATAATCGTTGCCTTTGTCGACACCCCCGGCGATCCAGACCAATGGCTTATCATAACTTCTGAGACCATACGCTACAGCATCAACGTTTGTTGCTTTGGAGTCGTTAACAAATTCCACTCCACTTATGGTTGCGACAGATTCCAATCGATGGGGAGCATTCTTAAACGTCCTCAATCCGGTTCTAATTGAATCCAATGACACGCCGGCAGTATATGCGGCGGTGACGGCAGCCATAGTATTGATCAGGTTGTGAGGCCCCTTCAACGTAGTATCTGCCTGTCGGATTCTAAACGACTCGTGCAATTGAAAACACATATGCTCGCCGTCGAAATGAACCGGTGCTGTGGAGGTCGGATTTAAGGAGACCGGAATTTGTTTCGGAAGCACCGCACGACGCGCTAATTCTTTTACAATGATCGGATCCTCTCCGTAGTAGACAAAGCATTGCTCCTCATCCATGTTCTGAACCACCTTAAACTTGGCATCAACATAGTTTTGCAGGGTATAAGCATACCGGTCAAGGTGATCTGGTGTTATGTTCAGCAGTACCGCAACCTCTGGCTTGAATGTTTTTGTTCCGTCAAGCTGAAAGCTGCTGATCTCCAGCACAAACCAATCGTACCTCTTTTCTGCGACTTGCCGCGCCATACTAAATCCTACATTACCGGCAAGAGCAACATTAAAACCAGCACCCTTCATGATGTGATAGGTTAACAATGTCGTCGTGGTTTTACCGTTCGTCCCGGTTACCGCAACCATTTTACCTTTCGTATGGAGTGATGCAAATTCAATCTCGTCGACTACCGGGATACCTGTAGTACTAATTTTCTTGACAATGTCAGCTTGATCAGAGATTCCCGGGCTTTTGATGATCAAATTTGCATTCAAGATTTTTTGAGTACTGTGCTTTCCTTCTTCAAAATCGATATTGTGTTTTGTCAGCTCAGTCTTGTACTTCTCTTTTATAACCCCCTGGTCTGAAACGAACACATCAAAAGTCTTCGCCTTCGCAAGCAATGCTGCCCCCGTTCCGCTTTCTCCTGCTCCCAATATGACGACGCGCTCGCTCATCTTAATTTTAGTGTTGCTAAGGTTATAATCGCCAACAATATTCCCACGATCCAAAACCGGGTTACAATTTTTGCTTCAGGTATGTTCCTTTTTTGATAATGATGATGGAGCGGCGACATCAAAAAGATTCTTCTTCCCTCACCAAATTTTTTCCGGGTATACTTGAAGTAGGATACCTGAAGTATTACAGAAATATTTTCAACCATAAATACGCCGCACAGAATGGGGATCAATAATTCTTTCCTTACGGCCAAGGCCACTACGGCAATGATCCCGCCCAGCGTGAGGCTTCCTGTATCCCCCATAAAAACCTGGGCCGGATAGGCATTGTACCATAAAAAGCCAAGACAAGCACCGACAAAAGCGGTACAGAAAACCACCAGCTCACCCAGGTTGGGTATGTACATAATATTGAGGTAGCTACTAAAGTCGACGCGGCCAGACACGTATGCCAGTATGGCCAGTGCCAGCCCTATTATTCCGGAAATGCCGGCAGCAAGCCCATCAATACCATCGGTAATGTTAGCGCCGTTGGATACCGCTGTGATGACTAGAATAACAACCAGCACGTAAACAATCCAGGTATAGTCGGACGGTACAAAGGGTAGCAGCTTATCATAATCAAGTTCATTGTTCTTTGCAAAAGGTATCGTGGTCTTGGTTGATTTAGTCTCTTTATAGGCACCTTGATTTTCTAGGAGCTCCTGCAGTCCGGGTGCTCCGACGCTTGCTGATGCAGTTGGTGTCACTTCACGAATCACTACGTTACTGTTAAATTGAAGTACAAGCCCAACGATCAGCCCTAGCCCTACTTGCCCAATAATTTTGAAACGGCCAGCTAAACCCTCTTTGTTTTTTTTGAAGACTTTAATGTAATCGTCTATAAACCCAATTACACCTAACCAGCATGTCGCCGTTACCAGCAATACGACATACACATTATCAAGCTTGGCAAACAAAAGTGTGGGAACAAGAATTGCGGCGATAATAATGATCCCACCCATTGTCGGTGTTCCTCGCTTTTGCAACTGTCCAGCCAGTCCAAGATCGCGAATGTGCTCGCCTGCTTGTCGCTTATGCAAAATATTGATTAAGCTCTCACCGAAAGTAATCGTGATTAACAAGGAAAGGAAGGCTGCCATACCTGCCCTAAACGAAATGTATTGAAACACGCCCGCACCGATCAGGTTAAATTGCTTATCAAGATAATCGAATAAATAGTACAGCATTCTTTACATATTCAATTTTCAAATAGCTTTGACATTCTCACCACTACCTCCTTGTCATCAAAAGCATGTTTATATCCTTTAATCTCCTGGTATGTCTCATGACCTTTTCCCGCGATGAGTATGATGTCTCTATCTCTTGCCATCATGCAGGCAGTCTTGATTGCCTCTTCCCGGTCAGGCATCACTAAAGTCTTGCGGACATCGGATGGCCCAACTCCTCCCTGCATCTCCTTTATGATTTCCATCGGGTCCTCATCCCTAGGGTTATCAGATGTCAATACAACTTTGTCACTTAGCCTACAGGCAATAGAAGCCATCAATGGCCGTTTCGCGCGGTCCCGATTACCGCCACAACCGACCACTGTTATCACTTGCTCATTTCCGGTTCTGAGTTGCGCAATTGTTTCCAGCACATTCTGTAAAGCATCGGGTGTGTGTGCGTAGTCTACAATCGCAATGAACCTTGATCCAGGAAGAACCATTTGAAACCTACCAACGGCACCTTCCAGCGCAGAGAGCTTCGTTAATACCTGATCGCTCTCCTGGTCCAGCAAAACAGATGCACCATAAACTGCCAGGATATTGTAGGCATTGAAATCACCGATAAGCTTGAACCAGACATTCTTGCCGTCAATCTCTAATTCAAGCCCTTCCATGGAATTTGTTATGATCTTTCCTTTGAAGTCGGCCAACCTCTTTAACCCATAGGTGTACTTCGTTGCTTTCGTATTTTGCAGCATCACCATACCCCGCTTATCATCGGCATTTACAAGTGCAAAGGCATCACCTTCCAAATCATCGAAATACTTTTTCTTTACCCTTATATAGTTTTCAAAAGTCTTGTGATAGTCCAGATGGTCGTGGGTAATGTTAGTGAAGATGGCTCCTGCAAATTTCAAACCCGCGATACGTTGCTGATCAATCGCATGTGAACTTACTTCCATAAAAATGTGTGAGCATCCGGCAGTTACCGCACGGTGCAGCAATTCGTTCAATTGGATTGGATCTGGGGTGGTGTGGGTGGCAACAATAACTTCGTTGGCGATCCGGTTTTCAACGGTAGACAATAACCCCGGACGATGCCCAAGTGACACAAAAAGTTTATACAACAAAGTCGCTACCGTTGTTTTGCCATTCGTACCGGTAACACCAATTAGTTTTACCTTCTCAGAAGGATTACCAAAATAATTTGACGCGATAATCCCCAGTGCGTCGGCACTGTTCTTCACCGTGACATACGTTATGTGATCAAGAATTACATCCGGTAATATTTCACACACTACGGCCGTTGCGCCTGCACTAGTTGCTTTGCTGATGTATTCGTGTCCATTCGACTGAAGCCCTTTCACAGCAACAAATAAAAATCCAGCTTGGGCTTTGCGCGAATCAAAACAAATGCCGCTCACATCCTTACTCATGTCGCCTGAGCTGGAAGTGAGTGATACTTTGTACAATATTTCTTTTAATTCTGGCACTGGTACTATTTATTATTCGCTATTGTTCAATATCTAGGTTACACTATCCAAGTTTTATATAAATCCTTCCAGCTTTACTTACCCGCGTACCCACGGATAATGACTGCTGGACCACCCTTCCCTTTCCCTCATAGGAAACATTCAATCCTGTACTTTCCAAGAGGTACAAAGCATCACGAAACGTCATACCCATCACATCAGGAACGTAGCCTTTACCGAAAGACGACTTCCTCCAATTCACACCGGAACCATTGCGCGATGAACGCACCCACTCTTCTTCCGTTTGGGAGTGATTGGATATTCCCAGTTCGTTGCACAGCATCGTCAGGTCCTGCTGTCTGCCACCGCGTATCACAGGAAGGACGTCCAGTGATGCAAATTTCTTTTTATCCATTGGCTGGTGAAGATTAATATCACGCGCATAAATATTATCTGCGATTTCTTTAAACACTGGTGCGGCAACATTGCTTCCGTACTGGTACCATCCTCGTGGGTTCTTGATCAAGACGATAGCACTGTACTTGGGCGCATTGGCTGGAAAATATCCCACGAAGGAAGTAATGTATTTCTTAGTGTAACGACCCTTCTCCAGTATTTGCGCTGTCCCGGTCTTTCCAGCTATCCGATAGTGCGTGCCCTTTATATTCTTAGCTGTTCCGTTCTCTACAACACCTTCCAGCAGCAGCCTTAACTTCGCCAATGTCTTTTCGGAGCATATGCTTTTATTTATTACCGTTGTCTCGAAAGTTACCTCCTCTTGATCTGCTCTTTTAATTGACTTTACAAAGAGGGGCTTGATCATTACACCATTGTTGGCGACAGCGTTGTATAGTGCCAGTGTATGCAGCGGGGTAGTTTCAAAACCATAACCGTAAGCCATCCACGGCAAACTAATACCACTCCATCCTTTTTGCCCGGGGCGTTTGATCTTTGGGGTAGGTTCACCTGCTATTTGCAGCCCGAGGGGTTGAGACTGCCCAAGTCTATCCAGATAATCCACAAACTTTTGTGGCCGCAGCCCAAAATGTTTATCGACAAGTTTTGCCATGGCTACATTAGAAGAGTGTTCGAACGCCTCCTGCACGGACAAGCGGCCTAATCCACCTTCTTCATGATCGCGTACCGTCTTATTGTAGAAATTGAATTCTCCATTACCCGTATTAATACTATCACTCAATTCAACAGGACTATCTTCCAAGAGTGCAATCATTGTAACCAGCTTGAACGTTGAACCAGGTTCAAATAATTGACCTGTTGCAAAATTGAATTTCTCTGAAAATCCACCCGCACCATTGCTACTGAGGTTAGAGATCGCTTTAATGGCCCCCGTTTTCACATCCATCACGACAATAAGACCATCTTCCGCTTTGTGTTGCATCATCGCCTTATGCAAAGCAGTTTCCGCTACATCCTGCAGATTGATATCCAGGGTAGTCTGTAAATCCAGGCCATTAACCGCCTTTACATTGTTCGCATCAAACACCGGCTTCCACACGCCGCCTGCAATTTTTTGGTAGTATGCAAATCCATCCTGTCCGCCCAATTGCTCCTTAAAACTGTATTCAAGTCCTGCCCCTTTATCGTTCTCATTGATAAATCCAATTGTTCTGCGGCTTAGATTTGCAAAAGGATGATATCGGACATCAATCTTTTCAAAGATGGCACCTCCTCCGAGCCTTCCCTCACGAAAGATTGGCCAGGCTGTCATTATTTTTTTATCCTGATAATTAATCCGTTTTCGATTGAGGATTACGTATTGTTTCCCCATAGCACGAGCGTCAATCAGCAGGCGCTTGTAATCAGTTTTTGACCGATCTTTAAAATAGCGGGAGAGAAGATACGCAAGGGAATCTACTCCTTTCCTGAATACTTCATCCTTCGGTAGGGTGGCGTCAAATGCAATTTGGTAGAAGGGTAAGGACGTGGCCAGCAGACTTCCATTATCGGAATAAATATTTCCTCGTGTAGCCTTCACGCGCTTATAATCAAAAGAAATGCGCTCGCCCATGGCTGCCCACTTTTCGCCCTGAACAAACTGAATGTGACCCGTCTTCACGACCACGGCAATAGCAAATAGCACCACAAAAAGAAATGCTATTCGAACGCGCAACAATATGGACTTCTTAATATTCACCTGCTTCTACTGCTACTTTATAAGGTGGTTTCAAACTTTCCTTTAGTCCCGATGCTTTTACCTTTCTGGCCACTTCAGATTGCTTACTGGCAAACATGAGATCGGATTTTAACGTTGTATAATCGGCCCGCAGATCCTCCACGTCGACCCGTAAAGTATTGATTTTTCGTACTGTCTTTTCGGAATAGTGCGTATTGCTGATATACACCAATCCGAGTATCATAATGAAGAGTATTTTTGGCAAATACTGAACCGGAAAACCTTCTTCAAAATAGCTTTCCAATTTCAACATCTTCTCCATACCAGAGAACATTCCTTTACCTGGAATGCCGCTGGAAATGGAATTGATTTTAAATTTATTCCCTGTCATTTTTGCTCGTAGTTGATTGCTCATTGAATTTTTACTGCTATCCTAAGTTTCGCGCTCCTTGCCCTTGAGTTGTTTTCGATTTCAGCTAGCGGAAGCCTCTATAGGCTTTCCTGTTCACTGCCCTGAAACGGTTTAATTTCATTTCCATAAAAATCTTTTTCTACTTCTCCGAACACTTTTCCCTTATTCATATAGTTCTTTACCATCCTGTCTTCCAGTGAATGATATGACATCACCACCAATCGACCACCTTTTTCTATTACATCGCCACATTGGTGCAAAAAATCTTCAAGCGCTTTCATTTCTTCATTTACTTCAATGCGTAGCGCCTGAAACACCTGGGCGAAATATTTATTCTCCTTTCCACGAGGTGTGATGGCCTGGAGGGCTGCCTTGAGATCCAGCTGTCCTTACAAAAGGTTTTTCCACCCGATGCTGGATCACTACCTTAGCTGCAGTCTTTGCATTCTTCAACTCACCATACATCCCAAAGATTTTATGGAGTTGCGTTTCACTGTATTCATTTAGAATTTTCGCTGCGGTATTCGCAATGGTTCTGATCCATACGCATATCCAACGGTCCATCAAAGCGGGTAGAAAAACCACGTTGTGGTGAATCAATCTGATGAGAGGAAACTCCCAGATCGGCGAGGATGCCATTTACGTTGTTATCCCATTCAACTTGAGATAACGCTTCAAATACATGAAGTTGGCTGACAAAATGTAAAAGAACGATGCTTTATAGTTTCAGCTTGTTGCTTTGCGTCTTCATCCTGATCAAAGGCGATTAACCGTCCTCCTTTCAGGTTTTCAAGAATTTTTAAACTGTGCCCCCCCCCACCGAATGTGGCATCAACATAGATACCTTCCGGATTAATGTTCAGGCCATCAATGCACGCATGAAGCATTACAGGATTGTGATATATATTCATAAGCCCCAAGCTTCAAGCTACCAGCTTCAAGTCCTACTCCGTTAAATATTTCTCCGCTAGCTTCGACAACTCACTGGTGTCTGTAATCAGATGCTTCTCATAGATCGTGGGATTCCACACTTCTACTTTGTTACCCATACCAACAAGGATTATTTCCTTTTCAAGATTGGCGTACCCAAGCATGTTCTTTGGAATAACAAATCGGCCATTTGAATCCAACTCCACAGTGGCAGTTCCTGAAAAGAAATTCCGCTGCAGTTTGCGGTATTCCTCATTGAACTCGCTAAGCCCCGATATCTTTGAGAAGACTTTCTTGAACTCCACCATCGGGTAAATGATGAGGCACGGCTCGAATCCTTTGCGCATCACAAGCTCATTACCCTCGCCAATGGGTAATTGCGCTTTGATCCGGGAGGGCAAAACAAGCCTGCCCTTGGAATCTAGCTTACTTTCATATTCACTGGTGAAGAAGGTCATGACGTAGTGGTTGTCTTGCTTCCCCGGCTACTGCCGGTTCTCCTAAGCAAACATATGTAATTTTATCCCACTTTCAACCACTTTCATCCACATTTTTACATTATATGCCGTATTTTGACATAAAATGCCCATGGAAAGCACTTTTTAACTGGTGAAAATGGATGAAATCAGCATATGACCCCTCCTGCAGCCAACTCCTGGATGTCTTGAAGGCTCATTTGGAGGGATTTTGTAAGTATCTCGGCAGTATGTTCTCCAAGGTGGGGAGGTGGGGAAAAGTGGGGGGATTTGTTTGACTTGGAACTTCCAACGTACGTTTTCACCCCGATTCTATCTTCGGCTTCGAATAAAAGGTCTTTTGCCTCCTCCATTTCAAAAACCTGCTGGAGGTCTTGGATAACACCAACGGGAATCTTTGCCCTGTTCAATGCGCTGGTAATGTCATGGATTTTGCATTCGCCTAGTTTTCGCTGCAGCAACTTGTGCAATGAAACCCGGTTGGAGACACGCAATACGTTGGTCTCGAATTTTCGGTCTTTTGCCACTTCCTGCATTTCAAGCACGGCACACAAAGCGTGAAACTGCCTATCACTGCCGATTGCCAGCAGGATCTCCCGGCCTTCGGAAGTGGTAAAAACGTCGCCATAAGGAGCTATATTAGGATGTGCCGAGCCTTGCTTTTGAGGGATTTTGCCACCAATAAGCCAATTCGTTGCCTGGTTTGCCAGCGATGCAATAGCCGCTTGAATCAACGAAACTTCAACAAAATCTCCCTTTCCAGTTTTCGTCATGCGCAGCATGGCCAAAAGAATACCCTCTTTAAGATGGTGCGCCGCCAGAATATCGACTAATGCTACTGGCATTTTTAAGGAGACACCGCCCGGCTCACCATTCATGAACATAAACCCCGCCTCCGCTTGTATTATAGCATCATATCCGACGCGCGAATTATCGGATCCATATCCCGTAATTTGGCCGTAAATCAATTTCGGATTGAGCTTGCTGCAGCGTTTGATAATCGACCCCAATCTTTGCCGCATCACCCGGTTTAAAACTTGCAATGACGACGTCTGATTGTCGCGCCAGTTCCAGTACGATTTCTTTACCCGCTGACGTTACCCAGATCCAATGCAATTGATTTCTTACCCCAGTTTACCGAACAGAAATAAGACGATCGATCATCTGTTGTCTCATCCAGGGCTTTCCAGGTTCGTGTTATATCTCCGCCGGCCTTAGCGTTTTCCACCTTGATTACCGTGGCACCCAACTCTGCGAAAAACTGGCCTACAGCGGGCCCCGCAAGCACGGACGCAAGTTCTAATATCTTCAGGTCTTCAAACATCGTCTAATATCGATTGCAATCGTTGATTTCCACCAAAATTCTCACATCACCCCAAATTGTAAATCATTTCTCGCATTTTTGTGTTTTTTGAGCTACAAAACAGTGAAATGAAGAGCAGCTGGTTAGTATTCTTACTTTGCGCTGGCTTGATTGGGTGCTTTGCAAAAAAAGAAGCAGTCGACGCGCTGAAGACAGGGACGTGGAGGGCGGTCATCAATATTCAAAGGCAGCAGTTACCTTTCGGTCTGGAAATCGAAGTGGATCCGGAAACTGGTTACCGGATGTATATAATGAATGCGGAGGAAAGGATATTACTTGATGAGATCTCTGTAACGAGCGATTCTGTGGATATTGCACTCCACCTCTTTGATGCCAATATTAAAGCGCGAATCCTGGGCGATACTTTGCGCGGCGAATTCATCTTAAATTACGCAGCGGACTATCGAATTCCTTTTCAAGCCGTTTATGGCCAATCGTATCGTTTTGAAAAAAAGACGAGCATGGAACCTACTCCTGATTTTTCAGGAAAGTATTCCGTTCAGATTCATTCACGAAACGGATACAATCCCAGCGATTGGTGTTTTCGAGCAGCATGGGGACGAACCTAACGGGAACGTTCCTTACGCCAACCGGAGACTACCGGTATTTGCAAGGGAGCGTTGGAAATGGTGGGCTTCTGCAGCTGAGTACGTTTGATGGCAATCACGCCTATCTGTTTAAGGCACGCCTGCAGCCAGACGGAACACTAAACGGCGAATACTACTCTGGAAAAACCCTTAAAGAAACATGGATTGCAGAGAAAAATGAAAATGCTGCAATTGCCCAATGCTGATAAGCTCACACACCTTAAAGACGGATATGATCGCATCACTTTCAGTTTTCCAGATCTGACGGGAAAAAGAACCGCGCTCTCCGACAGCAAATACCAAAACAAAGTTGTAGTCCTACAACTCTTTGGAACATGGTGTCCCAACTGCCTTGATGAGACAAAGTTTTTGGCTTCCTGGTACGACGCCAATAAAAACCGGGGCATAGAAATCATTGGTCTGGCGTATGAACGGAAAGATGATTTTGCCTATGCACGCAACCGCGTACAGAAAATGATCGAAAAATTTGATATCCAATATGATGTTGTCATTGCAGGTACTGATGATAAGGCCGCTGCTTCGAGCACATTACCCATGCTGCAAGAAGTAGTCGCTTTTCCGACGACCATATTTGTCGGCAAGGACGGAAAAGTAAAAAAAATACATACAGGATTCTCGGGGCCTGGAACGGGTTTGTATTATGAAATGTTCATTCAAGAGTTCAACGAAACTGTAAATGATCTCTTGCAAGAAGACCCACCTTCGATGTAGGATTGAAAACGATGGATGAGCCAATGGATAGTTTAGTATGAATAATAGTCTCGTGGTAGTTTTTTAACCATTAGTTGCATAAATAAATGAAAGAAAGGGTAGTTGTCGGTTTGTCGGGCGGTGTCGATTCCAGTGTAGCTGCGTACTTGCTCAAAGAGCAGGGTTACGACGTGATTGGGATGTTTATGAAGAACTGGCATGACGATTCCGTAACCATTAGCAAAGAGTGCCCCTGGCTGGATGACAGCAACGACGCCATGATCGTAGCGCAGCATTTGGGCATCCCCTTTCAGGCGATCGACCTCAGCAAAGAATACAAAGAGCGCATTGTTGATTACATGTTCCATGAATATCAACGGGGCAGAACCCCGAACCCGGATGTGCTCTGTAACCGGGAAATAAAATTTGACATTTTCCTGAAGGCAGCACTTAAACTGGGGGCTCAATATGTAGCCACCGGCCACTATGCACGCAAAACGAGGATGCCTGGCGAAGGGAAGCCAGTCTATCAACTGCTCAGCGGAAAAGATCCCAACAAAGATCAAAGTTATTTCCTTTGCCAATTGACACAAGATCAACTTTCAAAATCACTATTCCCGATAGGCGCGTTATTAAAACCCGAAGTAAGGGCGATAGCCAAGCGCATCGATCTGGTAACGGCTGACAAAAAGGATTCTCAAGGCCTGTGCTTTGTTGGCAAAGTGCATCTCCCTGAGTTCTTACAGCAGCGGCTTCAAACGAAGAAGGGAAAAGTCATTGAGATCCCAGCCGATTCGGCCGTATTTGGTGATGGCATTGAAACTGACGATTTGAATTCCCTATCCGCTCCCTATGATCTGTCGCCGGAATACGGCGAGGCAATTGGTGAACACCAGGGTGCCCACTATTATACTATTGGCCAGCGCAAAGGTCTGAATCTCGGGGGATTTGAAAAACCATTATTCGTAATTGGAACCGATACGGATACGAATATCATTTATACCGGTATGGGTGAAGATCATCCAGGCCTCTACCGCAGGGGTCTCTTCATTCCAAATGATGACGAACATTGGGTACGCGAAGACCTGCGACTTTCCGTGGCAATGTCAAAAAAGTACGATGCACGGATTCGTTATCGCCAGGCGTTGACGCCTTGCACGCTGCATAAAACGGCAGCGGGGCTTTACATGATTTTCGATAAACCGCAGAAGAGTATTGCACCAGGACAGTTTGCCGCCTGGTATGAAGGTGAGGAATTGGTCGGATCAGGCGTAATTGCATAAATAACCCACAACGAAGGTGTTTAAAAAAAACAGCATGCGACGTCCTAAAATACTGGCCATTGCTGGCTACTTTTGAGACGCAATATTCAATATTTATTGATCGCAGAAGGTGACAAAAGTCTGGTTTTATATATTTTATTTTATCTATTTTTCCCAAACGATGTCACTTGAAAACCGGTTAAGACATGCAAGCGTTTATTGGGATTAATTGTTGTGAAAATTTCGACTGTACGCGATTTAACTTATCTGATTCTATATTAGTTTTACATTAAAATAAACCTCTATGAATATGAAAAGCACCATCCTGACCGTACTTTGTCTTGCTTTCCTGCTGTTGGCGCACGAAGACTCATTTGCCCAGAACGATTATAATAAGGGTACCGTAGTCATTAATCCGGGATTAGGTCTTGGATATTGGTATGGTGGAAGCGGTGGATTTGCCGTAGGCTTTACGGTTAATGCTGAATTTTCAATTACAGAAGAAATTGCGGTAGGTCCCTATTTTGCCTTTACCAGTAAGAGTTATAACTACAACGGTGGAATAGGTGGCGATTACAGTTACACCTATGTCGACTTTGGTGCCAGGGGCTCGTACCACTTTGCGAAGCTATTGCAGGTTAACAACGATAAATTTGATCCCTATGCAGGCGCATTTATTGGATATGTTAGTGCAAGCGGTAATGCCGATCCCATCTACGGCGGATACTACGGTTCCTACAGCAGCGGATTACGGGGGGGCATTTTTGCCGGCGCACGCTGGTTTTTCTCAGACAAGTTTGCCGCCTTTGGGGAGGTTGGGGTAGGATTATATCCTATCGTGCTGGGCGTTACTTTCAAACCAAACTGATTTTTTTTTGTACCATTAGCTACGAAGGCGTGTATCTCTTTACACGCCTTTTTTTATTGATTTAGCTTTCCCGAAATCCGCTTATACCCCCTGAAATAATAAACTTCATAGCAACAGGCCCGGGGATATTGAGCGTTTTAATATTTTCCTTGGGAACGAAGTAATGTATGCCAGAAAATGCATAGGAGTGCGGAAAGTATACTACTACCATATCCATTAATCCCAGCGCTGTCAAATCGGGCTGGGTAATAAAGCCAAGCTGGTACAAGCTGTTTTCTTTGTTCATTCTTACTAATACCGGTTTATTGAATTTCTTTTTGTCCCCGACAAAGGCCCCGAGCAAATCCTTCACTGCAGAATAAATCAGTTTCACGAAAGGAATCTTGTTCATGCCATGATCAAACCAATCCGTTGCTGTCTTAAATGCAAAATTGGTGGTCAGGTAGCCGAAAGCCGTGATCGCGAAAAGTATAATCGCAACACCTAACCCTGGGTATGGAAGATTCAGCAAATTGTCAAGCCAGCTGAAGGATACAAAAATAAAATAGGCAGTTGCCACAAGTGGAAGAATGAAAAGGGTGCCACTAAAAAAGTAGCGCAGAATGCGTCTGTACAGTGTTATCCATATGGTATAATAAAAAAGGCCTCCGTTTCAATCGGAAGCCTTAGGTTGATTAGTATTTCTCTTTTATAATGAGAACCCCATGAAGCTAAGGAATCCGAATGACATTAATCCTACGAGAATAAATGTGATTCCCAATCCTTTCAAGGGCCCCGGCACATTCGAATACTTCATTTTCTCACGGATTCCAGCCAGAGCAACAATTGCCAGGAGCCAGCCGATACCTGAGCCAAGTCCAAATACCGACGCTTCCACCAAGTCATAGGGTCTTCCAACCATGAACAAGGCACCTCCTAAAATTGAACAGTTCACTGCAATTAAAGGAAGGAAGATACCCAACGTACCGTACAATGCCGGAGAAAACTTTTCAATTGCCATCTCAGTCAATTGTACAACTGCCGCAATAACAGAGATGAAGACAATAAACTGGAGAAAATTCAGATCTACATTCGCAAAGTCAGGGCCTAGCCATGCCAGTGCTCCGGCATTCAACAAATAATTTTGCACCAGCCAGTTGATCGGCACAGTAATCCCCAACACGAAGACAACAGCGATCCCCAACCCAAATGCGGTATCTACTTTTTTCGAGATCGCCAGGAATGAACACATGCCCAAAAAATAGGCGAATATCATGTTATCCACGAAGATAGAACGCACGCCAATGTTTATGAGATTTTCCATTTCAGATCAAATTAATGTGATTCACGATATCCGTTCATACCCCTTTGTATCCATATAATGACACCAACAACAACGCAGGCGCCAGCCGGTAGTAGCATGAGGCCATTTCCTTTATAATGAAACCCAACAGCTTCAAATACCTTAAAGCCAAATAACGCACCGCTTCCCAGCAGTTCGCGGAAAAATGCAACGGCCATCAAGATAAGTCCATACCCCAAACCATTTCCCAATCCATCCAGGAATGACGGACCTGGTTTATTGCTCATAGCAAACGCTTCCAAACGGCCCATAACAATACAGTTGGTGATAATCAGTCCTACAAATACCGCGAGTTGTTTTGACACGTCGTAAACATAGGCCTTCAGCACTTCATTGACCAATGTAACCCAAAGTGAGACAACCGCGAGTTGCACAATAATCCTGATGCGCGAGGGTATTGAGTTGCGCATCAACGAAATTGCTACGTTGGAGCACGCTGTTACCACGAGCAAGCTCAGCGCCATAATGAAGGCAGGCTTTAGCTGTGTAGTGACAGCAAGGGCAGAGCAAATACCCAATACCTGCACCGTGATCGGATTATCAATATCCAATGGATTGGTAATCAGTTTTTTGTTCTTTTTAGAGAAGAGCGGCTCGCTTTTTTTCTCTACCTCTACTACTTCTTGAATCGTTTCACTCATCGTATTAGCTGTTGGCTTTTTTCTTGCTTAGATAATTCTCATAACATACCAAGTAATCGCGCATCATATTATTCACCCCCTTGCCAGTAAGGGTAGCACCTGACATTCCATCGACTTCATGGGGCTGATTGCTGTAATCGTTCCCTTCACCTTTCATCATCGTAACGGAAACAAGCTTGTTGCCGTCATAGATAGACTTCCCTTTGTACCTGGCTTGCACCGCAGCATCGGATGCAATTCTTGCGCCCAGCCCCGGTGTTTCGCCCTTGTGATCGAAATTGACACCGCGAATGGTATTCATGTCTGACTCTAACGCGACAAAGCCCCAGATCTCGTTCCATAATCCAAATCCATGAACAGGAAGGACAACATAGTCTACTTTATTGGGATCAGTCGCATTCTTGAACTCATAAACAGGCAACAGGCGATCCTGCGGTGGCTTCTTATATTCTGCTGCTAGATTTACCTCTTGCGGTTTAATGCCTTCCATAACATTGCCCTGAAAATCAACAACAAATTCATTGACGTCTTTGGCATAGAGCGCGCTAATATCCTGTCCGTCCTTTAACTCAATCACCGTGGAAAGGATATTTTTTTTCTGCTCCTGCGCAATGTTGAATTGCTGGCGCTCTTTAAGACCTTCTGAAGCCAATGCCAAAAGACCACCACACACTACCGTGAGGATTGAAGCGTAGATAACGATATAAAAATTAGACTGTCGCACGTTGTAATCTTCTTTTTTTATTTGCACTAACAACAAAATAATCAATCAGCGGAGCAAATACGTTCATTAAGAGTATCGCCAGCATGATACCTTCCGGATAAGCCGGATTAAATACGCGGATTAGGACAGTAAATAGTCCGATCAAAAAACCATAAAACCACTTTCCGGTTTCCGTTTGCGTTGCCGTAACCGGATCGGTGGCCATGAACACGGCGCCAAATGCAAGTCCACCGATCACCAAATGATAGTGCGCAGGCATCATTGCAAACGGGGAGCTACCTACAAGGTTCAAAAATAACCCCATGGCATACGCCCCTGCAAACACGCTTACAATAATCTTCCAGCTGCCGACACCTGTCGCTACCAGGACAAATCCGCCAATCAAACACATCAGCGTTGAAGTCTCCCCGATACATCCTGGGATAAATCCTAAAAACACATTGGTGAAGCTGTAAATATTGTCAGCCCATCCCGCACCAAAGGAATTCAATGCCGTCATGGCACTTTCACTAGTGGTAGAAGCAATTGCCAATGGAGTCGCCCCGGAATAACCGGCAACGACTTTCGCCCCCTCCGGAATGTACGTCCAAACTTCGCCCGCCATATCTACCGGATAGGCAAAATATAAAAACGCCCGTGCAGTCAAAGCAACGTTTAAAACATTCATCCCTGTTCCACCAAATGCCTCCTTGCCAATGACAACGGCAAAAATAGTGGCAACGGCCACTTGCCAAAGTGGAATATCTGGTGGCATCACAAGCGGTATGAGCATTCCTGAGACCAGAAATCCTTCATTAACCGGGTGCCTTCGTATGGTGGCAAAGGCAAATTCAATACCCAGTCCGGCCGCATAAGAAACAATAATGATGGGAACAACCTGAATGGCACCGATCAAAACTTTGTCCCAAAGTCCGGCCGCCTGGCCAAGGGCCAGGAAATGCTGGTGCCCCACATTATAAATTCCAAATAATAAACACGGTACCATCGCGATAATGACTGTCATCATCAATCGCTTCATGTCCACTCCGTCCCGAATCTGGGCCCCTTTTTCCGGTGTGGTCGTATTGGGAACAAAAGCGAAAGTATCCAACGCTTCAAACGCGTAGTAGTATTTTTCCCACTTCCCGCCTTTTTCGAAATCGGTCTTTAATTTATCGAGTGTATTTCGTAAGAACTTCATAATTAGCTATTGAGCATTAAGTCAATTCCTTCTCGCAATATACTTTGCACCTGATGTTTGGATACGTCGACAAATTCGCAAAGCGCCAGATCTTCTTCGATGACTTCATAAATACCCAATGCTTCCATCTCATCGTAGTCCTCTGCGATTATAGCTTTTAACAAATAAGTCGGCAAAATGTCTATTGGCATCACTTTTTCAAAAACACCCGTTTGAACGAAAGCCCTCGGTTCCCCTCGTGTGTTGCTGTCTACGACATACTCCTTTTTATAATTAAGAAATGAGAATAGACCCCAAGCGCGGCTAAAACTCAATTTCCTGGCAGACGGAGTGATCCAACCCAAAAATTCGTATTGATCTCCTTCTGGGATTACTGAAACCAACTGATCATAAAAGCCAATATAATCCTCTTTGCCAATTTTGGTACCCGTAAGAACATTTCCTGAGATCACCCGCACATGTTCCTGCTTCAAATTGTCCTGAAGGAACTTCTTCACGGAAGCGCCCGTATATGTTCTGTAATATTGAGGATCTTTAACTTCGGAACCTGAAATAGCCACGATCTTCGAAGCATCATACACACCGTTCAAGAAAAGTTTACCGATCTGAATAACACCATAGGGATTGATTGTCCAAACAACATTGCTCTTTCCAATTGGATCAATATGGTGGATCTGAACGCCAACGCATCCAGAAGGATGTGGACCTGAAAACTTGTTTAACTCTATTCCTTTTGCCTGAGAAAATACCGGGCTAATCTCGCGCTCTGAATGAACATTTAGATGGACTTGCCCGGGCGTGAATTTCTTTAATATATCGATGCCAATCTGAAAGAATTGTTCCTGTCCCTTAAAGAGGAGATTGTAATCTGGCGCAAGTGGATGGCTATCAAACCCTGAAATAAAAATGGACTTTGGCGTTTCTGCCGGATCTGCGACAATTCCATAGGGCCGCTGAATAATATTCAGCCACGCACCGCTGCTCAGCAACTGGTCCTGGATTTGCGCCCGATCCAATTTCGGAATTTCTGATACTGTAAATTTGGGGAATGGTAAAAAGTCGATCGACTTATCGGCCAAAATTTTAACTTCCAGCAATTTCCTTTTTTCTCCGCGATTAACTTCGACAATCTCGCCGCTCACCGGCGCAGTGAATACAATTTTTTCATTTTTCTTATCGCGAAACAAAGGAGATCCTGCTTTCACGGTATCACCCACAGCGACGAGCATTTTGGGCAAATAAATGCCTTTGAAATCGGTTGGTTTAATAGCGAAAGTTTCAGGCTGGTCTGCTACCGCGATTTTCAAAGCCGCTTTGCCAGCCAGGTTAATATCGAAGCCTTTCTTTAAACGAATAAATCTGCCCATGTACGTGGCGGTATATTTAGGAACGGGGCAAAATTAGCATTTTTTCGAACATTCAGTAAGTGATTTGAATATTATTGGCTGGCGCAGAAAGCACATTTTTACGTGTGGTGGAAGAGCAATTCCCAAGGAATTATCTACCGTTTTATTGGGGCATAATAATCTTCGGTAGCGCCAGCCGGATAACCTCGTCAACCTGCTCATCAAGGGCAATTTGAGTTGTGTCCAAATAGATAGCATCCTCCGCTTGCTTCAGGGGACTTTCAGCCCTGGATGTATCTGCTTTATCGCGCATCAGAATATTTTCCACTACGTCATCGAGGTCAACCAATTGACCCCGATCCAATAACTCCTTTTGCCTTCGAAAAGCACGAATAAGCAGATCTGCATTCATGAAGACTTTAAGATCCGCCTGTGGAAAAACAACTGTCCCAATGTCTCTACCATCCATGACAACCGCTTTTTCCCTGCCCATTTTACGCTGCTGCTCCACCATCGCAATGCGGACTTCTTTTATGGCGCTAATTTGGCTTACCAGTTCAGAAACACGCATGGTACGGATCGCTTTTTCCACATTAAGCCCGTTGAGGTACGTTTCTGAATTATGCAATGAATTGATCTTAAAAGTGACGTCAAGCTGCTGTAAGGCCCGGGCAACCTCCTTCGGATTGGTAAGCGCAACATGATGGTCCAAAAAATACAATGTTACCGCGCGGTACATGGCCCCGGTATCTATATAGCGATAACCCAAAATCGCGGCGACTGCCTTTGCCGTTGTACTCTTACCGCAAGCTGAATATCCATCAATGGCAATAACGATTTTACGAAAGTTCATTAGCAATCTTTTAACGGACAAGGAATCGGCTTTCCGGGTTTTAATTTCTTATGAGGCTTATGTGAGGCGCATCCGTCAAGTAAGACGACCATCATGATAATGACTGAAAAACGAATCAATTTTCTCACTAGATTAATTGGTATGGGTCAAAAGTAGTTTAATTGAAGTACCCGCACAACCCTCCTTACATTCCTTGCGTTCTAGACTTAAGACATGTAGATGCCGCAACGTTGCAGGCGGATTTCTGACGTGGTTGTAACTTGGTTTGTAAATTGTAAACAAATAGGCGCAAATGGAAACAAATGATCAGGATGAGAAAGAAAAAACTTTCAGCAGTTTTGGCAAAAAAGTGGATGATTTTCTTGCCGAGCTCGATGAGGCGGGCGGAAGACTTCAAAAAGAATTCCACATGAAGTATGAAGAGTTGCGGCAGTCTGCTGAGAAGTTGAAAAACGAATCAGAAAATAAAGAACGCTGGAAAGAGGTTGAGGAACGCTTAAGAAAAGCAGGGGAAGAGCTACGCAATGCGTTCAAAGCGGCTTTCCGGAAAAGAGAACAATAGAAAAAGCAACTATCAGTAACATTTGGAGTGTGGTACAGCCTTTCTGTGCCATGCCTTCTATCTTAGATTTTGACCTCCTTCCATTTTCCACGCCTGAAAATAACGATTCCAACGATGGCCATCAGCGATTCAGCAATGGAGATCGCGGAGTATACCCCCACCGTTCCTGTGTCAAACCAATTTGCCAAGGTATACGCCAGTGGTATCTGAAAAAACCAGAATCCGAACAGGCTAATAATCGTTGGTGTGCGCGTATCCCCCGCACCATTGAACGATTGATTGATGACCATGCCGTACGCATAAAATATGTAGCCGAGTGACACGATTTGCAGGCACTGGATGCCATTGCGCAAGACCTCATCATCACTGGTGAATTGGCGCAAAATCGGACCTGCAAAGCCATAGAATAAAACGGTGACAAAAGCTAAGAAAACCATGTTCAAAAAGGCTGCCCGCCAAACTGACTTCTCAGCGCGATCAGGATGACCCGCGCCAAGATTCTGGCCAACTAACGTAGCCGCAGCGTTTGCCATACCCCATGCCGGAAGAATAGCAAAGACAATAACACGGATAGCAATGGTGTAGCCAGCCAGCGCAGCACTTCCAAAATCCGCCATAATGCGTACCAAGAAAATCCAACTCGCTGAACCGATCAGGAATTGTCCGGTACCCTCCTGCGGATACCTTTATCAGCCGACCAATAATCCCCCAGTCAAGCATTAGGCTGTTGGCGTGAAGTTTAATCAAGCCCTTTCCTTTTTGCAGATGATACAGCTGGTACAAAACGCCCATACCTCTTCCAATATTCGTAGCTATTGCAGCACCTTCAACACCGAACGCCGGGATGGGGCCAAGGCCGAAAATAAAAATTGGGTCAAGTGCAATGTTCAGAATATTCGCGAGCCACAATGACCGCATGGCAATAAAGGCATCTCCTGCACCCCGAAAAATTCCATTGATAAGGAACAACATCATGATCGTAATGTTTCCGGTTAGCATCCATTGGATGTATCCTGAATTTTTCTCAATCAGTTGCTCATTTGCGCCCATTACGCGCAGAAGATCCGCGGAGAAGAACACACCAAATATGCTTATCGACAGCGAAAGCGCGACACCGACAAAAATTGCTTGCATAGCAGCAACCTCGGCCGCCTTGATATCTTTCTCACCAACCCTGCGGGCGACCATGGCAGTAGCACCCATACTAATACCCATGGCAAGCGAATAAATCAACGTGAGCATTGATTCTGTTAACCCGATGGTGGCCACCGAATCATTGTCGTGCAATCGACTAACGTAGTAAACATCGATTACAGCAAATAAAGCTTCCATTGACATCTCGAGAATCATTGGAATGGACAAAAGCAAAATGGCCCTGTCTATACTACCGATTGTATAATCCTGCTGTTCTCCAAGAAGTGATTGCTTGAAAAGCTGTATAAACGAATTTAGCTTGCGTGAGACTGACATCTGATAATAATTATGCGCAAGATTAAACATCAGGACTTAAGCGCTAAAGGAGTTGCCTGGGTGGGCTACAATCAAGGTCGCAATAAAAAACCCGCCCTAACGATAAAGATGCAGGAAACTTTTAACATTTTTAGTAGCTTTTCAAAAAAGAAAGTATGCCGGAAATTCTGGAAATGGCCTCCATTCGGCTGGCCAAAAATCAAAAAAAAGGCCACCAGCGCGGCAGCCTTTTGTGTACTTGTGCGTATTTCCCCTTAATCCTTTTGTACAACGCTAGCGCCAGACACATTCGATACGACCGTAGGATTGCCATGATAAAGCAATGAACTGGCACCGGTTGCTGTAGCCTCCAGGTCATCCGCGACCGATACCTTTCCAATGCTGCCACCTGAAATACTGATCGTTGCTTGCTGGACTGGATAATCAAACGCAGATAGTGAAGATGCACCAGAAATATCAGCTTTAATTTCGTCACCACCGCCCTGAATAATCAAGCTGGAAGCACCTGATAACGACAGATTCATTTTGCTGTAATCTGCGTTGAGCTGGCAAACAGATGCTCCGGACAGGTGAACATCAAGATTCCGATCGCTCCCAAATCCGTTGATACTGGATGCGCTGGCGCCGGTGAAGTTTATGGCCTTAAGCAAAGGCATTGTAATAGTTATTTCTGTTCTGTGAATTCGGTTGACGTTCTCATCAAAGGCGATAATAAGGGTATTACCGCTTTTGAAAACTTTAAGATCATCGAGATTCCTGCGATCGCCCTTTGCGTGGATGCTGAAGTTGGCCGATTGTTCAACTTCAATGAAAAAAGCGTTTCCCATTTCTAACCGATCAAAATCGATAAGCGAATACTCCTTTTCATAGACCTGGAGTGGGCCTGGGTCTTCTGTTTCACACGCCGAGAAGGTCATTGCGGTGAGGAATGACATCAATACCGAGAGGGTTCTTATTTGTTTTGACATGACTATTAATTTTGATTTCGGCTTAAAGACAATTAAGCCAGTTGAAACCCCTATCGCCAGAAAAAAATAATGAAAAAAAAACCAGGATAATTCCTGGCTTAGCAATGATGAGCTAGTTGGTGTTATCCAATTGCAACGCGTTTGAATTCCGCAACGGTTAACCCCTTTGCGATACTTTCCAGGTACTGCCCCACCGTCTTGGCGTTATCTTTTACAAAAGGCTGATGCAACAGCGTATTGTCTTTGAAAAATTTATTCAACTTGCCTTTTGCGATCTTCTCCACCATATTTTCCGGCTTACCCTCCGCCAGAATCTGTGCTTTGGCTATTTCAAGCTCCTTCTCTATCACGGATTTATCTACGGAGTTCTCATCTATACCTACTGGATTCATTGCGGCTATTTGCATTCCCACGTCTTTCCCGGCACCAATAACATCTGAGGTTGGGGTTGACCTCCACGCCCTT
This sequence comes from uncultured Bacteroidota bacterium, assembly GCA_963714945.1. Taxonomy (GTDB): domain Bacteria; phylum Bacteroidota; class Bacteroidia; order Cytophagales; family Cyclobacteriaceae; genus Chryseolinea. The sequence continues at coordinate 121,701 of CAVQQL010000003.1, read as the reverse complement.
CAATGAAACAAGCACGCCAAGCTTGGAACCAGCATGAATGTAGGATGCAACAGCCTCGCCTTTCATATGAACATACTCGCTGACCTCAATTTTTTCGCCAATCTTACCTACCAATTCGACGATCTTATCATTTAAAGAGAGATCACCCACCTTAAATCCCAACAATGCATCCTTATTGGCAGCTTTCTGATCATATGCGGTATCGACGATCAACCTGCCCAGCATCTGGAACGCCTCATTTTTAGCAACAAAGTCTGTTTCGCAGTTAAGGGCAATCAAAACAGCTTCTTTTTGATCATCGCTCACTTTGACAAATACGGAGCCTTCCTTTGCATCTCTGTCAGAACGAGACGCAGAGACTTTCTGACCCTTTTTTCTAAGAATTTCAATAGCTTTTTCAAAATCTCCGTTGGCCTCTGTAAGGGCTTTTTTACAATCCATCATACCCGCACCGGTCATCTGGCGTAGTTTGTTCACGTCTTGTGCTGAAATTGCCGACATAGTTATTTTTGATTTACAATTTGAATTACGGTAAGGCACTAAATTAAGTCGTCCTACCAGCTTACATTCATGCAAAGCGGCAGGACGACTCCGAGACTTAATATATATTCTATGTTATTTTGCTTCTTCCACTGGCTCGTCAACGCGTCGTTTTTCCTCCTCATCCTTTTTATGCGCTGCATCTTCCTTGTCCTTTCTTGCGCTCCATGAGCGATTCCTCAATCACTTTGCTGATATACTTTGTGAGAATAGAAATAGACTTAAAAGCGTCATCATTGGAGGGAACCGGGAAATCGACCCCAGATGGATCTGAGTTGGTATCTACTAAAGCGAAAACGGGAATATTTAATTTTTGGGCTTCAGTCACCGCGATATGTTCGCGTTTGACATCAATCACGAAAAGTGCAGCGGGAAGCCTGTTAAGATCAGCGATACCGCCGAGCAACTTCTCAAGCTTTGCTTTTTCGCGCGTAACCATTAAGCGTTCACGTTTTGCGAGATTTTCGAACGCCTCATCTTTCATCAGCTTTTCTATCTGCGAAAGCTTTTTCAAAGACTTGCGAATGGTTGCAAAGTTAGTCAGCATGCCCCCGAGCCAACGCTCGGTTACGTACGGCATATTCAACCGCTTAGCCTCTTCTGTCACAATGTCCTTGGCCTGCTTCTTTGTTGCCACAAACATGATCTTGCGACCCGAACGAACAATGTTCTTCAATGCGTAGGTTGCCTCATCCAGGCGCGCCAGCGTCTTATTGAGATCAATAATATGGATACCGTTGTTTTCCATAAAAATGTACTCCGACATCTTTGGGTTCCATTTTCGGGTAAGGTGACCAAAATGTACACCTGCATCCAACAACTCCTGATATGTTAATTTTTCAGCCATTCTCTTGTTACGATTAACGCTTGCTAAACTGGAATTTCTTTCTTGCCTTTCTTCTACCTGGTTTTTTACGCTCGACCATACGAGAATCGCGCGTCATAAAGCCCTCTTTTCTCAATGTAGGCTTATTTTCAGGGTCGATTTCAACCAAAGCGCGGGCAATACCTAAACGCACAGCCTCGGCCTGACCGGTAACGCCGCCACCTTCAACATTGACTGTTACGTCATAGCTCGCCTCCAATTTCAAAGCCGCAAGCGCTTGCTTTGCCAAGGTTTGATGGATTTCAGACAGAAAATAGTCCTTTAGCTCGCGGTCGTTTACGATAATATCTCCTTTACCAGGTTTGACGTATACCCTTGCGATGGATGTTTTTCTTCTACCGATTGTGTTGATAATCTGCATGTATCAGAATTTTAATTCTTTTGGTTGTTGTGCTGTATGAGGATGTTCTGCTCCTGCGTAAACATGCAGACTTCTAAAGAGCTCGCTGCCTAATCTGTTCTTGGGGAGCATGCCGCGAACGGCATGTTCAATCAAGCGCTCTGGATGCTTTGATCTGATCATCATTGGTGTACGCTCGCTCTGCCCACCAGGATAGCCCGAGTGGGTAAATAACACACGATCCGTCCACTTTTTCCCCGTCATCCTTACCTTTTCCGCATTGATGACAATAACATTATCGCCGCAATCTACATGCGGGCTGTAGCTTGGCTTGTGCTTACCACGAATAATGCGGGCAATCTGACTGGCCACGCGGCCCAGTACTTGCGCATTTGCATCAACCACAACCCAGCTTTTCTCCACTGTGGCCTTGTTAGCGTAGGTTGTTTTGTAACTATTATGATCCATTTTTATCGGTATAAATCGATTTTTAATACACTACCCCCTCAAAAAGGGACACAAAGGTAAACCGCTGTTATCTGAAATGCAAGCTGATTACCAATTATGAATATGCTCAGGCATGCCTGAAGTGGCGATTCAAGGAATAAAGGACTGTTTGCTAAAGGTTTCTATATTCCAGACCGCCGCACATCAAAGTCTCGAATTGATCGAGAAAGGTCGGTCATCGGCATCTTCGGATACGAAACTTAACTTCTGAGGCGTAATGATCATCAAAACACCGTCAACGATGAAGGCAAGCACACCCTATCGATTGATTTCCAGCTGCCTAATCAGCGCTTGCATGTCCTTCTGGTACGGTGCCTGAACTTTTATGACTTTCCCTGCTAAGTCGAGGAATTCCAGGGAAAAGGCATGCAATGCCATTCTTTTCATAAATGGCTCCTCTTCCGTCTCCTTCTTTAAGTTGAACCCTCTTTTTACTTGCGATAGAAAAAATGGTTTGCCCCCATAGGTTGTGTCACCCAGGATTGGTGCACCGAGAACTGATAAATGTACTCTGATTTGATGCATTCTTCCCGTAACGGGACGGCACTCCATAAGCGTATGGCGCTTGTAGAACGCTAGCGCGCTGAAGTAAGTTTGTGCCGGTTTGCCTTCTCTTTTGCTGAGTTTTACCACGCCATCTTGCAGCTTCAATATGGGAACATCAACCAATTCCTCAACTACATTATGAATACCATCTACCAAAGCATGGTAAATCTTTTTCACGTGGCGTTTCTCAAATTCAATACTAAGGTGACGATAAGCCTCAGGATTCTTTGCAATTGCCAAAGCACCAGACGTTTCCTTATCCAGCCGATGGCATACCTGCGCCGTTGAAACATATCCCCGGGCCAGCACAAGCAAGTTTACACTATGCTGTCTGTCCTCCAATGTGGATAGGAACGGGGGTTTGTTGACAATAACAAAATCATTGTCTTCAAACAGAATGACCTCTTCAAACCTAATTTTGGGCAGCTTCAATCGTATTAGTACTTTTGGACTTCTGACAACTCCGCATGATCTGGTTTTGCACGCGGCAATTTAAAACTAAAAGTTGAACCCTTGCCGGGTTCGCTTTCTACCTCTGGCTTTGAACTATGGCCTTCCAGAATATGCTTCACAATGGCTAATCCCAAACCCGTACCCCCTTTTACACGACTACGGCTTTTATCAACGCGGTAGAACCGTTCAAAAATGCGCGCCAGGTGCTCTGGCTCAATACCCTCTCCCGAATCCCGAATTTTTGTCAAAACAGTCTTTTTGCCAACTTCAAAACTTATGACAACTACGTCCCCCTCTTCGGAATGCTTCAATGCATTGGAGACGAGATTGGTCATTACTTGATTAATTCGCTGCCAGTCAGCATAAACCACAACTTTATGCCCCGAATCTTCGATCAATAAATTGACTCCTTTTTTGTCAGCTTTTTCTTCAAATTGCTCAACGACCTCTTCTGTTAACTTGCGCAGATCAAAGCTCTCGAAGTGCATCTTAATCTGACCCGTTTCGATATGGGAGAGCGTAAGCAGGTCCTGCACAAGTACATCAAGCCCATCCAGACTCTTGGCAGCTTTCTTCAAGAATTTAGTACGAACGTTTTTGTCGTTCACCGCACCATCAAGGAGCGTGTGAACAAACCCCTGTGCCGCAAAAATGGGCGTTTTTAGTTCGTGTGAAACATCGGCAATAAACTCCTTGCGAAAAGCTTCGAGTTTTTTTAGTTCGTCAATTTCTTTTTGTTTTAGCTCAGCAAATGAGTAGATATCTTCATTTATCATTTTGAGCGGATTCAAGGGCACTGCTTTTCGTTTATCAATTTTAGAGAGCTCTTTCTTCTTTAGTTTGGCCATCAACTTATAGAGATTCGCTAATTCCCGAAAAATAAGAAACTCCAGGACTACAAAAATTAGAAGGTAGGAAACGGAAAAGCTAATGCCGAACGCTACCAGTAACACATTGAAATTTACACTCTTAAAAAGCGAAAGAAATAAGGAAGTAATAAGGGCAATACAAAGTGCCAACAATAAGGCCAATCCCCGTGAACTGTGTACCATGCGCGAAGATACTTTTTTCTCACAACTGTTCTTGGGTTTTTACTGCAAGTTCGATGCGGAACCGACTGGCCTTCGGAATCAGGAACGATTTACGGACTCTGACTAAATTTGTAGCCAACACCTTTCACGGTGGTGATATAATCATCCCCAATTTTCTCGCGTACTTTCCTGATGTGCACATCTACCGTGCGGGCAAGCACATAGACATCGGATCCCCAGATATTTTGAAGAAGATCTTCCCGACTGAAAACTTTATTGGGATTCTGCGCCAAAAAGAAAAGAAGCTCAAACTCCTTCTTGGGCAGATTGATCTCTCTCCCTTTGACTTTGATGGTGTAACTGGTTCTATCTATCGTGAGGTCCCCGATAGAAATCGTGCTGTCCGCCGTCGATTTTTTAGAATCGCGTCTGAACAGCGCGCCAATTCGACTCATCAGTGCGCGCGGTTTGATCGGTTTATTAATATAATCATCAGCCCCAACGTCAAAGCTGCTACTTCTGAATATTCTTCGGCGCGCGCCGTCAGAAACACGATGAAGGTTTTCTGCAATTCCGGGATATCACGAAGCAGGCGGCAGGTCTCCACGCCGTCCATCTTGGGCATCATAATATCCAGAAGAACCAGATCTGGTAAAAATTTCCTGGCGATATCAACGGCCTTTCCGCCATCGGATGCCGTCTTCACCTCATATCCATTCTTTTCCAGATTGTATTTCAGAAGTTCCAAGATTGGTTCTTCGTCATCAACGACAAGCACTTTGTGCATCTGCTTGTTTCCCATAGATAAACACTTTGGCTAAAAGTAGGCATAAAAGGGTGCATTAAAAATGAGGTCAAGTCTTATTAACAATTCCTTAACCTGGAGAAATTTCAGGATCATATCATCTTTATCCATCATTACAAAAAGGGATATTTGTCAGTAAGGTAAGCGATATATGCCTTCAGATTGCGGTTGAATTTCTCATTCCATTCATCCCAGAATACATTCTGCTTCGACTGATACTGTCGATAGTTCATGAAGTATGCATTATTAGGCAGTTTACCCTTAAAGCGCTTTGAGGGGTTAGCCGTCAATTTCAATGACAGGGTATCCGCGGATTCAATTATTCTCCGAATGGTTGTTTCTTTTAATGCCATCTTATGTTCCTTCGAGTCCTCCTCGTGCAGCGTGGAATACAGGCTATCCAGGCTCGCTGTGCCGCGCAGCATGTGATCAACATACTTTACGTAGTCCTCATCCTCCGCTGTGTACAATTGATACTCTTTTGAATGCTCACCGTACACATCGACCAGGAATTTCTCTGCACCTCGATCGCCAATGAAAGTGGCCAGGTTTTCATTAAAGTCGACACTATCTTTAACAAAGATTGTTGCGTGCACCATTTCGTGAATAATTAAGTTGGCAAGATCGCCTTCACTTCTATTGAGCATTTTACTGAGGATCGGATCCGTAAACCAACCCAACGTTGACCATCCTCCCGGATTTCGGACAATCACGTCCCATCCATCGTTCTCAAGATCCGCTTTCAGCTCAATGGCTTTTTTCTCACTGAAAAAACCTTTATACGGGACAGCCCCTAAAATTGGAAACTTCCATTCCTTTGGTGTCAGATGAAACGGTTCACACGCCATAACAACCCACATGATCTCCTTTCCCTTCTGATCATAAAGTGTTCTGTAATTCTTCGTATCTTTCAATCCGAGTGAATCAATTGCATATTTTCTTACCTTGCCAATGAGCTCAAGCCGGGCCTTGAGTGAGTCAGGGAAATCGGGGTCTTGCATGAATTCCTCCACGGGTTTCGCATTCCAAATAATGGCAAGTTGTCCGATACCTTGCCGTGATGCGTAGCCCACCAGATCCCAAAAAATTATGATGGTAATGGCAATGGCCATTACTAAACCAATCAAACTTCTTTTGACAATCTTGCTTACTCCTTTTTTCATACTTCGAATCAGGTGCTTTTAAAGTCCACTCCTGCCATCAACGCTGCTTGGTCTTGCATTGACAAATTCAGTTTCCTCGCTATTCATCCAGTCATCGACGCTGCAATATAAATGCTTTGACAGTAGTTGTCACAAGGTAGACCTGGATCTCAACTACTTGAAAACAATTTAATTAGCCTTTTTGTCTTCAAGCAATACCCGCGATGCTGAGCGGTTTTCGGCGGAATATCTCATCCGGGTCCATTTTTAATTTGGCAGTGATGTAGTAATTTCAACCTTGTTATCAAGTTGATCGTTAGCGAAGCTCTTCAAATCCCGGTCGTATCTTCCCTACATTCAAAAATTTCAACTTGACTTGTTTATGTAACCTAACTATTGAATCGATATTATGAGTGACGCGAAAGAAAAACTGAAAGCACTGCAACTTACACTTGACAAACTGGAAAAGACGTACGGCAAGGGGACGGTGATGAAACTAAGCGAGGGGAAAGTGATGGACGTTCCTGCCATTTCTACGGGTTCATTAGGATTGGACATTGCGCTGGGGATTGGTGGAATACCGCGTGGACGCGTTACGGAAATATACGGTCCTGAATCTTCCGGCAAAACTACACTTACACTACATTGCATTGCAGAAGCCCAGCGGAAAGGTGGGCTGGCTGCCTTCATTGATGCGGAGCACGCATTTGACAAGGCATACGCGGAAAAACTCGGTATTGACACCGAAAACTTACTGATCTCCCAACCCGATAACGGGGAGCAGGCTTTGGAAATTGCAGACCACCTGATTCGTTCCGGGGCCATTGATATCATTGTGATTGACTCCGTGGCCGCCCTTGTTCCAAAAAGTGAACTCGAAGGCGAGATGGGTGACAGCAAGATGGGGCTTCATGCCCGATTAATGTCACAGGCACTGCGGAAAGTTGACTGGCACCATTAGTAAAACAGGATGCGCATGTGTGTTCATCAACCAGCTTCGCGAAAAGATTGGCGTTATGTTTGGGAATCCTGAAACGACGACGGGTGGAAATGCATTAAAATTCTATGCCTCGGTGCGCCTTGACATCCGCAGAATAGGTCAAATTAAGGAAGCCGCAGATGACATTACCGGGAACCGTGTGAAAGTCAAAGTCGTCAAGAACAAGGTGGCGCCTCCTTTTAAAGTCGTTGAGTTTGACATTATGTATGGCAGAGGGATATCTAAATCGGGTGAAATCGTTGACCTTGGCGTTGAACTTAATGTCATTCAAAAGGCGGGTTCCTGGTTTTCTTACGACGGGAACAAGTTAGGGCAAGGGCGAGATTCGGTTAAGCAACTGATTGAAGATAATCCAGAACTCATGGAAGAATTGGAGAAAAAAATCAAGGCTAAAATTGCGGGCGTCGAACACGTAGAAGTCGTATTAGAAAAAGCCGAAAAAGAAAAAGAAAAGGAAAAGGAAAAGGTAGCCAAATAATTTGAACCTGTAAGGACGCACGATTGGCGTCCTTACAGGTTACGTACATTTAAGCCCTGATCGCATTTACAGGGTCAAGTCTGGCGGCCATAGCTGCTGGAACAATGCCGGACACCAGCCCGATTACCGAGGAGACACCCAGACCGAGGACAATATTCTTAATTGTCAAGGTGACAACAAGCGTCCCAATTGGAATATAGGTGATTAAATATACCATTATCAATCCAGCCAAACCGCCGATCAAGCTCAGGAAAATAGCTTCAAACAAGAACTGAAACAGTATGAAATAATTCTTCGCCCCCAGTGACTTCTGCAACCCAATGATGCTCGTTCGTTCCTTTACAGAGACGAACATGATGTTGGCAATGCCAAATCCACCAACCAGAATAGAGAAACCGCCAATAATCCAACCCGCGGTACCAACAACATCAAACACGCCACTGATTACATTTGCGATCGCTTCGGGTCGATTGAGTGCAAAATTGTCACTTTCCGTCGGCCGTAACCCCCTGCGGGCACGCAAGATACCCGTCATTTCATTTTCAAGCTCTACAAGACCCACATCGGTTTCGTATCCCTTCACCCCGATCCTGGATGTGATCTCAAACGGATGACCCGTTCCGGTCTGATACAATCTTCTGAAAGATTGGTAGGGAATAAGGGCAGCGTAGTCGTTACTGGGAGTACCCAAGAAACTTTGCCCCTCCTTTTGGACTACTCCGGCGACGACATACTTCAGATTTTTGATCTTTATAGTCTTACCAATTGGGTCAGCTCCATTGAGGAAAAGGGCGTTGGCGACTTCATGCCCGATCACCACGATGTTCCTACCCGCTTCAATCTCCTCGTTATTGAAGAATCGTCCCTTTTCAATTTTTACTTCATAGACATTATCATATCCCTGGCTGCCGCCGGTCAGCCGAATTTGGTCAATGCTATTGTTTTCATACTTGAGGGTAACATTGCCTTTATTGGCAAAAATCGCCATGCCGTTCTCACGGTTCAGGTTGGTCTGCAAAAACTTGAATTCATTGTAGGAGGGATTGGGCCGCTGCCAGAAATCCCACCACCTGTATTCACCACTATTATCAGCAGTGAATGGCCATTTATCGACATAGATCACACCAGTACCCAAGAAATTAAGGCTGTCCTTAATGTTCTTTTCCAGTGAGTCTACAAGCGTGAGGACCGAAATAATGGCAAAGATCCCAATTGTTACACCCAGTAACGATAAGATTGTGCGAAGAACATTTGCCCGGAGGGCCTTCCAGGCGAATTGAAAACTCTCATAAATCTGGAACAATGTCTTCATTTGCCTAATTAACGTGTTTTAATGGTTTAGGTTAGTCGACAGTCTTCTTATTTAAATTACGCCCTTGTCGCTAAGAAGCCTTTTTTATAACGGTTTCGAAAAACCTAATATGTTTTGTCGCAAAAGCCAAATATTGCCTTATTTTTGCAACCTCCTAAAAATAATTACCCTTTATTGGGCATCTTTTGCTAAAGAAATATGAAGTTATCAGAATTTAAGTTCGAACTGCCAAACAATCTAATTGCCCTTGACCCAGCTGAAAATCGTGACGAATCCCGCTTAATGGTGGTCCATAAGGATACTGGCAAAATCGAACATAAAGTCTTCAAAGACATTGTTAACTACTTTGGTCAAGGTGACGTATTAGTCGGAAACGATACCATGGTATTTCCAGCACGGTTATATGGACGAAAAGAAAAAACAGGGGCAAAGATCGAAGTTTTCTTATTGCGTGAACTCAATACTGAAATGCATCTTTGGGACGTTTTGGTTGATCCGGCACGGAAAATCCGCGTTGGCAACAAACTGTACTTTGGCAATGGGGATTTGGTTGCCGAAGTTATTGACAATACAACTTCTCGCGGACGGACCATCCGCTTCTTATTCGAGGGCGATTCCGAAGCCTTTGACAAAGTTGTTGAATCATTAGGCGAAACGCCGCTGCCAAAATACATCAAGCGGAAAATAAAACCGGAAGACAAAGAAAGATTTCAGACCATTTTTGCCAAAAATAAGGGCGCTGTTTCGGCCCCTACTGCTGGTATGCACTTCACGCCTCAGTTGCTGAAGCGCCTTCAAATCAAAGGTGTAGAAATGACCTACATCACGCTGCACATTGGCCTTGGAACCTTCCGCCCGGTCGATGTTGAAGATCTTACCAAGCACAAAATGGATTCCGAAAATTTTGTCGTGAGTCCAGAAGCCGTAGATATCGTTAATCGGGCATTGGAATCCAAGCATCGCGTTTGCGCGATCGGCACGACCACTATGCGGGCGCTCGAATCTGCTGTATCGGCAAGTAATCGACTGAAAGCACGCGAAGGATGGACAGATAAGTTCATCTTCCCACCATATGAATTCAAGATCTGTAACGCCATGATTACAAATTTTCACATGCCTGAATCTACGCTGCTCATGATGGCATCAGCCTTCGCGGGTTACGATCTGGCTATGGAGGCGTACAAGACGGCGAAAAAAGAAAAGTATAAATTCCTTACATACGGCGATGCCATGCTCATCATTTGATGATGTATCGACTCGCAGTGCATGATTTGCGAATAGCGGTCTGCTAAAGTTGCTTCGTAAGATAAAGAAATAACGATATCGCAACTGGATAAATAAGGAAGTACGGCGGTGCAGGCGCAAAAATACCAAAGAACATCCCGCAAGGAGCAAGCAGTAGCATAACGCCACCAGTTATGACGATAGCCTTCTTGGATCTTGCCATGGGAACTTTCGCAATCGCCAGCATTCTGTAAATCAAGAAAGTTACGACCGCCACATTAAATACGACCAAAAGTAGTCTAAGCGCTATCATAGTTTTGGTATTTTAGTAAATCTATGAATAATAGGGAATACGCGCTTATTGTCGCAGGGGGTAAAGGCACGCGAATCAAAAGCAAAATAGGAAAACAATTCCTGGCGCTAAATGGCCTGCCTGTGCTAATGCATACCATTTCGGCTTTCTACCGTTACGCTGAAAATATTACCGTTATCCTGGTCCTTGCAGCGGATGATGTCGCCATGTGGAAATCGCTGTGCAACAAGCACAACTTTCATAGACCAATCATCCTTCAGCATGGCGGAAGCACCCGCTTTCAGTCCGTTAAGAATGGATTGGACTGCATTAAAGGTGATGGTCTGGTCGCGATCCACGATGGTGTGCGACCGCTTGTGAGCGCTGATATCATAAAAACTTCGTTTCGGTTAGCGGCTGTAAAACAGTCTGCTGTGGCAGCCGTTTCCCTCAAAGACTCCATTCGGATCGTCACGGGCCCTGACCAAAACAAAGCCGTTGACCGTTCATGCTACCGCCTAATACAAACGCCGCAAACTTTCCGCCTAGCGCTGATAAGAGAAGCTTACCAGCTTAAAGAAGATCCAAATTTTACTGATGATGCCAGCATCGCTGAACGCGCCGGCCATGCCGTAGCACTTTTTGAAGGAAGCTATGAAAACATTAAAATTACTACAGCAGAAGACTTAGTGATCGCAGCGGCGTTGCTGAAGAAACGGGAAGAAGCGACTATTCAAGAAAACAAAAAAAGCTGATCAACGACCAGCTTTGACGCTTTAATATTGTGTTTTACAGGAGCCTCTAATATTCATCTTCATTAAAGAAGAAATCCTCCTTCGTCGGATAATCCGGCCATATTTCTTCAATACTTTCGTAGGGTTGTCCGTCATCCTCCAACTCCTGCAGGTTTTCGACAACTTCTAATGGGGCCCCTGAGCGGATGGAATAATCAATCAACTCGTCTTTTGTAGCCGGCCAAGGCGCATCCTCCAGATAAGAGGCAAGTTCTAAGGTCCAATACATAATCTTAAGTCCTCCATTAATTTCCGCAAAAATAGAATTTAATTGGTCAAAACAAACTTTATTTCTGCTATCCTTCTCTGGAACCGGAAACTTCAGTTTTAAGTCAAATTCTCCACAAAAATGTAGCCATCACCAACGGTGCTCAATCCTGACACCAAGTGGATTTTTTACGATATTTGCGCCAGAATAGCCCTGTGGGAATTCCGCAGGCCTAATACTATCCTAAACGTGGATACCTTGTCAACAAACTCATTTCATTACACGAAAGAATCAAATAACAAATGGCTGACGAAAAGATTATATTCTCCATGACGGGGGTCAACAAGATCTACCCGCCCAGCAAACAGGTCCTGAAAAATATTTACCTCTCGTTTTTCTATGGCGCCAAAATCGGTGTTCTCGGCCTCAACGGTTCTGGAAAATCCAGTTTGCTTCGCATTATCGCTGGAATTGATAAAGAATATCAAGGTGAAGTTGTGTCGGACCTCACGTACTCAGTGGGATTATTGGAGCAGGAGCCTCAGCTTGATAAGACTAAGACCGTGATGGAGATTGTGGAAGAGGGCGCCAAAGATGTCGTCGCTTTGTTAAAAGAATTTGAAGTTATTAATGATAAGTTCGGCGACCCCGAGGTCTTAGAGAATCCGGATGCCATGGAAAAGCTCATTACCAGGCAAGGTGAAGTCCAGGAGAAACTAGACGCCACAAACGCCTGGGAACTGGATAGCAAGCTTGAGCGGGCAATGGATGCACTCCGCTGCCCACCTTCTGATGCAAGGATTGAATATTTATCTGGAGGTGAGAAAAGACGTGTTGCGCTGTGTCGGCTATTGCTTCAGGAGCCCGATGTATTGCTCTTGGATGAACCTACCAACCATTTAGATGCGGAATCGGTCTACTGGCTGGAGCAACACCTGAAGCAATATAAAGGAACCGTTATTGCTGTTACGCATGATCGCTATTTTCTGGACAATGTTGCCGGATGGATTCTAGAATTAGACCGCGGAGAAGGGATTCCCTGGAAGGGAAATTATTCGTCGTGGCTAGAACAAAAACAGAAGCGACTAGCACAGGAAGAAAAGACAGAGTCAAAGCGCCAAAAATCCTTGGAGCGGGAGTTGGAGTGGGTACGCATGAGCCCAAAGGGTCGGCGAGCAAAAGGCAAAGCCCGCTTGGGCGCGTACGAAAAACTCTTGAGTCAGGAAACACGGGAAAAGGAGGATAAACTGGAACTCTTCATACCCCCAGGCCCCAGGTTAGGTAATAAAGTCATTGAAGCAATCGGCGTTTCAAAAGCTTACGGTGATAAGCTGTTGTATGAGAACCTGACTTTTTCACTCCCCCCTGCCGGAATTGTGGGAATTATTGGCCCGAACGGCGCTGGCAAAACGACGCTTTTCAAAATGATTATTGGAAAGGAATCACCGGATGCAGGAACGTTTGAAGTGGGTGAAACAGTTAAGATTGCTTACGTTGATCAGGAACACGACGATCTAAAATCTGATGACACGGTGTGGCAGGCTATTACTGGTGGCAATGAATTGATGGAACTCGGTGGCAAACAAATAAATTCAAGAGCCTACGTCGGCAAGTTCAACTTCAACGGAACGGATCAGCAAAAAAAGGTAAGTGAACTTTCTGGTGGCATGCGCAACCGGGTTCACCTGGCTATTGCGTTAAGACAGGGCGGCAACTTGCTATTGCTTGATGAGCCCACCAATGATCTTGACGTAAACACGTTACGTGCTTTGGAAGAAGCGCTCGATAACTTTGCCGGCTGCGCAGTCATTATTTCTCACGACCGCTGGTTTCTTGATCGCGTTTGCACACACATACTTGCATTTGAAGGCGACTCGCAGGTATTTTGGTTCGAAGGAGGGTTCAGCGAATATGAAGAGAACAAGATAAATCGACTGGGCGATGACCAGCCACATCGTATACGATATAAGAAGCTTGTGAAATAACAAATTTGCAGCCTGGATCATATTATGCGGGGCTGCATCCTACACTTCCAGCGGTTATCAATCCAATCACAGTATTTCTTCACCTGGCTGGGTTTTCCAACGCTCGTGCATCCATACCCATTGTTCGGGATGGCGGCGTATTATGTCTTCAATGGCATCTGTTAATAATTGCGTATTATAAACTACATCAGCTTCCTCATTCCGCTAAGCTGCATGGATATTTCTGGCAAGATTTGCATGTGTTGTTTCCAGTCTTTTCCCAAATAGATAAAACCGAGCACGACAGCAGCGCCGGTTTTCATGGCAAGAAGAGTAGCCCCTACCGGGGTGGCTGCAGGTTTTCCGAAGAAGTTCACAAATCGACTTTTTACTTTTGTGTCCTGGTCAATCAACAATGCAACTGTGCCACCCGACTTCAGCACTTTTAAAAGTCGGAAAGTCTCCGCGCCGCGTTCAATGGGAATCGCTCCATACTTTTTTCTGTACTTCCAAAGCAGATCATTCAGCCGCTGATCTTTGAGCCGCGTGCCAATAACATAAGAACTGAATCCCCGCAAAGCCATATTGGCAACCTGCAGATCAAACGCCCCAACATGACAGCTCAGGAAAACAACCCCTTTACCCTTCGCATGGGCATCCACAAAATTTTCAATTCCGGATGTTACCAAGAACTTCTCAATGTCAACCAGTTTTTCAATGCGCGAGGCACGGAGCATCTCCCCGGTATTCTTGCCCAACATTTCAAATACCCGCTTGGACAAGACTTTGATTTCCCGCTCAGTTTTCTCTCCTCCGAAGGCAATTGTTAGATGACGAATCACCCGTCTTCGGGTTTTTGCTGAAAAGGCGTAGGCGATCCTGCCCAATAGGCCGCAAAATTTTAACCAGATTATCCGTGGTAAAGCATTAGAGACAGCAATCAAGAATTGCACAAATCGGTACAATAAGGCATACTTGATCTTTTTGCGCTTCGACATCGGCCGCTAAGATAAGATTTATGATTTTTGTAAGTAAATTTAAACATGAAAACGCTCTATCTAATTCGCCACGCTAAATCCAGCTGGGATGCAGCCAATATCGATGATCTTGAGCGCCCGTTGAATGACCGTGGAAAGCGTGACGCCCCACGCATGGGTAAGCGGCTGAAGGAAAAGGATATCCATCCCGACTTGATCCTATCCAGCCCGGCAAACAGAGCAATATCAACCTGCAAAGGAATCGCTGACGTCATAGGATATCCACAAACGGCTATCAAAACCGATAGCGCGCTATATCATTCCGACGAAGGGACAATCCTTTCCGTAATTCAGGAATTGAAGAACAAATACGATACCGTCATGATATTTGGTCATAATCCTGGGCTTACCGATTTCGTAAATACTTTGCTGGATGGTGAACTTGAAATTGACAATGTCCCTACTTGTGGCGTCGTTGCTTTTCAATTTGATGTGGAAGCGTGGAGTGAGATAAAATGGGGAAAGGGGAAAATGCTATTCTTTGATTATCCTAAAAGTAAGGAGGATTAGCCCCCAATCCCGAAGGCGTTTGGTAGGTCCACGACCCGGCGCTTTAGGAATCCAATTTCACGAAAACGATAGCCGAAAAGAATTTTGAACGTGCCTGTCGAACTCGAGAGTTGGACCGTATCAAATTTGGCCTGCGTTTGCCGGCTCACATAGCTCATTCCGCCGAAAAAATGATCTCCGTTGTAACCTAATCCAATCCGCCCAAGTACAAATGCCGTGAACTTAATGTCATCTTTGGTATATCCATCTTCAGTTTGATACGATAGCCAATTGTGGGCCGGTCCAAGGGCAAGCGTTGCATTTATAAAAAATCCTCGGTGGATTAAGCTATAGGTATAGCCCGGCGCAACACTGAACGTTGTCGATCCTATTTCCATTATCTTTGCGCCCGTACCAAAGTCGTCTTGATACACCGTTCCGAGAAGGGCAGAATCACCTTTCACCTTAAATCCATTTATACTGCTAAACAACAACAAAGACCCTGCACTGTGCAACTGCTGTTCAACGAAATTATAAGCTGAGCGAAAAGAGAACTTTTTGTTATTAAAAATATAGTTTCCTGTCAAGCCAATATTCTTTGTTACAATATCAGGCCGTTGTGGAAATGGCGTATTGTCGGGCACGCTTATGTCAGCGTCTTGAATGTAAAAACCACGGTACTTCTGGTAATACAAATCGAGACCCCATTTCTTATTTAGAATATTGACCTGCAGGTCACTCGCTTTTGACTCACCATAAATCTCTTTGCGTTTCTGTTCAATTGGGGTAGCAAAAGTGAACTCAATAGCAAGTTCAAAAACATACATGCCCAGGCCGATGCCATAGGGTTTGTTTGACTTGTAGGTTAAGGTTTTATGCCGGTCCGGGAGATCTTCCATCACAAAATCCAGTCTTCTTTGCTTGAGCACCGGCCACAAAAAAAAATGATGGGGAAATGACTTAATATATCCTGATCGGATTGAATCATATGCATTTCTTCCATCAGTCGAAGTCGACACTTCTACATCCTCCTGGGCAACAAGCGGGTATGCGGTACAAACAAATACAAGAAAAAATAAGGATTTCATTTAAAGAATGTACTCACTCAAATCTCTATTCTTCACTAAGTCGCCGAGTTTGGATTTCACCATCTCGGCATTGATGGTTATGTGGGCATTTTCAGCGATCTTATCGGGAACGTCAAAGAGGAATTCGTTCAGCAGTTTGCTAATCGACCGTTTGTAATCTGCGTGCCCCGATATTTTCGATATCCGCATTGATATTGAAGGCCGTGTCAGCGATTTCTTCAATAGCGTCATCGGTGAAAGTCACCTTCACACCTTCGGCTTCAAACAAAGCCTGGTATTGTTTGGTGAGCGCATTCTTTGGCTCTCTCAAAATTCGAATGAAGTCTCCCTTCGTCAGGTTGTCTAATTCAACACGAATAGGAAAACGTCCCTGTAATTCCGGAATCAAGTCTGAAGGTTTCGCGGTATGGAACGCACCGGCCGCCACAAAAAGCACATGATCGGTTTTGATTACGCCATACTTTGTGTTTACCGTACTGCCTTCCACAATCGGGAGTAGGTCGCGTTGAACGCCCTCACGGCTTACATCCGGACCTCCACCACCTTTTTTGCTACCCGAAGCGATTTTATCGATTTCATCAATGAAAATAATTCCCGCCTCTTCCGCACGCTTGATTGCCTCATCCTTAACCTCATCCATGTCAATGAGTTTTGATGCTTCTTCTTCCAGCAATATTCTTCGTGCCTCGGCGACAGTCACTTTCCTCTTTTTACTTTTCTTGGGCATCATGCCGTTTATCATTTCCTGAAGATTCATCATAGAAACTTCATCCATCATGCCGGCGCCCACCATTCCAACATTCGGTCCTCCGCTTCCTTTGATGTTAATATCGATTTTGCGGTCCTCCAATTCACCATTCTTGATCTTCTCGCGAAAATGATTTCGAGTCCGCTCATTCAATTCAGTATCCGAGCTTGGAACATCATGCGCACTTAGCTCCGACTGAGCCGACAATTCAGGTGAACGAACCGGTTGCTGACGCATTGGTGGAATTAATGCATCCAGAATAATTTCTTCCACAGCCTGGGCCGCTTTCGCCTTGACTTCTTCTTTCTTTTTTGCTTTGACCAAGTTAACTGATTGCTCAACCAGATCTCGGACCATGCTCTCCACATCTCGTCCGACATAACCAACTTCTGTGAATTTTGAAGCCTCTACTTTCACAAAAGGGGCGTCGGCAATCTTTGCCAGCCGCCGCGCAATTTCAGTTTTTCCGACACCGGTCGCACCAATCAACAGAATATTGTTGGGAACAATTTCAGCCTGGATATCTGACTTGACATTCATTCTTCTCCATCGGTTTCGAAGTGCTATGGCAACATTCCGCTTTGCTTCATATTGCCCGATAATATACCTGTCCAGCTCTTCTACAATTTGTTTTGGGGTCAAATACTTTGGATCCATCATAATCTATCTTCGCTTATCATATTAGGAATATTCTTCAATTCAGCACTGTAAACTTTAACGCTCCGTACGGTATCGATGTCCCGGCACAAAGACGATCTCAAAAGAATTAAACGCGGGCTACGCGATCGGTAGTATGGCAGGGCACAAACTGCTAACGCGTTGCCAACCAATGTGGCCTTGTCAAAAATGAATTCAACATCCCGACGTTTCAACGCCGCGGCGTAACTGCCTGGGCTGGAAAGTTGCCAAATGTTATGAATTGCTGAGCGTAAGAGGTTTCCTATCCGGTGTCTGGAAACAGATGTCATGGTGAATCCCAGCCATACATATGATAAAAGCGCTCTGAACACTGATCAGGCAATGTGGTTAAACTATATCTGGACTTACATCAGCCGCCTAAAAGTAAGGAATTCAGGCGTTAATTTTCTCTTCCGCGAATGTAAACTTCATCGGCGAATCAACGCGCTCCTTCAGTAAGGCTACTTTCAATACCTCGTCGACGGATGATACGTAATGAAATTTCAAACCTTTCAAATAATGCTTTTCGATTTCGCCGATATCACGCTTATTCTTGATGCTAAGGACAATCTCCAAAACGCCACTGCGTTTCGCTGCCAAGATTTTTTCCTTTATCCCCCCCACCGGGAGGACTTTCCCGCGCAACGTGATTTCTCCAGTCATGGCTAATTTAGATTTCACTTTCCTTTGCGTATAAATAGAAGCAAGCGACGTAAAAATGGTTATACCAGCAGAAGGGCCATCTTTCGGGACTGCACCAGCTGGAACGTGGATATGTAAATCGTACTGTTGAAATACCCGGTGATCAATACCCAGCGGAGCTGCATTCGACTTTAGGTAAGAGAGTGCCGCCACGGCAGATTCCTTCATCACATCACCCAACTGTCCAGAAATCGTAAGTGCTCCTTTTCCTCTGCTTAAACTTGATTCAACAAAAAGAATCTCACCGCCGACTTGCGTCCATGCAAGGCCTGTCACCACGCCTGCGATTTCATTCCCCTGATACAATTCTTCGTCAAAGACTTCCATCCCCAACACCTTGCGCACAGTTTCTTCAGTCACCGTTTTGTCAAACTTCTCTTCCATTGCAATTGCTTTCGCAATACTTCTGACAAGTGAGCCAATTTTACGCTCAAGGTTTCGCACACCTGACTCACGCGTATAGCCCTCCACAACTTTTTTGATAGCCGCCTTCGTAATTCTCACATCCGAAGCTTTCAGTCCATGCTCTTTCAATTGCTTCGGGACAAGATGCTTCACGGCAATTTCAACCTTCTCCTCAAGCGTATAGCCCGTGACCTCAATTATTTCCATGCGATCACGCAACGCAGGATGAATAGTATCAATGGCATTGGCCGTGGCAATAAAAAGTACTTTCGACAGGTCATACTCAACCTCCAGATAATTATCACCAAATGTGTTGTTCTGTTCAGGATCCAGCACTTCAAGCATAGCAGAAGAAGGATCACCCCTGAAATCAGACGTCACTTTGTCAATCTCATCAAGAATGAACACCGGGTTAGAAGACTGTGCCTTCTTCAGGTTTTGAAGAATCTTTCCAGGCATTGCGCCAACATAGGTCTTCCGGTGTCCTCTTATTTCCGCTTCATCATGTACTCCTCCCAGCGACATGCGGACATACTTGCGCTGCAATGCTTTTGCTATCGATCTACCAAGCGAAGTTTTTCCAACACCCGGAGGACCATAAAGCATAGAATCGGTCCTTTCATGTCCTTCTTAAGCTTCAACACGGCAAGGTATTCCAGGATCCTGGTTTTAACCTTTGTCAATCCAAAATGATCTTTGTCCAGGATTTTTTTTGCGCGCTTCAAATCAAAGTCATCTTCAGTGAATTCACCCCATGGTAAATCAAGCATAAACTCGACATAATTCATCGCGACCGGATACTCCGCAGCCTTCGGATTGATGCGCAGAAGTTTGTCCAGTTCCTTATTAAAATGATCCGCAACTTCTTTCGACCACTTCTTGCTTTCTGCACGCTTTCGCAATTTTTCAACCTCCTTATCAGGTCCATCATAGCCGAGCTCATCCTGCAACACTTTAATCTGTTGACGAAGAAAATAATCCCGTTGTTGCTGATCGATGTCGGTATGTACTTTCTTTTGAATCTCATGCTTGATCTCCAACATCTGAATATCCTTAAGCATATACTGCAGCAAGAGCGTACCTCGATCAATGATGTTTTGTGTTTCAAGAATCCTTTGTTTATCCTAAACGTCAACATTCAAGTTGGAAGAAAGAAAATGAATGAGAAACGACATGCTGTGAATGTTGTCCAGAGCAACCTGAGCCTCTATCGGTATTTCAGGATTAAGCTTAAGAATTTTAGTTGCTGCATCTTTTAATGATTGCACCAGCGCTTTTGTTTCCTTGCCGTTTGCATTCAACATTGGTTCCGGCTGGAGGTCCACATGTGCCGTTAGGTAAGGTTCCTCCTGGACAAATTCCTTCACGACAAAGCGGTTCTTTCCCTGTATAATGATGGTGGTATTCCCGTCTGGCAAAACCAGCATTTTGATAATCCGTGCAACCGTCCCTATTCTGTAAAGATCCTCCACGGACGGCTCTTCAGCCAATGGGTTTTTCTGTGCGATTACGCCAATAATCCGATTGCCCTGGTAGGCCTTTTTAACAAGCTTGATCGATTTTTGTCTGCCCACGGTTATGGGTATCACAACACCTGGAAATAGAACTGTATTCTTTATTGGAAGAATCGACAACTCCTTCGGCAAATCTTCTGGTCTTAAGTCAGAATCTTGTTCAGGATTGATCAATTGGATGAGATCATCAGATTCTTCCTGTACAAGTTGTATGGGCAAAGCTTCAAACATAGTTTTCTCGTGTCAATCTGACGCAATCTTGCATCGATTATCGCATTTCATTAGGTGAGCCAATAGGACAATAGTAGTGCCAAGAGAGTTGTAAAAGAAGCAAAATTGTCTCAACTTTAACCACTTAGCGTGATTTTTTAACAAACACAGGTTCTGTGAAAACCTACTTTTTGATCATTGTCGCAGCCTTTTGGCTGTTGGTACACGCTCCACTTATGGCTCAGAAGCCGAACAAAAGATTTAAGCGAGGTGGAGTTGTACAGCTGGATGATAGCCTGACAAGCTACAGCCAATCTGACATTTTTGTTTTTCCGAATATCAACACTACCAAGTATTACCAAGATCGTACAAAACTGGATAGAATCAGGAAGTTAGGACCAGCTGGCGACGATGAGCAGGCCTACTCACTGACTGAAAGCGTATGTAAGAAACTTTGGGCCTGATAATTTTTCAATGGACACGCAACTTATCTGGGACCTGGCGAAACTCTCTGAGAAATATGGACCTCCCGGGGAAGCGATACTACTTGTACAAACTCGTTTTAAAGCACGAACCGCTCGCCAGTCACAATAAGCAAGTGAGAAGCGAATTTGACTCATTGACAAAAAACGAGCGGGACCTATATGTGCCTTTGAAACAGTATTATGAATTGGTTGAATACCGTAAGGAAATCGATACCCTTCGCCCGCCACAAGGCGTTTTGCTTAACATGGGTGAACTAATAAACTCCGAAAAGGAAGATTATGGACCTACTATAGGCAATGTCGACAACATTTTACTTTTTACTTCAAAGCGTAAGGCGCACGCTGATCCGCTCAACAAAAACTACAACGAGGACTTATTTTATACACGCAAGGTCGATGGCGTCTGGGAATATGCTGAGGAATTTACAAAGATCAATACGCCCTTCAATGAAGGATCCGCTTGTTTGAGCAATGATGGAAAGCAACTTTTTTTTGCCCGTTGCAACTCCCCGGACTCCTATGGTAGCTGCGATATTTTTGTTGCAGAACTAAGGGCCGACAGCACATGGGGATATGGTAAAAACCTTGGCGCGTCCATTAACTCTAATGGATGGGACTCCCAACCTTCACTTTCGCATTCTGGTGACACGCTCTTTTTTGCCTCTGACCGGATTGGCGGATTCGGATTCTCAGATATTTATTATGCCACGAAAGACAATGATGGAAATTGGCAAAAGGCCCTGAACATAGGACCAATCATTAATACCCGTGGGTTCGAAGTCAGTCCGTTCTTTCACCATAAGTTTAATGTCTTATACTTTAGTTCTAACGGTCAACCTCTTTCCTTTGGTGATTTTGATATTTATAAAGCGCGTAAGAACACGATCGCATGGGAAGAACCCAAGAACATTGGACCGTTGGTAAATGGGCCCGGAAGCGAATATTACTTTACTATCGACTCGGAGTCAAGTTACCTGTATTACGCCCGGTCAGTAAAAGATGACATCGACAATCTTGATCTGCACTCCTTCCCAGTACCCATGGAGGCACAGCCTAATGCCGTAGCAAAACTGAAGGGGACCTTCATTAATTCCGAAACCAAACAGCCGTTTAAAGGCATTGTCTCTGTCATTGATATGGATAAGGGAGTCGAAGTCACCCCAAAATATCTGCGCGATGATGGCTCTTTTGATTTTAGCCTTATTAATAAACGAAACTATCTGCTGATAATTCAAGGTGACGATTTCTTCCGCATTGAGGAACTATTTTTTATGGATGGCGATACGGAAATAAATCGCGAAGCAGAACCCATTGAGAGTAAAATTGCATTTAAGTCACTTGAGTTTGAAAACGGGAAAGCCGATATTTTGCCAAGCATGCATTCGGATTTAGATAAACTGGCCAATTTCATGATTGACCATCCGCGCTACAGACTCAATATTTCAGGCCATACCGATTCACAAGGAAAAGAAGATTCTAATCTACGGCTCTCGCAAGCCCGTGCTGATGCCATCAAAGCTTACCTAATCTATCAGTTCAAAATTTCCACAGCGCGAATTAATGCGCACGGTTATGGTAGTTCGAAACCAATTGTAAACGAGCAGACCGATGATGATCGGAAGCTGAACCGAAGGGTGGAGTTTGAAATATCGCGGAATTAATTTTTCGACGTAACAAAATATATCTGGCTAACGGCTAGCAAAATATATTCTGTTTTGATTATGACTTATTAGGCTTCTGCCATAAGCAGAAAGGGGTGCAGCACAATTAAAGAATCGGAAAGGCTGCATCGATTGGAAGCGAATGAGCACTTGACATTAATCCGTCACGAATTCCGGTGTATGGCCTCCAACTTGTTGCGTTCATCCTGCAACTCACGCGACAACTTAATCTGCCGATCCATTGCCCTGTGTTTATAGTCATTGTACTCGTCAGAAAGCGTGTGCAGCGCCAATTTTCTTTCGCTTAGCACGGCACTTTGGAGCTTCATCCTTCCAAGCACCAACCCGATTAAGGCGATCAAACCGCCAATGATAATGGCTGTGAGCGTAATGAAAATCCCTTTGCCAACCTCCATCCCCAACACATTAATATGCGTGCTTGCGAAAAGGACCTCTTCCATTGATTGTTCTTTTTCTTCCAGGGAAGATATCGTTTGATTTAGCTGGACTCTTAATTCAGTTATATTTTCGTTTGCTTCCTGCAACGCTACTGCTTTGGCTTTGAGGCTATCTTGCTGAATCTTCCATACACCATCCAGCAGCTTTTCCTTAATTACCTTGTAATCTCCATAAGTCTGAGAATTGGATTTCATCAGGACGTATCGCTCGCGCAACGAGTGCTCCCCTTCAAGCGCCTCAAAGGCCTTCTGAGAGAAACCAACTTCCGTCACCAACAGACCAAGCAATAGAAAGAGTAACACTTTCATAGACAGGCATTTAAGTTAATTGCTTAAAACTCCAAAAGTATAGGCAAAACTGCCAACGATTATATATCAAATGTTTCAATGCCCTAATAATTCGATTAATGCCATTCAGGGGCGATTAAAGGTAAATCGCCCTAATTCTTAATCTTAAAAAGGATATCAGTTTGTTGGACAGATACAACCCGTCCGAAAAGCTCTCGCAGAAAGTGGTATTCGTTTGAGGTAAATACTGTTTTTCTTACCAGCAGGGCGCTGTTCATTAACAAACTATTACCGCTTTGCTGAGCATCAAAAACATAACGACCACCGGAACCGGGCAGTGTCAAAGCAATTCTTTCCGGTAGCGCCGCGATTTCTACGGTTGCCGGGTAGGTCAGATTCAATACTACGATTTCTTCAAGTGGTACCCCAAAGTCTACCGGATAAAGGCGTTCAGAAGATTTGAATGGGTTTCCATCCCAACGCTCCAAAATGAAAGGGTTGAACAGAAAATTTGTCGTACTCCCACTGTAGGCCTCCATTTCAACATCCAGCTGCAACGTCATCGGTTTTGTCAGGTCATCCACGTTTTCAAGCCGATAGCCCTTAATTTCAGCCCCGTGCAAGGTGCTGGAGAGGTGGTCCATAAACTCTTTTTCATTGCCATACAATTTTTTCCGCTGCTTCATGGCCTCATATCCAAAATAGGTGTTTTGAATTGTTCCGCGAATCATACCGTCACTGCCCAGCACAAGTGATTGCACCGATACGGTTTTTTTTCTTTCTGGGGCCATCAGCTCAACCCAATACGATTCCTCGTCACCTAATGCCCTTCCTTTTCCGTTGATACATCGCTCCGGAATCAACCCGAAGGGCAGAAAATCCTCTGTCGCATCAAGTAGGTATGCCTTACCTTCAATATTCAATTTTGCGATAACGTAGTTAAATTCGCTGAGCACCGGATACAGCTCCGTCAGAGAGCCATTTGCACGGGTCGAAAGCAATACAGGTTCCACGGCCAGTCCGGCATATTTTAGTGCAGCAATAAGCGACAAGTTTATATCCCCTACGTTGCCTACTTTATTGTCAAAGGCTTTCTTTATCCCAAACTCACTGAATGCACCATATACGTCATCCCAGCGATACCATCCCTTTATGAAATCATAAATTTTCTGAGCTTTGATTAAAGGCGTAGTTGCTCCGGCAATTTGTTGGTCGATGTGCTGGTCGACTATGTCTTTGCCACGCTTGAGCTGCAATCCGAATTTCGTGTCCTTGCGAAGTTCCTCTTCGGCATCTTTCCATTTTCTTGTCAGTTTATCAACTCGCCCGTCAAAATATCTAATCTCAGCTAACTCAAAATTCAAGACACTTAGAAAATTTGATTTCGCAGTCATGTAGTCTTCTACTTCGAACGCAGGAACGTTAGTCATTGCATACTTATGCTGGTTGCAATCTGCTTTGCCGGCGCCGGCCACCGAAAAACAATCGCGAATGATGCTTGTTTCATTCTTCGTAAGTTCTGGGTATCCCCGGAGCGAAATATTGTATTGGTAGTTGGCGGGTATGATAGCCCAGTACTCACTGCGTATTTTAGGGATGTCTGATTGAAATTCCCAGCTCCGAAAATTGCGAATAAAAGGCGACTCCAGTACGTACTCAACCTCAATGACGCTTCCAACATGAACATCGGGTAAAGCAAATTTCGTAAGATCGTAATACTTACTCTTGTTCTCGGTAAACAGGTTTTGAGGATCAAATTTAGTTTCTCGAATTGATCCATTAACAATGTTGAACGTGGTTGCCGAAACCGATACCACAAATTCCTTACTCTTTTCGCTTTTATGCATTGGAATTTCAAAGTCAGCGTAGGTGAGCCCAGCCTTTTTTAGAATCTTGATTTTTGAGTGATGCTTGAAAACGAGAACAAATTTAATGTCGTCGATGTAAGCCTCCCCAAATTCATCGAGAACAACCGCATTAGCTGACGTATCTGGTTCATAGGATTTCATCTCCAACTCCCGATAGTTGGACTGTCCAAAAGGAAACCCACGCGTTTGTGCGATGGTACGAAGCGGTGAAAAAAAAAGAAGTAGGACAATAACAACAACGGATCTCATCATATATCAAAATAACGCACCAATGTAGTCAAAAAAAAGAATGAAGTGCCAACGAAACGGCTCACAACGCCTCAAAAGGCATCCTCTATTCGTCCATCTTAAACCAACGAATAGCATTCTGCCGGTAAATTTTGTCAATAACTTCTTTGGGCAGGAGGAGCCCCTGAAATTCGCCTTTTACTTCATCTACTGTCATCATGTCGTCAGAAACAAAATATTTCCAATCCTGAAGCCAGGTGTTGTGCAGGCTTTGACTTGCATCCTCCGGATTGGCGTCGGCTGAAATACCGGAGTCCGTTGCGTAGATAACTCGATCCTGATATGTAATCAAAAACGCGCGTACTTTATCGCGATTTGCCTGCGACTGAAACTGAAGGTGGGGGATTCTTGCGGCCATATCGACTGCCATGTTTGGAAACTTGTCCAGCCTTTTGGCCAGCTCATCGACATCCCATTCCAGGCTGCCCAGATGAGCCCCAACAAAACGCATCGTTGGGTGTCGCTCGATGAATCGATCACGCGCATTGATCTGATCTTCGTAGGTAGGATATTCAGGATGCAGAAACATATGGTATTGCGGATGGTTCTTAAAATATGCACGATCATTTTCCACAGTCATCTTATCCAATGGAAGCCAACAGTTTTTAGGTTCCCCCAAATGCCCCATAATAGTCTTGTCCTGACTAACAATGTAATCGATTATAGGATCAAACTTAGGATCATCGATCATAATGAATTGGTCCGCGGAGTCCTTGTAAGCCATTCCAATATTCTTCCAAATCTTAATGCCAAGCGCTCCCGCCGTGAATGATGCTTTCAGCTGCGCAATGATTTCCGATGCAAATGCTGCGGAATCCCAATGCTGCAAAGTGAAGGATGTCAAAAAATCTATTCTATCCGGAAACTGCTCAATCTGGTGGAGGGCAAATTTTTCCTGTTCCGCCAGCGGGGGATTGGATGGGGCATCAACGCTTACGGTCAGCAACCTGAAGTTATCAACTTTGGCTTGTTCCCCAAGCGCTGTACTCATTGCATTGAGATGCATGTGGGTATCGATCTTTTTGACTTGATTAAATTCGTCAAGTGTGTAATGATCGTTCTTACAGGCCCCAACCAAGACCATAAGTGTAGCAACGCAGTACAACCAAAATCTAATTTCCATAATTCTTTTTTTTCGCAAGTCTACGACCTTTATCCTAGGGATAGATGTCAAGTTAGATTTTAGTTATTATCCGGCAAAACTAATTTGCCGAATTTTGCGCGTATACAAGGTCTAATCATGACTTGTTCCTATATTTCTACGGGTAACAGTCCCTGATTGCCACCGGTTACGAAACAAAGTTCATATGACAATTAAAAACAACGCCCAGCGCCTCCTCTCATTGGATTTCATGCGTGGCCTAATTATGATATTGTTGGTCCTTGAAAGCACGCTGCTCTATGAGCACCTTTTTGAAGCGACCGAAGGTCATAGCATTCAGTTTTTCATTCTTCAGTTCTTTCACCATCCGTGGAACGGGTTGCGGTTTTGGGATTTGATTCAACCTGGATTCATGTTTATGGCGGGTACGGCGATGGCCTATTCATTGCACCGGCAACAACAACAGGGCGTACCCTGGAACAAATCTCTCATCAAAACGCTGAAACGGTCGGGATGGCTATTTTTCTGGGGCGTTCTCGATTATGCTGTCCGCCCCGGTGGGCTTTCCTTTGAATTATGGGACGTCCTGACACAACTCTCGTTTACAACCCTGGTCGCCTTCTTGATTTTCAGGTGGTCGATGGCGAAACAAATATTTTTTAGCATGGGCCTCCTGCTGCTAACAGAAATTCTGTATCGCTTCACAAATATTCCAGGTTTTAATGAAGCTTTCGTTGATCAGCACAATTTTGGTAACTACATGGATTTGCTGTTGATGAACAAAATCAATGCGGGAGGATGGGTAGCCATAAATTGCCTTCCGACAGCTGCCCACACCATTTGGGGTGTTTTAGCTGGCAAGTTATTGTTATCGGAAAAAGCTGAGGATGAAAAGGTAAAACGACTGATGGTAGCCGGCTTGGTGGGGTTGCTTATGGGTTACAGCATGAATTTCTTGGTTACGCCAATTATTAAACGAATAGCGACAAGTTCCTTTGTCCTGGCTTCCGGCGGATGGTGCTTGCTTGCACTGGGCGTATTCTACTGGTGGATAGATGTAAAGAACCATAAAAACCATTTACAGTTTTTTACAATTATTGGGATGAACTCACTTTTCATTTACCTTTTCATTGAAATCATCGCCAGTCGTTGGTTCAATGGATATATCGGTGCGATTTCAAATGGATTGATGGGTATCATAGGCATGCCGATCGTACCGATGAGCATTATTACGTCGTTGATCATTTTTGCATTGGAATGGAATCTATGCAAGTTCCTGTACAGAAATGGAATCTTCTTCAAGATCTGAGGCAGCATGAAATATACATGGTCAAGGCCGGAATGCCCAAAGTGGATGAATATTCGGAAGTATTACCGATCCAAAATCCTTTTGGCGTTTTCTGTGTAGATCTTTTTCAGCACTGTGTCTTTAAGGCCAAAGCCATAAAGGGGCCAATGATAACCAAAGAGATCAGTTTCATAAAAATGTTCATCATTTGATTCAAGAATACGGAAAGTTGTTTGATACATATGTGGGCTATAGCCCATATCCGTACCGTAAAGGAGCCTGTCCTGATACTTTTCGCAAAATGAATTCATGAATCGTGGAATCGGCGCCGTTTCTCCATAGCGAGCCCCAAACTCCGCATACAGGTTTGAATATGTCCTAAAGAGCCTGCCCAGTATTTCAAGATCATATTCGCAGTTTGCCAGATGGCATGCAATAAATGTAGTCTTCGGGTTTTCGCGAACGGCATTTTCAAGTGTATGGATAAGCTCGGCGTGATTCAATATTCCCTTTTTTGTTAAATCCACTTTCCACTCGTATGCGTTCATTAATCCATCATTCGTTGAATCCATAGGCAAGTACATCCAGTAGGGTTCTGCCACATGAATGTTTACGGGCATTTTTAACTCCGCACACTTTTCAAACAATGGTTTCATCCGATTATCGTCTACGTGCAGACCATCGGAAGACATCGGTTCTGAGAATGATTCGCCCATGCCTTTATCTCCAAGTTCACCTACCCCCTTTGCACCAGCCCGATGACATCGCACCAACTCGGCGACTGCCTTTTTACTCCACCCGGGCTCGTTGCTCCCTGTATAATCAAACCCGCACCATACTTCAAAGCGATCTCCATGCGTGGAATATAGGGCATATAAACTATCAAATTTAGGTCCAGTTGCCTGGGTCAGTATTATCGTTTTTGCAATCCCCGCATCATCCATATTCTTAACCCATTGTACCAGTTCTTCCTCCGTGGCTGCATATGGATGCGAATGAACGTCAATGACCGGATATCTAGCTTTTTCAATTTTCGATATTGGAATTTGATAAATAGACTTTGGTCGATAGTCCTTTAGCTTGAGTGTATTTGGATCTTGAGCTTTACACACTATACCAAGCATCATGAGGGTGATCATCCAAGTGAATACGACATTCTTCTTATTATCACCAACCAGGTTTCTATTGTTCATATTCATTCATTTACTGTTACTGTGATCCTTCGCGTCCAAATTTTTTGAAATAGTATGCGGAAATATATAACTCTTTTTTCCAGTTCCTTTAGCAAACCAATTTGGCTTTCCAGCAAATCAGGTTTTGGCCGTAATCGGCCATAACTTAAGCATTATGCCGGTGCAACAGCCAATGGGCAATAGCTTTGCACCACGGCGAAATAGCATAGACGCAACCAAACTTTGCTATACTTTTGAAAAAAGTAATATGATCATCAAATCCTCCAACCATGAAAATAGGACTTCTTTCCGATACGCATGGCTATCTCGATCCGAAGATTTTCATCCACTTCAAAGATTGTGATGAAATATGGCATGCTGGTGATATTGGAGACATCACTGTAGTGCAGGCGCTGGAGGCGTTCAAACCTCTACGGGCTGTGTTCGGCAACATTGATGACAAGGCTATTCGAACACGATTCCCCCAGGATTTACGATTCCACTGTGAGGACGTGGACGTCTGGATTACCCACATTGGGGGAACACCCCCGAATTATAATCCACGCGTCAAGAAGATTTTAGGCGAAAAAGCACCCGACGTTTTTATATGTGGCCATTCTCATATCTTGGGCATAAAACGTGATACCCAATACAACAATATGCTCTTCCTCAATCCAGGTGCTGCAGGCAATCAGGGATTTCATAAAGAGAAAACGCTTGTCCGCTTTGAAGTCAACGGAAAAAAAATGAGTCGGATGGAAGTGATAGAACTGGGAAAAAGAGGTGCCTTGAATCCTTAGAAACGGTAACTGACAGAAAGGCCCTGCCCTTTAATGGAGAATGCCGTCTCTCGCTCCAGATAACGGTTGTATTTTCTTGAACCTTTTGTCCAGAAAATAATTCCAGGTATCGTCATACCGACGCCATTCATAACCATTAAGACCCCCAACGCTGCTTGCGGATCACCTTCGGTGTAAGTACCCGTAGATGATTGATACGTGGTGTATGTCTTATCCGCATTGTTGTAAACAATGATTCCGCCAATCAACATTGCTCCACCGATAATAGTAAGTGTTCTCCCAACATTGCGCATTTTGAAACCGGGTGGATAAGATATCTTATACGTCACCCGATTTAATGAACTCACCACGACGGGACTTTTATTGTCCCAAGGAGCTTCCACTCCTGCTGCACTGGCAAAAATTTGGCCATCAGATGAGAAGGCTATGCACAACATCGCAATTGCTGCGACCATTAACTTCATAAAACGCCTGGCATTAGGTTAAACGTATTGATTCAGCATTACCGGCATAACCAGCATGAGAATATCTTCATTTGCGTCCTTCTCAGCCGGCAAAATCACACCTGCTTTATTGGGCGCAGACATCATTAATTTTATCTTATCAGAATCCATATTGGTGAGCATTTCGATCAGGAATTTCGCATTAAAACCGATCTCAATATCCTCACCCTCATGTTCACAAGAAAGTCTTTCGTTCGCCTCATTAGAAAAGTCCAAATCCTCCGCGGAAATTTGAAGCTCACTTCCCGTGATTTTCAAACGAACTTGATGGGTTGTCTTATTAGCATAAATCGATATGCGTCTCAGCGCCCCCAGGAGATCACTCCGCTCGATAGACATTTTAATATTATTGACGGAAGGGATAACATTATCATAGTCAGGAAACCGCTCGTCGATTAATCGGCAAATCATTTTAATATTGCCGAATTTAAAGTATGCATTCGACAAGTTGAAGTTCAGGCTTACATCTGTATTTTCAGCAGGCAGTGTTGCTTTCAGTAAATTCAGCGCCTTGCGTGGAATGATAATGGCACTGCCGTTATCCGATTTCACGTCAGCTCTCCTATAACGCACAAGCCGGTGACCGTCTGTGGCGACGAATGTGGTATTCTTGTCACCGAGGTTCACGTACACTCCGGTCATTGCCGGACGAAGTTCGTCATTACTCGTCGCAAAAATCGTATTGTTGATTGCACGGGCAAGAACGTCGGTCGAAATCTCGGCGGTGAAATCATTCGCAACAGCGGGAACCTTGGGAAAATCCGTCGCATTCTCTCCAGATAGCTTGTATCTACCATTGTCTGAAATGATTTCAATACTGTATGTCGACTCATCGATCGAAAAAGTTACCGGTTGCTCCGGGAGGTTCTTGAGCGTATCCAGCAAGATGCGAGCCGGTACTGCAATACTTCCCTTTTCTTTGGATTCAACCTGAAGATCCGTGATCATGGATGTCTGCAGATCAGAGGCCGTGACAGTGAGACTTCCTTTTTCCAGTTCGAACAGGAAATTCTCCAAAATTGGCACAACAGGATTCGTGGTGATAACACCGTTAATATTAGAAAGTTGCTTAAGCAGGTAAGCAGAGTTAACAATAAACTTCATTCGTGAAAAAGTGGTTGGTTTTAAAGAGGGGTAAAGTTAGAAAGAAAACCGAATAATAAAACTGGGATTTGAAGTCAAAAAGCAGGGTATTTTGAATTCTATTTTCCAAAAAAGGTACGTGGTCGGATCAGGTTTGCGGCCATCCCTTCTTGAAATAAGGCCCACTGCGAACCATCAATTAGACCAGTATATTGCCTGCTTTTGTCGCTTGGCGGATACAGTTGCAGGCGGTATTCTCTCTGCGCGATGTCTTTTACCAAGAGGATAACAACCGGATCTACTTTGGCAAGGCTGTCGAGTCGATCGTTCGAAACCACGTAATCCTGAACCGTGAGGAGTGAAACATTGTCCAGAAAATCGTTCAACTTTGTGGTATCAACCTGGTTTAGTCCCTGTACACTGAAGTAGTTGTTGTCCATCTCAACGACGAAATTGTCAGATGGGCGCTGGGGAAACCTTACATCAAGGCTGTGAAAGTTTCGCCAGTTGAAGCCAAACACGTATTTGTCGCGCCAGCCGTTTTCCGCGAGCTCGAAAATTCCAGACACATATACGCGGTACCCTGGAATCGTCATGACATAGACCTCACCCCCTTCGGTGTCCAAAAAAAATGCCTGGTTCTTTCCTTCGTTGCCACCGGCCACGAAAGTCTTTTGCAATTCGCCGGCGGTGAACAATGAAACTTTGACGCCATTTCTTTGTAGGGATGTCGCAACCGAGTCTTGCATGGAAGAGGCCAAAGGCCGTTTGGGTTCGGCTTGCTGAAGGGTGGCAAACAAGACGTCAATCATGGCGGCGTCAGCAGGGAAATGATCGTTTACACGCCAGCGAGAACCATCATAGGTCAACATTACGTTGCTGTTGTTTGACTCCAGCGAAATTTCCGTTATGCCGGTCAGATCGAAATTCTTAAAGATCGCTTTATCTACCGCAAAGTTTTCGCCGCCATTACCCGACCAATAGAAGGCGATCGTTGCGCTCACGAGTGCAAGCAGCAAGATAAATTGCTGTTTATTCTTTTTTTCCAGCATATCAGAATTGGGCAAATTTTCGCTTACGCCAATAGGCTCGACCGATTCCGTAGAGCAACAACAATATCAATGGGGTGATAAGATTCAATACCTGCCACCTCACGCTTTCCCCCTTTATTTTTTCTTTGTCCAGCGGGCGGATCTTTATCTGCTTATTCCGCGCCTGTATCAGCCCGTTTCCGTCCTGCAGGTGGGCCAGCGCATTCATCAAGAAATCGCGATTTGCGAATGTATAATTTGTTGCTGGATCAAAGCCCAATGGCCGAGGCTGACCGCTACGCAGATTAACGTCATTTCGCGCAAT
The DNA here is from genome assembly GCA_963714945.1 of uncultured Bacteroidota bacterium. GTDB lineage: Bacteria > Bacteroidota > Bacteroidia > Cytophagales > Cyclobacteriaceae > Chryseolinea. The sequence goes on along the minus strand of CAVQQL010000003.1, from coordinate 88,956 downwards.
GTCTCCATCCGCGATGACAATGATCTTTGTCGGCACACCCTGCGCCTCAAATGCCGCCTGCGCTGCTCCCTCCGGCAAGAACCTATTCTTAAACAGTGAGGTGAATCTTCCTTCCAACAAGTATCCAACAGGTACATAATGCCTGGAAAAAGTTTCATCCGGTATCTTCTTGCGGAGATCGTTGACACTAACTTTGACCGGGGCCGTTAGCGTTCGAGCATACTGCGAAGTCATTATCAGCGGGGTCTTCTGAATACCTACAGCTTTGACGGTATCCACACTGCTTACGAATTTAGTAATGACGGCATCCAGGTTTCTGGTAATGGGATGATCAGCATAATGATTCAACAATGGGTAAAAAGGCCAGTCCATTAATTTTACCTGAGGCTTACCACCCATCTGCCCGGTAATAACAGGGTAAAATCCAGCGCTGCGATCCTGAATTAAGTCCAAATTAATCCTAACGCCATACTTAAAAAGAAGATCGTCAAGGTTAATATTATACGGCATCGCAAAATAATCCTCGCGTGAAGCGCTATCCATATTCACGTCCAGTTGATCGATCAGGAACATCACTTTTCCGCCGCGCATAATGTACTGATCCAACATATATTTGTCCTCCATGGAAAAAGGTGACGTAGGTTTTGCAATAATCAATGCATCGTAAATGTCGAGCGTAGTCCTTGCCTTCAATGCCACTTTGTACACATCGTAAACTTCCAATAGGTCATTATTGAAGCTTGCTATGTGCAACGAGTCCAACTCACCATGGCCCGTTAATAAACCTATCCGCTTACGGTCAACGCTAACGAGCTTGCTTATTGCGCTGGCCAGTTCATATTCTATGCCTTCAATGGATTGATTTATCTCTTCTGCCGGTGTCTCCGCTTTATTTCCCTTCAATAGCATCACGCCTACTTCGATTCCTCCATAGGAGATTGTCACGCCCGGAAAGATAATTTTCTCTACGCGCTCGCCATTCTTTGTATCAATTACGTTAGTGGGTTGAATACCCTTTGTGGCCAGATCTGTCATAAATTCCGATCTCGCCTTCCCACTCATCGCCGCTGCAGGATCGGTAAATTTATACTTAATTTTATCGTGGGAATACGTCCGAAACTCCTCCAACGTTTCTTCAATTCCCTTTTGAAGCCTTCGGAATTCCGCATTTAAATCACCGTCCAGAAAAATTTCTATATAAATATTATCATCAAGATTCTTGAGAATTTCGCGTGTTTGGTCCTTTATCGTGTATCTCTTTTCTTCCGTTAGGTCGACGCGGTAGAAATATGAAGATACCAGCATGTTAACGAGAACAACCAGGACCAGGCCATTCGCGAATGCCAATATATCCCCCAGCTTTCTGCTATTCCAGTTTACCATTGTCTGCTGCCGAGGATTAATTTGGTAATGGAAAGCATCAGAAAAATTACGCTCAAGAAATAAATTACATCGCGCGTGTCAATAAGGCCCCTGCTTATGGATTCATAGTGAAACAGAATACCAAGTTGTTTTAATAACAACCCATCACCCGACCAAAAAGACATGCCCGAAATGGATTCGAATCCCGAAAATAAAAGAAAGCTCAAGAAGGCCGCAACGACAAAGGCTACTATCTGGTTGGGGGTGATGCACGACGCGAAAACACCCACAGCACAAAAAGCACCAGCCAATAGTGAGAGCCCTATGTAGGATCCGATAATGCCCGGTGTATCCAGGTTGCCCACGGGATTGCCCAATGCATAAATTGAATAATAATATACAAGCGTCGGGATCAATGCGAATAGCACTAACAGGAAGCTGGCCAGGAATTTTCCCAGAATAATATCCCAATCGCTCAGCGGTTTCGTAAAGAGCAATTCCATCGTCCCCGCCTTTTTCTCTTCCGCAAAACTCCGCATGGTAATAGCGGGCACCAAAAATATAAAGACATAGGGACCTAATGAGAACAACGTGTCCATATCAGCATAGCCATACGCCATGACGGAAGTGTCTGGAAACACCCACATCAACAAACCCATCCCCAACAGGAAGACGCCAATCACTACATAGGCGATAAGCGAATTAAGGAAACTGCTGAATTCTTTGGAAAGTACCTGGAGCATGTCGATTTCTAACGAGCGAAAATAGATTAAATTTATTCCTCTGAGCTCTCTGTCAAAGTTGTCAATTCATGGAAAATATTTTCCAATGAGCTTTCTTCCTGTTTCAAGCCGATGAGCGATAGCTGATTATCAGCTGCAAAGCGAAAGAGTTCGGGTCGCAAATCGACTCCATCCATTGGCCTGACGTTAAATTTGAATCCTTGCACGAGATGCACTTCCGAAACGCCAGGCAATACTTTCAATTGTTCAATCGAAACATCCCCTTCAAACTCCACAATAATGGCACGGGTACCCGCCTGGTTTTGCAGCAGACTATCCAGGTTATCGTCTGCCACGATCTTACCATTGTTGATCACGACAACACGTTCACACAGCGCCTGTACTTCCTGCATAATATGCGTTGAGAAAATCACGGTCTTATTGTGACTTACGGCTTTGATCAATTTCCGGATTTCCACCAATTGATTCGGATCAAGCCCTGACGTCGGTTCGTCCAGAATGAGTACTGCGGGGTCATGGATAAGGGCCTGCGCCAGACCTACACGTTGCCGATAGCCTTTCGAAAGTGCTTCAATCCGCTTATTTTGTTCCAGGGTAAGGCCGCAAAGCTCAATCATCTCTGCAACCCGTTTCTTACAACGCTGCCCACCCAACCCGTACAGCCGACCCACAAAAGAAAGATATTCATGGACGTATAGGTCGAGGTAGAGCGGGTTATGTTCAGGGAGATAGCCTGTAATATGCTTCACTTTCATAGGCTGCTCCAAAACATCAAAACCGCCAACCGTTACCTTGCCTGTTGTTGGCGGCAGATAACAGGTAGCAATCTTCATGGTCGTAGATTTTCCGGCACCATTGGGACCCAAGAATCCCACAATTTCACCTTCATTAACCCTAAACGAGATGTCGTTTAAGGCTTTCTGCTGGCCGTATATTTTGGTTAGGTTCTTTATTTCAAGCGACATATTGGTCCGGATGTTGTGCAGATCAAAGTCCAAGTTTATAGCTTTGTCGCTGCAAACGCGAAAGTTTACAGTCGAAAGTTTCAACAATTTGGTTCAATTGTGTTACTAACGAAGCTTCCGGCCCATTAATTGCCAATAAAAGTATTAAGTCGAAATTTGAATCTGAAATTGGAGAATATGCGTGTTACCATCTTTGCATTGAGTATGTTGATTTCCTACGCTGGTGTTGCGCAGCAAGGATATAATATCAAATTTAAAATCAATGGCCTGAAAGACACTACCATATACCTGGGGAATTATTACGGAGAAAGTACCTACCTGAAAGACACCGCCCGTGTGGATAGCAATGGTGAGTTTGCTTTCTTTAGCGACAAGCCACTTTCTTATCAAGGTGTCTATTTTCTGGTACTGGACAAAACCAAGATATTCGAAATGGTCGTTGGTACAAACCAACATTTCAGCATGTCTACCGCTACAGCCGACTACGTAAAAAATATGCGCGTCGATGGGGATATTGACAACAAACTGTTTTTTGAAAATATGCTTTTCAACATGGCGCGGCATCAGGAAGCCGAACCGCTACTGAAAACAATTCAGGATAGCACGAAAGCGGAGGACAATAAGAAAGGTGCACGGGAAGCTCTTGCTGAAATAAACGAAAAGGTAATCGCTTACCAATCGGAAATTATCGCCAATTATCCCGCAACCATTACGGCTAAGATCCTAAAAGCCAGTCAGCCCATCAAGATTCCCGATCCACCAAAGAATCCCGATGGCACCATTGATTCTACGTTTCAACTCCAATGGTATCGCGATCACTTCTTTGACAATTTCGACTTCTCAGATCCTGCGCTTATTTGCATGCCAAGGCCGATGTACAGTGAAAAAATCACAGAATTCCTCGACAAGCTATTTGTGCCGCAGCCGGATACGATCACCAAGGCTGTTGATACAATCATCGCCACAGGCAAAAAAGAATCAGGAAACTTATAAATACGCGACCTGGATTTGCTTGCTCAAGTATCAGCAACCGGAAATCATGGGCCTGGATGAAGTTTACGTGAATATTTATGATAAATACTTTGCCACGGGTGAAATGAGTTTCTGGGTGAACGAGAAATTGATGAAAAACCTTAAGGATCACGCCGACCGCCTGCGCAAAAGTTTAGTCGGTCAGCAAGCACCTAATCTGATCATGCAGGACGCAAATTTTAAACCGCGCTCTATGTACGATATCAAGAATAAATATACGGTGCTCTTTATTTTCGATCCTGATTGTGGCCATTGCAAAATAGAAACACCAAAGCTCGTTGCGCTCTATAATAAAAAGAAATATGATCTTGAAGTTTTCGCCGTAAGTGCAGACACTTCCATGGCGAAAATGCGCGATTATATTAAAGATATGGACATGAAATGGATCACGGTGAACGGTCCCAGAACCTATGTCGGTCCCTACCAGGACCTCTATGACGCAATGACAACGCCATCGCTTTACGTCCTGGATGAGCAGAAAAAAATCATTGCCAAAAAAGTGCCGGCAGAAAAGTTGGACGAATTCTTAACACAGTACGAGAAATTCCAAAAAGCAAAAGCACAGGCTAAGCCACCCTCCAAGCTATAACCGTACACGCTGGTTCAAAACCGAACACTTTGCCCTGCCGCTGTAAAAAGGAAAGTGCCATTCCAATGGTTAGAAGCCCTGTTGTAACATTTTCCCATTTTTTTCAGTCCTATATGCAACTATTCTCCCGTTAGAGAGTATCTAATGGAGAGAGACACGAAACTTAACACCTTATATTTTATGGACTTTCTTGATAAACTCCTCGGCAAAAAGAAAAAACCATCGCTCAAAGCGAAATGTCCAATTACCAAAGAATCAATTGATGAAGGTTTTGGATTCATGTTGACCACGTCGCAGGTGGTATCTTCCAAGGAATATTGGGATATGGTAATGACAGAACCTGAGACGATGTCGTATACCGTAATGCATTTTAAAAAACAGTCAAGTGGAACGCAAATGCGCAGCTTGATATTTGAGAAATATAGCAGTGTTGAGAAACCATGGATGATTTCTGACTCATGCATCAATCTATTTGATTCAATTGATAAGAAATCGGCTCGGGAAAATGCTAAGAAATGGTGGGCGAACGATGGCAATTTTGATCCTGAAAATTCCGGTACGGCGCAAGATTCCCTAGACCCACAGACATATAAGAATTGGAAGGACTATGCCGTTTTGGAAGCGGGTAGATCCAGGGTTGTATTACAATAGATTTTTATTGCGTTTAGGTCAGGTTACACACGGCTGCTTTCTGCAAGGCGGCCGTTTGCTTTATGCTCCGACTGCCATGGTACTGCAAAGTCTCGTTTTTTTTAATCAAGTATCCGGTGCAAAAATGCCCACATTAAGTCCAAATGTTGGCCCGCGTAGAAAATTTCACCGCCATGGGCACCGCCGTGAACGACGTCAAAATATACGTCCAGATTCAACTCCCGATACTTTCCTTCCAACTCATGTGACTGGTTGATGGGCATCTGGGGGTCCTGATCGCCGTGAATAAGCAGCAGCGGGGGGTCGTTTCGGTCTATGTGAAAGACCGGGCTGGCCAATTCCGCCAGTTCGCTGGCGTTTTCTGGAAGCGCCCCTAAAAACAACTCCAGGGCAGGTTTTCGCACGCTTAATCCATGCGGCGTGGATTGCGAAAGTATCGTCATGAGGTTCGAAGCGCCATAGTAGTCAACAATTCCCTGGACACTGGAGGACTGATTCAAATGGTCGCCAACGGTACCCTCCAAGCGCGGGTCGCCGTTCGTCACGCCGACCAGTGCCGCCAGATGGCCACCAGACGAGGCCCCGCAAATCGCAATCCGATCACCATGGTAACCATATTCCTGTGCTTTTGCGCGAAGGAAACGGATGGCTGCCTTTATATCATGAACTGCTGCAGGGAAGGGTGCCGCGGTCGATTGGCGGAAGTCCAGGCTTGCGACAGCAAAACTGTTTCCAACAAATTCGGGTGGCATTTTCTCTTTTGTTCCGGATCTCCAGGCGCCACCATGCACCCACACCAACAGTGAAGGTGTTGAAACGCCGGCAGGGATAAAGATATCCAATGCAAGATTTTTGCCATCCGGCTTCGCATAGACAACATCTTTATACGCCCTGGCTACCTGCGATTGTGATAAACCCGGGACGGCTGAAACAAGCATGACAGCCCATATCACCCATCCATTCGTACAAGCGTGTTTCGCAGTTTTTCTAAAAAGTCCTTTATCCATATATCTATTCCCTACTGTTCAAGACGCCGGGCGTGCCGTGGCGTGTTCACCTATCCAGGGTGATCGGCATATTCCAAGACGGCCATGATCTCAGTTATTACGATCGATAGTGAATTGCACAAGGTCGATAAGCGACCGTTTATATGCCGAATCAGGAAATTCCTTCAAGAGTAGCAATGCATCCTGATGAAACTTGTTCATGGCGGCGTTGGCATACGCAATACCACCCGACCTTTTTACAAACTCTATGACCTCTTTGACCTTCTTTGGATTTTGGCTTTCATTTTTCACTATGCGGATGATCCTGCGTTTCTCTATCCAGCCCGCATTGGCGAGCGCGTAAATGAGCGGTAGCGTCATTTTCTTTTCTTTGATGTCAATTCCCAGCGGCTTGCCAATTTCTTGCTCACCATAATCAAACAAGTCATCTTTGATTTGAAAAGCCATTCCAATCTCTTCGCCAAACTTCAGCATTTTCTTAATTGCCTCCTCGCTGGCCCCGGATGAGGAAGCCCCAACTGAACAGCAAGACGCAATTAGTGAAGCCGTTTTCTTCCTAATGATTTCATAATAGATGTCTTCGTTGATATCAAGCTGTCTGGATTTTTCAATCTGCAACAATTCACCCTCGCTCATTTCGCGGACCGCATTCGTAACAATACTCAGCAAGTCAAAATCCTTGTTCTCCACTGAAAGCATCAATCCACGTGACAGGAGAAAATCTCCAACCAGCACTGCTATTTTATTTTTCCAAAGTGCATTAACCGAAAAGAACCCTCTTCGATAATTGGCCTCATCCACAACATCGTCGTGGACTAATGTTGCGGTGTGGAGCAGTTCAATGAGTGAGGCGCCCCTGAATGTTGATTCATTGATGGTCCCACACAATCCGGCGCTGAGGAAAACGAACATGGGTCGCATCTGCTTGCCCTTCCGCTTCACGATATACCCCATGATTTTATTGAGCAACAAAACCTTGGTTTGCATGGATGCCCTGAATTTTTGCTCAAATTCTGCCATCTCGGATGCGATGGGGGTTTTAATATTTTCGAGGCTCAAGGGCATTCGGGGCAATAATACGCATTGATTTCTAAAGTGTTAAAAAGTTTGCCTGATTTAGTGTCCCAAGCCGTGAGCAACCGAAATTCTGCAATTATTATGCTCGACACCTGACCTAAAAAAAGGCATGAAGCATATGGTTTCCCATAATATGAAGGGTCATTTAACATCCGGTGTTACATTTTTAGCAAATTGACTAACTTTTGAAGCAATTGAAAAGCTGTACAGGATTAATATGAATAACAGAAAAACGCCCCCATATTCCATTCCGACTGAATCGAACGTTATACTCGAACTCATATCCTACAATCGAGAAAAATACAATAAGGTTGCGAGCCTTAATACGGAAGAACTAATTGCTCATCTACAACCAGACCAGGTAAACTGGATCAACCTTGATGGCCTTACGAATCAGGATATTGTTGACAAGCTCCAGGCACACTTTAATCTCCATGCTTTGTTGGTGGAAGACGTCTTAGCGGATCAAAGGCCAAAAGCAGAAGAGTATGACAACTATCTTTTCTTTACCCTCAAGATGCTGTACCGTATTGATGGTATGCAAATAGACTACGAGCAAATAAGTTTTGTGCTGGGCGGCAACTTTCTGATCTCTTTTCAGGAAAAGGAAGGCGATTTGTTTGATAGTTTTCGGGGCAGGATAGCGCTTGATCTTGGAAAGGTTCGAAAGAAACAGGGGGACTATCTTTTGTATCGGCTCATTGATATTATCGTTGACAATTATTACAACGTGTTAGACAGAATTGGAGATCTGATAGAAGAGATGGAAGACGATGTTTATGAAAAGCCGTCGAATAAGATCTTTAATAACATTCAACTATTGAAAAAGGAACTCATATACCTCCGCAAAGCATTGTACCCGTTGCGCGAAGCACTTAGCAAACTTGTCAAAGGCGAGTCTGAATTCATTGACGAGGAAAATCTCCGTTATTATGCCGATGTATATGACCATGTTGCGCATCTGATTGACTCATTGGACACCTATAAAGATCTTACTTCGAGCCTGCTTGATATCCATATTAATGCGATGAACACCAAGCTCAACGAAGTGATAAAAGTCCTGACCATCATCTCCACAATTTTTATACCCTTGACGTTCATCGTTGGCGTTTACGGTATGAATTTTCGCCACATGCCAGAATTGGATTGGCCTATGGGTTACTATGGTGTTTGGGTGGTTATGTTTTTGATCTTCATGGTGATGCTGATATTCTTTAAGAAAAAGAAATGGTTTTAGGTGGCCTAAGAAGCTCGTCTATGCGTGTATATTAAATTGCGCCTGTTTCGTCTTCGAATTTGGCTTCCACCAGTTCCGGCAAGGTCTTATTCAACTTCAGTATTTTAAACTTATAGTTGAACAAGCTGAATGAATCACCCTCCTTCAACGAAGGATTGGTGAAAAGTGAGCATTCCAGACAACGTCTCATACTCTTCCGACAAAGGAAAAGGAACTTTGACAAATTTATTGATATCTCGGATTGGCGATTGGGCGACGATTTGGTACTGTTGCTCATCCAATACGGTAACGATTTGTTGCTCATGGTCATGCTCGTCTTGTATTTCTCCGACAAGTTCCTCCAGGATATCCTCCAGTGTCACGATCCCTATCGTGCCACCGAATTCACTTACGACGATGGCCATCTGCGTTTTTCTGCGTTGAAATTCTCGCAGTAAAACATCGATGGGTTTCGACTCCGGAATAAAGTGAGCTTGTCGCATAATGTCCCTTAGCCCCTTTTCCTGTCTTTTGAACGTAAGCAGCGATAATATCTTTTGCGTGGACGATTCCAATGATTTCATCCAATGATTTCTCAAAAACGGGATAACGTGAGTAACCTTCCTTGAGCACGGCGTCCATGGTTTCCGTAAGCGACAGATCAGCGCGCAAACCGGTGATTTTAACGCGGGGCACCATAACTTGCCGCACTATTCTGTCGTCAAAATCGAACACGTTTTGGATAAGTTCACGCTCGTTTGGCTCGATGGCCCCGCCTTCCTCACTTTCAGCAATAATTAATTTTAGTTCATCCTCGGAATGAATTTCCTGCTCGCTGATGGGCTTTACCCCAAAAATTCTCAAGATTATGTTCGCAAATCCGTTAAGGAGCCAGATGAAAGGCCTGAATACATAGTAAAAAATTCGCAGCGGTATAGATATCTTCAGCACCGTAGAAGTCGGGTATCGGATGGCCAACGACTTGGGTGCTAGTTCTCCAAAAACGATGTGCAATACCGTCAACACGGCAAACGCTACTGGCAAAGCGATGCTGTGCGCTATTGTTTCGCTTAAGGGCAAACCAAGACTGTGCACCACCATCAAAATAATCTTTGTCATCACACCTTCACCGACCCATCCCAGACCCAAACTTGCCAGGGTTATCCCCAGTTGAGTGGCTGCCAGGTATCCATCCAGGTTGTTGATTATTTTCTGCGCTGCCGTCTTAGAAAAATTTCCCTTCTCCAGTGCAATTTGAGAAGACCTGACCTTCACAATCGCGAACTCTGCTGCCACAAAGAAACCATTAAGTACAACAAGAAGTAAAGTTACAATAACGTCGACCGTCATAATAGATATGCCAAGCACAAAAGTAATAAGAAATCCGAGGCTTGCGGCTCATTATTTAATTAGACTGTTTCCATGTCTTGAAAACATTGATATCTTTCGTACAAAGACTAACCTAAATCTATGATTTTAGCGCTCTGCTTGCTTGTAATGGGTTTTGCAGTACTTATCAAAGGTGCTGATTTTCTTGTCTCCGGAGCTTCATCGTTTGCCAAGAAATTTAATATTTCCAATTTGGCGATTGGATTAACGGTTGTCGCTATTGGCACGTCAACCCCTGAATTGGTCGTGAGTACATACGCCGCTTTGGAAGGAAAAAGCGATGTTTCTTTTGGCAATATTATCGGCAGCAATAACCTCAATCTATTGCTCATTCTAGGAGTCTCAGGCTTGATTTTCCCGCTCGTTGTCCAGCGCAAAACGGTGAAGTACGAGGTACCCCTTTCGCTGTTGGCCGCAGCGGTACTTTACGTTCTTGTAAATGACCGCATTCTCTGGAACAGTACGATCAATACATTGTCCCGATGGGATGCGTTAATCCTCCTGTTCTTCTTTGCCCTTTTTATGTTGTACATATATCGTTCCATGCAAACTGCCAGTGACTATGATGAAACGCCCATTAAGATTTACGCCACACCGATCGCGATAGGAATGGTTTTTCTAGGCTTGGCAATGCTTGTTGGTGGAGGGACCTTGGTGGTAGATAATGCAGTAACCATTGCAGAACATTATGGGTTGTCCCAAAGACTCATCGGCCTCACCATCATTGCCACGGGGACATCGCTTCCCGAACTGGCGACATGCTCCGTCGCCGCCTATCGGAGGAACACCGATCTCGTCCTTGGCAACGTAATTGGCTCCAACCTGTTTAACATATTGTTTATTCTCGGCGTCACCGGGGCGATAAGGCCGATACAATACAACGACGTAATGAATTTTGATCTTGAAGTGCTGGGTGCATCTACCATTCTGTTAATGATCTTTATGTTCACAATCAACCGGCATAAACTTGATCGATGGGAGGCATTCCTGTTGCTTGCGGGCTATATTGTTTACGCATCTATACTGGTAATACGGGATAGTGTGGCTTAGAAAATTGCAAAAAAAAACCTCCGCTTTCGCAGCAGAGGTCCTTTTCAACATCGCCGGATCATAATTTACTCTCAAGCGCAGTAATTCTCTCCTGTGCCTCTGTCTTGCCCAGCGACAATGCTTTTTTATAAAGCTCAACCGCCTCTCGAAGGGTTTCCTTTTTCTTGCGCGGCGCAAGTTTTGTTCTCGCTGCAGCTTCTTCGACCGCCTGGCCACGTGCATAGTAAGCATCAGCTTCGCTCATCTTACTTTGAATCATGATTTCCTGCACGCGGGCTTCAATGAGGGCAAGCTCCTGGGTTTTGGTTTCAATTTCAATTGCTTTGTCCGTCAGTTCAGCTTCCTGCATACCTACCGTAGTAATCAAGTTCTGATTTTCATTGCGATACTTATCCACTTGCTCTTGCAGCGCTGCAATTTCCTGTGTTTTAGTTTCAAGATCTGCCTTTAGCTTTTTGATTGTCTTTGAAAACGCGTTCGAATTCGACTTTGAGGTCTTCAATGTCTTTTCCAGATCATCAATTTTAGTCTGGGTTTCTTTAACGTATGCATTAATATCCTGCATGCGCGTTTTGTAGTCACTATAAGTAGTTCCTTCCACCATGTTAACCCTGAGGAGCTGGCGGCTGGCATCAATAGAATCCATCATAGCACCAACTTCTGTCAACGTTTGCGCCATCGCCTGGCTCGTTTCAAGTTCCACTTGCAGGGAATCAACCTGCGATTGCAGCATCTCTCTTTCTTTTGTACCACAACCTGCGATAATGACCGCTAAGGGTATTACAAATACAAGTTTTCTTACCATCGGAAGTTTGTTTAGGGGTTATCTAACAAAAATACGGTTGATTTTGATGGGAATGGGTTGGTACCGACAAATTTTTTTTATCATGCGCTAAGTGTCTGATAGTAAAGCTGATTTGAACATTCTCAACAATAATCTCTTTTCTTTTTGGGTTTATGCGAACGGGATTAACTTTGCGCTGACTTCAATGATTTCTGTAATCTATTCATGCCCAAACTAATTACCACGCGAACGCGTATTGCTGACCTGGGCAAACCCCGTATCATCATTATCGGTGGAGGCTTTGGGGGACTTGAGGTCGCCAAAAGCCTGCGGAATGCCAAAGTGCAAATCGTTTTGTTTGATAAATACAACCATCACTGTTTTCAGCCACTGCTATACCAGGTTGCCACTTCCGGGCTTGAATCCGGTTCGATTGTCTTTCCCTTTCGCAAGCGGTTTAATGACAATGACAACTTTTTTTTCCGGTTGGGAGAAGTTACAAAAATTAACCCAAACGAAAATTATATTGAAACCTCGATTGGTGGCGTGCGCTATGACTACCTTGTTATCGCAAATGGTGCCACTACAAACTTCTACGGTTTGCATGATGTCGAGGCCAACGCCCTTCAGATGAAGAGCATTATCGACTCGATTAAGCTGCGGAATATCATCATCAGAAACTTTGAAACTGCACTGCTATCCGATGATTATGAATTGGTCAATAGCCTCATGGACTTTGTCGTTGTGGGCGGAGGTCCAACTGGCGTTGAACTTGCCGGTGCTTTGGCTGAATTGAAATTGCACGTTTTCCCCAACGACTATAAAGAATTGGAACTGGACCAAATGGATATTCACCTGATCGAGGCAAGCCCAAGGTTGCTTAACGGCATGTCTGAAAAGGCATCGGCCAAAGCACTTGAATACCTGGAAAAAATGAGTGTTAAAGTCCACTTAAATTGTGCCGTAAAATCGTATGACGGATACAACATTACACTGAGTACCGGTGACTCGTTGATATCACGCACGTTGATCTGGGCCGCAGGTGTAACGGGCCAACCTATTGCGGGCATTAGTGCCGATTCTTTAGGGCGTGCCAGCAGAATTAAAGTAGACAGATTCAATCGTGTAAAGGGTTATGAGAATATTTTTGTCATCGGCGATGCTGCCTTGATGGAAGGAGATCCTAATTTTCCAGCCGGTCATCCACAAATGGCACCACCGGCCATGCAACAAGGTCAGCTCGTAGCGAAAAACATTCAGAGAATAATTAACAAGAAGCCAATCAAACCTTTTCGGTATGTACACAAGGGCTCGATGGCCACGATCGGCAGAAACCGCGCCGTAGTAGACATGAAATCGTTCAAGACGCAAGGCTTCTTCGCCTGGTTTATCTGGATGTTTGTTCATTTAATTTCTATTATTGGCTTCAGAAATAAATTCTTCGTTTTATTTAGCTGGTTTTGGAGTTACTTCTCATATGACAAGAGTAATAGATTAATTATTGCACGTCCCAAAGACGGTGTTCAATAAATGGCGACAACTGACGACAAGAATCTTAATAAGTTATCCGGCGCTGGCGTACTGATTTCAATGGGAATCATTTACGGCGACATCGGTACATCGCCTATCTATACATTCAGATTTATCGTCGGTCCTCATGCCATTACAGAAGATTTAATTTTTGGAGGATTGTCTTGTGTATTCTGGACACTGACGCTCATTACAACAATCAAATATGTTTACCTGGCCCTCAACGCAAACAACAGAGGTGAGGGCGGAATATTTGCCTTATATGCCCTGGTAAGAAGGTATAAGGCTGGTTGGGTTATTTTTCCGGCCATCATTGGGTGTGCTACGCTCATCTCTGATGGATTTATTACGCCCGCGATCAGCGTTACTTCTGCCATTGAAGGATTGCGCGCACTGAATCCATCTATTACAACAAATACCATTATCTCTATCGTGATCGTGATACTCGTTGCCTTATTTGTTTTTCAACAGTTTGGTAGTGGTGTCGTTGGACGAACTTTTGGTCCTGTGATGTTTGTTTGGTTCAGCTTCATTGCAATTGTAGGCATAAGTAAACTGATGCAAAATCTTGAAGTACTCAAAGCGCTGAATCCAGTATATGCATTTAACCTGCTGGTAAAATATCCGGGCGGTTTTTGGATTTTAGGGGCTGTTTTTTTGTGTACAACAGGAGCCGAAGCCATGTACTCCGATCTCGGTCATTGTGGTAAAGAAAATATCAGGGTAGGCTGGGGATTTGTAAAGGTCGCGTTGCTCTTGAGCTATTTTGGACAGGGTGCCTGGTTGTTGCAGCATCAGGGCCAAACCTTAGCCGGGATAATCCCCTTTTACGAAATCATTCCTGAAAGCTTTTTGATTTTTGGTATTATTATCGCCACGATGGCTACCATCATTGCCAGCCAGGCATTGATTTCAGGAACCTTTACCCTCGTGAACGAGGCCATGAAACTTAAGCTATGGCCCGCCACACGCGTGCGCTATCCCAGTCAGCTTAAAGGACAGATTTATATTCCGGCAATTAATTGGATTCTATTACTAGGGTGCATTTTAGTAGTCCTCATCTTTCAGGAGTCGACGCGCATGGAGGGCGCGTACGGATTGGCCATCACTTTCGACATGATGATGACATCGTCGCTATTGGTTTTCTATTTCGCCGTTTCCCATAAATCAACAATCAGAGCCTTGGGTATGGGCTATTCTGTTTTTTTCCATCGAAGGTTCTTTCCTGATTTCCAACCTAAGCAAATTTGTACACGGTGGCTGGTTTAGTTTTACCATAGCGTCTTTGTTTTTCTTAATGATGTTTATCCTGTTAAGGGCTCGGCGATTGCGCGACTTGCACACTGAATTTGTTGACTTAAAGCATTATGTTGGAATGATCCAGGATCTGCAGGCCGACACAACTGTGCCCAAAGAATCAACGAATCTGGTGTACCTGGCCGTGGCCGATAGCAAGCGTTACATTGATTCCAACATCATCTATTCCATTTTTAAGAAACGGCCGAAGCGGGCTGACGTGTATTGGTTTCTGCATGTGGATACTGTGGATACACCGTACACCAGCAAATACTCAGTGGACACTATTATTCCGAAAAAGTGTTTTTTTGTGCGCTTGCGTTTGGGTTTTAAGACCGACCATCGCGTTAATTTGCTCTTCAACAAAATTATCCATGAAATGGCAGACTCCGGGGAAATAGACCTGGTGAGCCCATACCCTTCACTGCACAAGTACAGTATGATGGGCGATTTCAAGTATGTAATTATTCATTCATGGGCTTCCTCCGACAGCGAAGTATCTACCTTTGACAGGGTAATTATTCAGGGCTACAGAATACTCAAAGAGCACAGCCTTTCCACGGAAGAACTGTACGGTATCGAAGCCGCCAACCTGGAGATTGAAAAGGTACCCATACAGGTTGGGCCGATGGCAAAAGTAAAGATCAAACGCGAACGCGAGGATTAGCCTTCGGAAATTTCGCGCGATAAATACACAACACCAATACCTTCATTATGTGCCCCGTCCGCGAGGATTCGGTCCCGGGCGATTGCCTACACGGGAGTCCAGGCTATTATTTGCGCAAACGTTGCGTTGGCTACAAATTTGATAAAATAGCGGCAATGGCACTTTAACGGCACGAAATTATTTATTATCTTTAAGCTAATGTTGCCTATTCATACATTAACCCGACCAAGCTTCATGCAAGAAAATTAGAACAAACAAATCCTCCGATCAGCACCAGGCTGCCGATTGGAATTCGCCTTAGCGGATTCAACCAACATTATTTATTAAACCAATTACTTATGAAACAACGATACCAAGTATTAGGCTTGTTATTGTTTTTTGCACTCGGAAGTTTTCAGGCTTTGGCGCAAAGAACGATAACGGGTACAATTTCTGACGCCGACGGGAATGCCATGCCGGGCGTCAACGTCATTGTGAAGGGAACGTCTTCAGGTACAACATCCGATGCTAACGGGAGGTACTCCCTTGACGTGCCAGCGGATGCTACAACCCTTGTCTTTTCCTTTATTGGCTATTCTACGTACGAAGTCGAGATAGGCTCGCGGACGACGATAGATCGCACCATGCAGGAAGATGTGCAACAATTGAGCGAAGTAGTCGTCACAGCGTTGGGAGTTGAGCGCAGTACGCGGGCACTGCAATCCTCCGTCACAACTGTTAGCGGTGATAATTTTACACAAGCACGCGAAAACAGCCTTGGAAATGCCCTTGCTGGTAGAGTTGCGGGCGTAAACGTGTCTAAAGTTTCCTCTGGACCAGCAGGTTCGTCGCGCGTGGTAATACGTGGTGCCAAGTCACTTGGTGGAACGCTGAATCAGCCACTATATGTTGTGGATGGCGTACCGATGACCAACAACAATTTCGGACAATCCGGTGTATGGGGTGGTGCAGACCAGGGCGACGGAATGAACAGTATCAATCCTGATGACATCGAAACCATGACCGTTTTGAAAGGCGCATCCTCAGCGGCCCTGTATGGATCACGCGCAGCAAACGGCGTAATCCTAATCACCACAAAGAAAGGCACAAACAGAAAAGGTATTGGCATTGAATTCAACTCAAATCTTGTGTTTGAATCGGTAAATAACCTTACTGATTTTCAAAAATCGTACGGCTCTGGCGGTATGGTGGGATCAACACTCCAAAACAGAGTTGCCACAAAAGCCACTTCTGCAGCAGACATAGGCAACGCATGGGACAATGGCTGGTACACACAGGGCTGGGGTCCAAAATTCGACGGCTCCAGTGTAGTACAATGGGACGGTCAGACAAGAAAGTACGAATATTCAGGTGACAATTGGGACCGGTATTATAATACCGGGTCCGCTTGGACAAACAGCATTGCCCTGACCGGTGGAAACGAGAAGCAAAACTTCAGATTTTCTGTGGCCAACTTAAACAGCGATGGCGTAGTTCCAAACTCAGGATATGACAGGCTTAAACCTTTCGCTATCCGCCAACTCTAAGTTTGGTGACAAATTGACGCTGGTAACCAGTGTATTGTATTCAAACGAAAAGGCAAAAAACAGACCCAACGTGTCTGACTCGCCCGGAAATGGAATACAATCTATTTACACCTACCCAGGCGATGTCAATGTTAATGATTTAAGAGGCGACCCGAATAAGTTGGGCGCGGTACCAAGTCTTGCTGATCAGGCTGCTTCCGGCATTAGTATCCATGATGGCAAAGCACCTGGTGAAGAATACCAGTTGTCAAGCAACCTCTGGGGACAAAACCCTTGGTGGTCAGCGTATCAATTCCAGAATTCAGATACCCGGGATAGGGTCATTGCTACCGGAGCGCTCCGTTACGACATCACAGATTTCTTGTATGTTTCGGGGAAAATCGGTCAGGATTGGTCAACCTCCCGGTACACACGCCTTACACCGCAAGGAACAGGCTATCAGCGCGGGGGATCCATGTCTGAAGGCGAAAGAAGAGTCAGGGAAGTAAACATGGAATACATGATCGGCTTCGATAAGGCCTTTGGAAAGTACAATGTCAATGCTTTCTTTGGTGGAAACAGAATGCGTAATTCAAGTGAATCTCTTGCTGCCAATGGAAATGGTTTCAATGTTCCGTTTTTCGCGGCCATCAATAATGCCCAGCAGCGGAATTATGGATATGGATTCTCTGAATACGGCATTAATTCAATTTTCGCTTCAGGTGAATTCTCATTCAATAATTACCTTTTCTTAACAGCCACGTGGCGGAGAGACTGGTTTTCAGTACTTAATCCTTCGATTAATAATATTGACTATCCTTCTATTGGCGCTGCTTTTGCATTTACCGACGCCTTCAGCGGTCTCCCATCCTGGTTGAGCTTTGGAAAAGTTCGCGCATCGTGGGCGCAGGTTGGTAATGCAAATTCCGTGGGTGCATATGCCACTAACCCGACCTTTTCCCTTGGAAATCCTCACCTGAGCCGACCATTGGCAACATATTCTTCGGCTGGTGGCAATAACGGAACCCTGCCTAATCCGGGCTTGATTCCTTACACTTCCACTGAAATTGAGTTCGGCTTGGATGTTCGCCTGTTTCAGAACCGCGTAGGTCTTGACATTGCGTACTACAGCCAAAAAACAACCGATGATATTCTTGCCGCTGGTATTTCTCGCGCATCGGGCTTTGGATTTACTTCCGTTAACGTGGGAGAAATCACGAACAACGGGATTGAGTTCTTGCTGACCGGTACTCCGGTTAAGGGTGACCTGACCTGGAATGTGTCGCTTAACTTTGCGAAGAACAACAACAAGGTGGTTTCCCTTATTGAAGGACAGGATCGCCTTTTTGTTGAAGAACCCCGGACGCGGACAGCCGCTGTTTACCAGATGGTAGGGCAGCCCTTTGGCATGATCCTGGGATTACGGCAGATGACGTCTCCGGATGGACAACTTGTCTATGATGCGGATGGTGCCCCGTTGACGGACAATTCATACCAGATACTTGGAAACGGCGTCGCCGATTTCACTGGTGGTTTGAACAACGAACTCCTTTTCAAACAGTTTAACTTGTCTTTCCTGATTGACTTTAAGTCAGGCGGCGATATCTACTCTGGTACTAACGTGCGCATGACACAGAGTGGATACACGCAGCGGACCCTTCAGGGACGCGATGGAGAAGCACCATTGGTGGTTACGGGCGTTACTGATTCCGATGGCGATGGTACACTACGAACCTTTTACGAAGACCCTTACACCGGGTGAAGCCCAAAATTACTGGTCTCAGTTGGGGAGTCGTGCGCAGGAAAACTTCATGTACGATGCTTCCTTCATGAAACTCAGACAGGTGACATTTGGCTATTCAATTCCAAGATCGATCTTGAGCAAGACACCGATTCAAACGCTGAGTGTGTCGTTTGTTGGACGGAACCTGGCCATTCTATTTAAGAATGTTGATAACATTGATCCTGAGGCTGGCTACTCCAGCAGCAACGCACAAGGGCTTGACTACTTCGGTATGCCTGCAACGCGTACCTATGGATTTAACCTTAGGGCTACATTCTAAACATAAAACACATGAATATGAAGTATATAAATAAAATACTATTATCAACACTCCTTGTGGCACTACTGGTTGTTGGGTGCGATACGGATGAGTTGCATAATTTGAATATCAACCCGCAGGCTGTAACGCAGATTAACCTTAATTTTCTGTTCACGGCCGCGCAACTTGGCGCAGCTTCGGGTGGATCTGCAGGTGACAACCGATACATTGACTGGCGAACCAACATCGGCATGTGCTCCTATGCTATTCAGCATCTGGCACAAACAGGTGGTGGTATCGCACCAGGCGATAAGTACACCCATAATCCGGAAACTTCAAACGCACCGTTTGAATTTTTCTATGGTGATGAGCTAAAAAACCTGGGCGAAGTGCTGAGGCAGACTGGTCCTGGTGGGTACGACGAAGGCAACAAAGTGAACACGCGAAACGCCGCACGGATCGTGAGAGCATTTCTGTTTCACCGGGCCACTGATTATTATGGAAGCATGCCTTACTCTGATGCTATCATGGCAGCTGGCGGCGGTGCCGAATTTTTCTTTCCGCACTATGATACGCAAAAGAGTATTTACTTGGATCTGTTGAAAGAGCTCGATGAGGCCAGTGCCGCTTTGAGCACGGGCAATCCCGACGATGGCTTTACAGCAGCTGACCTTTACTATGACGGTGATATAGCGAAGTGGAAAAAGTTCGGGTACTCGCTTATGCTGCGGTTGGCCATGCGCATTTCTAATGTGGATGCCGCAACGGCCAACACGTATGTTGCCAAAGCGGTTGCGGGAGGTGTCTTTAACAGCAATGATGACAATGTTTGGGTGCCAATGGATATAGGGCCAAGTGAGTGGACCAACCAGAACGGTATCTCCAGAGCCTTTTATCCTGGCGATGGCGGACAGCCAACTTATTCTGAGCAAAACACTTATTGATTTCCTCAAAGGAGCTGATCCTAATATTGTAGCAGACGATGATCCACGCCTTATGATTATCAGTGGCGGGATTGGCGTATGGACGCCAACAGATTGGACACCGACCAACGTAGATCCACTTGCACAAAAAGGAATGCCAAATGGAAAGGATCAGACTACGCTTGAGATATTTGAAGGTGGTCCGGTGGTTCAGGACGAAACCTATTCAAAAATAAATGTCAAAATGCTGCAAGACGATGAGCCCTACATGTTGATGAATTACGGCGAGGTAGAGCTACTCCTGGCCGAAGCAGCAGAAAGAGGTATCGGTGGCGTGAGCGGTGCAAAGGCGCATTACGACGCCGGTGTGAAAGCTTCTATGCAGATGTATACGCCTTATGACGCTTCCCTTTCTGTTTCCGATGGTGCTGTCGCGACTTACCTGGCGACATACACTTATGATGTAGCGAAGCCTGCGTTGGAAATGATCGGCGAGCAGCTGTGGGTCAATAAGTTCTTCAACTGGTGGGACGCATGGTCCGACTGGAGAAGAACAGGATTCCCGGTACTGGTACCAACAAACTACCCCGGCAACGTGACCGGCGGTACGATTCCTCAAAGGCTGCGGTATCATCCATTGGAGATTTCGGGGAATCCGAATTTCTCTGCAGGGGCTACCAAACCGGACGAGTATACTACCAAGGTTTGGTGGGCTGGTGGTGCCGAATAATTTAACAATACGTCGTGCATAACGACACATCAAAAAGCCCTTGAAATATTTCAAGGGCTTTTTTTTGCAGTTTATTTAACGCGTTAAGTAGTTTCTTTTGATTTTAGCAGCGCTTTCAGTTTCGCATGCTGTCCGGTATTAGCTATTGCTGAAAGTTCCCTCCACAGTCTTGTACGAATTCTTCAACTATTGAACGGGGCTGTTTTTTGTCGTTTCAAAAACCAATACCGCTCCATTATTCCTGGCAACAAATATGCGTTTACCATATTTCGATTGCATCATTGCTGCATCGCGGACTTCACCCTCAACATAGAGACCAGATTGCGGTACGGGCGTAAATGATCTTTCCACACTTCCCTTCAGATAAACACCCCTGCTATCATTATGCCGACCAACCTGGGGTTTCATCGCGTAGAAGTTACCACCAAGCCAGATATCCATATTTCCATCACCGTCAAAATCATCGGCGAGAATTCCAAAAACAGGCGATACCTGAGCCGCTGTCGGCAATGCAATCAGCGAATAGGTTGTACCTTCATTCCACAAAATTGCACTCGCCAAATAATTCGCTTCATACGACATCGACCGCTTTCGCACCTCAGCTGAAAAAAGTGAATCGTACGTTTTCGGCGCATAATCTTTATACTTCAGTATCGACTTCCGCAAACCTGGCAATTGCGCAACAAGTTCGGTCTTCGTTGCAAAAGGGTATGCCTGACTATCCAAAGGCGGGTACCAGTTAATGATAAACTCACTTTTTCCGTTATCATCAAAGTCGTTTACGAACATCGTTAATGGTTTGGCCGGTGATGCTTTAAATTTTGTATTCAATCCCCAGTTCCCCAGAACAAAATCAATATCACCGTCATTATCTAAATCCGCAGGTTCAATCCTGTTCCACCATCCGTTACTTTGCGGAATTGTTACATCATTTTCGATTACCCCATTGTCGTTCTTGAAGATGTGTATGGCCATCCAGTCCCCTATCACGATCAGATCTTTGTCACCATCCCCATCAGCGTCAGCCCACGTCGCATCCGTAACCATACCCACGTTGCCCAGCGAAGGAGGTGCGACGTTCATCCAACGTCCGTTGTCGTCAAGAAGCAGATAACTTTGTGGCGGCAATCCATAGTTACCGGGAACAACCCTGGCACCCAGGAAAACATCAATGTCTCCGTCCTTGTCATAATCTTCCGCTTCGAGCGTTGAGAAATTTCCAATCACCTGCGGCATGCTGCCTGGATCTGCCGCAAAATTTCCCCGCCCATCATTCTTGTAAAATCGCACAACATAATTGATTCGATCAACCTCAGGTTGATTTCCACCTGACCCAACCATAAAGTCAAGATCGCCATCCCCATCGTGATCGAATAGCGCTCCACACGTACTTTCAAATCCTTTGTCGTTGACAAAGCCAGGGCTCATCTTAAAACTGAAAGTCCCGTCGGCTTTTTGTATAAACAGTTTGTCCGGATCACCTAATGCTCCGAGTAATATGAAATCCTCCAGCCTGTCACCGTTGACATCGCCTGTCACCAGTCGCGGCCCTTCTGTTGAAAGCATGTGATGCAATAACACTTCTTGATCGAAGTCGTTATTTCGGTTTTCGAAATGCCTGGCTCCCCCTGGAATTACGCGTGCGCTTACCTCTTCAAAATATGGAGCCGGTTGCTTTGCCCTGTGTTCTTCAACCACAGCAGCATCGGCATGGTGCAGTGTGAGCATTTGGTCTGCTTTAATATTGGTCATTGTCTCCACCTTCTGATCTGGCCAGATCACCCGCAGCGTGTCTATCAATTCCACTTTTCCCAGCCCAAATAGAACCAGAGGTTCTACACTGCTTTCAAAACCACGCGTATTAAAATTTTGTAAAACCTGGATTTCACCTTTCATCTTGATCGTTACCTGCGCACCAATGCCGAACGGATTTTGAGCGGCGCCCTTAAACCTAACTTTCAAAAAATGGTTTCCCAGGTTCTCGCTGGCTTCGTTCCTGTAAAGAAAGCTGGGCGAGTTAATGTTGTTCACGACCAGATCGAGATCACCATCGTTGTCCAAATCGCCATAGGCCGACCCATTGCTGAAAGATGGCTGTCCGAGCCCCAGTTCAGTTGCATGATCCGTAAACGTTAGCTTCCCCGAATTTTCAAAGGCATAATTCTTCAAGGGGTGAGCAGGCATGTATGAAATGAAATCCCTGTTGTCAATACTATCTTTATCGTCTTTGATCTCATTTCTATTTTCCCGGTCGGCAATAAACTCCCGGAAATCCATTGACATAATATCCCGCAGGATACCGTTGCTTACGAATATGTCTTTCTTACCGTCGTTTTCAAAATCAAAAATAAGCGCCCCCCAGCTCCAGTCCGTTGCCGCAACGCCAGCCAAGAGCGCGATTTCCTGGAAGTTGCCATTACCATCGTTCAGGTGGAGGCAATTTTGAACCATTTGGTAGTGAAAATTCGCCCGGTACTTGGTATCCTCCAAATGATATGGGTCGAACGCCATCGTTGTTTGTAAACGATTGTTGTCGGCAGGCAGCATGTCAGTAGTAAATATTTCCGGCTTTCCGTCTCCATCGATATCAGCAATATCGGCTCCCATACTCGAAACAGAGCAGTAGTTAATACGATTAATCAATTCTTCAGAGAACTTCCCGTTACCTTTATTGATGTAGAGATAATCCCTTTCCCAAAAATCATTACTGACGTAGATATCGGGCAATTGATCATCGTTAATATCCCCTACTGCTACACCCAGCCCAAATCCGATATCACTACTATAGATTCCTGCCACGGTGGTAACATCGTGGAATGTGCCGTCATCATTCCGCATCAATTTATCGCCACCAGCATTCGGCTCTTCTCTGACTTTTTTATACAATTCAATCTTGCCTGGATCCTTAAAACTATTGTTGAGAATATAACAATCAAGATCGCCATCAAGATCATAGTCAAAGAATGCAGCATGGGTAGAGTAACCCTCATTGTTCAGATTAAATGCTTTTGCTTTTTCGGAGAATGTAAGATCACCGTTGTTAATGAACAATTCATTTTGTCGGTCGGCGCCATCGACATCACCGGAATTGCAGACGTAGATATCTAACAATCCATCGCCGTTTACGTCGGCCATTGTTACACCCGTGCTCCACACGCCCGTACCGCCAACACCCGCCTTTTCGGTGATGTCCTCAAAAACAAAATTTCCTTTGTTGAGGTAGAGCTTGTTCTTTTGTTGATTCGAAGTAAAATAAAGGTCCGGAAGAGAATCATTATTGATATCGCCAATCGCCACTCCGGCGCCATTGTAGAAATTTCGGTATGTAAGGATGTTGAAATCTTTTCCATCGACCACAGTGTTTACAAAATCAATTCCAGTTTCCTGGGGGTTGAGCAATGTAAAAAGGTTTGAATTCCCTTTACCTTTCTGGTTTGTCTGATTATTTGTGGTACAATTTTGTAACCAGACAAAAAAAAGCAGTGCGAAAGCATGTTGTAATCTCATTCGAATTTTTGCTGAAATGATGTTTGTATCTTCATTAGGTTTGCGCAAAACAGTCAACCGTCTTCCGTTTCCAGTGCATTTGGCATTCTATTGACTCACGGCACGTGCCTGTCAGCAGGATCACTGGACTGGGAGAAACAATCCATCGCCACGAGATCCCCTGAAAGCACCCCACGCCGGTTTATTTCTTACGCGTATGGGTGTGTCAATACGCTTGATCCGCATTCCCAAAAATGACAGCAGATCTGAGCGATGATAATATTGGCAATGAACAATATCAAGATAACCATCATCATCCAGGTCTCCAATCCAGGGCGTTGAAAAAATGTTCTTAAATCCCTGCATTTGGTCAATGATCTGCACGGATCTTTTCATGAAATCGATAGCGACGAGTTTGTTTTCGATGGTGATGGGCGCCTTACCAGTGAACCCCAAGGCACAGTCAAATTCGTTAATACTGATAATTGCCTCATCATTGCCGTCACCATTTATGTCATAGACAACAGGTGACGAAAACCCCGTGCAACCCATCGAATCCATGTATGCAATTCGGCCATCTTTACCGTCCATCATCACCTGTAACGTTCCTGTGCTATTGGGCCACTGTCCTTTACTGACAAAAGTGAAGAAATCCGGAATGTCATCAGCTGTAAAATACCCCACAGCGAAACTATTGCTGCACTCTGTATTTTTTATCGACTGTGACCACAATACTTTTTGATCCTTCCCATCAATAGCAAATACTGAACTGCCATGCGATATGGCCACGATATCCAAAAACCCGTCGTTGGTTATATCCGCGGCTACCGGAGGCGCAATAAATCCATGTCCTTTTTCCGAGGCCAGAACTTTTGCGTTCCTTAGTTCCTGATTCATTAAATCCGAGAGTCTGGCCATATACAAACGACCATCAATTGTCTCCCCACCCGTCCCAAATATGAGGGTATAGTCGGTACTCCCGGGTTGCGCAAAACACAGTGGCGCCATGTACGACTCTTTTCCGTCGGGCATCGTATCGGCAGCTATGATATTGCCGGTTTTAATATCAAATACCATGAGTACACCCGGGAATCGGTTTTCCGTAGCGTACGGATCCGCTTTTGGGTTTCCGCCGTTCAGGGCCAGTAAATCCTGCAGGCCATCATTATTCTGATCTGGTATCAACACGCTGTTGTTAAAATTGAATCGCGCATATTGTAAAATTGAATCTTGCGCATGCGCGGTGTGATCGTACGCCCACAAAACTTCTCCTGTTTTACCGTTTAGTGCTTTAAAATGCGGGGACCTCCCGCCGATTAAGATGTCTGGTATGCCATCGCCGGTAATATCATAGAAAGTGGCGGAACCAAAAACCTGATCAGGCGATTCTTGCTGCCAAAGAAGCTTCCCTGTTTTGCCATCAAATGCTACTATTCCCTGATCACTATGCTGATATTCATTCTTTCCCGCACCCATCACAATGTCCAGGATGCCGTCCCCATTCAAATCGGCCGTGCGGGGCGATGACTGTGAGCCTATCAAGGAGATGTCTTCATTCCAGACTAATTTGCTATTCTTCTTGCCACAACCGGCCAGCAAGATCAACAGACAAATGACTAAGATTCTAGGTGAACCCTTGGTCTGAAATTTAGCCGTAGAACTTCGCATATATCTTGGTGATGGTTTAAAAAATATAAAAAGACAAAATGTAAAACTTATTCTGAGAATCTGTCATTAAAAATAGGCTTTTATGGAACAAAAGTATATTCTGAATGAAGGACCCTAGGTTCGTGATTTCCGGATGCGCGAAGGTAAATAAAAAGCCCCGGACAAACGAAAAAGGGCTTTTCCACACCCGGCTGGGTTGATAAAAAAAAGTCTTGATAGTCTCATTTTAGCCCACTGTGTTTTAACTTGCATATAGATAATCAAAGGATTTTTGGAACGATTTGCATCTTCGTGGTAAGTCTTTCATCAATTCCTTATATGCAGCATGAAAATTACACTTTCCGTTTTATTGACTATTGCAGTATGCCTTATATTTCAAAAAACGAGCGCCCAGCAGCTTTCGTTGTTCGAGTCTTTGTCACCCAGGAAAACCGGCATCACCTTTAAAAACAACCTGGAAGAAAACCCAAAGTCGAACGTATTGACCTACGAATACTTTTATAATGGTGGTGGTGTGGCAGTCGGTGATATTAACAATGACGGCCTGGATGACATCTATTTCACCGGTAATGTAAAGCCCAATGCACTTTATCTTAACGAAGGCGACTTCAAATTTAAGGAAATTGCGACCTCCGCTGGCGTCGACTGCAAAACAGGCTGGAAAACTGGCGTCACGATGGCCGACGTCGATGGCGATGGTTTTTTGGATATCTATGTTTGCTACTCCGGAAAAGGAGACCCTGAACGAAGGAGGAACAAACTTTTTATGAATAATGGGGATCTGACGTTCACCGAAAAGGCCGCTGCTGTTGGATTGGATGATCCGGGGCACACTACACACGCATCCTTCTTTGACTATGACCTTGACGGTGACCTTGATATGTATCTCCTGAATCACAACGTGGTCGTTATACGCGAGTTTGAATATGCCAAGGCCAAACAAACCAGGCATCCTTACGCCGGTGACAAATTATTCAGAAACGATAATGGGCATTTCATTGATGTGAGTGAGGACGCAGGCATTAAAGGCAGCCCGCTTGGATTTGGCCTTGGCATTACAGTCGCCGACATCAACAAAGATGGATGGCCGGACATCTATGTTTCCAACGATTATGTAGAGCCAGATTATATCTACATTAATAACCACGATGGCACATTTACCGATCGGATGACGGAATACGTACAGCACATTTCCTACTTCTCCATGGGAAACGATGTCAATGATATCAACAATGACGGATGGCCAGATATCTTTACGGTCGACATGCTGCCAGAGGACAATAAAAGACAAAAACTGTTGTATGGCCCCGAAAACTACGAGCACTTCGCCTTAATGGTACTGAATGATTTCTATTTTCAAAATATGCGCAATATGCTCCATCTGAATAATGGTAATGGAACCTACAGCGAAATCGGGCAATTCTCAGGTATTTCCAAAACGGATTGGAGTTGGGCACCCTTGATCGCTGACTATGACAATGACGGATGGAAGGATCTTTTTATCACAAACGGTTATTACCGGGATTATACCAACCGGGATTTTCTGAAGTACAAAGGTGATTACTACTTTCAAAAGGCAAAAGAAAACGTAAAGCCGGACACATTTCACCTGGTTAACACGATGACTTCTACTCCAGTACACAATTACATGTACAAGAACAACGGTGACTTGACATTTTCAGACAAGAGTGCGGAATGGGGATTTAAAGAAAATAACTTTTCCAACGGTGCTGCCTACGCGGACCTTGACAATGACGGCGATCTTGAAATTATTGTTAATAACCAAAACAAAACGGCTTCCGTCTACCGGAACTATACACGTGAAAGAAATCCTGACAAACATTATCTCCAGTTGACGCTGGCGGGAAAGGGAAAAAATTCAAAAGCAACTGGTGCTAAAATCAGGGTGTATGCGCAAGGTAAAATACAATACATGGAACATGTGTCTACTCGTGGTTTTCAATCCACCGTCAGCGACCGCGTACACATCGGGCTGGGAACGTCGAATGTGGTAGATTCCTTGAAAATCACCTGGCTATCCGGTGAGGAGACTACGATGACGCAATGTTAAAGCAGACCAACTCCTGAAAATAGCTGAAGGGTCTGCGGTGCAACAGCCGCAATGTATCGGAACCCTCAATGGCAACAATTTTCTCGCCCGATGCAGCCCATCATTCCCTATGTGCATGCCGAAGAAGGATACAATGATTTCAAGCGACAACCGCTATTAATGTCGATGCTCACAACATGCGGGCCCATCATGGCCACAGGGGATATAAATAATGACGGAAGACTCGATGCTTTCGTGGGCGGTGCACAGGGAAATCCCGGTAAAATATTTATTCAGAATAACCAGGGAAAATTTGAAGAATCTGTCGCTGCATCCTTCAATAAACTTTATACCGATGCCGACGCACTTTTTTTTGACGCCGATGGAGACGGCGATCTCGACTTGTATGTCGTAAGCGGGGGATACAACGATTACACAGAAACCGATAAGGCTTTGCAGGACAGGCTCTATCTCAACAATGGCACCGGCCAATTTAGACTATCGACTGATGCCCTACCTGAAATGCTGGTCAGCAAGTCCTGTATTGCCGCATCCGACTTTGATCATGACGGCGATCTGGACCTGTTTGTCGGCGGGCGTGTAATACCCGGGAAATATCCGGTCATACCGGAAAGTTTTCTGCTCCAAAACAACGGTGGCCGGTTCGAAAATATCGCGTCTTCGAAAGCCATGACATTATCGCACATCGGCATGGTCACGGATGCAAAATGGATCGACGTCAATGGAGATGGCTGGGAGGATCTCGTTGTAATTGGCGAATTCATGGCCATCGAAGTTTTCCTAAACAATCAGGGAAAAAATCTGACCAGCGCCACAAATGCATACTTTGATGCACCTTTGACCGGCCTATGGAGCAGGATGATTGTCTATGATTTTGATCATGACGGCGACGACGATATTATTGCTGGCAACCTGGGATTAAATACGCAACTTCGGGCAAGTCCCACAGAACCCATCACGCTTGTATACAAGGACTTCGATAACAACGGTTCGATCGATCCTATTCTAACCCAATATATGCAGGGTAAACCCTATCCGTTCCCGAGCCGAGATGAATTGTTGGATCAACTCTACAGCATGCGAAGCAAGTACACGGACTATGCATCGTATGCCAACGCCCAACTGAACAATATTTTTTCCGCCAGTGAGCTCAAAGACGCCGGCGAGCTGCACGCGACTACGCTCGAAAGTATTTATTTGGAGAACAAGCAAAACAAATTTATTCCACACACACTGCCTGCTGCTGCACAATTTGCGCCGATCTATGCGCTTACGTTGATTGATTACAACAAGGATGGCAATATGGACGTTGTGCTAGGGGGCAACCAAAGCTCAATCCGTATTAGAATGGGTGTTATAGATGCTAATTTCGGACAACTCCTTGAAGGCGATGGCAAAGGTAACTTCACCTACATTTCTCAGCAGCAGTCGGGCTTAGCCCTGACAGGAGACGCGAAGGCGATGAACGTAATTCAGGTTAACGAAGACCTGTATCTGCTCATAGGGATTAACAACGTTGGTATAGTGACCTATAAATTAAATTGAAATGAGAGTCGTTTCATTGATCACATCGGTCCTATTATTTTCCGCGACGAACCTGTTTTCACAGAAGTCGCAGCGACGCCAGGAGGAATTACAGATGTTGGCAGACCACGTCTTTAGCCTGTCGGAGGTAATGTTACACGATGTCGCCAATCCACCAGCAGCAAGCCGATTTTATGCCTATGCTTTGTTGGCCGCCTATGAAGTGGCTTTTTTTGGTCAGCATCAGTTGGAAGATGTTAATCTTCGACTGAACATAAATCCGGAAATCAAGCCTCCATCACTTCCCAAAAATTTCAATCTTTCATTCTGCTCAAATTATGCAATGCTCCAGGTAGGTCGCTACACCATGCCCTCCGGTGCATTATTGGAAGAAAAACAACATGCGCTTGACGATTATTTCAGAAAAAATATGAAGATTTCAAGGCAAGATCTGGAGGACCAAAAGCGCTTTGCTATTGATATTGCTCAGCAAGTTATACAGTATGCAAAAACCGACGGATATAATAAGTTAAGTACCTATACGCGATACACACCCAGTAAAGAAGAAGGCCGTTGGTACCCCACCCCTCCCGAATACATGGGCGCTATTGAACCCAAGTGGGAAACAATACGTCCTTTTTTCCTAGACTCCGCGAATCAGTTTTCACCGGCTCCCCCGGCAGCTTTCAGTAGAGACTCAACAAGTTCGTTTTACAGACAATTGAAAGAAGTTTATGACGTGGTTATGAACGTCCAGGACGAGCATAAAGCTGTTGCAAACTTCTGGGACTGTAATCCGTTCGCAGTGACGTATTCCGGACATATGGCCATTGGACTGAAAAAGATTTCCCCAGGTGGTCACTGGATGGGGATAACCGGAATAGCCTGCAAGAAAGCAGATGTATCGCTGGACTCCGCAATCCTAATCCATACCATGGTAGCCCTGACCTTGCATGATGCTTTTATTAGTTGCTGGCAAGAGAAGTATGTGAGCGACCGTATTCGCCCCGAGACGGCAATTAATAAAATGATCGACCCGTCCTGGAGACCTATTCTTCAAACACCACCATTCCCGGAATACACCAGTGGTCACAGTGTGGCATCTGCCTCTGCCGCTGTGGTATTGACCTATCTGCTTGGCGACAATTTCAGTTTTACGGACACTTCTGAAATGTACTTTGGATTACCAGCACGAGATTTCAATTCTTTCTACGAAGCCTCAGACGAAGCGGCCATCTCACGCCTGTATGGCGGAATTCATTTTCGCGACGCGTGCGAGGACGGCATTGTGCAAGGAAAACGAGTCGGCAAATTTGCCTTGAGCAGTATGTTTGGAACCCAACAGGAGTAATATTTCACCCGCTGAACGTATTGAAGAGTAGGGGCTAAAACATCCTTCGGCTCTGCTGGATTCACAGCAGGTGGCCTGTACGGGTTGTAGT
Source organism: uncultured Bacteroidota bacterium (assembly GCA_963714945.1). GTDB lineage: Bacteria > Bacteroidota > Bacteroidia > Cytophagales > Cyclobacteriaceae > Chryseolinea. The sequence goes on along the minus strand of CAVQQL010000003.1, from coordinate 58,207 downwards.
CAGGATATCCGCGTGGGCTCAGGCTTCCTTGTATTCCCATTCCCAAACTTCGCCGTCATCCTTGTCTATTACATTTCCTTGCCATCCAAAGCTGTTTTTCCGCAGAATTTTTGTTGAATAATTTTCTTCCGGTAATGTTCTGGCCATAACCTGCACGAACGGTACTGCCTTTCCTGGGCCAATTGCACAAGGCTCCGGCAAATCGCTGTGCCAATTCCCTGGTTACGGAAGGCCGGAAAAGTACCATACGCTATTTCCACTTTGCCCTCCACTCGTCTCCCTTTAAATCCCCCACCCACAAGTTTGCCCTCCATGCCCGCATAATACCCTATCCAGGGTGGATAAACTCAGATGCTTCGCATAAAACGATACAGACATCTGCAAACTCTCCTGGCAACCGGATGTCCAGAAACTCGCCGTTATCTGCTCACAATTCTTTTATCGGGTCGTGCACGATATCTCATGATTCCGTTATTCACAGTCTCACATCCTAGGTAGCTACCCTTCTCTTTTTAAATTGTTAAACAATCAAATGCCAGGGAATCAAGCAGCATGAACGATCGCGAATTTTACTCAGGTTGGGCTGCCTTTGCATAGAATTTATTATTGTGCATGGTGGTAAACCTAACCTTCGGCCTATCTGCAAGCAATGTGCCATCATTACAATTGCTCATTGGCGCGAAGTACTTTTTTGTCCTGACATAACACAACATGAAAACGCCCTTTAATCAGCTGACCATTAACACTGTTGCCATGCGATCCGTCTATCAATACTAGGCCAGGCCAATAAAGAACATCCTTCCCCGTTACAGCGTGCAGAATATCAACAAACTACCAAAGTTGGATAAAATTTTTCTCTGCTTATCGGTGTTGGGTTACGCATTCCAATATCCCTGCACGGCCAACCTTAAATTCACCATACGTTTGCCCATCGCGCTGTAACGCATCAAAATTATATCATCGACCAACTTATTCTCACACTGGTTTGTATTCATCATGCCGCCATTACTTCACCTAATTAATGCACGTATTGCAACTATTATTATAATTTTGGCCACCATGACCTATTTTTAAAATTCAAAATGATTTTCAGCCCAATGCTATTGAATGCTTGTTCACGATCCACGAAACGGTGCTGCCTCCGCGCCGCCAATACGTAACCTATCGATCTTTTCGGCGGTTTAACGCAGCTAGGTATGAGTCTAATTCATAATAGTGGTAACCACTTGCAATTGAAGTCCACACCCTTTCATTCCGATGCAGTCCAGTGCATGCTATTCACTACTTGGACGGACTCGGCTGAGTCTATATCGATGATTGAGCTGGTAATCTTCGTCACCACACGCTAGAATTCGTTTCTGGCGCTACATTACGACCAGGCACCACTTGATCCACTTTCCTAACTAACTTGCCATGGAGAGTTCGTCTTCAAAGTTTGGCACAGAATAAACAGACTAATCCTGCCACCGGATTAAAACAAAGCCGGAACTATCTACTTGCTATCGCAAAGATAAGATTTTGTGGCCTATCGGCTGATTGGATAACCGTCCAATCACTGGACTTGCCGCAGCACAAATAACGAATGCCTTTGGCGATGTTGACACAATGTGGCGTTGAGCCTAAATGCCTGAAATCGCCATCTTATGGAAATTACTCCAAAAACGAGCAATAATTTCGACAGATGTAAGAAATAATGTGAGCCTGTTCCCAGGCGCGATTCTTTGTTTGAACCTCTGGGATCTTCAACATTCAAAATGAACTAACTCCCGGCGCCAATAGCCGATGCTGAAGTCGGGGCGGATTAATGAACCAACTTTACCTTCACCGCATTAGGGCCCTTATGCCCCATTTCGATTTCAAAGTTTACCTTGTTGTTTTCCTTTATTGGATCTATTAGGCCATTCACATGCACAAATATACTCTCCTGCGTTTCCTGGTCTTTGATAAAACCATATCCCTTGGAATCGTTGAAAAAAGTTACAATTCCGGTTCTGAGGATATCAAGCTTAACATTTTCTTGCTTCGGAACACCAATTTGAATGTCTTGCTCTCTGATTCTCTGTTTTTTAGTCGGGTCAGGCGGCGTTGACGAAAATATTCCCATTTTCATCAACATAGGCCAACATACTCATCCAGATTCCTCCCGTCCTTGGCGTTGGCCTTGCGTTCCTCCTTCTTCTGCTCCTTATCCTTCCGCTTCTTCTGCTTCTTCTTCTCCGTTTCCTTCTTATTCCATGTCTCCTGCGATTTACCCATGATTTTACCTTTAGCTTGGTTAGTTTCTGATTTCTCCATTTAACTTCATTCCAATCGACTGTGATTACGCGCAAAAGGAAGAGAAAGCACAAATTTACAACATTTCTTTATTCCTGCAGTCAAGCGGGCAAAACAGCCGGCCATCTTCCCATTTTATTTGCGGAAAAATGGCCTGCCGCTGTCTTGAGAGCAGGGAAACAAGCTATTTTTTGGGAAACGCAGCGTTGGCCCTACCCTCCTCTATTTGCATAACATGACGTGCGCTGTGCCCAGCCATAAAAAAAAATGACCTGATGGGCATCGATCATCCCAAACTGGCATCTCGTGGTACCGGTCGCGCAAATCGTCTTTCGTGGTTTTGACGTATTCAATATGGCCATCGCGATCGGCGATAAACGCTTTTACGGCACCCTCGTGTGAACCAAATTTCCCTGTACGTTCACACAGTCCTGAGGTCTTAACTTTGTTCGATCGGCCCGTGATCAAGCAATAACTTTTTCATAGAATTTGGGGTTAAATTTACAATTCGGTGGTTTCTTAAATTCTATGCATATGACGAATTGGCGCTTGGATCTGGGACAAGAAATTGAGAATTTTTTCCAGACGCAATGCAGAATCCAGCCTATATCATGAAAACAAGCATTCGCAAACGACTCTTTGCGTGGATAATGAAGTTGGGAGAAGCGACAAATCGAAAGCTTTACGGCAGTTATAAAAAGCCGCTGCTTCAGGACTTGAAGGGCGCGTTGCTGGAGATAGGTCCTGGAACGGGGATTAATTTCAATTATTTGCCGACTTCAATAACCTGGATGGGCGTTGAGCCCAATGCGGCATTTCATGAAGTCTTGTTGGGCAAGGCAAAAGAAAAAGGCATTGCGGCAACGCTTTTGGTGGGAGACGCCACCCATATTCCGCTATTGGACAATAGTGTCGATACTGTTTTTCTTACGCTGGTACTGTGCTCCGTAAATAGGGCCGACAAAGCAATTGCTGAGATGAAACGCGTGCTGAAGCCTGGGGGCAAACTGATATTCATTGAACATGTGGCAGCACCGAAAGCTTCCTATCTTCGACTTATTCAGGATATGCTTAATCCAATTAATCGTATGATCGCCGATGGGTGTAACTGCAACAAAGAGACCTGGAAATATATTGAACTCGCGGGGTTTAGGGACGTGAAACTCGAGCACCGTCGGGTGAAAGGTGCCCTTCCATTCCATGCACCGCATATTATGGGTTTTGCAGTCAAATAACTTCTAAACATTATTGCACTTTTTCATTGATCCAAAGGTGGCTGTACCAGTGCCAACTCCCCGAGATGTCTGGACCGTAATCGTATACAATGTCCGCCTTCGCCCAGCGATTGATTTGGTAGCCAGCAAGGCAATCGTAACCGTCTCATCCGTTTTATCAACAATCCGATATTCGCAACCACTCCCTTGAATAAAACACTGAAAGGCTGCAAGTCGCAGATCTCTACCGTCGATTGTCAAGGTGAGCACTGGCTTCAGTTCTTGACTGCGTGCAAAATTATGCGGCGACGATCGAACTACTTTTAACGCACGCATAGTCGACTTTTCAATAAACTTATCCAGGGCAGCATATGCTTCCGACATTGGGAATCGCGGGCACGCGTACAGGTTACTTCCGGAATATATCACTCCGGAGTTTTGCGCCACGGCACCCGCAAAGCCGGCTTGCATCACTATACTTTCCAAATCACCATCAACCTCTCCATAGGGATAGGAAAATACTTTGGGTAATACCTTAAGATGCTCAGAAATGAGCGACTGACTTAAAGCTATCTCCTCCTTGAATGAAGCATAGCGCAAATTTTTGGGTTCATTCAGAAAATATTTATGCGAATGTGTATGATTCCCAATTTCAATTCCATTTTGTGTAGCAGTCAATAGTTCCGACCAGCTCATATAGTCCCCTCCATCAACTGTTTGCGTGTTAATAAAAACAACGTAGCAGGTAGTCTATACTTCTTCAGCAAGGGTAAACCATTTCTGAAAAAACTTTTGTAGCCGTCGTCAATGGTGATGACGACAGTTTTTCGCGCTGGTTCATTTGACTTCAGATACTTCAACGCTTCAGTAAGGGAAAGGACCTGGAAATTATTCTTAACTAGATAAGCGAAGATGCGCCTCAAATTCCACAACTGAAATATTGGTAGAGGGGTAGCGGGAATCTCCAACACGATGATATACAAAGCAAACTACCTCTTTGTCTGCATTTAATAATGTGCGGGCCGACGCCTCGGACGATTGCATCGACGAAAATGAAATTAAAAAAATGAGTTGAATCCAATTAATAAACTGCATGGCAATTAATCACGCTCCAGGTAGTTGGGCGAAATTCCAAACCTATCATACCGCGTAAATTCGTTCTGCAAAATAACCTCCTTCAACAGATCCGTGTAGGAAGTTCTCCGTTCCGAATAGTTCCGCAAATGCCGCAACAATTCAAAAGGACTCATTTCCTTTTGGCGGGCTTTTCGCAGGCTGCGGTATGCATTGGCAGAGCCCAATACTTCAAAATAGTGTATAATAGATTCGGACATATCGGCATAGGCACGAATATAGACTGTTTTTCCTGCCGATTAAGGCCTGCCGCTATGCGTGGTTCATCCGCGTTATAAGACCAGACGCCAAACAGGTTATTTCCTTCAAGAAAAAAACGAGATTGACCCCAGCCACTTTCGACTGCGGCTTGCGCCAGAACAATACTGGTGGGTAATGTTCCAATTCTTGATGACAAGTCCTCCAAATCCTTCGCTTTGAACCGGTTTTTTGTTTCCAAGTAAAAAATACTGTCGGTTTCCTTCCAGCGGTTTTTCTTACGCAACTTATCAATACGGGTCTGTAACTTTTCCATTTCAAATTTGGCCACCAAAATGGCGGGTAGGACTATTTCAACAAATTTCACTTTTGCTTCAGCAGGTGAAAGCTGCGAGAGACCGGAAACATGTGTATATAGTACAGGATTAACCAGTGGTTCGGTGATAGGAATAACTTGACTTAAGGAATCGACTTCGATCGTCGCTGATTTGATGCTATAGGTTTTGTCACCATTGCAGCCCATCAAAAAAGTAAGCATTAAGCCTACCCCCATCATGAAAAAAATACGGTGAGTAGGTCGATATTTCTTCATATGACAAAGATAAGGAAGCAAAGTCATCAAAATTGTCGGCAGCAACCCAAAAAAAGTCAAGTCCCTCAAATTTTTATCCTGATCCATATGGCCTTCAATTTGGGTTCCCCGTTATGGTTGAAATTCTTTGTCATCAATCGGTGAATTGATCGCTGCTTCTTCAACCGTAATCGTAAGTATTACTTGACCATCGGAGGCGCTCTCTGATCTAAAAGGAATTTTGATGCCACCCACATCCCGGTAATCACTGTACGCCGTTTCTAATAGCGCCCCTTGCAGTTCTGCATTCTTGGCTACTGCAGTTTTTGAAGTCAATGCAAAGGTCCTCACATTGAAATAGTGCGTTTCAGTCTCACCATTCTTTCGGGTCAAAATAACTTTAAAACATTCGACACTGTCAAGCATCACTTTTCCCTCCAGCTTCACGCGATGGCCTTTCCGCCGATAATCAATCAAGGGTCCTTCCAGTTCCACATCAGCTTCATTGGCCATGGCCAGCGCATCCTTTCCTGTTAGCAACGTTGGCGCGGTTTCATTCTTAAAGGCATCGATTTTCCATCCCTTCGTCCCATCAAAAGCCTGTGCATAATACTTTCCATTAAACGGTACAACAAACTTGTAGCGGTTCTGTGGCTTGGCATACGTACGGAAAGGAAAGGGGATTCCGCCATAGTTGTATTCACCGGCAGTGATAATGGATGTGACGTGCTTCCAATTCTTTTTGCCCCCGATAAATGCCACATACTTCCGTATGATCTGATCAGCTGTCTGTGCTTGCGCCCCAACGGATGAAGCAGCCACCATGCAGAAGAGGAAAATGATTCTTATTTGCATAACATGAATTCCTCTTTGTATTACATACCCACACGTTAAAACACAAGATGACAGCAATATGCATAGACAGGTGATCGCCACGCAGCAGATCCTGCCATGATACTACTTTCCACTTTTTCTATTTAATGGCGATCACGGCGCTTGAGGGCCCCGCAAATGGCTAATAGAGGTCGTCATAAACCCAACTTCCTTGGCCAGTGCATCAAATTTAGCTTTTGAAAAATCATAACCAGCAGGCGTTTCGCCTGCAATGGCAAACCATTGCAGGAAGTTTAAGGTAAGAATTCTTCGCGAAAAATCGTGCAGGCAAGCCCGCTAGAAATGTCACATCTGCACTCCTGGCAATCTAGCTTCGGTTCCGATTGCCAACTGGAGCCGACAGTCCAAAATGGCCAAGGAAGAGATGTCATCGGTAACCAATATTCCAATAAAATAAACGCTGCCCGATAACGGACGAACTTGTTCATATGCGCTCACGCTTCGATCTGAAAAGTGATCTATAGAAGCTTTTTGACAGGTTTTCTTCATGGCACCGGAATTGACTATTAACCGGATAATCAACGTCCCTATGATAAGAAGCTATTTTATTACAGGCCTCCGCAACCTGCTTAAGCAACGGGGCTACTCAATTGCCAAGATCATCGGATTGGCCATCGGACTTGCGGCCAGCATGGTGATCTATCTCTACATCCGGGAAGACTTATCATACGACACATTAAATACCCATTACGATCGCATTGTGCGCTTGCTTACGATCGACAGTGCCGAAGGTGTTAGCAGCAAATTTGTTGGTGTTACGCAGCCTAGGCTGGCGCCCGCCGCCGCAGCGGAATTACCTGAGGTGATAAAAAGCGTTCGCTTCACTGGTGGCGGAAGATATGACCTCAGCTATGAAGGCAATATCCTAAAGTGTGAGTCAGCGTTCCGCGTTGACCCATCGGTATTTGACGTTTTTGATTTCAACATCATCGCCGGCGAAAAAAAAGGTTCGTTGGATAACCCTGGCTCTATTGTCATTACTGAATCATTGGCAAGGAAAATATTTGGTGACAATGATCCGGTCGGCAAAACGATAATGCTTAACCAGACCACGGAGTTGCATGTAACGGCGATATTGGAGGACGTGCCCAAGAATTCGCATCTTCAGTTTGACCTGCTACATACTTTGGTACCGGGTCAAAATGAAGATGGGCTACGCGAAGCGTTGGATACCTGGCAAAGCATTTTTACATTTTCTTATCTGCTGTTGGATAAACCTTCCAACGTAAATGACCTCAATAGAAAGCTTCAAGCCATCAGTAAGAAAAATAATGCGTATGAATTTTTTACGCCCGTAGCGCAGCCCTTAAAAGATGTGCATTTGAGATCGAAAGATATTCTATTTGAATCTAACGCGAATAAGTCAGACGTACTCAACATTTATGTGCTCTCTACAATTGCGATCCTTATCCTTATCCTTGCTGTAGTCAACTTCATGAACCTTGTGACGGCCAAGTCAGCTGGTCGGGCCAAAGAAGTCGGCATGCGAAAAGTCATTGGTGCCGTGCGTTATCAACTCATCATACAGCATCTTTCTGAGTCTATCCTGGTCACCCTTTTTGCGGCGGTAATTGCATTTGCAGCAGTTTACGCGGTAGTCCCATCATTAAATAACATGTATCAACGTTATGCGGATGTGTCGGTGCTAATGCAAATCCAAAGTCTGTTAGTCATTGGTGGCCTTGTACTGGTGGTGGGCTTCACTGCAGGATTATATCCGGCTTTTGTCTTGTCCTCATTCAAGCCTATTTCGGTCTTGAAGGGCTCGTTCAAAAACTCAACAGGCGGCATTAGACTCCGTAAGATCCTCGTGGTGTTACAGTTCACAATTTCGATTGCCTTGATGGTCGGAACAGGAATCGTTTTCCAACAGATGCGCTTCATATACAATACGGACATGGGATACGACCGCGACCAGGTTATCTCTATTCAACAGAGCGGAGATGCCGCGTCAAGGACATCCACGCTAAAAACTGAACTACTAAGAAATAAAAATATCATTTCTGTCGGAACTTCTTCCTCCCGCATCGGGCAGCAACCAGGTCGGACAACAATTTTTCCAGAAGGTGCTACCAGTGAAACGAATATCATCACCAGTATCATGATCGCAGACGAATCATTCATCCCAACAATGGACATGGAAATGATAGTCGGTAGAAATTTTTCGATCGATTTTGCCGACTCTCTTTCAATGATTATCAACGAAGAAATGATGCGATTGCTGAAGTGGGATGAATCGATCGGCAAGAAAATTAGCTTGCAAACAGGGCAGAATACAACCGACCTGACAGCCTATACGGTGATCGGTGTTGTGAAGGACTTTCACTTCGCCACGGTGCGACATAAACTCGAACCGTTATTCATGCTTTACGATAAGGAAAATGGAGCGCTTTCAATTAAGATCAAAGCCGGTAACACGAAAGAAACGGTAGATTATATTGCAACCACCTGGAAGGAGGTCAACCCAGGCGCCACTTTTGAATATGCATTTTTGGATGAACAGTTTGCTAACCTATACAGGAATGAACAGGCCTTCGCCAATATGTTCACACATTTTACTGTGTTGGCCTTGGTGATAGCAGGACTTGGATTATTCGCGCTTTCTGCCTTTACCGCAGAACAACGCAAAAAAGAAATTGGCATCCGGAAAGTGCTTGGCGCCAGCACCGCTACTATTTTTTTTAAGTTATCCTTTGAATTTATTTTGCTTATCCTTGCGTCGTTTGCATTAGCCAGCGCCATTGCATATTATGTTATGCAACAATGGTTACAGGACTTTCAGTACAGCATCGAAATTGGTATGGGTACTTTTGCTTTGGCTGGCGTTGCATCCATTGCTATCGCATTGGTTACCATCAGTTTTCAGGCATTGAAGGCCGCCCTGGGTAATCCCGTTGATTCTCTGCGCTCAGAATAATCATAATCGTAGAAAACTTAATGTCCCAATTATGTTAAAGAATTATTTACTTACTGCCTCTCGTATCCTGATTCGGCAACGGGCCTATTCCGCTATCAATATCTTAGGACTTACACTTGGTATAGCCTCCAGTTTGCTCATTTTGTTGTACATCTCGGACGAATTAAAATATGATCAATTTCATCCCGACGCGGATCGTATGTACCGCGTAGGGTTTGTAGGCAAATTTCAGGATACAGAAATATATTCTGCGCAAGCCGGAGCACCACTGAGCCGGGCGCTGATGGACGAAGTACCGCAGGTTGAATCCACCATACGTTTACAGAAATGGAATACATATCCGGTGCGGTTTGAAGAAAAAGCGTTTACGGAAAAAGGATTTATCATCGCAGATTCCAACTTTTTTGAGTTTTTCAAATTCAAACTTATTGCAGGGAACGGGAAAGAGGCATTGCGCGGGCCCAACAAAACCGTAATTACTGAAAATACAGCAAAAAGATACTTTGATTACAAAGGTCCCGGGGATAATAGTCCGATAGGCAAAATTTTTACCGGTGGCAGCGCAGGAGAATTGACATTTGAAGTGTCGGGCATCGCTGAAAATCCCCCGACGCAGTCGCACATCCAATTCGATTTTGTCCTTTCCATGGATTCCTCTCCTGACGCGCGAAACGACATGTGGGTAAATTCGAGCTACCTGACTTATTTCAAAATCAAACCTAATTCGCAATTGGCTGATGTGAAATCACAGCTCGACTACTTCGTTGAAAAATACTTAGGCGGTGATATTGAAAAGTATCTCGGTGTAACCATGGAGGAATTCCGGGCACAGGGCAATACTTTAGGATTTATCATTCAGGCTCTACCGGATATCCATTTGCACTCCAGGTTGCGGGATGATATCACAACAGCGGGCAACATCCAATATATTTACCTGTTCGGTGCCACCGCTATTTTTATCATCCTCCTGGCATGCATTAACTTCATGAACTTGTCGACTGCGCGATCAGCGAACAGGGCAAAGGAGGTTGGTATCCGCAAAACGATTGGTGCCCTAAGGCAGCGCTTAATTGTTCAATTTCTGCTGGAGTCTTACGTTTATGTCATTATAGCCACGGTCATTGCATTGGCTGTTGTATCCGTCGCTATAAATTCCTTCAATATCCTGGCCGGCAAAAGCCTATCCGTCGGCATCATGTACTCACCCCTCTTTATGATTGGGGTGGCGGTCTTCATCTTGCTGCTCGGCCTCCTTGCAGGAAGTTATCCGGCATTCTACCTCACAGCCTTCAGACCTGCCGAAGTGTTAAAAGGAAAAGTCCGCGCCGGCATGAAAAGCTCCGGGATCCGAAATGTCCTGGTTGTATTTCAGTTTTTTATTTCGATTGCACTGATCATCAGCTCTATCATCGTTTACAAGCAATTAAACCACCTGCAAAAAGTGGACGTAGGTTTTGACAAAGCGAATGTGCTGAACCTATTGCATACCATCAATCTCAATCCCAATGCCGAAGCTTTCCGAAACGAGCTGCTTCAACATGGGGAAATCGTTGGCGCGAGTTATGCGAACCGGCTTCCCCCTAATTTGGACTGGAATTCTGTCTTTCGCCCAAAGGGTACTGACCAAGATTATCTGTTTTACAACTATTTCGCCGACCAAGAACACCTGAAAACGATGGGGTACACCATGACTAAAGGCCGGTTTTTCAGTCGTGATTTCCCCAGCGACAGTAGTGCGGTCATTCTCAATGAAGCTGCAGCCAAACAATTGGGCTGGCTGGAGGACTACGAAGGAAAATCGCTTATTGGTTTTTATAACAGCCCGGAAGGCACCACGTTAAATGTTATTGGTATTATGACGGATTTCAATTTTGAAGGCCTGAAGAATACGGTGAAACCCATGGTCATTTTGCTGGGGCCATCACCAAACTACGAAATGGCGATACGCATTACGCCGGGCAATACGCAACAGAAAATAGAAATCATTGAAAGTCTTTGGAAAAAATATGCACCACAGGCGCCATTCGAGTACTCTTTTCTGGACGAAAATTTCGATGCACAATTCAGGGCTGAGCAACGCATGGGTAATATTATTCTGATCTTCACTTGCCTGGCAGTATTGATTGCCTGCCTCGGACTGTATGGGCTTGCTTCTTTTACAGCAGAGCAGCGCTCAAAAGAAATCAGCATTCGTAAAGTAATGGGTGCCACGGTAGGGCAAGTAATGGTTCTCCTTTCAAAGGACTTCACAAAACTTGTAATGATCTCCTTCCTTATTGCCGTACCCTTTACCTGGTATAGCATGAACCAATGGTTGCAGGGGTTTGCCTACCGCATTGGTTTCGATGCTTTTGCCGTGCTGATCGCAGGGGTCCTGTCGGTCACCATCGCCGTCATCACGATCAGTTTTCAGGCGCTCAAGGCAGCTATGGGGAACCCTGTAAATTCTTTACGAAGCGAATAATAGCGATGCTTATTTCAAAAAGTCCCAGCGCTACACTGCACCGGATGGCGGTTTTAACATTGGTACCTAAAAAGAATATGATTGAATAGGGGTATTGCCCCCACAGTTGTCCTAACGGTGACTAAAACATAATACCATGCGTAAAATACACAAAAACCTATTTGCAATCGCCCTGGCGGTGCTCGCAGCGCACTTTTCAATAGCGCAGGAAATTACTCGAGAGCTGAAATCATTCAGCAAAATAATCGCTTCACCAAGAGTGAATTTGATTCTTGAGAAGGGTGAGGAAGAGAGTATTCGACTGACCTATACAAATGTCACCCCCGACAAGATCAATATCAAAGTTAAAGGCAAAACATTACACCTATATCTTGATGATGCGCAGGTAATTGAAAAAACAAAACATTCAAATCGACATGGAAGAAAAAGCATCTACCGCGATGCATCCGTGACGGCCTATGTTACTTATACAACACTGGATCATCTTGAAATCAGAGGGAATCAGGAACTAAGCTGCAACGGTCCGCTCCGGGCGAAAAAATTCACACTCAAAGCCTACGGAGAAAATGAGATCAGACTGGCATCAGTGAAGACAGAATACCTCAAGACCAGCCTGTATGGCGAAAATGATTTGAAAATAAGAGGCGGTAAGGCGGAATACCAGAAGTACAGACTTTTTGGAGAAAATAAAATTGATACGCGAGATTTAAAAAGTTATACCACAACCACAAATATTTACGGTGAAAGCAGGATTAAGCTTAGCACGGAAGATAATTTGAGGATCAATGCGTTTGGTGAATCTCACATCTCCTACACAGGAAATGCCAGCATCAACAGGGGGTTGATTTTTGGTCAAACACAAATCCATCGAGGAAATTAATGCCAATATGTGTTCATGAATTATGTTTCATGTACATAACCTATCCAATCTAAAGATTGCCTGCTTTAAGCGACACTTACTTTTTTTGTTGGAAACCGACGTACAGACTCATCATGGACATCTGCCGCCAATAAATGAAATTTTGCTCAATAGGTAAATCCAATCATCAGAGAAGCCCTCCATCGCTGGCGGTAATGGTCTTTCGCAAAAGCAAAGGAGATTGGCCCCACAGGTGAACTGAAACCTATACTGCCGCCATAACCAAACCTGTTGTAACGATCTCCAAGTTTCCCCACGTCCGCGCCAGGGTAGATCCACGTAACGGGGTGTTCGGCATCCAGGTAGTTAAAGATTCCCTGCAAGTACAGGTTGTTTTTGACTTTGTACTGGAGCCCGAATTTTGCATAAAAATAGTTTGCCAGGCCAAATTCCTTGGGCCCACCTCCCAGGTATTCATTAGAGTTTATCCCCGCCGGTGTAAAACCCCCGACAAAATCATAGTCACCAAGATTCCAAGAAAGGGCGGGCAGATTGGAAAGTCTCAGTCGCATTTTTCCCAGCAAGGACAGCCTTTCGTTGAGCGGAACGATCTGAAAAACCATCACATCAGCGGCAGTAATGCTGGACGTAAATAACAATCCCGTCACCTCAGCGTCCACCGTTAACGTGTCGCCAAATTCTATTTTACCGCTGCTCCTCGTCGTCTTGGACAACCTGAATTCTGACTTGAAACCCTTAGTCGGAAAATACCGATCATTCATATTGTCAAACCGATGATAAAATGCAAAGACAGCGCTGCTGTATTGAATCTTGGAAATGGATCTCAGAAATTCATCGGCAATTCTTGGCTGGAGCATCAGGTAGTTCAGCTTTGCTTCAACCCCAAAAGCGTTACTTTGAAAGTTAGTGGTTTGCAGCTTTACCCCGCCTGATGCATAATTAACTGAAAAAAGACTATTCAGATTCCCAATGCTGTCATAGGCCGGCAATTCATTTTTTAAATAGACACCAGTAGTCTGCAAGGCCAGGTTTTGATTTCTGCCCAGGTATTTAAAGTAATCGACAGTGACCCGCGGATAACTCGCGAGGTCAGCTTCCAGGATCAATCGGCTTCTGTTCAACAAAACGTTGCGGAGTGTTGCATTTGCAATGATCCCACCCTTGTTTTCTGAATCATAGTGATATGAAAATCTAAGCTGGCTCCTGGGGTGCTCAACTACGCTAATCTTTAGTGCCCGGTGACCTTTAGGACCAAGTATTTCATACCATATTTTTTCGAAGTAGAGCGTGCCGTAAATTAACCGAATCCTTTCCTCAATATGATCAATAGAAACCGGAGTGCCAATCTTCACCTGCAGTTTACCGAGAACAAATTCCTCTTCAATAACGTCGGTTCCAACCACCTGTATTTCATCAAAAATGTATTCATTTTGAATTACCGGTTTAACCACCGTCCGCAGTGGGCCAAATTGACGGAGCGAATCAGCCAGGTGTCTGAATACCTCTACATAAGCCTTTCCGGCCTCCTCACCACGTTCCAGAATCTGAGGTGCCAAATTAAAGCTCCCCGTGGAGAACCCATCCAGATTAGGTTGTATCAGAATATCGCACATCGTTAGTTGTTGCCTTGAATCCATAGCACTTGTAATAAAAGCGGCCTGACTAAGAATAGAAACTGCCGAAGTAAGGTTCTCTTCCGGATCCAGATCATTGCTTACAAAAACACCTATAATGATGTCTGCGCCCATATCAATTGCTTCAGATACAGGCATATTTCGAAGCAACCCCCCGTCTACCAGCAAATGGTCGTCTATTCTTACTGGAGTAAATATGGAAGGTATAGCCATACTGGCTCGCATTGACATAGCCAGAGATCCTTTGTTCATAAGGAATGGTTGGCCGGTAACAATATCGGATCCAACACAGGCAAAAGGAATCGGTAAATCATTAAAATCAGTAATACCATGCACCGGTCTGGTAAGGCTTGAAAACAACTCCATTAAGCCCTGACCCTCAATGATTCCCTTTGGGAGCTGCAGTTTCTTATCCTTAATATAGAAGTCAAGCAAATAGCGCCCGTAATATGGTTTCTCTTCAAACGTGACTTGGTTAAAAGGAATCTTGTTTGATAGCAGCTCACCCCAATCCAACTGCTTAACAAGTGCTTTCAATTCAGCTGCAGAATAGCCTGCAGCATAGAGTGCGCCAACGATGCTGCCCATGCTAGTACCCGTAATATAATCTGGGGCAAGACCCGCTTCCTCCATGGCTTCGAGAATACCAATGTGTGCAACGCCTTTTGCGCCACCCCCGCTAAGCACCAACCCGATTTTTGGCCGTTGATCCTGCCCATAACTGCCGGCTGCAATCAGCCACAAGCCGATGAAACAAAATGTTTTGATGCTATTGACGACAAAAATATTGTTGCGGTAGGTACGATACATTACGCTATGCGATAATTATTATTATAAGTACGATCCATTGGCACCTGACGATTTTAGATGGTTCCTATCAAGAAAAATGGACTGGGCCCCCAACATTAACTGGATACCGGTTGGCGGTTCCAAAATAATCAAAAAATTCTGTTGAATGCTTTTGGCCTCGGATTAAACTCTCCTGGATTTAATTGTATTTGAGGATCCTGCCGCAGCTCCAACCTGTCTGAATTCTTAATCGAATCACGCCACGGGGCAAGCGGGTGTTTCAGCCCGCTGTAGCACTGTTTCTATCGCTGTAATATTTGACCTAGATGCTTAAGAATCTATTAGCAATTTTATGAAAATACTGCTAGTCAAACCTTAATGGAATGAAAAAAAATTACAAACAAGTCAGAGGAAATGTTATTATTCCGTCGGTTGAGACGAACATTTACCTCTTCCACGTTCTATATCTTGTTTTGTTAATCATTTACCCCATTGCGGTGGAAAATCTGGGGTTTCCACAATCTTTTCTTACAGTGCTGCTGTCGTTCTCTATTCTGTTTACCATGTTCCTGCCAGAAAAAGTCAATTATCTGGTCTTAACCGTTGGGACAGTTGCAATTGTGTATCTTTTTTTCTACAGGGAACAACAATACGACGTAGATTCATTCTACTATTTAATAAAATCTGTTCTGCTATTCCTGCTCGCGGTTTCAATTTTTTCCGCCATGGTGCTGGAAATTATAAAATCGGAGGTATCCCTGCGGCGTTGTACCTGAGCATTGATTGCACCTTATGCTGGGGCTTTGCTTTTCATTCCTCTTGCGCTCTATGCATTTTATTGACCCTCGTTCGTTAAATTTTCCTGTCCAGGATGATTTCAACCACATCTATATGGCTTTCATTGTGCTTACCAGCACGGGATTGGGTGATCTACTCCCGACTACCTTGCCAACCAAAGCCATCGTCATATCAAACGGACTCCTGGGGCAAATATATCTCACTTTCTTTGCGGCTGTTATTGTCGGAAAATTCCTCGCAAAATCAATGAAGTCAGCATAACACATTTTGACGCAATTGATTGTTGGTCTACCTACCGGGCTGTGGTATCGAACAGCTCACTTTTCTTTGGAGGAAATTGTCCCAGTTGGATTCCAGCGCGATTCGAATCCGTGCCCTTCTCAATAGTATCATTCTACCCTTCTAATTTCTACTTTTGCGGCCATGTCGATGGTCTACCCAGTAGAAGATAGTATACCTGAGCTCAAGCATAAACTGGCCCAGCATCCGGTTGTCATCCTGCAGGCCCCGCCCGGCGCGGGAAAAAGTACAATACTTCCCCTGAAACTCATACAAGAGCCCTGGCTGGAGGGTCGTAAGATAATCATGCTGGAACCACGCAAACTTGCCGCTCGGTCGGTTGCACATCGTATGGCCAGCCTATTAGGTGAGGAAGCGGGTGATACCATCGGCTACCGCGTACGATTTGAATCTGCCACCAGCCAGCGCACACGGTGTGAAGTAGTTACAGAGGGCATTCTGACAAGAATGATTCAGTCAGACAATGCGTTGGAAGATGTCGCGCTTGTCATCTTCGACGAATTTCATGAACGAAATCTACACGGTGATCTTGCATTAGCGCTGTGCCTTCAGGTACAACAAGTACTTCGCAACGATTTGCATGTCCTAATCATGTCGGCTACTTTGGAGGGCGAAAAACTTTCCTCGTTGTTGAATAATGCGCCTGTCGTCTCCAGCACGGGTAGACAGTATCCCGTAACCATTCGCTATACGCCCGGAGACAAAGGTGTTTTCATCGCTGCAGCTACCGCCCGCGTAATCCGCAAGGCGCTGCGGGAACAACAGGGTGATATACTCACGTTTCTGCCCGGTACAGGTGATATCCACCGTACAGTAGCGTTGCTGGAATCAGAAAATCTTCAGGCAAGTATTCATCCGCTATACGGTGACCTCCCCTATAAAAAGCAACAAGATGCAATATTGCCTCATCCACAAGGTCTTCGAAAGATCGTACTGGCGACGGCCATCGCGGAAACGTCGCTAACCATAGAAGGTATTACCACAGTGGTCGACAGTGGCTATGCGCGCGTACCCAAATTCGATCCCCGCAGTGGGCTCACCCGATTAGAAACGATACGCGTTACCCGCGATGCTGCAGCGCAACGCGCCGGCCGTGCAGGACGCCTAGGGCCCGGGGTATGTTATCGAATTTGGCCTGAAAATATGCAACATACCCTGCAGCCCACCCGCCAGCCTGAAGTCCTGGAAGCTGATTTAGTGCCGCTCATGCTGGAACTTGCAAACTGGGGTATCAAAGACATTGATGAACTCACATGGATCACAACACCCCCGGCAGGTGCGGTAAGTCAGGCAAGAGAATTATTACAACAGCTGGGAGCCCTTGATGAAAATAGTATTACCAAGCGTGGAAAGGAAATGCTGGAACTTCCTACGCATCCCCGCATCGCCCATATGCTTTTAGAAGCTAAAGAAAATACAGCGCTGGCTACAGACATCGCGGCATTGCTGGAGGAACGCGATCCGCTGGCAAAAACTTCAGGGACGGATTTATCACTGCGCGTTGAAATGCTCAGAAAATGGAGGGGTGGCGAACGTGTCGGCGGGGACCGCAACATGCTGGAAAGAATTGAAAGACTAGCGGCATCCTGGCGAAAACATTTCAGAATCAGTACAGATAACAAACTTCCCACAGATACTGACGTCGGAATGCTTTTGGCAGAAGCCTATCCGGAACGTATTGCCCGGCAGCAGCAAAAGCATGGCACACGCTACAAGCTGGCAAACGGAAGGGTCGTGCGCTTACCCGATCACGACCCATTGCTGAGACAACCATGGCTTGCTGTCGCGCAACTGGATAGTGGCGGGAGTGAGGGAAAAATATTTATGGCTGCACCACTGCATGCGGCCGACTTGCTCCGCCGTGCAACCGAGCATGAAGTTATCAACTGGAGCCGCGAGAAAGGCATGATCAATGCGGTGACAGAAAAACGGATCGGTAGCGCGGTGCTTTCCAGTAAACCGCTTGCGAAAATTCCTGATCACATCCGCGTAGCCGTGCTCTGCAATGCCATTCGCGAAGAAGGACTAAAATTATTGAACTGGACTGAAGTACAAGATGCATGGCAAGCGCGCGTGATGAGCTTGCGCGCATGGAGAAAAGATGAAGTTTGGCCCGATGTAAGTGAGGAGCATCTGCTGCTCACCGTTGACGCGTGGCTGGCCCCATTTCTGATAAGTGTCAGCAAACGGCAGGACTTCAGCAGGCTTGATCTGAATACAATACTACCAGGCATCCTTCCTTGGGAGCTCAGAAACCGACTCGATCAATTCGCCCCTTCCCGGCTCGCTGTGCCCAGCGGGTCCATGATCAAATTACACTACTCCTTGCATGGCGACCCTCCTGTGATGGAAGTCAGGCTACAGGAAGTTTTTGGCCTGCTGGAAACACCAACCGTAAATGAAGGCAGGAACAAAGTATTGATGCATCTGCTTTCACCAGGATACAAACCGGTGCAAGTGACACAGGATCTCAAGAGCTTCTGGCAAACCGCCTACCATGACGTTCGTAAACAACTGCGCATGCGCTATCCGCGTCACCATTGGCCGGAAGATCCATGGACAGCCGAAGCAGTGCGCGGTGCGAAGAAAAGATCATGACTGTTGTGCGCTGAGTTTTGCCAGGTATTCGTCGACATAGGACGCCAATTTTTTTCGGCGATATTGCATGATAAAACGCGGATGTGCAAGTGGAACTATTTTCTTAAAGAATTTATGATCTGCATTCAGCTTGTTAAGAAAGTCAAAGTTTTTTCCCCCTCCCAGACAGTAACATGTATCGGTATTTATACCGAAGTTTATGGTAGTCTTCAGTGAATCAACAATGAATCCTTGTACACTTTCCTGCATTTCCCTGATATCATAATAATTCAGATTTTTACCTTCCTTTATAAATCCAAGCGGACAGACAGAACTAAAATGGAATTTGCTATAAAACTGAACTGGCCCTCCGTAGGCTTCAATCATTGTATAGATGAAATCAGCAGATAACTCTGGTTTTTTCGGAAGGGTGTTGGGAATTCCACAATGCTTTTCAAGTTTCATCGGATCGGTGAACGGAATACCGGTAAGTCCGGCACCGAACCTTCCCGGATTTATACCCAGGATCAAAATCCGTTCTCGTTCATCATCATAATACTGTTTATAAAACTTACGGCAAAGTTCAAAAACGTGCTTGTCATGATATGGATTGAGTACTGCTACACCTTCCGGCAGCGGTGTGGCAATTTCTATGTGTCGAAAGAAGTTAAGGACGTGATCCGCAAAGTTCATTATGTTGAGTTGAATTCAAGGGCAAGCATTAAAATCCCTCTCCAGACTCTTGTTTCTATTCACTCTTGTCACGAATGGACTTGAATTCGGAACCCGTTTTCCATTGCGGCCAACTATCGGCAAATGATAAACGTTTCCCTAACTGAAATAACAGCGACGCATCGTCCACCACCCCATCAAAATCCCAGTTTTCCGCATCAAATTCATCACCAGGCTGATGATAACGGTTTGTAGTATAGTCCTCACTTTGTTGTAGTCCATATTCCTTTCCCTTTTCCGCATGGTCAATTCCCCCTTCAACAAACAAAGCCGGAATACCTACTTTTGCGAAATTGAAGTGATCAGACCGAAAATACAATCCTGCCACAGGTGTAGGGTCCGGCGCCAGGTATCGACCCTGACGGGCAGCTGCTTCCTTCAAATCATCTTCCAGTGTGGATTGACCAATCCCGATTACGGTGATATCCTTCATTTTGCCAGCCACATTGGCGAAGTCCACATTAATATTTGCCAACGTTTTAGAAATTGGATAGATGGGGTTTTGCGCATAGAAGGCCGATCCCCACAAACCTTGTTCTTCCGCCGTGACGAACAAAAACACAATGGTTCTATTCGTCCTATTTTTCATGTTCTTAAAAGCTTTTGCAATTTCGAGTACTGTTGCTACACCTGCAGCATTATCGATGGCACCGTTGTAAATCGAATCGCCGGCCGCATCCGGCGTGCCAATTCCGAGATGATCCCAATGGGCGGAGTAGATTATATATTCATCAGGTTTTACGGCACCTGTAATTTTGGCAACAGCATTATAGGTTTTGTCGTACACCGACTTAACATGCAGGTTTGTGGTCAGTTTCAGCTCCAGCGCTACGCCTTTGAAGCCGGGTACGCGCGCCTGCGCCTGCAATGTGTTAATGTCCAAACCGGCGGCTTCAAAAATTCTTTCAGCGGCGGGCATGGAGGTCCAGCCTATGCCTTCGCAGTATAGTTTATTCTTCCCGCGGGAATCAAGATATAAATGAGGAGCATTCCAGTTGTTTTGCACGACCCAAAATCCATAGCCCGCGGGAACGGTATTGTGAATGACCAGACATCCCTTGGCCCCTTGCCGCGCCGCCTCCTCAAATTTGTATGTCCATCGACCATAATATGTCATGGTATCGCCCTTGAAAAAACTTCCATCGCCGCCACCAAATCCAGGATCATTTACGAGGACGAGTACAACTTTTCCCTTGACATCCAAATCTTCATAGTCATTCCAATTGTATTCTGGTGCAACAATACCAAAGCCTGCAAATACCAGTTCCTCGTCCTTCCAGGAGACCAAAGAATCAGGGCGCTCAGTCCATAAAACATAATCTTCAAACCCTGTAAGTTGTACGCTGTTGCCAACACCGGCGATGGTCATGATGCTGTCACCTGTAGGTGTGATTTCCACCATCGGAACCTCCTGCAAATAGCTCTCCCCATTCCCTGGCTCCAATGCAAGCACCTTGAATTGCTCCTCAAGAAAAGCCAGTGATTTCTTCTCCCCATTTGTAAACGGCCTGCGTCCTTCAAATTCATCGGAAGAAATCGTCTCAATGCACTGTGAAATGCTTGCTCCGGATATTGCATTTAATCCATCTTCGGTATCAAAGTGACCACTTTGCTTGCATGACATTACACCGGCGATAACTGATACGGCAACAACATAAATTCTTCTATTCATTGTTCAAAATTTTAAATCTTGAAAAGATACCGCGATTTGAGACAATATTAAAAGGACAGGATTTCTTTTACTTTAACAACCACAAAAATAAGAACAACATTAAGAAAGCGTAATAATGACCTGTAAAACTATCCGCTAATTTCAAATGCACTCTTGTAATAGTCCCGCTGCTGAACGTAATCGAGCAGTGCAACATAAAAAGGATGCGCGCCCAGGGTTGCACTATCACCAACCATAATGAGTTTCTTCCGGGCGCGCGTCATGGCTACATTTGTTCTGCGGATATCGTTGAGGAATCCTACTTCACTTTTCTCATTGCTGCGAACGAAGCTAATCGCGATCACATCGCGCTCCTGCCCCTGAAAGGCATCTACGGTATTAATTGTGATGAGCCGGTGCAACGGCTCCAGCGTCGCGGACGCTTCAGCAAGCTTATGCAAATAGTCAACCTGTGCACGATAGGGTGTGATAACACCCATTGTTAAATTTCCATCCAACCATTCATCGAGTCCTATTTCTTCTACGAGGGCCTCGACCCGCATGATCAGCAATTGCGCCTCTTCCTCATTGAAGCGACTAAGTGTTTCTTTGTCCTGACCTTCCACATAACCACATCCGGCCGTATCAATAAATTCAATGGGCGCTTGATCTGCTCGCAACAATTCGGTCTTCACAGAATCGTGTGCGACAAGTTCATTTTCATAAAAGTAGCCAGATGAGAATTGCATTATATCCTGGTGCATGCGATACTGTACTTTCAACATTGCCGATACCTGCGACTGCCGCGCGATTCCCTTTTCAAAAAGCGTTATGGAAAGTCCAAGCTTAGCTGCTTCATTTGATTTTATAGTTGGCGGCAGTTGCTGATGATCACCGGCAAAAATGACACGATCGCTCCGTAACAACGGAATCCAGCTTGCCGGTTCAAGTGCTTGCGCAGCCTCATCAATAAAGACGGTCTTAAATCTCTTTCCTCTCATCACAGGGTGAGAGGATCCAACCAATGTACTGCATATCGCCTCCGCGTGCTGCAACAAATCATTAACAATATAAAACTCAAGAACATCGGCATCGGCTTTCAAAGCCTTTGACTCCTGCAGCAATAGGCGGCGTTGCTGTTTTTCCTTGTAGCCAAACTCTCGCTTATATTTGAACGCCATGCTCTTAAGTTGCTCCATTTTCTTTCGGAGGGCACGCAGCTCCTTATAATTGGCGTGTTCTGCAATGCGCGCATCCAGCGTTTTGCTCAATGATTGTTCTGTAACCCTTGCAGGATGACCTATGCGCAAGACATTCAAGCCTTGTTCGCTCAACTTTTCGACCAACAAATCAACAGCAGCATTGCTCGGTGCACAGACGAGCACTTGTTGCTCTTCTTTTACGATATGGGTGATGGCGTGTACCAATGTTGTTGTTTTGCCAGTGCCCGGAGGACCATGGATAAATCCAACATCGGAAACTGCCTTTATCAATGCCAAAGCCTGCTGTTGGCTGTCGTTAAGACCGACGGCAAGTTCCGATTTCCGTTCTCCCGTTTTTACTTTCAGAAGCGCATTTCTGTTACCCAATAAAATTTCTCTCAGGACAGCAATTCGGTTATTTTCAGCTTTCGTTACCTCCTTTAGGGCAAACTCCATTTCCCGGTATGTCATTTCATCAAACATCACATCGACACCGAGTAGACTGGTGTCAATCCAATCGGGCAATTCTTCAGCGTTCAAAGTAATAACCATGGTATCATCACGCACATAATTAATAACACCATTGACATGGTCCTTTTCAGGTTTACCCGATCCGTTAGAAAAAACACTTACAGATTTACCGCTTTGAAAGGCATGGGGTTGCTCAAGCTGAGCGGTGCGTTCAATTTCAATCATTAGCCGCTCACCGGTGCCAATATAATCCCGCTTTAGGCGCACCGGGTACCAAGTCGTTCCTTCTTTCGTACGCTGATGAAGGGATCTCAGCAAAACTTTTTGCCGGTAGTAATCCAGGTCAGCTTGCCGCTCAAGCTTGATAAGTTCCAACGTTTTTATTAATTGCTCCTGTGTTGTCATAATGAACCGACAAATATAGCACTCCGATTGAACCTGACGATTGCCTAAGAATTAAGTTTACATGCTGCAACGACAGCCTATTGTTTACATTTTGCTTTCGGCATTGATACAATAGTCTGTTATTCGTTATTTTATGGAGCTTTTTTTAGTTAACAAAATTTGTCCACCGATGCTCTTTATTCGCATTATGGCCGTATTGATACTGGCCATTAACATCGATTCCTTCTCGCAGCAATATGATATTTTAATAAAAGGAGGAAAAATCATAGATGGAACAGGTAATTCCTGGTTTTACGGTGATGTTGCCATTAAAGATGGAAAGATAGCAGCGATTGGAAAACTGCAAGTCACCAACGCCAACAAGGTATTGAATGCAAAAGGGCTGATAGTCGCCCCCGGTTTTATTGATGTGCATACGCACATTGAGGACAATGATGTGGAGGTCCCGACCGCAGGAAATTTTATTTTTGATGGCGTAACCTCCGTTATTACCGGTAACTGTGGATCCTCTAACACAGATATTCTTAATTACTTCTCCCGGATTGACAGCGTAAAGACTTCCATAAATGTTGCAACGCTCATTGGCCACAACAGTGTTCGGAGTGTAGTGATGGGTGATAGCCAGCGAGATCCGTCGACTGAAGAACTGCAGCACATGGAAGAACTTGTTTCAGAGGCGATGCGAAACGGCGCTGTCGGATTTTCAACTGGCCTAATCTATGTGCCCGGCACTTACGCTAAAACGTCTGAGGTGATTGCGTTGGCAAAAGTTGCCTCTGCATACAATGGTGTTTATGCATCACACATCCGAAATGAAGGTGATCACGTAAGCGAAGCGATTGAAGAAGCTGTGAACATCGGGCGACAGGCTAATATTCCTGTGGAAATATCTCACTTTAAGGTCACGTACAAACCGAACTGGGGCCGATCGGTGAATACATTGCAACAGGTAGAGAAAGCTAGGCAGGAGGGTATCGATGTTACGGTAGACCAATACCCATACATTGCCAGCAGCACTTCACTTAACACCGTGCTCCCTGCATGGGCTTTTGGCGGCGGCAGTGATTCTCTGCGGTATCGTCTGAAGGATGAATCCATTCGGAAAAAGATTAAGGACGAAATGCTGAAAAGCTTAAAAGAAAAGCGACTCAAGAATTACAGCTATGCTGTGGTAGCCCGATATGCAGCAGACACGACGCTAAATGGAAAAAATATCTCAACAATAAATAAGCAGCAAGGCCGTAAATCCAAGGCTGCTGAAGAAGCTGAAACGATTCTACAAATGGTAACGAATGGCGGTGCTCAGATGGTATTCTTTAGCATGAACGAAAGCGACCTAAAAAGAATTATGCAATATCCATTCAGTATGTTTGCTTCCGATGCCGGAATCGTACACTATGGTTCCGGCATGCCACACCCGAGGGCTTATGGAACCAATGCCAGGGTACTTGGGTATTATGTTCGCACTTTAGAAATGATTAAGCTGGAAGAGGCGATACGAAAAATGACATCTTTGCCAGCACAGAAATTTCAACTCCGTGATCGTGGCCTCATTCACGAGGGCATGGCTGCCGATATCGTTGTCTTCGACCAAGCAACAGTAGCCGATCAAAGTACTTTCGAAAAGCCGCATGCCTATTCATCCGGATTTCGTTATGTCATCGTAAATGGTCAACTCGTTATTGATGAAGGTAAACACACAGGTACCCGCAGTGGTGTGATTTTGCGGGGACCTGGCTACGGCAAAAAATAGGGCAGTGCCGCAACGCAAAGATTTATCTGAGCAACTCAACCAATTTCTTCAATTCAACTTGATTATCGTAGGCATCGATCGATGAAACGACTGCGATCTTTTCACGGGTGGTCAATCGCCAACTAAGCGAAGCACGGGCATTATTCTGTCGTATGCTGTCCATATCTTGAAGGATCGGTAAATAAGAGATCGTTTGATACTGGAGGTCTACACGATCGATCTCGCCACCAAACCATGTCTTGGCATGATTGATCAGCATATCACTGCTAATATCCTGAAAGTTTTCAAAGTTATTGTAAACGCTGCTAATCGGCTGGGTGATATCATCCACTAGCGTTTGTCCAGATTCTGCGACAATCGGATTTAGCTTTGGAGAGTCACGGATGGAAAGAAAAATAACACCCGAGGTGTTCTCCGCTATCCACTCTTTGTATGCAAACATAAATCGGATTGCATCCGAGAGTCCGAAATTATCAGAAATGCCAGCATCCATGATCTTAATAGGGGGATCCGTAGGCAATGTTGTATTTGGGGTTATGTATGGGAAAGTGGCACTCATGCGCAAAGCAGACAGAAACCTTAGCTCCTGACCACTTTTATCTTCAAACAAAGTTAAGAAATCGATTCCTGCATATTTTGAAAGTAGATAATTGGGGGAACTCAAAATGTCAGCATTCATGAAGGTTACAGGGCGTGCAGCAATATAAAGTTTTCGCCCATCGTTAACGATGGTGGGTGCCAATATCATCATGGGGGTGATTCCTTGTAATTCAACACTATTGTAGTCTATTATTGGCTTGTCCAACATCCTTTCCGTAATCTGGTTCAACTGTTCTTCAAAAGTATATCCCCGATCGCGATAGTATAAATTGCCGTTGTATTTGAACTTTGTAAAACTTACGAAAAAGTCGTTTGCCAACAGGCTAAAAATTAGAGGATTGAGATTGTCGGTCGAAATTCGTTGCCGATGCGAGTTCGAATACGGCTGTGTGTTCTCACCTAACCGCTCCCGGAGTTTCAATTCCCGAAAATAACTGGCACCAATCAACCCACCCGATGCCCCGGTAATCAGGATGCTCTTCTCCATAAGCATACCACCCGTCAGGCTATCCGCGACCTGAAGTGCCGTCAACGTCCACAATGCTGCCCGCTTACCACCACCACTAGCACACAAGAAAACAATCTTGGGTTTTTGATCATCAGGGAATTTATTTCGCCAATTATCCAACATCACTTGATTTGCCTTCAAATCGCGTTTGATGTGTGTGGAGTCATTTAGGCTTTGTAGCGCCCGTACAGAATATTCTACATACGGTTTTTGGTAATCTAATCCGAAAGCCTCGTAGCGCCTGGATAAATAATCTTCCCCAACCATGTAATTGAAAATCAGAAAAAGAACAAGGGCCGATGTTGGTGACCAGCCCCCAAACCAATACGAAAAGGCGCCAGCCATCATTACAAAAATCGTGAGGAAGATAATAAAAGTTGCTGCCGCTGGAAGTTGGAATGAAGGGACGTCCTTAAATACGCCCAACAACAGAACGAAGCCGAAGATTAGTAATTCAATCACCACCAGATTGAAATGATTCTGGTCGAACACCTGCAAAATTGTGGCCTTATCGTAAAAGCTGGAATCCTCAACGCGTTTGATCTTAAAATCGTAGTCAACATAATTCTCAACGTGGATCTGTTTCTTGCGTGCGATGTCAAGCTTCTGCATTGCGCTCGCTCGCGTTACTTTCACATTTTGCTTTAATTTCTCATCAATGCGGCATATGACATATTTGAAAATATCTTTATTTGTCGTCAAAAAATAGACAAAGAAAAGCAGCGACATGACAAAGTAACCGCCAACCAGTCCGGAAAGGCTTCTGGCAAGATCTTGCGTGCTGCTGTATTCGCTGCTGATACGAAACCTGATAATCTCCCGAATATAGACCCCTAAGAACGCTAGTGGAATGAGGCTGTTGTTGACTATAAATTTTGTAAATGGTCTCCTAAGCGCACCCAGGAAAGAAAATCGATGGCCATCTGTGATATAGCAAGTAATATGAAAAGCCATTGAAAACCCCGCCAGGACAGTACCCATGATGAAAAAACTCATGAAGTCGACACGATTAAGATATTCCGGATCAAGAAAGAGGTAGGGAATACCGAGGTATTTGCCAAAACTTCCCGTGATCATTGCAAACAAAACGATCCAACACAAAATCAATACATGATTGCGTTGCAGGTTGTTCACGAAAAGTTGAACGGGAAGCGAGTACCAAATCTTAGGAATTAAAAAATATAGTTTTCGCATAAAAAGAATTACTTCAATTTATGAATTTTTAATTGGATTAACAGGGGGGAATGACGGATAGATCAAAGTTTTATGAAATAGGCAAAGGGGCCATCCCTTATTTTAGGCGCGAGAAAAAAATGGAAATCAATCTAATTATTTAAGTTTGTAGGGACCCAACCCCACTAGCAAAGTTTTAAAACACTGGATAAGCTTTTTCACATCTATCGATCGTCTGCTGGTTCCGGAAAAACACGCACGCTTGCTAAGGCATATCTGCAACTGGCATTACGGTTTCGCGCTGATTATTTCAGGCACATTCTCGCTGTAACATTTACCAACAAAGCTACGCAAGAGATGAAAGACCGCATCCTGGCTTACCTGGATGATTTTGCCAACGGAATAACCAACGAACTTACTGTTGAGCTAAAGGACGCTTTGCGATTGGATGATCAGACCTTTCAGCAATATGCACAGGAAACCCAGGCAGCCATCCTGCATAAATACGCCTATTTTTCAATCAGTACCATTGACGCATTTTTTCAGAAAGTTATTAGATCCTTCACGCGAGAAGCCGGCCTTGTGGGTGACTATCGGCTGGAAGTTGATCAGGAGGCGGTCCTGGAAGCCGTCATTGACAACCTGATGGATGAATTGGGGAATAATGAGGAGCTAACCGATTGGGTAGTGGAATTTGCAAGAGAGAATCTGGAAAATGAGCGGGCGTGGGATGTTCGCAGCAGCCTTATCGCATTTGCCGCTGAAATTTTTAGAGAAGAATTTAAGGATATTGAAGGAGAGGTCATCAAAGCTACAGCAGATCGCAGCTATTTTACTATGCTTCGCACCCAGCTTCGGCAAGAAAAAAGAGCATTCCTGGACGAAATCGCGCCGTTGGCGAAAGATGCACTTGCTATTATGAAGTCGCTCGGATTGGCTATCTCTGACATCAGCTATGGCAAAAACTCCGGACTGTATGGATTTTTGGAGAAATACGCACATGAAAAAAACTTGAAAGAGTTTGGGCCGCCGGGTGATCGCATCAAAAACTACTTTGCTGTCGCAGCGCACTGGCCCAGCAAAACAAATTCGAAACCACAAGCCCTAATAGCGGTTGCCGAAGCCAAACTCATTCCCATTCTGAAAAGACTTGTTGCCTTGTATGAAGAACACTATCAAAAGAGCTTGAGTGCAGAAGTGGTGATGCAAAATCTTTATGTCTTCGGTCTGGTCGCTGATATCTCCCGGAAACTAAAGGAATATAAAGACGAAAATAACGTAATGCTGCTGGCTGATGCCCCTAAATTCCTAAATGGCGTCATCCAGGACAGTGATACGCCCTTTATCTATGAAAAAGTAGGTTCTTTTTACAAAAATTATCTGATTGACGAATTCCAGGATACTTCCTCGATGCAATGGAAGAACTTTCTGCCGTTGTTGGTGAATAGCCTGGATCAAGGCTATTCAAGCCTTGTAGTGGGAGATGTTAAGCAAGCTATTTATCGGTGGCGCGGTGGCGACTTAAAACTGCTGCAGCAGGAAATCGAGAGACATATTAGCGCGGATAGGGTAGCAGTCAAAGAATTGACCAGTAACTTTAGGAGCGCCTCGGCGTTGGTTGATTTTAACAACCTGCTATTTGAAAAGGCGGCGTCTATCGTGGCTGCGGAAACCGGGCATGCTATTTCAGCGGAGGCCTACCGCGACGTGGCCCAAAAGACATCACGAAAAGAGGAGGGATTTTTGCACATCAAATTCATACTGGAGGAGAAAGAATTGAGGTGGAAAGACCAGGCGTTGCACAAAATACCCGTTTACCTGGAAGAACTCCAGGCATTGGGGGTTGCCCTAAAAGATATAGCCCTCCTCGTACGCAAAAATGATGAAGGCCAACAGATTATTGCCCATCTGCTAAACTACAAGAGTTCCGATCAGGCAAAGCCAGGCTGCCACTACGATGCTGTGTCAAACGAATCCCTGAGGCTTGATGGTGCCGCATCGATAAACCTTTTGCTAGGGGCGATGAAGTACCTGGCCAACCCCGACGACGCAATTGCTCGTGCGCAGCTCGGCTATGAATTCGCAAAGCTATATGATCCCAGCCGGCCCCTTACTGAAGTGTTCGCGGTAACCAACCAACCTTTTTTTGAAAGTAGTCTTCCCGATTCCTTCACAAAATCGAAATCTTCCCTTAAGAAGCTCCCACTTTTTGAGCTAACGGAAACACTGATTTCGATTTTTAGGCTGGGTGATCAACAAGGCGAGATTGCCTACCTGCTAGCCTTTCAAAACCTGGTTTTGGATTTCTACAGCCGTGAGCGAAATGATTTAGGAGCATTTCTCGAATGGTGGGAAGATAATAAGCACAAAAAATCAATACAAGTTTCTGGCGAAGTTGACGCCGTGCAGATTCTTACCATCCACAAGGCAAAGGGATTGCAATTCAAATATGTGATTATACCATTCTGCTCGTGGGGATTAGATCATGACGCCTGGCAAGCGCCAAATCTATGGGTAACATGCGATCAAAAACCTTTTGCCGCGGCGGGGTTCTTGCCGGTCAAATATTCATCCATTTTACAACAGACTTTCTTTGATGACTATTACGCCGTAGAGCGTACACGAAGTTATCTTGACAATCTGAATCTACTATACGTGGCGTTTACGCGTGCTGAGCAGGGACTAATCGTCATGGCAGCACACCCCGACGCACGCATCGCAAAAAAAAGCGTGGCGCAGTTGCTTTTCAGAAGCATCCAGCATTCGTATTCAGATCACCCAAACTGGAATCAAGACAAGCAGGAGTTAAATATTGGCGCCTGGAATGTACCTCCATCCATCAAATCAGTACCTCCGACAAGCGCAGTAAGCTTAACAACTTATGCATCATTTCTTTGGCGTGATAAACTTGTGATTCGGCGAAGCGCAAAAGAATACTTTGATCAGCCGGCAAAAGAACAGTACCAAAAAATAAGCTATGGTATCTATATTCACACAGTATTATCACGGATATCCTATGCCGACGAAATCCCAGATACCCTCGACCGTCTCCGCCTTGAAGGGCTGATCACCCACGAACAGCAGGCAATCTTAGATGTCCAGTTAAAGGATTTACTTACCAATCCGCAAATCGCTTCCTGGTTTGACCGATCATGGGATGTCCGAACTGAAATCCCAATCCTTGTCCCGGACGGGACCGAGCACCGAATCGATCGACTTCTGATAAAAAAGAGAAAGGCTGTTGTAGTAGACTTCAAAACCGGAGAAGCCACTAAAGCGGATCAAAAGCAAGTGCAAGCGTATATGGGAATTTTGCACAAGATGAATTTTGCGGATGTCGCAGGATACTTGTTATATATTAAGAATAGCGAGGTTGTTACGGTACTACCGGGGGGCGTCAAAACAGTTAAACCGAAAGATGAACATCAGCTTGGGTTGGGATTTTGAATAGCACAATTTTTAGACATCCACATGGTAGACATCCAGTCTGTTGCGCTGGATATTTCTCACATAAAACCCTCCAGGTTGCGCAATTTCCTCAATGAAGTCGAACTGCGTGCATGAACTTGGTAGCCCCTCAAAAATAAGCAGAAAATCATGTGTTTTATTATCTGCAATGAGTGTCCAAAGTGGTGCAATACTAATATTCTCGGCATGTACAAGGGCCGACTTTGATCCTGTTGCCCGGTCTACCAAAAAGGAAGTCTTCCATATTCTCACAAGCGCGTCTTTCCACTCATTTTGAAAATAACAATGAACGTAGACGTGGGAATCTGTCTTCGCATACGTTTTGTCAGATACCTCCAGATCCGGATCCAGCACCGGTCTGGGTTTGATGAGCGGTTCCTTAATGACCTCTTTCGCGCCACAAATAGGGATGGACGATGCAAATATGTCACTGCCGCATTTCACAAAGCAAATTTCGGCCCTAAGCTCGAATTCTGCAAGTGTTCAGAATCTGTTGTGACCAGCTGATCGCGATAATCTATTATCCCTGCCGGAAAGATGGTCACCGGTCTTTTCGTCAGGGAACGCAATAGAGATGTCAGGAGCCGAGAACGTAAGGCTAGACCGCCCACTAATACTCTCACAATTCGATTGTCACTGAGATTCTATGGCGAAGCGCCAGCGTCCTCACTTTTCATAAAATTCAGCCAGCGAACTAAAATAGACATTGTCCCAGCCATCGACGATGTCAACATAATCCTCATCTGGAATATTGACGTGCTTTAACTCTACTGAAGTCCCTTGATTTATGGGATGCAGTTTAATCGTCACAATGGATTCTGCAGGTTGCGTCTCAAAATACCATTGCTGCACAATCTTTTTACCGGACTCAAATGCTATGTTTTTCCCAACGATACTGCCATCCCAGAGGGAAAACTCAGTTCCAGGTTCGGCCAGCATTTCAGCAACTTCACCTGTCCAAAGGTGAATTGTAGTTGCCGTTGTAAGTGCGAGATAAACTTCATCGGGTGTGGCCGAGATTGTGTAGTACTTTTTGAAGTCTTTCATGCCCATAAAATTACTACTCTTTTCGGTACGATGGTGACTTGCTCGTATACACCGACGTCGCGGCAATGTCACTTCGCACCTGCGCGAGTTTAGCCACGCGCCACATCTGATGGCTTCGGATTGATCGTCAGCCTGCTTCCTGTCCTTCGCAGGCCCGGAAGATGCTACCCGTGTATATTTGCGGAACTTTGGTCTTGCACCGACAGACTAAATATCAATCTGTAGTACCAGGGCTTAACGCGGCACAACTTGATTGGCAATTGCTTGCAGGGTTAGGAAATTGATGTATAATTGCACTTCATGTTGCGTCTATGACAGGCTATTTTCTTTTCAGCGAAGTAAAAAACGTTCTCATCCATTAAACACGACTATTCTGATTATTACATACGCTCTGATAGGCCTTACTGTGGTAATAAGCATGTATTCCTTTAATAATGAAGGCATGTTGAGAACCCTTATTATGAATCCTTACCTGATCAGCAGTCGAAAACAATACTACCGCTTTTTGACGTCAGGCTTTATTCACAAAGACCACATGCATCTGCTCCTGAACATGGTGACGTTTTACTTTTTTGGAGGCGTGATCGAGCAGGTTTTTAACATTGTTTTTGGTACTGCAGGAGGCTTCTATTTTGTTGCACTCTATCTTATGGCAATCGTTGTATCCGATCTCCCTACTTTTCTGAAACACAAGCGTAATCCCGGCTACAATTCTCTCGGCGCATCTGGCGGCGTGGCTGCGGTTGTCTTTGCATCGATTATTCTATTACCACTCCAGGACATTTGCCTCTATTTTGCGCTTTGTATGCCTGGATTTATTTTGGGAACGCTTTACCTGGTGTACTCCTACTATCAGGGAAGAAAAGCGAATGACGGAATAAACCACGACGCCCACCTCTATGGCGCGTTGTTTGGTTTTTTATTTTGCGCTTTACTCATCCCTGCGTCTTTGCCAAGTTTTGTTGAGCAAGTAATGAGCTGGCGGTATTTCAACTGAGGATCTTGGTATCTACGGATGCACAAAGCTGCCGTTGATTCATTTCAACTTCTTGCACTCGATCAGCCAATCCCACGGGTAGGGCTCGTCCATCCATGCAGGTGGATCGGTAAATTCAGTATTCCAGTCGTACGTTAATCGTTCTAATGCTGTGATCTCCAATCCAGCCCGGCGCATCAACACCTCCAGCTCCGCATGGGTGTAATGCTTTGTTTCCACGCCATCTATTTGTACGATTCCCTGAAGGATTTTTCGCTTATTTCCGCTAAAGTAACCCGTTTCCGATGCCGGTATTTTTTCAGGCATTATGCCTTCCTGTCTATACCAGTCGATCAGGCGCCACATGGAATAGAGCGCCGATTCAAAAGACGGCACAACCATAAGCGCCGTGCCATTCGCGGTGAGCGACTGCTGAATGTTCCGGAACATAATCTCGTTTTTCGCGACTTCCGGCAGCATGACCACATTACAGCAAAATATGAAGTTCGCCGTTGGCAGTTTGAGGTTGCGCCTTGCCAGATCCATCCGCTTGAATCTGATGTTGGTATGTGGTTTCTTTTTTGCGATTTGCAGGCATTCAGATGATATGTCGAGCGCTAAGACATCTTTGAATAAAGGAGTCAGATATGGAAATGCCTTTCCGGTGCCACAGCCAAAATCAATGGCATGGTGCTTTTTATTGCCATGCTTCTTAAAATACCTTGGTAATATTTTCCGTCGATCACTCTTAAATACGTCGAATATTTCATCGTTATATTTCGACGCAATGCTGTCCCAATGTGATTCTTCATTCATGAGTAATAGATTTCATAGATGCTATCCCATTTACTTTTATAATGCTTCGCTAAGAAAACGAATCCACATACAGATCCTCTACTTTCTGCCGGGCCCACGGCGTTTTTCGCAAAAAGGTTAAACTCGATTTAATACTTGGGTTATTGATAAAACAATTAATGGTAATTATTTCACCAAGCGCCGCCCAGCCATAATGCGCCACCAACTTCGTCAAGATCATTTCAAGCGTTATTCCGTGTAACGGATTATTGGGCTGCTCTTCCTTCATATCACCTTAGTTGTTCTATTTCGGTTTGAAAGTCGTATTGCAAATCTTCAGGCAATTTCCCCAAAACAGCATCAATTTTCTTCAATTGCTGCTGGTAAAGGTTGACAAGTACCTGACTCGGAAGCAAGTGAATCTTTGCCTTTTTGACTTTCGCACAGAAATAGATACGAAGTTCCAGTTCCGTCTGCTTTGCCTCCGAATATTTGATTTGCTTATTTACGATGCGAAGGATTTTCCGAATGCTCTTTTTGATAAAATAAATATTAGTTGTTGGAAGCGCATCAAAAAGTAAATCCATTTCATTCTTTACACCGGAAATGTATCCTGGCTCGTCGTGGGATTCGAAAAGCAGGTAGGTAAGCAATTCTTTATTTTCCTTTTTGTATCTGGCCAGGCGAATGCATAGCGCCTGCAGGTTTTGGGTTTCCAAATAGATCAGTTCCTTCTTTATTTCGCTAAGGGATGCTGCTTTCATCAGGAATAGTGGGGAGTGGATGTTGATTCGTGAAACAAATTAGTGCGCAGCCATGCATTCTTCAAATTCAGTGACAAGTGTTTTGATGATTTGAGCCAAAGGCTGCACGCGTGTTACATGTTCTATAGCAGGGCCGGCACACCAAACTGTTTTATAGGTGGCCCCAAAGGCGGCTTTTTCAACCTGCTTCATACCGCGCAAAGCGATGAGCATTTTTGCATACTTCTTCAAAGTTTTGTTATTATTTAAAATCCACTCCAGTACATTGGCTTTTGTTCCCAGTTGTTGAACATAAGGCGTATTAATAACAGTAAGCGGGGAACCTGAAAGCTTTGTTGTGCGTACAATATCCTTTTCTCCATATTCAACCATGGCCTGCTTGTACGCTGGTGAAATATCAGCCTCATCGCAAGCGATAAATATCGTGCCAATGGATGCCCCCGCCGCGCCCCAATCCATTACCTGCTTTAAATCATGTCCATTCCCAATGCCACCGGCAGCGATAACAGGAATGGCACAGTTTTGCGTGAGGGTCGTGATAAGTTCTTTTGGCGAAATGCTGCCTGCATGTCCCCCCGCTCTGTTGTTTACAGCAATAACAGCATCCGCGCCAAGCTCTTCCACTTTCCTGGCGTACTTCAAGTCCACTACGTCGCAAAAAACCTTGATGCCCAGGGGCCGACATGAGTCAATTACTTCCTTCGGATTTCCCAACGAAGTTATAATGAAATCCACTTTCAAATCCAGCAATGTCTTAAGCTGACTTTTGTACTTTGGGTTCGACTTGTTAACAATCAAATTTACACCAAAAGGTTTTCCGGAGGATGATTTGATGTCGTGGATAGCCGCCCGTAATTCCGGATCTGTTCGGTAATTCAATGCTGGAAACGCAGCCGTAACGCCCTGTGCTAATGCAACCTTAATCATTTTTGTGTTTGATATAAGGAACATTGGTGCAACAATTATCGGGTAGTCAATACCGAGTATTTTATCCAGTGTTTTTTCAGTCATATGCTGCTACATTGCTATCACAGTTTCTACTTGTACTTGTCGGTGATCGCCAGCTGATACTTCCTGAAGGTTGGAAAATTAAAAAGAACCAAGGCAATCACGATAAGCGTGTAGCCGAACACCTGCACAAGATTAACTTCTTCATGGAACACTACAAAGGCCACCGTAAAATTAATAACCGGATTTAAATACAACAAAATACCGATAGTAGCAGAATTAATCCTGTTGAGAGCATACAGGCTCAAGAATAAAGGAAGGACGGTAAATAAAATGGCAATAAGCATCATCATGGAATAAAATTCCGTCGCTGACGGAAGTTCCTGTATTACCGACGAATAGAATAAGTTGAGTACGAAGAAAGCGAAGAGTACCTGAATTCCCAAGATAATCATCCGATCAAAACCTTGATTTCTCCGCTGGGAAACCAAATACAAAGCGTAAACTAAAGCGGTTAAAAAGCTGTAGCCTAGTTCCAGCGCAGAACTGATCCCAATCAAAACACAACTAATTGTACACAGTCCTACAGCCACCCATTGCAAGACTGTCAACTTTTCATTCAATAATAAAAATCCCAATACGGCGGTAATCACCGGACAAATCATATAAGAAAAGGAGGCCGTCTTTATATTGATGTTATTTACTATGTAAATAAAGAACAGCCAGTTCACAATCAACAAGGCACCACCGGCAAGGGTCAACCAGATCACTTTCCTTTTTTCCCGCAGAGGGAATGTCTTAAGAAACATTATATCTTTTCGAAGGTCCTTTTTTTTGGCAATCAGAATGATAATCACCAGCACGAGGGCTGAAAACAGAATCCTGAAATATAAAATTTCTCCAACTGGATATTCTTCCAAGGCGCGCAACGGAATGGAGAAAAACCCCCAGATCACAAACGCGGAAATGGCTGCGAGATAATGCTTCCTATTGTTCATACAATCAAGGGACGAATATAGCGAATCAGCGCAATGCCTTCTAAATAAGTTAAACAGGATAAAATCAGCCTCCACTACCCCATGAGTTTGAATCGGCTATCAGAAAAATTTTGCCTTCCAGGTTCTTGACCAGGATTCACCCGCTTCAACCTTTTCTATTCCTTCCTTAAGTATAAGCTGTTGATTGTGGGTTACAGCGTCCGCAATACCACACCAAGGCTCGATACACACGAAATCAGCATTTTTTGCTGCCCAAATACCGAGAAAGGGAAATCCTTCAAAATGAAAATCTAATCCATGTGTATGGGTGGAAGCCTTCAGCGAAATAACGTCTGAATGCAAATGCTTGAAAACGAGGGCATCGGTTTCAAAAAGCGTTTTACGAAGATATATCTTGTCGGTATTACCCAGAAATGCAATAGGATTAGTCATCACGAGCCCATCATCACTAATGGGCCACCGTGGTGCGTTTTCGATTTTATTGAACTTTAGGTAATGATCTTCATAACGCGTACCGTCTACCAACGGAACTTTGAAGGCGGGGTGCCCGCCGATGGAGAAATACATCTCCTGATCGCCTGCGTTTCGTACAGTATAAGTCACGTTAAGGAAATCACCGGTTACCTGATAACGCACGTCAAGCCGAAAGGGAAATGGATACTGTTGCAGCGTGGCCGGCGTACTTTTTAATACAAAAGTCATTTGGTCCTTGTCGGACGTGACCACTTCAAATTCCTGATCGCGCGCAAAACCATGACGCGTCAGGTTGTAGTGCCGGTCGCCGAACACGAAAGTATCTCCCTTTAATGTACCCACGATGGGGAATAAAATAGGTGACGTTTTACCCCAGAACGCCGGATCACCAAGCCACATATATTCCAGGCGAGTTTCTTTGTGAACGATACTGAATAGTTCTGCCCCTTTTGTCTTGAGGCTAACAATAAGACTATCATTTTCAATAGCAACAATCATCGGAATCAAATTTTTGTTCAAAAAAATAACGATCGGGATATTCTCCAACCGTTATCTTTTGCATGAGTCCTTATCGGGAAGCTTTAGTCGATAACAACACCCGTCTCTTTCCAACTGTGGCTCGCAGCTGATGCTAACACTGCCTCACAGACCTTTTGTGTTTCCAGCGCATCCGCAAAGGTTGGGTGACAAGGTGTTCCGGTCTCCAGGCTTTTGAGAAAATCAGCGGCCTGGTGAACGAAACTGTGCTCATATCCGATGGACAGTCCGGGAACCCACCATTTATTCATATAGGGTTGATCCGCATCTGTAACCAGAATTGATCGCCACCCACGAACAATGGAATCATCACCATGATCAAAATATTCGAGGCGGTTCATATTGTGAAGATCCCATCGAATGGATGCGTGCTCGCCATTAATCTCGAACGTATATAGCGCCTTGTGCCCACGGGCATACCGGGTTGATTCAAAGAGCCCCAATGAACCATTATTAAACCGACAATGAAAAATGCAGGCATCATCGATCCCGACCTTCTGCACCTTACCACTCTCCTGGTGCACCCGCTCTTTTATAAATGTTTCTGTCATGGCAGACACATTTTTAATACCGCCATTCAGCCACATCGCCGTATCAATACAATGTGCTAATAAGTCTCCGGTAACACCCGATCCGGCGGCATCAACATCCAAACGCCACAATCCTTCCCCTCCTTGTGGCAGTTCCGGACTGATCGTCCAGTCCTGCAAGAAATTAGCGCGGTAATGAAAAATCTTGCCGAGTTTGCCGGAATCAATAATCTGTTTTGCCAGGGTAACAGCTGGTATTCTGCGGTAGTTGTACCACACGGTATTCTTAACGCCGGCCTTTTCAATTGCCTCGGTCATCGATTTGGCCTCGGCTAAAGTTCGCGCTAGTGGTTTTTCGCACAAGATCATTTTGCCCTTTGCAGCGGCAGCCAAAGCAATTCCGGCATGACTGGCATTTGGGGTGCAGATGTCGACTGCATCAATATCATCCCGGGCGATGAGCACCTGCCAATCTGTTTCAAACGACTCGTATCCCCACTGTTCAGCGAATGCTTTTGCGCGATCTTTGCTGCGCGCGCAAACGGCCTTAAGCACCGGCCGATAATCCAATTCAGGGAAAAAATCCCCGACACGTTTGTAACCGTTGGAATGCGTGCGTCCCATAAATCCGCACCCGATCAATCCGATTCTCAGTTCTTTTTTATTCTTCATTTGCTCTAGTTTAAATCGTTTATGCGCAGAACGCATCATGAAGCGTCCTTACAAAAATTGTTATTCGGTAATTGTACGCAAACTGGGTTATGCATTTTCGTTCCAGCCATGTAACTGACGAACCTTTATCATCGTCGCCAGGACATCATTCCACGTCTGCTGCTCTGTCATCACCTTATTCGGAAACATGCACCCGTCCCAGCAGATGTGTTTGAAAGCTTTTGTGAGATTACCATCTTCATCGCGCAACCAATATCCGGCATCATTTGCAATATCTAGTTTGCCGTTGGGGTCCATAGCCTGACAGTGTCTACCCGTTTTGTCGTGCGATCCTGAACCGAAAACAGTACCGTCATTCTGTGCAACATGAAAATCGATTGTCCAGGGGCGAAGCGCTTTTGTTATTTTTTTTAAACCATCCGTAAGCGTTTTCCGATCACGCCAATCAAAATCGTCAGGCAGAATTCGATCTTCTATGCGGTTATAACCCAATAGGTACAATAAAGTGTGGGCCATGTCTGCCTGAAAGCCAATATTTGGTCGATCCACGGCCTCCAATAACTCAACCATCGTTTTCCAACTGTGCATTCCACCCCAACATATCTCTCCTTCAGCCGCAAGTTTCTCACCATAGTCGGCCGCGACGTCACAAGCCTCACGAAAGGTCTGCGCAATGAGTTTTGTGTTGCCGACCGGGTCCTTTGCCCAGTCCGTTGGATTGCTTGCCGAATCAATGCGAACCACCCCATAAGGGCGTACTCCGAGATCACGCAACTGCTTTCCAAAGTGACATGACTTGCGAACCATTTCGACAAAGGTGGCGCGCTCTTCTTTGCTACCCATAGCAGGCCCACCCCAAATCGGTGCAACCAGGCTACCAACAACAAGTTTCAACGATGCGAACTTATCAGCGAGCCGTTTCACGTCATCATCGGTAATGCCAGCAAGATCGATGTGTGGTTCAAGAAGGCCCAGGTCAACACCATCAAATTTGACTCCATCAACTTCCGCAGCGGCAGTCATCTGAAGCATTTTGTCAAAGGAAATTGGCGGCTCCGAATCAGGACCTTTTCCTACAATGCCCGGCCACGTGGCATTGTGCAGTTTGGGGTAGTTATTCTCAGGCATAAATAAATATAGTTAAGGTTAAAACATTGAGTGCGTAATAAACGGTGGGTGTTCTGCCCAGCAAATACCTATACTTTTGTATTATAATTTCAGATCAGGATTTTCCGGGCCAAAGTGCTTTAGCATAACCAGTGGATCCGTGGTCGACGCATTGGTGATCACTACACCATGCCGCGCTGCTTGCTCACTGATGAAAAATTCGTCGTTTGTAAGCTGTCCATACCTTATTAGCGCAGGCGTCTCAATTTTCCACTCACCCATTACACCGTGCCCCTGCATCATGATAATACCATAGGCAGCACTGTCTTTTATAGTCACTGTTGCACCCGGGGACACAGTTAATTCTTTTGCGCTAAACGCCGCTGATTTGTAGCAAACCCAGTTTTCGACAAACCCTTCGGCTTTCATTTCAGCCAAAGAACGCACCGGCTTGGGGACCATAAAGCGGTTTTGCATTAGCTGGGTATCAACGTTCAATTTCCAGTCAATCACTTCCAACAACTGGTCAAAATCCCCAATTCTGTCGGCCGGAGTTCCGTTCCACAGTAGTTCTTCGGGGATGATCGCTTCATTGACCAGCGATTGGTACATCGCAAATACGTCAGAAGCTTTCTGCGGTTCGTAGGTACACAGACTGCCTGGAGCATGCAGCATCCCCGGTGGTACGTCCCAACCGGTTCCAGGCTCAAGCCGGAACGCCTGGGAGTAGTTCGTAATTTTATTGTCACCCTTCGTAAAATTAACGAGGCATTGCCTGATTTGTTCCTTTGTCGTCCCCGGAGAAATACCAAAAAATGTATACGGAAAATCACCCCCATGATTATTCAATTGAGGAGGGAAATAGTAGGCTTCAGGTTTACCCAACTGACCAATAAGCGCGGCATGCTCATCGTTGTGGTGAATATGATGGGGCAGAGGACCCATATTGTCAAAGAACTTAGAATACATAGCCCAACCGTGATACTTATTCCAGAGACGGTCCCCAATCAGCTCGCCTTTGAGTTCATCGATAACATCTTTTAGTAATAGTTGAAGTTCTTTTTTACCATCGGTAAAGACAACAGCGCTCAAGCCTTCATTTTCACCGGTCAACGGGCCATTTTTAGCCGGTGTTGTAGAGGACAGCCACCGCTCATCAATACCCCCGCGCTGTCCGCCAAGCACATAATAATCATCAGGATGCAATTTGATTCTCCTACCTGGCACGCAGAATGAACGTGGCACCCACGTTGGGGCTAATCGCAACATCCCTTTGCCTTGTTCCAACGCTTTTTCAGCCAAACTTATTTTCTCTGTTGTTTTCATATCATTATTCATTAGTCCTATGTAGTGCTGTTTATTAACGAGCGGACCCCGGCTTCATCGTGTAAAACTTCAATGTCAAGGTCGTACGATAGGCACTCGCCCGGTGCCAGGAGTATTAGTGAATTTTCTTCCCGCGCTTTTGCCTGCCCAATTGGGGGATTCGTTCCGGGCTCAAGGCCGGTAACATATTCCCCTGTCCCCCAGTGCTGCCAGTTCGTTAACCAGGGTAGCTGCGCCTTTTTGAATCGTATGGCCAAAGCAATTCCAAGTTGCTCATTATGAAGCCCGCAAATGCAGTTTCCCGCAGGGTCAGCCATTACGTCAATAAAAGCAACTTCCTCTCCTGTCCCGGCATGGCTTTCGAGGGGTGCGGGACACTTGCGAAAGTTGTACCCTTCCTGGAATATTCTGTCAGCGATACCGCTGCTTGATTTCCAGGCGCCCCGCCAAAGGATATCAGTTCCTTCGTCAATCAACGGCCATCCAAAATTAAGGTGGTATAGCATCATATGCGGTGCAGGTGTATTGGCGCGATTCGTGATCTCGTCATGAATACGTATTTCTGACTTTCCCAAAGTAGCAGATAGGGTACGCTTTAGTTCAATACTGGGGCCGAATACAGTAGTTTGCAACACCCTCCCTGTAATGTGCATATCCATGTTGCCGGCCAAAAGATCAGGCTGCGAGATCGATTCTATTGCTGCCGGAATATTGCTGATTAACCCGTGAAGACCTCGCTCGCCATACGAATCTGTCTCCGGACCACCAACATGTGACAGTCCGCACGTTGTAAGTAGACCTCCGCCAAATGTCCTGAGCCAATCCAATCCCTGGTTCGAAAAAGGTTGTGGTGATGTAATGCCTGCATGACTCAGCCAAGTAAGACTATGCTGATTATAAAATGCATCGGCAATATCCATCGCCCTGTCAATGACAACCTTGTAACGCAACCCAGACCCAGTATTTATCCAGGCAATTCGGGTTCCGCGTCCTACACCATCATCGATAACAGCAGTCTCTATCCCACCCAATTGTGCGCGGTTGGATATCTTACCCCGCCAGGGCTGATTCCTTAAATCTGCTATCTTGCTCATGACTGCATCAAACCCATTACTGCTTTAGTAGTATATTCCTATACTCAACCTTCATGGGTGGCCCAACGTGAACCTGTACGCCGATTAATCCCCCCATCTTTCGGTTAGCCTTATCATTATCCGTGACATCGCTCATCAGAATTCCATTGACGTAATGTTGTAGCCTGTTACCTTTCACAATCAGATGGCACGTATTCCAGTCATTGACTTTAATGTTTGTACCCAAAGAATCAATGTTGCCCAATGATCCGTCTACCGCAGTGTGTGTCCAGGCATTGTTCTTAACATTATCGCTCACCGAAGTCGTTGGATCCAACGCTGAATTTACGGTTACCTTTTGGCCCCTGTAGGCCAGCGTGGTTCTTCCACGCTCTTCATAGTTCTGACCCGTATAACGATTTTTTCCATCGATATCCGCCTGATATCCCCTTTAATGCGTATGGAGGTTCAGTTAGCTGCTCACTCCTGTAATTGATCCCGCTATTCCCATCCATTGAGATTCGGTATTCCAGCTTCAACTCAAAGTCTGTTGGCGCCCCGCCCCGCCAAATCACAAAGGTATTGCTCTTCAAGAGCTTGTCCGCCGTAATTTCTCCTGTTAAATTTCCATTTTCCACGCGCCAGTAATTAGGGTCTCCTTCCCAGTCCTTGAGCGTCTTGCCATCAAATATCCTGATGAACCCGTCTTCTTTTTCCTG
This sequence comes from uncultured Bacteroidota bacterium, assembly GCA_963714945.1. Classification (GTDB taxonomy): domain Bacteria; phylum Bacteroidota; class Bacteroidia; order Cytophagales; family Cyclobacteriaceae; genus Chryseolinea. The sequence goes on along the minus strand of CAVQQL010000003.1, from coordinate 15,634 downwards.
CGCGACAACGGGCATTTTACAGCTTGCCGCCATCAGCATCAAAGCAACAAGGGCAACTTGAATTGACGGTAAATTGATTCTTTTGTGCATGCAGATCTTGTTTAATCCTATAATCCTTTACTTTTTGGATGTCGCACCATCTCCCGAATATACTTTGTCATCTTTGTTTCCGCCCGCTACCAGGTAGGCAAGCAAGTCTTTCAGTTCCTCTTCGTTTAATCGGTTAACGAGTCCTGGAAGCATTAATGAAACTTGCGACAGTTTTGTCGAGATTACCTCATCTTTTGCAATTGCCCGCGACACCTGTGGTGCAAACGGATTCTGAGAAATATAAAACTTCTCATCGTCTTCGTTGGTGAGCCTGCCCAAAATCGAACTACCATCCTTCATCGAAAAAATCGTAGCCGCATACTGATCAGAAACTTCTTTGCTGGGGTTGATAGTATTGTCAAGGATATCCCTTTCTGTAAATCTAGTGCCGAGTTGCGATAAATCAGGGCCGATGCTCCCACCTTCACCTTGCATCATATGGCACGAACTGCAAAGGCTCGCCGCGAACATTTTTTTTCCCTGATCGAAGTCCCTGTTGCTCAGCCCATCACTCAGCAGAGGCATAGCTTCCTCCATAGTCCACCTTCTTCCGGGGCCTTCAGGGGATGGTAGGTTCGCCAGGTCATTACCAGATGCTGAAAGCAATGAGTCGCCGGAGATTTTATTATAGAATTCATACTTATCCGGCGGGACATGGGCCAATGCACCCTTTCTTGCTTTGTCGATGAAGCCAATATAGCTTCTACCACCTTGAAACGTGAATGCCTTGTCGAACCACTTGAAGTACTGCTCGCGAAGCGCGGGAGTCCATCCTGTCTTGGCTTCACTCAGCACTGTGGCGTAATAGGTCTGTTGTCTCGGTGGTACTTTTGACAACATGGCAGCAATGTCCAATCCATATTGAGGATTTCTCATGATCAGATCGTTCGAGGCACTAACCGTTTTATCCAATGGATCATCCTTGGCGTCTGCCAGTAATTTCACTGTTTTAGCTACTACACCCGGTGCTTCCAGAAAAACAAGAACCTTGCTCAACGAGCGATTCAGCTCATTGGCTTGCGCCGGGTATATCGGGTCCAGATAAGCACTGACCTTATTTCTCAATTCACCTTGGGGATTGCCCATCCGATATAGAATCAACTCAAAGGCCCGAAGCAAATCGATCTGCTGGGATGGCGACAGTTTTTGAAAATCAACCATGATGAGTGACTGCAGCATTCTGTCTTTTACCGAGATGTCTCCGTGGCGTGCCAGTGCTATCATGGCTTGCGTCAGGATTACGGGGTCGCTTTCCTTTAAAGCCCGCTCCTTCCACTCGCTTACAGGCTGGTGTTCAACCGCCAACCTTGCGGCAAAGCGCACAAATCGATCGTCATGTTTTAAGTAAGGCCATGCCTCATCTACCGCACCAGTCTTCAATGTATGATATTGCTCAAGGGTTCGTCTAAGTTTGTTTGCGTCGTTTATTTCAACCGGGTTCATATCCTCATTGCCCGCTGTGCCGCTATTATTCAACTGCCCATCACTATAATAAACACGGTATAGATCAGACTCCAATCGCCTTCCTCCTGTTAAGAAATACAAGGCTCCATCCGGACCGATCCCACCATCAGTCAGTGGCAAAGGTGACCCTGAAAGAAACTCCTCCGCAGTTGCAGAATAAGAAGCGCCTTGTGGTTCAAGATGGATAGCGTAGATAATGCCAAAACTCCAATCAAAGGCAAACAGACCTTTCTTAAACTGAGCAGGGAAATCAGCATTCGAGGCACTAATCAAATTGGTCGGTGAGCCTTGGCCAATGTTGAGCACCGGGGGCAGGTTATCCGGGTACGCAGGTGACCATTTTCCATTTCCGGTACGCCACCCAAATTCACTTGCACTGGTTACATGACAAATGCGGGTAGGCCGGTACCATGGCATGCCAAAGTCCCACTCCATATCTGAGTCATAGGTAAACAAATCACCGGCATCGTTGAATGCTAAATCAAACTCGTTTCGGTACCCGGCACTTACCAGTTCCCATTGTTGTCCTAATGAGTCAATATGGGCTATCCAACCCCCCGGAGCTTTGCGGCTGTTCGCATGGCCTCTGGGATCTTTGATTTGCGGGAACAAATTATCTTCCTGCCATACTGGTGGAACACGGTAGACATCCATTACAGGCACATCAACGTGGTTACCCGCTGTGAGGTAAATCGACTTTTTGTCTGGTGCGAGGACGAGGCTATGCGGACCATGTTCCCCAGGTTCGCCTTTGAGGGCTTTGAGCAAGGTGATCTTGTCGAACTGGTCATCTCCATCCGTGTCTTGAAGCCTGTACAGCCCGGTATTCTTGTCGAAGTCCTTGTCGCTGTTGTGGTTGACCATAACATACAGGCTGTTGAAAGCATAGAGCAACCCTTGGGCATAGCCCATTCCGATTTTGAGGGTAGTGGTATCGGCATCCCGATCTTCGGCCGAGCCAATAATAAGCTTTTCAACCTTCAGGCTGCTCGTATCGCCAATCGGAGGGATCGCCATCCGGTACAAGGCACCATACTGGTCTGCCGTAATCATCCGGCCTTTATGGTCAAAGGTCATCGCTACCCAGGAGCCTTGCTCATGCGCAGTTGGACTATAGAGATGCTCAGCCTTAAAACCCGGCAGCAGCTTAAGTTTTTCGACTTTTGGGTTACTGCCTGCACCAGCAGCCAGCTCCTTTTCCCGGCACGCTTCCAAAACGAAAAAAATTGACAGGGTAGAAAATAATAATATAGCCCTATTGCAGTTTCTGCTCATATGTGATAACGATTAATTATTTAGGAATTTACCTCTGCCTCCACGTTTATAAATCACTTTTGTCTCTAAAACATCAGCACCTTTCAAGACTGATTAATTGTTTATCCTTTTGCAACCTGAACGCTAGAAGTCAATCCGATCATGCTATTATGCAATGCTTCTTTTTCCTATTTTTTAAAGCATCTCTTCCGTATAAACGTGCGTTCTGTTTGCTTGTGAAGGTAACAAAATATCAAACGTTTGGGGAAAGGATTTTACGAATTTATTCATCCCGCCAAGTTGCTGTGCATCAATAGTATTTAAAACACACTCGGTGGTCTGCCACAAGCAGCAGGAATGCGCAGCTGGCAAAAGAAAATTCTCAAAAACATACGCGAATTCGTGATGGGCGGCAGAATACCTAGGTCAGATCATTATTCTACTGTATTTCGGCATCCCCAGCCACCGTAAGCAGCAACTGTTCCATGCATCGCTTCAAATATTCGCCATTGCCCGGCCCATACCAATTCATTAGCCGCGTTTCATAGTGGTCGACATCATAATATTTGTCTGGCGTGACATAGCCAACATAGCCGCCGTTAAAACTTGTGACCATTAATTGCAAGCCGTGTTTCGCGGCCAACAGATCCAATGAACGATCAAACTCACCCGAAAAATCGCATGGTGTTCCCAACATAACGACATTGCCCAGTCGGAGTACGGTGAGGTAGGCAGGATAATCTCCGAAGACCAATTTAAATAACCATGGCCGTATGCGCCAATTCTTCAAGACTTTGGCTTGCGAATCGCCAAGCAATAACGGTATGCGATGCATCACCAAAGTAGAATCATGAACGCTGTTAAGTGCCGTGCGATTGGCCAGAAATCCCTGAGAAACTTCTGTCGCCATCCAATCAATACAAGGGTTGCCTCGCGTCGGAGCACTGCCTGTGTGGCTGCCGACAGACCCGGCCATAAACATGGCAAAAGCATACCCCTCGTCCTCCACTAATTCAATTAACTTTCCGGGATAGTCGCTTGAAAGCCGCAAGTCGCGCGAATCCAGACAAGTAGCATGAGCAGTAAAGCTCATCAGCAAGAGCTTCGAACTATCACTTCGCTGGACCTCAACCACCCTGAGCAAAGAATCGACCGGGCCGTTATCGATAAGGCGGTTGTGTACGGTGTGCTGTAGTGGAATGGACCCCGCCTTTAACGTGGCGGGTAAAATATTCAATGAAGCGTGTTGAATACTTAGTTTAATTTTGTTGGCTATGAAATGGACGATGGAATCTTCATACGATCCATAGAGAAAACTTATGACACCCTTGCCCCAGTTGCCAATACTATTATGGGTATGAACAGCGCCGAGGTATGTGTTGTCCAATGTAAATCCCACATCCGGTAGCTCTTTCTCCAATACTGCAGTCACTGCGGGCGGGATAATCAATAGATCGGCACTCACAACAGCAATTCGTTGTGCCCCGTTGTCAATAATCATGGTGCGGATGTATACGGAGTCGCGGATGGAAGTGAACAGTTTCCCCAATCGATTGCCGTAGCCTGCAGTAGCTGTGCGATAAGAAGGCGTAATGTTCTCTTTCGAAAAGCCGATCAAAAAACCGCGATGAAGACTGACCGGTTTTGCCAGCGTATCCATGCCGTCCATCATCAATGTGTACAATTGCTCACGATCCGGCGTGCGGTCAATAGGGCTAACACCAACCGCCACGAACAACAAAAACACACCGGAACAAGCAACTGAAACTATTAATACGACGCGCAGTATTTTTTTTAATCCCATTGAGGTGCAAGATAGGGAATTGCAGTATGACAAGTGAACAGACTGGCCAATGGGGTATTCTATTTGACCTTATGATAACTACAGGTATTGATTCCACTATTTCGCAACAGGAGATTATCAAAGCGATTTTACGCCACAATGCAAATCACGAGACAAGTTCCTAATAACTGTTAGCTTAATACTACCCTTCTGGTTATTTTTGATCACTACAATTTGGCATCAATAAAATGAGCAAAACATCTATTCCTGAGAAAACGCATCCAAAGCAAGCAAGTCTCGCGGGCCATCAGGCACCTGATCCCTATAAGCCGAAAAACAAAGTCAGAATTGTGACGGCTGCAAGTTTGTTTGATGGCCATGATGCCGCCATCAACATTATGCGTCGGATTATCCAGGCTACGGGTGTAGAAGTCATTCACCTGGGGCATGACCGAAGCGTCGAAGAGGTAGTAAACACTGCCATCCAGGAAGATGCACAAGCCATTGCGATGACCAGCTATCAAGGTGGTCACAATGAATACTTCAAATACATGCACGACCTTCTTCAGCAAAAGGGCGCAGGACATATCAAAATCTTTGCAGGGGGTGGTGGTGTAATTTTACCGGGAGAGATAAAGGAATTGATGGATTACGGCATTGCCAGAATTTATTCTCCTGATGATGGTCGGGCACTAGGATTGCAGGGCATGATCAATGACCTGGTAGAGAAAAGCGATGTCCCTTCCGGGGAAGTATTGAACGATGAGCCGGATCTGCTGACGTCTAAGAACCCGGTAGCGATTGCCCGGATTATTTCTGCGGCCGAGAATTTTCATGACCGCCATGAGGAAGTCTTTTCAAAAATCAAGGGGCTGGCCGCGGCATCGAATACGCCTGTTTTGGGAATTACCGGAACGGGAGGGGCGGGAAAATCCTCTATGGTAGATGAACTTGTCCGACGATTTCTTAATGACTTTAAAGATAAAACTGTCGGGTTGATATCAGTTGATCCCTCCAAACGCAAAACCGGAGGAGCATTATTGGGTGACAGGATTAGAATGAATGCCATTAATAATCCACGCGTGTACATGCGTTCTCTGGCAACCCGTCAAAGTAATCTCGCCCTTTCCCGCTACGTAAAGGAAGCCATACAGGTACTCAAAGCCGCAGGATATGATTTGATCATTTTGGAAACCTCCGGGATTGGACAAAGTGACACGGAGATTTTAGATCACAGTGATGTGTCGCTGTATGTGATGACACCCGAGTATGGTGCAGCCACCCAGCTCGAAAAAATCGATATGCTCGATTTTGCGGACATCATTGCTTTAAACAAATTTGACAAGCGTGGTGCACTCGACGCGCTCCGCGATGTAAAAAAACAATATCAGCGCAATCATCAATTATGGAATGACAATGTGGATGACATGCCTGTGTTCGGAACCATTGCTTCGCAGTTCAACGATCCGGGCACAAACCAACTGTACAAGCATGTGATTGAAAAAATTGCGACAAAGACGGGTGTGCCATTAAAGTCTACATTACAGGTGGCGCGAGAAATGTCAGAGAAGATATTTATCATCCCTCCCCAACGCACACGGTACCTAAGTGAAATTTCAGAAAGCAACAGAAGCTATGACAAGTGGGTAAACCAGCAAGCTGACACTGCGGATAATCTGTATGCCCTGCATAAAACGAAAGATATAGTTGGCACTCATAACCCGGAAATCGGGAAAGCGTTACAAGTAGAATTCGATCGTATCAAACTTGAGCTTGACCCGAGGAACTGGAAACGAATCGAGACATGGCCAGATACAATAAGCCGGTATAAGGAACCGCTTTATAAATTCAGTGTGCGCGGCAAAGAGATCGCAATAGAAACCCACGCAAAGTCTCTTTCCAATACGCAGATTCCAAAGGTAGCGTTGCCAAAATACAGCGCCTGGGGGGATTTACTGCGCTGGAATTTGCGAGAGAATGTTCCAGGCGAATTTCCGTATACATCGGGCATTTATCCTTTCAAACGTGAGGGCGAAGATCCAACGCGGATGTTCGCAGGAGAAGGCGGACCTGAACGCACCAACAGAAGATTTCATTATGTGAGTCAATCGATGCCAGCAAAGCGCTTATCCACTGCGTTTGATTCTGTCACGCTTTATGGACACAATCCGGATTACCGCCCGGATATTTATGGGAAAATTGGAAACTCCGGTGTTAGTATTTGTTGCCTTGATGACGCAAAGAAATTGTACAGCGGTTTCGATCTCGCCGATCCAAAAACGTCAGTGTCCATGACGATCAACGGTCCCGCACCGATGCTATTGGGATTTTTCATGAATGCGGCCATAGATCAGCAATGCGAGATCTACATCCGCAACAATAGCCTGGACGATGACATCATAAAAAAAATCACCAGCCTTTACGAAGGTCGGGAAGCAATTCGTCCCACCTATCAGGGAACTTTGCCAAAGGGCAGCAATGGTTTAGGGCTCATGTTGCTTGGCACAACAGGCGATCAGGTACTACCTGCAGAGGTCTACCAAAAGATCAAAGATGATACATTGAAACAAGTACGCGGAACCGTACAGGCTGATATTCTGAAAGAGGATCAGGCGCAAAACACATGCATCTTTTCCACTGAGTTTGCACTGCGACTAATGGGAGACGTGCAGCAATATTTTATCGACCACGCCGTCCGCAACTTTTATTCAGTCTCCATTTCCGGGTATCATATTGCCGAGGCCGGTGCAAACCCCATTACACAGCTTGCCTTCACCTTAGCGAACGGATTCACGTATGTGGAGTATTACCTTAGCCGAGGTATGGACATTGACGAGTTCGCACCTAACCTGTCCTTTTTCTTCAGCAACGGAATCGATCCGGAGTATGCTGTGATCGGTCGTGTTGCGCGCCGTATCTGGGCGAAGGCTTTAAAAAATAAGTACGGCGCAAATCCGCGTGCGCAAATGTTGAAGTATCACATTCAAACATCAGGTCGATCGTTGCATGCCCAGGAAATTGACTTCAACGACATCCGCACCACACTGCAAGCATTGTATGCCATATATGATAACTGCAATTCCCTCCATACCAATGCCTATGATGAAGCCATAACAACACCGACGGAAGAATCTGTGCGTAGGGCGATGGCCATACAACTCATTATTAATAAGGAGCTAGGATTGGCGAAAAATGAAAATCCACTTCAGGGATCATTCATTATCGAGGAACTCACAGATTTAGTTGAAGAGGCGGTGCTGGCTGAGTTCGATCGACTCACCGAGCGCGGGGGCGTTCTTGGCGCTATGGAAACCATGTACCAACGCGGGAAAATACAAGAGGAGAGTTTATATTATGAAACGCTTAAGCACACGGGTGAATATCCGATAATTGGGGTCAACACTTTCTTAAGCTCAAAGGGGTCGCCGACCGTCATGCCGCAGGAAGTAATTCGTGCTACTGCAGAAGAAAAGGAGTATCAAATCAACATGCTCACGAACCTCCATGTTTTTCATGCCGCGGACGCTGCACATAGCAGTAGACAATATTCAGCAAGCTGCTGTGCAAAATCAGAATATTTTCGAGGTTCTTATGGAAGCTTGCAAAGTCTGTTCCCTGGGTCAGATAACGAATGCACTTTTTGAAGTTGGGGGGCAGTACCGGAGGAATATGTGATGCGAATAGTGGTTAATCGTTGGTTGATGATTTACCGTCAACTTTCTTTATAGTATACGTCCAAATCGGGCAATCTATATGATTCACTACGTCTTCTGCAACACTTCCGCTGAGCACGTGATTCAGTCCTCTGCGGCCGTGGGTGCCCATAGCAATCAGATCGGCCTTGATCTTGTGCGCAAAATTTATCACTCCCGACTCCTCATAGATATCATTGCAAACGTTAAGCGTATAATCCTTCAGCATGAAGTGCTTGGCGAAACGTTCAAGCCGGGGCAGGGTAATATTGTCGCTCGTAAAGTTGCCCGGCGTATTGATCCAGACAACGTGCAGCGTAGCTTGAAAAAAATCCTGTAGCGTATTGATGTGTGCAATGAGATCCTCCTGATCCATCCCCCAATGAATTTGGAAAGACAATGTTTTTGATGGAATGAAACTGGCAGTCTTTCCTTACCGTGATCACAGGACAAGAAGCTCCGCGCACAATTTTTTCGGCATTCGATCCGATGAGCAGTTCACGAAGCCCACTCACACCTTTTGTTCCCATAACAACGAGATCAATTTCAGCTTCGGCGATATACTCTAAAATCATCATTGATGTATATCCAAAAGTAACTTTACTTACCACAGCGGCGTCAGAAGCTATTTTTTCCTTAATCTTCCTAAATTGATCCTCGGCGTTATCCCTTAGCTCCTTGAGCAAAGTTGACTCAAAAGACAGTGTAGGCATAAGCATGCTGTCGTGCATGACTGGCAATTCTATTACATGCAACAGATGGACTTCCCTGTTGGATTGTTGGGCCATATCTAGCGCAAACCGAAAGGCACTGGTAGCCTGCTCTGAGAAATCGCAAGGAACGAGAATTTTCTTCATACCGTTATCTTCAGTGGAAAAATGAAACAGTCAGGAATCGAATTTACGGATTGTTCAGGACACAAAAAATGATTTCCATCATCCAGGTGGTGCAAAAAAGCCTGAAAAAAGCGATGCTCAGGCTTCTGCGGGGCTGTGCTTTATTTCAATTAACACCATAGCAGTAATTTTTTAGGTAGTCGGCAGCGTCATCGATGCCCCCTGCAAAGGCTTTTGTAATGCATTTACAGCCCTCATCAGTTTTATCATTCTCAACAAGCGCGATTCCTTTATAGAACAGGAGTGTCAGGTTAGCCGGATCAATGCTCAAGCCCTGATTGATGTACTCCAACGCAAGATCAAACGCCTCTTCTTCCAAGGCCAGGGAAGCAGCATAAAGATAGGGTTGAAGATAATCCGGAGTGCCTGCGATAACCTCATCAAAAATGGCTATTGCGCTATCCGGGTTGTTCTGGTAATAATAGGAAAGTCCAAGATATGACTTAAGCTCAGGACTTGGCTGATAATCCAGCAATTTCCGTATGTCTTTTTGTGCTTCAGCATAATGCTCAGATTCCATGAGTACGGAAGCCCGCCAGCGCAGCAGCTCTGGATTGCCAGGGTTGTTTGCCAGAAGCTCATTGAGGTCCTGTAATTGTGCCTCGTAATTTTCAAGCTCCTGATTAATATATGCACGCATTAGCTTCGCCTGCTCATCGGGTACTTGCTGAATGAAACGATTGATGTCGCTGAGCGCGTTATCAAAATCACCTAAAGCATAATAACAATAGGCTCGTTTATAAATGACCCGGTAGTCATCTGCGTTTACCGGTTTTGTTTTCTCTATTATCTTAGTATACAAAGCAAGTGCGCCTGCAAAATCCTGTTGTTGCAAAAGCGTATCAGCCTGAAGAATCAATGATTCATTTTTTTTTGGTGTGGATTGCGCTGAGACCAAAAAAGAGAAAGCCATCATCACGATTAAAGCAAATCCTTTTATCCATGACGCCAAAAATAGTCTTTGAATCGATATGGAATAGAATCTTTCCGGCACGCTGATTATTTGCTGTTTCGTTTTCGATCGAGCTCATTCAAATAAATCTTGCGCAAACGAATTGATTGCGGCGTAACCTCCACGTATTCATCCGCCTGAATATATTCCAAAGCCTCTTCCAATGTGTGTTTTAAGGGAGGCGCAATTTTCATTTTTTCGTCCGATCCGGAAGCGCGCATGTTGGTAAGCTTTTTTGTTTTCGTCACATTGATTACAAGGTCACCATTCCGACTATGTTCGCCAATTACCTGCCCCTCATAAACAGCCTCACCCGGGTTAATGAAAAACCTGCCGCGATCCTGCAAGTTGTGTAAGCTGTAGGCAATGGCCTCACCTTGTTCCATGACAATCAACGAACCGTTAACCCGACCGGGGATTTCGCCTTTGTAGGGCTGGTATTCCTTAAAGCGATGGGTGACGACAGCCTGGCCGGCAGTTACATTTAATAAGTAGTTTCGCAGTCCCATAATACCCCTTGATGGAATCAAAAACTTCAGAATCATCCGGTCTCCTTTCGGTTCCATATTCAACATCTCACCTTTCCGGATGGATACGGTTTCTATAGCTTTACCCGCCACCGTCTCAGGCAAGTCAATAGTGAGTTCTTCGACAGGTTCGCACTTCACACCATCAACTTCCCGGAAAATTACCTGCGGCTGACCAATTTGAAGTTCGTATCCCTCCCTGCGCATAGTCTCTATCAAGACTGATAAATGCAGCACGCCGCGGCCAAAGACTGTGAAGCTGTCCGCAGAACCCGTTTCACCGAGTCTAAGCGCCAGGTTTTTCTCTAATTCCTTCTCCAGACGTTCCTTAACGTGGCGTGACGTAACAAACTTTCCCTCTTTCGCATAGAAAGGAGAATTATTTATCGTAAAGAGCATACTCATTGTAGGCTCATCAATAGAAATTGATTTTAAAGCTTCAGGCTTTTCCACATCGGCCACCGTATCACCGATCTCAAAGCCCTCCAATCCGACCAATGCACAAATTTCGCCGGCATTGACCTGTTCTACTTTTTTCTTATCGAACCCTTCAAAGATGTAAACTTCTTTTATGCGTGTTTTGGAGATCTTTCCGTCGCGCTTGACAAGCACAATCTGCTGACCTTGTTTAACGGTGCCCCGCTGCACGCGCCCTATCGCCACGCGGCCAATGTAAGCAGAGTATTCCAGCGAAGTAATCATCATTTGGGTCGGCGCCAATATCGATCTTGGGTTCCGGTATGAATTCAATAACACCCTCTATCAGGGCAGTAATATCCGTGGTCGGTGTTTTCCAGTCCGTACTCATCCAACCCTGCTTCGCAGAACCGTAGAAAGTAGGAAAATTCAGCTGTTCTTCTGTTGCATCCAAAGAAAACATGAGTTCAAATACTTGCTCATGAACTTCATCTGGTGTGCAGTTTTTCTTATCTACTTTGTTGATGACAAGAATCGGCTTCAGCCCCAATTGAAGGGCCTTCTGCAAAACAAATCGCGTTTGCGGCATCGGACCCTCAAATGCATCGACGAGCAAAAGACATCCATCGGCCATGTTGAGGACACGTTCCACTTCACCACCAAAGTCGCTGTGGCCTGGCGTATCGATAACATTAATCTTATAGTCTTTATACCGAACCGAAACGTTTTTGGCTAATATGGTGATTCCGCGCTCACGCTCCAGGTCGTTGCTATCCATAATGAGTTCACCGGGATGCTCATGGTCCTTGAAAAGGTGCCCTGCATGCAAAAGTTTATCTACCAGGGTTGTTTTACCATGGTCAACATGCGCAATAATTGCAATGTTTCTTATCTTGTTAACGTCCATAAATCGCTGAAATACCTCTATTTTTTCGAATCAAGCCGCAAAGATAAGACTTTTAATTGGCTATTGCTTAACCCGTACAAACGGTTTTGTGAAAAGGGAAGGTTCAGAAAATCTGACTGCCCGGGCATCGCAATCGAGCCAAAGGGAATTTCATAATATTCTCTCTTTAGCCGCCTTTATTTGCGAATTATCGGAATAGCGTATCGTTTCTTTTGTGGTGTCGAAAATACTAACCTGCTTAATTAAATAAAACAGAATTATGGTGGAAGTGGTTCTCAGAAAAGTGGGTTAATCGTAGTTCCTTATGCCTCCCTGTGCAGCTATCCACCGTAATTTCACCTTCGCGATAACCCGATAAGTAATTATAATATGGCACGATTATGACCCATAGGGGTTGCACAATGTCGGATTTTGCGGTCACCGCAAAAAACTAAAGGTAAGGGTGAAACTAATTTTCTTCGTCAAACAAGTACGCTTGTCTGCAAAAAAACTATTCTTCATTAAGCTTACGTTGATACCGAATCTGAATAAAACAGAACGATCAATATTCAAAATCAAAATTCTTAAGAAATGAAAGTCACTAGCGCATGCGTCTATGGACAAAGGAGTAATCGTTCCGAAAAATGCAATTTATGGATATCGATGCCCTGAAGGCATTCGGTAAAAAAACCTGGTTCACGTAGCGAAACGTAAGAATGTGCCCATGGGCAAATCCTTTCCTTGTTCAGCGTTGAGAATGAATTCGCCGTACTCCGGTTCGCTGATATCGAAGTGAGTCTTTGCTACGTTCAATCCTACGACAGCAGAAAGCCCGATGGCATACATACTCAGTATGAAAAAACTGTTTTTCGTTTCGAGCAATGTGCTGGTCATGGCGACAAGTTCATCAAGTTGTTCCTGGAGTGTCCATTTCTCACCTTCAGGACCACGTCCATACGGTGGAGGATCCATGATAATCCCATTATACTTTTTTCCGCGTTTCACCTCCCGCCGCACAAACTTGAAAGCATCTTCGTATACCCAGCGGGTATCTTTGATATTATTAAGTTCCATGTTGTGGCTTGCCCAGTTTAATCCCGGCCGGGAAGCATCACAATGTATAACATCTGCATGTGCAGAACGGGCCACAACCGAGGCCGCGCCGGTATAAGCAAAAAGATTCAGGACTTTAGGTTTTGGAATATTCCAGCCTGTAATGGTATCGTAAATAAAATTCCAATTGCTTCCCTGTTCCGGGAAAATACCCACATGCCCAAAACCCGTAAGCGCAAGCCGAAGCGTAATATCTAGTGCATTATACTGGTAACGGACATTCCAGCTATCAGGCATCGCAGGACTTTTAGACCAGCCACCTTTAATGTCATCTGTGAAACGAAATTTATCAGTTTGTTCACGCACAAATTTTGCATCAGCGCGCTCCCTCCACTCCTGCTCAGGTAACGATCTCTTCCAGATCGCCTGAGGCTCGGGTCGAATGAGTAGATATTTTCCGAATCGTTCCAGTTTTTCAAAATTACCAGAGTCGATTAACGCGTAGTCTTGCCAGGAAAATGGGTACAACAGTTTAAAGCTCAATTTTCTTCATTCAATGTTTGCGGACTTAAAGTTAGAAGAAACTTAGATTTGAATAACTTTAATGTTTAAACCTAATTCACAGGGAATGCATTCGCTCATTACCAGTCACCAAAATGCGAAGATAAAGAACATCATATCGTTGGAGAAAGCCAGGGAGCGAAAGCGTCAAAATGTGTTCATTGTTGAAGGCGTTAAAGAGCTTTCATTGGCGGTAGAAAGCGAATACAAGATGAACCAGCGTATTCTTTTGTCCTGAAATCGTATCAGCAGCGACCGTGCAAACCATAGCGACAGATGAAAATCTGCTTTTGCCTGTGCGGCGAGCTGTCTTCGAAAAGATCGCATACCGCGATAGCACGGGTGGTATCATTGCTATTGTGGAGCAAAAAAAGCATACCCTGGAAAACATTCGACTGCAAAAAAATCCACTGTTGCTGATTCTGGAAGCAGTAGAAAAACCCGGGAATCTGGGTGCTATACTCCGCACTGCTGATGCCGCTGGCGTCGATGCAGTTATTATTTGCGATCCTCAGACTGACTTTTACAATCCAAATGTGATACGATCAAGCGTGGGCTGCGTCTTTACCACGCCGATCGCCTCCGCAACGTCGGAGGAAACAATTGCATGGCTAAAACAACACGATATCCAATGCCTCGCCACCCATTTGGGCGCCTCAAAACCGTACCATGAAATTGATTTTCGTATGCCGTGTGCCATTGTTTTGGGCACCGAATCCACAGGATTATCAAAAGTTTGGGTAGACACGGCATCCACAACAATCATTATTCCGATGCAGGGAAAGATCGACTCATTGAATGTCTCTACTGCGGCGGCTATTATCGTTTTCGAGGCTAACCGACAACGCGGGTTTACAAACCGGAATTGAAATTTCTGAATACCAAAAGGAGATGCCTGCAAGAAGATCGGATACAACTGCCCGTTTGGAGAATTGCACGCACCTACTCATTTCTCAATGCGTTGACAGGGTTGGCGGAAGCCGCGCGAACGACATGGTATCCAACCGTCACGAGTGTAATGATAAAAGCAAGCGACGCTGAGATAATGAAGGTAGGCCATTCGCCATAAAGCTCAATGCGATAAGCGAAATTCTGCAACCAGCTATCGGTAAAGTACCAGGCGGCCGGGAAAGAAAGCAGCATACCCATACCAACCAACAGGAAAAATTCCTTTGAAACGAGAACGACCAGGCCGGATACACTGGCGCCAATGACTTTCCGAACGCCTATCTCTTTGGTTCGCTGCTCTGTGGTAAACGCAGAAAGCCCTAACAAGCCCAGGCAGGCAATTAGAATAGTAAGCCCAGAAAATGCCGTGAAGATCTGACTTCGTTTTTCATCCGCTTTGTACTGAGAATTGAAATCCTGGTCGAGGAAATTGTATTCGAATATGCTGTTGGGGAAAGTCTCTTTCCATACATTTTCTACCGCCGCCAATGACTGCCGAACATCTCCGTCAGCAGTACGGACAAACACATAATTTTGGTTGTCATCCAGTATGATCATCAGCGGCTCGATGGCGTCATACAGTGAGTTTTGGTGATAATCTTTTACTACACCCACTACTCTCTTCTCGATATCTGAGCCCTCGGGACCTCCACGTTGAAAAATAAACTTTTTCCCCATTGGGTTTTCCCATGCCATTCGCTGCACCATGGCTTCATTCACCAGTACTGCATACGTTGTGTCCGAAGCAACATCACGGGAGAAATCCCTACCTTGAACAATGTGCATTCCCAAGGTCTTCACAAAATCAAAATCCGCATTAAATAAATCCACACCACGATCTGTGAGTTTACCTTCATTGTCTTCCACTTTGAGAAGCAGTTTTCCAATGCCCTGGCCCGGTGCCGAATTCGCCATGCCGACGTTCACGACCGATGAACTTTGCTTCAATCGCGCCATCAGCACTTCGGATTTCTCCCGCAGTTCACGCTCACTTAAATCCAGACGAATCACCTGCGTTTTCTCAAAGCCCAAATCCTTATTTCTTATATACTGAAGTTGGTCAAAGACGATCAACGTGGAGATGAGCATAAAAATTGAAATTGAGAACTGC
>CAVQQL010000002.1:0-181815 GCA_963714945.1 uncultured Bacteroidota bacterium | reverse complement strand
AATACTTACCGCGATTGATGGCATCGAGAGCTCGGTCAATGAGAGCCTGTCTTCGCTAGGCGTAAATACTTTTGATATTCGTTCAACGTCGAACAGGGGATCCAGTCGTCAGGGAATCTCGGATAAGACTTTCGCTCAGTTGAAGATGAATGAAGCCTTCAGGTTCATTGATCAATACAAAGTGGTGTCCACGATTTCTCTTTCTGCGCGGATTACGCAAATCGCTGAAGTAAAACATTTATCAAATAAGACTAATCCAAATGTTTTTGTGTTAGGCGTCAATGACGAATACGTGACGATAAAAGGGCTAGAGATCGAAAAAGGGCGCAACTTTTCCAACCTGGAGATTCAGTATGGATCACAGGTGGTGCTGATTGGCTATAAGATTTATACTACGCTGTATAAAAACAACGAAGATCCAGTGGGCACGGAGATAACATTTTCCGGCATCCAATTTCGCGTTATTGGTGTGCTGAAAGAGAAAGGGCAGTTAGCGGACAGCAATTATGATAACATGGTGTTTGTTCCCATTATCAAGGGCAACCAGATGTCGAAAGGCCAAGGGCTCAGATATGAACTGACCATCGGTATTTCCGATCCATCACAGATGGAGTACGCCATGGGAGAGGCTACCGGACTCATGCGGTCCATAAGACGGGACCGGCCCGGACAACCTAATTCTTTTGAACTAGAAAAGAGTGAGACGCTGGCACAGCAACTCGAAAGTATCACTTCCGGACTGCGCATGGGAGGATTTGGGATAGGGTTTATTACTTTACTGGGGGCGTCCATCGCATTGATGAATATCATGCTGGTTTCCGTCACGGAGCGCACACGAGAGATTGGTGTGCGCAAGGCCCTGGGCGCAACAGCGCTTCGGATCAGGCAACAATTTGTAATTGAAGCCATAGTGGTTTGTTTGATGGGTGGTATTGCCGGTGTTATTTTGGGCATTTTAATCGGGAACCTGCTTTCCAGGGCCATGGGCATTACGTTGTTTGTTTTTCCGTGGACCTGGATGTTTGTGGGTTTGGGGGTGTGCATATTTGTAGGCCTTATTTCCGGATATTACCCAGCGCATAAAGCTTCGAAGCTTGATCCTATCGAATCGTTGCGCTTTGAATAACGGCCTCCAGGCAGAATAAAATAGCATGAAACTCTCGCGTACATTGCGGGAGTTTTTACTTTTGGATGTCTAATGAAATGGAAACAGGAGAGATGCCAGAGCGGTTGAACGGGGCGGTCTCGAAAACCGTTGTACAGGCAACTGTACCGAGGGTTCGAATCCCTCTCTCTCCGCAAGTAAAAAAGCCTGTCAGATGGATTTTACAGGAGGCCGTTGAAAGCAACAGCTTTCATAAGGACGCATGCAAAAGACATCCTGAGCGAAGCGAAGCGGGCTTTTTTACTTGCTGGTCCCCCCAAATGGGATCACTGAAAGTAATCCCTCTCTCTCCGCTAATAACGATCTTTTAGGCTTTTTGGCTGTTTTGTTATGGGTGTTGCTACGGATTAGGCGGGGTCCTTTGTGCCTGAAGTGGTGTTTGTATTTTGTGCTCAGTCATCCGGAAACTTAACCAGCTTCTTTTTTTCTTCATCCACAGCTTCAGTTCCAGTAACGAGTACACATCGAAAATGGAAATGGGTTTGAATTCGAGAATGCCCTGCAAAGCTCGCTGCGCTTTAGCGAGATTGTAATTTGGAATGGAAGAAATGAGGTGATGAATATTGTGACACCCAACATTTCCAGACATCCAACTGAACCATCGTGGAGAAGTTATATACGCTGATCCCAGAAAGGTCGCTTCTTCATAGGACCATTTAGTTTGGTTTTCCCAGTACGTGTCTTCGAATTGATGTTGTGCATAAAAAATATACGTCGCAACGACCCAAAATAAGTAAAGCGGGAGGCCATAAACCAGGAGTATTTTGCTTATGGGCATAATTTGGAGCAAAAAATAAATTACTATCAGATAAGCAACATCATAGGCAAGGACAGAAATAATGGATGGTCGGTTCAGTCGTGCCAGGGGGATCCGGACTATGATACCAAAGACGACCAAGGGTGCAAAAAGAAATTGCGAAGCTTTTGATCGAATTACGCGGTAAATTAATTCTTACGCTTACTGCAAGCGCGATATTCTGAGACAGTCATTGTCCATAACTCCGGGTTAATGTCGCGGTTATCTAGATTGCCAACAGTTATTGTGGTGATTATCATGCACGTATCTCCACATTTCATAGGGGATCAATCTAAAAATCCAAAAATGTTACCCATGAGGGTGTTGGCCGATTTTTTTCGAAAAAAACTTTGATGGCCGCAGTCATGCTCAATAACATAGCTTCTGCTCAGAAACACAGTTATAAAAGGAGCAATCAAAATACTCCACAGGGGATTGAATTCATAGAGATAGTAGCTCAATACGGTCAATGCTACTAGGGCAAAAAGCGTGGAGCTGGCCTGGAAAAACGCAATAGGAATAGTTTTCTTACAAAACGATTTGAGCACTTCCTGGGCCATCTGGTACTTCTGCTTTGATGAATATGGCTCGCTGCTGATCATTTCGTAGTTGGTTCAATATTCAATCCTGGCGCGTGAGATATCTTCGTTGGAGCCTTCATTTCATTTTCTGAAATGCTTTGTTGTATGTGACGGAGCTCAAAAGGAATCAACAGATTATTAGTTTTGCGCTTTAGGTAAAATATGCAGGTAATCTCCATCTGAATTGTGTGTAATTACTCATAAATCTATTGCAACTTCTGATCACTTGGATATTATTTTTCAAAAGAGCGGAGTTTATGAGTTGCAATAATTGCAACTCCTGGTTCTAATTCCTCCCGCGGATGCGAAAGGCGCAGGAAGTTTTATTGGGGTATTTTATGATCGATACCCTGGTTTAGGGAATTTGTTGTTGTTTTGATGAACCCAAATGGTAATACATGAAGTATTCACTTCCGCCTGGTTATGATTTCTTAACCTCTATCGGGCACGCACGCAAACTGCTTAGGAATCCTTTGAGCACAATGGAGGAAAGCATGGCGTTGCACAATGGCACATATTCCTTAAGCCTTGGGACACGAAAAATAGTGGTAACGCAAGATCCAGAATTCATGGATCATGTGCTCAGAGGTAATCATAAGCGTTATAATAAGTCACCCATGCTTACAGAACAATTGGGGAAATTCTTGGGAAAAGGATTACTTACGTCAAATGGCGAGTATTGGCGAAAGCAAAGACGTTTAATACAGCCGGGTTTTCATACCGATAGAATCAGGTCGCTGCATTCCATGATAAATAATACGGTGCAGTTGTTCTTATTAAAATTTCCCACAGGAGAGAGTGTGGATGTTTATCCGTTAATGAATAGATTGGTTTTTGAGATTGTAGTCAATACCCTCTTTAATGTAGAACTATCCGAGGCCAACAGAGACTTATTGAGGAGTCATATTAATAAAATACAGACATTTTACATGAAGGATGTTCGCCAGCCGTTTCTGAGTTGGTGGTTTAAACTTACTGGCGAAGTAAGGAAAAATTTAAACTACGCAAAAAGTGCCCGCGTAATAATTGCCGATATTATCAAAAACAGCAAACTCAATCCCAATAATGCTGATGATTTATTAAGAATGTTACTTGATGCTCGTTACGAAGATACCGGCGAGCCTATGAGTGAAGAACAGGTAATCGATGAGGTTTTAATAATGATTATTGCGGGTCACGAGTCAACAAGCAGTGTACTTTCGTGGGTTCTGTTTTTGTTGGCCATGCACCCCAAGGAATTTGGCAAACTAAGGCAGGAGACGATAAATATTAATTTCACAGAAAGTGTAGGACATGATCGAATGTTGGCGGTTATTAAAGAAGCCATGAGGCTGTATCCACCTGCGTGGGTTAGCGACCGAATATCCTTGCAGGACGACGCGTATAAGCAATACTCTTACCCGAAAGGGACTATTGTCATGATGTTTTATTACGGATTGCACCGCGATCCTCAATACTGGGATCATCCTGAATCATTTATACCCGACAGGTTTTCAAAAGAGAACGTCGGTAAGGATGCACGTAAGGCCTACCTTCCCTTTGCGGCTGGGCCAAGAAGTTGCATAGGTGATAATTTTGCAATGGTTGAGATGGCGATAGTGCTACATGCCATCATTCATAGTTTTGATATTGAACCTACAGACATTATTCCCAGCATGAAACCACAAGTAACATTGCGGCCAGATCAGGTAATTTTGAAGGTCCGAAAATCAAAAAGGTAATGCTTTTTTGAAATTGAAAGTGGCTGTTAAAGTCAAAAAGAAAATGAAGCTGGAGAAGATCAAATACCCTGTTCAGTTTGTGGTGGCTATTTTTTTGGCCCTTTCATTCTATTATTTGCCGAATTTTAAGGCCCGCTACAATTTTGATCATTTCATCCCGGTACAAGATCCATATTATTTTGAGACGCAGCGTTTTAAGAAAGAGATTGGAGATGGGGATTTGTATATTATGCTTGCAATATCATTGCATAAGCAAACCATTTTTGACTCGGCTAGTGTGTCCCTGATACACGATGTTACGAACCTGATTAGAGATATGCCGCTTGTTGATGAGGTCGTTTCCCTTAGCAATACCCAAGATGTTATTAAGGGGCCTTCTGGCTGGATTCGCATTTCAAGTTTGAGGAAAGGCATGGCATCTTATCAAGGTGACAGTATTCGAATATTTAAGGATCCCAGAGTAAGGCGTTGGCTAATCTCAGATGACGCCACTTCGTTTTGTTTATTTGTTAAAGTAAAGGAGGATTTAACAGAAGAGGATAAAAGAAATTTCATTCATAATATTGAAAATATTCAATATCCTGATTTTGTGTCGAGTTATCATCTAGGGGGGAAGATCAATACGGAGGTTCAGTATGTGCGAATACTCGAAAGTGAAAATCTTAGACTTACGCCGATTTTTCTGGTTGTTGTATTGGCGGTAATTTTTGGATTTTATCGAACGCTGCAAAGCGTTCTTATACCGCTAATAAGCCTAACCATTTCCCTTATTCTTATGTACGGGTATGCAGCCTTTATTGGTCGTACGCTAAATTTATCTTCATTGATGTACCCTACTATTATTGTTGTTATTGGTACATCGGATCTGATCCACCTCTATTCAAAATACCTTGTCCTTCGGACCTATCATAATCGGTGGGATGCTATTCATCTCGCGTTACATGAATTGCGATCAGTCTTATTTCTCACATCATTCACGACAGCAATAGGGTTTCTTACCATTGCAACATCAACCATACCCCAGGTTAAGCAGTTTGGGGTAGACGGGGCGGTAGGGATTTCAATTGCATTATTGGTAACGTTGTTTTTTACGCCGATCGTCATTACGTGGTTCCCTGATCGCAAAACAGTCCCAGTAAATAATATTTGGCTGCGTCTGCCACGAAGGATCGTGCACCTAACCTCTCACCGAAGGTTTTTAATTGCGTGTATTTCACTGGGGGTTACGATACTGTCGGTCGTGGGCTTCTCCAGGGTCAACACAAACAATAAAATAGTTGGTAATATTTCTGACAACCATAAACTCGCTATCGACTTTCACTTTTTTGAATCCCAATATGCTGGCGTCCGAAGAATTCAGTTTCTGATTGAGCCAGGGAATGGATTGAGATGGTCTGATCCGACAATTTTAAGCCAGTTTGATAGATTCGAAAAATTTGTTGTTTCACTTCCTGAATCTCGGTATGTGCTATCCAATCTCACGGCAGTAAAAAGCTACCATAGGGCACTAAATGGTGGAAGTTGGAGTGCCTACACGGTGCCAAATGATCCTCGGATTATTTCTCGATTTAGAAAGGAATATGAAACCCGGGGATCAGATTTCTATGGATCCAGAGAGACGCGTAATGGGTATCTTGTAGTGAGTCTGATGGATACTGGAAGAGCGCAAGTTGAAAAAACCGTTGCATTGGTTAGTAATTGGATCGCGAATAACCTGGATAGTTCGCTTATTGGCATTAGGATATCTGGCAGTGATTTGCTGATTGATAAGAATAACGAATATTTAGTGAAGGAAATGTTTACGAGTTTTGGGTTAGCATTTATTTTGATTGGTATATTGATGGGCTGGCTATTTCGAAATTGGATTATTGTACTCATTTCAATGGCTGTAAACATATTGCCGCTGCTCATGACAGGTGGAGTGATGGGTTTTTTTGGAATTCCATTGAGTGGAACAACGGCAATTATTTTTACTATTGGATTTGTAATTGCAGTCGATGACACTATTCACTTCATGACCAGATACAAAAGTGAATTAATAGCTGACCAAACAGGGGCAATTGATAATACGATTTATTCGGTAACACAGCCGATCGTGATCACCAGCGTTATTCTTGTGATTGGCTATTTAGTGCCCATGTTTTCAACGGTCCGTGAGGCTAGGTATCAGGGAATATTGATTGGTGCTACACTATTTTTTGCGATGCTTGCAGATTTATTTCTGTTACCGGCGTTACTTAGAATTTCAAAAAAGTGAATGACAATAGCAGGAAAAAAAGTTTTGGTTTTTGGCGGAAGTGGTTTTTTAGGAAACCGATTGGCCCTTCAGTTGCTTCATTTGGGTTGTGATGTAAGTTCATTCTCAAGAACAGTACCCAGTAGCGGTAACACGTCAAAAGTGAACTTCATTAGGGGGGATATTCAGGATTATTTGGCTGTGGAGAATGCATGCGATGGGCATGAGATTATCTTTCTAACCGCTGCCAAGACCGGTTTTTGGGGTAGTTGGAAAGATTATTATAACACAAATTACCTGGGTGCGAAAAACGTTATTGAAGCATGCGCGAATCTTAATATCAAGTTTCTAATCTATACCAGCACTCCGAGCGTCGCTTATTCAGGACTAGATGACATAGTGGGCGAAAGCGAGGAAATTGGATATGCAAAAAAGTTCCTAAGTCCATATCCTGAAAGTAAGGCGATGGCTGAAAAATTGATTCTTAGGTCCAACAGCATGGTATTAAGAACGGTCGCACTGCGTCCGCATCTTATTTGGGGTATTGGGGATCATCACATTATTCCTAGGATTTTGAAAGCTGCTAAGCGTAGAAAATTAAGGCGTATAGGAAGCCGAGATATCTTTGTTGATATAACAAATGTGGAGAACGCAGCCGCAGCCCATATTCAGGTAGCCAATGCTCTAATTGATCCAACTTCGAATGTAGGAGGAGGGGCGTATTTTATTAGCGATGATCTACCGGTTGAACTATGGACCTGGGTTAACCTGTTACTGGAGGAACTTGACTACCCATTGGTGAAGGATAATGTATCTTTTTCGGTTTCTTATATCGTTGGTTTGCTTTCGGAGTATACACACAAAGCCATTCCCTTCTTAGGTGAACCCAGGCTGACCAGGTTCATAGTTGCTCAATTGGGACATTCCCATAATTTTGATATCAGCGCGGCAAAAAATGACTTTGGGTATCATCCTGTTAAGAATCCTGATGAGGCATTTATTGAATATATTGAGTACTTGAAGTCAACGATAGCATAAGCTCTTCAGATGCTTTCGTAAGTATTGATAGTCAACTTTTTGCTGTCGACCGGTTTTTGGTATTTTCATAAACACGAAGTGATCAGGGATGGCATCTGAGTCAATTGCGTTTGGTCCACTTTTCAGTTGTTTTCGCAGGTGTTCTTCCGTTAGCCCATTGTCGGATTCGACTAGCAGAATGACTTCCTCATCGTGTTTTTGCTCGTTGTAATAGCCAAGCATACAAGCCTCTTTGACGCCTTCGATTGAATTGATCGTACTTTCATACAATGCGGGATAGATGTTTTTGTGCGCTCGTATGATCATATTCTTTTTTCTACCCTTCATGACAAGGTTCCCATCGCTATCCAGCAACACGAGATCACCCGTCGGGTGAAAGCCCGCTCTTTCCGATTGGTGGACGTACCGTTTAAAAGTGTACTGTGCTTTTACCATCAACTCGCCATCATCTGCAACGTAGTAGTCCATGGCATGAAATGGTTTGCCCAATACATCCTGATCAAGCGGGTATGCTAATTTTTCGTCACCATCAATCGATGATATGAGGACGTGTTCAGTCATTCCATAAAGACAGGTGATTTTGCCCCCGTAATATTTTCTGAGCGTGCCAATAAAATTCTTGTAAATTGGTGCGGAACCAAGGATGATATGATTTAAGGGTGTTGGAAATATTCTTTTGTTTTTTTTGCAGAACTCAATTAATGGCAGGAATTCTGCTGGAGGACCAAACAAAGTGGTAATGTTATTTGACTCAAGGAAATGGATCCTGCTCTTCGCGTTTGATGACTCCTTCCAAAAGTGCGTTTTGTAACCCGTCATCATTCCAATCAGTGCGAAGTGCGGTAAGTGAGATACCATGGCCTGGTTGGGTTTCTTCTCCAGAATGCTGGACAAAACAAATAAACTATTATATATAGAGTTGACGGTTTGAACAACTCCTTTTGGCTCAGCAAGTGTGCCCGATGTGTAGACAATTATTATTTCATCATCTTGCCCTGCGGGCAATAATTCAAATGTACTATGTTCGAATTTAAGTCTCTCGTATTCTCTGTAGAGAGGAACCCAGGGGCCGGTACCAAAAGTTGTATAGGTATCATCTCTGGGGATGAATAGGCCGCGGGAGTTTTTCAGCGTGTAAAGTTTCTTAATGAATCTTTGCTCTTGTAAGAATAAAAGCCTTCGGTCAATAAAGGCCCATTTTGGTTTTAGCTGTCGGATTTTGGCCTGATATAAATGAGGTCCCATATGGGGATCAACCAATGCAATCTTAACGCGTAAGTGCAGTAGGGCCATGAATACGATCAAGAATTCTATTCCAGTATCCATTGCGAACAGGACAGGGTCACCTCTCTTGATTCCTTTCTTTGCCAGATTCGTTGCTGCACCCAGGCTTTTTTCGACAAGCTCGCTGGCGTAGAGTGTCGTTGATCCTTCTTTGCAGACTTCTGTGCCAGCATCCATTGTCCTTAGCAGTGTAAGGAAGGGTGAATGATACAGACTCATACTTTCATCAGTTGAACAGATAGATTGATGCCTGCGGCCATGCCTAGCAGCATCACCGTGTTTCCTTTTTGGATTTGACCTTGTTTGATCGCATACTCCAGTGCTAGTGGCATGGATGTAGAAGCTGTATTGCCATAAAATGAAAACGTTTGAACGATCTTGTGTAATCCTATTTTCAGATGCTCGTTTATTCCTGGCGCTGTTGCTTTCGATACCTGGTGCGAGCAAATGAA
This sequence comes from uncultured Bacteroidota bacterium, assembly GCA_963714945.1. Taxonomy (GTDB): domain Bacteria; phylum Bacteroidota; class Bacteroidia; order Cytophagales; family Cyclobacteriaceae; genus Chryseolinea. The sequence goes on along the minus strand of CAVQQL010000002.1, from coordinate 172,542 downwards.
GTCTACATCGTCAACCTTTACGCCAGCCTCTTTCAAACAACCCAATACAAAGGGAGGTCCAATCCTATCGATAACTTTTTTTAACTCATACGTGTTTCCACTAAAAACCAGCTTGGAGGCATCTCTTGGAAACATAGAACCACCGCCCAGGACACTGCATAGATTCCAGTATTGCCCAAAAGTCTTGCTTCGTTGGTAAAAAAATCCAAGATCGGGTTCATTTGTCTTTTCCAGGAGCAATGCAATTCCGGCATCGCCGAACGTAAATGAGGCGATATGGTTGGCGATATTTGATCTTGTTAAACCGTCGAATCGAACACTATCACTTGGTTTTTCGCCAGAGACAATAAGCGCATTGTTAAATCCATTGCCAAGCAACATTCCGGACGCAACTTCAATAGCGCTGGCGACGCTGTTACATGCGTTCTTTATGTCGAAAGCCGGACAACTGAGGCCGAGTTTATGCTGAATAATATTTGCGGTTGCAGGTTCGATAAGGTCACCGCTCGCTGATGCAAATATCAGCAAGTCAATATTGTCGTCGGGCAGTTTCTCCATTATCTTCCTGGCCGCGCTTACGGCAAGATCAGAAACCTGCTGATCAGCGTCGGCATAATATCGGCTGCATTCCCCTACAAGGGTACTGAGTGAATCTCCTTTCAGGCTGTAACCACCAATTTCGGCAAAAGTGGCTATGTCGTGATTTGTAACTGATCTGCTGGGAAGGTAGGACTCAATTTGTTTGACGAATACTCGTTTCATTCCGTTACGTTTAAAAAGTATTTCCAGATTTTCCGGGTGAAAAAATTGAAGCCATGAAACTCCTTGACGAGCTCAATTACCGGACCGATGCAATGGTCACTGAATTTTTTGTGAAGTTCTTTGCGCGCCGCCTTGGCATATTGCTTTGGATTCTTCACGCCGATCAATTCAAATACTTCCTCACGGACGTACATTGATTTTAGTAACAAGAAGATTGCAAAGAACAACAATACTGTAGGTCGAACGGGCGAAGAAGTTCGCGTTATTAAAATATTTTGTCAGCCATATTTTTGTGTAGTAAATATGGCGCCCTTCCTCGATATGATGGAGTTGAAGATGCCTTTCGGATCGGTCGAAAAACGTTTTTATCATTTTGAATTAAGTGGCCGTAGGTATCACCCATGATCTCTACTGTCAAAATAGAAAGGAATCGATGCGATTGAGGTGCATTCCTGATATACCAAGTCATGAAGAATCGCTGAGTGGGGATTACAGAAGTCATACCCTGAACCTTTTCGATGAGGTTAACAAACATTTCCTGATGACGATATTCCTCAATTGACATTTTCATCAAGTATTTGTATTCAAGCGAGCTGGGTTCGAGGCTACGAGCCTATTGTTAAAAACCAGACATCCGACACCTTCCGCCCACGCGTACGAGTAAGCAATTTGAGCCAACTCATGTCGTCCTAATTCGCGCTTTTGTTTTGCACTCAAAGAATCATAGAGCTTGTGACCAGCCAGCGAAACAAGTGATTCCCGGCAAGAACGTTTCATTGGTTTCGATGTCGGCCCATGGAACAAATTTGTCCGGCAGAAGAGCTTTGGTATTGCTAAGATGAATTAGCCTCAAGACCTTATCCTCGTCTTTCTTGGCGATTACCGTAGATGTCATATGATCTATTTTGAAATAGTTGACACAATGTACGCGCTGGGAGGGCTGATTAATAACTAATAATTGCAACCCTTACAGATAATAATTGCATTTTTCGATTTTCGTGGTAACCTGACCTGTATTTTGCGGTAAAAATGGTGTTTTGGAAGATTGGAACACGGTGGCGACTCATGTCGTCATCTCTGTTTTGTTTTAAGAATTGCAGGGATCGGCATCAAACACATAAGCGCAGATATTGGAAGAGGGGCATGAGTGAGCCTGCTTATGGTTTAAGGAACAAAGTCCCATTCAAAAATTACCAACCCATTACCCATTACAGATCTTATTATATTTATAAAAGGCGCACGGAAATAACTTCCGCGCGGAAAATAATAGTTTAACGTCATTGCGAACTGAAGCACTGCGTGCGCGCATGGCGTGAAGCAATCCCTAAATAGCAGAATAACACGCAATGCCTGTTCAATTTCAAGATACAGAATAACGCGTGCGCATTTTGGCGTGAAGGGTCTACAGACGGCATTAAACGATCCAAAACCAAGCGCCAGACATAGCGGAGGTGTGTACAATGTGTATATAGCGCTTACCCTTCCTGCATTTTGAATTACAATTTCCGTTTCATTTGGACAGCGTAGAAAAGAAGACAATAATTTTGGTTGACAAAAACAAAAAGCACAAATCGATTTTTTTCCTTTGAGAATTAAGGTTGTCTTACAAAATTTGCTACTTCAGTACCGATTCCAAACTGCGCTAACCTAAACCAAACCCCATGCTTAAAAAAATCCTGCTCTACACCGTGGTGGTTGTACTACTAGCCATCGTGTCCGTTTTTGTTTATGTATCCCTAACGTGGGACAAAAAGTATAATGACTGGCCTGCCCCGGCATTACAATCCAGCACCGATTCAGCTGTTATAGCCCGTGGTCGCTACCTGGTTACCGGGCCCGCGCATTGCGTCTCATGCCACGTATCAACCATACAAGAGATGGTAGATTCCGATAAAGGCTTACCCATTCCGCTCAAAGGCGGGATAGGCCTGCCCATGGGTCCCTTGGGTAAGATATTTGCCAGGAACCTCACGCCCGATAAAAATACAGGCATTGGACGTTATACAGACGAACAGGTTTTCAGAATGATGAGGCATGGCATACGACCGGATGGAACTGCATCCATGCCCCTGTTAATGCCCTTCTGGAAGATGGCCGATGATGATTTGATTGCTGTTGTTTCCTACCTCCGGTCTATGGAACCGGTAGAGAATAATGTTCCCGCGAATGATTGGACATTTGTAGGGAAAGCCGTGCGCTCGCTTACTTCCACATTCAAACCCATTGAAAATCCTGATGCGCCGAAAGTAGCACCGCCGATGGCGCCACCTTCCATTGCGCGTGGCGAGTACCTGGCCCGAAACGTCACGAATTGCATTGCCTGCCATACACCACGCGACATGACAACTTTCGAAGCAATAGGTCCGGAATTTTCCGGTGGAATGGAATTTGAGCCCTGGGCTGAATTGAGTAAGCATTTTGATATTGATACAACGCTTTGGATGAGAGCGCCAAACATCACGCCCGACCCCGGTAGTGTGCTCGCCAAATTCAAAACCCCGGATGATTTTATTAAGCGCTTCAGACTGGGCCGGGCTATCCCGATTTCACCCATGGATTGGGGACCTTTTTCAAGAATCAGCGATGAAGATCTTACTTCTATCTGGATGTTCTTAAACAATTTGAAACCCGTTGAACATGAAGTGGGTGACATTATATTCAAAAAGGAAGGTGAATAATTGTTAGCGAACAACTTGATTCAAAACTATAGCGTTGGATTTCACAGTCAAGTACCAACTGGTGGGCTCAAAGCCAATCGACAGAGAAAATTAAGCAACCGTTGACAATTACTGACGAAAAATTAAAATGAATGCAAATATAAAATTCTGTTTTCGATACATTTTACTTTATGCTATCTTATGTCTGCTATCATTTATATCCTGTGAGCAAAGACCTACTGAAACTGTTGAGATCAGGGGTGTTTATGGAAATCCTAAACCTTTCTGGGATAAAGAATTCAATCTCAATAAGCTTGGGGTTAATGCTGTCTTTGTCCACAGCGGATCAATCAACCATGATATGATTAACAGGGCCAGGTCTGAGGGGTTAATGGTATTTGCTGAATTTGCCACCTTGAATGGTAAAGATTATGTAGACATACACCCTGAAGCCTGGGCAATTAATGAAAAAGGTGAAAAAGTGCAAGCTGCATCCTGGTTTATGGGGGTATGTCCTACCGAACCCGGTTTCCGTCAGTATCGTTTTGGTCAGCTGCGAGATTTACTTTTGGAGTATGACCTGGATGGTGTTTGGATGGATTACGTGCATTGGCATGCGCAGTTTGAAGAACCTGAGCCGATCTTGCCTGAAACGTGTTTTTGTGATCATTGTCTTGATGATTTTTCAAAAGATTCCGGGATTGAAATACCTGACGGAACCATCTCAAAGAAGGCACTGTGGATACTGAATAACCATGATAAATCATGGCGTAACTGGCGATGCAAGGTGATTTATGATTGGACCTATGAAATCAAAAGCATCATCAGGGAAATCAGACCAGAGGCGCTCCTTGGACTTTATCATTGTCCATGGAATGATCAGGAATTTAATGGCGCCAGACGTCGCATTCTAGGGCTTGACTATGATCTATTAAAAGAAACTGTCGATGTATTTTCTCCTATGGTATACCATGCGAGAATGGGAAGAGCGCCCGGTTGGGTCAAAGAGAATATACGCTGGTTTAGCAATCGAGTAGATATCAGAAAGGATTCTTATCCAAAAGTATGGCCTATCGTTCAAGCATATAATGATCCCGGGATCATTTCCAATGAGGAATTTGAAACTGTACTGAAGGGTGGACTGGCAGGGAAATCCAGTGGAGTGATGATGTTTACAACGAATGCTGTAGCTGAAGATGAAGGTAAAACAGAAGTGATGAAAAATGTGTATACCAAACCAATGGGAAAATCTGCTAACTAAATTAAACAAGTTTTTACCCCAACGGGTCGGCGTCTTCCTTTAGTTGACTGGTGTGCGTGTTGTGGGATAGCGTGAGCTGTGCGTGGCCGGCCGTACAACACGCGCGCCAGTTTGGGGTACACATTACTATCAATGGCGCGAACAGAATTTTCAACAAACTATCAATGCGATCCTGATTCGGTTTGTTGTAGGGCATAATGAATACAGTAAAAATGAAATTATTAGTAATATTTTTTTGTCTTTTCCCTTTTGTAGGTATATCACAATCACGAATCATTACAGCACAAATTCTTGATAGTCAAACTAAGCAACCTATCAGAAATGCTACCATTGCCATAATGGTCCGCACGAGAAAAGTTGACCTTCACAAAGTTGGTGGCCTTCACCAGTGGCAGGCCAGGTTCTGCATGCTCATGGAATATTTATTCCGACACAACATTTTCTTTGTTCACTTTCCGTCAGCACGGCTTTTATCATAACCAGAATTTTCAGATTCAGTCTCTGAATATCATTTCCTTTGAAATCACCTTCAGGCTATTTTCGGTCCACCCGGCCTCAATAACCGGCCCAGGGCCGCATCAATTTTAATAAACGGCATCTTCAAGCAAGATGGGTAGTCCCGGAACCTGTCTTATTTAACAAACGCGCTCCGACCCAATCGGGATAGCGAACGACATTTCGCAACTGGCGCACGGGCAAATTGCTGGTGCCCTACTTTCTAATTTGGGTGTTCCAAGATCCAGGCATGCTAACTGAATAATACGTATTTCAGATGGTGGTCAACTTTTTTAAGTACCATGCCGGGAAAATAGGCATGGATAATGGTGCGTAGACCGGCAATAAGGCAGGCTGAAGTAAATTACGCGGGTAAACGGTCACCATCAAAGTCAGTTAAGCGGTTCCCAGTATCATCTGACCAAATACAAAGGTATGGCTTTACGCGGTATTGAAAGCTCACCGGTAACAACTTCGGGAAAACACTTTTAACTGGCCATACCGTAGTCCATCGTTTGCTTTTTCTGCTCTTCGTAAAACATTTTCATTTTCATTTTATTAACGTTTTAATTGTATCAAATTTATTAAGGAGGTGCATTTGCACCATGAAGAATTGTTTAGCAGTAGTAGCCCGCGGAGCAGGATGCTATTGCCATTTTATGTCTATGGTTGGTTATAAACATTTAGTTCCTTAACCATTAACAAAACGCTATGTTAAAAACAAAGTCGCTCATGATCATGATCATGAGCATGATCACATCATTTCTTATAATGACATCGTGTGAGGACCCGCAGTTTACGCCCCGTAGTAGAAGATCATCGACTACTTTCGACCCAAACAACGCAAACGGAAACATCAACGACCTTAACAAATCTTGTTTATGAAGAAACTGTTGAAGGGAAAACACCATTTTCCAAGGCACATGACTGGGATGTTGGAAGCTGGGATTACGCATTGCAGTTTGTAAGCTCACCGGTTACAAAGGACTTAAGGCTGCACGATTTGAAATACGCGAGGATCAGCCCCTGGTAGCCAGTGGCAAAAGATCAGAAATAACAATCGTTAAGGGTGAAGCCGAGGGCGTAGCAAAAAATATGTGGTACAGCTTTGCAGTCTACTTTCCTTCAGTCGGATATGAATATGATAGCGAGCGGGAACTCATCAATCAGTGGTATCAAAATGGTAGCCCAGCCACGTCTATTCGAACCCATAAGGACAGAATACTGCTGGAGAGTGGCAATACTACAAGCAACAGAAAGAAGTACGATGTAGGTGCCATTGCGAAAGATACCTGGCACACCGTCGTACTTCATTTTATCCATTCTTTCGGATCTGACTGGTCTGATCGAAATGTGGTATGACGGAACAAAAAAACTTACCATTAAAGGCGGTAACATGTACAATGATGTGTTGCCAAAATGGAAAATAGGCGTGTACAAATCTGCCTTTAAAACACCGGGAAGTTCTGATGTCACCAGGAGAATTATATACTTTGACAATATCAGGGTAGGTAATGAAAAGGCTACCTATGATACAATGAATCCTGGTTTGTAGCAACAGGTGGCTACAAAGTATTGGGAAAAGGGACGGTTTTTGATTCATCCACTACAATTATAAACGCTACTGAATTCTTGAAGAGAATAAAAATAACATTAGATGCTTAAGCAAATGTTATCCATAGGAATCTGGAGCCTCAGTCCGAGAATTTCCAATTCCTGATGGCAAACACTGTTAGATGATTTGGAGATCACAGCTGAGCAAGGGTATTTATTAAAGCCGCACGGAAATAACTTCCGCGTGAGAAAATTTTATCACCTCGAATTGAATTATCCTAAAGCGCTTGCATTGTGGGTTTGGCACAGATGCGAAATCGAGCGAACGGGTCGGAACCTCCAGGAAGCAATCCGTATCCTTGAATCTACTCCCCATGAATTATTTTCAAATCAATTTGCTCATATCCCAAAGGCTTTAGTATTAGGATTGCTTTATTATGAAATGTCTGACATGAAGTCGGCTACCCCATATTTTGAAGAATCCAGGAAAGTATTAGAAGAAGCATTAAAAGAGCTACCTGATGATGCTCGCATTTACAGTTCATTAGGTCTTACCTATGCCGGACTAGGCATGAAAGAGGACGCAGTAGCCGCTGGCGAAAAAGCTTTGAGCATCGTGAATATCGCTGTCGATGATTTGGTCTAAACGGCCTGCCTTCTTTATTAGTTTTCTTAATGAAACTTGTGGTGCCTTGGCATCGCGAATTGTATCATTCAAGAGCAATACCAGCCGTACTCCTGGTCATCGCTAGTGCAGCCAATATGAATATAGAGTAGATCGAATATCCTTCCCCATTTATTGAATCAAGGTTATGAAGCCTTAGGCAATTGGAATAATGGCTATGCTTTTTTCCGTCAATTGCTACCTGAAGCGCAAGATCGATACATCAAAAAAACAAAAATCACCTGTTTAGGGGAGGTTTGACGACCTGGCAGTACGTAATTTTATCCCAGTACTTAACTAAGGCAAAACCATGAAAAAGCTCTTCACTTTCCTGTTCATTGCCAATGCAGTTTTATGGGTCCTTCCATTAAACAGCCAGGCACAGCTCCTTGATAAACTTAAAAAAACCGCGGATAAAACCGTAGATCAGCAGGTTGATAAAACCTTGAATGGTTCCAAAGAAACGAAAGATCCAAAGACACAGGATTCTCCGGCATCGGATACCCAAAATGCTCAATCCGGAGAAGAAACAACGCCTGATAAAAAAGAAGAATATGTTTCTTCTTATAAATCGAAATTTGACTTTGTCCCAGGTGAAAGAGTAATTGTATCGGATGATTACAGTGAGGATGCTGTTGGAGATTTCCCTGCAAAATGGTTTACAGATGGTTCAGGAGAAATTGTAACCGTTGAGGGCTATGAAGGCAAGTGGCTAATGATGCAAGGAAGTTCCCAATATTATATCGAAGAATTGCTGCAGCTTCCTGACAATTTTACGATTCAATTTGACCTGATGTGTTCTGTGCCATTCAGCTGGAGCTCAGGCATAATTAATTTTGAGATAAAGGAAGTGGCCAACACTGGAGATAATATTTACGAAAGTGATCTCAAACATATGTTTAGGATGGCGCTCCATCCAGGATTGGATAATCCCGGAGGATATAATTCGAAAGGTCGTGGTAGCTATGCTATGGCAAGCCAGGGTGCAAATATTGATATAAAAGAAATTTTTATGCCGAAGGCTGGGAAAAACCTGCTCCATGTTTCCATTTGGAGACAAAAACAACGTCTGCGGATTTATCTAAATGAAAATAAGATTCTGGATTTACCAAGAATATTGCCTGACAAAATGAACCCAAACGTTTTTGCATTTCGAACTGAGGGTTTTGAAGGAGAAGACCATTACTTCGCCAGTAATTTGCGCATCGCGGTAGGCAATCCTGACACCCGCAATAAACTGCTGACCGATGGCAAGCTGGTAACCAATGGTATCCTTTTCAACGTAAATTCGGCTGATATCAAAACGGAATCCTTTGGCGTGCTGAAAGAAATTGCTGGCATACTTAACGAGAATAAAGACGTGAAAGTGAAAATCGTCGGTCATACAGATAGCGATGGTGATGAATCAAAAAACATGGAATTATCTAAAAGACGTGCGGAGGCTGTGGAAGATGCCCTGGCCGAAGATTTTGGTATCGATCCTACAAGAATGCAAACGGATGGAAAAGGCGAATCCGAACCAATGCAACCCAATACAACGGCTATAAACAAAGCCAACAACCGACGGGTGGAATTTCTTAAGACCGATGGTTGAATCGTGAAACTGCAGTAGATCGTTGAAGATGTTCTTCGTGGGCTTTTCTGCTGCAAAGGTTATTCGTTAGCCAGGGCTTATTCCTGTCTTATATATTCGCCATCCCACATTTCCAAACCATAAGAAGATTGTGGCCAAAAGCAGCCGCTGCCATATGCCGGTGGTTGTGTGGGAATCAATGGAGCTAACCAGACCTACCATAAACCCGAAGGAAAGAACGGCGGAGACGATTGAGTAAATCCATAGCGCTCGCCACGAATCAAGCTTACGAAACAAAATACCAAGCAACAGCATGCCAATGATTGCTCCCAAAAATATTGGGCCCGAAATCTGATCGTGTATTGTATTTTCAAGCGACCCTTCGCGAGGGCAGCCCTCGTCACACGAAAAGATGCCGACTACGATCATGCCCAGACCGAAGGCCATGATCAAAAATGAGCCGCTGCGCGCAAGAAGATGTGATGGAAGCACTAACGCAAGCGACAGGCCAAACACAGCGATCAACCCACCGGCAGGAATGAAGCCCGCGAAGTTCATGAAACGGGCGTTGGGTGTTCCGGTTGCACCAAGCTCACTGATGAATTGTGAAATATGGTTGTAGTCGGGACGTAAGTTGGAACAAATCAGCGTAACCGCGGTGAACAGTACCGGGCCAAAAATCCCTCCCAATGCAAGGTACTTTAAGGGGGCCTTTTCCATGATTGATCGATTGTTTTGAGTTGTGAATTTAATCAATGCCTGACTAATAGCGCAGCTTCCACGGTCAACCTGGCGCTCCCACGTCCTTCTTGCCATAAAAGAATGCCTGCAAAATAGCGGAGATCCGGCATCAGAAAGTGATGATCGAATCGATTGATCAAAGGCAGATACCTTCGTCTTGCCGTTGCTAATATTTGGTTTTTGGAGGCGAGGAGCCACTTTCCTCGGTTCATCCTCCAATAATGCGTCAAATTTGGCAGGTGGCGCAATTGGCCAAATAAAATTAATGCTTTTGTGTTGTTGACAATACATAATACCGTTTTCATGGTGGTAAATAAGGCATTTACGTCTATATTCGTAACCGGATTTTTCCTAATTGCCATTAAAGCCTTAATCTTGAGACCTACTGACATCACCGACCCGGAGTACTTTCACAAGGTGGTGGATTGTCAGCACGCATGTCCGGCGCATACTCCGGTTCCGGAATATATCCGGCTTATCGCTGCAGAACGCTATGCAGACGCTTATATGGTGAACTGGGAATCAAACGTATTCCCTGGTGTGCTTGGCCGCACGTGCGACCGCCCATGTGAACCCGCGTGCCGCAGAGGACGGGTCGATGAAGAACCTGTTGCCATCTGCCGGTTGAAACGCGTTGCCGCTGACAATAAAGGTGATGTGGCGAGCAGAATGCCGGTCATTAAAAAGCAGCGGAACGGCAAAAAGATTTGCCTCGTCGGCGGAGGCCCGGCTTCATTGACCGTAGCGCGGGACCTGGCACCCCTGGGATATGAAATCCATTTATACGACGAGTGGCACAAAGGCGGTGGGATGATGCGAACACAAATTCCTGGGTTCCGCTTGCCGGAGAGCGTGCTTGACGAAGAGGTCGGCTATATCCTTAACATGGGGATTCATACGCACTTCAATCACTATGTAAGCAGCTTGAAAGAACTCCTTTCTCAGGATTACGCTGCCGTGTTCGTTGGAACCGGTGCGCCGAAAGGAAGAGACTTGATGTTACCCGGAAGGGAAGAGGCCAAAGCCAACGTTCATATTGGCGTTGAGTTTTTGGCCAGTGTTGCCTTTGAACACATCAAAACTATCGGAAAGAAAGTCATTATCCTGGGCGGCGGAAATACCGCCATGGATTGCTGCCGGACCTCCCGCAGATTGGGGGGAGAAGATGTCAAAGTATTAGTGCGCAGTCCGTTTGCGGATATGAAGGCCTCTGCGTGGGAAATCGAAGATGCAAAGGCGGAAGATATTCCTATTCTTAACAACATGCCGCCTAAAGAATTTGTTGTCGAGAACGGAAAGCTCAAAGGAATGATCTTCGGTAAAGTGAAGGCAACGTATGATGCGAATGGAAAACGTTCGCTGGTTCCTACCGGTGAGCCGGATGTTTTTATTGAAGCTGATGATGTTATTATTGCCGTTGGGCAGGACAATGCATTTCCCTGGATAGAAAAAGATTTGGGTATTGCGTTTGATAAATGGGAAGTCCCTGTTCTGGATAAAGTGAGTTTTCAATCGACCCGACCCGGGGTGTTTTTTGGTGGTGATTCTGCCTTCGGGCCGAGTAATATTATCACGGCGGTAGCACATGGTCATCAAGCGGCCATTTCAATAGATCAATTTTGCAACGGTAAGGATGTGCTCGAGCGGCCAGCACCAACGACCAATCTTTTTAAACAAAAAATGGGCATTCATGAATGGATGTATGATAGTCCGGTAGAAGACGATGATCGCTTTAAAGTGCCGCATGCTGATAAGGCGTTGACGTTAAAAAATATCAAGGCAGAGGTAGAATTAGGTTTCGATGTACAAACGGCGTTTAAGGAGGCTCAGCGTTGTCTGAATTGCGATGTGCAAACTATTTTCTCCGCTGCTAAGTGTATTGAGTGCGATGCGTGCATGGACATCTGCCCCACTTCGTCCATTACATTTACCGTGAATGGAGAAGAAGATGAATTGCGAACACGATTACTCGCTCCTGCCGATAACAAGTCACAGGATTTATATATCTCAACTGAATTGCCAACGCAGCGTGTGATGGTAAAAGACGAGGATGTCTGTCTTCATTGCGGCTTATGTGCAGAACGATGCCCCACGTCGGCCTGGGATATGAATAAATTTTTATATGGCGTGACTAAAGCAACAAAGATCGTATGACAAAAGTGAGTAGGGTGAATGACATGGTCATCCGTTTTGCCAACGTAAATGGGACCGGATCAGCCAGTGCCAATGACTTGTTTTCGAAGGCTATTTTTAGGATGGGCATTCCACTGAGTTCTAAGAATGTCTTTCCTTCTAACATTCAGGGTTTGCCTACCTGGTACGAGGTGCGCATCAACGAAAACGGGTTCTTGGGGTATTGCGATGGTGTTGACATCATGGTCGCTGTCAATCCGCAAAGTTTTACCAAAGATGTTGCCTCCGTGAATAAGGGAGGATATTTCATGTATGACAGTACAAAAAAATTGCATCCTGATCTTATCCGTGAGGATATCCATTACGTCGGCATTCCGATGATGCAGTTGTGCATGGAAAACTATGAACATCCACGCGAACAGCAGTTGTTCAAGAATATAGTATATGTGGGCGCGTTAGCAACGCTGTTGCGTGTTGAACTGGAAGTGATCCGGCAGATCATGCGCGAATTGTTTAGCAAGAAAGAAAAGTTGATCCCGGCAAATATTAAAGCGTTGGAGCTGGGATCAAACTATGCCATGAAGCATTACCCGGAGCCTTTGAATGTAAGAGTTGAACGCAGGGATAATATACAAGATCAAATTTTAATTGATGGAAATACGGCTACAGCATTGGGTGCTATTTATGCCGGCGCCACAGTAGCGGCTTGGTATCCTATCACGCCATCTACATCGGTGATTAGTGCATTTGAAAAATATTGCCGTCGGCTACGGGTAGATCCCGAGACCGGGAAAAATAAATTTGCCATCATACAGGCTGAAGACGAATTGGCGGCCATAGGTATGGTAATCGGTGCGAACTGGAATGGCGCGCGTGCCTTTACTTCCACCAGTGGCGCAGGCATATCGCTGATGTCTGAATTCTTGGGACTCGCTTATTTTGCAGAGATACCCTTGGTGCTCGTGAATGTGCAACGTGGCGGTCCATCAACAGGTATGCCGACGCGTACCCAACAATCGGACATCCTTATTTGCGCTTATGCTTCTCATGGGGATACTAAACAAGTGCTCTTGTTCCCCAGCACACCTGCAGATTGTTTTGAAATGACGGCGATGGCGTTTGATTTGGCAGATCGCCTCCAAACACCTGTTATCGTCATGTCTGATTTGGACTTAGGCATGAACAACCACATATCCCCGCCGTTGAAATGGGATGATGAAAGGCAATATGACCTGGGGAAGGTTTTGGACAGCGAACAACTGGAGAATACGCAAGTCTACGGTCGCTATCTCGACGTTGACGATGATGGTATTTGTTACCGTACACTGCCCGGGACACACCCAACCAAAGGCGCTTTCTTTACCAGGGGAACATCGCGCGACGAGTACGCCAAATACACAGAAGATGCTGCTACGTATGTGCGCAACGGGGAGCGGCTACAAAAGAAATGGGAAACCGCCAAGGGTTATGTTCCAGGCCCTGTATTTCATCAGCAAAAAAGCAAACATATCCTGGGTGTAGTTTACTTCGGAACATCCATATACGCCACGCTGGAAGCCGTCGACACGTTGGCGAAGCAAGACATCCACTTTGATGTTATGCAGGTCAGAGCTTTCCCTTTCAATAATGACGTCAAGAATTTCTTTGAAGAACATGAGCAGGTTTTTGTTGTCGAACAAAATCGCGACGCTCAATTCCGTTCTTTGCTCATTAATGAATTGGACTTGTTTCCTAACCGTGTTCTAAGTGTTTTGAATTTCGACGGGATGCCTATTACTGCTGCGCTTATTCTGAAACAGATTGAGAAACAGATGCAAGAAAAAAAATCAATGCGCGTCAATCCTTAATTTTCTTTTATGACGTATATAAAATCTCAAATCCGCCACCCAAAGCAACCGAAGAATAGAATCGGCTTTGTCAAGGCAGACTATGAAGGCGCGCTTTCAACATTGTGCGCGGGTTGTGGGCACGACAGTATCAGCGCAGCAATTATTGAAGCTTGTTATGAGATGTCCATTGCGCCACACAGGCTTGCCAAAGTATCTGGCATCGGTTGTTCCTCAAAAACGCCTACCTACTTTTTAGGCAACTCACATGGTTTTAATTCAGTGCATGGTCGAATGCCTTCTATTACGACCGGCGCAAATATGGCAAATCGTGATTTGATTTACCTTGGCGTTTCGGGTGATGGCGACACTGCCTCCATCGGGTTAGGCCAGTTTTGTCATGTTATCCGCAGAAATCTTAACATGACGTACATCGTTATGAACAACGGTTGCTATGGTTTAACGAAAGGACAGGATTCAGCAACGGCGGATTTCGGATCGGTGAATAAATCCGGTACTGAAAATCCATTTCCGGCAATTGATTTGGCAGGGTTGGCGCTCGAGCTGGGTGCCACGTTTGTTGCACGTAGTTTCTCCGGTGATAAAACGCAACTGATTCCCCTTATTAAGGCGGCGATGTCTCATCGTGGCTTTGCTTTCTTAGATGTAATCTCCCCCTGTGTAACCTTTAACAACAATCGGGGTTCGACTAAATCGTATGATTTTGTTCGTGGTCACTTGCCCGCAACGCCTGCTCATGTTGCCGTACCGCAGGAAGAAGAGATATCTGTTTCTTATGCGGAAGGCGCTAGCACAAGTGTAACACTTCACGATGGCTCTTCCATACAATTGCATAAGCTGAATTCCAGTTGGAATCCGATAGACCGTGACACAGCCGTGAAGCGATTGCAACAAGCCCGGATCGATGAAGAAATATTGACCGGTCTGCTCTACATTGACAAAGATAGCAGAGACCTGCACGAAGTAATAAACTCGGTTAATCAACCGATGAACACCTTAGCCAAAGAGGTCTTGTGCCCTGGGACTGCTGCGTTAATGAAAATTAATGATGGGTTCAGGTAGGTTGGCTTGAAGCCGACGTTAGTACCTGCTTTATTTCGCGTCATCGCGAATTGCATCCACTATTGAGAAAAAAAATTGTTGGTAATAAAAGCCTTAGATGTTGGAAAGAAGTCCTGCGCAGCCTGCCATTACGTCCGCTCGACCATCAATTGATAAAGATTTCGTCGATGAGGAGCAGCGCAGGCTGATCTTTTCTTTATGCCAATCCGGGAGTTTCATTACTGGTTTGGCAATTATTTTGAGGTAAGCAATACTGCTGGGGATCAAAAGTGCTGTCAATTAGCTTTATGAATGGTTTGCTGTAAGCTGCGTGGCAACTCGGGCCTTATCCGGGATATCAGTCGCATCCTGTCTTCGGCGTCTCCGCCCCAAATTTCAATAGATTCGGGAGGAAAAATATAGGTTTCTGTTTCGATGAGTGTGTTTATCGCCACGGAAGTTATGGTACGTGGTGTCTTAAACGCGATCGACAATGCCATATCATTTTTTATTACCCCCGCCCAATTATTAGCCCAAGCGGGACTATTGGCGTTGAACGTTCCGAGTTGATGATCAAAAAATGTGTGCGCACCGTCTGCGGGGTGGACCCTGTCGAGACGAGAAAGCAAAATAATACTGTCCGGCTGATTGGAGCTTTTGTATAAATTCAACGAAACAACATCACTGCTGAGCCAGCCGGATTTATAAGCACGTGCTTTTATGGTCGTACTTTCTGTCAAAACTGTTTCACCCTTAAACAACGGTGTAGTTAAACTGTCGGGATTGCTGCCATCTGTAGTGAATCTTATGTCCACCCCTTTTACCGGGTGAAACAATTCCAGCAGCACGGAATCGCTGAACACAACGGACTTATTCCTTATCCGGGGGGGATTAAGTTTTATGGGATTACTGCCATCATCTCTAAATCCACCAAGAAAACGGATGCTCTTGTGCTTCGTTTGCAGTTGTTGGATTTCGGAGGCGGTCAGGGCAGTGTTCCATAAAGCCACCGTATTCAGGTTTTTAAAACCGGCAACGTATTTGTCCAGGTCCTGATAGTTTACTTTCGTGCCGGCAAGGGACAAACTTCTTAGGTGTTCTAAGGGTACAAGTAGTTGCAGTCCCTTTCCTGTGATTTCCGTGAAATTCAGATTCAGTCTACGCAGGTTTTCAAAACGAGCTATCTGTTTCAGGTCAGTATCTTTAACAGGCAGCTTACTTAATTCCAGGGACACAATTTGGCGCTTAATGGCAACCAGTTCATCCAGGGTTTGCGATGAGTAAGTCTCGCTGTTGAAGATGCTAACCGTAAGTGCTGGGGAATCCTGGGCTAACGGTGAAACCACACGATAATTGGTATTGAGCATTTTAACAGTCTGCTCGTCCGCTGAGGAGAAATCAAACAATTCATCCACGGAGTCCTGTGAACGCAGGAACGCTGTTGCCTGTAACCGCAATGAATCACCTATCGGTAAGGCAGTTACTTTTTGGTTAAATCGCAAGCCGGATTTAACCCACAGATAGAGCAGTTGCATCTCATCAGCCGTAAGCTGCGCATTTCCGGAAGGGGGCATGTGTTTCTTCTCTTCGACCGGAAGGTGGATCCTTTGCAGGAGCAGACTGATCTCCGGGTTTCCTGCTACGACCAACTTCCCATTCTTCCCGCCCTTCATGACAGAAGCGGAGTCGGCGAGTATTAATCTCCCTTTAAGTTTGTTCGCATTGTGGCAGTCTGTGCATTTGTTTTCAAAGATCGGTTTGATAACATGATCAAAAACCGTGGCCTCTTCAAGAGGTACAACAGGATTTTTGGCGAACAACTGCTGCCAAATAAAATTTTCGCCGTGTGTTAAAGTCGCGCCGAAATGACCGGTAAGGAGTAAGCATGATATCGTTATGATGGCTCCTGTTTTGGCTGCCCAACCTTTATACCTGGGAGAATCTCTAACCGTGTACATAAGGGAACCAATAAAAAGCACGGTCACGCCGGACCACTTGTGCCAGGATAGCGTAGCCTGGCCGTAATCTCCTTCTCTGGACAGAAACAAACCCATGATGACTGTAATTCCCGAGAACACTACGCCAGCGAGCAGCAAACCTGATGTGAAATTCAGGTAGAAGCCAAGCGTGTTGTAAGGTGTCGCAAAGCGAAAAATTTCCAGCAGCATTGCCAATATCAAAAGCACAATTGGAAAATGCAGCAGTAGCAAGTGCATGCGTCCTATCGGTTCCAACCACGCCGGGACCACCAGTTTGTTTTCAAAGAGCAAAAGAAAGAGAACGAAAATATTGAGGGCAAACAGAAAATTTACTGCATAACCCTTCAGCCGCCCGTTCATAGCATCGTTCATTGTGGATCCTTACTTTAGACTAGAATATCCTTGACAACTTTGCCTTCTACGTCCGTCAGACGATAGCGGCGGCCCTGATGTTTAAATATTAATTTTTCATGATCAATCCCCAGTTGGTGCAGAACGGTAGCCTGAAAATCATGGACATGTACCGGGTCTTTTTGAATATTATAGCCAAACTCATCCGTTTCTCCATATACAATGCCCGGTTTTACACCGCCACCAGCCATCCAGATACTGAAGCAACGTGGATGGTGATCACGTCCGTAGTTGTCCTTGGTAAGTTTTCCCTGACTATAATTCGTTCGGCCAAACTCTCCACCCCAGATGACCAGTGTTTCATCCAGCAATCCACGTTGTTTTAAATCCGTAACCAATGCGGCCGATGCCTGGTCCACGTCTTTGGCCTGTTTTGTAATCTCATAGGGAAGATCCCCATGTTGGTCCCATCCCTGATGATACAATTGTACAAACCTGACACCATTTTCGGATAGCTTTCTGGCCAATAGCGTGTTCGCTGCAAAGGTGCCTGGCACAAGGCAATCAGGGCCGTAAAGCTTGATGATATCATCTGGTTCCTGTGATAGATCCATGACTTCCGGCACGGTTGTTTGCATCCGATAGGCCATTTCATATTGCTGGATTTTTGTGACGATTTCCGGATCTCCAACCGCTTCATACGACAGCTGGTTAAGCGAAGACAGGTTGTCCAACATCTTTCTGCGGGTTTGACGATCCATTCCTTTCGGATCTTTGATAAATAGAACCGGGTTTTCACCATTGCTGAACTGCACGCCCTGGTGAATGGAATCGAGAAATCCGTTTGACCACAACCTTGAGTATACACCCTGGCCGTTGCCGATACCCCGGGAAAGCAATACGGTAAAAGCCGGTAAGTTTTTGTTTTCGCTGCCAAGTCCATAGCTAAGCCAGGAGCCCATAGACGGCCGGTTACCTTGCTGTGCTCCAGTCTGAATAAAGGTTAATGCCGGATCATGATTGATGGCTTCCGTGAACATCGAGCGAACAATGCAAATATCGTCCACAACCTTGGCGGTATAAGGAAACAGATCGCTTATCCATGCCCGTGATGCGCCATATTGTTTGAAGTCACAGAATGATCCCGCCAGGGGAAAAGACGACTGATTGGCAGTCATCCCCGTTAATCTTTGGCCCCCGCGAATGGAAGGCGGAAGTTCCTGGCCCATCATCTGCCTGAGTTTGGGTTTATAGTCGAACGATTCCAATTGGGAGGGTGCGCCGTTCTGAAACAAATAGATTACGCGTTTGGCCTTGGGTGCAAAATTTGGGATACCGGGTATGAAGTCCTCGTCGGCACTTTGACCGTTCCTGAAAAGCTCTGGTACCAGCAATGAACCTAGCGCTACACTGCCAATGCCCAGGCTTAGCTTTGATAAGAAGCGGCGTCGGTTGGAATTCAGGCCATACTCTATTACATCTTTTTCCATTTTATTATTTCGTTATGGCTTCCTCTAAATTGTAGAGTGTATTTACCGACAGCATCATTGCCGCCAGCTTTATTTCGTCTTCCTTTTCAGGAAGGGGATACTCGCCAACTTGCAATAAGTCTTCCGCTGTTTTCCGGGTAAGGATTTTCAACTGGTCTTCATAATAGTTATTCAAAATCGAGATTTCCTTTTCCTGCGGTCTGCGGCATAAGATCAATCGGAAAGCCTTGGTGATTTTATCATTTGCGGGGCTGTCTTCGGCTTGCAACGTTGCGGCCAGAACACGTGAAGCTTCCAGCACCGTGGGGTCATTCATCATGAGCAAGGCCTGAAGGGGCGTATTGGTTCTTAGCCTGCTCACCTCACATTGGTCGCGGTTACTGGCATCAAAAATACCCATGGTTGGTGGAGGGACAGTACGCTTGACAAAGGTGTAGATACCCCTGCGGTAAAGGCTTGCGCCGTGATCCTGTTTATACATTGACAAAATTCCTCGTCCTGAAGTAGCCCCTTCCCACAAGCCATCAGGTTGGTACGGTTTTACGCTAGGCCCGCCGATTGTAGTAACGAGTAGACCACTCGAAGACAATACCATATCCTTGATAAACTCAGCTTGCATATGGTACCGCGGCGCACGCGACAACAGGATATTCTCGGGATCAACTTCTAATTTTTCCGGCGTAATTACGGCTGATTGCCGATAGGTGGCAGACATTACAATCTGTCGTACAAGGCGTTTGATGTCCCAGCCATGCGTCCTAAAATCAACCGCGAGCCAATCCAGCAAGGCAGGATGGGTAGGCAACTCGCCCTGCATGCCAAAATCTCCGGAAGTTTTTACCAATCCCTTCCCGAAAAATTCTTGCCACACCTGATTTACGAATACCCGTGCGGTAAGGGGATTTCTCTCATCAAACAGCCACGCGGCCAATCCTAACCTATTTTTTGGAAACGTGTCGCTGAATGGCAATATAGCTTCAGGTGTTCCTACGTTTACTTCCTGCCCTTGGGCGTCATACACCCCCCGGGTCAATACGTAAGTTTTGCGCAGGGTATCGAGGTCGCCCATCACCGATACAATCAGTTTGTTGGTGTCGGGTTTATTTACAAAATCGAGTATTCCCTTTATGTCCTCGTCGGTGATCTCCATCAAAGGTTTTTTTGCGTACGTCTCTGGCCCACCTACGACGGATTCGATTCCAACTTCCTTTACATTGTTGAAGAAGGCGTATACCTGATAGTATTCCTTTTGCGAGAAAGGATCATACTTATGGTCGTGACAATGGGCACATTCAATAGTTACGCCCAGAATTGCCTTTCCCAACAGATCTGTGCGATCGGTTACATACATGACGCGATATTCTTCGTCAATGATTCCACCTTCTTCCGTAATTTTATGGTTGCGATTAAAGCCTGTGGCCAACAGTTGTTCTTTGGTGGCATGGGGCATGAGATCTCCCGCCAGTTGCCACGTTATGAAATCTTGATAAGACATATTTTGATTGAAGGCATGAATTACCCAGTCACGCCATGGCCATTGACTGCGATAGCTGTCGTCCTGAAATCCATGAGAATCGGCAAACCGGGCTATGTCAAGCCAATGCACGGCCATTTTTTCGCCATAAGCCGGATTCTGCAATAGCTGATCGACTATTTTTGCATACGCATTTCTGCTGGAATCAGCGAGAAAAGCATCCATCATCTCCAGCGTAGGCGGTAGGCCAATAATGTCAAGGCATAGCCGTTTTAACAGGTGTTCCTTGTCTGCCTGGGGATTGGGTGAAATTCCTTTTTTTTCTTGCTGCTGCAAAATGAAATAATCAATTTCATTCTGTGGCCATACCTTGTCCTTAACGGGCGGGACGCTGCGTTTGCCGGGTGGTACGAATGCCCAATGCGGTTCATACCGCGCACCCTGTTCAATCCATTTTTCTATTAGCTTGATTTCGTAAGGGCTTAAACTAAGATTGGACTCAGCGGGTGGCATTCGCATCGTTGAATCGGAAGACGATATGCGCAAAAATACCTGAGACAACGCAGGCTCACCCGGAACCAGGGCATGCCACGTTGGATTTTCATCCAATGCCTTGTAAGCATTTTCCGCAATATCTAACCTTAAGCCAACTTGTCTTTTGTTTGCGTCAGGCCCATGACATTTGAAACATTTATCAGAAAGAATTGGTCTGATATCGAAATTATAGCTGATCGTATCAGGGATGTTTGCTTCATAACCCAGGTTCGCTGAGCCATTATTGCAGCATTGCAATGTCTCAATTAGCAAGAAGGCACACGGAAGTATCAAATAATGTAGACCCTTACGCATAAGAAAAATTTGAGCATGGTAGATTATTGTTTAACATATTTTTTGTCCGAAGCGGGGTGCGGTTTATTTGTTCCCTCCGTCGCATCCATTGCTGCGGTTTCATTCTACCACGTGCCCTACTACAGGCAGAATGATATGACTTTCACGGGCGCCGCCGTGATAAATTGTTTGCTGCGCAACCCTTACCGTTGTATTGTCGCCCAGCGGTGCCCCCGTATTTGGATTTCGGTCAAACTGTGGAAAGTCGCTGGAAGTGATGTCTACTCGGATACGGTGCCCAGGCAGAAAGACATTTGCTGTGCTGGTCAGCTCGATATCATAAGCGTATACTTCCCCAGGTTTTAATAACTTCATTTTATCCAGGCCTTCCCGAAACCTTGCGCGAAGAATACCTTCCGCGATGGGCATTGCAAAATCGTTTGGATACACGTCCACGAGTTTAATCATCCAGTCGGTATCAGGTCCGTCCGTAGCGGCATACAGTTTCATTTTTACGGGTCCTGCAATAGTCAGCGCTGAATCGAGAAAATCACTTGTATAGACGAGCACATCCTCTTTCTGTTCCAGTGGCCTTTGGTCCCTGGGGCCGGCGGCCGTTGGTGTACCGCAGCAGTTATTTCCACCCAATGTTTTGATAGGGTTATTCGGATCGTAGCGGTAGGTGTCTAGTCCTGTTTTTGCAGGCTTGGATACGGTTATCCGTCCATCACCGCGCACAGCATTGGCGGCAGTTTCACTGCTGAGATACAGATTTTGATAGCGTGTGCCCGGGATAGGCCAGTCTGTCTCACCGCGCCATTTATTTACGCCCATATAAAACAGCTGTACAGGCTTTTCATTTTCCAAACCATTCTTTATGCCTTTGAGATGGTAGTCAAAAAACCGAAGTTCTGTTTCAAACTGGTCAATATGCGCGACTGGTGTAAAATCAACGCCCCCATAAGACTGGGAAGAGCCATGCCCCCATGGGCCAATAATCATTCGGGCTCCAGCACGTGCCTGCGCCGAACCGCCCTTGTTCTTCATACCGGTATAGCCATTGATGGTGCCCATCAGAAAAATGTCAAACCATCCACCCAGTGTGTGTACAGGCACCTTTATCTTGTCAAAACGTTCTTCATCACTGATGGCTTTCCAGTACGAATCATAGCTTTCATGTTTAATCCAATCACGGTAATGCGGTGTCACATGTCCGGCACTTTGCAGGTCACCGTCCTTCAGCGGCAAATGCATAAGTATATTATCGTACTGCATTTCTTCTGGCATAAAGGCCTCTGTATGCCAGTACTGGGGCAGCATTATTCTGTTTGGCATGCGCACTACGCCCCAGCCATAATTAAAACTTAGCCGGAAAGCGCCGCCCATGGTAATCCAGTTTGCGTAAATGTTTGTGGACGCCAACACCGGAAATGCGGCAACCAGGTGCGGTGGGTTTTGCGCGGCAGCCTGCCACTGGTTATGGCCGAGATAGCTTCCACCCTGCGTGCCTACTTTTCCGTTGGAGAATGGTTGTGCCGCTGCCCATTCAATGGTATCGAATCCATCGTTTGCTTCATCCCTGAAAGGCTCCCACTTGCCATCGCTTTCGAACCTACCGCGTACATCTTGCAACACGACAGCATAGCCTCGTTGGGCATATTTTACCATGGCCTGATGCATGCCATCGCGCTGCACACCATAAGGGGTGCGCACTACGAGCGTAGGATATCTGCCCGGCGCTTCCGGCAAATAGATATCTGCATAGAGCTTAACACCATCGCGCATGACAATTTCCCTATGGCGCTCGATACGGATACCATTCAGCGAAGGATCGACATGTTGATCATTATTAAAAGCGAATGAAAATGCGATCATAAGCATCAGTGAAAAATACCTGATGTAACGGGCAGTGTTTTCGCGGGCTGATACCGATGCCACTGTCCTGGAACACCGATGTGCAGATTTCGATAATATCAAGAGATTGAGGTTTTTCATAAGCAGCAATTTGACAAGTAAATTAAGAAATTCAGGGCATTGAAAAAATGCAGGGGCTTTTATGATCGGCTCTCCGGCACTTCGCATGGTTCGATAAAGGAAGATAAAGGAAAGGGATCTGGCGAAAAGAGCTGTTCCAATCCTGTGACCGTCAAAAATCTGAAGTATCGTTGATCAATATCATCGCTAGTCGGCTTCTGGTGACGTAGATTTGATATGAAACTAAAAAGAAGAGGAGGTATATTATGAACTTAGCCATTAGAAAGAATGCAGATATGCCTGCATTAGTATCAGATTTGCTGAGCCCTGCTTCATTGCTGGGCAGGGATTTTTTCGACATCGCATCGGATATTTTTCCAGCACGCTTAGGCCTTAATGTGCCAACGGCCAACATCACCGAAACGCCAAAAGAATTTAGGCTGGAATTAGCGGCTCCGGGTTTGGAGCGTAAGGACTTTGATATCGAAGTGGAGAACAACACCCTTAGCATCAGTGCGGAAAAAAAGGAAGAGAAGAAAGTGCGTGATGGCGAGTATACAAGAAGGGAGTATTCCTTTAATTCCTTTTGCCGTTCATTCCTTTTACCGGCAAATGTTAAGGATGGCAGCATCGATGCCAAATACGAAAATGGCGTTCTTCGCGTGATCATCCCGAAGATGAAAGAAACTCCGGTCAAACCCGTTCATAAGATTGCTGTGACCTGAAAAATGCTTTAGCACTTAGGGGTGATTCGTTGTTTTAATAGTTGGCAATGCCGCCTGCGGATAGCAGGTTATTCGAAGAAAGGCGGGATCTTCCCGCCTTTCTTTTCTTAAATATTCAGCAGCTTAAGATTGTGATTTGACGATATGCAGTTAAAGCGTTACATGCAAAAGTAATTGTTGCACCGCCAAGGGAAGTCCCTTGTATGATAAAAATCACCTTCAAAGCAAACTCCGATCATGCCCCACTTGTTATTGCTGATTTATATTTCCATTATTGATCCTTTGAAAAAAATATCTTGTTGCCGGCTGGATTAGCTTTCTTAACTTCTGATCGGCAACAGAAAGGGTGAGACCGCAACCACGTTGCATCGGGAGTTTTTTATCCGGGCCGCGGTGGTGAGATGCTATGAAAATGCTGGAACTATAATTTGTAACTTTAAATATTTCAACAATGAAGATAATCATTCAGGCACCTGACTTCAAGGCAAGTGAAGCGCTGACGACTTTTGTTCATGATAATGTTGGCAAACTGGCAAACCTGAGTAACAGAATACTCGAAAGTCGCGTATTTTTGAAGCTGGATAAGTCTGACACGAGGGAAAACAAAATCTGTGAGATAAAACTTGTTATTCCAGGTCAAGATCTCTTTGCATCCAAGCAAAGCAGTTCGTTCGAGGATGCTGTGGTTCAAGCGATCGAAGCAGTGAAGCCTCAGATAGCGCGTTGGAAAGATTCCAAAAGGCCAAGGTAAGGATTGAAACCCTTTTGTCCTTAAGAAGCCGTGGTTTTTGGAGTCGATCTTATTTACCCTTCGAAAAGGTCCAGACAGGGCAAATCAGGTGGTTGACCACTTCTTCTGTTATGCTGCCGTTAAAGAGGTGCGCCAATCCCTTTCTTGCGTGTGTTGCCATCACGATCATATCACTTTCTTCCTTAGCAGCGAAATGAAGAATACCGTCTTCTTCATTTCGATAATTCCGGAAATAAAGTACATAGTTTTTTAGCTTATAGTTTTTGACAAATTCCTCAAGCGCTTCCTGGGCTTCAGCGTCAGGCCGGAAATGGGATGGTGTATTTATCAGAAGGATTTGCAGGGTGGCGTCGAAAAAGTTTTGAAGTTCTTTGACTTTGCTTATGAATTCCGTCTGGTCAAATGTTAATGTCGTTGGCAACAGGATTTTCTTAATGGACGAGATCGCCGGTGCAGTGTGTACCGCCAGCACAGGCACTGGGGAATGACGGACAACCTTTTCGGTATTCGATCCAATAAGCAACTCTTTTAGTCCGGATGTACCCGTACTGCCCATCACCACGAGGTCAATTTTTCTATTCTCAATAACGCGCTTCACTGCGGAAACAATATCTAGCTGAAAAACCTCAAGGCTCGTTTTGACAACGCCGGGGGCCAGTTCGCCCTTCATTTTTTCTAATAGCTTTTTTGCATCCTCCTCCATACTCGCCAGCGATATTGGATTTATCGCTAAAGGCGTGCCTCCACCAAAATCATAGGTCACGGGAATTTGAATTGCGTGCAGCACGATTACTTCGCCATTGGTTTTAGCAGCAATATTGACGGCAAGTTTAAACGCCTCCCTGGAAGGCGTTGAAAAATCACAAGGGACAAGGATACTTTTCATGATTTTTTTTTAAAGCTATTGAAAACCGTTGCTCCCGGAAATGAGATTTATTGGCCTGGCGAGTGACAATTATCATGACGTGATCCCTCCCGTCAAGAATCATCTACATTCCATGACAACAATCATTTCATATCGCTATCGGCCTGAATACTTTCGGACGTTAGATAATTTGAACATGGAACTATTGATGGAACCTAAAACCGAATACCTGCTGGATGCAAGTCTCGGGTCTTTGCATGTTGAAAGCCAGGGATGGCTCAGAGAAATTGATTTCTGGGGCGATGAGATGTCCTTCTTTTATAAGTTGCTTAAAAGGAACGGGGCCGCTAAAGATTTTCCTGAGGCCAAGCTGGCTGCAATAGAAAAAGAACTGGTGTCAATAAATAGCGACAAGATTGGCAAGCTGAGGCGTGAAATTCAAGCGCATGAGCAATTGTTGGCCAAAATGCTTAAGACAGCGTCGTTGCTTGATGAAGAAAGTTACCGGGAAACGCACCGAAAACTCCTAATGGATATCTACAGCATCCATTTGGTGATAAGGTCTTTTAAGAAAGAGGTGTTTTCTTTTATTCAGCAGTATGATTGACTAACAGCGCTCGCTGAGACGCTAAGAAAAAGATACAATTAAATTTCAGAGAATATGTCAGTAATAAAAGTAATTGAAGTTCTGTCCCAATCAAGTGTGAGTTGGGAAGATGCTGCAAAGCAAGCCGTCGAAAAGGCAGCGGGTTCATTGCATAACGTAAAATCAATTTACGTAAAGGATCATAGTGCAAAGGTCGAAAATGGTAAAATTATCAGCTACAGGATCAATGCCAAGGTGAGTTTTGTCCTGGATTAGTTCGCTGCAAGCGTACGTTTTACCAAAGCTGCAAAAAAGGATTCATCAGGCCATGGATGTCTGAAGTTCCCGTGCGCTGTTCAACGAAGCGAAGTTGTTCAATTTGTGTACGGTATCTATTGTTATTTGTTTTGCAGGGTTCGTTAGGGATTGTTGCCAAAAGATTATAGCCTATGATAGCTTTCTAAAGTCAGAAAATGTCTTTGTGCTTCTAGTTTTTCTTCCTGGCCTGAATAACGACAAATGAACCTTCACCAAAGCCAGATTTTGCCAGTTCGAATTCGTTAATATCTTCAAGCGGTTCAAACAAAGTCTGGCAATATTCAAAATGTTTAAATCCAGCTGACCTTAATGCCGAGGTCACCTTTTCGACGGTGTAGAAATTGGCTTCCTTATAGAACGTGCTTTTCGGTTTGTGTTCTTCATAATGTTTGCCGATTGGACTGTCTTGGTCAATAAAACCTACTACCAGCGTTCCGTCTTTCTTAAGCACTCTATTGGCCTCCCTGAATGCGCCTTGCAGATCATCAAAATAACTAATGCAAAACGCCATAACAACGAAATCAAATCGCAGATCTTTGTAGGGCAACCTTTCAGCTATGCCATCCAAGACTTCTATACCCCGATCTACTGCTAGCGCGCGCATATTAGCCGAAGGTTCTATGCCTTCCTTGATGCCTAATGCTTCGGCGAATTTTCCTGTGCCAAGGCCAACTTCTATCCCGCTCAAATTTTCTCCTTCCGGGAGCATTTGTCGCAGTGCTTCAACTTCTGATTGAAATACGAATGGATATTCCTGATACCACTCTTCGTATTCGGTCACATGGGTATCAAAAGGCGAATTCTTTTTCATGGCATATTTGTTTAATAAAGAAATCCTTCTTCACTTTCAAAGCATAAGACAATGAACCGGCGGACCAGCTATTCGTTTGACGACAACCACCGAAGTCAAGTATGTTCACTGATGCGGGATGGGTTGAAATAGACCTTGAATTTGTCGTGGTAAAGTCCCTAAAACCTGGTCGATCTCGCCGGAAGATACATAGGTCTTCAGGGTACCGATAACCGCCCTCAGCGCCTCCAGGATTTCTTCCTTGCTGTTGAAATCGCGCCAGGCGGCATTCCCTTCTTCCTGGATAATTTCGATCACCAAATCATCAATTGTCTTTATTTTTCGATGGTCACTCAGTTTCCATCCCTCAACATAGACACTCTTCAACGCCATTGGCAGCTGTGACAACAGTTGAAAAGACTCTTCCACCGTAATATGGTTTCTTAACACTCTAAAAGTGCTTCTTACTATTCGCGCCGCATGATCCCTGTCATTACTACCCAGGTTTGAGGCAAGCCGATTCAGGAACTCGTTTCCTTTCATCGCGTATTTTTCAAAATCCATTGCCATGACTTTATTATTTATGGTGAGCATTATTGCGTAATAATTGTTTTCCTAGGCTTATCGGCCTCCTGAAATTTGTTGAATTCTGTGATGGCTAGCATGGCAAGCTTATTGCCTGTTTTAACTTCCCATCCAAGTATTTGCTGAATAATATCTGCAGCAATATCAAGCTCGAGTTCCACGGCAAACAAGTATGCTGTCTTGTAGCTGGAAACCTTGAAGGAGCAGATATTTTGCGTGCAGCTGATCATCAGAATATCCTTTAAGTAAGGTGAGTTGGTAGCGGAAATCATCTGTTTTGTTTCATCGATCAGTTCAATCGAAACACCTTATTTTTTCTACCCACTGGCTCCAGCATTAAGTAATTAAAAACTCGCTCGAGTTTTAACAATTTGCCGTCTGCGCTTTCTAGATATTTCTTGATTTCTCGTTTCAATTTCGGCAAGAACAGGTGTTCACTGCAGGATTTCATTTCTTTCCGCACTACTGTCTCGGCATAATAGAGACCCGCCAGCTGAAAAGCCAGGGCGTCGTGAAGTGTTTTTATCTTTTTTTTCATGCGTCGCTATATCTTGCCGATACAATACTATAATCTACGGCAGGGACTGACAACAATACTCATAGGCCAATATCGATGATTGTTGTCATGCCGAGATTCATTGCGCACCTGCAGCCATGCCGAGGAGCAGTACCACGGGTTACCACTCTCATACTCTATGGCCGCCCGTTCGATTTATGATGACCATCATATGAATTCATGATGACGATCATTGTACTTTATGCAGACTGCATATAATTTCGTTTCAGCAAATTAAGGTGTTGAGGAAAGCCAGCTTTGCGTCGGAAGGCTTGACCGGTGATGTTTTGACAATCCGAGCGCCAAGTTGATGTTCGAGCTGGAGGTTGTGTTTGTATCCGGGAACGATTCGTATTTGAAGGCTGTAGTCAACCAATAAAGCGTATGAAAACAGGAAAAGCATTTTTGAGCGTTTTGGCAGGGATTGCCACGGGCGTTGTGATGGGGATGGTATTAGCCGACAAAAAGAGATCGGCGAAACATCAGAATATTTCAAAGAAGGGAAACGATCTCGCGAATGCGTTGAACGACAAAATCGACGAAAAGTTCGAGGAGCTCGTGGCTTCAATGGCCGGTACCGTAAAAGAATCGAAAACCCGTAATGGATCAACTGCATCGGCTGAAGCCTGAGTGACGGGATTGGTTCTTTTTTGGGATGCGCCAAGGCAATAATTTCGATGCCGGCGAGTGCGACAAGCTAACCGCATCCACGAAAGCGCCAGTAACTGTCTGCGGATCATGCACTGTCCGCTAAAAAACCGATACATTTCAAAGCCACACGATCAGGATTCGGCCAGCTAAGTACAAATTATGTCGTATGCCGATTATTTTGGTTGGGCGTGGAAATGAACGGGGCAAAAAAAGCTAATGAGCGATTTGTTGAAGCGGACATTAACAGGAATAGCCATCGTCTCGATTATATCAAGCGCCGTGATTCTTGGCGTTTACACTTTTTTGCTCTTCTGTCTTGTTATTAACCTCCTTGGACTATTGGAATTCTACCGTCTTTTTCAAATTAGAGAATAATGTTGTCCGCAGTGTATTGGGAATCCTATTTTCGACAACGCTATTGATTTCAACTTGCCTTTTTATAAGTCATCCACTAGACTGGACGGTATTGCTCATCAACGTGCCGCTAATTAGCATTATTTTTATTGCTGAGCTTTATTTGGGATCTGATGTTCCCTTTTCAAATCTTGCTTTCATTTTTTTGGGGATCATCTATATTACCTGTCCATTTATTTTCTTTTTTGGTTGTAGTTATGCAATGGATGATGGTGTTTATCATCCCCTGGTCATTCTCGGCTATTTCTTTCTCTTATGGGCGAATGATACCGGTGCTTTTGTATTTGGATCATTGTTCGGGGCTTATCCTTTGTTCAAGCGTATCTCACCCAATAAGACTTGGGAAGGCAGTGCAGGTGGCGCATTTTTGGTTTTGGTTACCGTTTATTTCAATTACGCCTTCATAGACGAAGTCTCACTGTTTGGTTGGATTGTGATGGGCCTGACTGTAATTATTATGGGAACGTTTGGCGACTTGGTCAAGTCGCTTATGAAAAGAAGTCTGAACGTCAAGGACAGTGGAAATATGCTGCCGGGACACGGCGGTATTCTCGATCGGTTTGATTCCCTGATAGGATCTGCCCCCTTTGTCTGGGTGTTTCTAGTGCTCCAGGTTTAGATTGTTACAGATGGCGATAAAGCATGTCACTTTGTATAATCTGACCTCCAGAAGATAAGATTTCGTCTTTTGCATTTTGATATTCTCTTCGGGTCGATCGCACGCGTTGCGTCTTCTATAATATACGTTTCGAAATTTTCTTTGAGCGCATCCTTTGCCGTGTAAAATACGCAGTAGTCAGCGGCAAGACCGCACACATAGACTTTTTGCACCTTGCGTTCACGGAGATATCCGGCAAGCCCTGTTGATTTTTTGTATCCGTTGTCGTAGAATCCACTGTAACTGTCAATTTCCGGATCCATTCCTTTTCTGAATATGGCTTCTATTTTATTCGCATTAAGATCGCCGTGGAGTTGTGCGCCAGCTGAGCCCTGGATGCAATGGTCAGGCCACAAGACTTGTGACAATCCGTGAAGCATTATTCTTTCAAACGGCTTTTTGCCGGGATGGCTGGAGGCGAAACTCTTGTGGTTCTGGGGATGCCAATCCTGTGTTGCAACGACAAGACTGAATGCATCCTGAAGCGTGTTAACCAACGGAATAATTTCATTGCCCATCGGAACCGCTAATCTCCCGCCCGGGGTAAAATCGTGTTGGATGTCTACGATGATCAAGGCATGCATGACTATAACTTGTATTTGTTCTTTAATTCATTTCTTTCATCGCGTAATTTCTCACTGATTCCAATTTTGTATACATGGGGGTTGTAGAAACGTTTGTGTTCTTCGGGGAGCATCTTTAATCGTTGCTGGCAGTATGCTGCCGTCTCCAGGAGCATTGGATGATTGGGAAGCATTCTTCCGTTCTCCATTACTTTGGCCAGTAATGGTTCCTGGGTCATGCCTTTGAGGCTTAGCGATTTGTCCGGTTCCAGCGGGTGATACATAATAGCAGGAGCATTTTCGTCATGAAGGGCAATAACATCTGCACCTGCGAATTTGTTCGATCCATTGTGCATTCGGTACACTTGCTTTTTGTCCGGAAGTGTAATCTTCTTCAGATTCTCAGATAATTTTATCCTGGGCTTACCATTTGAATAGGCGAGTTTGTATACGCCATCCATGGCCGCATCAGGGGGTGCGGTAACCAGGCTCGTGCCGACACCAAATACGTCTATTGGCGCATGTTGATCCAGCAAGCTTTTAATAGTCCATTCATCCAACTGGTTTGAAACGGTAATCGTAACATCTTGCAGCCCGGCAGCGTCAAGCATTTTCCTTGCCTGGGTGGAGAGATAGGCAAGATCGCCGCTATCCAACCTGATTCCGCGAAGATGACGAGATTGTTGCTGCATTTCTTTGGCGACGGTGATCGCGTTGGGTAAGCCTGATTTCAGGGTATCGTATGTATCGACCAGCAGCACGCAGTTGTCGGGGTGGTGTTCCGCAAATTGGCGGAAAGCCGATAATTCATCATCATAGCTCTGAATAAAGGAGTGTGCCATGGTGCCAACGACAGGAATACCAAAATCAAGTGCAGCCTTTACGTTGCTCGTCGAGTTAAACCCACCGACCACCGCCGCCCTTGTTGCATGGTAGCCACCTAATCCCTGGGATCGCCGCAAACCAAATTCACTTAGGATTTTGTCTCCCGCTACTGATCGCATTCTTGCGGCCTTCGTTGCGATAAGTGATTGAAAATTCAACATATTGAGCAACATGGTTTCCACAATCTGCGCCTCAAGGATATTTCCTTCCAGTCGTAGGACCGGCTCGTTTGGAAAGATGATTTCACCTTCCTTCATGGCATAGAGTGTTCCCTTGAACGCGAAGTTTTCAAGACTATTCGCGAATTGGGCATTTAGCCCGATTTCTTTCAGGTATGCGATGTCTTCTTTTGTGAATCGTAATTCCTGCAAGATCTGAAGCAGGTCAGCCAATCCAGCGAATACAGCATAGCCGCCTTCAAATGGAATCTTTCGGAAAAAGTAATCGAACACAGCCTCACTGTTATGCTTGCCAGTAAGGAAGTATACTTGCGCCATAGCAAGCTGATAAAGATCTGTGTAGGTTCCGGAAATGGACAAATTCTTCATGGTATTGATCAAATGATCGATAGATATGCAATACAAGTGAGTATTGTTTGGAAAGATAAGAGGTTTAATGTTGATGTAAATAAATTGTAGTTGATTATTTAAAAATTGCAGTACAGCTAAAGACCAGCTGTGGGGGACGACTGAATAATTCGGAGTATTTTTTCGAAAGAATATTGCAAAACGGGTCTTCTCAGGAGTGATATTGCCAATTCTTAGTTGCGCTGTTTATGGATAGGAATAAACCCTGGTGGCTAAAAATACGTCGGCAAGTAATATGAGTTGGTTCAACCGTATTTCAAATAACCAAAATCTGATTTCAGGATGATATTTGTTACGACTGATAAGCAAGTCCTGCAGTACTTTGGGTTATTGAATAAATGATGATGCGTGTTTTTGCATTACAGACCAGCGAATTTTTGGGTGCGCATGATTGCTAAATCACTGGGTCAGTCACTTGACGCACACGAAGAACGGAATTTCGAAGATGGCGAACATAAAATTCGCCCGCTTGTCAGCGTCCGTGACGAGGACGTGTATGTCGTTCATTCCTTGTACATGGATGAACAGCAAAGCGTGAATGATAAACTGTGTAAACTTCTTTTCTTCATTTCGACCCTTAAAGATGCTGGTGCGCAACGCGTAACGGCAATTGTACCTTATTTGTGTTATGCCCGAAAGGACCGGAGAACGAAATCACGTGATCCTGTTACCATGCGTTACGTCGCGGCTCTTTTTGAGGCCATGAACGTTGACAGAGTCGTAACCATTGATGTACACAATCTTCAGGCTTTTCAAAATGCATTTCGCTGCCAAACCGAACACCTTGAAGCACAGAATCTGTTTGTAGACTATTTTCAGCGTGTCATTCAGTCGCATGAAAAAATTGTTGTGATGTCTCCGGATATTGGCGGTGTAAAGCGCGCCGAACAATTCCGGGATAGGTTGGCGAAGGGATTATCAGCTAACGTTGATTTTGCTTTCATGGAAAAGACGCGAAGTAAGGGAATCGTGAGCGGGGAGGCCGTCGTAGGAGATGTGGCTGGCAAGGTTGCAATTATCCTTGACGACCTGATAAGCAGTGGCACAACGATGGCCAGGGCAGCAGCAGCATGCGTTCGGCTAGGGGCCACTGGCGTCTATGCGGTGGCGACGCACGGGGCTTTTCTGCCAAAGGTGAACGAAGCTTTTAAGGAAAAAGCGTTAATCAAGGTCGTGGTAACCAATACCATTCTCACGGTAGCGCTCGATGACGCACTGGCAAATGAAAAACTTGCGGTGTTGGATGTTGCACCGTTGTTCGGCGAGACTATTCGGAGATTGAATTCCGGAGGTTCATTGGTTTCGCTTATGGGTATTGAATAATATGGTAGGAACAATGAAAACAACCTCCTTTCCTAGCAAGGCACCTTCGCTCGACAGAAAGGTAAACTTTCTCAGGCAACCTGCATCATATCCTGGCGTTACGCATGTTGAAACACTGGAAACGCATATGTCTTGGGTTTTTCTGGCTGATCAATATGTGTACAAATTGAAGAAACCAGTTCGTTACGACTTTCTGGATTTCACGACGCCAGAGGCACGACAGAAATACTGCACTGAAGAAGTACGTATCAATAAGCCATTGGCGGGTGATACATATCGTGGAGTTGTACAACTTAAAATCGCCGACGGGGCCATGCAATTAAATGGCGCGGGAGAAACCATTGATTGGTTGGTTAAAATGAAGCGCCTCCCGGAACAACATATGCTTCATACAGCGATTAGTAACGGTACCGTGCGCAGCGATTTGGTTAAACAAGCAGCGGATTTATTGGCAGATTTTTATCTTTCGTCCATTCCGGTCAAGCTGAATCCAAAGCAATTCAGACAACAAATCGTGAAAGATATTGAGCGCAATAGTGATGAACTGCTTCGCCCCGAATTTACTTTGGCACGTTCTGCCATCATCGACATCACAACCGATCTCTTGTATTTTATAGCAATGTACGCAGACCTTTTTGACCAACGTGTTGCAGAAGGGAGGATCATTGAAGGTCATGGTGACTTGCGGCCGGAACACATTTGTCTGGCACCGAAACCTGTTATTATTGATCGGGTTGAATTTAATAGCGCGTTAAGAATAATGGACGTTGCTGAGGAGTTGTCTTTATTGGCGTTGGAGTGCGAGATGCTTAACGCCACTGCCACGGGGCAATTGTTCCTCAGCACGTACAAATCCAAAAGCGGAGACGAAATCCCTGACATGTTGATTTCTTTTTACAAGGCAAAAAGGGCTTTGCTGAGGGCAAAACTATCCATTCATCACCTTCTGGAAAAAAAATATCTCGCGAATGAGCAAAAATGGAAAGGACGGTGCGAAGGTTATATGCGGGCCGCCAATGCTTACTGTGACCAGCTTCCGACGAGGGCAGCGTAATATATTCTCACTGACACCCTATTTGTCCCATACCTGAAAGTATAGACTTTGATTCACATCCAATATTCCTTGGTTGTCGATTTTTGTGTCGAAAACCGATGATAATCTTTTTATTCGCTGGATAACCCACGCGTGATCCTGATACCCGGCCCGATTTACCTGGTAACCAGATATCCGTATTGGCACCAGCCTAAAGTCGAGAATTCCGGATTTATCGACAGTAACAATAAAAAATGCAGAGAGGTCGTTTCGTAGTTCGGAATCAACGACATAGTCATCTACAAAATCGCCTGTATCATACAGGATCAGGCTATTGTGAAAGTATTCAATCCCCTGAGGAATATGAGCACTGTGACCATGGATTATCGTGGCGCCGTGTCCCACCATGGCGTGTGCAAAGTTCACAAACCCTGGCTCCGGCCTTTCCCGCATGTTGGATCCCCAATGGATGGAAACTAAGATTATGTCAGCTTCCTTTCTGAGGGTTTCAATGGTGCCAAGGATTCTTGCTTTTTCTTCTTTGTCGGTAAGGTCGACATAGTTTATACCGGGGCCATGATTAGCTTTCCATCCGGGTTCGTTGTCAGTTAGCCCCAACAAACCTACTGTGATACCTTTTCTTTTGATCACTGCGGGTGCCATGGCATCATCCCGATTTTTTCCGGCACCAACATGTTTTATTCCGGCAGCATCCAGCGTTTCAATTGTTTCAATCAGTCCTTCACAGGCGTAATCCCTTACATGATTATTGGCGAGGTTAACAACGGAAATGTTGGCATTTATCAGTGACTGGATATTTTCAGGGGCGGATCTGAAATTAAAGGTCTTGTACACTTTTCTTTCGCTGTTTGTTAACGTCGTTTCGAGATTGATGAGATTGAAGTCTGTTTCCTTCATTAATGGCAAGACATCTCCCCAAGGATAATCGAATCCTCTCTGACCAATGGTGTAGTCGAGCGTTCTGCCCAGCATAACATCACCTGTGAGTCCGATAGTTAATGCATCCTTCATGACAGTATTTTTCCCCCATATTTGATAGGTAACGAAATATCTTCCCTATCATACTGGATGATTCATATAGCATTATAGGCCATTTATTTCCGGCATCAAATGACGGGTGTCACGTTTCCAGGAAGATTTTAAACAGGTAACCACGTTGGGTCCACCAGCATGAAGGGACTTGATCTGGGATGATTACCAAATCATGGACGTCAGACGCCTCGTTTCGAAAAGGCAACTGGTGAGCGCGGTCGATTGGTGTTCATTACACCGAGATGTGGGTGCGTAGCATTGCAGCGTTTAGCACCACCGCACGTTATCTTTCTTCCTTTCATGCACCGCTGGCTCCTCATCTCCATATCCGACGATAATCGCGAGTTTTAGTTCTTCGTCGGCAGGCAGCTCCAGTTGTGAGATTTTGTCTGTTTGCGCAAGGTATTTCGCGAAGCCAATCGGGCATGTATCAAGTCCCAATGACTTTGCTGCCAGCATCATGTTCTGACTACACATGCCTATGTCAATAGCTGCCCACGCGTTATCTTTTGGGGCCGTAATAAAAATGACTACGGGAGCATGATGGAAAATCATGTCGGTCGTTTTTGATCTGTCCATACCATGCGAAAGGTGAAAATGTTTCTCAGCGACTTTGGCGATAGCGGCGGAAAGCGATTCGATTTGCTTGTGGTCTGTCAGGATATAGAACTTCCAGGGCTGCCTGTTCATTGCCGAAGGGGCCATTCTCCCTGCTGCAACGATTTCATCAATCAGCTTCTTGTCGACCGGCTGATCTTTGTATTTCCTTACCGCCCGCCGGGTATAAATCGTTCTTAAAGGTTCATTCATAGTTGTCGTATTTAACCATTGGTTTGTGTCCAATGTCTTTATTTAATTGTCCTGGCGAATAGTATCCCAAGGCACAAGAGTTGCAAAAGAACGCTGATAGACCATGTTGCGATCATGAGAAAAGAGACGGGAAAGGATGCGTAGGAAATCAGCATTCCTGGAATTGTGGCCGCGACCCAAAATGTGAAGCCAAATTGGATTCCTCTCCTGTGGGCGGTTTCTGAAATGAATAATGTTCGTCTGACGCCAAACCCATGCCAGGCAGGTTCCCAAAAGAAAAGGGTGCACGAAATAAAGCAACATCACAGGATCTGACCATGGCCTGAACAGATTTGGATTCTCGTATTCTGTTTTAAGCGCGGGGGCCATCATCAGAAAAAGCTGACTCATGAGCAGACCTACTGCCAGCATGATCAATCTACCGAGCAACCCAAATGTAATTACTTTCTTCATCCCGGTTCGTTTAACGTTGCCAGGTTCTAAACGCTATCTGCCTAACAAAAGACGATGACTTCGGTTCCAGTGACAATGAGAAATGCAATTGAATTCAATGACGTTGGTCATTGATCGCTTTTGTCCGCTTCTTTTTCCGGATATCGTTCACATTGGTGAGGATGCTCATTACGAAGGCTGCAAAGAATAGCGATGCGGTGAGCACGTTAACTATTTTTTCTGAAATGGTGAGGCCCAGCAAGGTGGCAATCAGGAACTGGATATAGGAATCAAAAGGATTGGAGTAGCCCAGCGCTGCCCGTATTTGCCAATGCCAGTCTGTGAGGAAACAATAGCCGAATCCGTAAAAAAAACCGAGTCCAAACCATGAAAATGCAGTCATCGCCAACGTTATCAGATTCCATTTACGCAGGCGATATGACATCCACGCAAAGAGATTGAATGCTATCAGACAAATGTGAAAGGCGAAAAAAAAGACATCTGCAACCTTGTATAAAGTAGCCATCCCATAAGGTTAATCTAAATTATTCAATGCAAACCTTGCATCCTTTCATACTGCGTTTAATCCCTTGCTGCAAAACCTGTTCTTTTCGGGCATTATTTCTGAAAATGGTAATGCCTTTGAGTTTTTCTTTCCACGCACGTTGGTAAATGATATTAACATCCTCGCGTGATGCTTCTCGCGTGAGGTTTATGGTCTTGGACACTGCATTATCCGTAAACTTCTGGAAGGCAATCTGGTGTTGCAGATGCCAGGATGGCTGAATTTCCAGAGCCGTCTTGAAAATACTTTTCACGTGTCGGGGTACGCCGGCTAAGTTCTCTAATGTGCCCGTCTGCATTATCGATGAAAGAATATCTTTCGTTTCAAGTTTATTGGCGGACAGGAACCGAAGTAGACTCTTGTTAATTTCCTGAAGTGTTTCGTCCTGCAATACGTGCATACGCTGGTAGGCGAGCGCAAAAAAAGGTTCGATGGAAGACGAAGTACCTGCAATGATAGATATTGTTCCCGTTGGGGCGATACTGGTGCGCGTAGCGTTTCGTACCGGAACATCCGGATAGTAAATACTTTTTTTCCAGTTTTTAAAAGTGCCGCGTTCTTTGGATAGCCCAACAGATGTTTCCAGACTTTTTTGAGAAATAAATTTCATCAGCCGCTCGGCCAGTTGCACTGCTTCCACTGATTCGTATGGTATCTCGAGTAAGCTTAAGGATTCGGCCCACCCCATCACGCCCAGTCCAATCTTCCTGTTGCCTTCTGCCATTTCTTTGAATTCGGGTGCAAGGTAATGGTTGACTGTAATTACATCATCCAGAAAACGGATCGCGATAGCTATCGTTCGCGCAAGACCTTGCCAGTCGAACGAGCGGTTGTGAGACTTTTCACGCTGAACAAACCTGGAAAGGTTGATCGAGCCAAGATTACATGATTCGTAAGGTAGCAACGGCACTTCGCCGCATGGATTGGTTGAATCAATTTTTCCAACGCTGGGTGTGGGGTTTGAGGCGTTGATGGTATCCAGGAATATAACACCGGGATCTCCGCTCGTGCCATGCATTTTCGACAATAAGATTCCACAGTTTTTTGGCTTTGATCGTTCTCACGTTTTCGTGTGAATTGGGATGCGTAAGCTTCCAATCGTCATCACGTTGCAAAGCGTGCATGAAAGCATCGGATACACCGATCGAAATATTAAAGTTTCTCAGATTTCCCTCGATCCTTTTACACGTGATAAACTCTTCGACATCGGGATGATCAATGTTTAATATCCCCATGTTGGCACCTCTGCGTTTTCCGCCCTGCTTAATGTTCTCCGTCGCTGCATCAAATATTTTCATGAATGAAACCGGGCCGGATGCACTTCCTTGCGATATGTTTCAGTGCATCATCTTTGGGACGGAGCCGGGAGAAATTGAATCCTGTACCGCCGCCGCTCTGCTGGATCATCGCCGCTAACTTCAGTGAACTGAATATATCTTCCAAGTGGTCTGCAACAGGTAAAACAAAACAAGCACTGAGTTGCGGCAACAGCGTCCCCGCATTCATAAGCGTAGGTGAATTGGGCAGAAAATCCAGCCTTTCCATTATTGCCAGAAACCTGCGCTCCCACACTTCCGATTGATCCACAGTCGACCAGGTCAGTTCTGCCTGAGCAACGGCTTTTGCCACCCGCCGGAACATCAGGTGGGGTGTTTCATCCGGCAAGCCATGCTCGCCACTTCTCAAATAGCGACTTTTCAGGACTCTTAGGGCATTGTCGGAAAGCTCGGCGATATTATTCGTTTTTGAGGGCATCAGAAAACCCATATATGTGTTGGAAAAAGTACACAATGATTGGTGTCTGTAAAATGATATCCATCAATATGACAAGTGATGCTTATCACCGAAAAACGGTTTTTCCGCGAAAAATGGATGGAAGCGGAAGTGCAAGCCCCCGACTCAGTGACGGCTCGTCAGATAATGATCATGCTCGGGAAATATGATTTCTGTATTTTCGCCTTCCAATATGTCGTTGGATAATAGGCCTTAACCAAGAAAATACATGCTACGGTTTTTAATTTTTTGTGGAGTACTCCTGATCTCGCTCTCGGGAGCAGGACAGATTCAAAATTATATGACAACGTCTCTGCCACTCAGCGATCTTCAGTCATTTTCTAATGCTCCTAAGAATTGGAAGCTTGCCGGTGGCATCAGCAACAGTTTCAAGGACACTTCCCTTAAAACCACGAAAGGAACCGGAGTGTTGTACGATGATTTTAGTAAGGGAATTCAATATAAGGAGGGCGCTAATCTGTTTACGAAGCTGGAGCATGGAGATATTTTTCTTTCCCTGGATTTCTTGATACCCAGCGGTTCTAATTCTGGTATTTACTTTCAGGGCCGCTATGAAATTCAATTGTTTGACAGCTGGCTGGTAAAAACGCCGCGCGCCATTGATTGTGGGAGTATCTATGAGCGCTGGGATGACGCCAGGCCAGAGGGAGCAAAGGGATTTGAAGGCCATCCTGCACGAGTCAATGCGAGCCTGGCGCCCAATGCATGGCAACATCTCGAGGTTGAGTTTCAAGCCCCGCGTTTTGATGCCGCCGGAAAAAAAGTGCAGCCTGCCCGATTTGTAAAAGTAGTATTGAACGGAATAACAATCCATGAGAACGTTATTGTTTTCGGGCCAACCCGTGCATCAGCATTTTCAGCGGAAGCCGCTTCCGGCCCGCTGATGATACAGGGTGATCATGGCCCCGTTGCATTCCGAAACATAAACTATGCCTTGCTCAATGACTTCGAAGCCAACTTTACAGATGTGAAGTATTCCTATTATGAGGGGAAGTTTGATGGTTTTGCTGAACTCACTAAAGATAAGCTTACCAGCAGTGGATCAGCGGATGCCATTGATGTTAAGCTTGCGGACAATCCAAATGCGCTGGGACTTGTTTTCACCGGAACGCTCAGCGTCGATACACCAGATGAATATCAGTTTGATGTGCAGCGATATGGTATGACCATGGTGTTAGTAGATGGCGATACACTCATGAAGCCGGACACCAGATTTGCCAGTAGGAAACTTTTGCCCGGAGCACACGCACTAAAAATCAGCTATATAAAGAACTTTTCCTGGAGACCGAGTAAACTTGGTTTATTCGTTGAGTAAGACGAATTCCCGTCCCCGTGCTTTGCATGTTCCTGCCTCATTACCAAGTGAAGCTCCGGCTCCGTTAATCAGCGTAGCGGTGCAAAATGAGCCGGAAATTATTCGGTCATTTATGGATTTCCAGGGCAAGAAAAAGACACATGTTATTTCTGTGGGTGATCCTTCAGGCATAAACTACGCCTATGATATCGATCAGGCGGGCCTATTAAAAGTGTGGCGTGGCGAATTCTTGAATGTGACAGAAATGTGGTACGAACGCGGCGAGCCGCAATGGGCTTCTCCAATGGGGGCGACCATCACCTTAACCGGACGGCCAGTTGTTACTATCGTGGAAGATGAGAAATCACCTTTGCCTGATTCACTTAACTATACGAACGAATTTATTTATAAGGGGTATCGCTTAAGCGCAACACGGACGCCCATATTTAACTATCAGTATAGGAATTTAACCGTAAGTGATGCTATGCAGCCGGCGCAAGATCGTCAGGGGATCACGCGCTCGATAACCTTGAGCAATGTAATGCCATCGCAAATAGTATACATCCGCGTAGGCGCGGGAGATGCGATCGAGAAGGTCGGGGATAACGTGTACGCGATCGATGATCAACGCTACTTCGTCCAACTACCCTCATCAGACAAAACGAAAGCTGAGATCATAAAATCCGCGGACAAATCGGAATTAGTCATCCGCTGTAATGCTTCCACAACAATTCAATTTTCCCTGATATGGTAATCTTACCT
Organism: uncultured Bacteroidota bacterium; assembly: GCA_963714945.1. Taxonomy (GTDB): domain Bacteria; phylum Bacteroidota; class Bacteroidia; order Cytophagales; family Cyclobacteriaceae; genus Chryseolinea. Next base: position 131,718 of record CAVQQL010000002.1, on the reverse strand, counting down.
TACACACTTATGAGAATCTTTACAAAGAGAACAATCCACCTCACGCTATCCTTGCTACTCGCAGGATTAGGATTTAACGCAACCGGCCAGACCGGAAGGCCACAGACAGAGGAAGATTATTATCAGATAAAAACAATACCCATCCCCGAAGATGTGAAGTTAGAGGTTGGTGGATTGGCGGTTTTGAAGGATGGAAGACTGGCAGCAAGCACACGCAGAGGAGAAATATGGATGATTGATAATCCATACATGGTTACCGGACAACCTCATTTTACGCGATTCGCCTCAGGCATGCATGAGGTCCTGGGACTAGTTTATAAGCATGGTGCATTTTATTGTACCCAACGCGGCGAACTGACCAGGGTCACAGATTTGGATAAGGATGGCACCGCAGACCAATACGAATCGCTTTACCGATTTGATATAAGCGGCAATTACCACGAATATGCGTACGGTCCGGTGTTTGATAAGAATGGCGATATGTATGTTACGTTGAATGTAGCATGGGTTGGCTATGGCGATGGATTAGGCAAATGGCATGGTTGGTTGATCAAGATCAAACCCGATGGAACGATGGAGCCTATTGCCACCGGCCTTCGCTCGCCGGCAGGCTTCATGATGAATTCTTCGAACGATATATTCTATGCTGAGAACCAAGGTGACTGGGTAGGATCGGGACGTGTTACACACCTGGAGAAGGGTGATTTTGCCGGCAATGCCGGCGGACTGAATTGGACAAAAGAGCCTGAATCTCCGCTTAAATTAACGAAGCAGGATCTCGCAAAGGTGGATAACGGCCAGCCTATGCATGAAGCCGCTAAAATCATAAAAGAACTAAAACTCCCTGCGGTATGGTTTCCGCATACGCTCATGGGAATTTCAACTGCCGATATTTTGGAAGACACTACTGACGGCGTTTTTGGTCCCTTTGCTGGCCAGTACTACGTCAGTGACCAGGGCCACTCTAAAATTATGCGCATGTCGTTGGAGAAAGTGAACGGTGAATATCAGGGCGCGTGCTACCCCTTCCGTGAAGGTTTTGCTTCTGGCCTGCTTCGCCTGCGCTGGGGTATTGATGGGTCTATCTTTGCCGGCATGACGAGCCGCGGATGGTCTAGCACAGGGCCTGAACCATATGCCCTGCAACGTTTGGTGTGGTCCGGTAAGACGCCATTTGAAATGAAAACGATAAAGGCTAAACCGGATGGGTTTGAAATAGAATTCACATCACCCGTAGATAAAACTACGGCAAGAAACCCCGAGCACTATGAGGTGAACGGGTTCACTTACCATTACCACCATCAATATGGAAGCGAAGTAATTCAATTGGAGAAATGTAATCTCCAGGGCATTATTGTTTCCGAAGATGGACTAAAGGTAAGGTTGGTATTGGATAATCTAAGGCCCGGTTTTATTCATGAAGTCAAACTTAATGGGATTGTTTCTCACAATAATGTGAACCTCCTCCATAATTTTGGTTTTTACACACTGAATTCGATACCGACAGGGGAGACAGCCGTGCTTTTGGAGGATCAGAAGGTACATCAGCATCACGAGATGCAGATCAAGCCAGAGATCAACGAAAAGAAACCAGTGACAGTACCAACAAAAGTAGTTGCCGCGAAAACGCTTGCCAAAAGGCAACTTAAGATGCCTGGTGACTGGAAACAGCCCGATCAGGTCATTGTGCTGGGCACCAAGCCGGGACTGAAGTACGATATTACGGCGATTCAGGTAAAGGCAGGAAGTAAAATTAAATTAGTATTTAACAACGTCGATGACATGACCCACAATGTAGTCTTCGTCAAGCCTGGCGCGGCGCGCGTGGTGGGTGATGCGGCGTTCAACATGGGACTTAACGGTGCTGAATTAAATTACATTCCATCTACTCCTGACGTCTTGTATCACACTAACCTCCTGCAACCCGGTACTTCAGAGGCGATTTACTTCATAGCGCCGGCGGCAACGGGTGATTATACGTATCTCTGCTCATACCCGGGTCATGCCATGATTATGCAGGGTGTCATGAAGGTCATAAAATGAATCCAGACCAGGAGGCAGAAGGAGGTCTGCATTTTTAGTTTAACCATGGTGATTTTGTGCAAACTTCGCGCTGGCAGTGCGGTTATAATTTCAGCCGAATGCCCAGCCTGCTTAGGGCTCCCGTTGCGAATACGCAGAGCATGGCAAAGAAAAAGGATTTAATTAGCCCGATACTACCAACTAAAATTACTTCTGGCAGATGAATACTTAGCATCCTGCGTCGCTGCATAGGCGAAATATGGAATTAGGTAACAGAGCAACGTGTCTGTGCCCGCCGGTTTTACAACCGTAAACCAATTCACTTTTTCCATTACGTCTGCCAACCAATAAATGGCTAGAAAAGCCAGGATCGTAAACGCGCTGCAGAGAAACAGCCATGCGGGCGTAGCACCAAGTTTGGCCAGACCCCAGTAGGGTCGCGTAACCATGGAAAGTACGATGAGGGCGGCGGAAAATAATACGAGTACGATGGTTAACGTCTTATTGTCTTGTCGGCTTCTGTAATGCTTGAAAATGTAGGTGGTCAACACACCCCCCATTGTAAGTCCTGTCAGTGTACCACCAAGAATGGCATCCGGGATAAAATTGAATATCCTGGGGATAAGTCCGGCATGCGATACCATGCTCAACACGCTGAAAAAAGCCCACCCGCCAAGGATGGCGTAGAAATTGTTTTTTGCGAAAATGGTAGTCAATCCGCTTGCGAGATAGGCCCAGCCAATTAACCCGAGAATTCCCCACCATTGTGGTCTGAAGTACTGTATGTTGCCACTTTCGCCTCCACGGTAGATGTACGCCAGCACAAGTAGAACGGCGATCCCAACTAGCTTTGCCGCACCCACCATGTACCTATTCGCAGTCTTGGGGTAATTGTTCCAGATTAAGATGAAGCACAGGCAGCAAAGTGGATTCCACAAGTATCTTTCCATGCCTGTGGCGTCAGCGTTGAACGTCTCTCCGTTTACCAGAAAGACGCCCATTACCAGCAAGGCTATTGTTCTCAGTCAGAACATGCTGCACAAGCTGCCAGTCGGTGTCACCCCGCTTTCTTCGGGCATCAATTGCAAAGGGCATGGAAAGGCCCACGATAAACAGGAATGCAGGAAATACTACGTCGGACAGTCCGATGCCATCGACACCGAATTCGACATGTTCCATCCATTGCGGGCACATCCTTCAGTGACCAAAGGTCATTCACGAAAATCATCAAAATCATGGTAAGGGCTCGAAGTATGTCGATGGAAGCAATGCGCGAGGGTTGTGGCTGGCTGGAAGTGGATTTCATTTGTGGATTTCTGGTAAGGGTTATTGAGAATTCGAAATTTTGATGGGTTCCAGGTTTGGAATTGCCTGGTATTGTACAAAGTATCCCAGATTGTCGTTCTTTACCACTGCATGTACTGAATTGGTTCCCTGTTTAATATTTGCGTTTTTCCAATCTGGTGACACGTAAGATTTGAGCGTGAGCGGAAGGTTGTACATACCCTGGTCAAGGTTGTGGTTTAACGTAACGGTGATCCCATTTTTATTTTCAGTCACCTTAACCGTTGACCCCATACGCTCTCGCATATACTTCGTTGCATCTCCGAACGTAGCAACCCAAATGTCGTCTTCGTTTTGCTTTATGTACTGAAAATACTCATTCAGCAATTCGTGGGGTAGCGCTTCATAGCCAATTCCGTCAACGCCGTGAAATACCAGTACCAGCCAGTTGTTATTGTGCGATGCAACGGTATCCACCCAGGATTTCATCATGGGATAGGGGTGTCTTTGTTGTAGCGCCACGCTGCCACTGGACGTATGGCTTATCGGAGGCACCAGGGATTCATTTTATGCCAACGATTCAGTTCTTCCAGAAATGGTTCCGGCATTCTGTTGCGCAAGGCAGGATAAATGGGATACATGTATTTCATGGCTCTTTCATTCTCTGTGCCATATGGGCCTTCTGCCGAGAAGGTATGCTTTGGGCCAAGCTGTTCTAGAATTTCAGCTTTGCTTTTTTCAAGTTCGTACAGCATGTTGGGTTCGTCGAGTACTGCTAATCTCGGATGGGTTACGGTATGGCTCGCAAATTCATGTCCCTGAGACGCATACTCTCGGATTTGATCCCAGGTAACACCGCTTCTATTGTCTTCATCAGTATTGCGTTTGAATGCGCCATGTCGCACTTGATTATAGGCATCATCGATGATTGCATACACTTCATCAAATTTTGATTCCTTTTCCTCATCATAGAGGGCCCCGGCTAACGTGTGATATTGCAGCGTGCCTTCATACCCCAGGAACCCGATGGCGGAGGCACGTTCAAATAGGTTTTCCGAATTGGTGTGCATAGTCGCGGTTTCAGCAATAATCTGTTCAACAGGTCTTCCAATAAATCTGCCCTGATATCGAGAACCTGGTATCTGGCCGGTAATGATGAAAAAAGTGGCGGGCAATGAAAGTTTATTCAGTATTGGCAAGGCTACTGTAAATTGATTGATTGAACCATCATCGAAAGTCAGGGAAACAGCGGCATGCTTCCCATATTGCCATGTCGTGATTTCTGTTTTGCCGATCTTCTGACTCCGTGCAGTCGATATGATGAGCAGCATGAAAAGCGGTAGTAGTATTTTCTGCATCGTATAGTTAGTAGTGAATTATATTTTGCTACGGGATCACAGGGTATAATTGATTTTTCAGTTTCATTTTTGTTGCCGATCTACTCCACGACAATTTCGTCAATGAGCATATTGGCTGGACGTCCGGCACCGGGATGCCATTCGGGCGTGTTTCCAATACTATGTGCCTTTACCTTTATATAGCGCGCCTTTCGAGGTGCAAACTCAACAATAAAATCACGCTGGTAACCACCATACTGGTCAATGGGCAACGTATTGTCTATGCTCCCTACCAGCTCAAACCGATCTTCATCTGCTGAAATGAAGTACTCCACTTTTTTGGGCAACAACCGAAGCCAGAAGCCATATTGAAAGTAGGCAGATTCAATGCGTTTTACTGTTTTTGTTTCTTCCAGGTCAATAATGACCTCCAAATCTTTTCCGGAGAATGCAAGCCAATTGTAGTCATAATCGTGGCTTCCGCGAATGCCATCTGTAAGCATCAGCCCGGCGTTGCCAGGCAGATGGGTTGTGTCAGGACTAAGGAACTTAACCTTCTTGCCATATGCCAAATGTTCGTTCATGCCTTGAGAAAAAAGGCGATACATCGCAGCGCGGTATTCTTCGGGGGAGGTACTCCATTCTTTTACTTGTGTTACGCCTTCCCGAATGCACAAGTCCGTGAAGGGGTCAATCCGCGTCCGGATGTCGGTTCGAATCTTCCCACTGGCCGTCAATTTTTTCGAATACTCCACGATCACCTGTAAAGGATTTCTTTGCCTGCTCCATAATCGCGTACGCGAGCGGGAGACGGGCGATTCTGACGCGCTCAAGAACTTCCGGAGATGAAGAAACTGCTTTTTCTGCTTCATCGAATAACGATTCATACCGTGCGATAAGCGCTGGTGTCAGATAACTGGAGGCCGCCTCGTTCGGTGACCCAAAAATACGCAGCGGTTGACCGGACGTCAGGAGAGCCTCACGCATCATGTCTATGTACTGGCGGATAGGCTTAGCCGCCTCGCCATAATACCCGTGCAGAAAATCGTCCATGAGTGCGTCAACATTTGCGTTGGGGTCCCACATGAGTTTTGAGATCAGGTAGGCGCGGAGTGCTGCGAATTCTCCACCAACTTCACGGTTACCTTGTTCAAACAAGGGCATTTACGCCGTGCTGCGCAAAAAACTGAATGTTTGGTTGTAATACATGCAGGTTTGGAAATGGGCTGACGAGGTGATTGAACTGGATCACATAATCCCAAACGATGATGTCCTTGGCAATTTTACCCCAATCCCAACGTCGCGAACAAAATCCGCACTCGTGGGGTCTTCAGCGATTGGCTTATCCCGGGGCGCTTCAATACTGCAAAGCATGATGTTTACATTATCAAGCGGACGCAACGTCTTGGGTGCTCGCCTTCCGTATTCATAGGCGAGCGTGGAAATGATTTTGTCAGGAAAGGCCTGCGCAATTTGATTGACGAAATTGATGATAGCGCCGGAAGGTGATCCCTCCCGTTCATCAATGGCATGACACTTGGCGCACGTGCAATAGTTCCTATTGTCGTTCTGACTTACCGACCAGTAAAGGGCTGTTGGGTTTTGTGCGATCTTGCGCCGCAGGTTTTGAATAGTGATCTCCACAACCGCTGGATTCGTAAGACAAAGTTGTGTGGGGATACGCTTGCCATTGACCTCAGAAAAGTACTCCGGATGATCGCCATAGAATGTCTCAGGCGGAACAAGTTCATTAAACGTGTGAACCCACATGCCCCAGTCAGGTCGGTCTCCCTTTTCATTATGGTCTAGCTTATGCCATTCGGTGTACTCCGGGTCCCATGCAATGCGATAGTGCGTATCTCTGAACCCAATAACTGGTACCTGCAAGTCGTCGATCTTACGCAGTTCGATCCGCGCTTGTTTTGGAATTACTTTGACTTTCGGACTGTACATCCTGCAGCCCAGATAGTCCTCCAGGAAAGTATAAACACCGTACAAAGTTCCTTTTTCACTTCCTCCGGTAATGATTAGACGCAGACTATCGGTCTTAATGAAGAAACCATCTTCTTTTAACGTATTAAGATTAAAATCGAGACTTCAATTCATCCAGCCGTTCATTTTGCCCAAGCACAATTTCGTAGTCACTTTTTGATTATCGGACTTGATTATTGGCAGGGCCGCGCCGGAGATTTCAAGCAGGTAACGCTGGAGAACGGATGACGCTTTCAATTCAGACGCAGTTGCCGCGGTTGGGACTATAATGCGATATCGGCTAAATCCATCGTCGGCGAGTATAATATTTTGTGGGACGGCCTTAGCCTGCGATTTCTTTCCAATTTTTTTCTGCGCGGCAAGTGGCAGCGATGCGACAATCAAACTAATAATTATGCATGTGATAGTCTTCATATACGATCCGGGCCGTAGTTTATTCAATCTGCTAATCATGAAAAAATGTTTCTACCGAAGTTAGTGATAAAACAGATACCCGATATGCAGAATTATTGCAGCGGTTCTTATGATGGCAAATGCATTGCATTAATAATGCATGGAAGATCCACGGTTCAAGTGAAGGCCGGCGTTTCTAATGAAGGAACGCTTCCAGCCCGGTTTTCCAATACCGGTGTGCGTGTGTGCACATCTGACGCGAGAATTTTTGATAACTTTTCCATGGATGGAAGGAATTCATGTGAGTTTTATGAATAGATTGAAATTATATTTGTTTAGCCTAAAAATTATTACACATGTTAAATCGACGAGAACTTATTCAACGACTGTCGGCATTTCCGATCGTGGGTGGATTATTGGGTGGTGTTTCCATTACCTCAGCGATCGCTTCTTCACCCATTAAAGAAGTACCCAAGCGTGACTTGTTCAAAGAATTTGGCGTGCGCACATTCATAAACGCGGCTGGCACGCTAACGTATATGACAGGATCGCTCATGCATGATGAAGTTTTGGATGCGATCAATAACAGCGCAAAAGACTTCTGTCTATTGGATGAGTTGCAGGACAAGGTAGGAGAAAAGATAGCCAAAATGGTGCATTCCGAAGCAGCAGTCGTTACGTCAGGTGCTTTTTCAGCTATGACGTTAGGTTTGGCAGGTATTCTCACGGGCATGGATGAAAAGAAGGTGCGCGAACTCCCGCATCTGGCGTATACGGGAATGAAATCTGAAGTTATTTGTCAGCGGAGTCACGACATTGCCTACAATCAGGCGCTTACGAATACAGGTTGCAAAATTGTTCGCGTTGAGACCGTGGAAGATGTTGCCAGGGCGGTAAATGAAAGAACAGCACTAATGCATTTTCTTCATATTGAGTCAGATAAGGGTAAAATCCAACATGAGGAGTGGGTGGCCCTTGGCCGTAAGTACGGTATTCCAACCTCTATCGATATTGCTGCTGATGTACCGCCCGTATCTAACCTTTGGAGGTTCAACGATATGGGGTTCGACTTTGTAGTAATATCTGGTGGTAAGGCGATGCGTGGGCCGCAAAGCGCAGGATTGCTCATGGGCAAAAAAGATATTATTGCAGCGGCACGGTTGTCAATGCCGCCGAGAGGGTCTACTATCGGTAGAGGTATGAAGATCAACAAGGAAGAAATTCTGGGCATGTACGTGGCGTTGGAAAGATATCTGAACCAGGATCACGATAGTGAATGGAAGGATTGGGAAGACAGGCTGGCGCAAATCGATAGGGCGGTAAAATCCATAAACGGAGTGACCACTGAAGTTCATGTACCCCCGTTAGGGAATCACACTCCTACGCTACGAATAACATGGGATGAGACGAAAGTGAAACTATCAGATAAGCAGTTGCGTGAAAATCTACGGAGCGGTAATCCGTCGATCGAACTAGGGGGTGGATCCGCCAATAGTGTCAGCGCTACAGTGTTCATGCTCAAGCCAGGGCAAGAGAAGATTGTTGCGTCAAGGCTTAGGGAAGAGTTGTCACGGGCGGTTGGCTAGTAAACAAATGTGCACAGTGAAGCCGGTTACTTGCGCGCGGTGCGGTGCAACGGAAGTTACGATCGCAAGATTAAAACCATGACAAGACACGGATGGATAATACTTTTACAATAATACCCTATGGCAATATCATTTAGCAGGGCCTGCTTTACTATTTTTTTGTTTTTGTTGGTGCTAGTAACATCTCGTCGGTTGCAGTAATAAAAATAAATTGCCGGCAGGCGATCCTGACAACGGTGGCCTTTTTCTCCCCGATAATTTTGAGGCCGTCGTTGTCGTAGATAGTCTCGAAGGACGCGCCAGGCATTTGGCCGTTAGCGACAACGGGGACATTTATGTGAAGTCCAGGTTTTCTGAGAAAGAGGGACGGAATGTGGCTTTGCGCGATGTTGACCATGACGGAAAAGCAGACATCATTGAAACCTTCAGCCAATATGAAAAGGAGAGAAGCTATGGCACAGCGATGCGGATTCATAACGGATACTTGTATTTTAGTTCGGAGTTGGCGGTTTACAGGCAGAAGTTAACGCCGGGAAAACTGATTCCGGAAGGTGAGTTGGAAGAGATCGTCGTAGACGATCATCCTCACGGGATGCATGAGCACATCGGCAAGCCTATTTGCTTTGACAACAAAGGAAATCTCTACGTACCTTTCGGCGCACCATCAAATGCCTGTCAGGAACTCAACAGAACGCCGGCTAGCCCGGGAATAGACCCCTGCCCGCAATTGGTGGATCACGGGGGTGTTTGGCGATTCGATGCGAATAAGATAGGGCAAACTCAAAAAGACGGGCATAAATTTGCGACTGGCATACGGAGCGTCGTAGCGATGGAGTGGAATCCCGATGATGAAAATTTGTACCTGTTGATGCATGGCAGAGATGACCTGCTACGATTGTGGGCGTCTCGTTTTACGCCCTGGCAAAGTGCAATGCTACCGTCGGAGGAATTCATGAAAGTAACGGAAGGATCAGACTTTGGCTGGCCTTATTGCTACTATGATCAAATGCAGGAGAAGAATGTCCTTGCGCCCGAATATGGAGGCGATGGCAATGAAATCGGAAGATGTGCCGAATTTCAAAAGCCGGTCATGGGATTCCCCGGTCATTGGGCACCGAATGACTTGTTTTTCTATTCAGGTGACCAATTTCCGGAGCGATATAAGAATGGTGCATTTATTGCTTTTCATGGTTCTACTAACCGGGCGCCCTATCCTCAGTCAGGCTACTTCATTTGTTTTGTTCCGTTTGAAAATGGAAAGCCGACAGGCAAATGGGAGGTTTTTGCGGATGGGTTTGCACAAGTAGATCCTATTGTAAATGTAAGCGATGCCGTATACAGGCCGATGGGCATTGCAATGGGACCTGATGGCTCACTGTATGTTGCGGAGACTGAAAAAGGTAAGGTCTGGAGGATTATGTATAAGGGAGCAAAGGATAGTTTCGGATCAGCGCAGCTTGCGGCGATGGAAAAAAGAAAATTGTTATCCCATTTGAGAACACCAGATGCGGTAAAAGACAACCTTGATAAGGATGTGGTGGTGGGCGGTGCCAAGATCTTTTCTGTCTATTGCGCAACATGTCATCAGCACGATGGCAAAGGTGCCTCAGGCAGGTTTCCACCATTGGCGGGCACAGATTGGGTAACAGGAGATAAGACTCGGCTGATTGGGATAGTGTTGAATGGGCTGGAGGGAAGCATCACCGTAAATGGTGAGGAATATATTAATGCTATGCCGCAACATAGCTTTCTGAACAACGAAGAAGCTGCCAACGTCCTAACCTACATCAGGCAGAATTTTGGCAATAGTGCCAGTGAAATTAGTCCCGAAGAGGTGGGTGCCATAAGAAGTACAGTGCGTGCCAATAACTAGTCTTGAACATCACTTAATCAGAATTATTAATTTTAAATCTTACGTATTATGAAAGAGCAAAGAAGATCAACATTAAAAAAACTATTCGCTTCGATCGCTGGTGTGGTTGGGCTTGGTGTCGCCACGAATGTAAAAGCTGAGGGCACGCTTCAGAAGGAAGCCTTTAATATAGTAAAGGATGACCAGGACGTGCCCTTGTTTTCGGGATCCACTAAGCTTGGAAATCTTGTTTTTATTGCCGGAAAAGGAGCGCATTTCGACGGTGACATATCATCCCATACCAAGCACGTATTGGATGAGCTTGAAAAGGAATTGATCAAAGCTGGTTCATCTATGGATAAGGTCCTTAAGTGCAGTGTTTTTCTGCACGATCTGAACGACTACAAAGGGATGAACGAGGCATACAAAGGTCGGTTTGGTAGCAAACCTCCCGTACGTACAACAGTGGCAGTCTATGGCGGTGTTCCCGGAGATTCGCTGGTAGAGATTGACTGTATTGCCTATATCTAAAAATGATATTCTCCAGAGAGCGACCTGTATTTTGAAATCCTAAATCCCTGAGTCATGCATCAAAAAACATTTCTATTTATACTCTTTATGCTTTGTAGTCTTATACGCCCTGCCTGGGCACAAGACTACACCATCGTTATCAAAGGTGGACATCTCATCGATCCTAAGAATAATATCAATGAGATTATGGATGTCGCAATACAGGATGATAAAATCGTATTGGTTGCAAAGAACATTGACGCCAAACAGGCAAGGGTAATTGAGGCAAAAGGTCTTTATGTTACGCCGGGACTAATCGACATCCATTCTCACAATTTCTACGGAACGAAGGAGGATCACTACCTGGGCGATGGGTTTGAAGCTCTTCCACCGGATGGGTTTACATTTCGCAGTGGTGTTACGACCGTTGTCGACGCAGGTGGAGCAGGGTGGAAAACCTTTTCAACCTTCAAGGAACAAACCATTGACCATTCTAAAACGCGCGTATTGTCATTTCTGAATATCGTTGGTGAAGGAATGCGGGGTGGCGCTTATGAACAAAACATGAGCGATATGGACGCGAAAATGACAGCCATGGTTGTTGGCCAGCATAAAGAAGAAATAGTAGGTATCAAAGTGGCTCACTATAGTGGGCCGGAATGGGATCCTGTTGATCGTGCAGTTGCGGCCGGAAAAATCGCAAATGTTCCGGTGATGGTGGACTTTGGCGGAACGACACCGCCGCTTTCCATTCAGGACTTATTCATGAAACACCTGCGGCCGGGCGACATCTTTACGCACACTTTTGCGCAACTAGAGTCAAGAATTTCCATTGTAGATGGTCAGGGTAAATTGCGGCCTTATGTGACAGAAGCGCAGAAGAGGGGTATTGTTTTCGATGTCGGGCACGGTGGTGGAAGTTTTCGCTTTTCTCAAGCAATTCCTGCACTCAAGAGTGGGTTTATACCGAATACGATCAGCACAGACTATCATACGGGAAGTATGAATGGCGGTATGAAGGATCAGTCGAATGTAATGTCCAAGTTTTTGAATATGGGTATGAACATCCAGCAAGTTACAGCCGCTTCAACGTGGATACCTGCTCAGGTTATTCACCGTGAAGATCTTGGACATTTATCGGTAGGTGCGGGTGCTGACGTGGCTATTTTCGGTATTCGGAACGGGAAGTTTGGCTTTGTAGACTCCTCAGGTTTCAAAATGGATGGTGATCAGAAACTGGAATGCGAGTTGACCATTCGCGATGGAAAAGTGGTATACGACTTGAATGGAATTTCAAGTCCATATTGGGATAAGTAAGGCTTCACCGGATCTCCCGATTTTGGACATCAGGGCTTTCTTACCAAAAAACCGTATACAACGCCGCTAAAATTCCTACAATTATCACAGCGCCTATGGTAAAGGCAGGCGTCACGATAAACATCTTCTTATCGATAATGATTTCGTGATGCTTGTCCTTTTCAGGAACTGCAATACTCATGACAACCATAACGAAGACGATGAACAGGAAGGTTATGGACATCCTGTCGATGAATGGATAGTCCGGAAATGTACCGTTCGTGATACCTGGTAGAAATTTCAAAATTGTGGAAACAGGAATGGTAAGCAATGCACCTGTTAGTGCAGCACTTGAAGTCGTCTTTTTCCAAAATAGCCCCATCAAGAAAATCGCCAATACGCCAGGCGCAATAAATCCGATGTATTCCTGGATAAACTGGTATGCCTGATCCAGGGTTTGCAACGCTGGTGCTACTAATCCGGCAATCACCATGGAAATTACAACAGCCCATCTGCCTGTCCGTACGATACTGCGTTCACTGGCATTTTTGTTAATATATTTTTTATACAGGTCCAGCGAGAAAATAGTCGATATACTGTTGGCTTTACCGGCCAGGGATGCGACAATCGCTGCCGTTAGTGCTGCAAACGCAACACCCTTCAAGCCAACGGGCAACAGGTTCATGAGAATAGGATAGGCATGATCAGGCTTCACTGTTCCGTGAGTGTCCATCATTTCCTGCTGGAACATCCCCTCCTGATGCATTACAAACATGGCAATGCCGGGCAGCACGGCGATAACAGGTATAAGCAACTTCAGGAACGCCGCAAACAGAATTCCATTGCGTGCCGTCTTTAGGTCCGCGCCCAATGCGCGTTGTACGATATACTGATTGCATCCCCAATAATTAAGTTGATTAATCCACATACCGCCTATCAATACCGACAAGCCAGGCAGATCTTTGTAGTAGGGGTGATCGCTGGCAAAGATCATGTGGAAGTGGGAGTCTGCTTTGACGCGAAGTATAGACAGACCTTTCAGTACATCACTTCCATAACCAAAATTTTCTGATACCAGGCTTAATGAGAGGTAGGCTGTTACAAGACCACCGATCATGAGTACCAAGACCTGGATCACGTCCGTATACCCGATTACTTTCATTCCACCAAGCGTAACGATTACAGAAAATACGATCAGCCCAGTGACGCACCACCCGAAACTGATTGTTGAGATAGAGGTTATGGCAATCGCTCCGAGGTAAATAATTGAAGTAAGGTTGACAAAAACATACACCAACAGCCAGAAAACAGTCATGGTAGTACTCACGCTATTGTTGTAGCGCGTCGCCAGAAACTGTGGCATGGTGTATATTTTGTTTTTAAGGTAAACTGGAATAAAAAAGACAGCAACGATGATGAGTGTGGCGGCGGCCATCCATTCATAGGTGGCAATCGCGAGTCCAAGTGCAAAGCCGGAGCCAGACATACCAATAAAATGCTCTGCGGAGATATTGGATGCAATCAGCGATGCACCGATTGCCCACCAAGTGAGGGAGCCTTCGGCCAGGAAGAAGGCCTTCGAATCGGTCGAAGTGCTTTTCTTTTTTTTATAGATGTAGTAGCCATACCCGGAGACTATGATGAAGTACAAAAGGAATACTATATAATCTTCCGTGTGAAGTTTATTCATCTTTTGCGATAGCAGTCATATCGTGAATAACATTAGGTAGTAATGCCTACTGCTAGGGATTTATCGAGTGTCCGTATTAAAATTTAAGTGTTGGCGGAAGATATTTGGCAACAAGATCCTCATAGTAAGGCCGCAATACTTTCCAGTCTGGGGGATTAGGGTTCTTGGAATATAAATCATAGGGATTAAACAGTTTAACCCATTTGAACATTTCACGGTCGTGGCCATCTAGCAAGTAATCATATGCATTTTCCCGATGCTGCGCATAAAACGAATGATATCGAAGCATGTAAAGTCCGGATTCGGGGACATAGTCTTTTACCATATGATATACATATTCGTCATGCCCCCATGACATGTGAACATTCTGTAGGCCGCAGTTCGGCGAATAAACGCCATACTTCGTGTTGTATGCGGGGTTAGTACTATCCGGATTTTGTTTAAAAAATTCCGGATACACAATCTTGTCGGAATGAGCGCAACCCACAGGAAATGTATCGCCAACAACAGCCCATTGGGGCTCTCCAAATAGACAAAGTACTTTTCCCATGTCGTGTAACAGCCCTACGAGTACCATCCAATCCGGATGACCATCTTTTCGGATCGCTTCCGCAGTCTGAAGCAAATGTTGCAGCTGGTCAAGATCCGTATCGGGATCAGAGTCGTCGACAAGTTGATTCAGAAAATCATAGGCTTCCCAAATGGGCATTTCCTTTTTATCGAATTCGAGAAACGATGCCCGCTTATTTAACACAAAGTCATACGTTTGGTAAGTGTGATTAAGGCGGTAGAAATCGCGGATGGTATCACGTTCTGGGTGGTCATAATTCCTGAATGCTTCCGTAGTTTTTCCGTCGGTAATTGATTCTGGATCAGGATATCGTCGTAGCAAATCTTCTTCCCACTCGTCTAAGTCCTTAAACGTAGCGGGCCCGAAACTTTTTTTCATCTTTCAAGCGTAATATTGTTTTATAAAATTAACATCATTTTTTGACATAAGCATAATATTGGCAGGGCATTAGCATGGTGAAATTCGGGCAAATTGATTCGATTATTGTGCCTGCAAGGCTTTCAGCCCAGTTGTTGTGGAGCACGTCGGCTGAACTTTCTGAAGCTTAGGCATCGAATTTTACGCTAATCTCCAATGTGCGTTCGTCATACTTCACGCCATATTGGGCTAGTACGTCCGCGGGCACACCATCCCATTGATTTGGTTTGTTACCGGCATACCCAAGATCGGCGATGCCAATCTTGCTCGTAAAGAAACCACAAGCCGTCAGGTCGCGCATCGTGTTGAAAAAAGCAACGCCTTGCAGCATTTCGGGTTTGGCCTTTTCGGGGAAGGCTATCTCGTCAATAATCTCTATTTGTTGCTGTGATGAAGCAGCGGCAAAGTCAGTGTTGTATCGCTTCATGCATTGAATGTCCAGCCATTTCAGGCCTCCGCGTAATGGCGTCTGATAATGCGGCATATCCTTTGCGATAAACTCGATAAAATCAGGAACGCCTGCATCTGTTGCACTTCCAGAAGTTTCATCTTTTGGGATAATGATATCAGCGAGCAAGGCAATCGTCGCCATTTCATGTTCATCAAAGAACCTCTCGCCGGCAAGCAGTTGCTCACGTTTTAATTCTTCTGGTGTTCGATCAATGGTAAACGTCTGCGACAATTCAGCAACACCTTTCCCTTCTTCAGGACCGCACCCTTGAAGCATCAAACCAGCACCGACAGAACCTGCTGCCAGTGTCTTTAGATATTTTCGCCTGTCCATAATGCTTAAATATTTTGTTTCTTAAGTTCATCAATAATGTACTCTGAAGCCCTCATTGACAACGCAAGGATGGTCCATGTGGGATTTTTATCCGCTTGGGATACGAAAGGTCCGCCGTCCACGACAAAAAGATTCTTACACTCATGTGCCTGGTTAAATTTATTTACAGCCGATTTTCCTGGATCGTTACCCATGCGGGTGGTACCAACCTCGTGAATGATACGTCCTGGGGCTGCAAGGCCATAGTCATTTTCCGGGCCGTCTTTACCAAACGTCACGACGCCCCCCATCTTGAAAATAATCTCTTCAAATGTCTGCTTCATGTGACGCGCCTGTTTCACTTCATGATCGCTCCAAGTGTAATGGAATCGCAAAACCGGGATACCATATTTATCTACGGTAGTCGGGTCGATTTCACAGTAGTTATCTTCCCGCGCTATAGCTTCGCCTCTTCCGGACATGCCGAAAGTTGCACCATAAAAATGGCGATAATCATCTTTAAGGGATGCGCCATACCCGCCAGCTTCTTTTAGCTTACCATCGCTACCTGGATATTTCCCGTTGAGTCCCTGCATACCAAATCCAAAACCATAGGAGGGCATACCCATGCCGCCCCAGTATTCGATATGATATCCACGCGGAAAATCAAGATTCTTATTATCAAGCCACCAGGGTGAATAGACGTGCATACCGCCAACACCATCTTCGTTGTAACGTTTGCGGCCGACAAGTTTAGGAAGGATTCCACCCATGTCAGCTCCCGTTGAGTCGTGAAGGTACTTCCCAACAATACCACTCGCATTGGCGAGTCCATTCGGATGACGCGACGATTTTGAGTTCAACAGCAACCGTGATGATTCACATGCGCTGGCGGCGAGGATCACAACCTTCGCATTCACCGTGTACTCCTGCATGTCATCCTTGTTCACAAAAGAAACTCCTGTAGCCTTACCTTCATCATCCGTTAGCACCTCACGTACCATCGCGTTGGGGATAATATCTACATTTCCTGTTTCAATGGCAGGCTTTACCAAAACGGAGGATGAGGAGAAATCACCGTACACGGTACATCCTCTGTTGCATTGGGAGCAATAGAAACATTTGCCGCGTGAGTCATTGATTTTTTGGGTAAGAATAGAAAGTCGGGACGGAATCACCGGAACGCCGATCGATGTGGCTGCGTCCTGGATAAAGAGTTCATGAAGTCTTGGCTTCGGAGGCGGAAGAAATATCCCATCGGGTTCATTCAGTATTCCCTCTTTCGAACCAAACACACCGATGAGTTTGTCAATCTTATCATAATAGGGTGCAACATCATCGTATCCAATTGGCCAGTCGTCGCCTAATCCATCAATGCTTTTACGCTTGAAATCTTTGGGTCCAAAGCGCAGCGAAATTCTCCCCCAGTGATTGGTACGACCACCTACCATCCGTGACCGAAACCAGTCGAATTTGGTGCCGTCTTTGTGCGTATAGGGCTCACCTTCCAGTTCCCATCCCCCATAAGCAGCGTCAAAGTCTCCGAAGTTTCGGTAAGGTGTGCTGGCGCCCCGGCGAGGGGACTCCCAGGGCCATTTTAATTGCGTGACGTTTTTTGCAGGATCATAAAGTGGGCCGGCTTCCAACAACACTACTTTGACACCTGCATTGGCCAGTACATAAGCAGCCATACCACCCCCGGCACCGGATCCCACGACGCATACATCGTAAGCTTTTGGGGTTTTCTTAATCTGAAAGTTTGCCATAGGGTACAAGTTAGTAACGATATTCTATTTTCAAATAAAGATTCGACTACGGGGTTGAAGATAGGGTCAATATAGTTCTAATAAAATAGCGCCGTTAAAAATCTTATCATCCATACTTTTGAATATTTTCACGACGTCCGTTGGTGATGTTTACAGAAAAGGATGTCGTACCCGAAATAAAATGTCACCGGTAAAAGGCTATCGTGGTGGACGGGCAACTGCTTGCGACCAAAAGCGGAATAAGCAAGAATTTGAACTTCACGACATCAGCTGTGCCAACTTCAATGCACCCATGTTGCCGAATAGGTTTATTTGGCAATGTCTTTCAGTTTGAAAGGTTACTCTATCTCACCAGTCTGCCCATCTTTTTTGGGGTGCAGGGTTGCTTGCTGGTATTTTTTGGGAACAATAAGGAACCCAAAGGCTTCGCCGTGCTCTTTTGTACGCTTTTGATGATGGATGTAATGGGCGTGAATCATGCGCCTCAAATAGTTGCTTCTCTTCTTTGGTCTCCACCGTAGCCGCTGATGAACTATGATATCATGAAAAACTAAATAGAAAACCCCATAGCAGACTATACCGATAGCGACCGAAAATAGATAGGCGCTTTTATAAACTGTGGTTGAAATAATAAATAGCGCGATGGCCGGAAGACTGAAAATTGCAGCAAACCAATCGTTTTTCTCAAGGCTGTGGTTGTGCGCGGTATGATGCGATTTGTGCCATACCCACAGAAAACCATGCATAACATATTTGTGCGTGAACCATGCCACAAACTCCCAAAATAAAAACGTACCCATTGCAATAAGTGAGCAGACTAAAAAATCAATAAACATCATCGTTGTTTTCCTATGGTTTGTCCCTAAAGTTGATTGTCGAGTGTCCAATAATTCGGCGATACAGCGCGTCCCGTCCACCAGCTGGCAAATTTATCAAGCAATTAATAGATTCCCCAACAAACCTGTTCCTAACGCCGGAATGACATAATAAAGTCAAGGATGGGCTATTTTCCCTGATTTTTTGGTGTTGACAGGATCCTCCGGGTATCTGATTTCAGGCTGTTGCCGCTGTTTCTGTTTTTTTTCGCATGAATAACTAGCAGATGGCGTATATATACGTTATTACGAAACATCCGTCGATCTCATTTGTTTAATACTTTGCAACATGATTGATGTAATTGGTGGCCCAATATGTCCAAAGCAATAGTAATAGGTTCGGGTATAGCGGGTTTGGCGGTCGCGCTCCGGCTTAGAAAAAAGAGGTACGATGTAGAGGTGTTCGAGACCAATGCGTACGCCGGTGGAAAAATACATGCATTTGAAAAAGAAGCGTATCGGTTTGATGCAGGGCCTTCTTTGTTTACGATGCCTCACTTAGTAGACGAACTTTTTCAACTTTTTTCCATCAAGGCTTCAGATCATTTTGCCTATAAGTCAAAGGAGATCATATGCAACTATTTCTGGGAGGATGGTACCTACCTTTTCGGCCACCGCTGATAAAGATAAATTCATTGAGCAGGCTGGCAAGACTTTTTCTACCCCGGTGGATAGCCTTAGGAGATATATTGCTGGCAATCAGAAAAAATATGACCTCACTGCCGGTATTTTTTTGACAAAGTCATTGCACAAATTGAGTACCTATTTCTCGATAGACACGATTAAGTCGATTGCACAGATGTACAAGCTGGACTTGTCCAAAACAATGAATGATGTAAACGAAAAATCCTTTTCAAATCCGCACTTGGTTCAACTTTTTAACCGCTACGCCACGTACAATGGATCATCCCCCTACAAGGCGCCTGGTATCATGTCAATGATTCCCCACCTGGAAATGCATTTTGGTACGTTTTACCCTGAAGGCGGCATGCATGCCATATCTCAAAGTCTGTACCGTTTAGCGGTGGATCAAGGCATACGATTCCGATTCAATCATCGCGTTGACACCATTTTGCACAAAGACAGGCAGGTAGTCGGCGTAGAGACAGAGGCAGGGAGACACGATGCCGTGGTAGTTGTTTCGAACGCGGACGTATTTTCAACGTACACAAAGCTCCTCGAGGATGTTCCAAGCCCAAGAAAAATAGTAAACCAAGAGCGATCAAGTTCTGCATTGATATTTTATTGGGGTGTTAGGAAGGAATTTCCACAATTGGATTTGCACAATATATTCTTCAGTAGTGATTATGCCGCGGAGTTTAAGAATATTTTTGAAGATAAGGATTTGTATGATGACCCCACTGTCTATATTAATATAACGGCTAAGGAAGGCAAGTTTGCGCCGGAAGGCTGCGAGAATTGGTTCGTCATGATTAATGCGCCTGGTAACTTTGGACAGGACTGGCAGGAGTTGAAAAGTAAGGCGAGAAGGAATATTTTGACAAAGATTAATCGCATGCTGAATGTAAAGCTCGAGGACCTCATTGAGGTAGAAGAGGTGCTTGACCCGATCGGCATTGAGGCGAATACAAGCTCGCACAGAGGTTCGCTTTATGGTGCATCCAGTAATTCCAGATTCTCAGCTTTTTTAAGACACGCTAATTTTTCCGGAACATTGAAGAACCTGTACTTCTGTGGAGGGTCTGTACATCCGGGAGGGGGCATTCCACTTTGTCTATTGTCAGCAAAAATTACCGCAGAAATGATTCCGGAAGCATGATTACAATAATAAAAGATAAGAGCTATACCTTAAATGTCGAGAACATTTCTATTGGACTCGTTTGGTTGTTTCAGATTTCCGCTTTGATTGGCATTAGCCTTGGGTATAACCAATGGTTTCTTAGCAAGACACCGATTAATTTGGTTTTGACCTTTGTATTGTTAATAATCAATTTCCCGATCTCATCTGTCGAAAACAGTTGCGTTTACACTCTTTTTCTTCTTTGTGGGAATGGTGGCAGAGTGGATCGGCGTTCATGGCGGTTACTTGTTCGGAACATATTCGTACGGTGATAGTTTGGGTTTGAAGGTCGGCGGTGTACCTATTCTGATCGGCCTAAGTTGGGCTTCGCTTGTGCTGATAACCGGTGTTTGTTCAAATCATCTATCGGAAAACAAAACTGTGAGAATGTTGATTGGAGCAGCGCTCATGGTGAGTCTGGATTTTTTTATCGAGGCATCGGCACCGATATTTGACTTTTGGACATTTGCCGATAATGTCGCCCCACTAAGAAACTATTTAGCATGGTTTGCGCTGGGCCTTGTCCTTCATTTTGTCTTCCAACGCAGTCAGTTAACAGGCAGCAAAAGATTCTCAGTGCACGTAGCACTCGCGCAGTTTTTATTCTTTACTTATTTTAGTCTCTTTTACAAGATATGATCGCTGCGCGCCTATCTGACAGAACGTTTGCTTAACTTCTTGATCATGGATTGAAGCTTCTGCGAATCCCGAACATAGGGATCAAGGTCAAAGAGTTCAACCTTGCGGAATTGCACTGGATGACTTTCGCTTTGTAAAGAGATGTAACCGGCTTTTAATGGGGTCCCGTCGATTTTCTCTTTTGGATCATAATTCGATACAACACCACCTCCGATCTGTGGTTTGTTGTACACTAACACCGTGTCTCCTTCGACGATGTGCTTGATGATGGAATCACCAAGAACCAGGACATCTACCCGCACCCATTGATCACCATGATATGTTTTTGAGCGTGAATTAATACAATGGTCGGTAAATAGTTTTCCGTCCAGGATCACATTCGTGCCTGGTGTACAGAGATTGGCGGTTGGGCGGTCATCGTTCCCGTTTCCGCCTAAGAGCTGTACCTCGATTGAAATGGGAAAATCCTGTCTCAGACCCATCGTTTCTGGCGCCTGGGAGTGAATCATTGCCCCGCTGTTGCGATAAGCCCACGCCGGACCTCCCTTTGCTTGTTCGCCAATAAATCGATACTCCATCGTTAATAGGTATGACGAAAATTTTTCGTCGTAAAAAATATGGCCAAATTGTTCATTGAAGTCTGCATATTTGTCGTATCCAACGGTTAGGTTGCCCTCTACTATCCGAAACGTGTTGGCAAAATTATCTTCGAGCGGATGATCTTTAATTTTGATTTTCCAGTTGGTCAGGTCTTTGCCATTAAAAAGTTTTATCCAATGAGGAGGGGCATTTCTCTCTGAAGGCGCAGCTACAAATACTAACAAAATTGGGAGCACTAAAGCGCGTATCATAATATTTATTGTATGTTTTCCTTCACTAAATGTATATGGTTTTTCTTTCTCCATCACCATGTCGTATTCTCTTGGTGGTAAACCTCGCGTTGGAAGTTCTATCCTGGTGGCTCGTTATAATAATCATGACGCTAACGTCATCGAATTACGCGTTGGACATATTTTCAATACTTCCTGACAATGTATATTAGCATGTTGCCCCAGGTATTGTGGTGCCCCTGTCGTTTCAGTATTGTATTCAATAATGGGTTGATAAGGGCTGCTCCAAATTCAACGAACGCCTCACGCTCGGAAACACTGTGCGGCTGCTTTTGGTAGTACAATTTAAACTCCTCCTTCCAGGCCTTCACGTTGAAATGAAATTTTTCCTCAAGCAGTTCCCAAATTTTTTCAATATGGATCGGCGAAAGTTCATCCTCCACGTCGCGGGGCATTTTGCCATATAATAACCGACTTCGCATACTTTTTCCCAAACCGATATCACTTTACGAGTTGTTGTTGCGATTCGTTCAAATACCAACTTATATTGTCATCTATTTCTTCATAAAATGGTTCTGTCGTGACATAAGTCGTCTCTTGCGACATGACATTTTGCAGTATGAAGTCATATTTATCCATGTCAACCGATGAATTTCTTAGGAAGGAGAGTTTGTCTTTAATATCCTCAATCTGCTTCGAATTTACTTTGGTGTTGAATTTATAATCAATGTAAGTCGGTAGATCTGCCAATAATCTATTGATCAACTTACTGCGGTGCGCATCGAGAATTTCGCGCAATTGTACAACGGCAGCCGGATAATCACTGTCCTCTATTTTTTTGTTGCCTAAGACTGTCCTTATTGTTTTCATACTACTAATATAGTTAGTTAATGTAAATGTACAAAATCTAATATAATTAGTACAAGAATGTTCAAAATATTGATTGACGCCTGAATTTTGAGCTATTGAGGCATCAAATTCAATTTTGGGAAGAGACTAGGGATTCAAGAAACGCTTTGAATTCAGGGGTGTCAAAGTTAGTAGCGCCAGTCTCGTTACTCACAATCCTTCCGTCGGGGCTTATGATAAATGTCGTCGGGATTGATTTTACCTGAAGTTGATTCGGCAAGATGTCTGCTGGCGTATACACAGGAAATGTAAAACCCTGCTCACCAACGTAACGCTTCACCTTGTTCAAATCCTGGGGACGATCGACCGACAAGATAATGAAAAGGATTTTTTCATTATCAACTTGTTGATACAACTGCTGTATGGAAGGCATCTCCAGCCTACATGGTCCACACCATGTTGCCCATAGATTTAAGAAAATAGTTTTTCCTTTAAATTGATCTACACGAATGGTATTTCCTGCTAAGTCATTAATCGTGAAATTGTAGTTGAATTTTTTACCGAACGGGTCTTCCTTCGGGCTGGCATCCATTATGCCGGTATGCATGAATATGTTGCCGGTTACATACGAAATCCCTGCCAGTATGCCGGTATACCGTAAAACGAGAACGAATACGATAAAAACGACCCATGGCTTAATGGTTTTCCAGGCTCTCGTTACGGTTTTTTGGTGAAACACTTTTTCCATTTATGGTACTGTTCTTTGGCAAGTGGTTACCCAAATGTCGTGATTTTAATTAATTTCGAAAGATAATCTGGCTTTAGATGACAAAACTTGCAGTAATCAAGTTCCTTTTACTTTTGTTGGTTGTTCCCTCGACCTATGGGCAGCGGGTGAAATACAAAGATATTTGGGGCTTGCTCAGTACTAAGCAGTATGAAGCAGCCGAGCCATTTCTCAAAAAATATATTCAGGAGGAAAAGAATGAAAACCCAAATGCCCTACTGCATATGGGTATTATTTTTCATGAAAAATCCATGAAAGATGATGTGCTCAAACAAACTAGCCTCGCCATCGCGGATATGGACTCCGCCGTTATTTTTTACGATAAGGCATACAATGCAATTACAGAAAAGGAGATCAAAAGGAATGATGAATACTACCAGGCTTATAACCGGAGGGATTTACGAACCGGCGAGTTTGGCGTCAAGCTTTCTGATATTCAGTTTGATTTGGAAAAGAAAATGGAGGGCTTGAGAGAGCGTGTTGATCGGGTCAAGATGGTCAAGCATTACTTTTCGTTGTCAGATAGTTTATATAGGAAATCGACCAGAGCATTTACAGCGATTCAATCTGGTTTTCCGGGAGAGAAAGAATTATACCTGCGGGCAGACGAGAATACTGTGAAAGACCTCGTCATGCTTTCCGTTCGTTTTGATTCGTGTATCAAGGCATTTGATCTTTATAAATCAAGTTCTGCTACGATTGGTCGAACGGGATATAATCAAACACTTTCATTGCAGGAAATCGTTGACTTTAAAAACGACGGCAGGTCGGTAGCCGACTTTTATAAAGATGATCTGCAGATTTGGGATTATGGGAAATTTACTGCCGACGCAAAGAAAATAATTGAAGCTGAGATCTTTCCCTTGCGGGAGCATTTGATTGCTTACGATATTGAAATCAACAAACTTCGGGAGAGACTTAACAACGAATCCGTTTCGGTCAAGACTGACCTTACAGCTTTGATTGATAAATTATTGATGGAGCAATTGAGAAAATATGATGAGGAGCCTTTGCCCGTGGAAGTTTTTACACTGAAGATATCGGATCTGGAATATCGCTCCACGGTTTTGGAAAACAGTCATAACGCGGATTCAGCAGATGTTCATCTTCGACTTGATATGTTGCGAAAGGAGTTTAGCTATTTGAACAAATTGGATAGTATAACGACAAGATTGTCGGCTGATGATTTTGATAGCAGAGCTGCAAACTATGAATACTTCGTAGCGAATACGTATGAGACAACAGCAATATTAAAAAGTTATATCAGGGGCCTGCATGAGTACGCCCTTCGAGAAAAAAAGATCAAAGAGCAAGAACTAGCAAGGCGTAAGGAGTCGCTCCGTTGGCTGATTAATGATGCCGATTCGATACCATTATTTCCTGAAGAAACGAACTCCCCCTACAAGCCCCTTGTAATCAATGAGAAATACACAGCCGGCCTTCATTATGCGGATTCCGTTGGGGCCAATGGGATATTTGTTTTCGATCAACCCTTCAAGGATCCCTACGGTTAAGGTTTCCTTTCCGGTAGAAAAACAATACTTCGAACGCTCCAGCTTAGGTGCTTCAAAGGCAGTTGCGTATTCAGACGCGGCTGGCCAGATCTATTTCGTTTTGCTTTTCTCTGAACAAAGAGATGAGGAAAGCAAGGTCGGTGCAACTTTGGCAAAGATTTATCGGTCTGACGGATTATCGTGGAGCAAGAACTACAAACTTGATTTCATCCCTCGGGAAATCTCATTTGATCCTGGATCTGGAGAGCTCGCCATTCGTGGCGATGACAATCAACACAGTGCAATGGACAAAAATGGTGCGCTGATAAATTAAAATCAGGCGCCTACTAGTCTTTTCCAGTCATTGAATCGGACGTCGATTCGGTTCTTCATTTTTTGATAATTCTCCCAACTATCCGTTACATGATAAATAGAAGGAAGCGTTTTGACAAGGATCTCATCATAGTCGTTGCGGTACAATCCGCCACCATAATAGTAGTACGTGAACATATTGCCCTGGCGATGGAAGAGCTCGTAGCCAAGGTATCCATCCCAAATCTCACTCAGGATTGTGCAAGAAATCTCCCGACGCTTAAATCGGAAAATTTGGTTTGAAGCCTCCTCCTCAAAATATTCAGAGTACAACCCACTTTCTATTATCCAGCCAAGGTAAATGCCGATGTGCACGTAGGCTTGTTCAATGGGCAATGAGTCCGGGAAGTTTCCAAGAAAGTGGGTCTTTGCGTTGTCGTATATGGTTTTTTGGATCTCTGCCTTTCTTTCCATACAACAATGTTAATTCTGATTGACAAGTTATTCAAACCAAATATCGCTTTTATCGGTCAATGAAAGAAAAGGTAGCCAACAAAGACTCCGGCAACAACTCCGGCGACATCTGCAATTAATCCGCCGGTCAGGGCGTATCTGGTTTTCCGAATATTCACAGAACCAAAATAGAGGGCAACAATGAAGAAAGTTGTCTCTGCGCAACCGCGAAAAATTGCAGCGAGGTTAGCAACAAATGAATCAGGACCGCCTGGCGTGCTTTTTGAAATGTCGATCATCATGCCCCTTGCTGCCTGCCCACTGAGGGGCTTAAGAAAAGCGACAGGCAATGCTTCAACAAAGTCTGTATTGATATCAGCTTGACTTAATATCCATTGGATTCCCGTTTTAAGGTAGGGCAAGGTCCCAGACGTACGAAAAAGACCAATACCAACAAGTATGGCAATCAAAAAGGGTATGATCTTAATTGAAATGGCGAAGCCTTCTTTGGCGCCCTCGATGAAAGTCTCAAAAAGTGGGATTTTCTTAATGAGACCCAAAATAAAAAAAAGGACAATTATCGATAAAATGCTGACGCTGGTAAATAATGTGGACTGAACCTGTAGCGCTTGAGGAGACAACGATGCAAAATACCAAATCCCAACACCCACCAGGCTAGTCATACCCAAGAGGTATAGCACAATGACTGGATCCATTAAATTTATCTTTTGTCTTATGCTCACGTAGGTCAGTCCAACGACTGTTGAGCAAAATGTCGCAATGAGTGTTGGCAGAAATATACTAGTGGGATGGACTGCGCCCATGGTAGCACGATCTGCGATAACGGATAGCGGAATAATCGTCAGACCAGAAGCGTTTAATACGAGAAACATAATCTGCGCATTGGATGCCGTGTCCTTATCCGGGTTAATTTCCTGCAGTTCTTTCATCGCTTTTAGCCCCAAGGGTGTTGCAGCGTTATCCAGGCCCAGGATGTTGGCGCTGAAGTTCATAATAATTGATCCGGTGGCAGGATGATTTTTGGGTATCTCCGGAAACAACCTGGAGAAAAATGGACCAACTAGTTTCGATAATATGGGAACGATTCCCCCTTTTTCTCCAATCTTCATTAGCCCAAGCCAAAGCGACATAACACCGGTGAGCGCAATAGAGATTTCAAATCCCGTTTTGGACATATCAAAAGTAGACTGAAGCATTTGTGGAAAGACTTCAGTATCCTGAAAGACTATTAGTTTCACGAGTGCGACGACAAAAGCAATCAGGAAAAAAGAAACCCAGATGTAGTTTAAAATCATGCAAATCAATTAACAAGCAACAATGTACAATGATCAGGGCGTGTTTACTAAATTCAAAATATGGCAGGCTACAAGGCCTGCTGTTTCAGTCCTTAATCGAATGGAGCCAAGGCTTACTCGTTGAAAATTATGCACGGAGGCCATTTGCAATTCGTTTTTGGAAAAGTCTCCTTCAGGCCCGATGAGCACCAGGTATGTTGAATTTGCCGTTGCAATGTCCTTTAGATGATCTGGATTTTCAGGGTCTACACAGGCGATAAACTTTTCTCCGACGCCGATGTGTCATGCATGATTTCTGAAAAATCAATGGGACCGGAAATAGATGGTAGCGTTGATCTCAAGGACTGCTTCATCGCACTAATGGCTATTTTCTGCAAGCGTTCGAATTTCAGATGGGTACGTTCTGAATGCTCACAATTGATGAGGGTTATTTCATCAACGCCAATTTCTACAACTTTTTCAACAAACCACTCAAGACGATCTGCGTTTTTCGTGGGTGCGATACCTATATGAATGTGGTAATTTCGAAGTGGTTCCCGTACAGTTTCCTGGATTTCAAAAAGGCATTGATTTACATCCGCTTTTATGATCAACGCGTTGTACAGAAATCCTTTCCCATCGGTGATTTGAATCTCGTCACCCACTTTCTTGCGCAATACTTTGGTACTGTGTCTGGATTCTTCAGGTTCGAGGTAATGAACGCCCTCTTGTATACGCGGTTGGTAGAATAGATTCACGCTATTACGCGTATTGTTGATGGAGTTTATCAACCAAGGCCACATATTCAAGCATAGCCTCCTTTTTCGGCTTTCCCTTTAGTGCCTCCCAGGCGTCAAACTTTGCAATTCCTTTGAAATCAAATCCACCCGGTTTCTCGCCACTGACATCTCCTTCCGTGGCCTGTTTGTACAACGCGTATAACTGGAGGAGCTCTTCATTGCTGGGGCGGCTGGTAAATTGCTTTGATCGTTGTACCGCGCCATCAAATTGTTGTACATCCATTGCTGAAGTTGTCGTTAAGTGGCAATCAGATTTCCAAATTAAGAGCAATATCGATGCAGATGTTAAACGATTGCTTTACCCTTTGTGAGTTTTATCCACGACTTCCAATTGCCTTGTAGGGTCTAAGGGTGGCGCCGGTATAAATTTGTCGTGGTCTGCCAATAGGCTCTTTGTTTTCACGCATTTCAATCCATTGTGCAATCCAGCCAGGAAGCCGTCCCATGGCAAACATTACCGTAAACATTTCGACTGGAATGCCAAGCGCACGATAGATGATGCCCGAATAGAAATCAACATTTGGATACAGTTTTCTTTCTACAAAATATGGATCTTTTAAAGCCGCTTCTTCAAGCTTTAAAGCAATTTCAAGCACCGGGTCATTTACACCCAAGTTTCTTGAGTACGTCGTCGGCGGCTTTCTTGATGATCTTTGCGCGTGGATCAAAGTTCTTATAAACACGGTGCCCAAATCCCATCAGTCGGAATCCACTATTTTTATCCTTCGCTTTGCTAATCCATTTCTCGGTATCTCCACCGTCGTTCTTGATATTTTCCAACATGAGGATAACTTCCTGATTGGCACCACCGTGAAGCGGACCCCATAGCGCATTTATCCCGGCAGAAATTGATGAATATATACTTGCTTTCGAGGATCCAACAATTCTCACCGTTGACGTCGAGCAGTTTTGTTCATGGTCAGCGTGCAGGATAAGCAGTTTATCCAGGGCATCCGAGATTACCGGATCAACTTCATAGTCGTCGCCCGGAAGGGCAAATGTCATTTTCAGGAACCGTGCCGTGAACTCCAGCTTGTTATCGGGATAGTTTACGGGATGACCTGCCGCATTTTTATAGGCCCAGGCCGCAAAAGTTGGCATTTTCGCTAAAGAGCGTATGATGCTCAGGTATACGGCATTATTTGCGCGATTTGGATCAAGGGACTCAGGATAGAAAGCTGTTTGCGAGCAAAACAAGGAAGCTAAAACACCCATCGGATGTGCTGTAGAAGGAAACCCGTCCAGCATCTTCTTGATATCTTCGTGCACCAGCGTGTGGGTCCGAATGTCGTTACTGAACGTCGCGTACTCCTGTTGTGTAGGGAGTTCCCCAAAAATAAGAAGATAAGCAACTTCAAGAAAGTTTGACTTTTCCGCCAGGTCCTCGATTGAATACCCACGGTACCGCAATATTCCCTTGTCGCCGTCCAGGAAAGTTATTGCACTTTTCGTTGAACCAGTGTTCTTGAAACCAAGATCCAGTGTGACGGCCCCCGTCTTTTGCATAAGTTGGCTAATATCAATGGCGACCTCATTTTCGCTCCCTACAACAAGCGGGAATACATAGGATTTACCATCGATAATCAGTTCAGCAGTTTTGGACATGTTTGGATAGATTTAGCATAGGTTTTAAATATACGGGGTTTGTGTTGATTGAGAAAAGAATGCGTCAAATAATGTGCTATTGTCAATTATTCCCCAGTATCAGTGGCATTCCATCTCCACCTGAGCCAATTACAATCACCTTTGAATTCGGCGACTTCGACAGCTCAAGCGTTGCTTCTATCCCCCTCATTTTCAACAGATTATTTGTTAGACTGTTGTTGATGATGTTGTTGGCACGCGACTCGCCTTCTGCGGCAATTCGTTTTCTCTCCGCTTCACTTTTTTCTTTGTCAAGCCGAAACTGATAGGCCAGGGCTTCTTGTTCTTGCTGGAGCTTATTCTCAATTGCTGCCTTGATCTGTTCCGGGAGTAAGATAGATCGGATCAGTACGGCGGGGGAGTTGACATAATTCTTTTGCAGCACCAATTCAGTCTCCGTTCGGATAGCAGTCTCAACTTCAGCCCGTTTCGTAGAGTAGATTTCTTCTGCGGTATAGCGTCCCATAACCTGGCGGACTGTTGAGCGTACTTCTGGAATGACCAGTACATTGACATAATTTCGGGTGAACTTCTCATGAATATAGCCGATTTTGTCAGGAATTGGGTAATAGCGGATGGTCACATCTACGTGAATTGACAAACCACTTTTATCCAGCACATCCATATTCTCTTCCGAAGATGTCTCGTTAACGGCATAAATATAAAGGTCATTCCACGGTGCCTTGAAATGAAATCCTTGTGGGATAATATTGTCCTTGTCAAGGCCTTTCCCGAACTTATAGAAAATGATAGCCCGTTCGGTAGGCCCAACGGTGTAAAAGATACTGGACGAAATGCCCATGATTACAAAAAGGGCTATGATACCCAATATGATGTAGGGTAGAAATTTCCGATTGTTCATACAGTGTTGGGGTTATAGGGTATAGAGTTAATTCTTTATTCGTATTTGGAATCAGATGCGGGTTGCTGCATCATTTGCCGATCGTCAAAACTACAATAAATTACGCCATCCCGCCCGATTATAATGCGCTTAAGTTTTAGTCCTTCTCGACGCCAAAAATCAAGAATTGCGCAGGATATCCTCAGTAGAAAATCCGAATACGGCGTAGATCAAATATCGAGTCTATAATTAGTCGCGGAAATGCACCAATGGGCTGCCAGATAGATAAGATTGACATGATCTGTAGGTCGTCAGTGGGGAAGGGCCTTGGCTGACGGTACGCCGTTCATTGATAGCTTGATCAGCAGACCGCAGAGAACACCTGGATACGATCGAAAAATCAAGATCCCTTTGGCCTTCTGTAGTAATATTTTCTCTTGGAATTATAAAGCTTATTATGCCAAGTAACGAACATCATCTTAGGCAGGTAATACTGTAGTGTTACGTTGGTAATGAAATAACCGTCATTTTTCGCAGGGTTGCCACGTTTACCAAGCGTGGTAGGGTTGCTGGGTTGTGTGCCAATTTCAACGCGCCTGTCCGACAAGGCTCTGGCAAGATCACTTTTCAGTAATGCACCATCAGGGTATCTTGTGACACTGGCATCGTCCAGATAATCAGTAAAGGTTACCCTGTATCCAGCCTCTACCAATATATTAAAAAACGGATTTAACTTTATGCGGGCCCCGAGACCAAAGGGTATGACAGCCTGCACGCGACTGTACTTCTTGTTTTCTGTCTGCAGCGGCTGAAGGGCATGCCATTTACCTTGATATTGGGCCTTAGGATTAATGTAAAGCACGCCAATCCCGGCAAAGGCATGAAAGTTTAACTGTGAGCGCTGGTAAAAGCGCACGCCCATTGGGGTTAAATTTACAGCCCCAAGCAGGCTCAATTCAATGTTGTTGGACCTAAAAGAAAGATTTCTTTCCTGACGGTCATCGTTTGCTTTCGCATCGTCCCCCGAAAGCTGGAACCAGGTTAATTCCGATCTCAAACTTATGCGATTCGTTAGGTAATACTCGGCGCCCGCTGCGATGTTGGGTTTAAGAATTCCAAGCTCACCCGGGTTTACCATTTCACCGTAATAGTTCGCAGTACCCGAGCCCAGGCTCACCAGAAAATTACGATCCTGCCGAAGAGCATAGAAACTTTGCGAATATCCAATCAGCGGAATTCCTGTAATAATGGCCAAAACAACGATTACTAACGTTTTCATGCGCTTCTTTAATGGCTTAGGTCGGCTAAATATAGAAAATTTAGACTAATCCTGAAAAAAGGATCACGCCAAACTTCGGCGATGATCGTACAATTGGCGGTCGATGTAGCATGTTTCCGAGGCGCGTTTCCTATTTTTCATGACCTGTAAGATCCTTTGCCGACGCCATACATCCTACTAAGGGGCAACAACCCCGGCTGTGCAGTATTTCTTGCCAGCAATAGCGTGCGGAAGCAGTAACCGGATCATGAAAAGTTCTGCGCTTTGAGATCAGGCTGGATAAGGTGAATTCAAAATCAACGCCCTTTAGGCCGCTGATAATACCACTTTCTTTTGGAGTTGTAGAGCTTATTGCGCCTAATGGCAAGGAGCGTCGCGGGCAAGTAATACTGAAGTGTAATGTTAGTGATGAAATACCCGTCATTCTTGGCTGGGTTCCCTCGCTTACCCACAAGCGTGGGTTTACTGGGTTGTGTACCTATTTCAACACGCCGGTCTGATAAAGCTCTGGCAAGATCACTTTTCAACAACGCACCATCTGGGTATCTTGTGCTGCTTGCATCGTCCAGGTAATCGGTAAAAGTTGCCCTGTAGCCAGCCTCAATCAATACGTTATAAAATGGATTTACTTTTATCCGGGCCCCGAGACCAAAGGGTATCACTGCCTGCACGCGACTATACTTCTTGTTTTCTGTCTGCAGCGGCTGAAGGGCATGCCACGCTCCCTCATATTTTGCCTTGGGATTGAAGTACAGTGCGCCAATACCCACAAAGGCATGAAAGTTCAGGAGTGACCGCTGGTAGAATCGCATGCCCATCGGTGTTAGATTAATTGCCCCCAATAGGCTTAATTCGATATTGCTCGACCTGAATGAAAGGTTTCTTTCCTGCCGGTCATCGTTGGCTTTTGCATCGTCTCCCGAGAGTTGGAACCAGGTTAGTTCAGATCGTATACTTATGCGGTTGGTCAAATAGTACTCGGCTCCTGCTGCGATGTTTGGTTTAAGTATTCCGGACTCTCCGGGGTTGACCATTTCTCCGTAATAATTGGCTGTACCGGTACCGAGGCTAACCAAAAGATTGCGATTGCTATGGTAAGTATAGAAACTTTGGGAATATCCGATACCTGATGCCCCGGTAATACAAACCAGGAGCAAGATCCTAAAGCATTTGATGCGTTTCTTGGGCTGCATAAGTTAACTAAGATACGGAATATTTGGACTCGTCCGAAAAGTGGCTCAAACCAAAACTTCCTTCACTTTCTGCGCCGCATCCTTCAATACAATTGCCGAGAATACTTGCAAGCCAGATTGCTCAATAATTTTTGCCCCCTCTTCTGCATTGGTTCCTTGCAGGCGAACAATAATCGGAACGTGGATGTCTCCTATCTTTTTATACGCTTCAACAACGCCGTTGGCTACACGGTCACATCGAACAATACCACCAAAAATATTAATAAGGATGGCTTTCACATTTGGGTCCTTCAGAATTATCCTAAAGCCGGCTTCAACGGTTTCGGCATTTGCCCCTCCACCAACGTCGAGAAAATTGGCGGGCTCGCCACCGGATAATTTGATAATATCCATGGTTGCCATTGCCAGGCCGGCACCATTCACCATGCAACCAACATTACCGTCCAATTTGACATAATTGAGTCCCGCTTTGCCTGCTTCAACCTCCAATGGATCTTCTTCAGTAATGTCCCGTAGTTCTGCAAGATCCTTGTGCCGGAACAAGGCATTATCATCAAGATTAACCTTCGCATCAACGGCCAGGATTCTACTGTCGGATGTTCTGAGCAACGGATTGATCTCAAACATCGACGCATCCAATCCAAGGTATGCGTTATAAAGCGAGTGTATGAATTTTACACCTTCTTTGAAAGCATTTCCTTCCCAGCCTAAAGCAAAAGCAAGCTTGCGCGCCTGAAACGGTTGTAGTCCAATGGCCGGATCAATCCATTCTTTGATAATTTTTTCCGGATGCGTTTCGGCAACCTCTTCAATATTCATTCCACCTTCAACGGATGCCATGATTACCGGGCAGGCTTTCGTACGGTCCAACAAGATGCTCATATAATACTCTTTGGGCTCTTTTTCTCCCGGGTAGTACACATCTTCGGCAATCAGTACTTTGTTTACTTTTTTTCCTTCAGGGCCGGTTTGATGGGTGATCAAAGTTCCACCCAGAATAGCTTTTACTTTCTCCGGCACTTCCGTTATGCTTTTTGCTAGAACCACACCGTTAGAACCCGTTTCCTTCACTTTGCCCTTTCCTCTTCCGCCGGCATGAATCTGGGACTTGATAACAAACCATTTTGTCCCGGTTTCAGCCTGCAATTCTTTCGCTGCACTTATGGCGGCGTCAGGTGTGTCGGCCACGATTCCGCGCTGAATCGATACTCCGTATTTTCTAAGAATCTCCTTGCCCTGATATTCGTGGATGTTCATGAATTTTTTGTTTGGGGCGAAACTAGTTTATTTACAGCTTTATTTCAAGGAAACACATCGATTCAACAATGCTTCGTGCCACAAATTTAGAAAAGTCATATGGGGAGTTACCCGTTTTGAAGGGAATTGATCTGGAGATTAACAAGGGCGAGGTTGTTGCCATCGTAGGCGCTTCGGGAGCCGGAAAGAGCACCTTACTCCACATTTTGGGTACCCTCGACACACCTGATCACGGCAAGGTATTTATTCAGGACGTCGACGTCTTTAGCCAATCGTCCAAAAATCTTGCATCATTTCGTAACAAATCCATTGGATTTGTTTTCCAGTTTCACAATCTGCTTCCGGAATTCTCTGCTTTGGAGAATGTGATGATTCCGGGATTAATCGGTCGCGGGGAAGAGAAGGTCGTTAGAGCGCGAGCAACAAGTCTCCTGGAAATGCTTGGCCTGGCTAACAGGATCGCGCATAAACCTTCAGAGCTTTCCGGTGGAGAACAGCAGCGGGTAGCAGTGGCGCGGGCGATGATTAATTCTCCCCAACTAATCCTGGCCGATGAGCCCAGCGGAAATTTAGATTCCAAGAATGCGGTGGACTTGCATAAATTATTTTTTCAGTTGAGGAAGGAGCTGGGACAAACATTCGTAATCGTCACGCACAATGCCGAATTGGCTGGAATGTCTGACAGGAAGATTGAGCTTAAGGACGGCAAAATAGAAAGTGCGGGAATCTAGACGCGCTAATGCGCGAGAACCTCAAGGGAAGGCTCTTCAATGGAAACTCAAGCCCGTGCTACTGATTTCCAAGAGTTTAACTTTTTTTAGATCGTTGATAAGTATTGGATCGTACCTGGCAAATACACGTATATAATTTTCCGTGAAGCCATGCATCAAACCATGCTCAATATCATTTTCAAAAAGGACAGTGTAGTCTTTGCCCAGGTTTTGCTGGTAGAAGTTTCTCCTTTTTTTGTCTGAAAGAATGTGGAGCATTTTTGAACGTTCAGCTCGTTTCTTTTTAGTAACACTGCCTTCCATACATGATGCAGCCGTGTTTTCTCGTTCAGAGTACGAAAAAACGTGCAAGTATGAAATATCAAGTTCATTCAAGAATTGATAGGTTTCCAGAAAGTCCTCGTCAGATTCTCCTGGGAATCCAACGATGACGTCTACCCCGATACAACATTGTGGCATCATCGATTTTATCGCGGTCACCCGTGCTGCGTACAACTCGCGCAGATAACGCCGTTTCATCAGCTTCAAGATTTTGTTTGACCCTGATTGAAGGGGGATATGAAAATGTGGCGTAAATCTTTTTGATGTTGCAACGAACGAGATGATTTCATCCGTCAGTAGGTTAGGCTCAATTGATGAAATGCGGAAGCGATCAATACCTTTTACTTCATCCAAAGCTTTGATCAAGTCAATAAAACGCTCGCTGCGAGCACCGTCGCGTATTCCAAAATCCCCCGTATTTACGCCGGTCAATACAATTTCTCTGACTTCTGTTTCCGCTATTTCTTCGGCCGTTTTCACCACGTCTGCAATGCTGCCGCTTCGGCTACTACCTCGTGCCAACGGGATAGTGCAGAACGTACAGGAATAATCGCAGCCATCCTGAACTTTCAGAAATGTGCGCGTACGATCGTGCAGCGAATACGCTGCGTTGAAACGATTGGCTTTTTCTATATCAGATGCAAATACCTGGGTATTTGGCTTTCGCACAAATCCGTCCAGCAATTCTACCAGCCTGAATTTCTCTGCAGCGCCAAGTACTGCGTCAACGCCCGGTATTTTTGAAATTTCTGCGGGCTTTAATTGGGCGTAACATCCAACGATGGCAATATACGCGTCCGGAGAAATGCCCCGAGCCTCCCGGACAATCTTGTGACACTTCTTATCGGCATTCTCTGTTACTGAACAAGTGTTGATAATAAAAATATCAGGCGTATTGGCAAAGTCTACTTTCCTGTACCCTTTCTTTTCAAGCATTCGGGAGATCGTGGAGGTCTCCGAATAGTTAAGTTTGCATCCAAGCGTATAGAAAGCTACTTTTTTCATGGCAGGATGCAAATTTAAGAAGGATTTAATGGTTTAAAAGAATGTCGTCGCTTTCATGCATGCGCGACGCGCTATAATAGCCTTCGATGATAATTCACCTGCCCTAAGTGATATGCCAGGTGTGCGGTAAGGTGAATCAAAAAGAATGTCGTGGTCATAGTATGCCCAAATACCTGCAAAGGATATTCATTTTCCAACGCCAGGGCATCGATTTGGTTCAGCGTTGCCTTTACATCTTTTTTAGTGACTTGAATTTCTGATAGCAATTCTTTCTTGGGCACGTGCTGGGCTGCAAACTCATAATCACGGTCTCGCTTGTATTCAGTATTGCCTAACACCGCGCCGATAAAGTGTCGAAGACCTCCGCAAATATGCAGACTCAGATTCCCGCCGGAATTCTTCACGGATCCACTGACCTTCCACAGTGATTCCTCCGACGGATAAAGCTTAATTTCCTCTTCCAGTTTGGTTAAATCCCGATCGAAGATGGTAATAAGTGATTCAACTAGATTGGTCATGCGCAGTGTATTTAGACTGATAGCAGATATTCCTCAATACCTTTTATTTTACTATCCAACTGTTCACCTACGGCCGCGAATTCTCCTTTCGAGGTCAATGCCGTATGAACGCTGATGTAGAATTTTATTTTGGGTTCGGTACCAGATGGACGTACAGATACTTTACTGCCATCCTCAAGATAGAATTGCAAAACATCCGATGAAGGAAAGTCCAGTTTCGACTCTTTTCCCGTGACAAGATTTTTTTCTTTTAGTATTTTGTAATCCAGTAGGCTGGCAACGCGAATTCCAGTAATCGCCAAAGGCGGGTTGGTCCTGAATTTCTCCATCATCGCCTTAATTTCCTGCTCCCCCTGTTGACCTTTCTTCGTTATGTTGAGTAGTTTCTCCTTGTAGAAACCAAAGTCGACATACATGTCAATGAGCCAATCATACATGGACTTGCCTTCATCGGCAGCACTTGCGGCCATAGCCGCAAAAAAGGCACATGCTGAGACAGCATCCTTGTCACGGACAAAATCACCCACCATGTAACCATAGCTTTCTTCTCCGGCAGCGATGAATTTCTTCTTGCCGTCCAATTCTCCTATCAGTGCGGCGATGTACTTAAAACCAGTAAGGGTATTGTAGCAGGCAACACCAAGTTTTGCAGCCATAGCATCCACCAATTCAGAAGTCACTATCGTTTTTGCAATGTAGGCGTTGTTCCTGTCTTTCAGATTCTTTAAAATGAAATACATCATGAGGCAAAATGCCTGGTTTCCGTTGAGCAGGATAAATTCACCATCTGCTTTGCGCACGCCTATACCCACCCGATCCGCATCAGGATCGGTGGCCATAATCAACGTTGCACCTGCCGCTTTCCCTTTTTGAATTGCCAGCTCCATGGCAGATTTCTCTTCCGGATTGGGTGATTTAACTGTAGGAAAATTCCCGTCGGGTGTATTCTGTTCTTCTACAATTTGAATATTGGTGAATCCTATCAGTTTAAGGCATTCGGGGACCATTGTTATACCCGTTCCGTGGATGCCGGTATATACCAAAGGAATGGCATGCTGCCTGTTGATTACCGACTTGTTGGGAATAAGCTTCTTGACTTCTTCATAGTACGCAGCTTCAACTTCTGGGCCGATAGTGTGAATCTTTTCCGGATCTCCCCTGAACTTAACCTGCTGGAAGGAAGTGATCGCCTGGACCTCAATGGTGATGTTCGTATCGTGTGGAGGAACTACTTGGGCACCATCATTCCAATAGGCTTTGTACCCGTTATACTCTTTCGGGTTGTGTGATGCAGTGACGACAATGCCGGAATCACATTGTAAATACCGTATCGCAAACGAAAGGAGTGGGGTTGGTCTTAGTTCAGGGAACATGTATACATCAATCCCGTTGGCTGAAAGCACGTCAGCGGCCACCTGCGAAAAAAAACCACCGTTATTTCGGCTATCGTGGGCTATAGCAACTTTGATTTTTTTGTTGGGAAACGGCTTTCTTCAGGTAGTTCGCAAGCCCTTGGGTGGCTACACCCACAGTATATTGATTCATGCAATTTGACCCTGCCCCCATGATTCCCCGGAGGCCCCCGGTACCGAATTCAAGATCTTTGTAGAAACTGTCGATAAGCTCTTTTGAATCTGATTTAGCCAAGAGCGATCTTATTTCCGCTTTGGTGACATCGTCAATAACAGTGCTGTCGAGCCATGATTGCGCTTTCGCCTGAACACGCTGCAATAGGTCTTTCATCTTTTTCTAAGTCTATGTATCGGGCCAAAAATAGAAAAGGCAGCGCAATTTGACTTACCCGCCAAGAAACTTTTCAGCATAATAATCAAAGATTACCACGCAATGCCTGCTCGCGCTCAATTGATTCGAATAGTGCTTTGAAGTTTCCTTTTCCAAATGATTTCGCGCCGTTTCGTTCAATTATTTCGAAGAAAAGGGTAGGTCGATCCTGAATCGGCTTTGTGAAGATCTGGAGAAGATAACCTTCTTCATCCCGATCAATCAGTATGTTTAGTTCCCTGAGTTCATCCAGATCTTCCTGTATTGACCCTACCCGATCTAGATACCTCTGTATAATAGATTTCTGGAACATGCAAGAAAGCTATACCCCTGCGCCGTAGCTCCCGCACAGTAAACAAGATATCATCCGTAGCCAATGCAACATGCTGCACCCCCGGACCATGGTAAAAGTCCAGATATTCTTCTATTTGCGATTTCTTTTTCCCAACCGCTGGTTCGTTGATTGGAAATTTAACGTAGCCGTTTCCGTTGGAGACAACTTTTGACATTAGTGCACTGTACGCTGTCGAGATATCTGCATCATCAAACGTAATAAGGAGTTTGAAACCCATCACGTTTTCATAAAAATCAACCCACCTGTTCATCTGACCAAGTTCAACATTGCCAACGCAATGATCAATATACTGCAATCCGACAGGCTGCACGCGGAGGTCACTTTTCCACGGCTGATATCCCGGCAGAAAAACTCCGCGGTAGTTCTTTCGCTCTACGAAAGTATGGATAGTATCTCCATATGTTCTAATGGATGCGACTACCACCTCACCAAAGTCATCTACTAGTACTTTGGGTTCCTGCGCCACCTCAGCTCCACGGCTTTTCGTCGCAGCGAACGATTTTCGCGCATCATCAACGTTCAGGGCCAACACCTTGACGCCGTCGCCATGCACCCTTACATGTTCAGATATTTCTGAATCGATCGTCAAAGCGGTAGTGAGCACAAATCGTATTTTGTTCTGCTGGAGTACGTATGAGGCGTAAGCTCGAACACCAGTCTCCGGGCCTGCGTAGGCTATTAAATCAAAACCCAGGCAATTCTCATAAAACGATGCAGCCTGCTTCGCATTACCGACATAAAGTTCAATGTAGTCTGTTCCATTTATCGGCAGAAAATCATCGTTCATATCGGCCTCGTTTAGGAAGTAAAAATAGACTTTCTGCCCCAATGATTTCGAGATGAGAAGGAGATTTTGTGGAATGCCGATTTGTGAAGTATTATTTCCCAAGCGGGCGTAAATCAGGTGGTTGACAAAATTTTATAGATGTCTTGTAACGGTTTCAAGACGAATGGCCGTTTGAGAGCAAGTTTCGGGACTTCTTCATTTTATGCGCTCCGTCTGACGACGCAGCGTTATTTTAAAACCGGCTGGATTTTTCTAATTCACTGATTTCTTTAATCTTTACAAAAAAAAGCGGTTATGGATACAAACGCACTTGAGCAGGCTCTTTTGAAAATTGTGGGGAAAAGGGAGGAATTGAGCGGGATTGATTACAGTAACCCGAAGTATGACGACCTGGAGGAGGAGCTGCATGATCTTGAGGATGAACTGCAGGAGGAATACGGAGATTTCCTGGAAGAGGCTTTACAACACGTCCACGATGAGTATTGCCCGGATAATGATGTCCTGATGCCGATTGGCTATATAGGTCAGGGGGTACCGGTTGAAGTCGATAAACTTCCGGGTAAGGATACGCGCCTGCTGCTGGCACCGAGTCCGGTTCGGATTATATTGCGTGTAGGGAACGACAAGCAGCAAGTGGTATGGTCCTTAAACAAAAAGGCAAAAAAGTAAATAATTGGAGCCCCAATTAACGGAAGCCTATTTTCTTTCTCACCCGATTTAATACATCCTGTGCGACGACTCTTGCTTTAGCCTCGCCTCGCAGCATTTTGTCCTCCAATTCTTGGGGATTACTCATGTAGAAAGCGAAGGCATCTCGTTCTTTGCCAAATTTCTTCAAAATCAATTCGTACAATTCTTGCTTGGCATGTCCGTATCCGTAATTACCGGCTAGATACTTGGCACGCATCGCTTGTTGCTGCTCAGGCGCTGCCAGCAGGCTATAGATTGCATAGACATTATCATCGTCAGGATTCTTTGGTGATTCCATCGGTGTGCTGTCTGTCTTAATCGACTTAATCTGTTTCAATAGTGCCTTCTCTGGGAGAAAGATATCAATGATATTGCCATATGACTTGCTCATTTTTTGGCCATCAGTTCCAGGGATGGTCATTACGTTCTCCTGAATCTTGGCTTCCGGCACGACGAACGTATCTCCATACGCTGTGTTAAACGAGGTTGCAATATCGCGTGCAATCTCGAGGTGTTGACGTTGATCTCTTCCGACGGGCACGTAATTTGCATCGTACAGTATAATATCTGCCGTCATTAATACGGGGTATATAAACAAGCCTGCATTTACGTCAGCAAGTTTTTCTGATTTGTCCTTGAAGGAGTGTGCATTTGCCAACATTGGAAAAGGCGTCAGGCAACTTAGATACCAGGTTAACTCACATACTTCAGGGATTCTGGACTGGCGATACAAGTAATTCTTTTCGATGTCAAAACCGAACGCTAACCAGGCGGCTGCCACGGCGCGAACATGATCAATGCGTGTCTGAGAGTCTTTTATCGTGGTTAGGGAGTGAAGATCGGCGATAAAGAAGAAGGATTCATTGCCTGGCGTTTGTGAAAGCTGAATAGCCGGTATGATAGCGCCCAACAAATTCCCCAAATGCGGTTTTCCACTGCTCTGAATGCCTGTAAGTATTCTAGCCATAGTTTTACAAATAAATAAAATAATGCGGAACTGAATTAGTTTTAACTTTGTGTTGGTAAATAAATTCACGATGAGGGTATTG
Source organism: uncultured Bacteroidota bacterium (assembly GCA_963714945.1). Lineage (GTDB taxonomy): Bacteria > Bacteroidota > Bacteroidia > Cytophagales > Cyclobacteriaceae > Chryseolinea. The sequence continues at coordinate 90,653 of CAVQQL010000002.1, read as the reverse complement.
ATTTCAATCTGTTTTGTGTGGCTGATGACTTTCACAACTTCTGTTTTTGCACAGGTTGCAAAACCATTGCAGTTTCGGGAAGAGTCTTTCGATTTTGGTTATGTTAAGGAGGAAGGGGGGCCGGTTGTTCACGAGTTCTTGTTTACCAACAATAGCGTCAAAGCGGTGAAAATTTTGTCTGTTCAGGCCTCTTGCGGGTGTACTACGCCAGCCTGGACGCACGAGCCAATTGGCCCTGGCAATACTGGATTTATTCAGGCCAGTTATAATCCTGTGGGGAGACCAGGGTACTTCAATAAATCGTTGACGGTGACCACGGATTTGGATGCAAGTCCGCTAATTCTGCAGATAAAAGGTCACGTGGAGTCCGACGGTGGACCATTGATTAATGCTGATTTCCCGTCGGCAAATGGTAATTGGCGGTTGAAGTCTGGATCTTTTAATTTGGGAAAAGTCTACTTGAAGGATGACTATACTGTCCGTGATTTTCAGGTTCTGAACGGAGGGACAAAATCCATAGACTATTCTGGAAACTATACCGGTCCTGCGTATATCACTGTGGAGGTGCATCCAAAATCATTGGGGCCTGGCGAAAAGGGGCATATTAAGGTTATTTACAATGGCAAAATGAAGGGACAATATGGGTTTCAGTCCGATAACATTGAACTCTTTACGGATGACGAATTGAATCCATCAAAGTCATTCACTGTATACGCTACCCTGGAGGATAACTTCAAGGATCTTACCCCCGCTGAGATAGCGAAAGCGGCGCAACTCAGACTAAAGGTGCAATCCATGGATTTCGGCCGAATAAAGCCGAACGCGACTGCGATCAGGGAAGTTCAATTTCTGAATATTGGAAAAGGGACACTGGAGATCAGATCGGTGCAAGGAAATTGCACATGCATCAGTGCATCCGCTGAAAAGAAATCGCTCCAGCCGGGTGAAAGCAGTACAATTAAAATCGAATTCAATCCGTTCGACAGAAAAGGAACGCAGCAAAAAGCCGTTACGGTTTATTCTAATGATCCCCAAAATCCAGTACAACGCCTAACGTTCACAGCCTACGTCGAAGACTAGGCAAAAGCAGGAATTCCCGTAATTTTATTTCCCAGGATGAGCAGGTGTATGTCTTGTGTTCCTTCATAGGTCAACACCGATTCTAGATTCATCATGTGACGCATAAGCGGATACTCCCCGGTTATGCCCATACCGCCGTGGATTTGTCTTGCTTCGCGGGCGATCTCGAGGGCGATGTGAACATTATTTCTTTTCGCCATTGATATTTGAGCAGTTGTCGATTTCTCCTCGTTCATAAGGGCCCCAAGGCGCCAATTAACGAGCTGGGCTTTCGTTATTTCCGTCAGCATTTCTGCTAATTTTTTCTGAATCAGCTGGAAGGAGGCAATAGGTTTGCCAAACTGAATTCGTTCAGCGGCGTATCTCCGCGCGGATTCATAACAGTCCATTGCAGCGCCAACGGCGCCCCAAGCAATACCATAACGTGCAGAATCAAGGCACATCATGGGTGCACCCAACCCACTTTTGCCTGGCAGCAAGTTTTCTTTTGGCACTTTCACGTTGTCAAACACCAATTCACCCGTCGTGCTTGCGCGCAATGACCACTTTCCATGTGTTTCAGGTGTCGAGAATCCGGGCATGCCTCGTTCCACAATCAGTCCATGAATTCTTCCGGTTTCATCCTTTGCCCATACGACGGCAACATCAGCACGTGGAGAATTTGAAATCCACATTTTTGCTCCATTGAGTAAATAGTGGTCCCCCATGTCCTTGAAGTTCGTGACCATGCCTGAAGGGTTCGAGCCATGATCAGGCTCGGTGAGCCCAAAGCACCCAAGCCATTCGCCAGAAGCCAGCTTGGGTAAATACTTCTTCCGTTGTACTTCCGAGCCAAATTTGAAAATGGGATACATAACCAGGGATCCTTGAACTGACGCCGTGGATCGCATACCGGAATCACCTCGTTCAATTTCCTGCATTATGAGGCCGTAAGAAATATAATCGAGTCCGCCACCGCCATATGCGACAGGAATAGTAGGGCCAAAAGCACCAATTTCTCCAAATTTACGCACCATATCGTACGGGAAATAGGCTCGCTGTGCCCAGTCTTCGACGTACGGCGAAATCTCACGCTTCACGAAATCCCGCATTGAACTCCGAATAAGTTTATGCTCCGCTGTAAGTAAATCATCAAGCGCATAGAAATCGGGGTGGTCAAATAAATCCTGTTTTGACGACTTTTTTGCTGGCGAGGTTTCCGTGTGAGTATGATTTGGCATAAGCATGTATTAGTTTGTACTGAAAGTGTCGTATTTCAGGCGAGCAAATAACAATTCCATGAAATTGTTTTAATCGGCTTTGCTTCGCGCTGGAATCTAATTATTTAACTTCGGTCAAATTTACACAAGTAATTTACATTCTTATTCTAACGCAGATGGAAGAAAATGTTGACCCCAACCTACTGGAGCAGCTAAAAAAGCTTCAAAAGAAATATAGCGTGATGGGGCAGGATATTTCCTCGTACCTTGATGGTTTATTGTATGCTGATTACACAACTTACTGGGACTACATTCACCTCGACACTTTACTAAGCCTTCAGACACCCAAGACACGGTTTCCGGACGAAAAAATTTTCATCATTTACCACCAGGTTACCGAGTTGTATTTTAATTTGATCCTTTGGGAAATTGATCAAATTGCGTCCAATGAGTCGTTGACAGAGTCGTTTTTTATCGAGCGTCTTGAGAGAATTAACCGTTACTTTCAGCAATTGACAGATTCGTTTTCGATCATGATTAGCGGGATGGCAAAAGACCAGTTCCTAAAATTCAGAATGTCGTTGTTGCCAGCCAGCGGATTCCAATCCGCCCAATACAGGCTCATCGAAATTTGCTGTACTGACATGATTAATTTAGTAAATGATGCCGAGCGCGAATCGTTGGCCGAATACAGTGATATTGACCAGCAATTAGCGAAACTTTACTGGAGAAGCGGTGCAACTGAACTCGCCACAGGAAAACCTACCTTGACGCTCAAACAATTCGAGGAAAAATACATGGAAAGATTCCGGGCAACGGGCATGAAATTTCGCAAACAAAACCTGCGCAAGATTTATCTTAAGAAATTTCCGGAATCGAAGCAGGTTATTAATTGCCTTCGTGAATTGGATACGTATTCGAATGTGCGCTGGCCGTTGGCACACCTCAAAGCATCCGGTCAATACCTCAGCAAGAACGCTCGCGATCTAAAAGCTACCGGCGGAACGAACTGGCAAAAATATCTTCCACCACGTTTCCAGAAGATTATGTTCTTTCCCGAATTATGGACGCAGGTGGAACGGCAGGAGTGGGGGAAAGCAGCTTTTACGGGTATGGTTTAAAAACCATCTGTTGCATCCAAATTATTATTACCTTTGAAGTTGCTAAGTAGCTGATTTTGAAGATTTTTCGAATTATAATGATCACTTTCCTGGCTGGTGTGCCCGCGACACGTCTTCGCCCAGGGTTTGATGCGCCAAACCTATCATGATCCTGAAAGGAAAAAGTTAAAAGAAGTCTATCAAGTACAAGACACTATCAGGAACATTCCCCACGGCCGGTATATCTCCTATCACTTAAACGGTAACGTTGAATCAAAGGGACATTTCGATAATAATGAAACCTCTGGGGTATGGGAATTCTATTATGAGACGGGCAAGTTGAAGATGCGTGGGATTCTTTTCAAAGGTGCAAACTATGGTATGTGGGAATATTTTTTTGAAAGCGGACAAAAAAGCATGGAAGGCATTATCTATGGCAAGAAACGTGAAGGCGAATGGAAAATGTATTATGAAAATGGTCAAGTGAAAGAGGTTGGGGTTTATGAGAACAATGAGCGCGTCGGCAATTGGCAGACTTTCTTTGAAGATGGCGTGTTAAAGGGTCAGGTAGAATATACAAATGATTTTGGGCGTTACACGGAATATTACCATTCGGGTAAGATCGCAGGGGAAGGTCCCCGCGCTGGAATGAACAACGTTGGATTTTGGCGGTATTTTGCTGAAGACGGAACGCTGGAAAGTGAAGGCGAATTTACCGATGGAAAGAAGAATGGCCCGTGGACAAACTATTATCCTTCGGGGAAACCTTCCTCAAAAGGTGGATACATCAATGACGAACCTTCTGGAAAGTGGGAATATTTCTTTGAAGATGGAACGTTGAGTTCTACAGGCGATTTTGATCAAGGGAAAAAGGATGGTTACTGGAAAGCATTCAGTGCCGGTGGAAAATTGAAAAGTGAAGTGACTTTTGACAACGGCTCTGGCGAATATCGCGAGTACTATGAAAGCGGCAAACTGAAATTGAAAGGACAAATTGTAGACGAAAAACGGCAGGGCCACTGGGAGTTTTACTTTGAAGATGGAAGAAGAGAAGGTACGTGCGAGTACGAAAAAGGCAAAGGGACGTACTACGGGTACTATACCACAGGAACCCTTCAAACCAAAGGGGCGTTGGACGGAGATCTAAAGGTGGGCACATGGGAGCTCTATGAGAGTAACGGAGAGCTTTCAGGTTACTATCGCCCGTATTATGATAACAGGAAACTGAGTGCTGAAATAACGGACCTTGCGCATAAGAGTAATATGGCGAAGAAGAAGGTTACCCAGAAAAAAGGATTCACATATTTTGATCCACGCTTTAACGAGTTTCAAGGGGTGATTTTCGGGAGTAACCCAGTTTGGCTTGCTGCCGGACAATTGCCTTTGGGAATTGAGTTCTACCTTGAGGAACGCATAGGCCACGAGTTTGAGTTCATTGGCATCCGTGATCCGTTTTTCAAGGCGGATAATGATATCGCGCCAGGCAAGCAATTTCAACGTGGTTACAGCATCGCGATAAAACAAAAATTTTACAATCCCCTGAAAGCTGGCATGTGGTACTTTGGGCAAGAGATCAGGTTCACGAACCTCGGACATTTTGTAAACCAAAACCAGATAAACAGCCAGAATCCGGACGACATATTTACATTCAATGCCGTGGAGCAACGCATTGAATGGGGTGCATTACTGGGGTATCGTATCATGAGACGCAATGATGCAAGGGGTTTCACGATTGACGTATTTATTTCTGGCGATATAGGATACCGTGGATTTGACGTAGATCCCGAATTTGCATCTTATTTTAAAGACCTTAACCAGGATAAATTTTCCAAGACATTTCACTTTGGTTTGAACCTTGGCAATGTCTTTTCTTTTCAGTAGTTAAGTCTACACCGTCAGTGAAGACGCAACAGACTTTGCTGAAATCGTTTTTGAATTGGATTGAAGGATAAATACCTTCCTATGCGCACAGTTGAACTTGTCTTAAGCCCTGAAATTGCATTTGATGAAAAGCACTTCATGGAGTCCCTATACCAGAAGGTTGGGTTAACGAACGACGGGACGGCTTATGTCATTCCGATAAAAAGGTCCATTGATGCCCGGGGAAAGAAAGTAGTGGTGCGCGTTCAATGCGAAGTCGCTACACCGGACCAGTACAAGCCTTTTATTGCTTCGCCACCAACATTTCGTGATGTAAGTAAGAATCAGCCTGTTATTATCGTTGGCAGTGGTCCCGCGGGTCTATTTTCAGCGCTTCGCCTGATTGCGCTTGGCATTAAACCAATTGTGCTTGAAAGGGGCAAAGATGTGCAAGCCAGGAGAAGGGACATAGCATCAATTAACAAAGACAATATTGTTAATCCCGAGTCGAACTACTGCTTTGGTGAAGGTGGCGCAGGAACATACTCCGATGGTAAACTCTACACGCGTTCCAAAAAACGCGGTGATATCCGCAGCATTTTGGAAATCCTCGTATCGCATGGCGCGAAAGAGGAAATTCTTTTTGATGCGCATCCGCATATTGGAACAAACAAACTCCCTGTGCTGGTCGCGCGCATTCGGCAGCGGATATTAGATGCTGGGGGAGAAATTCATTTTAATACAAAGGTTGTTGACTTTATACTTCATGGCAACGTTATGCGCGGTGTTGTTACGGCGAATAAAGATCAAGATTATGGGGGAGGCAGTCATTCTTGCAACGGGTCACTCAGCAAGGGATATTTTTCAATTAATGCATGAGAAGAATATATTATTAGAGGCAAAATCATTCGCGCTGGGCGTTCGTGTTGAGCACCAACAAAGTCTAATAGATCAGATGCAATACCATTGTGCGTCCACTCGCGGCGCTTACCTGCCCGCTTCTTCATACGCGCTTGTTCATCAAGCACATGTCCAAGGGGATGAGCGGGGAGTTTTTTCCTTCTGCATGTGTCCTGGGGGATTTATTGTCCCCGCTGCCACTGCCCCGGGTGAGGTCGTAGTGAACGGCATGAGTCCCTCCCGGAGAGATTCGCCGTTTGCCAATTCTGGAATTGTCGTAACAGTAGGTGAGAATGATTTTCAGGATTTCAGGGAACATGGGCCTTTAGCAGGCATGTATTTTCAGGCTGCGATAGAACAACGCGCATGCCATTTGGCTGGAGGAACGCAACGGGCACCTGCCCAAAGACTGGTGGACTTTGTCGAGGGCAAAGTGTCTGCATCGTTGCCAGGGACATCCTATCAGCCAGGATTGGCGTCGGTAGATATGCAGGAAGTTCTTCCAGCAGTAATTTCAAAATCGCTTCAGCAAGGCTTTCGAAGCTTTGGAAACAAGATGAAGGGTTATCTTACGAACGATGCTCAAATTATTGGTGTCAGAAAGCAGAACTTCCTCGCCAGTTAAAATTCCACGTGATAAAGAAACATTGGAACATCCGCAGATAAAGCGATTTTTTCCCTGTGGAGAGGGAGCAGGATATGCAGGCGGAATTGTCTCCGCGGCAATGGACGGCGAAAGATGTGCCGAGGCCGCTGTAAAGCTACTGCAGCACGAGGAATATAAAAGGTGATGAAAAATAAAACAGTAATCATTGGCGCCACACCAAATCCAGCCAGGTATGCTTTCACGGCTGCCAATATGTTATCAGAACAAAGCTATGAAATTGTCCCGATGGGGATAAGGGATGGTGAAGTAGCAGGCAATCCAATACTTGATATTCGCAAGCGTCCCCTTATTGAGGATGTACACACGATAACACTCTATGTTGCCCCCCACCATCAGCCGGCATTATACGATTACATCTTTTCCCTGAAACCCAAAAGAATAATTTTTAATCCAGGCACAGAAAATGAACAATTTAAGCAGATGGCAGCGGAAAAAGGAATTGAAACCATGGAAGCATGTACAATGGTCCTGCTGCGGTCAAACCAGTTTTAGCCAACGCGTGCAGTGGTGAAGAGCCGAATTAAGCCTTCAGCGTCTGGGCTGATTTTCCTTTTCCAGTGCGATTACAGACACGCACACAATTTTCCAGTCTCCGTTGACTTTCTCCAGCACCCGTACCTCCGCCTGCGGCGGCCGGCGCGTATCGTCCTTCACGTGCTGGTTGAATCGGACATATGCCCCATTACCATAGACTTTTACATCAAGCCCTAACCATTCTCTGTCAATTTTGGCCGTAGAGGCCTTGGAGGTGCGGAAGTATTCCGCAAAGCCATCGTTGATCTGGTCCCATCCAGAGAACGAATTCACATCCGTCGTATCGGCAAAAGACCAGAACGCATAAGGTGTATGAGCCCAGCTGTCCGCCCAGGTGTCGTAATCTATTTCAAAAAAAGCCTTGGTCTCTCGTTGAATGAGTGCCTTTATCGCTTCAACGTCTTTATTCTTTTTTTGAGCAATGACCGGAGAAGAGAAAGCTACGCTCAGCACGGCAAAGACGCAGAAAATTTTCGATGACATATTCATAGCGTTTGTCAATTTAGTGGGTACAGTTAAACTTAGTAAAAAAAGGCTAGAATTCAATTGATTTCAAGCATCAATTTTGAGGCTATTCTCGGGTATAAAAATCAATTCCTGATGGGGATACGTTCGAAATAAGAACAGGTCGGCAATTGAAGTTTGCGTAGACCGCATGCGCCGATGTCTTTCAGTTATTAGTAAAAGTATTGTATCTTAAGAAAATAAACTAGCACTATGGTTTCGGAGCAAGACTTCATTGAGATCAAAAGACTCAAAGTAAAAGAAGAAAAAAAGATTAGGCTGAAGAATTATGAGACCGATTATCGTGGAAAGACGTTGAATAAGCGGCTCGCTGAAAGTCTCCTTGAAGAAGGCCGTAAACATCTATCGCAAGTTCAGGACAAACTGTATGCCCAAAACAGGTTTGGTGTCTTAATCATATTTCAGGCCATGGACGCTGCGGGGAAAGACAGTGCCGTAAAACATATTATGTCGGGGTTTAATCCGCTGGGCGTAAAAGTGCACAGCTTTAAGACCCCGTCTTCCCTTGAGCTAGATCACCATTATTTGTGGCGGCACAGCCTTGCTTTGCCTGGAAGAGGAGAGATAGCAATTCACAATCGGTCGCATTATGAGAACGTGCTGGTAACGCGCGTGCATCCTGAGTATATTTTGAATGAACGCCTGCCTGGCATCGACTCGGTGAGTCAGATCAATGATGAATTTTGGGAGGCGCGTTTTAAACAAATAAATCAATTTGAAAAAACCATTTATCAAAATGGCACCATTATTTTAAAGTTCTTTCTTCATCTTTCGAAAGAAGAGCAAAAGAAACGCTTCCTGGAGCGAATTGATGATGCGACCAAGAACTGGAAATTTGCCATGGGTGACCTTGCAGAAAGAACGCGCTGGGACGAATATCAGGATGTTTACGAAAAGGCGATCAGTGCTACATCTACAAAATATGCCCCGTGGTTTATTGTTCCTGCCGACGACAAGTGGTATACCAGGTTGGCCATTGCGGCCATAATATCTCGTCATTTTGATGAACTAAAAATAAGCTATCCCGTGGTGAATAAAGTCCAAAAGACTGATTTAACAAAAGCACGCGAGCAACTTATGGCAGAAACGCCAAATTACGATGTAGAAGTCAGGGGTGAAAGGAAAAAGAAAAAATAGCGCCGCGCAATAATCCTCCTGCGATACGCGCAATTGCCCGCGCAATTCCCATCTCAAAGTCCGCAAAAAAATCATGGTTGAGGTGAACGTCCGATTGTGCCAATACGTGGATTTAGCGTCGTGATGCCCCTCGTCTGTGCGAAATGTCTGTGAATTGAATTGTGCCTGAACTCGCGGTGGACATCTTGGCAAACACTTAACGCGTGATAAGGTCAATCATCCGCGTATGGCAGTCTTTTTTCGCTGGCTTACACTCAACATTAACTCCTTAAACAAGGATAATTGAATATATTTTTTGAACCATTTTCTCGCTGTTGTTTTCCTTTAATATTTGTTCGGAAACCCTCTTTTTATAAATTCAAAAACACTATTTTTGACGGTTCTAAGAATACATCATGAGTGAGATTAAAGACAAAGTTCCAGCTGATTATTCGGCAAGTAACATTCAAGTTTTAGAAGGATTAGAGGCTGTCCGAAAAAGACCAGCAATGTACATTGGGGATGTAGGCATCAGAGGGCTGCATCATTTGGTTTGGGAGGTTGTGGACAACTCCGTGGATGAGGCATTAGGCGGCTATTGTGACCAAATAGATGTGACTATTCTGGAAGATAATTCCATCCGGGTGGAGGATAACGGTCGTGGTATTCCAACCGGAATAATGGAGAAGGAGCAGCGCTCAGCATTAGAAGTGGTCATGACGGTTTTGCATGCCGGAGGTAAATTCGACAAGAATACATACAAGGTCTCGGGTGGTTTACACGGGGTGGGCGTCTCTTGTGTTAATGCATTGTCGGAAATGCTATTGGTTACAGTTTATCGTGATGGAAAAATATTTCAACAAGAATATGCGCGGGGAAACCCTATGTATTCTGTGAAAGTTGTTGGAGAATCTCAGAAACGCGGCACAACGGTACATTTCTTACCGGACAATCAAATTTTTCAGGCTAGTGAATACAACTACGAGACCATCGCAACACGACTGCGAGAATTGTCCTTTCTGAATCCACGCATAAAGATCAATCTCACCGATCTCCGCGAAAAGGACGAACAAGGTAGCCCACGCAAGGATGAGTTTTATTCCGAGGGTGGCCTCCGCGAGTTTGTGTCGTACATCGATTCTACACGAGAAAAACTCATTCAGGAGCCCATTTATATTGAAAATGATAAGGGTGAAATCCCGATACAAGTCGCAATGAGTTATAATACTTCATTTAGCGAAAATCTCGTGTCGTATGTCAACAACATCAACACGCATGAAGGTGGTACGCATGTCGCTGGATTCCGCAGGGCACTCACCAGGACTTTAAAAACCTACGCCGATAAGTCAGGCCTGCTGGAAAAGGCAAAAATTGAAATAAGTGGAGATGACTTTCGCGAGGGTTTGACTTCCGTTATTTCGGTCAAAGTGGCCGAGCCGCAGTTTGAAGGGCAAACGAAAACCAAATTAGGTAACTCTGATGTAATGGGTGCCGTCGATCAGGCGGTTGGCGAAGTCTTGCAATACTATCTGGAAGAGCATCCTCGGGAAGCAAAACTTATCATTAACAAAGTAATCCTGGCGGCGCAGGCGCGCCATGCTGCGCGCAAAGCGAGGGAAATGGTGCAGCGCAAGAATGTACTGTCTGGAACGGGACTTCCCGGTAAACTTGCGGATTGCTCTAGCACTGATCCGAGCATCTGTGAGCTGTATTTGGTTGAAGGTGACTCAGCCGGTGGATCCGCTAAGCAGGGAAGGGATAGGAATTTTCAGGCTATTCTCCCACTGCGAGGCAAGATACTGAATGTGGAAAAAGCGCAAGAACATCGGATTTATGACAATGAAGAAATCAAGAACATGATTACCGCCTTGGGTGTTAGTTTTGGTACCCCCGAGGATGACAAAGCTTTAAACATGAGTAAGCTTCGGTATCATAAGGTGATTATCATGACGGATGCTGACGTAGATGGCAGTCACATTCGCACTTTGATTCTTACGTTTTTCTTCCGGTATATGCGTGATTTGATCGAGAACGGTTATGTCTACATTGCGCTTCCTCCGCTTTATTTAATAAAAAAGGGAAGAGAAGAGCGTTATTGCTGGACAGAGGAAGAGCGCGTGAATATCGTGAAAGAGCTGGCTGGCGGAAAAGAGGACTCTGTTGGCCTGCAGCGATACAAAGGTCTTGGAGAGATGAACCCGGAACAACTGTGGAGTACAACGATGGATCCATCCCGACGATCTCTCAAACAAGTGAGCATTGAATCGGCTGCCGAAGCAGATCATCTGTTCTCCATGCTAATGGGTGATGAAGTGGCGCCGAGGAGAGAATTTATTGAAAAAAATGCAAAATACGCCCGCGTAGATATTTAGAACGACATTGAGGAAAGGCACATGGAGGATTCTGTAGCAACGACAGAAAAGACTATTCAGCAGATAGAAGAAAGTAATTATATCAGCCGGGACCTAAGCTGGCTGAAATTTAATTACAGAGTACTCGATCAGGCAAAGCATGCTGATCGAAGTATTTTTGACCGACTGAAATTCCTATCAATTACCGCTTCCAACCTGGATGAATTTTGTACAATCCGGCTCGGTAGTTTGTATAACTACATCGACTACGGTAAGGAGCGTTTCGACTACAATGGTCTGCGCGAGGAGCCATTCCGTAAGATGTTGCTTGCGGAAACACAACAATTTTATAAAGATCAAAACAAGTATTTTGTAGAAAGTCTGAAACCTTTGTTCTTTGACAACGGATTTGAGATCACGGCATACGACGAATTGTCAATAGAAAATACGCAAAAAGTAAACGATTATTTTAATAAGACCATCTACCCCATGTTAACACCCATGGTCTTTGATGGCTACCACAGCTTTCCGGTACTGATGAACAACAGGTTATTGTTTGGCGTAGTAACCAAAAACCTGAACGAGCACCAACACCACGAAAAGGTTTCGTTTATTCAGGTTCCACATAACCTTCCAAGATTTTATCAACTTGTAACGGACAATTTCATTCAATTTGTACCCATCGAAGAAATTGTAAAAAATAATGTTAACAGTCTATTCAGGAATGTTGAGATCATCAGTACGAATCTTTTTCGCATTAACCGTAATGGTGATTTTACCCTTGAAGAGAGTGAGGATATAGAATCCAATTTTCTGGAGGATTTAAAACGCAAGCTCAAGACCAGAAGATCGGGCAGGGTGGTTCGCTTGGAGACTGAAGAAAATCCAAATCCCTGGATGATGCGGTTGCTTAAAATCCAATGGGATCTTGATGAGCATAATATATTCTATGTTCCAGCGGAGAGTTTGATGGACTTCTCGGGGCTGCTGCAGGTTATTGGTCACAAGGAGTTTAAGAGCAAGCGCCCCAGGCTTCCAGATCCGGTCAAACCGCTGAATTTCTCGGAACAAGGAACGAGTGATTTGTTTGAAGTTCTGAAGGAGCGTGATATTCTACTCCACCATCCATACAACTCCATGGAACCTGTATTGGAGTTGGTTGAGAAAGCAGCGGATGACCCGTATGTACTTTCCATAAAAATAACGATATATCGCGTTGCGAAAGAATCTCGAATTACGGCTGCACTGCTCAGAGCCGCTGAGAATGGAAAGCACGTTTCGGTTTTGTTTGAGGTTAAGGCCCGTTTTGATGAAGAAAATAATCTGCGGGAGGGACAACGGCTCCAAAAGGCGGGATGTTTTGTAATCTACGGGGTGGGCAGTCTAAAAACGCATACCAAATTATTGCTGATTGTCCGAAAGGAGGGCGAAGATAAGGTTTATCGTTATGTTCATCTATCCACGGGAAACTACAACGAGGCTACTTCGCGGTTCTACGTTGACCTTGGTCTGTTAACCACCAAGGAGGTGTATGCGAATGATGTTTCTGAGTTCTTCAATGTAATTACCGGGCATTCGCAGCCCTCGGCCTATCGTAACTTGATAACTTCACCGCGTGACATGCGGATTCAATTATGCAATCTGACTCAGCGAGAAGCTGAAAACGCTAGGAATGGATTGTCGTCCGGGATTGTCATCAAACTAAATTCACTCCAGGACAAGGAACTTATGGATGAATTATTTGCGGCATCGCAGGCGGGTGTTACGATAAAGCTTATTGTGCGAGGCATGTGCTGCCTTCGGCCGGGCAGAAAAGGCGTGAGCGAGAATATTGAAGTGATCTCAATTGTCGGCGAGTATCTGGAGCATTCTCGAATCTATTATTTCAATAATGCAGGTAATCCAAAAGTTTATACCGGAAGTGCAGATGCAATGGTGCGCAGTTTTGACAGAAGGATTGAATCACTTTTTCTTTTGGACGATGACTTCTTAAAGAAGCAGGTTATTAACAATCTTCGCTATAATCTTAAAGACAATGTGAATGCGTATACCATGAATGAAGATGGTACATACGTCATTAAAGATGCAAAAGGGGAACCCCCATTCAATATTCACAAAGAGTTCTACCACGTTACGCGAGAGATAGTGATGAACGCCGAGCTGTTTTGAGGATTTCTGTCCTCACACCGTTATCTGTAATGATAGTATTGAGGGCACTCTGGGTTTTTGTGGACGCCCCTGATATTGGTCCGATAATTCAGCATGAATTCGTGGGTTCCATTTGAAAATCTGTTTAGATCAGATTGCGTCCAGTCATAAGAATATCCGAAGTGAAAGCTTTCACTAATCTTCAAATCAATAAACGTAATAAAAGAATCACCCGATCGATAGGAGGCCCCGGCGCTGAAAACATCATAGAATATAAAAGCGCTATTGATGTCTATGCTAAGCGGCTGGCCTTCCTGTGTGCGGACTAAAATGGAAGGATTCATTTTTACTTTCTGCATTTTATCTATTGGAAACACAACGCCACTTCTGAAGAAGTAGTACCGGGCTTCCCTCAATTGACCCAATAGCCCCTCAACAGAATTGGCAATTTTGTTATTTAGTATAAAGGGAACTGAAAAACCAATAAAGAAATTTTTCTTGGTATAAAACAGGCCAGCACCAAAATTTGGCTTAACAACATTGAGAATGTTATAGAAGGCAGCATCACCTGGGCTTTGCAGATCCAGCTTGCTATAGTCAGCACCAAGCAGATTGATCCCTGCCTGGAGGCCCATCGAAAGTGTCGCATCGGGAAAATGAATCTTATACGCGTAGCTCGCGTATATATGTTCGTTCTTATAACTCCCTATTTCGTCATGATTCACCATCAATCCGACACCAACTTTGTTTTTTGCCAGGGCTGTATGTCCGCTGATGCTAAAAGTCTTGGGTGCCCCGGGAAAATTTACCCATTGATTGCGGTACATGGCAGTAAGGCTGAGCTGCACGTGGTTTCCTGCATAAGCCGGATTAATTACAAGTTCATTGAAATAGTATTGCGAAAACACCGGATACTGCTGAGCCGAACACCAAGCCGAAACTATCAGCAAGAAATACGATGTCGTAAGAAGTCTCCTGAGCGGTGTATTCATGAAGCTACAAGTTAATTAACGATCTCAAGATAGCCTGCTAGTGGTTTGGATCCATCTCGTTTGTCAATTACGTAAAAATATGTTCCTCCCGGAAGTTTTGTTCCCATGAGGCTAATGCCTTTATTGGATTTACCATCGAAAAAAGTACCATTGTTGTCATATCCGTTCGCTTCGTAAACGAGTGTTCCCGCGCGGTTAAAGATCTTAACGATATTTGTAGGAAAACTCTCAATACAATTTATATAAAAGATGTCATTTTGGCCATCATTGTTGGCTGATATTCCATTGAATGGATGGATTTCAGTTCTGATTTCGATTTCTTTTGTCACCGCGCATCCTTGTGCCGATGTTACGGTAACCGGATACACGCCGGCATCTACACCCGACAAGATCGGCCCTGTAACAATCATGCCATTGACGTCCCATTCAATCGATCCTATCTGAATTCCATTTGTTATGAAGATGGCAGCAAGACCTGTCCCGGGCTCACCTGAATCCCGCTTGCACATCGCTGATACCGTTGTGAAATTAATTTCCGGGTATGTTGGATCTTCAATTATTTCTGCCGTGACAAGTGGCGACTTACATCCTGTAATACGACTTGTGGCGGTCACGGAATAGAATCCGACGGCGAGGCTGTCAAGCATTTCACCAACGAAATCCGGCGTGGCTTTTTCGACGCTACCGATATACCAGTCAAATACATAGTTACTGGTATTTCCGCCCACAGAAACTGCCAATGCGCCGTTATCGTCTATGCAACTCGTTACCATGGAAAGGATTTCAATCTCCGGGTTAGGAATCGGTAGTTGCTGCGTGTCTATTGTCACCTGCGTGGTATCTGAGCAACCGCTCACGACACTTGTGGCGATAACGGAATAGATTCCTGCACTTAGATCCGAAACCTGAGAACCGGTGTAAAAAGGGATTCCAGCGGGAGGGGCGTTAATGAACCATGCGAACGTATGGTTGATCACATCCCCGTTAACATTCGCTGCTGCAACACCATCTGGTCTCGCAGGGTCGCAAATCGTAAGCGGCGATAAGGCAGCAGCCATGGCAATAGGGATCACGCGCTCATCGGTAACTGTTACGGTATCAGATGCCACGCAGGTCGCGTCCAGATTGTCCGCAGCGATAACGATGTAATCGCCAATTGTCAGATCCGTAACGGGCGCAATGGGCGTGCTGGTAAAGTCTTCGACTGCCGTGACAGTCTCCAGATACCAGTTGTAGGTATAGTCGTTCTTGTTCCCGCTGGTAATCGTCGCAAACACACTTCCGTCTTTTGGCGTAACAAAACACACGGTAAGGGGTTCGGCGGACGCCGTAAGGGTTATGGGCCTGACATCAAGCGGCAGTTCATACGTCGCTGTAATGTTACACTGCGTTGTATTGTTTAACACGTCGATTGTGTAGAAACCGGCGGCAATGTTCTGCGCGATTTCGCCATTCGGCCCGGAGACATTCGCACCTCCCAGCAATGGATCTGTTACAGACGGCCCTGCATACCAGGTATAGGTGTAACCTGTTGTACTCGTTCCTGTCGCATTGACTTCAAGCTGCCCGGAGAATATTCGCAGGTTTCAGGCATTGCGTGGGTATGGTGAATGCCATAAGGTCAACGGCTACTGTATTTATCGTCTGATCCAATATTTCCAGCTCGGTTAATTCTACCGTGCTGCAATTGCTAGTTTTATTGGTAGGGCGCACAAAGTACTTTCCCGCAGGCTGGTTTGAGAGGATATTGGTGGTGACGCCGGCGATAAGCTGCGGGCCGGCCGGATCATCGGAGAACCACTCAAAGTCGTAATTGGCGGCTGGAAACTGTACACCATTCTCCAGTACAAAATTTACGGTAGCCGTCCCTGAAGTCATCATATCGCATCGGATAATGTCGGCAATGGTGACGTCGGCCTTGGCCAACGAAATTACGGGTATATCATCAAAGATTTCGTAGGTTGCCGTGGCAGCGCAACCAGCAGAGGCACCTGCTGCTTTGGTGACAACAACAGTATATTTTCCGGCGGGAAGATTCAGTGCTATTTCTCCATTGGCACCACCTTCAATCCCGCTCGTTGCAGTACCGAGGACAGGGGAGGTCGCGTCAGGCCCTTCAAACCATTCAAAATCGTAGTCGGCAGGGTTGACTGAGGGCGATACCAAGCTGACAGAAAGTTGACCGGTGCCAGGGGCTCCGGAGCAGTTTACATTATTGACGGAAGGATTCGCCGTAAAAACAGGATTTTCAACATTGATAAGTAGTTCAACCGTTACGGGCACTGATCGACAGTTGAACGTACTGCGAATGGGGTTAATGGTGATCGCGACAAAAGTATAGAAGCCTGGTTGCAGGGGGCTTGCAAGAGAATAATCAACGACGCCGTCAACGGCATTAAACGATCTGAATACAGTTCCGGCGGGGCCTAAGTCGTTTTTCCCTTCAAAAACGTCGATGCGATAATCGCTCTCCAAATAGCCTAGTGTCGGCGTTAGCCTCACATCAATACTTCCATCAGTACCCGGGACGCAAGTCTGAATGTCAACCTTTGACAGGAAAGAAAGCACCTGTGCGTCGTCAAAGGGAAGATCAAAAGTCTGCGTTGCGACACAACCATTGTCACGGTTGGTAGCGATAAGCGTATAGATACCGGTAACCAAGGCTGTTGCCGTTGTTGTTGTGGCTGTGTTGTTGGTGGTCGTAATGGCAGGCGACGTAAATGGTGCCTGCCCGAATCTCCACTCAAAATCAAATCCAGCTACATTTCCTGCGGCGCTAACGGAGACTGTGATAGAACCATTGTTGTCGTTACAAGTGCTTGGTCGCGTAATATTTGTGGGATCAAATGCAATTGCCGGCGCAACGTTTGTAATAGTTATCGTGAGCGGGGCTGTTTCGCAGTGTCGCAGATTGTTTATCGCTTTTACAGTATACGTACCTGCCGGCAGCCCATCAAGTGTTTCATCTGTATCTGGAAAATCAGGGGATGCCTTCACGCTGCTTCCGTTATACCAAGAAAATGTATAGTCGGCTGGCGTATCCGGGTTCACGGCGACGGTAATCGAACCATCTGGGGGGGTACAACGCGTGGAGTTGGAGGAGGAGGCTAATGTGAGAACGGGGGTAACTACACCAAAGCTTATTGTTACTTCCTCGGTTGCGGAACATCCGGTAACATCGTCAGTAACTTTCACGGTGTAAACGCGGTTCTTTAAGCCGGTCACGCTGTTCGTAGCGGCAAAGCTATTGGCAGGCAAAGTGTTTTGTCCCTTAAACCATTCAAAAGTATATCCGGCGGTGAGTCCGCCAACGGAAGCTGAAGCCGCGCCGGTAGGCAAGGCTGGGTCGCAGGAAGTTTGATCCGATAACACCGTCGTCGTAATGACAGGAGGGGTTGTTTGGGTTATGGTGACAGTAACCGGGTCAGATGTACATTTTGAAGTATTATTCGTGACGACGAGGGTATAGCTTCCGGAGGCAAGGTTTAGGTAGTCGGCGCCGGTAAAATCCGCTGTTGGTTTTGGCATATTGCCGTCATACCATTCAAATGTGAATCCGGCAGTAGTCCCGCCAACCAATGCCGATGCGCTGCCAGTAGTCGCCGCTGAACACAAGGCATCAATTTTGGTTACCGTAGGAACTGGTTTCACTGTTTGATCGGGGATCGAAAACGATTCAATGGTCTGGCAGCCTGTGGCTTTATTCTTAACGAGGACAGTATAGGTCAAGGGCCCCAGTCCGGTGACGACATGACTGACACCAATTTGAGGGGACGTAAATATATCATTGCCCTCGTACCAGGTATAGGTGTAGCCCCCTACAGGATCACCGACACCATCGCCGTCGGTGTCATTGACCACAGCCCGTAACTTTGCGTTCGGATTCTTACAGTTGTCGTATGGATTTTCAAGTACGACGTCTACCTCTATGATCTGATCTACCTGATCAACAATTACTTGCACGGTATCCGAGGAGCAACTGGCTGTTTTGTGAATGGCGTAAACCGTATAGGTTCCGCCGGCCCGTCCACTATAAACTGGGCCGACAAAATCAGCACTGCCAACTGGTTTTGCAACCGTTCCGTTGGACCAATAAAAATCATAATCCGTAGTATTTTCTACAGCACCGTCGGGAATGAACGCTCGAACAGCACCATTGTCAGGTGTACTGCTTGGGAGACATTGAACATTGTCCTGGACGTTGAGGGCCATGATGCTTACGGGCAGCGGAACTACTGGAGAAGAAATAATATTATTGTCGTAATTACATTCAATAAAATCAGTGTTTGGTAGTTTGATTGGTGTCGGTACCGTTGTGCCCCCGTCATTCAGGACAATGTACAGGACAAAGGATGATCCAGGGCCTTTGACCGTGGCGTTCGTGATGCTTTGAACACCACCCACACCAAAATTATTGAGTGCGACGGTTATTGTATTCAGTTTAATTGCCCCGACCATAGTAGGGTCTCCATTGTAAAAAGTTATTGGCACATTTCCACTCAATGAAACATCACCAAGGTTTGTAATCTCAAATGAAACAGTAAAATCCCCGTCCGGACAGGTCGGTGGGTTAACCGTTAATGAATTGTCTACGTAGGCCAGGTCTGGCGAGGCATATTTTGGACAACCTAAAGAATTTAGATAAGGTGATTGATTGAGAAAACTATTCAAGGGCCGATTTGCACCTACCGTACAGACGTTCGAAGAGAAGACAAGGTGATGCTTTTGCTGCACCCTCGGAATGCTCAAATCGTCGTTAACATTAACGTTAAAATAGCCATGTTGATTCCACACCCTGCGGGCGGGGACCCAAGGCTCAGATGCCGATCGGAATACACGGACTTGAGAAAACTCAGCGTTAGACAGTGAGCAGAAGTTTGATTCGTCTGCTGTCTTGTAGTTTGGGTCGGTGGGGTCTGTAATGCCGCCATTTTGGACAAAATCTATCGTTCGGCAGGTAACGCAAAGTTCGGTATTGCCGTCTGCATCAACGTCGGCCACCACTGGATACTCCACGTTTGTTCTCGAAACACAGGTCTGCTGCGTGTAAATAGATCCATCAGTCCCATTGATGATGTAAACGAACTTTTCATCACGGTAAACAATTTCAGACTTTCCATCACCATTAAAGTCAAATAACGTACAGCCAGTGTTGCCTGAAGTTTCTTCATTAACGATAACCTTCCACAGCAATGTGAGATCCTCTTTTAATGCATACAAGAACTTACCTGACACATAGGCAACGTTGAGCTTCCCGTCCCCGTCGAGGTCGGCAATGTTGACACGGCCAGTGCCGCGGTGCCAGCCGTTAGCGTAGTATGTTCCTGTAACTGTTGGACACGCATATATGGTAAAGTTTCCCGGCAGCGGATCGGAATAGGTTGTGACAACATTATTTTTGACATCCCAGAAGAATATTGTGGTATTGTTATCATTTGTATTTAATCCTGAGACAATGACATCCAGGGAGCCGTCCAGGTTATAGTCAGCGATACTGGTGGCATCGGTTGTAAATTTCTGAGCGAAGTTCGGTATCGTTTTTTCCGGGTTGATCGTGCCTGCGCCGATATTAACGCTATAGATAATTCCACCTACCACCAATTCCAGGTTGTCATCCTTTATGGGGTCCGTCAATAAATGGGCATTCTTGGTTGCATCGTTTAGAATATCGACGGCTACGGGCCCGCCATTGAACGTAGCCCAATTCCCCGCTGGGGCCACTATGGTGGCCCCAGTGTGTGCGTTGAAGATGGCATTTCGTGCGTAGAGTTCAACTTTACCGTCGCCATTGAAATCGGCCAGCCCCATCATCCCAGGGTCCTTCGGCAGTTGGGTCGACCACAGCTCAACCAAGTTGCAGTCGTACGAATAAATCCTATCGTTGGTCCCAATCACAAAAATCTCGGCGCAATTATCGTCGTCAATATTACCAATTAGGACGTCTGTCCAGGAGGGAGAATAATTTACTGTTATTTCTTTTTGAATCGTGTTAACGCCCGCTGTGTTATTACCGTTGAGTATGAAAATCTTCTTCGAGTATCGGTTTGTGGTGATCATCTCTGGAATACCATCACGATCAATATCACCTACTACAGTTCTTCCCAGGTGGATCGCCGATCCATCAGGTGACGCGGATTCAAGCGCCAATGTAAATTTTGGAAATTCTGACGGGATAGCTTCGCACAACAGATCGTTTCCGACATATCCACCATCGCACACAATATTATTCGAGCATTCATTGTCAAAACAGTCTATGAAACCATCTAAGTCATCATCAATTCCGTTGGCGCAAATTTCCTGCGCGTAAGTTGCTGTTGCACTTAAACTGATGCACAAGGTTAACAGGTACATTAGCTTCTTCATAAAGACATAATTGAGTCTAGCTTTAAAAATAATGCCTCCTTGGCTTTATTCAATAGGTATATTAATAAATACTCGTTTTTGTAACCATCGATGTATGGTTTCATGACTTGTTACAGGTTTGGCTGCGGATTACAAAAAACAGACCAATGCACAAAAACAGGTCTGGCGCTATCCTAGGCCTAGCGCAGCAGCGTTATGCTTCCCGTTCTGGGCTTATTTTCTTCCCCATCGCAGCGTATGATATAGTAATAAACGCCGTCTGGTAGTCGGTTGCCACCGTTGTAGGTTCCCTCCCAGTTGTTTAGATATGGTTTTGCATCATACACTTTAACGCCTTTGTCATCATAAATATCTACGGCGCACTGGGGGTAGAGGTCAATTTGCTCTACGATCCAATACTGGCCGACCGCATCACCATTTGGAGAAAAGAAATTGCTTGGGGTAAGTTTGCTGACGATGGATTCCCCTTTTACCTGCACGGCAACAGTTGCGGTTCCTTCGCAACCATTTCCATCTGTGCCCGAAACGGTATAGGTAGTGGATGTTAATGGTGTTGCAATCGGTTCGGCCTGGTCTGGTGCCGACAATGATCCTGCAGGCTGCCAGCTGTAGTTCAGAAGACCCGAGGCTGAGAGCTGTGAACTTTCACCTTCAAGAAGAACATCCGGCGTCGCCGTTGCCGTCACGGTTGGACCCATCAATGCGGCTATGTCCTGGGTGGCTTTAAGGTTACACCCGTTGGTGGCGATTACATCCACGCTATAGGAGCCGGCGGAAGTTATGGTTATGGTAGGACTGGTCTCTCCGGTGCTCCACAGATACGATGTAAAGACATCACTTACGCCAAGCACGAGTGTACCGTTGGAGCAAACCTCAAACTTATTATCAGTGTTCGTGATGCTCACCGCCGGGGCGTCGGTTATCGTAATAGGTTTATTCAACGTGACGGGACAAGCATTGCTCCCATAGGAAACTTCCAGACTGACCGAGAAACTACCCGAGGTCGCATACGTGTGTTTGGGATCCTGATCAGTTGAGGTATTGCCGTCGCCAAAATTCCAGGCGTACGACGGTGTCGCCTGACTATCAAAGGTGGATTGATTTGTAAAACTTACCTCTTGACCCTTGCATGCCGTCGGGGGCAATGTAAATGCGGCGACGGGAGGTGTTACTACGGTGAGGATTGCGCGCTCGGAAGTAGTAACGGGGCAACTTGGATTTGAAGATGTTGCCTGGTAATAGTATTCACCAGACGTGTTACGCAGTAGATTAGGACTTGTGGCGCCGGAGATAAGTCCCGCTGTAGTTTCGAACCACTGATAGGTAAAGCCCGGAACCGCAGGGAAGACAGAGAGTGTCTTGAAGTCAGGTTGGCAAATAAAAGCAGATCCTGAAAATGAAACTTTGAATTCCGGCAAATCAACAGCCTCGACAAGGGTTATTTCCCGGCGCGCAACGCATCCACTGATGGCCCTAACATTTACCGCATAAATTCCAGCATTGATAAGCTGAAAATTTGTAACAGGCGCTGGGACTAAACCTGTACCAGTGTAGTTGTCGGGGCCCGACCATTCATAAGTGAATCCTGCACCTAGGTCGTTGGATATTTGAAGGTTTAAGGTCTGACCAAGACAGATAGGACCATTGTTAATGGGGAGTGGATCGAGCGCCACCCCGGGCGAAATGGTTACCTTGACCGTATTAGAAATCTCTTTGCAGGCCCCACCTTCAGAAGTCGCAGTAACATAATAATCACCAGACAACGCAGGTGAATATTCGTTTGTGCCGGCAACTGTCGTGCCTGAAGTAGTATTTGTCCAGTCATAGGTCACGCCACCTCCGTTGGTGGCCACCAAAGTTAAACCAAGTCCACTGCAAACATTCAGTGGTCCAGGCGGGGTCACTTCCGGGACCATACATGTGCTGTTCCGGAAGATGGAGGCCTTGGACGCAGGCACATTTAAATTATTATCATCAATGGAGGTAAAGGCGATATCCGGCTTGCCGTCAGAGTCGACATCGCAAACATTGACATGGCGGTTGATAAACGTTGTGGGCTTGATAAACGTATCAAAAGCGAGGCTTCCAATCGTACTTTTATTATTCAATATTGTAATCGTTTTTTTTGTTATAGACGCGATTACCATATCTGGTTTGCCGTCTCCGTCCATATCACCAAAGTCGATGCCCCAGGGCGTCACATCGGTTGTAATACTGGGGCCAGCCGCAAAGCCGATTGTGGTGCCCGCACTCTGATTCAGAAATAAGCCTACCTGTGAAGAAGTTAGTTTGGTGTAAGCGATGTCAGGTTTGCGATCTCCATCGAGGTCACCCACGCGTATATTCTTAATAGGAACGCCCACGGAAAGTGTTCTTATGGTCCCGGTGGAAACAGCACCAGGAGAGCTCGTATTCTGAATGATGTATATGTCAGAGTTGGTTTGAAACTGGCTGGTAATAATTTCAGGCAGACCGTCACCGTTCATATCCTCCACGGCAAGTCCTTCGGTGCTCGCCGCACCGGGAATTGAGATCAGAATCGGGGGCATGGGTAAGAATGCAATTGATGCCAGTGTGCTTTGGTTCACCAACACCGCCACAGTGTTAGTTCCTTGCGCGGTGATGATCAATTCAGGTTTTCCGTCAAGGTCCAAGTCAGCTATTTCAATCCGCTTGGGTCTCTTTCCAGGCAGCGTGGTAATAAGCGGCGCAGAGAATGCAAAGTTGCCAGGTCCAGAGCTGTTATTTTTCATAACAAATATTTTATCTGTCGTTCCGCTCTCTGTGGCGATCAAATCTGGTTTGCCGTCACCGTTTAAGTCACCACATTTAATGTGCAGTGATCTGGAGGCAATGTTCAAGGCAATTTTTGTCGGAAAAGAAACTACCCCTGGGCTGGAGTTATTAGGAAAAATATTCAAGAATGCTGAATTATCGTTTGCCGTGGCAATATCCACTTTCTTATCCCCATCAAAATCACACATACAGAGATCATACAGGCCGCTGGCTATAGGAACCCCAGCTGGAAAATCGAATTGGCCTTGCAGGTTGGTCAACGAAAATCCCGGGATGCCTTTGAAGTTTAGCAAGAACTGCTGCCGCGTGTATCCGGTAAGTCCTGTGGTGAGATTTGTAATGCCAATATCCTGATATGTAGTACCAAAAGGAATTTTCACGGCCAACAACTGGTCTGTAGTGGCAAGTATGGCACCTTTCGATGCGCCAAAAGTAACGGCTAGTTTTGTGGGATCGGTCCCAAAAAACGAACCGGTCAGGGTAACGACTTCATCCATACTGCCGTTGGTTTTATCAACAGATTTTATTTCCGGTTTCTGACCGAAAGCAGCATAAAAACTCAAACCATACATACCCAGCAGCCAGGTGAGTTTTGCGATGGTGGATAGAAAATTGTTCATGGTATCATAAATGCGTCAAATCTTCGAAAATGTAACCCAATCTCTATTTAGGTGTGGTAACAATGAGCACACGCGCCTGTCTGAGTGGCGTGTAGGTTTTTAGATTTTTGACTTCTTCAGATGCTTCTGAGGCCTTTACGGTCTCCAGCACATGTACATAATATTTCTTATCCTTAGGATTATAGAATATGTCCGCATTGAACTTTTCCTTTATTAATTTTTGCTTGTAATCGTCGGCCGGGGCAAAGTCATTAAATAGCTTAACCACGACATAGTATCGCTTGTTGGCCTCGTCTTTCTCTCGGATGATTTGATCAGGGTCGTCTACCGTTTCCTGGAATCGTGCGATGTGTTTTTCGGCTGGAGGTTGTGTTAATGTGGAGCGAAGCACTGGAGCAGGACGCTTGAATTTCTTAGGCTGCCCCAATTTGAAACCTAAGATCACCTCGTGTGTACCTTGCGAAAAACCGTTTTGAGGCTGATTTCCAGGCTCATAAGAGTATCCAAAAACAAACCGCTGGGTGTTGATCCCGAGGTTTCCTGTAAAACCATACGGCAGCCGGTAGGATGCACCTACCCAAAAATTATGCGAAAGATTCAATTTCGTCATAAGTTCAAACTGGCTGTTTCCAAACTTTGAATATTTGTAGTTAAAATAAAACTCCAATGGTGCAATCGCCTCATCAGTTTTTACCTTTCTGCGTACGCCACGTGAGTTTCTGCTCACGATTTGGCTTTCTACTTTTCGTTTGTAATAGATTGTAAAAAAAACATTATCGGTAGGTTTTACAGTGGTATTTGTGAAGCTCGCGTCGCTGTTAAAAGTTGAAGGGAATAATTGCGGCAGCGAGATGCCAACGTTTAACCCGCTGCCTGAGCGATACAGCATACCGAAGCTTGCCACAGGTTGTATGTTGTTGGCGAGGTAGTTCGCAATAGCCGGATCGTTGGGGTCAGTGATTTTTGTGAGGTCAATGCTATTCGAAATCGCACCCCCAGACAGCCCCATAAATAGCCAGCTTTTTTGACCTGTAGGAATGCCATAAGCGTACGATAGTGACAGGTCCGTTGTGTTTAGCAGGCCCCTTTTGTAGGAAGTAATCTTTCCGCCAATGCCCGCGCGTGATTCATTCAGGAGTGTCGTAAAGGTTAACGATGATAGGACCGGGGCACCCTCGACTGATAGCCATTGCTGCCGGTGCAGGGCGTAGATTTCAGTGTATTCAGTAATTGCTTCTGCCGGATTATACAAAAATGGGTTCAGGTAAAAACTGTTGTAAACAGGGTAATTTTGTGCCTGCACACTGGTACACGTCACACTTAATAAAATGAAGCCGATGAAACAGTTAAAAAAATTACGCATTCACGTCCATTAATATGGGCAAAAGCAAAAAAGTCACTCATAAACCATTTTCGACTTCCTTCGCCAGCTAAAAAATAGGAATCACCCTCAGTGACCTGCCCTCAGAAAAGGCCATTTTGCTGAGAACTTACGAATATACAGCGTTTTTTCTTTTTATTGACACCCTATGTTCAGTAACTTGAGCGTTTAAGCCTAAATTAAAGGCGATTTTTTTAACGACTTAAGCTGTGAAAGTATTTTGCTGCATTGCGTTCCCATTGATGGCCTTGCTTACTACGCCTACATTTTCGCAGATCCTTGTGGGGCCCGTAGCTGGAGCCAACTATTCATGGACTTCCTTTAGCAACAAGGACTTGAAGGGGGCTTACCGGGTAAGCCCCGTGCTGGGATTCCATGTCGGAGGCCACTTGGCGTTCAAGGTGCAAAAGCGCTTTTTTCTTCACGCTTCTTTTTTGTATGCTTCCAAAGGGCGTTTGTTGGAGGGTAAGCTTGACACAAAGCTCAAGAATTCTGCCCGCAACAATTATATCGATGTGCCGATCAGCTACACGGTGGACTTCAAAGGGAAGATTGGGAGGAGCAAGGAATTCAAGTATTTCCTGGGTATCGGTCCGAACGTGAGCTATTGGCTTAACGGAAAAGGAACACTGTATAATACTGATTTGGAGGAGAATGGGCAAGGTGAGCTGTCCTATAAGGCAGTTTATAAGAAAGCACCTGACAATCAGGCACCTGATGAGATGATTGTGGAGGAGCCTAACCGGTTTCAGCTTGGTTTGAACTTCATTGTCGGAATGGTCCTTGAGCCCGGGCCCAGACAGCGCGTTGTGGTTTCTCTTCGATATGAGTTAGGCCACAGCTATTTGGCCAAAACGGATGGAACCTTTCAAAACACATATTTTCAAGATCCTCTCCAGTCGCGGAATCAGGGATTTCGGATATCGTTGGCTTACCTCATTGACCTGAAGACGGAAGAATTGAAGAAAGGGAAGAGCACGCTTGACAAACGCAAATCAAGGTAAGGCTAGGCCGTAAAATCCAATTTGATTTGTTTGAGATTCTGCTCATAAAGAAATAGCATTATGCCGTCTTTGAGCCCCACCTCAGGGACAAGAATACTGGATGCCCGGGCCCAACTCATAACTTTCAGGTATATGTCGGTGGCAGGAACAATAACATCGGCCCTGTCTGGGTTCATCTGAAGTTTAAATATCCTGTCTTCAATTGAATGGCTTTCAATCATCGAAAGAATTTCTTGTATTTTTTTCCGTGAGATCGTTTTACCACGTCTTGCTTTTGCAAGGTCAAAAACCTTGCTAATATTTCCGCCAGTACCTACGGCTGTGACTTTCCCGTAATTTGGCTTAATGTTATGCCGCACCCAATGCTCCATATCGGTCCATGCTTCAGGCAAATCCGTATGTTCCAGAACCCGCACGGAACCGATCTTAAAAGACCTGCTCATTATCTTATGTCCCTGGAAGAAAAGGTTCAATTCGGTACTGCCGCCGCCGACATCGATATGCAGGTAGGTCTTGTCCGTTAAGTACGAGCTGATGGCACGGTTGATTAACTCAGCTTCCCGATTTCCATCAATGACTTCGATGGTGATGCCGATTTCCGCCTTGACTTGCTCCACAAGGTCAGCACCATTCTCAGATTCGCGCAGCGCAGAAGTAGCACAAAACATGTAGTCGGTTACGCCGTACAATTCAATTAACAACCTGAAGGCCTGCATCAATTTTTTGAATTTGACGATAGTGTCGTCGCTAATTCGACCAGAAGTGAATACATCATGACCGAGGCGGAGCGGGAAACGGATGTATTCAAGTTTCTTGAACAGAATTTCAGGACCTGTACCCAGCATGGTTGAAACCTGGAAGCGGATGGCATTGGATCCAATGTCTATGGCAGCTAGTTTCATTATCCATTCAAATTTAAGGATTGCTTTTTATTTTAGGTACTTATTGTTTTTCTTTGCACCACTTATTCAGAAAGACTGAGGGATTGGGCCCGAAGACGTCTTAGCATCCTATTCCGAATCGAATCTGGAATGTTGTGCTAAATCCCTTCCACTCATTTGTTGTGAGCGGAAAAGATAAGTAACCCACCTTGCCGGGCTCTCTGGATAGATATGAAACGAAAAGAGGGCTTATGAAAATTGAGGATATTTTGAAGGAGAGAATCCTGGTGCTTGACGGCGCTATGGGAACAATGATCCAACGGCATGATTTGACCGAGGCGGATTTCCGCGGGCAGCGATTTAAGGACCACCCCTATACGCTAAAGGGAAATAATGATCTGCTGTCCCTTACGCGTCCAGACATTATCAAGGATATTCACGCGCAGTATTTTGCGGCAGGTGCTGATATTGCAGAGACCAATACTTTCAGCGGTACCACAATAGCACAGGCGGATTATCACCTGGAGGATGTGGTCTACGACTTGAATTTTCAGTCTGCTAAGATAGCGAGAGCGGTAGCGGATGATTTCACCCGGCGTGAACCGCATAAACCTAGATTTGTCGCAGGTGCGATGGGGCCAACCAATAAGACGGCGTCGCTTTCTCCCGATGTTAACAATCCCGGATATCGTGCCATTACCTTTGATCAACTTGTTGTGGCATTCAAACAACAAGCCAAGGCGCTGATGGACGGCGGAGTGGATTTGTTACTGCTGGAAACCATCATTGATACGCTCAATGCCAAGGCGGCTTTGTTCGCCATTCAGGAGTTGTTTGATGAAACGGGTAAGCATATTCCCGTCATGGTTTCCGGTACAATAACCGACGCAAGCGGGAGGACACTTTCAGGCCAGACAACGGAGGCTTTTCTGATTTCCGTATCACATGTTCCACTGCTGAGCATCGGCTTAAATTGTGCCATGGGAGCGTCTATGCTGCGGCCATATTTACAGGTATTAAGCGAAAAAGCGCCCTATTTTATTAGTGCTTATCCTAATGCCGGGTTGCCAAATGAGTTTGGTCAATACGATGAATCTGCAGAGCAAATGGGTGCCCAGGTGGAGGAATTCCTAAAAGAAGGTCTCGTCAATATATTGGGTGGATGCTGTGGGACTACGCCAGATCATATTAAAGTAATTGCCGAATTGGCGGCACGTTACGCACCGCGCAAAGTAGGAAGCCAAATGTCTACCGTCGCTGGTTGATCGTTGATCATTGACCATTTTACTGTAGACTAATCGAGAACTTGAAAAATGAAGCAAAAAGAAACGTTTAAGCTTAGCGGATTGGAGGCGATTGAAATAACCGACCAATCCAATTTTGTAAATATTGGCGAGCGCACGAATGTCACTGGCTCGGCAAAGTTCCTTAAGCTCATCAAGGCAGATCAGTTTGATGAGGCATTAGACGTTGCGTTAGACCAGGTGCGGGGTGGTGCCCAGGTCATCGATGTAAACATGGATGAAGGGATGATCGACTCGGCGGCGGCCATGGTAAAGTTTCTGAACCTGATGGCATCCGAGCCCGAAATAGCGCGAATTCCGGTCATGGTTGATTCATCCAAATGGGAGGTTATCGAAGCGGGCCTGAAGTGTCTTCAGGGCAAAGGCATTGTGAATTCGATTAGTATGAAAAGCGGCGTGGAGGAATTCATCCGGCAGGCAAAACTTGTGAAACGGTATGGTGCAGCCGTTGTTGTGATGGCCTTTGATGAACAGGGGCAGGCGGACACATATGAACGCAGGATCTCCATCTGCAAACGTGCTTACGATATTTTGGTAAATGAGGTGAAGTTTCCTCCGCAGGACATTATTTTCGACCCAAACATTTTTCCTGTCGCCACTGGCATCGAGGAGCATAGAAACTATGCCGTAGATTTTTTCAGAGCCACCAAATGGATTCGGCAGAATCTTCCGCATGCACATGTAAGCGGTGGCGTGAGCAATGTTTCTTTCAGTTTCCGTGGAAATCAAAAGGTGCGCGAAGCGATGCATGCCGCATTTCTATATCATGCGGTCAAGGAGGGTATGGATATGGGCATCGTGAATCCGGCCATGCTCGAAGTCTATGATGCAGTTGATAAAGATTTGCTTGACCGCGTGGAGGATGTGTTGCTGAACAGACGTGACGATGCCACGGAACGGCTGTTGGAATATGCCGATACCGTTAAAGGATCAGCAAGGAAAAAGGAAGTTGATGATGCCTGGAGAAAGGGTACAGTAGAACAGCGCATTACACATGCACTTGTTAAAGGCGTGATTGATTTCATTGATCAGGACACGGAGGAAGCGCGCCAAAAATACGGGAAACCACTCGATGTAATTGAAGGTCCCTTAATGGCGGGAATGAATGTGGTTGGTGATCTCTTTGGTGCCGGCAAAATGTTTTTGCCGCAGGTAGTAAAGAGTGCACGCGTAATGAAAAAATCGGTCGCCTACCTTACACCCTATCTGGAAGAAGAAAAGCGCAGAACAGGTGGCGTGGATAAGCCCGCGGCAAAAATTTTGATGGCCACTGTAAAAGGCGATGTACACGATATCGGCAAAAATATTGTCGGCGTGGTATTGGCGTGTAATAACTACGACGTGGTAGACTTGGGTGTTATGGTGCCGTCGGAAAAAATTATCGAGGCGGCAAAGCGTGAAAAGGTCGACATGATCGGCTTGAGCGGTTTGATTACACCTTCGCTTGAGGAGATGGTGCACATGGCGAAGGAGATGCAACGGGAAAAAATGGTTATGCCGCTGCTGATCGGCGGTGCAACTACATCCCGAATTCATACGGCCGTTAAAATCGATCCTGTTTACGACGGCCCGGTCGTTCACGTATTAGATGCTTCACGCAGTGTGCCTGTAGCCAGCGAGTTCATTAATCCGAATACCTTTGGAAACATCAAGACCCGCTTCAAGGA
The DNA here is from genome assembly GCA_963714945.1 of uncultured Bacteroidota bacterium. Taxonomy (GTDB): domain Bacteria; phylum Bacteroidota; class Bacteroidia; order Cytophagales; family Cyclobacteriaceae; genus Chryseolinea. Next base: position 60,165 of record CAVQQL010000002.1, on the reverse strand, counting down.
AGAATATGCCAAGCTCCGCACAGAGTATAGCTTGCGCAAAGAGCAAAAAAACTACATCTCGCTGGCCGCAGCGCGTAAGAACCAGGTTAACATCAACTGGGGTGAGGCAATTATTCACAGGCCAACGTTTATCGGTTCAAGACTCTTTTTGAATTTTCCATTAGAGAAAATAAGAGAATACATAGATTGGACACCTTTTTTTCAAACATGGATGCTCGCAGGAAGATATCCTGGAATTCTTACGGATGCGGTTGTGGGCAGTGAAGCGAAGAAACTCTTTGACGACGCACAGGAAATGCTGGATCGGATAATCGGGGATAAGAGCCTTCAGGCAAATGGAATTGTCGGCTTTTATCCAGCGTCCAGGACTGCATCAGATGATGTGAAGCTTTCTAAAAAAGAAGGCGAACCGCCTTTTGCAACATTGCATTTTCTGCGTCAACAAAATAAAAAGGCGCAAGGACTTCCCAATTTCTGCCTCTCCGATTTTATTGCCCCGGAGACATCTGGAAGACAAGACTACATCGGCATGTTTGCCGTAACTGCGGGTATCGGCATAGAGGACCTGATCGCAAAATATAAGGCCAATAATGATGATTATTCTGATATTATGATAAAAGCACTGGCTGATCGTTTGGCTGAGGCCTTTGCCGAGTGCTTGCACGCGATGGTCAGAAAAGACCTTTGGGGTTATGCCGCGGATGAAAAACTTGGAAACAACGAGCTCATTGCCGAGAAGTATCGGGGTATCCGCCCTGCACCGGGCTATCCTGCCTGCCCTGATCATACGGAGAAAGGAATGCTTTTCGATATTCTGGAAGTCGAAAAGGTGGCCGGCATAAAACTGACAGAGTCTTATGCAATGTACCCGGCATCCTCAGTAAGTGGATTTTATTTTGCGAACACGGATTCAAAATATTTTGGTCTGGGCAAAATTGAAAAGGATCAGGTCGAAGAATACGCTGGACGTAAAGGATTGTCGGTTGCCGAAATGGAGAAGTGGTTGTCACCGAATTTGGCGTATGACAATTAATATTGAGCAAACGCTCATCAATTGAAGGTTAATGCATAGAAAGCAATAAAAGGCGAACAGATAAGCAAAATGAAAGTAACAGATCACATAAAAAACGCAAAAGGTAAAACCCTATTTACAATAGAGATCCTTCCACCTTTAAAGGGAGAAAACATCCGTACGCTGTTTGACAATATGGATCCTTTGATGGAGTTCAAACCACCATTCATTGATGTTACGTACCATCGCGAGGAGTACGTTTACAAAAAGATGGAGAGTGGACTTCTTGAAAAAAGATCAACACGCAAGCGGCCCGGAACCGTAGGTATTTGTGCCGCTATTCAAAACAATTACAAGATCGACACAGTACCCCATATTATCTGTGGTGGTTTCTCACGTGAAGAGACAGAGAACGCACTGATTGACCTTCACTTCCTGGGTATAGATAATGTGTTGGTGCTCCAGGGTGATGCCATAAAAACCGAATCACGCTTTATTCCAGAACCTGATGGCTATCGTTATGCATCAGAGTTGCTACAGCAAGTAGGCAGAATGAACAACGGACTTTATTTGGATGATGAACTCCAGAATACTTCGCCAACCAATTTTTGTGTTGGGGTTGCAGGTTATCCGGAAAAACATTTCTCGGCACCTAACTTAAAGGCTGATTTGAAGTATTTGAAGCTAAAGGTTGACTTGGGAGCCGAATACATCGTGACGCAGATGTTTTTCGACAACCAGAAATATTTTGAATTTGTTGACGAATGCAGAAAGGCCGGAATTCATGTGCCCATTATTCCAGGCATAAAACCCATTACAGGCAGAGGTCAGCTTACAATGTTGCCCAAAACCTTTCACATTGATATACCAGAGGAATTATCCGAAGCTGTTGAAAAGTGCAATGATAATGCGGCGGTAAAGGAGGTTGGTATCGAATGGTGCATACAGCAATCAAAAGAGTTAATTAAACACGATGTTCCCACCTTGCATTTTTATTCAATGGGTAAGTCGGACCCCATTCTTAGGATAGCAAAAGCATTGTTCTGATTCTTTGGGATAAGCTTATTGCATTTCGGCGGGTTGATACCCTCCTGCACGATATCTTGTTCGTTGGCGGACGCTTTCGTCCGATTCTGTAGCCGGATGCACCCAGAAAATGCCCTGGGGCACCCTTGATGCATAGAAATCCGTGGCATCTGAATTGTAATCTCGCAAAGAAGCCGGATTAGGATCTAAACCAGCAGCCGTCCATGCTTTATAACTATTTCAATATTGCACTTCGAAATCTTCTTAAGAATAAGGTGCATACGGTCATTAACGTTTTCGGACTTTCTTTTGGCGTTGCGAGTGTATTCTTGATTTCGATTTATATCAAGCGCGAACTGAGTTACGACAGATTCCATCATCAGGCTGAGGATCTTTACAGAATTACCTGGGAAGATGATAATCCGCAGACCCGAACACCGCATCCTTTGGCGCAGGCGATGGTTAATGATTTTCCTGAAGTTGAAAGCGCGGTCAGTTTAACGCCATTGTGGGCTGCAGGTCTTACCAGGGAAACGCATTCCATGCGACACCCCGAGAAGCAACAGCGGTATGATGAGTCAAACATACTGGCGGTTGACACTACTTTTTTCAAGGTATTCGATTTTCCCTTGCTTAAAGGTGATCCAAAAACGGCGCTAGAAAAGCTTAATGGTGTACTCATATCAGAATCCATAGGAAAGAAATATTTTGGAGACGAAGATCCTATGGGAAAGCAATTGGCGGTGGATTCGGCGTCCTACCTGTTGGAGGTAGTCGGTGTATTCAAGGACGTTCCAGCCAATTCCCATTTCCACTTCGATTTCCTGGTTTCCTATCTACGCGAAAAATCATTCGATCCTGAATCCGAGTTCTATTCGTGGAGTGACTTTGGCCATTTTAATTATATCCGCTTAAAGCATGGAGCAGACGCCAAAAAACTGGAGGGCAAGCTCATGGAATGGGCAGGAAAATATATTGACGTTTCCGCCGAAGATTACAAATCTTATGTGGCACAACACTATGGTTTCAGACTTCAACCGGTTACGGATATCCATCTCGGATCGAAGTTGCGCTGGGAATTGGAGGCGAATGGAAACATAGAGTATGTGTATATCCTTGCGGCCGCTGCACTTTTTACGCTCATCATCGCGTGTGTTAACTTCATGAACCTTACGACCGCAAAATCGGCAGAGCGCGCCAAGGAAATCGGTGTCAGAAAAACAATGGGTGCACTTCGAACACAACTTTCCTTTCAGTTTTTGATCGAGTCTGTCACAATTGCATTATTTGCTGTCGTGGTTTCTGCCCTGATCATCGAATGTTCGCTGCCCTTTTTCAATTATTTAACGGGAATCCATTTTCAATTGGACTATAGACAAATTTTGCCTATCCTGGTTGGCGTCGCGACAGTTATCGGATTAATCTCCGGAATCTACCCGGCGCTGTACTTGTCTGCTGTGAAGCCTCATTTGATATTGACGGGTAAGTTCACGCAAAGCCCGAAGGGATCATTGTTTCGGAAGACGCTTATTGTGTCACAGTTTTCTATTTCAATGATTCTGGTTTCTGCAGCAGTCATTATTTACAATCAGCTGGATTATCTTCAGCATAAAAATCTGGGATTTGGGAAGGAAGAAGTTATTATCATACCGATAAAGAACGAGGAAGGAATGTCAAGGTTTGATGCTTTCCGAAATGAGATGCTACGCGTAAAAGGCGTGTCAGTCGTTTCGGCAAGTTCTAATATTCCAGGTAAGCAGTTTAACCAACACACCGTCGCACTCGCGCAATATCCCGAGTACAGCATCAATTCTTCAGAGGCTTTCGTGGATTATGATTTTTTCCGATCGTTAACCATTGAGCTTGTGGATGGTCGTCCTTTTTTGCGGGAAAATCCGTCTGATGCGCGGTCGTTTATCGTCAATGAGACAGCCGCAAGGCAATTAAGCCCTTCGAACTCAGTGCTGGGCAAGGAAATAGTCTGGAACTTCAATGCGGAAATCATTCGGGGAACAATTATTGGCATCGTCAAGGATTTTCATTTCCAATCACTTCATGACCCGATAAAACCACTCCTTTTTACACTGACGAGTCGTGATTTTAATTACATCCTGATAAAAGTCAATACTGATAATTTTGAGCAGAAGATTGCGGCCATTGAGAAAGTGTACAAACAGTTTGAGACGACGTATGGTTTTGAATTCGCTTTTCTGGAGGATCAGCTTAATCAGCAATATGCTGCGGAAGAAAAGACAGGAAGTATTTTAGCTGTGTTCTCTCTTATTGCGGTACTCATTGCCTGCTTCGGCTTGTTCGGCATGGCGATGCTGCTCTTCTATCAAAAGATAAAGGAAATTGGGGTCCGAAAAGTGCTGGGGGCATCGCCGTACAGCCTGTTGGCTTTACTGCTGGGTGATTTCACAAAACTGATTTTGATAGCCATTGCTATCGCAACGCCAATCACATGGTATGTAATGGATAGTTGGCTTAATAATTTCAGCTACCAGGTCAAGATTCAACCATTGGTTTTCATTTTCTCTGGTTTAATGCTAGTGCTTGTCTCCTGGATCACCTTGAGCTATTTTTCGATAAAAGCTTCACGACTTAATCCTGCTGAAGTATTGAAAAATGAATAAAGTCTGGGGTGATCCATAGAAAAAAAAGATAGCGACGTGCCAGCCTTTTTACATGACTCACTACGCATCTGATGGCGTTTAACAGGCGAGACGCCTTTTATACATTTGTCTTAATTTCAATTTTGTGATTGCGGTATACAATAGCGCAAAATGGTGCACGTGTTATTGCCTTCACAGGGCAAAATACTACTGATTCTTTTCGCTTGATTTGAGTAAATTAGCATCATTAAACCCGCGTGCCATGTCTGTTTCATTCTTTTTCCTGCTCATTATTCAGTTTTTTTTTAACGCATACGATTCGCCTGAATTCGAAGCCCAAGTGCTTGATGATAATGTTGCGATCGGTTATGGTTTGGCAATAGGCGATGTTGACGGTGACCGGAAACCAGATATCCTGCTGGCTGACAAAAAGCAATTTGTCTGGTATCGAAACGGGGACTGGAAACGATTTGTGATGGTAGACAATCTGACCGCATCCGATAACGTGTGCATCGCTGCGCGGGATGTGAATGGCGATGGGATGGTTGAGGTAGCCGTGGGTGCCCAGTGGAACCCTTCTGAAACTTCGGATACGGCAAAGTCAGGTTCCGTGCATTACTTGATAAGGCCGCATGATCCAACGCAGAAATGGACACCCGTTGCGCTTCACCATGAACCAACGGTTCATAGAATGCGCTGGGTAAAAATAGGAAAGGATAAATTTCATCTGGTTGTGTTGCCACTTCATGGTAGAGGAAATAAAGGTGGCGTGGGGCAGGGTGTGAAAGTAATTGCCTACGAAATGCCGCAAGATGCCAGCGGAAATTGGAAGCACTCGACTATCGATGAATCGATGCACCTTACGCATAATATGGATGTGATAGATGATGGAACACGCGAGTGGCTTTATATTGGTGGTAAAGAAGGTATTAAGGTATTATCGTTTGAAGGAGGTAAATGGTCACCAAGATCAATGGGGGAATGGCTTGTTCAAGAAAATAGTTTTGGAGAGGTTAGAGCAGGAGGGACCAATGGCGAACATAAATTCTTGGCTGCTATAGAGCCCATGCACGGAAATCTACTCACAACCTATCACCTCAAAGATGGTGGATCCCGCGCTGTACTAACCTCCGATCTTGGTCAGGGTCATGCGTTGGCTACAGCAGATTTGCTTGGCTTGAACAGTGGTCAAATTGTTGTGGGCTGGCGTGAACCAAATCAGGAGAGCAAAGTTGGTATTAAGTTATTCGTCGCCCAAGATGCCGAGGGTATTGCTTGGAAAGATTATTGGATTGACGACAACGGCATGGCATGCGAAGACTTGAAACTCGCCGATCTTGATGGGGATGGTAAGCAGGACATTATCGCTGCGGGAAGGTCTTCCCACAATTTGAAGATTTATTGGAATAAGAACGGTCTCTAGCGATGCGAGGAGATGCTACCGTTAATACTTTGTAAGTTCCGGTTTGATATCGTCAATATAGCCAAGAATCCCTCCTTTGAGATTGTAAAGATTCTCGAAGCCAAATTTTTCTTCCAATTCGCGAATAATCTTTCCGCTTCGGTTTCCTGTCTTGCATTGCACCACAACTTTCCTGTTTCGGTCGATCCTTTCTACACTTGCCAGCACTGTTCCCATCGGGATAAGGAGGGCACCAATATTTACGATCTCGTATTCGTGGGGCTCACGGACATCAATAAGCTGGAAGTCTTCACCGCGCAACTGCCAGTTGTTGAGTTCTATGGCGTCAATTTCCTTTATTTTCTTTTCCACGGCTTTTACGCCACAAAATTGCTCGTAGTCAATGAGTGCGTTGATCGTAGGATTATCACCATTCAACGGATTGGCGGGATTACGTCTAATGTTGAATGTTCGCGACTCAAAGGTCAGCGCATCAAAACTAAAAAAGCGACCACTCATCACGTCTCCCACTCCGGTAATAACTTTGATAACCTCCAATGCCTGCAAACTTCCAAGGATACCCGGCAATACGCCAAGCACACCACCTTCCGCACAACTTGGTACGAGTCCGGCAGGAGGAGGGGTAGCGTACAGGTCGCGGTAATTTGGTCCAAATTGCCCATTGGCTTGGCGATAGTTGAATACCGAAAGCTGGCCTTCAAATTGAAATATGGACGCGTACACATTGGTCTTGCCAAGCAGAACGCATGCATCGTTAACCAAATATCGTGTTGGGAAATTATCAGTACCATCTGCAACCACATCATACTCCTGAATAAGTGACAATGCGTTCTTGGAAGTAAGCTGCGTGTTATAGATGTTAAGCGTGATGTGAGGATTCAAAGCCTGAAGTCTCCGCTTTGCGGCTTCGACTTTCGGCTGCCCGACTTCTGTTACACCGAACAGAACCTGTCGCTGGAGATTGCTATCGTCGACAACATCAAAATCTACTATGCCGATAGTTCCGATGCCGGCTGCTGTAAGGTAGAGTAAAACAGGGCTGCCCAATCCTCCTGAACCTACGACAAGCACTTTAGCGGCCTTTAGTTTTTGCTGCGCCTCCAGGCCAAACTCCGGAATAATGATGTGGCGGTTATAGCGGGAAAGCTCCTCCCTGGAGAACTTAATATTCTCGTGATTCATAATTTTATTTTGCTAATGACTTACGCCGCCCGCAATGGCGGGGACAATGCTGATTAAGGTACTCTGCTTGACAGGCGTTTGTTCCTGCTGAAGGTTACGGATGTCGTCGTCATCAACAAAAATGTTGATAAAGGATGGTATTTTTCCATCTGCATTGACCAAGTGCCTTTTGAGCTCCGGATAGCTGTTCGATAGGGCAGTCACTACTTCTGAAACATTGCCCCCCTCAATTTCAAGCTTGGCAGTATTGTTGGTGAATTTGCGCAAGGGTGTTGGAATGAATACGGTTGCCATTTATTTGACTGATTTATGAATTACGCCATTAAAAATCTTTTCTTCTGCAAATTGAAAGTCTTCATCTAATCTCCAGGAACGGATATCTTTAAAATTGTTATTGACAACGGAAAGGATAACATATGAGAAATAAGGTTGTGCCGGTAACCTGTCACGCTCTGAAGGAATAGCCGGACTATTTGGGTGTGAGTGATAGATACCCAACAAATCAAGGTTGTTTTGTGCCGCAAATCTTTCCGCAGACAGATAATCAAGTGGTGCGATCTCGAAAACCCGACGTCTATCGCCATGCGCCACGTTTTTTGCAGGCAGCGTTTTAGTGAGTATGCGATTTCCATCAGTTTCATGACCCAATAAGAATCCGCAGCACTCCTCTGGAGTAGATTCTGCACTCCCGATCATTTCTTGCAAGAGTGTATTTTCTATCCGCAACACTTGTTCCAAACTTTAGTTAGCCTTTCAATTCTCGTGGAGTTCATGGTTTTGTTTTTTGAGGCAACAGGTTTTGCACCCGCGCGTAATATTCAGTGCCCTCCAGTGATTCAAACAGTAACGGAATAATCGGTCCGTAATCAGATATTTTAGCCTTTTCAATTTCAAGAAACTTCTCGTGTAATCCCCAGCTTAAAATATTGACTGTATCTTCCTTGTCCACATGCTTTAACGATTCTCTTACGATTTCATGCAATCCGCCCACAAGGGCTTCTTTCATCTCAGCGTCCCCCGCCGAGCCCGCTATTTTTTGCAACACACCTTCCAAGACTACTTCATTTACTGGACAAATGCGAGCGATGATGATATCCTCTTCCTCATTGTGCTTTCTGTACTTCTCCTCATAGACATTGATCAACAGATTAAGATCTTGCGGCCTTGACCAATTCATCTGACCTCTGAAAAATTTCTCTGTATAACCGATGGGATTTCCCTTGAATACAACTGGCATTGCTCTGCCAGACTGTTTAATGTAATACAAGGCCATCTCCAAACTCTCTACTGGCCATTCCAAATTTCTAACGATAAGAAAATTGCATACCTTGTCTTCAGAAAAAATAAGGGCATTTAATAACAGATATGCAGCTTCCTTGACATTTTGAGCTGTGACAAATTTGCCCGGACAATGAACGGCAATAAAATCATCTTTTTCACTCTCCTCCTTTAATTGCTCATTCATTAAGCTGTTATCAAGAATATGCGTAAACCTGACCATCCCATATTTTACTTTACCCTTTCGGGAATATGCATCAAGAATAAATTCACATATCTTTTTGGTTCCTGCATAAATCTCTTCCGTTAGATATCTGCTTGCTTTGCCAGTTGAAGAAAAGACAAATTGTTTCACCGATCCTGAAGATTCACATGCCTTAACAATATTGTGCGTGCCAATGACGTTCGTCCTGACCGTATCAAAAATCTTCGATTCGGCTAATCCCGGATCACGTTGGGCGGCGGTGTGAAAAACAAAATCAGGGCGGTATTTCGTAAAAATATCCTGGACTGATTGAAGATCTTCTACATCAGCAGTAACGTAGGTTACTCTCGCGCTGGGCTTGTCTACAGGGGAATAGGTTACGTTAGATCCTGACTTCAGTTGTTCCTGCTTATCTAAAATAATGAGGTGTTTTATATCAAACTTCAAAACCTCATGCACGAGGGCTGAGCCAACACAACCAAGCCCGCCTGTCACAAGACAAGTCCGATCCTTCAATAGATTATTCAATTTATCAACGGGGAGACTTAAACTTCTCTGTCTTGTTGGACTAAATGGATCAACGCTCAACCTGCCTTGTAAGTCATAGAGGCCAATGAGCTCTTTCGTTAATCCGGTTAATTCCGCATATGATTCTTGGGTACGAACCTTTGGCGACAACTCCCAAATTCTTTTATATATATCTTCTATCATTAATTCTAAGCTCTCCTTTAGACACAACTATTGAGGAAAAGTAACGTTGAAGTTCACGTGTTGCCGAAAGTTATGCAAAATATTATCGCAATATTCACAAGCAAAAATATTTTTTCAGACCTGTGTTATACCATTGGCTGATTCTCGGAAGAACGCGTGCACCATGATGGTGAAAGTTGAATAAATTTGAAGGTCTGGAGGTTACCAGAGTTGCATCATAAGCCAGGAAATTTTCCGGCCTGGATTTGAACAATGCATAGTATAATGCGGCGCAGGATTTCGCTGACGGCCTTCCCCCCTCAAATCCGATGAACCACCTCATTTCATAATCATTTTTAAAGTGTTACTTTAGGTCCATTTGGGTTAATGCGATGGCCAAAACAAAGCTTTTTTTATGCTTCTTATCCCTTTGGATCACTTCCGTGCGCGGGGAATCGCAGGCATGGATTCGGATTAACTTGCTAGGCTATAAACCTACGGGCATTAAAGTTGCTGTTTGGTGCAGTAAGCAGAACGAGTCGATAACGTCATTTGAACTCGTGGATGTCGCGAGTGGCGAGGTTGTTTTCGAAAGGGAGGCAGGGAGTCCATTTGGCGCTTATGGTCCTTTTGCAGAATCTTATCGCCTGAATTTCACGCCCTTTCAAAGGCCTGGCAGGTATTTTTTGCGGGCGGGGAGCGCCACTTCACCCCAGTTTGACATAAGTAAGGACGTCTTTCATGGCACTGCTGATTTTAGCTTACGGTACCTGCGGCAGCAGCGGAGCGGGTATAACCCGTATTTGAAGGACTCCTGTCATACCCAAGATGGGTACACAATGGATGGTCCTATGCCCGACAGTACGCACTTAGATGTCAGTGGTGGATGGCATGATGCAACGGACTATTTACAATACGCCATGACATCGGCAAATGCCACCTACCATTTGCTGGCTGCATACCGCGATTTTCCCGGTGTGTTTTCGGATAAACATCAGGCCAACGGATTGACCGGAAGCAATGGTGTTGCTGATATTCTGGATGAAGCAAAATGGGGTCTGGATTGGCTACTGAAAATGCATCCTAGACCCGACTGGATGTTTAATCAACTGGCGGATGATCGAGACCATATTGGGTTCCGGCTGCCCAACCAGGATAGTGCAAGTTATGGGAAGGAACGAGAGCGACCGATTTACTTTCTTACGGGCAAGGTTCAGGGTCTGGGGAAATACAAGAATAGGACAGAGGGCACGGCTTCCACGGCGGGGAAATTCTCCAGTGCTTTTGCCTTGGGGTACCAGTTATTCAAATCGGATGATCAAGCCTACGCAAACCGGCTGAGAACAAGGGCATTTTCTGCGTATGCTTTTGGGCAGAAGATGCCAGGGAGAACACAAACGGCGTGTTATGTCTCACCTTATTTCTATGAAGAGGATAATTGGGTCGACGATATGGAACTCGCTGCAGTGCAGCTTTACAATATTACGGAGGATAAGACATACCTGGCTTCAGCTTTTGAGTATGCCGTGCAGGAGAAACAGACGCCGTGGTTAGGAAAAGACACAGCAAGCCACTATCAATGGTACCCGTTCATAAATGTTGGTCATTTTGAGCTGGCAAGCGCTTCCAAAGGAGACATCCGGACAGAGACAATAGGATTTTACAAACAAGGTATTGCATCCGTGTGGAATATAGCCAAAGACAATGCCTTCTATCGCGGAGTTCCCTTTATCTGGTGCAGCAATAATCTTCAATCCGCTTTCGCGGTACAGTGCTTCTGGTATAGACTGCTTAGTGGCGATGAAACCTATGCGGCAGTTGGAGCAAGCTGCTTTTGACTGGCTGCTTGGCTGTAACCCATGGGGTACCAGTATGATCGTTGGGCTTCCAGCGTATGGTGATTTTCCTGATGACCCCCATTCTTCCTTTAACGTATTGCATGGCTATCAAACGCTTGGCGCGCTGGTCGATGGGCCTGTTTACGGCAGCATCTACAAACAGCAACTTGGTGTCCGCATCTTCCACGGCGATGAGTATGCAGATTTTCAAAGCGATTATGTTGTTTACCACGACGATTACGGAGACTATGTTACCAATGAGCCCACGATGGATGGCACGGCCAATTTGATTTATTTGTTGGCGGCAAAGGAAAGCGAATCCAGACCGCAAAAAAAAAGCCCTGACTACTAACCATGGCGCTATTGTCAGAGGGGATATGTCAGAAAGAAAGATTGCGCTTGTCTTTACAGGAGATTTATTCGGGGATGGAGGAGATTTTATTGCGAACACCCTGGGCGAAAAGCACATCAAGGCTTCATTTTTTCTTACTGGAAATTTTTATCGCTCTCCCGACTCATGAATCCCTTATCAGAAAACTAAAAATGGGCAATCATTATCTTGGCGCCCACTCGGACAGACATCTATTATATTGTGATTGGGCCAACCGCGATAGCACGTTGATTACCCGACGTGAGTTTGAAAACGACCTGTCAGCGAATTATGAGGCCATGAATGTATTTGGCATAGACAAGCGTCATGCACGTTATTTTCTGCCACCATATGAGTGGTACAATGACTCCATTGCAATTTGGACAAAAGCGATGGGACTTCAACTTGTCAATTTATCGCCTGGCACACTCAGCCACGCGGACTACACGACGCCGGACATGAAGAATTATCGGAGTAGCGATGTGATTTTCCAATCTATAAAAAGTGTTTCAAATGACCTTAATGGGTTTATACTTTTGCTACACATTGGTACTGACCCTGGGAGAAAAGACAAGTTTTATGATAAATTGCCGGAGCTGCTGCAATACCTAGAATCTTTGCATTATGAGTTTGTTACGATACCTGATTTGCTCGCTGGAATGAGTATGAGTCAACCCTACCATACTGTTATTTCTTTGAGGTCGCTGCGGCCTGATCATAGGTTTTTTGCATGCTAACCCATTCACCGCCCTGCTTCTTGCTTTCGTCAGCGGCTTCCATGAAGGTATAAATCTCGATCGTTTCTTTTTCGTTTACGGGTGGCTTTCCGTCCCTGAAAAATTGAATGATAACTTCCGTAAGGCTTTGATACCCGGCGAATGGTCCTACTGCCAATACACCTTTAGTTCCGTAAGCTGTTCCGCCATAGAATTGTCTGGCCTGTAAGTCACCTTTGTATGTTCCAATCCTGCCGTCATTCCATTTTCCAACGACAATGTCTTGTTCTTTTTCGATCGTTCTCTTCACAAATTCGCAACCCGGACCCATCATGGTAAAAAGGATCTCCACACCATGGATGCCGTACCAATAAAGATCGGTGTGCGATGGCTCTGTTTTTTGCGGACTGTAAGCATCTGCTCCGATTACGGTGCCGACCGCGTCATGATACCGCACCTGCTGTGCGCCATCAACATACCGCAACGGGGAAGAGGAGAACATAGAGACACCGGCTTGCTTTACAGCATCATAAATCTTTATGACATCGCCCAAATGCGCAGCGACAGGTTTGTCGACATATACATTTTTTTTCGCTTTGAGCACAGGGAGGATTTGTTCCAGGTGGAGGGTTCCGTCATTAGTCATTAACATAATCACATCCGATGATTCAATCAATGCATGCAGGGTGTCGACTACCTGCACACCCAATGCTTTGATCTCCTCGATATATTGCGGTATTCGGCTGGCACTGGATTCAATCTTGGTGCTGCCATATGGATAGGCAAAAGCAACCTTGAAGCCTTGCATAGCCGGATTCATTGGGTCGTTGATAAATTTGGTGTAAGCAGGACTATGGGAGGTATCCAATCCAATGAGGCCTATTTGAATCTCCTTTGCGTCCATTTCATTGGCGAAAACGCTACTGGCGGTAAGTCCGGATGCTGCACTGGCGATTAACGAGTGCTTGATAAATTCTCTTCTGTTAAGCATTTGAATTAGATTTAGCGTTGCATTAAGATAACCAGTTCTTCAAATTATCCTTGACAAACTGATCATCGTGTAGGTTTTCATAGTTGCGATAAATCCTATCAAGTTCTTCAGCCTGACCAGGAGAAAGTGATTCGCGTTCACTCAGACACAGGTTGGTCTGCAGCAGCCCTTGCCTTCGCAGGATCTCATTAATCCCACTTATACAACCGTGGTAATTGTGTCCAGGGTCAAACACAGCCGCGTTTGCATCGGTGATTTCGATTCCCTTGCAAAGCATCCGTTGTACATCCTTCGGCTCAATCGTTTTGATTTCATCCAACAACGCAACCGCATTTTTCGTCCAAAATGCCCAATGTCCCAGTAATCCACCAACAAATCTTTTTTCTATTACCTTCCCTTCGTGTTTAAAGTGATAGGGCGTAAGCAGGTCACCAACAATATTATCATCATTGCCAGTGTACAGGGCAATCTCTTGTGCTCTATCCGATTGGCATACGGCGCGAACAACATCGATCGTCTGATACCGGTTGAAAGCGGCGACTTTGATGGCGTGAACATTCTTGTTGGCCGCGACTTTACACCAGAAATCAAAACTTAACAGTCTTCCACCCACGGCGGGTTGAAGATAGAAACCAAAAACCGGGATGATTTCTGAAACATTGTGTAAGCGTTCGATTAATTCATTTTCCGATTGGTCTGATAGTCCGCCATTGCTCAGCAAACCCATGTCGTAGTTCAATTCACGCGCGAGCGATGCTTCCTTAACTGCCTGTGCAGTTGGGCCGGTGATCCCAGCTATTTTGATAAAAGGTCTTTGGAGTTGTGCTTTTTCCACCTCTTCAACGGCCATCGCAAGCACAGGCTTATACAGGTTGTACTGTGGCAAACGTATTTCAAACTGGGTGGTATGAACACCTACAGCTATCCCTCCTGCACCGGCGTCGATATAGTATCGCGTAAGTGCGCGCTGTTGCTTTTCGTCCAGTTTTCTGTTTTTATCCAGTGCTAACGGGTGGGCAGGAATTACGGTGCCCTTTAATAATAATGTTTTGACGGCCGATGGTAATGAATCTTTCATGTTTGCATGCGCATTAAAACTTACCGGTGCGCTCCTGGAAATGAGTCGGCTTGTTCAGTTGTGGCCCTCCATGCTGCAACCAGTCTGCCGTCATCAAAATCATATCCGCCACGGAAACCTTCTTGAAAGTAAATAATTCTTCCATCATTGCAGCATTGCTTAATAATGCTGTTGGCTGCTCATCGTTTTCAAATACAGGAGCCATCCCAAACAGTTTGCCGAATTCATTTGCAATCCATCGCACGGAAGTGCTTTTGCTTCCCGTGACATTGAGTTTTGCCGGTGGCGACGTGCATAGCTTTAAACATCTGATCGCAATTTGATTGGCATCACCCTGCCAGATGACATTTACATAACCCATTGAAAGGTCAATTGGCTTCCTGCTTTTTACGGCCTTTGCAATCTCCAGCAATACGCCATAGCGCAAATCAATGGCATAATTGAGACGGTAAATTAAGACCGGGGTATTGTGCACCTGTGAGAAATGCTCGAATATGCGCTCCCTACCCAGACACGATTGTGCATATTCACCAACCGGACCTACAGGACTTGTTTCGGAAGGTCCCCTTGTGTTTGTGGAAGTCAAAGGGTAGACATTTCCAGTCGAAAAGACAACAATCTTTGAGTGCCGGAATTTTGTTGCGACGCGTCCTGGCAGGTATACGTTCATGGCCCAGGTCAAATGCGCATTGCCTGTCGTTCCGAATTTCGTTCCGGCCATGTAGATGACATTCTCGATTTCAGGCAGACGTTGTAACGCGTCATCGTCCGTCAGATCGGCAGAAATGATTTCGATTCCATTACGCTCAAGTTCCCGTTTAGCATTCTCGTCGCTGAATCTTGAAACGGCAACAATTCTCTTTTTGATGCCTGCCGCGTCGACCGCTTGGTTAGCGAGCTTGGCAAGACTTGGCCCCATTTTTCCTCCTGCTCCAAGGATCAATATGTCACCGGTCAGCTTTCTGATATCTTCGATAAGATCGTCGGTGATGGTGTAAAGTTTTTGATCTAATTCTTCCAGGCTACGCATAGTTTAAAACTACAAGAGAAAGATCATTAATGCATCATCCCACGGTGATTATGGAAAAAATTAATTCAGGGTTTGGGGTATTGTGTTATAATTTCTAAAGAAGAGGATAGTCGCAGGAATCACGAAGACTTGATCTCCACATTTTGTATTTTTGAGAAAATCGCAGAAATCTTAAGATGAAAATCCGGGCAATTTGTACTGATATTGATGGCACCTTGTTGAATAAGGATAGGGCACTATCTGTCCGAACAATTGCCACCATTCGAAACGTCAAGGATAAGGTACCCGTAATTCTGGCATCTTCGCGAATGCCAGCGGCAATGCGGCACTTGCAAAAAGAACTTGGTATAGAAGATCATCCGATCATCAGTTTTAATGGAGGGTACGTCATGTATTTTGAAGGGGGCGACCATTCTCCCGTTATTTTCGATTCTGTGCAAATGCCGTTATCCATATGTACGGCAGTTTTGGATTTGGCCAATGGTGCAAACATCCATGTTAGCTTGTTTGCGAACAATGAATGGTATGCCGCTGCGCAAGACCAATGGACAGAAAGAGAGGCAGGGATAACGAAGGTATCACCGGTAATCATGCCGCTGCAGGAGGTTATAGATAAATGGCGAAGCACATACTCAGGCTCCCACAAGGTAATGTGCATGGGAACCGCCGCCGAGGTAGATCGAATGTACAATGCATTAAATGCCAGGTTTTCCAATGAAGTTCATTTGTATCGCTCTAAAACAACGTACCTGGAAATTGCCCCAAAAATTATTTCAAAGTCCACAGCATTGGCTAAAATAATGAAGGAAAGGTTTAAGAGTTCACTATCTGAAGTAATAGCGTTTGGTGATAATTACAATGATGTTGAAATGATTCGCGATGTGGGATTGGGTGTTGCAGTAGGCAATGCGATACCTGATGTCAAGGCGGTGGCCAAAGAAATAACGTTAACCAGCAAAGCAGATGGGGTGGCGGTTACGCTGGAAAAGTATTTCGCATGACGAAAATCCTGTTTCACGAATCGTAAAGGAATTAAGCAAATTAACTTCTCCCGCGGCGCTTCACACGATAAGTTTTTATGCAAGCTAGTCTACGGAGCGAGAGAATATTATTTTTTTGGTGAAACCTTTTCCGTGGCAGGAAGCATTTGCGGTTGCTTGAAATCAGATTCGTCTACCGCGCTTTCTTTTCCGAGGTAGGTCCAGTTGATGGAAGTTGAATACTTCCTAAAGGCAGCGTTAATGTCGTTAATGCTTGCCTTATCAACCTTAGGCATAAAGCTTTCGGTATTTCGCCAATCACCGGCTACTTCAGCCAACCCAAGCGACATGG
This sequence comes from uncultured Bacteroidota bacterium, assembly GCA_963714945.1. Lineage (GTDB taxonomy): Bacteria > Bacteroidota > Bacteroidia > Cytophagales > Cyclobacteriaceae > Chryseolinea. Next base: position 43,379 of record CAVQQL010000002.1, on the reverse strand, counting down.
TCTGAGAATCGTTGGTCTCCAGCTTCAGAAAATGGCTGGTGAGATAGGATTCTTTCATGTCTTTCAGTTCCTTTTCCTCAAATCCCTGATTTTTTACATTGTTGATTTCATCAATCATGACCTGAAGGCTTTGCTTGGGATCCGTTGTGGATATATAATATACGGCATACGGGTTCTTGATTGCAGCAGTGGCATAAAATGCGCCCGGTGCATACGACAAACTTCGTTTGGTTCGCAATTCCAGAAAGAAGCGGTCATATAATATAGCCATTGCCAACATCATGGGTATCCCATCTTTTTCGTTGACCCTTGGCGCATTCATTGTGCCCCGAATGTAGTTGGTTGCTATATCGCGATCTTCAATGTTGGCGGCCGGTGTGAACTCAATGGAAGGCTCAGGTTTCGCTGTGTTCCCCGGGCCGAGCTTTGAAAAGGCTGCAGCTACTTTTTGTCTCAAGTCAGCTTCAGTTATATTGCCAACCACCACCAAAAAAATATTCTGCTTGCCCAGAATAGCATTATAATGCGCAATCACTTGCTGCAATGAAATATTTTCAAGGCTTTCAGCCGTGCCTGAAGGTATCTTCGAATAGTTTCGATTGCCGAATGCATTCTGCAATGCTTTATTTTTCAGGTATTCATCCGGATCTGATTCTGTTTGTTTTGCCTGGGAAATCGCTCTTCCTTTGATAATTGAAAATTCTTTTTCATCAAAACGAGGACTCATTATTGCTTCCGCAAATAGTTTCCAGGACGGATCCCAAAACGATTTTACGCATGACAAACTAATTTCACTATAATCCAGCGAGCTGCTTGAGCCTAATGACGTTCCGATTTTCTCCAGGGCACTGGAAAATTCTGCTTTGGTCTGGCTTTTGGTTCCGCCTTCTGTAACCATATCCAAAGCAAGCGCTTCGACACCCTCCAGCGCTTTTGTGTAGTTCGCCGTTCCTCCCTTGATGAACAATCGTACACTGATGATTTCTTTAATCGAAGGCTTCAGAATAACCTTCACGCCATCCACCAGGAATTCGGATGGCTTTGCGTCTTGAGCAGGGAGCGTAACGCTGAATGAAAAAAAGGCGATTGCCAGGACCGATATTTTGTATGGGGAGGTTTTCATAAAATTTATTTCACGAGGGTTTTTAAATTGGCTTCAAGTGCTGCCTTGTCGTCTGGCGTAGTAAGAACGCCAATCGCTTTTGGTTTTCCCTTGATATAGGTTCGGATGTATCGATTAATATCGTCGCGGGTTACATTATTCAAATTATCAACGTATGAAGTGTAGTAATTAATAGTAGCGGACGCCCACCAATAGGTGACGGTGTGAATAAATTCTGACGTTTTTTCTCTCCCGTGTGCGTCGTCAACGGCCAACAAGGTTTTTGCCGTCTCCAGTTGTTCATCAGTAAAATAATTATCACTGTCCCATTGGCTAATCTCTTCCTCAATTTTCTCAATGACTTCTTTTATCTTGTCCGCATGGGGTACAACGGTTATAATGATGGGACCGGTGTATTTACAAGTTTGGTAGCCTACTGCCGCAGCATAGGCGAGGCCACTATCGATTAAGTCCTGCTGAAACTTTGATGACTTTTGTTTGAGCAGAAAGGAGAAAACGTCAGCAGCATAGGTCGCTTTAATATCTGTGCGTGTATCAGGACCGTGGAGGCCAATCATTATGAATGGATTGCGTGTATTTACATTTTCAGTCAGAAAAAGCGTTGTTTTTTCAAGCGGCTTGAATTCTGGGATCGGATATTTGACGAAGGGGTCAAAAGCTGATGACGGCCAACTTTCAAAAAGTTCCCTGGCCTTTTGAATGGCCTCAGCATGACTGACGTCGCCTGCGATTACCAGAATAGAATTGTTTGGATGATAATATTTCTGCTGGATGGTCTGCATTTTCTTTGTGGTGGCGGTAAGGATTATATTGTGATCGCCGATCGCATTTTTTCTACTGAAGAGATCGCCCCATAGTTGCTTCTGCAAATCCTGATAAAGCCAAAAGGTGGGATTTGACTCGTTCCGTTGAAACTCTCCGTCGACGACAGGATTTTCGTTTTTCATTTCCTGTTCGTCGAAAAGTGGGTAACGGATAGCGGAATTCATGAAGGAAAGTCCCTCCGAAAGAAATTTCTTGTTCAGCGTGAAATAATAATTTACGCGTTCATTTGATGTCGTACCATTAAGCCGTATGCCAAGCTCCCTGACACGGTTGAAAAAGGCCTCTTGCGACGGAATATCTTTGTTCGCCTTAAAAAACATATGCTCATAGAGATGGGACAAGCCATTGTAGTCGGGCTCTTCCGTATAAGAGCCATTCTTTACGCATATTTCTACCGTAATTAGGGGGACAGTCTTGTCTTCAATGACCAATACCTCCAATCCATTTTTCAACTTGGTCAAATAGAAGTTGGAAGGTAGATCCTGCGCAATGCCAATCGTGACGATCAATAAAAGCGCAATCAGGGAGTAAATTTTCTTCATATGCATAGATTATCCGGAAATAGTGCAACACAGCGCTCGCCTTGGCCTTGCTGAAGGGCAAATATGTAAGGATTTTCTCAAAATTCAACCCGGTTTTACACTTCGCCACAGCCTAACATGTTCGTATACGGTCAAATCAGGATAAAGATCGTCTGATGCAGTATTAATTTCGAAACCGATATTGGCCTATGAGAGAATATGGTTTTTTCCTGGCGCGAATGCACGCAAAATTCTGGTAAACCAAGACAATTTTTCTTGATTATTGATGATCGTTTTTCAACCAGAAACGTACATAAATACACATCGAAAGGAGAATGTTTATAAATATTTTTCTCAAGATAGGGGTAAACCTTTTCCCGGTTGTCTTTTGCATATGAAACGAATAGAAGCCATGAAAACAAAATCCAAAGTATCTGCACTAATTGTAATTTTCCTGTGTGCTACCGGTGTGTATGCACAGGACAGTGACCACGTCCAAACCGTATTCAGTGGAAGTAAAGCCTCTGGAGGATATGGAGCCCTTAATAATAAATTCACGGCCATCGGCGGTGACTATGCTAACCTGGTGGAAGTTTATGGTGGGTGGTATATCAATCATAAATTTTTGCTTGGTATTGGCGCGGGTGCAACCACCAACTTTATTCCGGTTGGCGCGGAGCACAGCGTTGACCCCCTTCGAAGGATGAGCTATGAATATGGCCAGGTCGGGTTGGTTACGGAATATGTTTTTGGATCTAATAAGACATTCCACCTTGCCTTCCATCTATTTTCCGGGGCCGGTTTTACATTTCAGTACGAGCGCTATGACTGGCAAAACCACGATTATAATTATGGAGGCCAGGAGTACGATGAGAATTGGTTTTTTGTCGCAGAGCCAGGCGTACAAATTGAAATGAATATATTGAAATGGATGCGCTTCAGTCCCGGTATATCCTATCGCGCTGCTTTTGGAAGCGACGCGCCTGGATTAACCGACGGAGCACTTAGCGATATTTCTTATAATGCCACATTGAAGTTTGGCAAGTTTTAGATGGTCCAAACGCCTGAGAAGCAAGGTTATCCCAATATCGGATAACCCTGCTTTTTTTGTTAATGAGGTATCGGCCGGCTAGGCGCCATTTTTGGGATGTTTTGTTCGGTCCATCTATCTTGCCTTGCGCTGGAGCAATTGTTACGCATAGCATTTGTTACAAGATCTTTTCTTGATATTACCTAACCAGATGAACCCAGCCTTTTAGTTGTTGCATCAAGGTGTGTTCCGATGAGTACTTCAACCGTACAGCTGCCAGGTAATAATACACGCCGCTGGGCATTTCGTTGCCTGCGTCGTCGCTGCCATCCCAGAAAACGGCATTCGTATCTTCTGATGACATAAGGTAAACTTCCTCTCCCCAACGATTGATAATCTTGAGAGACATGTAATCAATAAACCGGGAACACTCCTTGTTTAGTATATTATCCGTGTTGGTAAAGGCGTGAAAGGTATCGTTATAGCCAGGCGAGGCTCCGGGCGTGAATACATTCGGCATGTATACGACGGGGCAATTCTCTCCGCACGAAGCCTCGCTCAAAGCACTTCTGTTGCCTACCCAATCAACAGCTATGATTTTATAGCATACCGATAAATCTTTTAAACCATTTTGAATCACTTCAGAATCTTCAAGGTGATCTATCCACTTGGTGAATGCGCCCGTCGGGATATCGGAAACATAAACTTCATAGTAAACAACATCGTCCGCGCATCCGGTAGCTGTACTGTTCTGCCATTTGATGGTGTTCGTGTAAACGCTTGAACAGGGTAATGTTGCGCAATCGGGCTTTATCACGCTTACTGATGGCGGACAAGGTGGTGTGGTGTCCTGTATGTGATCAGCAATTATCTGAGAAAAGTTACTAAACGGTTCTTGAATTTTTGGATTGCCGTACGCCCCGAGGGTTTTAACCTTGTAGTAGTAGACTTGATGGTCATCAAGCGCCTGATTTAGGAATTTGCCTTCGTCAACATAGTTTAGGCCATTCTCATTTACTTCGGCACTATCTATAAGAACAAAGTCTTCTTCAACACCGGTGTTACTCCTGTAAATGTGGTGATAGGGGTATTGCTCGAGAAAAATTGACCAGGGCACGTCAGCATGCCATGACAATTGAATGTTTTTTTTAGTGGCATGGCTTGTAAGTTTAACCGATGACGCGGTTGAAGACGTATCAACAACTGAAGCAGTAACTGAAGGAACGAATAGCAATATTCTGTAATGATATGCGGTGTCAGTTGTTGGCATATTGCTATCAAGAAAAGTAGTATCAGCAACAGCGCTCGCCGTTAGGGTACGCCAGTCACCACCTGAAAATCCGTCTCCACGTTGGATTTTATAAAAGTATGGTGGTGGATATTGAATTTGATCAATGTCAAATGGTGAAGTCCACGAAATCCGGATCTCACCGTTTGCCTCATCCGTCTTCTCAACGGTAACATGGGTAATAACGGGAGCCTCAGCCGGTTGTGGAATAAAACAAGTATCTAGCGAAATCTTGCTGCCGACATCCTTAAACCTGGCCACTATTCGGTAACAGTATTGCGCACCAATGGCAAGATTATGGTCTTCGTACCTTGTCGAATTTGCGGGCAATTCCGAAAGCAGGATATATTGCAAAGACTTCTGCATTCCGGTTTCACATTGTGGTTGTGTATAATTTCTTTTGGCAACTCTTCGCCACACCTGAATGGCTTCTGCATTCTGACAGCCATAGGCATCCCATTGAAGGATCACTTTTTTAGTTACCGGGTTCACGTGCACCTGATTGAGCACAGGGGCTGGCCCCATTACCTTAATATTGAAGGAACGAAAACGTGTAAGTTTTACGCCCCCGTCAGGAGGCGAATCTGTGATTTTGACTACTACCTGGTAAGGCTGCTCCCTTACATCTGTGCAGTCGGGCCGCCAGCTAATATCAATATGTGCAGTATCCGGTGAAGTAGACTGGAGCTCGCCTTCATATGTTACTGTGGCAGGTGATTCCGTGAGTGATGTGATGTCGGTAAATACTTCAATGATCACATTATCAAGGTCCTGATCTTTACCCTTGACATGTATACTTACCAGTTCTCCAGCAAGGACGCATATATCCTGAACTGCAGTAATATCAGGTGGGTGGTTATTGCAGTCCAGCACTTCAATCTGCATATCGCGGATTACGTATCCGAAATGCTGCCATGTGCTGTCGGCAGGATTCTTTTTCCACTGCGTAACTTTAATCGCGATGTTGTAGGCACCGATTGCTCCCGGTGCATCCCAGGTAAGCAAACCCGAGGTGGCATCAATGCCAAAGGTAGGCGGACCATTTTGATCTTTATTGGCCTGTTGATAATTAAGGCCTGTATAAAAATTCACGTGATTAGGATCTTCATATCCGGAAATGGAAACACCGCCATTGCCTTTCGGAATAGTTAGGCCGTAGGACAGACTGTCACCATCCGGATCGGAAGCACCAGGGTTATGATAAAAAGCCTGCCCGCTGCAAGCCTGGTCAACGGGTTCAACCAGGAAAGACGGTGAAGAATCGCAAAAAGAATGGCTTACATGCAGTTGATTCTCAACATAGAAATTGATGTCATCTCTGGCATTCGGAATGTTGAGTGTGGACACATTCCGGTGCGCTTCTTCATAGCGAATCGTATAAATTCCTTCCTTCGAGTAGGTAATTACTTGAACGAAAGTGATCCTTCCAATCTTCAGTGAAGCATTTACGATTGTGACATCGGTGATCAGCGGTATTTGCATTGAGCCCTCACCCCATGATATATTCCGCTGCCTGCCGTTCCACCTAAGTGCGAAGGGCTGACAGTGTTGGTGTAAATGATGAGGGTGATCTTATAGCTTAGATTGTCACAACTCACGCGCTCCGCCCTTATCTCACCCGCACGGATGTGTGTACTTTGTGCAACCATGGGCGGCAACAGAAGAAAGCAGGTAATTGTGATACTAAGGAGTTTCTTCATGTTCAATAATGCGCGATTGCACAATATAATGACAAATTACAATCATCCTAATCCCTTCTGCCATAGGCTCGCATCAGTACTATCTTTCAATGATCGTTCTGACACATGGGAGATCCGCAGCCCGGTTGGCCAGCGCCATCGGTTCACTTGATTTCCAGGACTTTATTATATTACACGGCCTTAGCGCGAGTTGGTCGGCCGAGCGTGGGTTTTCATATTTCGTTAGCGGTCAGCCGGCTGCTGGAATTACAAATATTTAAACTGAAATAGAAATGATTAGGATGAAATGGTATCTTCTGGGGCTGACTTTGGTGGCCTCAATGGCATTTATGGTGATGCAGCAAAAAAAGAAAGTGATTTTTTTCGGTGATTCCATTACCGCTGCAGGCGCAAAACCGGGTGGCTATATTATGAAGATCGGCGACTTCGCCACAAAGGATAAGGCCGCCGATCAGTTTGAGTTCATCGGTGCCGGGATTGGCGGTAACAAGGTATATGACCTCTATCTTCGTTTGGAAGATGATGTACTCAGCAAACACCCGGATATTGTCATCATCTTTATTGGTGTTAATGATGTCTGGCACAAACGCTCTCATGGAACAGGAACGGATGCTGACAAGTTCGAGAAATTTTATACCGCGCTGATCGCAAAAATGCAAGCACAGAAAATACAAGTTGTGCTTTGCACGCCGGCAGCCATTGGCGAACGAACAGATTTTAGCAATGAATTGGATGGTGACTTAAATAACTACAGTAACATAATTCGTGGTTTGGCGCAGAAAAATGATCTACCCTTAATTGATTTACGGAAAAGTTTTCTTGAATACAATATGACAAACAACCCGGAGAATAAAGAGTCAGGAATTCTTACTGCGGATAGGGTTCACTTGAATGAAAAGGGAAACGAATTTGTGGCGGAGCAGATGTGGAAAACTATAAAGTCACTTTAGCGCGGAGATTCCTTGATCGATATCTTCTCCCACCATTTTACCTACGTTGAATTTTCGCTCGTATTGTTGGCGGCGATGCTGATAGGTATGGCCAAAACGGGCGTGCATGGGGCGGGTATGTTGGCTGTTCCGGTTTTGGCTAACATTTTTGGCGGACAAATCTCTAGTGGTATTCTCTTACCCATATTGGTAATGGCCGATGTTCTGGGCGTTTGGTATTATCACCGTCACGCCTCGTGGCATCACTTGAAGCTGTTATTTCCCTGGTCGGCCCTGGGTGTAGTCCTGGGCACTGTCGTGGGCAGCTATATTGATGACAAGATCTTCAAGGTTATTATGGCGGTCGTTATTGTCGTTAGCGTGATTGTGATGATATGGTTGGAGCGGGGACATAAAGAAGAGGTTCCCCAGAACAAAGGCTTTGGCGTCACGTCAGGCATTTTGGGTGGATTCACATCCATGGTAGGCAACCTTGCTGGTACCGTTATGGCAGTCTATCTCCTTTCTATGCGGTTGCCAAAAAATGCGTTCATCGGTACGACGGCATGGTTCTTTATGGCGACCAATTGGTTTAAGGTACCCTTCCATGTTTTTGTCTGGCACACGGTCACCCTTAATACGGTACTGCTTGATCTGATTACGCTTCCGATGATCATCTTAGGCGCCTACCTGGGCGTCATTATCATCAAGAAATTGTCAGAAAAAACCTATCGATGGTTTATTATCATCATGACACTGGTAGCTGCGACCTTCATGCTAATTTAGCCGAAAAGGCAGGCATTGCGCGCACATGGTGTATTTGGGAATTATATTCTTGACGGGGTGATAAATAAAAAATAACGTTATTATGGCGCTTTGTTGAACCTAATGGTGGAATATTATATTTAAGGATTATGGATAAGAATTTTCTTCACCGGCTATACCAATCGCATCAGACTTGCCCGACCTGTCCGGCTCCCGCTGAAGTGTCCACTTTTTACGTGGAGCTATTGGGGGCACTATTCGCTGACTTTGCGCAATTGAGCTCACTTTCGGAGACGGAATTTGAACAGTTGATTGCGCGGTTAGAAAAGGAACTAGAGCGAATTCTGCGTCACAATCCCACTAAAGGGTCGGGCAATCCAGCACAGTTGCGCGATCAATTTTTTAGTGCCGTCCCCGCTGTATACGAGAAACTTGAACAGGATATTGTGGCGATGTATGAAGGCGATCCGGCCGCCAAAAGCAGAAATGAAGTGATACGAACCTATCCTGGATTTTATGCGATCGCCGCTTATCGTTTTGCCCATGCGTTGCATATCTTGGGTGTTCAGGGAATACCACGCGTAATCACAGAACACGCGCACAGCAAGACAGGGATTGACATCCATCCTGGTGCTAAAATCGGAAATCATTTTTGCATTGATCACGGGACGGGAGTAGTAATTGGAGAGACATCGATAATTGGCAATCACGTAAAAATTTATCAGGGGGTTACACTCGGTGCGCTCAGTGTAAACAAAGAAGATGCTGAAAAGAAGCGTCACCCGACGCTGGAGGATCATGTGGTAGTGTATGCGGGAGCGACGATTCTGGGCGGTGAAACAGTTATTGGTGCGGGTAGCGTGGTAGGTGGAAACGTATGGCTAACCAGCAGTATTCCACCCAACTCAAAAATTTACTATCAAGCGAAGATGTATAATGGCAATACGAACGAAATTGACCTTGTAATTTTTAAGGAGGGACACCAATAGAACGGCTTATCGTACAATCAAAAGTTCGAAGCGTACTTGTTGGGCTATTTGATCCGACGCTCTTCGCAAGTGTAGAAAACAAATTATACCAGAAACTGCCGAGGCAAGAGAAAATTGTTGATCGGTCACAAAATAGCTGAAGTTTTTTTTTTGTCAGGAAGTAGCTACGTCTATCCAGGAGTCATGCGTTATTAGAAGGTGCTAGCGATCGGGCGCAAACAACGGAAATGACTTATCGTAAAGTTGGAGCGCAAACAAATAGCAACAAAAACTAAGATGATCAGTGTTATCATTCCTGCCTATAACGAAGCGGTCTGCATAAGCGCAACCATCCGATCGTTGCGGCGAAATGACGAGCACAATCTCATAAAAGAGATCATCATCGCTGATGGCGGAAGTACAGACAATACGGCTTCGATTGCCAACACGGAAGGTGTAAAGACTGTAATCGCGCGAAAAAAGGGGCGCGCTTCACAAATGAATTTTGGGGCTTCTTTGGCGAAAGGAAAGATTTTCTATTTTTTGCATGCCGACACACTACCACCTAAACATTTTACAGTGGACATAGCGCATGCAGTCGAGCAAGGTTATGGTGCCGGTTGTTATAAGTTAGTTTTTGACCTCAATCATTGGTTTTTGAAAGCCAGTTGCTGGCTAACCAGATTTGACGTAGATGCTATTCGTTTTGGGGATCAGAGTTTGTTTGTGACCAAGGATGCATTTTTGAAAGTAGGTGGCTTTTGTGAGCAGCACATGGTCTTGGAAGATCAACAAATGATCAAACGATTAAAGCGAATAACCCAATTTGTGATCATCAAAAAATCTGTAACCACTTCTGCACGAAAGTATCGTGCGAATGGCATTTATAGGACCCAGTGTATTTTCTTTATTATTTACCTAATGTATCAACTGGGTTTTCCGCAGCAAAAGCTGGTAGCCACGTATAGAAAATTAATAGTACAAAGCAAGATATAATGCTTGGTGGGGTGGTGCTGAAGAATGGTGGTGCTACTAGCTGTGAGCAGGTTGTTGCGGTCATGATGACTCCCCATTGGCATCAAATTGGGCACAGCCCGATTGGAAGAAGCATGCTTTGGTGGCGCAAAACACAGCTGGATGAAGCAAATGGGGAGGCCCAACGACATTGTGAATGAATAAAAATTCAGGAATGTGCTAACTTGGTTGTAAAACCCGCGGCCCTGCTGGTGAGCTCGAATGCCCAACGATCTGTGGCCCGGAGGAGTGTCAGTTAGGCGCAGGAAAATATTGAACATGGTAATTATTTGGACATGAAACTATCGGAATTAATTGGCAATACCCCGCTTGTTGAACTACAGCATATCCCCACAAAAAAAGGCGTGACCTTTTATGGCAAGCTGGAAGGTAACAACCCTGGCGGTAGTGTGAAAGATCGCGCTGCGTTTGGAATGATATCGAGTGCACTTGAGCGCGGTACAATAAAGAAGGGTGATAAGCTGGTGGAAGCAACAAGCGGTAATACGGGTATCGCGCTGGCGATGATTGCGCGGATCATGGGGCTGGAGATGACGCTGATTATGCCTGACAATTCCACCCGGGAACGTGTTCTGGCCATGGAAGCCTACGGTGCGAAAGTGATCTTGACGCCTTCGGCGCGCACCATTGAATACTCCCGTGAAGTGGCTGAGGAGATGTCGCTTAAGGATGGGTATTATATGTTGGATCAGTTTGCTAATCAGGATAATTATAAGATGCACTATAAGACTACGGGCCCCGAGATCTGGCGCGATACAGAAGGAAAAGTGACCCACTTTGTATCAGCAATGGGGACGACAGGAACGATCATGGGTGTTTCAAGATTCCTGAAAGAGCAAAATCCACAGATTCAAATCGTGGGAACGCAGCCTACTGAAGGTTCTTCTATTCCCGGAATTCGGCGATGGTCACCTGAATTTGTGCCAAAGATCTTTGAGGCCAAACGCGTTGACCGAACTGTGGATGTAAGTGAAGAGGATGCGCGCACTTTTACAAAACGGCTGGCACGGGAAGAAGGTATTCTGGCGGGAATGAGCAGTGGAGGAGCGTTGTATGCAGCGCTTGAAAATCGCGGATGAAATTGATGAGGGGACGTAATCGTATTTATCGTGTGCGACAGGGGAGACCGTTACCTCAGTTCAGATCTTTTTGCCTAAATTCAAACCGTATATCACCGTGGCCCTGCTGGCAAGATAAAAAGGGTAAGCCACTAACAGTCACAGGTTGACAACACTTGAAGGATAATGAAAAGTGTCTGTAGCCTTTATGGCATTAGTGGATCCGACATGCACTGATACGAAAGAGCGTGAGAAGCCACTTCGAAAGTACGTACGCGCGACGACAGCGCCACTGCGCACGCCGTAGACAACACCAACCCTGAAGCGGCGCGGAAGTGCAGGAATTGAATGTTCAGCACGACACACTATATTTAGTCCCACTGGATTATATAAACATGAAAAAGAACGCTGTTATTTCGGGTCTCTGGATTATAGTCCAGCTGGTTTGCACAGCGTCAGTACTGGCGCAGGATCCGTTACGATTCGAAAAGGAAGTAGCGGAAATTACCGCCGTTAAGCCAACGAATCAAAAGGATATCATCCTGTTTACGGGTAGTTCTACTATTCGGATGTGGAAAGACATCCAATCTTATTTTCCGGGATATAATATTCTGAATAGAGGATTTGGAGGTTCACAAACGTCGGATTTAATCTACTATGTTGACGAACTGATCCTCCAGTATAGCCCAAAACAGATTTTTGTCTATGAAGGTGATAATGACCTGGGCGCAGGGAAGACGACAGCAGAAATACTTGATGCATCGGACAGCCTGGTGAGATTGATTCGGAGTAAGTTGGGAACAAATGTCCATATCGTATTCATTACGCCGAAGCCCAGTAAAGCCAGATGGCATTTGAAGGAAAAGTACGAGGAGTACAACAAAGCGCTGAGCCTTTGGGCGAAGCAGCAGACTGGTATAGCGGTTGCGGATTTATGGACACCCATGCTTGATGAAAATGGAATAGTATTTCAGGATATTTTCTTAGCTGACGGCCTGCACATGAACAAACAGGGTTATGACATTTGGGGCAAGGCCATTGCACCTTTCCTTAAATAATAGCCTACCGAAAAGCCTATCCCCATCGTTGTTGCCAAGCGATTAGAACAAACCGGCTGGTGTGACATTAAAACACACGCGTTGTTCAGGGCGGCGACATCTGTTGAAAAAGGCTATCTTAGCAGATGGTTTTTTCAACTTGTTGTGGCTACTGAAAATGTGATTTTTGATCTGGCGGAAGATTTCATCCGACAAACTTCACGTCCTATCTTTCTGACCGGGAAAGCGGGTACCGGGAAGACCACGTTTCTCAAACATATCAAGGCCACTACCACCAAGAAGGCAGTAGTCGTGGCACCGACCGGCGTAGCGGCAATTCACGCGGGTGGGACAACCATTCACTCGCTTTTTCAGCTGCCCTTTACACCCTTTATCCCTGAAGTCCAGAAAGGATTTGAGCAGTCCTCAGATATGAGCGATAAGTATTCGCTGTTGAAAAACCTGACGATCGAACGAGAAAAACGCAGTCTATTTCGCGAATTGGAATTATTGATCATCGATGAAGTATCCATGGTGCGGTGTGATATATTAGACGCCATCGATACCATTCTTCGGCATTTTCGCAGGAAACCGTTCGTACCTTTTGGTGGCGTTCAGGTATTATTTATCGGCGACCTGTTTCAATTACCCCCGGTCGTTCCTGATGACCAATGGGAGATTCTACACCACTATTATGAAGGCCCGTTTTTCTTCCATGCGCATGTGCTGAGTCAATCACGGCCGTTGTACCTTGAATTGAAAAACATCTACCGTCAAACGGATGAGCATTTCATCGCGTTGCTGAACAACATCCGCAATAATGAGGTGCAGGAAGAAGACCTGCGCGTCCTGAACGAGCGGTATGCATCCGGGTTTGAGCCGCCAGCAGATGAAAATTATATTACCATCACCACCCACAACCATAAAGCCGATGCCATCAATGCGCGTAAGTTGACGGGGCTCAATAGCGACTTGTTTCAATTTGAAGGTGAGGTTGAGGGGGATTTTCCGGAAAGAAACTTTCCTACTGATAAGGTATTGAACCTGAAAGTGGGTGCCCAGGTGATGTTCATTAAGAATGACCTGGAGAAAGTGAAGCGTTATTATAACGGAAAAATTGGAACCGTAATAGGGATAGAGGAAGAACAAATAACGGTTGCATTTCCAAACGAAGAGGCAGAGTTAGTCGTGCAGCGTGATAGCTGGGTCAACATTCGTTACACATTAAATCCAAATTCAAACCAGATAGAGGAAGAGATTCTCGGAACCTTCACGCAATTCGGCATACGGCTGGCATGGGCGATCACCATTCACAAAAGCCAGGGCCTTACCTTTGAGCGTGTGATCATTGATGCTGGAAAAGCATTTGCGCCTGGACAAGTATACGTAGCGTTAAGCCGTTGTACTTCGCTTCAGGGCGTCGTATTGTGTTCCCGCATTTTTAGAAGTAGTATCATGACAGACGAACGCGTTGTTCGATTTGCTGAAGAAGAGTCTTCGCCCGATGAATTGCGGCCAATTTTGGCGGAGGAACGCAAACAACAAAGTCTGAACACGCTGTTGGCTTTTTTTGATTGGACAACCGCTATTGATGAGGTGGAGAAGTTTCAGCACAAATTGGGGAAGCGAAAGTTTCAAAACAAGAAACTTGCGGAAGCGCTTATTCAGACCCTTTTGCAGTGTGCTGGTGAGCAACATCACCTGGCGCAGAAATTCCAGGAACAACTGAAAGGTTTATTCTTTGAAACAACCAATACGGATGGATACAATTTCTTAAGAAATAGGGTAGCTTCAGCTTCGCAATACTTTTCAAAGCAACTGGATACTTTCTTCCTGAGCCCGTTGGCGGATCACGAAACCGAAATGAAAGGTAGGACTCAGGTTAAAGGATATGTCAGGGAATTAAAGGACTTGATCGCATTTTTTGAACTTCACAAGGACCAAACACAAAAGGCCGTTGAAATGATTGACCAGTTGGCAAGCAACAGAAAATAAAAACATGGACATGGCGGGTTACGCCTTAATCGGTCTTATCCTTACCTTAAGAGAGTCATCCACAATCACGAAGTGGTTTGCCGGGATGAGCGTCCAGTCTTTGTCATCCGTTAATTTCTCTGAGACCACCAGCACGGCGTGATCATCGTTGTCCTGTGCAACGAGCTGTGTGATTCCATCTTCCACAACGTATTTGCTACCTTCGGAGTGATACAGGGTAAGGGGCTCTACGCTTGGTGATGTGACATACCGGGTTCCAACAATGAGCGAACCATCCGTTACGACCATATTCAGATAGGCGGGTTCGCGGATTCCGTTTTCATGCATTAAGATCTTGAGGCTTGAAAAAGTATTTTCGAACGCTTCCATCAAAGATTCTGCGTTTACGCCTTGCCCCATATTTTGAAGGTAGCTAATAAGATAAGCAAAAATGTGTTCCGAATCCGTCTGGCCTTTTATCCAATTATAAAGATGATCTGTCAGGTGTTCACGCAGTCTACGCTTAATGGCAGAAAAGTTCTCGACCCCGCCATTATGCATCATCAGTAAATTCTTGTATTGGAATGGATGGCAGTTGGATTCGGAAACTTCTCCAACGCTGGCTGCCCTGACGTGCGCCACAAAGCATGGCGTTCTCACTTTTGGCGCAAGATTGCGCAGGTTTCTATTGCTCCATGCGGGATTCATGGAAACAAAAGCCACGGGTTCCTCATTTACTTCAGGAGCATACCAGCCGATGCCAAAGCCATCACCATTCAAAGGTTCTTCAATCTCTTTTGCATTGATGCTCTGATTGACGAGCGAGTTTCTTGGCTGATAAAGCAGTTTGTCAATAATGATGGGCGAACCCATGTAGGCCAGCAATCGACACATAGTAAGGCTTATTTGTTCCTAAAAGGTACACCTTTGTCGGGAATAAGAAACCCCATATCACACCGGATTGGCCGTCTATTTTTTCTTTTCGAATCCTAAGGCCGCAGAATTAAGACAATATCGCAGTCCCGTAGGGGCCGGGCCATCGTCAAAAACATGTCCAAGATGTCCTCCACAGCGACTGCAGACAACTTCTTCGCGCACCATATTATAACTTGTGTCCTTTATGATGGCAATAGCCGATTCGTCAATTGGCTTGAAGAAACTTGGCCACCCTGTGCCTGACTCAAATTTGGTGTTTGAATCGAAAAGCGCCAATTGGCATGCGGCACAGTAATAGATTCCCTTTTCATGATTGTCCCAATACTCGCCAGTGAAAGCGCGTTCTGTACCCTTTTCACGAAGTACGTTGTATTGAAGGGGTGTCAATTGGCTTTTCCATTCGCTAGCCGTTTTTGTTACTAGAAATGTAGGGACTTCCGTATTCTTCACTTCCTTCCGGCCTTGTGAGCAGGCAGGGAGAATCATTCCCAACGCCAATATCATTATTAAATTAGTCCTCATCGCGTAAATTTTAACTGTCTTCGTTAATAACAGCAAATTGAGTCCAAAAGTTAAGGTAAAGTGTCCCGACCCAGACAAAACTTGAAATCTTTACAGTTTCCTGTGTTGGACAAATTGATAGCCATAAGTGCGCCAAGGCGCGCACGGAGAAATGTATTGTAGCTTGTCTTGAACTTTGTCGTGCAAATGCGAGCTCAATATTCCATGGTGAGATCAAAGGGTGCCTCTGCGGAGTCGAATACCTTACCATCTTCGCACTTCAGTACACGTGCGGGAAATTTTTTGATCAAGCCATAGCTGTGCGTGGCCATGAGGACTGCTGTTCCGCTATTATTGATTTGCTGGAAGATTTTTAAAATGCCATGAGAAACTTCCGGATCCAGGTTTCCGGTGGGCTCATCAGCCATGAGAATTTGAGGTTCATTGAGCAAAGCCCTCGCAATCACAACGCGTTGCTGTTCACCTCCTGAAAGTTGATGCGGCATTTTCTTTTCTACGGAACCGAGCCCCACCTGCATAAGGACCTCTGAAATCCGTGCCCTCATCTTAATGTTATCGCTCCATCCTGTTGCTTTCAGCACAAACATCAAATTTTCGGTAACAGTGCGATCGTTGAAAAGCTGAAAGTCCTGAAAAATGATTCCAAGTTTTCTGCGCAATGCCGGGACATCGTTATTCTTTATGCCACGAAGGTCAAAGCCTGCCACCGTAATGTTACCAAGTCGCAAGGGGAGATCGGCGTACAGCGTTTTCAACAATGATGATTTTCCTGAGCCTGTTCGGCCTACCAGATAAACGAACTCGCCCTTCTCAATATCAAAATTTACATCGCCCAGAATCGTATTATGGTCCTGGAAAATGCTGGCTTCTTTTATGCAAACTACTGGATCCGTCGAGAACATAGTTAGATAATTTAGGTTATCACGCCCTACGGCTTATCGTGTTCTGAATCTCATACCGCGCAAGAATGTGACCTGTTATCCATTCAACTTCTTATAATCGGCAAGAAATTTTGCCAATCCGTTATCGGTCAGGGGGTGTTTGAGCAGCCCGGTTATCACACTCAGTGGGCAGGTTACAACATCAGCACCAATCTCTGCACACTGCATTAAATGGATGGTATGACGAATAGAGGCAGCGAGAATTTCCGTTTCAAATCCGTAGTTGTCATAAATGGTACAAGTTGGGCGATGAGTTCCAGTCCATCTTGAGAGATATCATCCAGGCGTCCGATAAAAGGAGAAACATAGCTTGCACCGGCTTTCGCTGCAAGAATAGCCTGTCCGGCAGAAAAGACCAGCGTACAATTGGTTCGATGCCTTCACTGGAAAACTTTTTTGATTGCTTTCACACCATCCTTGATCATGGGTACTTTCACTACGATCTTGTCATCAATTTTGGCAAGCTCCTGGCCTTCCTTCATGAATGCCTTCAAAGTCCGTCGCGATCACTTCGGCACTCACATTATTATCAACAATATTGCAGATTGCCTTATAATGGGCACTAATATTATCGTGTCCCTGGATGCCTTCTTTGGCCATAAGCGATGGGTTGGTGGTTACGCCGTCCAATACGCCCAAATCGTAGGCTTCTTTAATTTCATTAAGATTGGCGGTATCAATAAAGAATTTCATGTGTCTAGGATTTTATGGTTTACGGGTAAAATATAAAGTCTAAGTTCGACGAAGAGATTGAATTTTCACGTCTCCAAACCGGATTATCAATGGCGAAAAGCAAACCGATGGAAAGTCGGCAAAGGTAGTTGAAATAAAAAAATGGCAAACCGAACATCGCACCGCTACAACCGCCTACCCTTGCTACCTTCCGGTCCTGGGGGAGTTCAGCAGGAGCTGGTCGTGCCGATTTGCCGGTGCAAAGATACACTTGACAATTGACAATTTGTAATCGGTATTCTGCAAAAAATGAAATCTTTGGGCTTTTTCTTTGTGCGTTAGCCTAACCGGCGCATGCTTTAGATTCTCTATCGTAATCCGGAGAGGTATATATTAAATTCCAGTGCACTTGCTGCGTTAAATCCATCAGCTTGTAAATCTTCCAGGATTCCTTCATCAAATTCGAGCTCGCGACGCTGAATTTTTCCATCTTGTAATATTGTTATTTCTGTGCCTTTGAATTGAATGGGGTTAACCCTAACAAGAATGGTGGCTTTGTCGAATTCTCGCTTGAAATACTGGTGTACGATATTGCGCTCTTGTGCCATGAAAGCCTTTTTAAAGAATGATTAGATTAAACTTACCTGAGCAATTCTCTACGGATCGCCTTGACAGTTCAACGGCTAAGGTACGAAGACGCCGAAGAAATATTTTATGCTTATGCCAGCAAGCCAGAAGCAACACGGTTTGTTTCATGGCCTACGCATAAGTCGCTTGAGGATACCAAAGCATATTTGCGGCACGCGCTGGCGGCCTGGCGGAGCGGTAAGGAATATGCCTATTCCATTCGGCTAAATGAAAGCGCCAGGTTAATTGGCAGCATCGGCCTGATTAACGAAGACGGAAAAATTCAATTTGGTTATATATTCAGTCCGACGCAGTGGGGCAATGGCTATGCAACGGAGGTATGTAAATTCACCATGAGCCTGCTTGTACACCAGGACGGTGTGTATCGGATACAAACCTTTGTGGATGTTGAGAATGTTGCTTCAGAAAAAGTGTTGTTAAAGAGCGGGCTCGTAGAAGAAGCCAGGTTTGTCAAGTGGTTTAAGTTTGTCAATCAGGATGATAGAGCGAAGGATTGCATTCATTTCAGACTTCCATTTGAGCACTTTCGTGAATAGGAAGCGTGATTTTTTCCAAGAGCGTGGTTTCCAGGGCATTGGCCCAAGCGTTTAAATATCGAACAACATCAGTCTTTACGTTGTGTTTCAGGGGCTGAGCGTCCTGGGGTATCATGCGTAGAACCTTCTGGTCGGACAGCCGTTCCAGATGCTTCAGATCGTCAATGTCAAAGCCGAAGTCTACTAAACTTGTGATGAGATCGTCCATTGCGTAACCGCTGGCTGGGCAATAATCATTCAATTGTTCGTTCCAATCCCCGCATCGCTGCATTGCATAGGTATGGATTTCGTTTTTTTGAAGATGGGATACCTGCTGTGCCAGGAATCCACAATTGCAAGAACCCATATGTCCCCATTGGTAGTCTAAGCGACGGTTAAGTTCTACTGCTGTACATCTCAGCGCATGAATAACTGCTGGAGTGGGTGAAGCCATAGTAGTATCAATTTAGTGGAAGTAATTTAGCGAAAGCCTGAGTGCAATCAAATCCTGAAGCGGAATCCTTTTTCCAGGAACTGAGGATGACGCTCGCACGCGGCATCTCCTCCTTTTTGGGTATGGCAGCCCAACTAACCAATAAAAATAATTTAATGTCATTTTGTTGGATGCAAACGTTTTCTGTCTAATTTAATATCAAATTAGTACGACATAAAATCCTAACGGGCAATGCTCGCGAAAAGCCGGTCTGAAGTTTCTGAGAAAATTTTGTCTTCTAAGCTGGAGTTTACAGGGCATGTCCCTCATGATAAGTATTTGTGGCAGAGCATAAAGGAAGGCAATGAGTTGTCTTTTTCTATTCTTTATAGGCGATACACGAAACTTCTCTATAATTATGGAATGCAAAGCTGTTCTGACCGTGACATGGTTAAGGACTGTTTGCAGGAAATTTTCACCATGCTTTGGGATAGGCGAAGAAGTCTCGCCGATGTATATGCGGTAAACGCTTATCTTTTTAAATCATTTCGAAGACTTCTGGTGAAAAAACTCAACTGGCGGAAGCGCTTTTCGCTCTCCATCGATTACAAGCAGGAGGCTTTCTTCGAGATTACGGTTCCTGTGGAATACACAATCGAACAGGACGAACATGATGCAGCGCGTGTGGCAAAATTGGAACATTGCGTTAGTTCGTTATCGAAACGCCAACGAGAGGCTCTTTTCCTAAAATTCTACAACAATCTGAATTATTCAGATATCGCTTCCGTAATGGAATTGCAGGTTGATTCCGCCTACAATCTTATTTCAAAGGCTATTGACTGCTTGAGAAACCATATGGTCAAGTGACCTTGGGGCAACTGGCAGTGCACAGTCAAACGGCCCCACTTCCAATAATTATCCGCTTAGCCCAAAAAAAGTCAAAATAAATCGATGAGAAAGTACCATGTGGTGCCTCTTTATATGGAAACATGGGTATCACTACACCATAATAGATGAATTATTCTGATTTCACGGCGGGCGATTTTGCAAAGGATGAATTTTTTCAGGCATGGGTATTCAATGCCCATGACGAAAGCGCTGCTGTTTTTTGGAGGTCATGGCTAATGGATCATCCTGAGAAGCAGGCTGTGGTGGAGGAGGCGCTCCAGATATTACAAAGTGTGCGATTTTCGGATTATGCACTGGCTGAGGATGAAGTTACCCAGCTCTGGAATAGAATTCACCAATTGGAAGTCGCACCACCGAATATCAATCCTGGTGCTAGAGATTTATGGTATAAGGCCGCTGCCGGCGTAGTCCTCGTCTGCCTTGTAGGCCTTATGTATTTTTATGGGGCACGGCAGCCATGGAAGGTATACCGCACGGCCTTTGGCGAAACCAGAACATTTGTGTTGCCCGATGGGTCTACAGTTGTCTTAAATGCAAATTCCAAGCTAACGTTACAGTCTGACTGGAAAAATGACCCGGAAAGGGATATTTATCTTGATGGCGAGGCATTCTTCTCCGTGGTTCGTAAACCCGATAATCAATTATTTAAGGTCCATACAAAGGAGGGTGTAACGGTAGAGGTACTGGGAACCACTTTTAACGTTTACAACAGAACAAACGGAACAAAGGTGGTTTTAAATTCAGGAAAGATAAGACTCAACCTGCCAACAGCAAAAGCACCAGAGACGATTGTGATGAAGCCTGGAGAAATGGTGGAATACAAGGCACTGCACTATAACAAAACCGCTGTTGACCCCAAGCTTTACTCTGCGTGGACTGACAACAGAATTATTTTAAACCACACAAGTTTACGCGAGATGATAAACATGTTGGAAAATAATTATGGCTTGGATGTGGTCGTGGAGAACAAATCGCTGCTGGAACAAACAGTTTCGGGGTCAATGCCTTTGGGTGACGCGAATATCTTATTGCGGCAGCTGGGCAAGGCTTTTCAATTGAAAATAACCAGAGTTGATAACAATATAGAGATCAAAGAGGAATGAGCATTGATTCTGATGGTGGACCGGAATCCGGAGACGAAAATATATTGAATTTTTTTGCATATAAACATAACTAACTAAAACCCATAACCCATGAAAAAATACTACTTACTATTTACGGCACTGCTATTCATGCAGTTTCCGGCCATGCCTCAGACAACGGAGGTGTATGCGGCTGCTCACAAGCCCATACAGACCAGAAAACAAGGCAATTCGAATCCGTTAAAGCTGGCACTAGCTGAAGTCGAAAGATCCTTTCAGATTTCGATTGCCTACAAAGATGAATGGATTGAAAACAAACAGGTGTACTTTTCATCTGGAACGTACAGTGCCCCGGAGCAGGCGTTGGATAGTCTGTTGAAGGGTACAGATTTGTATTATGAAAAAGCTGGGGATCGCTTCTATGTGATTCACAGAAAACAATCGAAAATGGCTAAGGCACCCCAGAGTGCAGCGATTTCTGCTGCCCCTATGTTGCTGACTTCAGCGATCGATTTTTCAAGCCCATTGGAACCAACGTTTGCATCATTGGTGGCCATCGAACTTCCATTGGCAGTTGCTGTGACAGGTACCGTAAGAGATGAAAATGGTCAGACCTTTCCAGGTGTCAATGTGGTTATCAAAGGTACTTCAATTGGTACAACTACAGATACAAATGGGAAGTATGCCCTTGATGTTGAAGACGATAATGCCACGCTGGTATTCTCCTTTGTTGGCTATATAACACAAGAGATTGCATTAGCAGGTCGGTCTGTCATCGATCTCGCCATGGCCCCAGACGTCAAGGCGCTCGAAGAAGTGGTCGTAACCGCGCT
Organism: uncultured Bacteroidota bacterium; assembly: GCA_963714945.1. Classification (GTDB taxonomy): domain Bacteria; phylum Bacteroidota; class Bacteroidia; order Cytophagales; family Cyclobacteriaceae; genus Chryseolinea. The sequence goes on along the minus strand of CAVQQL010000002.1, from coordinate 21,635 downwards.
TGGCATTCAAAGAAGCGCCAGGAGTTTGGGCTATGCTACATCAAAAGTAAATTCAGATCAACTTACGATTAACAGAAGCCCGAACCTGATGAATACCCTGCAGGGTAAAGTGGCCGGCTTAAACATATCATCACTCGGCACTGGACCTGGTGGAAGTTCTAAAATCCGGATACGCGGTCAATCTTCAATATCCGGACAAAACAATCCGTTGATCGTTATCAATGGTGTCCCAATCGACAATACCAATTTTGGTACCAAGCTGGGTAATAACGCGGATGACACGTCTATTGGTACCCGAGGCGGTGGAGCTGCTACAGATGGTGGCGATGGTCTGTCCAGTATCAATCCTGATGATGTAGAGAGTATGCAGGTATTAAAGGGTGCTGCAGCTGCTGCGTTGTATGGCTCGCGCGCCAAGGATGGTGTAATCATGATTACGACCAAATCAAGAGGAACTACCAAAGGCATAGGTGTCACTTACAATATGAACTACACCGACGAAACGCCATTGGATTTTACGGATTATCAGTATGAATTTGGCCAAGGTGAAAATGGCGCAGGACCTGCCTCACCTGGGGCCCTTCCCAACCCTAACACAGGGCAGTGGTCGTTTGGGCCCAGAATCCAGCCGGGTATGACCCAATTACTGTTCGCAGATGAAGTCGTGCCTTATGTGGCCCAAAAGGGTATTCTGAATCAGTTCTATCGTCATGGCCAGAATTTCTCCAACAGTGTTGCCATCGCAGCCAACGGCGAGAAGGGAGGTTTGAATATATCGTTTGCTGATCTGAGTAGTAAAGGGATCACGCCAAATAATGAGTTTAATCGTAAAACCGTTAACCTGGGTTTTGGCTACGACCTTTCCGACAAATTAACTGTAAAAGGAAATATCAACTACTCCTTTGAAAAAAATACGAATCCCCCCGTAGTTTCAGATCAGGATAACTCAATCCCTACTTCGCTTTATGCCATGGCCAATACCATGCCGATGGAAGTATTGGATAGAAATAAGTTCAATGCAGTAGGCGGTGAGTACAGTTATTCCAGGTTTACGAATCGCACGAATCCTTATTGGGTTCTGGCTAAGGTGAGACAGAATATTCGAAGGGACCGGATATTTGGAAATTTTTCAGCAAAATATGATTTCACCGATTGGCTCTCCGCGCAAATCCGTGGAGGTGAAGACTTCTGGACACGTGATCAGGACTACATCAACGTTCCAACGGGAAAAAACAATATCGCACAGGGTGGCGTTAACTCGTCGGTCCCCGGATTTTTTCAATGGTGTCTACACACAGGAAGCCCGTCGGTTCAGGGAGACCAATATTGACTTCCTGATTACGGCAGCAAAGTCGTTCAGTGATTTTGGCGTCAACGTATCCGTTGGTGGAAATCAAATGAAGCGGCGCTCGGATTTAAACAGTGTGCAGGTAACCGACTTTGTCGTGAGGGACCTCTATACAGTTCAGAACGGGAGAGCAAAAGATCCGTTCTATGATCTGTCGGAACGTGGTGTAAATTCACTCTACGGCCAAGCTGAGGTCAATTACAAACAATTTCTCTATTTGAATGCGACATTGCGTAACGACTGGTTCTCCACGTTATCACCAGCCAACAGAAGCATCCTTTACCCATCCGTTTCTGCCAGTTATGTTTTTTCTGAATCGTTTGGCTACAAAACCAGGCTGGTTAGATTTCGGAAAATTCAGGGCAGCTTATGCTAAGGTGGGAAGTGATACGGATGTACCGCCCTATGCAAACCTCCTGTTTTATGGTGTAAATGGTAATCAGTTCGGAGGACAGGCCGTCGGAAATTTTGGGAGCGTCGTACCGAATGCAAACCTGAGGCCTATGACCGTAGCGGAAACAGAATTGGGTTTAGAGCTGAAAATGTTTGACAGCCGCGTTAATCTTGACCTGGCGGTCTATAGCAAGATCACCACGGATCAAATTGTTAATGCACAAATTTCTGATGGATCCGGCTTCACGTCAACGCGTATCAACAGCGGCAAAAGCCAGAACAAGGGTTTTGAAATGATGGTAAATGTGATACCCTGTTACGACAACTAACTTCCAATGGGATTTCACTTTTGCAGGCGCTTACAATATTACCGAAGTGTTGAGTCTGTTAACGGAGGTACCTGGCGAGAGTATCACGGTCGGTTCGCACGTGTTCAATGGATTCGTGCAGCAGATCGTTGGAGAGGAGATGGGGCAAATTGTTGGCTATGGTTATAGAAGGGACGATGGTTCCATAAATCCAGCCAATGAAGGCAAGATCGTTTTCGGCGCCAATGGACTGCCACTGAGGACCACCACACTAATACCCTTTGGAAGCGCATTACCCAAGTGGGTCGGTGGTTTTACCAATGCGTTCAACTATAAGGGGATTACAGCTTCATTCCTGATTGACTTCAAATTGGGAGGTAAGGTTTTGTCAGGCACAAACTTCAATGCCTATCGTCATGGACTTTCCAAGGAGACACTTCCAGGAAGAGAGGGTGGTACGCTTGATGCCAACGGGAATGACCCGGGAGCTGTCATTGGTGATGGCGTGAATGAGGCGAGCGAGGTTAATACGGCTGTCGCACAGGCAGAGAATTATTATTCCGTGGTGAGGGGTTCACAATTAGTTGAGCCTGTCATTTACAATGCTGGCTATTGGAAACTGCGCCAAATCACGATAGGGTATGATTTCACCAAATTCTTCGGTGATACGTCCCCGATCAAAGGCTTGAGGCTGAGTTTTGTGGCGAACAATGTGCTAATGCTTAAGAAATGGGCTCCTAACATCGATCCAGAAAGCTTTAGCTACACGTCCGACAACGTTGTCGGGTTAGAATCGCCCAGTGTTCCTACAACGCGTAGTCTCGGATTCAATTTGAACGTTAAATTTTAATACGACACAACTATGAAAAAGATATATAACATTTGTCTGATGGCGCTGTCGTTGGTCCTTATCGTTTCATGCGATGATGGATTTGACACACTTAACACCAGCAAAGTGGCTCCAACTTCGCTCGACCCTGCGCTGGTCCTTAATAATGCCGTGGTCAGTTCTACATTCCCTGCCAATGACCTTATGTATGAGCTTGGGATTGTGCAGCAACTTATTTCCCCCAATACGGGCGTGCTGGAAGGTGCGAATTTCAACCAGGATAATAGTAATAACACAGTTGCAAATTGGCAAAACTACTTTCGGAATGTAGTGAAGTATACTACTGACGTGATCACCAGAACTAAAGATGAGCCAACGAGAAGCAATTTGTACAATATGGCGCGTATCGTCCAGGCCAATGCGTTCATTATTCTGACAGATACGTATGGAAGCGTACCTTATGAGGAAGGTGGTCAAGGCTACACCGCACAGATTTTTTTCCCGGTTTACCAAACGCAACAAAACATTTATGCGAGTGTCATTCAGGAGTTGAAAGATGCAACTGCTGCCCTCAGCGCAGCCGGTAAGATTGAAACTGGCGATGTATTGTTTGGTGGCGATATCACCAAGTGGAAAAAATTCGGGTATTCACTTTTGCTCAGGGCAGGTATGCGGTTAAGCAAAGTTGATCCGACAACAGCGCAAACCACCGTTGCGGCTGCATTTGCCGGTGGTGTGATTCTTTCTAATGATGATAATGTGGTAATCCGCCATGATGGTAACTATAACAATCCATATGGGGTGACCTTGACGGGCGGTGAGGCAGCAAATTTCTACTTGGCCGAACCATTTGTAGATGCGCTCAAAAGCAACAATGATCCCAGATTACCTGCTATTGCTGTGCGGTATGTAGGTGCGACATCAGGGGCAGCACAAACAGCAGCTGTTGCAACATCTTTGCCCGGAGATCAATTTGGTTTGCCGATGGGCAGCACGGATGGCGACGCTGACTTGTCGGGTGCTACCTTACCCGGCGGTGGTGCAAGATATGCCTATACCCAGTGCGACCGTACCAGAATTGTAACCAGAACGTCGCCGATGTTTTTGTTAACGGCAGCACAATGCAATCTGCTGCTTTCAGAAGCAAGGTTTAGGGGATGGATAACAACGGGCACGGCTGACGGATACTTCAGTGACGGTATTAAAGCGCATATGGACCAAATGGCAAGCTATTCTCCAGCGTCTGCTGTAGATGGAGCTGATCGCGACGCATACGCGGCTGCAATGGTTGGTACTTTTGCAGGCAATGAGTTGGAGCAGATCAATTATGAATATTGGGTTGCCTCATTCCTGAATGGTCCGGAGGCTTGGTCCAACTTCAGAAGAAGCGGTTACCCGGTGCTCGCCGTCAATCCGTTCCCTGGCAGGATTGTTGATTTCATCACAAGGCTGACCTATCCTCCTGCTGAGATTTTGGTGAACAGTGAAAATGTTCAGGCAGCGATTGCAGCCCAAGGTCCGGACAAACTTGACACCAAAGTTTGGTGGGATGAATAACAAGCTAAAAATCAGAACCCGGGAAACCGGGTTCTGTTTTTGATTTTATACCTTTAAAAGTCTACAGATAAATAGCTGATATTGTATGAAAGTTATACATGCCTTTTTGTTCTATTCTTCTTGTTGCTGTCTTCCTATTGTTATGCACAACAAATTTCCAAAGAAGAGCTTCTTTTCTTAACGCCAGAGTGGAAAGGAGAGCGTTTTGCCGACGGACGACCTAAGGTATCAGACGCGATTTTGAAACGGATGAAACTGGTTACCCTCGAAGAAGCCTGGGCTGTATTGAAGGGAGCAAATTACAGACATGCCTACGATGATGGGTGGGAATGTATAAATCCGGATAGCGTACTCGTTGGAAGGGCGCTTACGGCTACATTTATGCCGGGGAGACCGGATGTGCACCGCGTGATTGACAAGAAAGGTCACGAGAAGGACGGCAGGATTAAATCCCAAAATTCGTGGCCCATCGATATGCTCGTCAAAGGTGATGTGTATGTTGTCGATCAGTTTGGGGCACATGAAGACGGCCCGACGATTGGCGACAATCTTGGCAATTCAATTTTCGCAAAGTCCGGTAACGGTATCGTTTATGACGGCGCAGTGCGCGATATCGTTGGTTTGAAGGAATTGGGCTCTTTCACTTCTTTTTTCAGAAGTTATCATCCTTCCCACCACCTGAATAATCCTGATGGCGATCTGAACACTACCCTGGTGGCAATCAATAGGCCAACACGCATCGGTCAGGCTATGGTAATGCCCGGCGATGTGGTATTGGGGAGGAATGGTGGGGTAATATTTATTCCGCCTCATCTCGCTGAACAGGTAGTAAAAACCTCAGAGATCGTGCGGCTGCGTGATATGTTCGGGCATCAACGCCTTCGCGAACAAAAGTATACGCCCGGTCAGATTGACTCACGATGGTCTGACGAAATTGAAAAGGACTTTTCGGTATGGCTCAATGACCACATCGATGAATTGCCCGTACCCAAAGAACAGATCAAAGAATATTTAAAGAATAGAACCTGGTAGAAATTTCAACCCTAAACCCTCATCTAGCTATGGCGAGCTCCAATTCCAGACGATCATTTTTAACCAAAAGCGCACTAACAGCTGCATTGGGTTTTACTTCCTTTTCGAATTTCGGAAAGGGATTAGAAACAGCAGTAGAACGCACACCTTTATCTTCGAGTCCCAGTGACTTGAAAATTACTGAAATAAAGTGCGGCTATATCCGCAATGGCCATAGCCTTTTTGTAAAAATCCATACCAACCAGGATATCTGGGGCTGCGGTGAAGGGGTGGATGCTACCCCCGGTACATACCATCTGGTCAAGATGTTCGGTCAACGCATTAAGGGCAAAAGCCCGCTGAATGTGCACCGCTTATGCGAAGATATTCGCAAATCTGGTTTTTTTGAGGGTGCGCAGTCGGGTATGTTCGTAGCCGTGCTTACGGCCGTGGAAAGCGCGTTGTGGGATCTTACCGGCAAAGCCCTGGGATTGCCTGTTTATCAACTCCTGGGAGGAAAATTCAGAGATAACATTCGTGTGTATTGCGACACGGCGCTTTACCGGGCGGATTCACCACCACCTGAAAAGTTTGCGGAGGCCGCAACGAATGCCGTGAAGATGGGATTCAACGCCATTAAATTCGACGTTGATGAGGCAAAAGACCCGAACAAATATGATACGTACAACTGGACGGCTAGTCCCGCGGAACTTGACCGAATGTACAACCAGATTGCTGCCGTGCGAAAAGCAGTCGGACCGAAAATCGATGTGTGCGTCGATATGCATGGCAGGTATGACGCGGTAACAGGAATGCAGGTAGCCAAACGGTTTGAGCCATTGAATCTCATGTGGCTGGAGGAACCCATCCCGGCAGAGAATGTTGAAGCTTACTTAAAAATTACAGAATCAACGAGTACGCCGATTTGTGCCGGTGAAAATATTTATCTCGCCTATGGTTTCAGAAGATTGTTGGAAATTGGCGCTGTAGACATCATCATGCCCGATCTGCAAAAAGCGGGTGGCCTGGGAGAAGGCCAGCGAATAGCAAACCTGGCGAATTTATATTATGTTCCATTTGCACCGCACATGGTGGCGTCATTTTTGGGCGCCATGGCATCATGCCATGTGTGCGCATCTGTGCCCAACTTCCTGATCATGGAATGGCAGATTTATTTTCATACGGATCCAATGTTTAAGGAAATAGTCACTTTCGATGGACCGATGGTAACGGATGGATTTATCAAATTGTCTGAAAAACCGGGAATAGGGGTTGAAATTAATGAGGAAGGCATGCGCAAGTATGCTGCACCCGGCGTTCCATTTTTTGTATAAAAATGTGATAACTACCACTTGTGGAATTGTGCCGGAAGTATTTCGGAATAGACCGTTATTAAACCTCCTTTTGTGGTTAAATTTAATCCAACATCAAACCATAAAATATTATGATGAGATCGGCAACTAAGCTTTCAACGAGCCGAAGGGAAACCCTTAGAATGTTAGGGTTAGGTTCGGCATCGGGTCTACTCGGAATATTTGGCCCTGCCCAGGCGAACGCAAAAACATATGAAACGCCTGCCTATGCAAAAGGAATGCCTCCGCTTAAGATTACAAAAGTAAAGGCAATTTCAACGTGCCCGAATGGAATTGAATTGATCGTTGTGAAAGTTGAGACCAGCGAACCTGGGCTCTATGGTTTGGGATGTGCAACATTCCGTCAACGGGCCCGTCCAGTAATTTCTGCGATAAACGATTACCTCAATGATTTTTGCATTGGCAAGGATGCTGATAATATTGAAGACATATGGCAAACAGCATACGTGAGTTCGTATTGGCGCAACGGACCTGTGCTGAACAATGCGTTGAGTGGTCTTGATCAGGCCTTGTGGGATATCAAAGGCAAGCGTGCCAATATGCCGGTATATCAATTGCTGGGTGGAAAATGTCGTTTTGCCATTCCCTGCTACACACACGCCAGCGGCGAGAGCATTGAAAAGGTGGCGGAAGATGCGCAACGGAAAATGGAGCAGGGTTTTAAGTATGTACGGATACAACTTGGTGGATATGGGGCAACACAGGCCTTAGGTGGATACGGGGCAACAGGAATAACCAAACCCGATTTTAAAGATGCCGGATTTGGAATGCCGAATGATAACTTCATGGATACTTTCCGTTACCTGAATGGAATACCAAAAATGTTTGAGGCCGTAAGGAAGGCCTGTGGCGAGGAGGTTGAACTGTTGCACGATGTGCATGAGCGCATTCAACCAATAGACGCTATTGCGATGATCAAAAAATTGGAGGAGTTCAGACCGTTCTTTATTGAAGATCCATTTTCACCAGAGAACAACGGTTACTTCAAACTCTTGCGCCAACAAACCAGCGTGCCTATCGCCATGGGCGAGCTATTTAACAGTCCGCACGAATGGGTAGGGCCGATGTCTGAACGTTTATTCGACTTCATTCGGATTCACATCTCACAAATCGGGGGTATTACGCCCGCGATGAAAGTAGCACGCCTGGGAGAAGCTTTTAATATTCGTACCGCCTGGCATGGACCGGGTGATGTCTCACCGGTAGGACACGCCGCCAATGCACACATCGATTTTGCTGTTTGGAATTTTGGAATTCAGGAAAGCGTATCTTTTTCTCCGGAATTACAGGAGATTTTTCCGGGAAGTCCTACGATGAAAAATGGATACATGTCGGTCAACGAGGCGCCTGGTCTAGGCGTAGATATTAACGAGAAATTGGCGGCAAAGTATCCCATTCCGGAAAAGCAATTGAATGAATGGACACAGGTAAGGAAAAGCGATGGTACGACCGTCAGACCCTAGGGTATAGCAATATTAGCGTAACTAACTTTAAACTTTTATACAATGATCAAAAAAGGAATATTGATCTCAGCGCTTTTGCTGGGGAGTATTATTTCAAATGGACAACGGGTTGGCTCATCGCCAGAATACATCAAGGCCTTAACGGTCTGAGTGGAAAGGTGAACGATTCCCGGATGGACGACCGAAAGTATCGGATGCTATCCTTGCCCGACTGAAAGAATATTTCCATTGAAGAAGCCTGGGGGGTGCTGCGAAACAAAGGATACCATAATCAATTTGAGGGCGAGTGGCAGGTTATCTGGCCGGATAGCGCAATGACCGGCCGTGTAGTAACAGCACAATACATGCCACTCAGGCCGGATCTTCAGAATCAGGTGAAGGAGCAAGGAAAGCTCGAGAATCGAGCACAGAAGGGCGGAACCAATTCATGGCCAATAGACGTGCTGGTTCCTGGTGATGTTTATGTGGCTGATGGCTACGGTAAAATTGCTGATGGTACACTTATTGGCGATAACCTGGGCAATTCGATATATGCAAAGTCCCAGCGAGGCGTGATATTTTATGGCTCCGTAAGAGACCAGGAGGGATTGGAGGAAATTGAGGGCTTTAACGCATGGATAAAAGGCCAGGATCCTTCGTTTATCTTTCAGATGATGCTCACGTCGATCAATGCGCCTATTCGCGTTGGTAGGGCTACCGTGCTTCCGGGCGACGTTGTATTGGCAAAGAAATATGGAACCATCTTTATTCCAGCCCACTTAGTGGAAAATTTGGTACTCACCTCTGAGGTAACAGCATTGCGTGACGAGTTTGGTCACCTGCGCCTCCGTGAAAAAAAGTATCTCGCGGGAGAGATTGACAGCGAGTGGAGCGAAGCCATCAAAAAAGACTTTCTGAATTGGTTAAACAATTACCCTGGGAAATTGCCGATGACCAAAAAAGAACTTGATGACTATTTAAAGGAACGTAATTATTAGGCCAATTCGGTGCAGAGAAATATTCAACCATTTAACATTTTGATACTATGAAAACCATTTTGCAAGAAATTATCGGCAAGAATAAGGAGCGGGAGCAGATCGCCACGGCAGCCCGCCAGGCGGAAATTGACAGCCCTTCAACAAAGGACAATCGGCGTGATTTTCTTAAGAAAACCGCACTGGGCGGTATTACGCTAACAGGACTCATGGGCATGACCTTTGAAGATACAATGGCGCAAACAACGTCTAAAGTGCAAAAGGCATCCAGCCCCTCTGAGTTAAAGATAACCGATTTGCGATATGCTGTTACAGCCGTTATGGGTCGTACTGCCATTATTCGCATTGACACCAATCAGGGTATCTATGGTTTGGGAGAGGTGAGGGATGGCGCCGATGTGCGTTACGCCTTGATGTTGAAGAGCCGTATTCTGGGTGAGAATCCTTGCAACGTAGAAAAGATTTTTAAGATCATTAAGCAATTTGGCGGCCCGGCGCGACAAGCTGGTGGAGTTTGTGCTGTCGAAATGGCATTATGGGATCTTTGCGGCAAGGCATACAATGTACCTGCATGGCAATTGTTGGGCGGTCGTTACCGCGACGATATCAGAATATATGCAGATACACCTGAGTCTAGCAGTCCCGAAGAGCAAATCAAGCTTATTAAGTATCGTACGGAGACGCAGGGATACTCCTGGTTAAAGATGGATGTTTCCATTAATGAACTGAAAAATATTCCTGGAGCACTGGTTAACCCTAATATTTTTAAGGAAGGTACAAGCCAATGGCAAGGTGGCTACATGTCGTACGCTAACACCCGACATCCATTTACGGGAATTCAAATCACCGAAAAGGGATTAGAGGAACTGGCAAGAATTGTTGAGAATGTCAGGAACATGGTCGGGTATGAAATTCCGATGTCAACAGATCACTATGGACACATGGATGTGAACAACTGTATCCGGTTAGGTAAGGCGCTAGACAAATACAGATTGGCGTGGTTGGAGGATATGGTGCCATGGCAATATACAGAACAGCACAAGACGATTACAGAGGCACTGGAAACACCAACAACTACCGGGGAAGACGTATTCTTACTCGATAGCTGTCGGGATTTGATTGACCAGCACGCAATTGACATCATCCACCCGGACCTGGTTTCATCCGGTGGCCTTTTGGAGACGAAACGAATAGGGGACTATGCGGAAGAAAAGGGCATTGCCATGGCCATGCACCAGGCCGGCACACCCGTTTCATTCATGGCCAATGTCCATTGCGCAGCTGCTACACAAAACTTCCTGGCACTCGAGCACCATTCTGTCGACGTTACGTGGTGGGAAGGGTTGGTGAAAACCACAGATGGAAGAAATTTAATTGACAAAGGCTATGCTAAGGTTCCGCTCACTGCGCCTGGATTGGGAATTGAGTTGGTTGATGAGGAAGTGAAGAAGCATCTGCACGCCAGCGATAAGACGTATTTCGCCCCGACCAAAGAATGGGACGAAAAGCGTTCACACGACAGAACATACAGCTAATGATGGCGGCATCTTCCTGAAAACACTAATTTAGAGTAGGGGAGAGGTTGCAAGTTCACATAATCTAATCCTAAGTGAATAGAGTACGAGCTTTTATCGTACTCTATTCTTACGTATAACCCGGAAGACGTTTTGAAAACCATATACTACAAAATACTGCTTGGCATTTCGCTTGTTTGTCTTGCTACCGCGATAGGCATCTCGCTCGATTCCACCCTTGCCGATGCCGGTCCTTTTATGATTGCATTTTTTGCTTTTCTTGGTGTCGGTTTTCTGGGCTACCCGAAGCTTAAAGGGTTTGCCTATTCCATAATGATTTTCGCAGCCGTCACAACGGCCCTATACTATCCCGGTTACCTGGTTGAGCTCAAGGGGTTCAAGTTAGCATCGTTGATTATTCCCCTGATCCAGCTCATCATGTTTGGCATGGGTACTTCTATGAGCGTTGGTGATTTTGTTGCAGTAGTGAAAACGCCCAAAGCAGTTGTGATCGGCGTATTAGCGCAGTTTCTTATAATGCCGGTAATCGGGTTTACGTTGGCGAACGTCAGCGGATTCGCCCCGGAAATAGCAGCAGGAATTATCCTCATTGGCTGCTCTCCGAGCGGTTTGGCATCCAATGTGATGAACTACCTGGCTAAGGCCAATCTTGCATTATCCATTACCATTACGTCTGTTACTACCTTGCTAGCACCCTTTGTTACGCCTTTGCTCATGAAACTGTTGGCAGGGGCATTCATCGAAATAGACATCATGAAGATGATGTGGGATATTATGAAAATGGTGATTCTGCCGATCGGCGCGGGACTTCTTTTTAACAAATTGCTACGCGGAAAATCACAATGGCTGGACGCCGCAATGCCCTATGTCTCTATGTTCGGTATAGGCTTAATCATTGCGATTATCACAGCCGCCGGGAGAGATAGTCTGCTGGAGATTGGTGCACTGCTGTTGGTATTGGTAACAATTCATAATATGGCAGGATACACAATCGGCTATTGGTTTGCAAGATTGTTCAAAATGAATGAACGCGATTGTCGAACGATTGCTATTGAGGTAGGTATGCAAAATGGAGGCCTCGCCTCTGGTATTGCCAAGGAGATGGGTAAAATTGGAACGGTGGGTCTGGCGCCGGCTGTATTTGGCCCTTTAATGAATATCACCGGATCCATTCTGGCTTCCTATTGGCATCGCAAGCCACCGGCAGAATAATTGTTGTGAGTGGTGTAGGTGCGCGTTACTGCCACGTCATGAAATTAGCGTCTGTCGAAAGCGGACAACATAGCCACAAGAAGATAGGATAGATAGGCCGCGCCAACAAAGACCGTATTATCAAATTCTCCTTCAATTGAAAAACACATATGACGAGGGATATTTTCGGGTGAATTTCACTCGTTATACCCAAAAGATCTGGCGAAGGAATTGGTCTTCCAATATTGATCGCAACAACTCGGAGGGAGGTAGCATTCATCCCAAAAAATCTTTCATCTTGTTTTAGGATGAATAGTGGCGCATGCGCAACTATTCGTGGATTTTCTCTGCGTGGTAATCCCGCTTCAACCGCGAATTAACCCTATTCGACGATGCGATAATCCAACTCCCGGCCTTATTCGCTAAAGAATTTGCTGTGCTGTATCAATGCCAAACCAGCGGACTATGAAACAATATTTTACTATTTTGACGGGAATGCTGTTTGCATTTCAAGTGGCGGCCCAAAAACCCTCCTGTGATAGTGACAGCTATTCCTCTGAGGTTTTGAAAGAAGAACAAATTTCGGAATCATGCATTAGGTATGAAATCAAGGTTTCATACGATGGCACGCGGAGCTTCGGACTTTCCCACTATTCGATTGGAATTCCTTGCGGGGAAGTAAAAGATTTCAGCAATTCAGAGAACTGGAAGATGGTGTTTGGAAAGGACAGAACAACCGGAGTCTATGGCTTGAAAGTCGATAATATAAACGGATTTGGCGAAGGTGGAGCAGACAGCTTCACGCTGGAATTCACCTGGTGCTCCAGCAATTCCTGTACAAAGGAATTGGGTGTAGTTGCGTACAAGGCTGGATTGTGTGTCGATTACGATACGTTATCCCACGAGGATGATGATCCAGGCCAAACCTGTTCAACATTATTGGCTTCTTTGCAGACGAAAGATATAACCTGCTCTGCAAGCAATGACGGTGAATTGCAGGTCATCATCCAGGATGGGCTGGAGCCCTTCGTTTATGCATGGTCTAACGGTGCCACCACATCTACTACCCAAAATCTGGCCGCCGGAATATATGCTGTGACGATTACAGATGCCAATGGCAATACTTTAACCTTAAGTGAAGAAATTTCTGCGCCTCCTCCCATCGTCATCAGTGAGTCTCTGGTAAATCCTGCGTGCAGCGGTCAGAACAACGGATCGATAGAGCTTACTGTGTCCGGTGGAACAGGCGAGTATACCTATGCATGGAGCAATGGTTCAAGTGAGCAAAACCAAAGCAATCTCTTCAGTGGTTTTTACACTGTAACCGTCATGGATGCAACAGGCTGCTCAGCGGTAAAGACACTTGTGCTAACCAATGGAACACTGATTTCAGCGGAGGCATCGCTCGTTCATCCTTCATGTGCACAGACCGACGGCAGCATTGATATAACACCGATTGGTGGAATAGCGCCCTATACCTATCTATGGAGCACAGGAGCCACCACACAAGATCTGCAAAATATTGCAGCGGGAAATTACCTCGTAACGATAACCGATGCGGGAGGCTGTTTGACAAGGAAAATATATACGCTTAATATCAACAATACTTTATCGCTTAGGTTTGCCTTGACACCGACAAGTTGTGCAGGCGATAATTCAGGAGCCATTGATTTATCGGTATCCGGTGGCACCGCCCCTTATACCTTTGCATGGTTGGATGGCCCGACAACGGAAGATCGATCAGGGTTGACGGTCGGTAGCTATCAAGTAACAGTAACAGATGCCAGTGGATGTTCCGTCCAATCGGTAATTAGTGTAAACAAAAAGCCGCTGCAAGTGAGTAGCACGCTTATCCAGCCAACGTGTGCTCAAGATCTTGGCGCTATCTCCGTCATCCCAGCTGATGGCGTTGAGCCCTATACGTACAGTTGGTCAACCGGTGAAACGGGCAATGCTATTGACGGTCTTGCAGGTGGAAATTACCTTGTCACGATTACCGATGCCACAGGATGCAGCGAAACTCAATCTTATTTCATTGTGCCGCCTATTGCTATTGATGTTACGAGTGTCATAAACAATGCACAATGTGGAAATGAAGGTTCGTTTGCCATTGACCTTACAGTGACGGGCGGCAAATTTCCCTACACATACCTTTGGTCTAACGGGACCACTTCCGAAGATATTTCTGGGCTCAATGCAGGTACCTATTCAGTAAGCATCAAGGATGCTTCTGGTTGTGTCGTGGATAAAGAATTTATCATTGACCCTGCCACCATTAACTGGTCTTGTCTAATTAATCCTCCCACGACTCCCGTTGTTTGCGGATCAGTCGGGAATGTCCTGTCCACCGCAGTAAGTCGATGCTACAACCTACCAATGGACAGTTGCCAGCACCGACAATAGTTGGTCAATAAGCTCTGGAAACAGTGATGTAACTGCCGTCTATACTGCAGGTACTCCCGGTAGTTCCGCGACCTTTACGCTTTCGGTGACAAAGAATGGGTGCACACAAACCTGTTCTTATACAGTGAGTGGATGTGTTGAGCGCGATAACACCGGTGGCGGCGATCCTACTTCAAATGATCCATGTACCACACAGCCACCAACACCGCCGGTGGTAGTCGAGGAACCACAGCAACCTGAAGAGCCGGTGGAGGAAGAGACAGGTCAATGGTCCAAGGTCCACATGGTACATGCTTATCCAAATCCCTTCAAAGACAAATTCAAGTTGGAGTGGACAGCTCCGGCTAATGACAAAGTTTGCCTTGAAATAATTGATGGGCATGGTAACCGTCAGTTCGTGGTCTACGAAGGGGAGGTCAAAGCCGGCAATCGTTATTCATTTGATTGCTCAGAGATGGGCCTACGGGACAGGTTATACTATTTCCGTTACGCATCGTCCAAGCACGTAGGTTACGGAAAATTATTAAAAATCAGGTGACATTTGAAGCATACAATCATAGACCTGCCGGCCTAAGTCCAGCAGGTCTTTTTTATGTATTCCAAAGCGAGAGCTTCCCGCAAGCCACAAGAGGCATCATGTGACCGCCGTATCACACTTATTTGCGAGCTTTTTCCGATTCAAGTGCGTAAATATGTAGATTCAACGTTGGAAAGCCGTATAACTTGCCGACACCAATGGATAGCAAAATGAAACTTTATGCAACTTCAACCGCAATGAAGTTGGGCGAAAGAATCGCAAAGGTATTGGGCGTCCCGCTTCACAGGATTCATACGGAGAAATTTTCTGATGGTGAATTATTCGTGCGATTTAATGAAAGTATTCGAGGGCAGGTCGTTTTTTTACTGGCAAAGGTAAACATGCCATATGAGCATTTCTTCGAAATGCTCATGACCGTCGACGCTGCCAGACGATCATCCGCAAAAGAAGTTGTACTCATTATACCATACTTGCCGCACAGTCGGCAGGAGCGTAGAGACGGACAACGAACCTCCATCTCGTCCCGTATGGTAGCCGATGTGATACAATTAATGGGCCCCGATCGAATAATAACAATCGATCTGCATACCAACGCCATCGAAGGTTTTTATAAGATTCCACTGGATCCGTTACCATCGTTGAGACTGTTTGTTGAGCATATCAAACATTCAGGACTGGACAACTTGTGTTTATGCAGTCCTGACTTTGGCGGTATCAAGCGGATAAAGCAATACAAGAAGCATATGGATGCAGAGATCGCGGTAATCAATAAAGAGCGACTTAAGCCCAACCAGGTATCTCATATGGAAATTATTGGTGAAGTGAATAACAAGAATATCGTGCTCATCGATGATCTGGTGGACACTGCAGGAACCTTGTGCGCTGCGGCTAACCTCCTTATGGAGCAGGGTGCCAAGTCTGTTCGCGCATACTGCACACATGGTGTTCTCAGTGGTAATGCGCTGGAAATCATTCAATTGTCTGCGTTGGAGAAGCTGTATATTTCCGATACCGTAGTTGAGCAAGTTAGATCATCAAAAAATAGAGATCGTAAGTTGCGATGAATTGTTAGCACGCGCGATGGCGCAGCTCATAAACAACAAAAGCCTGGGGGCGATGGCCTGACCAATGAACTTTTACCCCGCTGCAGCTTGCTACCGGTATACCTAACCGCCCGGTCGACCCACCCGTTTTCTTACGCGAATCGCGAAAGCTTCAATCGGGTTAAACTGAATTAGTTGCTGAATGTCCTTTTTTGAAAAGCCCCCATCTTTAAGCGCTGGTATCAGCCGACGGAATAGCGTAGTAAACCCTGTGAAGTTTCCGCCGTCCGGTTTCCCTGGCTCATACCAGCCGGCATCATGAGAAATGAGGGTTCGGTGAAGAAGACGCTCTTTTTTCATGTTGGCCAACATCTCCGTGTACTGCGACACATTGTCGTCGCGTAGCCCGTCGAGGCTCACCCAAGCGCCTGAACGTGCGGCCAATTGGTATTGACTCCAGTCGTTTTCATTTTGAGCGTGAACCCAAATGAACGCATCCGGCGCGACCCCTTCCTCTTTTAATATTTCAATCTCTTCCAGTGCAGCAACGGCCGGCCCGGTGTGCGAAGCAATGGTGAGCCCTGTTTTCAAGTGGGTTATAGCGGAAGCCCGGACAAGCTTTTGAGAAATCGGAGACAAACGGCCTGGATTGACACTGGTTTTGATAAACCCGGGCTTTATCCCCGTGCCCTCAATACCTTCATTCCATTCTTTTGTCCAACGGTCAGCCAGTTGCAAAGCGGTTTCGTGCAATGCATAATCGGGTAAAAATTTAATATCCGACCCTCCATAGTATCCCGTATTTGTGACTATGTTTAAACCGGACTGTGCACTTAATCGCTTCAGTAACAATACATCTCGGCCCAGGTAATTTGGCGTGCAGTCAATCAGCGTTTGGCATCCGGCCGCTCTTACTTCCTTGAGATAAGGCAACACTTTTTCAATTACTTCAGTTTCTTGCCAACGGTTTGGATTGTATTGCGAAGCCCCAATAAAATCTACCAGAATGTGTTCATGAATTAACGTATTGCCTAGATCTGCAGCATTAATAGGTCCGGTAACGGCCATAATTTTATTGACCACCCGTTTTGGCACCAGCGCCGCACCGGTAAACACACTGGTTAGAATTAATGATATTCGATGAATGAACGACCTGCGTGTAGTCATAGGACGAGTAATACAAAAATGCGCGCGATAACGTGTTATCCTTTTGGTTTTCTCTTTTTGGCATTTGCGCCGGGATAATGCATCGGCTGATATCTTTTTGAATTACTTTTCAAATTCTTTTTTCGCTCCTTATCACTTTTTTCAAAATCAACGTATCGTGAAATACCTATGGAGAGTTGTGCGAATAATTCGCGTCGTTTTCCAGGTATATCGTAAAGTGTCTGATAGGCATTGAGCTTTGCAAGATATTCGGCTGTCCGCGGTTCATAGAGTCCAAGATTCATGCGAAAATCGAAGGATACGCGCCAATGATTTGAGACATCCCAATCCGAACGAAATCCGGCGGCAACAAATACCTGAATCGAGTTGAAATCTTTCTTTTCAGCAATAATATACTCATTTACAAAGGGAACAGCCACACCATCGTATTGAACAATATAATCCGGGGGCAATATTGGATACACTTCCTCCGGGAATCGAAGTTTGGATTCCGTATGGCGAACGAATTCTTTCCCGTTGACAAGATAAGCTGCCCCTAACGAAACCAGACCACTGAGCTTAAAGAATGACAAATTGATGATGTGGGCCTTAAAGGCAACAGGAATATTGATATACTGTAAATCGATGTACCGTTTTCCATCCTGACCGCCAACAGTATTCACGACGTAGAATTCCTGACCGAGATTGATTATGCCCGGGCTGGCGACGAAGCCAAAACCTTCATAATCCATTCCAAAGTCAAATCCGATTGGAGCGAACTTGAGGCCATAACTCTCTTTATAACGCGAGTCCTGATTGATACCATCGTCCAATGCAAAGGAGGATGTTATGCCGGTATAAACCCCCAGAGACATTGAGAATTGTTGACCCCATAACGGTGTGCCAGCAAATACCACTAAGAAAGTAATCCAATACTTGACCATCATGGGTGGATACTGGGTAAAAAAATGTCTGTAAACTAAACATTTAATCGGATAGAGGTGCAATTGCGTCGCCAATTGGTTTTTTGGACTGTTAACCTACGAATAAAAGCCTTTAGATTTTGGATCGGTTAGGAATAAACCGCGTAATGCATGCAAAGATGAACGATTTAAAGCAGTGATTTCGCGCAGCGCAAATTGTCTTCCGGATCGGTATGCCTGCCTTGTCAAGCCAGATTGTGATACACGTTCTGCACGTCGTCATCACTTTCCAGCACCTCGACGAGTTTCAGAACCTCATCTTGCTCTGCCTCGGGCAGCTCCTTTGTCGTGCTTGGGATGTACTGAAGTTCAGTGCTTTTTGCTTCCATATCGGCAGATTCGAGAAACTTCTGCATATGGCCGAATTCAGAGAATTTGGTATACACTACAATTTCATCTTCCCCTATTTCAATATCTTCTGCCCCCGCATCGATTAAGTCGAGCTCCGCTTCATCCAGGTTGAGCTTGTCGGGCTCAAACTTAAAAACACCTTTTCGCTCGAACATAAAAGCCACGGAGCCGGAGTTGCCCATTGCTCCTCCGTTTTTAGAAAAGTGCAGCCGTATATTCGCGACCGTCCTGGTCGGGTTGTCCGTTGCACATTCAACGATAATGGGTATGCCGTGGGGCGCGTATCCTTCATATATTACCTCCTGAAAATCTTTTTCTTCCTTAGAAGACGCGCGCTTGATGGCTGCGTCTATTCTATCCTTGGGCATGTTTACGCCCTTAGCATTTTGGATGCACATGCGAAGCCTGGGGTTGTTCTCGGGTAAGGGCCCGTTCTGTTTAACGGCTATCGATATATCCTTACCAATCCTTGAGAACGCTTTGGCCATCCGGTCAAAACGTGCGAACATCTTGTGTTTACGTTTTTCAAATATCCGACCCATCGTTGAATGCTTTCATAATTGGTAATATTGTTGTAAAGTAACGGGTGATCTGCAATTAGGCAATTTTTGAGCCCGATTCATGCTGCAGATGTGTGCCAAAAATGTGAATAATTCCGCTTTATCCTACATTGACGGAGGATTAAAGCCAAATTCCCTGGCAAAGCAAACGATAAGTTTGAAAATATGGTGCTGAAGTAAAAAAAAACCCTGATTTCCGGGTGTTACATTTTGAATCAAGAAAGGATTTACTTGTAAAATTTGACTACTTTTGCCGGGTCTATAGTCACTTAATATGCGCTTTTTTCGTCAAACATTACTTTCTGTTTGCCTGATACTGCCGTTTGCAGTATTGAGCCAGCCTTTGGCGAATCCGGACGGCGCCTCCACCCCTGAAGATACTGGCGTAGTTTTCAATATCGTTAGCAACGATGATGCGACCCCCAATTCAATTGATCCCGCCACCGTTGACCTTGATGTTTCCACGCCCTTAACAGAAGATAAATTAATTACTACTCCTGAGGGCGAATTTAGCATTGATGACCTGGGTGTCGTTACGTTTATTCCATCACTCAATTATTTTGGTGATGCTACAGTTCTTTATACCGTTAAAAACGATGAGGTAGTCCCCCAGACGTCTAACCAGGCATTGATAACCGTCACCGTTACTGCGGTCAATGACATCCCTACCATAACTTCCATAGCGGATCAAACGATTAGCGAAGACAGCCAAACCGGTCTATTAGCCTTTACCGTCGGCGATGTGGAAACCACCCCCGATCTGCTGGATGTCACGGGTGATTCCGACAATACTACACTGGTACCTTTGTCAGGCATTGTCATCATCGGCAGCGGCGCCGACCGGACGGTACAGGTTACGCCAGCGGCGGGTCAGTCAGGCGTTGCCAACATAACCATTACTGTCAGCGATGGGGTGGACGACGCCCAAACAACGTTTGCGCTTACTGTAAATGCGCCACCCTCCATAACTGCAATAGCGGACCAAATTATTACAGAAGGCAGCCAAACGGGATTATTAGCGTTTACCGTTGGGGATGCCGAAACCCCCCTGGATGCATTGAATGTGACGGGTGCTTCCGACAATACGACGCTGGTACCGGTATCAGGCATTGCCTTTGCTGGCAGTGGCGCCGACCGGACAGTACAAGTTACACCAATTGCCGGCCAGACGGGAATAGCCAACATCACGATCACAGTCAGCGATGGCGTTGACGATGCGCAAACAACATTTGAAGTAAGGGTAGATGCCCCCGTCAACAGCCCCCCAACGATCTCTTCCATAGCGGATCAAACGATTAGCGAAGACAGCCAAACCGGTCTATTAGCCTTTACTGTCGGCGATGTGGAAACCACCCCCGATCTGCTGGATGTCACGGGTGATTCCGACAATACTACGCTGGTGCCTTTGTCAGGCATTGTCATCACCGGCAGCGGCGCCGACCGGACGGTACAGGTTACGCCAGCGGCGGGTCAGTCAGGCGTTGCCAACATAACCATTACTGTCAGCGATGGGGTGGACGACGCCCAAACAACGTTTGCGCTTACTGTAAATGCGCCACCCTCCATAACTGCAATAGCGGACCAAATTATTACAGAAGGCAGCCAAACGGGATTATTAGCGTTTACCGTTGGGGATGCCGAAACCCCCCTGGATGCATTGAATGTGACGGGTGCTTCCGACAATACGACGCTGGTACCGGTATCAGGCATTGCCTTTGCTGGCAGTGGCGCCGACCGGACAGTACAAGTTACACCAATTGCCGGCCAGACGGGAATAGCCAACATCACGATCACAGTCAGCGATGGCGTTGACGATGCACAAACAACATTTGAGCTTATGGTAAACGTGCCGGTGAATACACCGCCGACGATAACCTCAATAGCTGACCTAACCATCAATGAAGATACCCAGGCGTTGAATCTTGCATTCACCGTAGGTGACCTGGAAACCGCGCCTGGATTGCTGCTGGTAACGGGAACCTCAAGCAACATTACGCTTGTGCCAAATACGAGCATTGTTTTTGGAGGTGCCGGTGCCAACCGCACTGTTACGGTTACCCCAGCGGCGAATCAATTCGGCGTTACTACCATTACCCTAAACGTTACCGATGGTGCAAATAATACGCAGACTACATTTCAATTAACTGTAAATAGCGTAAATGATTTACCCACAATCACGAGCATTGTTAACCAGACCATAGACGAGGATACGCAAACCGCTATTCTCTCGTTTACGATCGGAGATATAGAGACTTCCCCGGCCACGTTAATGGTTACCGGGAGTTCAAGCAATACCATAGTCGTCCCGAATGCAGGTGTAGTTTTGGGTGGAAGTGGGGCGGCACGTACGGTAAGGGTTACCCCTGCACCAAATGGATTTGGAACAACCACGGTAACGCTAATTGTGAGTGACGGCACAAATAGCGCGCAGACCACATTTCAAGTTACGGTAAATGCCGTAGACGATACGCCCACCATTACTGGGATTGCAGACCAGATTATCGATGAAAACACGCAGACAGGACCATTACTGTTTACCATTGGAGATATTGAAACGCCGGCGGGCTTGCTGACGTTAACGCCAATGTCAAGTAATACCACACTGGTTGCAAATTCAAACGTCTTGCTG
>CAVQQL010000001.1:0-507359 GCA_963714945.1 uncultured Bacteroidota bacterium | reverse complement strand
AGTGTAGGGTTGGCGTCTGACGAGGTATCCATCACTCTCTCCTACCATATTGTAATCCTCGTTTTCATAAATTCGAAACAAAAACTTGCCGTCATTGCCGGTCACAAAATCCTGCATCAATTCACCTCGTTCGTCCAATATGCTGACTTTTGTATTGGGCAGTATCTGTCGGTTGTTTTCTTTGTCTCGTGTGTAGGTAATGCCTTGAAGGTAGTAGTTAACAACCTTAAGATTTGGGTCCTCGTTAACAAACGTATAAATATCATCATCACCTTTTCCACCATCCCGGTTGGAGGTAAAAAAGCCCCTGTCTGGACCGAAGAGAAAAATCCCAAAATCGTCACCTGGTGAGTTGATAGGCTGGCCAAGATTCTCTATTGTAGTTCTGGCATTCGCCCGTTTTACAACGAATAGATCAAGACCACCGTAGCCAGGATGTTCATCCGAAGAAAAGTAAAGTTTGGCATCCTCGGCCATGTATGGAAAATTTTCATTTCCGGGGGTGTTGATCTCGGGGCCAAGATTCCTTACGCGCGAAAATCTTCCTCTGGAGTCCATTTGAGCGGAATAAAGGTCTGTGCCGCCATAACCGCCTTTGCGGTTAGACGCAAAATACAAGGTTCTGCCATCGGGGCTGAATGCAGGTGCAGAATCCCAAGCCTCCGGTTGATTAATGTTTATTCTAATAGGCTCAGACCATACATTGTTTCTGAACCTGGATATATACAAATCAACATCATTCGTTCCTTTACGTTTTCCTGAATTCCCCTTGGCAAATATCATCGTCTTTCCATCTGGTGAAAACGTCAAACAGCCATCATTTATGCTTTCAGAATTGATACCCGAAGGGAGTGCTGCCACAGTTGCGAGATCTATATTGGCACCGCGACTGGCAACCTTATAAATATCAGTGAACGGGGTACCCGTTGCTTCATAAAGCTTGTCTTTTGTCCGTGAGGACGTAAAATATAATTCATCATTCAGAAAGACCGGCGAGTACTCGGCCGCTGGCGTGTTGATTAACTCCAAGTTTTTAACGCGGTAATAGCGCGGCTTTTCATCAAGATTTGCCAAGTAATCCATTCCGTCAATCTCGGACTTCGCACGGTCTTTCAATGCGTCCGTCGTCGATCTTGCAACCATCTCTTCGAGCTGAGCTCTTGCCTCGGCATATTTTCCGTTTGCTTTCAGCGATTGGGCATAATAAAATTGAATGGAGTCTTTGTCAAATTCACGGCCACCGGCCTGTGCGTAATAGGGTTCGGCCAGTTTGAGCCGATTTGAAAGTCTGTACGATTCTGCGATAAAATAGTTTGCACGCCCATTGTTTGGACTTCCGGCCAGTATCTTTTTATATATCTCCAGCGAGTTTTGATACTTGCCATATCTAAATGCCTTTTGCGCTTTTTTCTCGACGCTGCATGCCGTTAGTGAAATGGCGATGAAATAAACTAGAACTCTTAACCTCATGACCTCCTATAGAAATTCTGCTAAAGCTACAAAAAATTAGTACTCAACTCGCTACTTTTTCGTTGGGTAGATACCGTTTCAACCAGGTCAATTCTGCTGGGACTAACCAATTGGTTTCCAAATCACCTTTCTGTTTAACGAGATTATTTACGATTAGGGTTTTATTGTTCCAGACACCCTCGAGATATTTCTTCTGCAAATCCGCCATCTGAATGGAGACTATTTCGTCATCTTTCTTAATACCCACTAACGTCCGATTGAAGAGATCCAGACCCAATTTCTCGCCCAAATCATTTATCGTTCTGACGGCATCGTCAATTGAGCATCCGCTTACACCGGTCGAATTTTCATCCGCCGCCAGGATAATAAACTGATCGAAACGAAACGCAAAAGAAGACTCTTAATGGTGCACCGTGCACACTCCATCGCGCTGTAAACGCAGAAAGAAACTCCGAAATTGTGGCAAGTTCCTGGGAATTGAGTTTTCTACTCGCTTGGTAAATCCAAATGCGAGAATGGTCTGGTAGGGATTCAAATGGGCTAAACATACTGTAAAACTGTCTTTAAGAAGGTAAACCTTGAGATTCTGCAATAAGTTCGGCGAGATCTTTTACCTGCACTTCTCCCTCACGTTCCTTATTTTTTATTCC
This sequence comes from uncultured Bacteroidota bacterium, assembly GCA_963714945.1. Classification (GTDB taxonomy): domain Bacteria; phylum Bacteroidota; class Bacteroidia; order Cytophagales; family Cyclobacteriaceae; genus Chryseolinea. The sequence goes on along the minus strand of CAVQQL010000001.1, from coordinate 505,239 downwards.
ATCGCTCATCATAGTCATACAAAATGGGCAGGCGACGGCAATGGTTTTTGACCCAGTTTGGAGCGCTTCTTCTGTTCGTGCAATGTTGATGTCCTTACTTCCCTTTTCGGGCTCTTTGAACATCTGCCCACCACCAGCTCCGCAACAAAGTCCTGTGGAACGACATCTTTTCATCTCGACAAGGTCTGCATCAAGGGCCTCGAGTATCGCCCTGGGAGCCTCATACACACCGTTCGCGCGACCAAGGTAACACGAATCGTGATAGGTGATCTTTTTCCCTTGGAATGATCCGCCTGGTTTCATTTTGATTCTGCCTTCATGGATTAGCGATTGCAGGAAGGTGGAATGGTGAACTACATCATAATTACCTCCAAGCTCGGGGTATTCATTCTTAATCGTGTTGAAGCAGTGTGGGCACGCAGTAACTATTTTTTTGAGATTGTACTTATCCAAAACTTGGATATTGCTTATGGCCTGCATCTGAAATAGGAATTCGTTTCCCGCCCGCCTGGCAGGATCGCCGGTGCAGGTTTCCTCAGTGCCCAAGACTGCAAACTTTATTTGAACGGCATTCAAAATTGCGACGAATGCTTTTGTAACCCGTTTGTATCTTTCATCAAAAGATCCCGCACAACCCACCCAAAAAAGAATTTCTGGCGTTTCTCCCTTTGCTGCCAACTCAGCCATGGTTGGAATAGTATATTGTGATGCATCCATGCCTTATTTTATTGTTTTGTGTCTTTAGCCCAATTGAAACGATCGGCAGGCGAAAATTTCCACGGCGCAAAATTCGTCTCAATATTTTGAAACATTGAATTCCAAGATGCCGGAGACCCTGATTCTTCCATCGCCACATATCTTCTCAGTTCAATGATAATTTCCAATGGGTTAATCAGCACCGGGCAAGCTTCCACGCACGCATTGCAGCTGGTACAGGCGTTGATTTCTTCTTTCGTTATATAGTCCCCAAGCAATGTCTTACCGTCATTCAATCCAGGACCACCTTTCTTGACGCTCTTTCTTACGTCTTCCATTCGATCGCGGGTGTCCATCATAATTTTTCTGGGTGAAAGCTTTTTACCGGTAAGGTTGGCTGGGCATTCTGAAGTGCAACGGCCGCACTCCGTGCAGGCATATGCCGACATACAGATTATTCCAGTTCAGATCGTTGACATCCTTAGCACCAAATCGGCCAGGCGCTGCAGGCGGAGCCGTCGCGTTTGCATCGGTGGTCGTTAGGCCAAGCATTAACTTCACTTCATTTGTAACAATAGGCATATTCTTTATGTGACCTTTTGCTTCAACATTAGCAAAGTAGGTATTGGGAAAAGCAAGGACAATGTGCAGGTGTTTTGAGTAGGTGATAAAAACAGCAAATCCCAGAATACCAACGATGTGAAACCACCAGGCTGACCGTTCCAGAATTACCAGTGAAGGAGTGCTAAGTGACGCCAGCATCGGCTTAAGGCTTCCGCTCAAAAAAAGCGTTCCGGTGGATAGGTAGGTTATGCTTCTTTGCTGCAACGCCTGGTCTGCAGCGTTCATAGTAAGAATAGCAAACATTAAAACAATTTCCGTAATCAAGATCAAGTTCGCGTCCAGTCTTGGCCATGAAGTCATTTCTAATGACCAGAACCGTTCTATCTTCAAAATATTCCTTCTGATGAGCATGACCAAACATGCGAGTAAAACCGCAACCGCAAGGGCTTCGAAGATGTTCATTAGGATGTTGTAAGAACTTCCGAGATAGGGGGCAAAAACACGATGGGTACCAATTAACCCGTCAATGACGAATTCAATAACTTCAATGTTGATGACCAGGAACCCGACATAAATAAAGAAGTGAAGAACGGCCGGGATGAATCTTTTGAACATCTTTTTCTGACCGAAGGCCACCAAAGCCATGTTAAGGAACCTTTTGCCAGGTTCATTCTTGATTTTGTTCTCCTTCCCCAAATTGATGTTGGACCTAATATCCAAAACCCTCTTCCGGACAAAATAAATAGCGATCCCAAGTGTGCAGATGAAGATTAATTGTTCAATCATACCTTAATGTAGAATTTAAAAGTATTCCTGTAATGCATGGAACCAATAAATAGTGCTCCTTTTTTGCATGGAGTCGAAAAATACATACTTTTGTGCCTCATTTTCGGTGATGTAGCTCAGTTGGTAGAGCAAAGGACTGAAAATCCTTGTGTCGGGGGTTCAATTCCCTCCATCACCACTTCGACAACCAGCCTCCTATATGGAGGCTTTTGTTTTTCTGTAACGGCAAGTCTATTTTAGTAAATTAGTTACAAATTACTACTTCTGATGGACTTATTTGCTTAAATAAAAACGAATGGGTTTGCTTGACCTTTCTGAAGATTCTACCCGTTTGTTCAACACCTACATTGCCGAGGTCGCCCTTGGGCTAATCTTTTTCTTTATTTTCAGACATTTTGGAACGCTTTACAGGAGGGGATTCTTATTGACATGGTCACTGAGTTGGATGGCCTATTCGGTGTACGCATCTACTTCTGGGATCATATTGATTTTCTTAATTGAAACTCAATCATTGATTCGTGACACCCTGAGCATAATTGCTCAACTCGCGTGCTTCCTTCAGATCATTATGATCCTTCGCGGAACCTATGAGCTTATTTATGAGAAAGCATTTTCGAAAAGAAAATTCAGAATAATCTTCTTGCTCAGCCTGGGAGTGGCATTCTTTACCGTAACAGCTTTTGGCCAGGCCGGACCATTTTCTCGTTACTTAGTCAGTTTCGGGAGCAGGGCTATCATTACCGGCCTCGGGTTCCTCGTGGCTGGAATGGTTGTGTGGACTAATAAGAAATTTTCAAAAGGCTTTGGTCGGCAGCTGCTGTCGAGTTCCCTTATCCTCTTTAGCATTTACCAACTATACGATTTTACTATCAGGCTGCTTAATATTTTGGGCACACGACTTCCCGGGCTCGGACTGTTTGGCATCGTTGACCTATTATTGATTTCGCTGATGGGGATGAGCATGGTTATGTGGTTCTTGGAAGACGAGCGTGGCAATTTGGATAAGGAGAATAAGGAATTGGACAGCTTTTTATCCAGCACATCACATGACCTTCGCACGCCAATAGCCTCAATCCTTGGACTGACCTATCTTGGGAAGCTAGAATTGCAGGAAGAGAAAGCCCGATCTTTCATGACTATGATCGAAGAACGCATTAAGAAGTTGGATTTGGTTATCAGTGATATTCTAAGTCTGTCGAGAAGCAAAAAAATCGATTTGAAAATTGAAGAGCTTGACTTTGCCAGATTGCTCGATGAGACTATTGCCGACATACGATTTAATAAGGGGGTTTCTGCCATTAAACTTGAATACCAACCAGACCCGAGTCATGTGTTCAGATCCGATTACAACCAGATGAAGATTATTTTGAATAATCTAATGGCGAATGCTGTCAAATATCACAACCTCGATCAGCCGCATCCTTACATCCGCGTCTCTTTCAAAAGAGTCAAGAATGTTGTTGAAATTGCAGTGAAGGATAATGGTCAAGGGATTTCAAAGGAAAGCATCCCTAAGATATTTGACATGTTTTATCGTGCATCTCCCGGAACGGAGGGTACAGGTCTGGGACTTTATATTATTCAGGAAGCGCTAATCAAAATAAAAGGTATTATTCTCGTTGACTCGGAACTTGGTAAGGGGAGCATGTTTAAGATTGTGCTCGACAACGCCTAGTACTATTTGAAATGTTTCAACAATACCAACTCCTCTTTCTTTAAGAATCTCCATTGTCCTCGGCTAATGTCTTTTTTATTCAGGCCGGCATAGACAGAACGGTCGAGTCTTACTACATTGTATTCGAGCGACTCGAAGATTCTTCTTACTACCCGATTCCATCCAATATGAATTTCAAGCCCAACTGTCTTACGATCGTCTGATATTATTGCCAAATCGTCTACCATGGCCCGGCCTTCTGCCAGTTTAACACCCTCCAGAATGCGCTGGGCATCGGCTTTCGTTAATGGACGATCCAAATCAACTTTGTAGATTTTCTTTACGTTGTACGATGGGTGCATGAGTTTCTCAGCCAAGTCCCCGTCATTTGTGAGCAAGAGCAGGCCCGTAGTGTTTCTGTCTAGCCGCCCAACTGGGTATACCCGCTCTTTTACAATATTCGCAATAAGATGCATAACGGTATTTCTTTCTTGCGGGTCGGCGGTTGTAGTAAGAAATCCTTTGGGCTTATTTAGCAATATATAAACTGGCTTTTCCGCGCGGAGGACTTTGCTTTCATGCCGCACCTCATCTCCTGGGTTTACTTTGTAACCCAGTTCAGTGATTGTTTTTCCATTCACTGAAATTAAACCTAATTTGATAAGTTCGTCTGCTTCCCGCCGTGAGCATACGCCACTGTTTGAAATGAACTTATTCAAGCGGATTTTTCCAAGGTCCCCCAAAGATTCCTTCTTAACAGCGGTTCCTTTTGCAGCATATGATGGCGGGATATCGCGGGAGTGTTTGACGGCCTCACGCTTGTAGGGTTTCCTGACCTGCCTATTATCAGTTGTACTTACTGTGCCTGTCGGTTCTTGACTCAGGGCGTGCTGCCCGCTTGTCGCCATACGCCAGGCTTATTCCGGCTATCAAATTTCTTATACGGCCGATCTCTGTTTGCGCCCTCCGTGGATGCCCCCCTTTTTTCCCTGGGCTGCCGCTTTTCTTCTTTCGTGAAGACTCGGGTTATGCCCGACTGCTTTGAAACAAATTTTTTGTGTGGTCTTCGGCTGCCCTCTTCATCAACAGCGCCTTTCCTTTTCTTAAAGTCTGGTCTACCGGTGCCTTTATAGGCGCGGTAACCAGCATCCTTCCCTCTTCTCCTGGCTTTATCAAGAAATTTTCCTTGCGTCGAGGAATCGGAAAACTCATCCTTTTTATGGCTAATGCCACTATCCTTTGACCTGCGAAATGGTCGTTTGTCACTTGCTGATTTCTTATCAGGCCGATACTCGGATTTGTTGCTGGTGGATTTACCTGGTGGGTGAGATCTCGAAGGTGAACCGCTGCGGCCTCGTTTCGGGCCAGATGGATTACGCTTGGGCATCGGGATCTTTTAATTCCGGATTCTCACCGATACTATTTACTTCACCCGCGAAGTCTTTGGGAATAGGGAGCTCAACCAGATCATTAATACCAAAATACTCCATGAATTTCTGAGTCGTCCCATACAGCAACGGGCGACCAATGGTTTCCGCTTTTCCCGTTATTTCGACCAAGCCCTTATCGAGCAGTTTCTGCACGGCATAATCACAATTTACGCCTCTGATATTTTCTATTTCAGTTTTTGAGATAGGTTGTTTGTATGCGATAATTGAAAGCGTTTCCATGGCCGATGTAGACAAGCGCTTCTTAGATTGCTGCTTTAGCATAATACCAATGCTTGACTGATAGGCGGGCTTAGTAAGAAATTGATAGCCACCTGCAGCCTTAAACAACTGGAAAGAAAATTCTTCAGCTTGAAATTTCTCGTCCAACCGTTGAATTGCGCCAAGGATATCCTCTTCTGGCACATCTGCATTAAACATTTCTGAAAGGCATCCTTTTAATTCTGACAGCTTGATAGGGCTGGGGGCGCAAAAAATCAGTGCTTCAATATGGTTTTGTAGGAAGTCCACGTGTATCAGTGTCTAAGGTATATGAATTATTGCCAGACGGTCTAAATATAGATTCCAGACTTCCGAAAAGGAAATCATAAAACCATTAATCCTGTTGCATCATTTTCGCTTCGATAGATTGCGTTGTATGCGGTACAGCAATCAAGCGTTCTTTCGGAATAAGTTTGCCTGTAACTGAACAGATTCCGTACGTTCCATTCTTGATCCGAACCAACGCATTCTCCAGGTTCATGATATACTTCTGTTGACGAGCAGCTAGCTGGCTAAGATTTTCTTTTTCAGCTGTCTCAGCGCCATCTTCCAAAACTTTGGTATTGCCACCAGAAGTTGCGTCTGTTCCTTCGTCATTGTTACGATTCAGCGTCTCTTTCAATATTCTGTATTCCTCTTTAGCCTTCTCCATCTTTTTGTAGATCAGGGCTTCAAACTCTACCAACTCTTCCTCGGAATATCTGGTTCTTTCGTCGCGTGATGCGGCTTTCAATGGTTTATGGGCGATGGGCCGCTGGTTGGGCACAGGAAAAATATTCAGTTGCGGTGGCGCTGGCTTTTGAACGACTACCGCCGGTTTTACCAAAGTTACCCTTTTAGTGACTTCTGGCTTAGCCTTCACTTTTGCCTTTTCAATTTTTTTGGCAACAACCGGTTTCGTCTTTTTCGTGATCGCCTTTGGTGCTGCCTTCACTTTTTTCTTTGGCGCAGGCTTTACTTTCTTCTTTGGTGCTGCTTTTTTGGCAAGCAACGGTTTTTTTGGCCCTTGCGACTGTTGCCGCTTTCTTGGCAGGGACTTTCTTCACTTTTTTAGCTTTTTTAGCTTTTTTTGGAGCGGTCTTCTTGGCTTTTGCCACTTTCTTGGCTCTAGCTGGCGCTTTTTTCACTGATTTTGAAGTCGACTTCTTTTTCTTGGCCATGGTGTGTTCTCCGTTTGATAAAAGATGCGCAAAATTATGCGCTCAAGCCCGAAAACAAAAGATATTGGCTAATTAATTCCCGAACCCGTATTCTGCTCAAAATAACCCGTATTCTTCTGTCAGCGCAGTAATGACCATTGAGGTTTTTCATGGACATCGAAGCCCAGAATATTGCGAATGGGTTCGATTGGGCTGTCGAGCAATTTCTGCGCCTTTCAAACCTGAGGTTGCTACGCGCTTCAGAATTGGGCGGCAATTGCCACCGGCTCACGGTAAGTGTAGACCTTTCCGCTGGCGTCAAAGACTTCGAACCAAATCATATAATAGCCTATCCGAGCTTTGTTGCCATCGTCGCGGTCTCCATCCCAACGAAATACCCCTTCGATACCCAGCACATCGTTGTTGGCAATGCGCTTTACCAGATGGCCCTGCCCGTCAAATATCTTTACGTTCGCAACGTATCCACCTTGCTCAAACCTAAAATGGATCTGCGTGAAATCGGGATGCCCTGAAATTGGATCAAAAACTACAGGCGCTACTGTCACGGAGGGCTGCGACAGCCGATACGTGGGCATGGCATTTGAATTTAGGTACCCAGGTGTTGCGAACCCTACGAGTGAACTCGCCGATTTCCAGTTTGCAGGATCATTGGTGGCGCCACCGAAATTGATCCGTTCCAGCGATACACCTTCGTCATCATTGATGAACACCGAGTGTAAATTCTTGGTGTACTGAAAGGCGTCAAGAATGTGCTGTTGATCATCCAGACAGGCTACTGTTCCTTCGTCATCATTAAAGCCAGGTAAATCATCCACGACCAAAACATGCGCTGTAGGCATCTGAACGTATTCTCCTTTTAATACATTGAGATCTTCTGTCAACGCCAGGTAACCGCCCGGTTGCAATAGAAGATCCATAGTTGGTAACCAATCTTGCATTCGATGGCACATTATTTTCAATGTTTGAAATGTAGTAGTTTTTGAGGTTAATAAATTTGGAAGATGTGTTTACGAGTTCAACAAAGTCAACACCCGTAGGTCGCGGGTTAAATAAGATTTCATTGATGACAATTTCGCCTGGTTCAGCCTGTTCGGGAATTCCAAAACGCGCGCTGTTTCCATCCGGTCTGAATCGAATTTCCCGCACAATCATATATCGAATTTGCGGTAATGGTGTAATCTATTTCTTGCTGAAGATTCTGCGCCAGGGAAAGAATAATGCAAGTCAACGATGCGTCACCAAAAGCAATTTGATCTATGGCGATGGCAGGGTCAAGATCGAACCCAGCTACTTTGGGTAATAATTTTTCAAGCTTTTCATTGAAGTTTAACTTGAGCGATAAAGGGGAAAGTGGAATAGCCGAGATTAGCCTTGGGCCAGTCAGGTCAGGTTTATTCGCCAGCACCGAGTTTGTTTTTCCGGGGGTTCCGCCACGCAGGTCTTCGGAACCAACCCAATTTTCCTTTTCGCTGCATAGATTTTCGGGATCAATCAACTCCAAGGACCAACCGCCATTCCTTTTTTCATTGTCCTCTATACCAACTGTCGGCATACTTTAGTGAGTCAATGGTTACGCCATCGGCGTTTTTCAGGATGAGCACGTCACCAGCATTGTTAAGTGCTGGAAAATCCTCGGTTCCCCAAGCTTTGCCGTAAGCGGCAAACTCGGTTGTCGAGGAGGATAAAATCAAATATTCGCCAGGAAGCAGTATTATGCTGCGGTATAGTCAAAATAGAATTTTGATCGGTTAATTCCCACCCGGCCAGGTCAAATACGATTTTACTACGGTTAAAAATTTCTACGAATTCCCGCTCTGGCAGTCCAATTTGTGGTGTTGGATCGGCAAGTATTTCAGTGAAGATAATATCCTTTGGGGTAGCAGCGATATCGTCAAAGAAGACAAAATTTATGCTTGTTGAATTTATTACATTGTCGTTGTTCGTCTTTGATCCCTGCGACTGTAAGGGTATAGGAAAATCCTGGTAAAAACTTTTTGTCAAAAAAGAGGGTGACATTTTTTTTGTCTCGCTGAAGCATTGCATGCGATGGATTACCCAGGCTACCATCAGCGACGTAGTTCGTCACGCTTTCAGCCGTTATTTGATCTAGATTTTCGGAAAAGACTAACGAAAGCTCATTTGCGGAAACGACATTTATTTGGCTCAAGTTCTGGCGGAAAGGTGTCCACATACGCATCCCCCGCAACAAAGAAGTCGTCAAAATAAAACTTGTCGGAGCGGGTAGCGGTATATGCGCAAAGCACGCCAAAATAATTTGACGATAGATGGGTGGTGTCCAGCACGCTTCCCTCAGAAAAATAAGCACCCAGTGACCCAAGATCCGAATACAATTCCCAAGATCCATCATGAAAGTGCGTGGCTTTAATCCTCACTGCTATCGTAGGCAGATTCAATAGATTATCGCGACCGTCAATGATCTTGGTGTGGCTGGTACCGGTCTGTTTGAACAAACTTACCTCGTCTTCGTTATTTCCAAGCAGCACATAATATCCATTCAAAGGTTGTGTTAAGTTGGATTGGTCAGACACCAGATAAATTCGAGCATAATTTGCACTGGAGGGATTGAAGTCCAGCCGCACTTGGAATTCCCATGTGGCGTTCTGAATAGCAGTGCTCGATATTGACAAATAAGCTTGATTCATGGAAGGATCCGCATCTAGCCTAAGCTCTTCCGCTTCAATCGTAAATTGAGAATCCATGCCCGACCAATAGGGCGCAGTTCGTAAAATCCCCATCAGAGAAATTATCTTTGAGCTGAGCGAACATTTGTTGGGGGATATTCAGGAGTGTAATCGTTAGGAAAAATATTTCCGTAATCGATTTCAGGTTTGAAAACCTGCATATTTGTAGGCAAAACTTCATAAGCACAACGGGAAAACACTATTTTTGCAGACTATAAATATAATTAAAAAATGAAACTCGCGGTAGTAGGTGCAACTGGACTTGTGGGCCAGGAAATTCTCACGGTATTGACGGAAAGGAGTTTTCCTTTTGACGAACTCTATCTGATTGCTTCAGCCAAATCGGTTGGTCAAACAATAACTTTCAAGGGTAAGGACTATGTGGTGAAAAGCATTGAAGAGGGATGCAAGCTTGCCCCGGACATAGCGATTTTCTCGGCAGGTGGAGGTACTTCACTGGAGTGGGCACCAAAATATGCTGATGCAGGCTCCATTGTAATCGATAACTCCTCCGCATGGAGAATGGATCCGACTAAAAAATTGGTCGTCCCAGAAATAAACGGACAAGAACTTTCTATTGATGATCGGATAATTGCAAACCCCAATTGTTCCACTATTCAAATGGTCATGGCATTGGCGCCGCTACACGTCAAATACGGGTTGAAGAGAATTGTGGTATCGACCTATCAATCCGTTACAGGAACAGGGAAAGACGCTGTTCAGCAAATGATGGATGAACGAAATGGTGTGGAAGGGAACAAAGGTTTATCCGCATCCTATTGATATGAATGCATTGCCCCATATAGATTCGTTTCTGGATAACGGCTATACAAAGGAGGAAATGAAGATGGTAAATGAGACGCACAAAATATTGGGGGATAAGACAATTGGAATTACCGCTACTACCGTACGAATACCGTCTATCGGAGGACATTCAGAGGCAGTGAATGTTGAGTTTCACGAAGACTTTAACTTAAGCGAGGTCCGATCTATTTTGGCCACGACACCAGGAGTGATCGTACAGGACGATCCTAAGAACAACATCTACCCAATGCCGATTAACGCGCACCATCGCGATGAGGTCTTTGTTGGAAGAATCCGACGGGATGAATCGCAACCCAACACACTAAACATGTGGGTTGTTGCTGACAATCTTCGCAAGGGTGCAGCAACAAACGCGGTGCAGATCGCAGAGTTCATGATGGAAAGAAGTCTTGTTTATTGAGCTGGCCGAAAATAGATAGCGAAGAAAAGCTATTACTGGGTGCTTGTTTATTTCATGACGAGTCGGTTTCCTGCGAGTTCCAGACCGCTGGACTGCGTCAGGGCCATTGAATTCCGGCCCTGCAATCGCCAGTGTCAACCAAGATTTTCAAAGCAATGACTTTATGGCTATGCGTTGTTCGATTATAAATGCCCATCGAACGACGAAATGAAGTATTGTAAGAAAGCGTAGAGGCCAAGCGTAAGCATAATAATTCCTGGAATTTTTTTTAGCAGGCGGTTCTGCTGAAACCTAGCGGCAATCAGGTTGGCGAGATAGGCAAGTAGTACAAATAAGGTTAGCGTTCCTGCAGATACGCCAAAAAGATAACCCTGAAGACCCATTGGGGTTGTCAAATCGATCCAATGCTGGCTATTGAGGTAGGCTGTCGTACCAACCCAGAAAGGAAGTGCGAGTGGGTTCAAGATACCCAGCAAAAGGCCACGTCTGAAGCCGCTATTGTTGAATTTCTCAGCAAATTTCGATTGTTTCCTTTGCGGTACCAGGTTAAATATTCCCAGTAAAGTCATGACAATCGCGGTGAGTAATTGAGCATTTTCGGCGATCAAAGGGGAAGACGTAATCAGTTGTTCAAACTTAACCGCCAACCACGCATATGGATATTCAATAAGGGCAGCTGCAAACCCGAGGCGCCAGGCAGTTCTTATTTTGTTTTCGAGACCCAGTTGGAGAATGGTGAGGTTAAGTGTACCTGGAGGGATAGTACCAATAAAACTGAAAAAGAAAGCAACGAAAAAGTTTTTATCATAATCTGCTACTTCAGCGCGCCTTTGAATTTTCTGTAGTAACGTATAGCCTCCATAAACGGCATGTACGCCGCACCCCTTTTGGTGTTTTCGCGGGCGATCGTGAATATATCCGACCAATGCCTAAAAAGAACCGACAGGGCCATACGCAGCGTGTAGCCAGGGGAATAGATATGTCCTGGTTCCGCTCCACATCCATTAAGCTCCATAATCCTAATATTCCCTTCATACAAGTCGTTGACACTTGCGCAACGGAGATCAAACCGCCCAAAACAGAAGCCATCAACCTGTTTACTGATGCGATCGAATGTTTCCGAAAGTTTGGGGCATATCAAATGGCTTCCATCAAGAAATTTCGTTCCTAAACAATGGTTGCCAATAGAAATTAATTCCAGTTTTTCGCCAGCGTTAAGGATTTCACCTAAGCGATCACGATAAATTTCTTTCAGGCTTTGCCACTGCAGTTTTGCCCTGTCCTTTTGTAAAATAAGGTTTTGCAATGAAGTCTTCCCATCTCCTGTAACGGCAAGCATTTCCTTAACTACGACAGAGGTGACGCTCCCGTTCTCGTTTGTTGGATGGCGCGCATAAAAAACGCCAAACTCCAGTGGCAGGTCAATTAATTCTTGTATAAGAAAATCAGATTTTGTTTTAGAGAGGTAGGCTGCAATATCTGCCGCTGTGACAATTTTTGTTACCATAAACCCTCTTTCCCCAAGGTCAGGCTTAAAGATTACAGGTAGTTGGAAGCCATGGCGTTGCATTGTTCTCAGGACTTCGCCTTTTGTGCAGGTTTTTGAAATCAGGATTGTGTTAGGCAGGTACCGCTCAGGTACTTTTTTCAAAACCTCATATTTAGATTCTCCAAACATACCACCCATAGCAATGCCCGGGTTTGATGCTGAGAAAAAGACCAATGATCTTGCACGGAGTGATAGCCACAGGTAATAAACAATTACTGGTAACTGGATAATACCGAAAGGCCAGTATTCCCAGCTTTTAAGTTTAATAAAAAAATTGCTGTGGATGAATTTCTCACCAAAAGACATTCCCAAATCGATTTCAAATAATTAGTGAGACATCGGAGCCCTCGTTTCCCGGAAACGAATAGTAGAAGCGGCTATTCCAAAATCAGGGGCAAGGACAACGTAGGATGCTATCTCCTTTATCCCAATCTTCATAATGGCCATATGATGCACCGCATGTTCAATGTTATAAACCAATTCCCGTGTTGCAGTAGTCTCGATGGTCAGGAAATCATTTTTTTCCAAATCATAACCAACTTCAAGCAATAATGGTTTATCGGACATTGTGGAGACGAAGCGTTTGATTTGACTAATGGCAGTGAGTGCGAGAAACTTGTCCGTCTCTATCAACTTATCATGGGCACGACTATCATAATTTACTATCCCTTTGTCGAAGCCCTGCTCAAGGCATATAAAAAACTCAAGCGTATGACGAAGGTGCTGGCCTATGGTGGATTTACCTAGGGTTTCCGCTGGCTTGACGAAGTCTTTCTCGTGTATCTGCGTAATGAGATCAATAAGTTGAGCCAATATAGTTGAACACGCCTGTGCTAAATGCATCATTACCTAATATTTGTCGAAATTAACGCAAAAGAAACTATTTTCAAGTCTTGAAAATCACTGCAAAATTCTATTCCAGTTAACGTCGGCTTCTTCCTTTAGTTTATCCTGGTTTTTTTTCCAGTCGTTGAGGGTATTATTGCCCCAAAAGTTGTAAAACAAATAGAGCCTTCCACCCAGAATAGTATAGGTTTCTGGATCTACCTTAACTTTTTCGCCTGTCGCCCCCATAGCGTATGCGCACCATCCACCATACGCTGGCTCGAATTTCGTCGGGTCAGTTTTGAATTTAGCAAGATTTGCCTGAGAGGCAAATTGATACGTAATTCCATTATAGGTCAGGGTGATGCTCTCCTTGCCTTCCATGGGCTTCCGGTCAAAATAACTGACGGGATCATACCCCTCCATGCCAATATTTTTCTTGATGTTGTAGTGTTTTTGCCGGACGGCAGCAGTTTGGCAAAATGCGCTCCCGATACTTATCAATACAATTGCGGAACTTAGTGGTAGTCTCATGATGTGTTTCATACAAAGGAATACAAATATGGGTTATATTGAGTGCCGATATTGTCGCGGATTTTACAAATCATTAAGTGATTCGTTACAATCGGCAATGATATTACCCTTAACTAAAACTCCCACTCATGAAAATCTTCGTTTCCCTTTTCATAATGCTAAGCTCCAACGCGCTAGCGCAAAACATCGATTTGGTGAAGATAGCTAATAGTTTCTTATCGTCTCTTCCCGTAGAATTGAGAACAAAAGCCCAGTATGAATTTTCTGATAACGAGCGATTGAACTGGCATTATGTTCCAAAATCGAGGAACGGGGTACCGCTTCGCGAACTCAGTACTGTGCAGCGTAGCGCGGCGCTGGAGCTCCTGAGAGCGTCACTAAGTTTGCAAGGATTTCAAAAGGCAAATGCAATAATGGCATTGGAGAATGTACTAATTGAGGTTGAAAACCGGGGTCCGAACGATACATTCCGGGATCCATTAAACTACTATTTCACCATATTTGGCACCCCATCAAAGGATTCACCTTGGGGTTGGAGGTTTGAAGGGCACCATATTGCATTGAATTTCTCATCGCTCAACAACAAGATTGAATCGTCAACACCGTCCTTTTTTGGATCTAATCCGGGGATTGTACTCCAGGGAACTGAGAAAGGCAAGCAGGTACTGAAAGAAGAGACGGAATTGGGGCATGCACTGGTAAACGCGCTGACAGCATCGCAATTGGAGACCGCATTGATCTCGGAAACACCCCTTCCGGAAATCGTTAGTGCTAACAGTCGCAAAGCCATGCCGTTGGATCCTGCCGGACTGTCCTATTCCGCGATGACCGATCTGCAAAAGAATATGCTGATGAAACTGCTGGAAGTATATGTTCAGAATTATGAATTGGGATTTTCGCACAAGCTGATGGAAAAAATTCAAAAGGCGGGGATTGATAAATTAAGTTTCGCCTGGGCAGGGAGCTTGAAGGCTGGAGAAGGGCACTACTATCGGATCCAAGGGCCGATGCTTTTGATAGAGTTAGACAATACGCAGAACAATGCCAATCACGTTCACTCAGTCGTGCGCGATCTTACGAACGATTTCGGAGAAGATATTTTGCGGGAGCATTATGAAAAGGAGCACACAAAAAAATGATCCCAACAAATGCGTTTGCTTTAATGGACTAGGGTTAATCGTCTTCAGAAAGTAGGTCCAAGCACTGGTGAATCGCGTTCTGCAGGCTGGCTCTTTATTGCGAAGACAGTTTCAAGTATTTTATTGGTACGATGTTCATAAGTATGATGCTGCAAGAAATGCTCGTATTGCACCGCTGCCATTTCATGTCTTAGCATTGGTTTATCCTGATAGAACTTAATAAGGTCTATTGCCTCGTCAATTCCTTTGAAAGTAAATTTCTCAGGATCAATCTTCGAATATTCATGAACTGTGGGCCGATAATCACATATCTGGAAAGCGCCGATTCCGGCAATTTCAAAAAACTTACAATTTACCGATTCGATCTCTGCGTAGTGAAAATTGTTGAATACGATTTTTGAGCCGTAGAGTAACTTTGCCTTTCTTTCACCGGTAATCCATTCGTTGTGGAAATATTTGTCCAGTTTAGGCGACGAAAATCGCCTGTCCTTCTTCCCGAATAAGGAAACTTGGATGCCTGAGTCAACTAGTTTTTCGATCATCAGACGTCTATATGGGTATTGGAAGCCAAATGCAATTACATCTATATTTATTTCTGCTTCCAGTTCAATCTTACTTGATGTTGGTTTTTTATGCACACGGGGATTGAATGCTTCGGGTAAGTACACTGTATTCAATCCCATCATTTTGTTTCATGAAATTAACCATAAAAGGTTCCTTCGTAAAGAAGTAATCATATGGCGAAGCGAATATTTGCTGATGTTCTAATGTCGTGAGTTGATCAGGATTAATCTGAATAATCGGCGTATGTGGCTGCGCTTTTTTGATGGCTTTGATGCACACGGGGTTAATAAAACGATACGTGCCGATGACCAAATCAGCTTTGAGTTTAATAACATGCTCTGCCAAATGTTGAAATATGTACTCATCATACTTCTTAAAGTATTTAATGGCATGGTAGTTAACAGGATATTGGGCGGGGATAACCTCATCTATATCTACAATTGAAACTTGATGCCCCAGAAACCGAAATGAATCTGCCAAATTGTATTCCAGGGTATCGAAACCTTTGCTCCCCATTATTACTATTTTCATTTTACTCTGATTTTTTGATTGTATAAAGCCTCCAAAATACCAGACAGAAATATTCCCTAGAAATTATTATCACCCAACGGCAAATGCCAAATAGATCACTGACACGTAACGGAAATACAAACTATCCCAACCAACGGAAATTCGAATGCAGCCAACAGCAACTTTTTGAACCTCGGTTCAAAAATAGCTAGCCGGTTTGATATTTTTACCAAGTGCTGCAGAAGTTTTTTTAGATCAAAAAACGTAAAACTTTATATAGGGACAATTAAAAAAAAATTTCCAAATGGCAATCTGGTCATCGCGATGGAAAGGGTGAAAGACACCGGCGGCATGCGCCTGTCTGCACTTGCACGGACTCGGAATGGAGTGCGTAAATGGTTGACTTATAGGCCTTTAAGATTTTTCGGTGGTTGAAGGCTTAGAAGGGGAACTAAGCATAGTGTAATTAACCAGCCAAATCGAAAAATCTACTTCCCGCGTGTCGAAGCAATCCACAAAACGGGAATTCTGGGGTCCTCCACTTACTCGACGTATAATACCAATCCTTTTAGATAGTGTCCTTCGGGATGAAAAATAGAAACTGGATGATCTGCGGGTTGCGAGAGATGATGTAAGACTTTGATTTGCCTTCCGGTCTGAATAGCGGCAGATACAACAGTGTCGTAAAACAGTTGCCTGTCAACTACCTGTGAGCAGGAGAATGTGAAAACAACGCCGCCCGGTTTCACGATGCGCAAGGCTTCCATGTTTAATCGTTGATATCCCTTTACGGCTTGATGCCGCGCATCCCGGTGTTTGGCGAAAGCAGGCGGATCAAGAACAACGACATCGTATTGACCTTGCTTATCCTTCAGAAAGTCAAACGTATCTTCGACGTAGCATCTGTGGATTTCCTCATCAAACCCATTTAACGCGATGTTCCTTCGGGTGAGCGCAACTGCTTTTTCTGAAGAATCAACGGAATGTACTACTTCTGCGTTTGCGCGGAGCGCGTAGACCGAAAACCCACCGGTATAACAAAATGTATTAAGGACGGTTTTCCCATTGCAGAAATCACCGAGCAGCTTTCTATTTTCTCGTTGATCCAGGAAGAATCCAGTCTTCTGTCCTTCTTCCCAATCGACATAGAACCTGTTTCCGTTTTCGATAATTGTGTGCGGCACGGCACCCATGCCAAAAAGGTACTCATCTTGTCTTGCATCATGCATCCTTCCGGGAAGCGTGGACTGGCTTTTGTAGTACACTGCTTTTAGTGCGTCAGAAATCACTTCTTGTAAGGCTGCAGAAATAAGGTGGCGATCCAGATGCATGCCCACAGAATGGGCCTGAAGCACAGCGGTATTGTCGTAGTAATCTATAACCAGCCCGGGCAGCCCATCACCCTCACCGTGTATTAATCGGAACGAATTCGTAGCAGCAGCGGGTAGGTTCGCGCGACGCCGGAGCGCCAATGCCAGTGCGATCTTTTTGTGCCAGAAGTTTGACGGCGGATGTTCTTCGCCGAAGCAAAGCATGCGTACTGCGATACTGCCGTTCTGAAAGTGGCCAAAACCAAGAATTCTACCATTGGAATGCCGGACTTCAACCCAGCCACCATCCTGCACATCGCCGGCTGTCTTTTGAATTGCCCCAGAGAAAATCCACGGATGAAATCGCTCAATAGAATATTCCTTTCCTTTCTTGAGAATGACTTTTCCTTGGATTACCATGCGTCATTTGCGACCACAAAAGTATCCAAAAAAAGATTGCAACGAACTAAAGGCTCGGCGAGAGTGCAAACCAGATGATGCTGGCCAAAAATGACACGACCCACAAAATCAACAGTATCCGTAACCGCTTCAAAGTCCGGGCAGCCACTGCTCTATCATCGTGTTTTGTCGAGGCTTTCACTGAATGACATAAATTGGTAACTAACACCGATTACGGTTATTTGTTGTCTGAGTTAACTTATTGATATGGGAATTTGATGAAAAGTTCAGTAAAACGAGACAAATACCGCGGCAAGGGTGAGCATTATTGATACGCCAACGCCAGCATACTTCTCAACACGAACTATACCCCAGGCTCCTCTATCGTGTCAATGCGGCAATCTCCAGCCCAAGGTATTGCCAAATTGCAATTGCTTCTTCGGCTTTCTCGGCCATGGGGAGCATTGGTCATTAACGAAAACTGCGATAATTGATGAACCTAAACCCGAAAGTTTTCGTAATTAGTCTACACAGCCTGAAAGTGCTGCAAAAAAGGCAGAAAGAGGGCTTGGAAAAACTGCCAAAAATTCCATCCTGATCCTTTTTGCCTAATTTTTGTTTATTTAGGTGGTCACATGTTATAAGATAAACTATTTCGTATGAAAAGATTTGGGTCGCTTTTTATTGCAGCTGTACTGGGGAGTGTGTGTACGGTCGCATCAATTGAATGGTTACGTGAGGATGAATCGGCGGCAGTTCAGCTAGCGTATCTTTCGGGTGTTCCTGCCTCGAGTGTTGCGTATGATGTTGATGAAAATGGGAAAGTAGTGCCATTGGATTTTACAGGTGCTGCTGAAATGGTAATGCCTGCAGTAGTTTATATACAGTCAACGCAAGAGATCGATAATACGACGGAATCGCGGTCGACCGATCCGCTGCGCGAATTCTTTGGGCCGAGGGCACAACGAGGACCCAGCCGCAGTTCGGGGTCTGGGGTGATCATCAACGATAGTGGATACATTGTCACAAACAACCATGTCGTGCAGGATGCCGACATCGTCGAAATAACGCTAATGGACAACCGAACATTCAAGGCAAAGGTAATCGGTACAGATCCTGATACGGATTTGGCAGTAGTTAAGATCGACGAAAGTGGATTGCCATTTCTATCCTTTGTAGACTCTGACAATGCGAGGGTTGGTGAATGGGTATTGGCTGTGGGAAATCCCTATAATCTCAACTCTACAGTTACTGCGGGTATTATTAGTGCCAAGGGTAGAAATATCAATATTTTGAATCGCAATTCGGGAGAGGGCAGCACGGCCATAGAATCCTTCATCCAAACAGACGCTGCTATTAATCCTGGGAATAGCGGCGGTGCGCTCGTATCACTAAACGGCGGTCTGCTTGGGATCAACACAGCCATTGCCAGCCCCACGGGATCATATTCTGGGTACGGCTTTGCGGTACCGTCCAATATCGTAAGCAAAATAGTGGAAGACCTCATTAACCATGGTGCTGTGCAGCGCGGATGGCTCGGGGTCACAATTGGGAGCGTAAATAGCGAGCTGGCAAAAGCAAATGACCTGCAGGTTAATGAAGGTGCCTATATTTCTGGGTTTGCAGATAAAAGCTCTGCTAAAGAAGCCGGCATAAAAGAAGGAGACGTTGTTATTAGGATTGACGAGACTCCTATCAAATCAAATACAGCGCTGATCGAATATATTGGTCGACATCGCCCTGGCGACAAGGTAAATATGCTCGTGAACCGGAAGGGAAAAGAGCTCGTTATTCCTGTGGTATTGAAGAGTCGAGATGGTAAGACCGGACTTATTAAACCGGAGGAAATTGATGCTGTTTCGTCGCTTGGAATCGAACTCGAAGAAATTGATGCAAAACTTCTTCGAAAGCTAGATCTTGATCATGGTGTTCGGGTTAAGGAATTGGGGAAGGGAAAAGTTGGTCGATATACCGAAATGCGAGACGGTTTTATTATTACAAAGGTCAACGATATCCCAGTGACCTCGGTAAAAGAATTTGAGAAGGTAATAAAAACGAAGAAAAAAGGCGATCTGGTTACTTTTTCGGGCACATACGAGGATTTTCCAAGGGAATTTAACTACGCTTTTAGAATGTAGAACGTAGAAAAAGAAGGAAAGTATGAGGAAGCTGTTTAGAAAGGGCGAACGTGTTCGCAGCAAGATTGATGGAAAAGTAATGGAGGTTCTAAAATATATTAAGAACAATTTTGTGGAGGTAAGATGGTTTGATCTTGAGAAGAAAGAGATTAGAGTTCGACACATAAAAGAAGACGAGTTGTCCAAGGCAATGTAAAGGCAGGATTCCTTGCATTTTGTGTTCATTTGCCGCTTAACATTAAGGAGGATAGCTTTAGCACTTCCAAACTAATCCTAACTTTGTGGTTAGGCGTTATAAACTGTTTTTATCAAAAAGTTCCAGATCCCCAGTTATTACCGGTCGTCAATTACCGGAAAGGTTAAAGAGTCGCGCAGATTGAAAGACTTGCGGAAGCAGGATTTTACGCCTTCAGTCCTGGACTTTGGTCCTGTTCAATTTTACATCGCGCGTCATTTTGGTTTTTGTTACGGGGTTGAGAATGCAATAGAGATAAGTTATCGGGCGCTAGAGGAAAATCCTGATCGACGCGTTTTTCTGTTAAGTCAGATGATTCATAATCAGGAGGTCAACAATGACCTGGAAAGTCGCGGCATCAAGTTCATCATGGACACAGATGGAAAACAGTTTATTCCCTGGCGTGAATTGAAAAAAGAAGATATCGTGATAATTCCCGCCTTTGGAACAACCATTGAAATTGAGGAAATACTGCGTGACTAAGGAATTGAAGTCCAACAATACAACACTACATGTCCGTTCGTAGAAAAGGTTTGGAATCGTTCTCAGAAGCTCGGCAACGAAGATTACACGGTCGTGATTCATGGCAAGCCCAGACATGAAGAAACCCGGGCTACTTTTTCCCACAGTACTCAAAATGGTCACTGTGTCATCGTTAGGGACATGGAAGAAGCCCGGCTGTTGGCGGAACACATCATGGGCAGGAAGACAAAAGAAGAGTTTTATGCCGAATTTAAGGGGAGGTATTCTGTGGGGTTAGATCCGGAACGCGATTTAAAACGCGTTGGGGTTGTGAATCAAACCACGATGCTGGCAACTGAAACCCAGGCAATTGCTGATTATTTTCGTGGGGTAATGAATGAGAAATTTGGACAAGAAAATCTGCATAAACATTTTGCCGACACAAGGGACACACTTTGCTATGCCACCAACGATAACCAGGAGGCGACGTACGAGTTGCTTAAGACAGATGCTGATTTGGCAATAGTTGTTGGTGGATACAACAGCTCGAATACGTCGCACATCGTAGAATTATGCGAGCAAAAATTTCCAACGTACTTTATTAACTCCGAAACAGAAATCAAATCAAAGCTTGAAATTCACCACTTCGATTACCACCGAAAAGAAAAGAAAATCACGTACGATTTCTTACCGGAGAAAAAATTAGTGAAGATTATCCTAACAAGCGGCGCATCTTGTCCCGACACGGTAGTTGACAATGTTTTGCTAAGAACAGTGGAATTCTTCAAATCCTCCAGAAAACTGGAGGACGTCTTGCAAATGATTTGACCTAATTAAGCGTTAGATGCAGCCTTCTTACGACTTTCGTCAACTTTCTTACCGTTCTTATGCTCACCCAAAACAATTACATCCTTCGTGTTTTCGTACTGTCTGGCGGCTTGCATCATTGCTTCTTTTGTGTCACGAATGACAATGATGCCTGATTTTGCGCCTTTGTTACGCAATTCAAGATAAAACCCATCTTTTTTCTTCTTCGGCAATACTGGAGGTCTTCCCATGGTCTATATTTTAATAATTTAGGCGTGAGACTACGTCTATTCCCACATTGGTACAAACCGGAAAAACCGGTCTTTAGTTCGAATCGCGCAATATGGCGAAATTAACTGGTTTATCCTTGACGATGTGGAGGCGCTTTCAAATTGAACCGCGGATGTGGGGAGTACAGGCGCTTGCGCGACCTTTTCTGAGAATTGTGCCCTAACGGCCCCCTGTCGCATGCTGCAATCGATATCAAACAATCCTAGTGCATAGAAACATCGGCGCAACCTGTAAATGGGGTTGAAAATAGCGGCGTATCAGCCTCCTTTAATCTTAAAGCCTTTGTATTCGACTAGCCACTTCAAGGTCTTCTTTACGCCCTCTAATTGACTTACTGGCGCCGGACCCGTAAGCGCGTATAGTTCATCTAACGGTAGAATGTTGTCCGTTGTCATATTGGTCAGCCTAAAGCTTGTAATGGGGAATTTTATCTTGATGCGGGTGAGCACGTCTCCAACAAGGGAGGCCATCCGCATTAGAAAAAAAGGCACTTTCCTTATTTCACCTTTGCCCATTTCAATCGAAATTTCATTAGCCCATTGAGAAATCTGAATGGGTGGATAATCTCCAAGGTAAAATGTTTTCATGTGCACATCATCATTAGCGATAAGCTTCTGGATTTGGAATACAGTGTTTTCGATGTAGCCATATGTCTTGGTGCATGTCTTGCCAAAGTCAAAATACTTTCCTTGATACACTACGTTGAAGAAGTCAATGTAGGGAATGTTAAACCATGGACCCCATATGGACGTCGGCCTGATAATTACCCAGCGGTACTGAGGATCCTGTATCGCCTTGACGATAAACTCTCCCTTGACTTTGCTCTCGCCGTAAGGGGTGTGCGGCCGATAGTCATCGTAATTCTTAGGAATATAGCCAGGCTTACAAACATACATTGAGGAAGTAAACAGAACTTTCTTAAGTGATGGTAACTTTGCTGCAATATCAACTATGTTCTGCGTCCCTTTAATATTGGCGTTGTAGTAGTCAAGGTTTTTACCATTAAGATCCGTTACAGCTGCTAAGTGAAGAATTACGTCAGGATCAAATTTTAGTATTTCCGCTTCAAGATTTGTATAATCGAGAATATCGACCTGCTTCCAGTAGGGAAGGTGTTGTTCTTTTATGGGTTTGGACTTATCCAAATTCAATACACCGATGCCCTGCTTCAAAAATGTGTCAACTACATTGGTCCCGATAAAGCCAGAGCCGCCAGTCACAAGATATTTATTCATGAACTAATCTTTTGTCGTTAATGCTTGAGAGACTATTGCGTAATTTTTAAGTCGCGGACGATTCTTTGGTCAATAGTCAATTAGAGATGCCTCTATCTTTTATCGCTTTAGCAGGCGTACCAACACATATTTTTCCTGGGGGCAGATCCTTGAGAACACTACTTCTCGCACTTACAATTGTCCCTTTACCTATGGTGACTCCGGGTGCAATATACACATCAGTAGTAATCCAACACTGGTCTTCAATCACAACAGGTTTGAAGAATATGTCAAAGGTTTTTTTCCCGTATTCATGACCACCTGTGTTTAAATATACTTTGTGTGCAATAGCAACATGACTCCCGATACTGATTTCACCCAGACTGTACAACATGCTGTCATCGCCTATCCAGGAGTAATCCCCTACGCTTATTTTCCATGGATATGTCACTTTTACGGAAGATCTTATCTTAACTTTTTTTCCTATTTGAGCGCCAAATAAACGCAACAAAAAGGATCTCCATTCATAGAGGAACTGTGGCGACCAGCTAAACAGCGTCGCCTGAACGATCCACCAAATCTGAATGGCTATTTTGGATTTTCCTCTGAAGGAAGCAGGCACTTTGAATGAACTTAGATCTTGGTATTCCATAATCATTGTGTCATTATTTTTTGGAAAGTCTCTAATAGACGTGCTGCCGCAGGATCAATCGCGTATAGTTTCTCGAAAGCACTTCGCGCCATGTTTCCCATCACCAGTTTTTCCTTGTCATTGAGGCGCCCCCAATGCTCAAGCATTTCCTGAACTCCGTTCTCTGTGTTTGAAGATACTATGCCGGCGCCTTCTGCTTTAATTTCTCGCCAAATATTTACTTGATTGGAAATGAGCACTGGTTTGTTACAGGCCAGGGCTTCTACCACCGCAATTCCAAAATTTTCCTGGTGGCTTGGCAACACGAATGCGGCACAACCGTAAAAAGCTCCCCACTTGGCATCGCCTGAAAGCATACCGGGGAAAAATACTGCATTTTTTAGTTGTTCATTTTCAGCAACAAGTTTTTCTATTTTTTTGCCGTAAGCGCTTTCAAGGCCGGGACCTGCGATTACAAGTTTAGGAGAATCTTTTCCTAATGTCTTTGCATAGGCTTTGATCAAAAGGTCGACGCCCTTCTTTTCATGAATACGACTGAGAAACAACAGGTACGGTTGGCCCCGAAGGTCGTCATTGCATTTCGTGAGAAATGCCTCGCTCATGGCTTTTTTATAGGCTGGGGGCTGGTCTATTCCGTACCCAACATTCAGTTCGAGCCTTGGATGATAAGGTCGAAAGGGCTCCCGCGCGAGCAAAAGTTCTGCTTCGCAGGTAAATAGAATTCCATCGGCGTTATTGATCACTTTGTGCTCAATCAATTTCCAGTAGATCCAGTTGCGGATGGCTTTCAATTTCCTGTCAGGAGCCCGCTGGAAATAAGGGTCGAGCATACCATGGGGCATGACTAAGATTTTGGGTAGCCCGCCAGCCTTTGAAAGCAAGGGCATGCTATTCAGGTGACGAACTGCTTTGCCTGTTGCATGACTATAGTATTGCCAAAGCCCGTGAATAATTACAATGTCAAAGCGACTTAGGTTGGTATCAAGCCAAGGCCTTAACTTTGAGCCATATCGCCACGGGCCCTTGGATGGCCCCAGGGCATGGGTATGAAAGGAATCTTTGGCGAGAAATGGTGCGTTTGGATCGTCCAGCGACACCACTTCGTTATGAACGCCCAATCTTTCCAGGGCAGGGATGGAGTTCCTTATACCCTGACAGGGACCACCATGAGATGGGTCCATACTTCCTATTACACGCAATATTTTCATTCTCAGGAAATTCTTCGCAGCTATCAACCAGATAATTTAGTATGTATCGACCAATTCGTTAGCGGTAGATTTTTGGTTTATCAACCAATGACCTAGAACACACCAATGCCAAACACGAGTCCAATGTACGTTCCCCTGGTCGAAGCTCTCCTTTTGTTGTAGCGGTGCCGATAGACCGAGCCAATCGGCCGCAGCCTGAACGCCTTCATTTGTTAACGCCGCTAACGGGCCTCTTATCCAGTCGCTCATGGGTAAAGTAAATCCCTGTTTTGGGCGGTCATAAACGTCACGCGGCAGTTCGTCTTTGAATGCTTCTACAAGTAAAGGCTTCACCCCTCTTCCTTTCTTAAACCGCTGAGGCAAGTTTATTACCTCCTCGACGAGGCAATGATCCAGAAACGGTACACGAATCTCAAGGCCTACAGCCATACTCATTTGATCACTATCTCTGAGGAGCATAGGGATCATGTAAGACTGAATTTCGGCCCACGAGATCTTCCCCATTGTGTCTAACCCAGGTGGTGTTGCGGGCAGCGTGGGTGTTCCTTCACCAAAACCCAAAGCATGCAAACTTTCCACCGAAGTGAACCTGCGGCGGGCGATCGCGAGTTCTGTTATACCGAAACTAGTCAGGCCGCCAAGCTTTTCTTTCAGACTATGTGGCGCAATATTAATGAGCCGTGTGCTGACTGCTGGTGGCAAAGCGCCTAGCCATTTGATTAATGGGATATCCCTAAAACTTGGGTATCCAGCAAAAATTTCATCCCCACCAAGTCCGGAAAGGGCGACTTTAACGCCAGTGTCTCTTACTGCTTTGGACACAATGTATGTATTTATGGCGTCTACGGAAGGTAAATCAAGGCTTGCGACTGCCTGCTTTACCCATTCCAGGCATGTGTCTTCACTCACTTCAATCTCGGTATGCTCCGCGCCCGCTTGTTTGGCGACCTGCCTTGCAATGGAACGTTCATCGAAGGCGCCTTGGGGAAAACCAATCGTAAATGTTCGGAGGTTTTTTCCCAGTGCTTTGCCTGCTACGAGCGTCACAATGCTGGAGTCAATGCCACCACTAAGAAATGCCCCAACACCAACGTCAGAAATTAAATGCTCTTCAATTGCCGCCGTTACCAACTCATTTACTCTGTGTGCAGCTCCCTTTCGAGTCCTCACATTAGCAGCGACTGCCATGCCGTCAGGCCACCAGTAGCCTTTTTCTGTTTTCCCACCGGGCCACAGTTTAACCCACGCACCAGGAGCAACGGACTCGACGCCACTAAAAATTTCACCCGTGCTTGGGACACGGCCAAAACCAATATATTCATTCAAGAACTGTTTATTGGGGGTGGCTTCACCTTTCATGAGCAGGGCACGAACTTCGGACCCAAACCGAAAATAGTTTTCTGTGCTTTGGAGCCAAAGCGGTTTAATGCCGAGACGGTCTCTGATCAGCAAAATGGAATCATCGTGTGCATCGTGTAGTGCGAAAGCAAACATTCCTTTGAGCCTGGGAAGGCATTTCAATCCATCGACCGCAAGCAATTCGACCAAAGTCTCAGTATCAGAATTGCCTCGCCAGTTTATCGACGGTAACGAAGGACGGAGGTCGCGGTGATTATAAATCTCTCCGTTGAATGTAATCGTGAAACGACCGCTGGCATCATGCATAGGTTGCCTTCCGGTCGGCGTAGGATCAATAATGGCGAGTCTTGTATGACCAAGATAAACATTACCATTGGTGTTTGTCCACTCACCGTTGCCATCAGGACCCCGATGGTCGAGTAAGCTAAGGTTCTGGAAGAGAATGCTTTTTTCCTTTAAAAGTCACTTGCCCAAGTATGCCACACATTAGTACTGGTTTTAAGTATTTAATATTTTCATTTTACTTGCCTTTAAGCGGTGCGCGCTAGCCATTTACAATCCTTGAATATATCTTTTCAATCTGATCCAGCGCGTTTTGAGTATCGAATCTTTTGGCATTGTTAATTCCAGCTTCAACAACAGCCTTGCGTGACGCTGGCGGAAGTGACACAATGCTGTCGATTGCGGCAGCAGCCTCATCGGCCCACGCGTCAACTTCAGACTGATTAGCGGGACGACGCGGAATGAGGCATGCGGCATCTCCTGCAACTTCAGTCATGGGAGCTTCCCCCGTCGTGATAACTGGGCAACCTGATGCCATAGCTTCGGCTATTGGCCAGCCAAAGCCTTCTCCTAATGAAGGGAAAAGGAATACAGAAGCGCCCGAATATGCAAGTCGCACAAATTCGTCTTCGATGTCACTCAACCAATGGATATCAGCTGAGAATTTGGATTGAGTTTGTTTTGTTAATAAATCGTTTGTTGGCGCTTCGCCTATCATTATAAGCGGCAACTTGGCGTTACCTTGAGAACGCCATGCATTATAAATATCGATGACTCCTCCACGGTTTTTATACCAAGGATTTCCCCCAACATGAAGAATGTATCCCGTTGCCAAATCAAGACCAATTCTTTTTCCAAATAGGTCATTGGCGAGTGTCTGGTCGTGGTAAAAAAAGGGCTGGTGAAATCCATTGTATACAACTTCGGACGACAGCGGATCCGCGGGTAGATATCGATGAAGGTCCTCTTTTGTCTTTCTTGACACAGATATAAAATGTTTTCCTTTGGAAAAACCGCGGCGTATTAATTGTTGATATTGGCGTCCTGTCCAGCCCGTTGGATTTTCAGAGATCTCACCAAGAGCAGAACGAAGGGCCATGAAATCATGACAATGAATAACATGGGGGCGATCCGTCAGTAGGGGCACCCATGGTCCCAGCGCCTGGTCAGTGAAAACAAAAAGCGTTTCAGGTGAACAGTGTTTGGCTTTACGTCTGATTTCGGCGGGGAATACAATATATTGATCGAGATAGCCAAGCCATTTCTGTATCGTCGGGTTAGCATGAAGTTTGAAGTACTTTGCCTTTGGTGACCAAATCGTTACACTATGTCCACGGGAGGCCATGCCATCGGCAAGCATTTTTGCAAACCGGGGCATACTCTGTTGACCAAGGAAGGAAGGGTGGGCAAAAAATACAATATTCATTCGTGATACAGGCTCAGTTTTCGGCTATCGACTATTGCCGTTTTTTGGATGTTGTTATGCGATTTTTTCAATTGATTTAATGATATAGCTACACACATCTTCATTTCCCAGTTTTAGCGATCGAACACGTTTCATTCCCGCCAATCGAATCTTCTCACGTTCTTCATCATTCTCCAGTAGTTGTTTGCATGCCTGTATACATTCTTTTGTATCGGACCAAAAGACTGCTTCTACACCTTCCTTGTACATTTGCTGATGTTCTGTCGTGCGCTCTGCGCAAAGCAAACCACCGGCATAAGTTGTCTCCACCGATCGCCTTGTGTGCAAATCTCGGTTTCCTGAAGATAGCAAGCCCAAACAGATTTTTGCCCCTTGCATCGCCGCAACGTAATCCCGTCCGGCTAGAGCGGGTCCTCGCCAATTTGATTTTAGCGCTTGAAAATGAGGACTCTTCTGCCAGCGGTCACCCCAAATACTTACGGGGATTCCTGCGTCAACTAGTTCAAGCAGAAATTCATCTCTCTTTTCATAGCGCATCCAGGTTCCGATGAAGGCAACCTCAGATCTTAATTCTTCAGGGATATCAGAATCCTTTTCGAATGGCTTATGTGCTTCTTCGTCGTAAGACATGAATACCCTTATGACGTGATCAACGCCTCGGGCCTTATACTCTGAGACATTTATTTCGCGCCTGACGACAGCAAGATCATAATATGGCAGTGCCTTCAGCAAGGAATCAAAGCGGCGTCCATCCCGCCCTCCCGTTGGATCATCATTATTATAGAGAATTATTGGGCAAGCGAGTTGTTTCAAGATCTTTAAGCAGCCAGGACCAAACAACTCTCCGCTGTTCACCCAAACAAAATCCGGCTTGACCGACTGAACCTCGTGCGCGAGCCATTTCGTTACGCTGGACGATAGCAGGCGGTAGCCAGTGCGAAAATGGATTGGTCCCAACCACCGAGACTTAATTTGTTTTGCAAAAGCACCGTAGGGGTTAGAGACCACAACGTGGTGGCCAAGCCTAACAAGGGTGTTTGCCCTATGAGCAGACGTCGAAACTGGATTAGTATTGCCGAGATAAAGAATATTTGCCATATTTTAATATGGGGATAGTATGCTGTCACGTTCAGGCCCCGAGGCGGACTTTAACCCTTTGGAAACCGCTCAGTATTCGCGTGAATTGAAACATGAGAAAATAGAGTAGTACCATCTGTATCCAGCCGCGGATAAGGAACGTTGCCAGCATCACTACGCTTTCAAATGATAAGAACAGGAATATCCTCGTAAGCTCGAGGATCACACAAAAACTAAAATGAAATTTTTGGTTTTCAGATTGGTCTGTAGAATTTGGATCGCTCGTTTTTATAAGAAAGACATCAAATAAATAGAATAATGGAATAGCGCCAATGCCGAGAAACAATAAGTACCACCACCCAAATGCAGCCATACCGGTGCCAGCAAAGTGACCTGTCCGCATCCCTGCAATGAAACCTTGTCCACCCGCAATAAGGTACAGATAATCGCCCAACGACATCGAATACACGTATTCCTTATCGACATCAATGTTAAAGACCTTCAAAAAAGGCTCCGGCAGAGCCCCCATAATATAATCCATAGAACGATCAAACATATTTGGGTCGTATGTCCCAACCTTAGCTTGCTGGACCAGACTCATGTCGTTAAACTTTATGTTTGATAACCTGGCCGTGAAAATATTGTCGAGATATCGCTCATCCCAGTCAGACTCAAGCCCCTCTGATTGGTCCTCGAGCCTTCTTCTGCGAATAGCATCCTTGTCACCATATGCTTCAAGGGTAAGCTCAAGCATTTCTGCGGCAGAAGCCTCATCTCGATCCCCTCTTACAATAACCATCGCCGTGCCGAGATCAGCAACTGGTCCGATCAGTAGCCAGACAGAGATTCCGACAATAAATGCATTTCTCAAGGTAAATAGGCGTGTCCTGAATACACCGAGTAAAAGCCCCAGGCCATAGGCAAAGCCTATTGAGGCGAACCCGAGCATGAAGGCGCCCCGGCTATTACGGCCCATGCTGACGGCGAACAGCGCGACAGTAAAAACAATCAAAAAGGGAATTACCTTCTTTGGCATCGCCTTCTCGTGTCCGTATAATTTTCCAAATGGAATAAAGAACGGGGCGTATGAGAAAGGAATCAATCCCTGTATTAATTTGTCAGACGCAGACCCGGTCACCGCAGCGCCAACGTCAGGCGCCACAAAGTAAACGTAGTATTGTGCGAGGATCCCAATAATCCCCATCATGAACAGTTGGAGGTAGCTAGGCGGAACAAAGAATCCAGCCTTAGTCAGTAATGGAAATATATTCTTTCTCCGTATTTTAGATAGGAAACGATAAACGGAATGGGCAAGCGTTAGCACGCCAAGAGCGGCAAAGGAATGAAGAAACACCTGCTCAGGCATTTCCAAATTAAAGATCAACGGTTTACCCTCCAGTGTAGTGAATAACAACGGAAGAAGGAACTGCGTCAACCCAAAAGCAAAGATCAAGAAAAAGGACAGGGGGTAATTCATGATGATGTTCGGGCGAAAAAATATCTCCGTAATAATCCACCATGCCATGGCTACGCTGGCTACCATCATCAGGTTAGTGATGCTCGCAAAAAAGAGAAATTGATAGAGCGTACAGATGATAAAAAAAATCCACGACCATCGAACTACCTGTGATCTGAACTCTCCAGGATCTTCTATTCGAGAACCTCTGGATTTAGAATGAATATGCCGTATCTGCTGAACCATATCGATAAACAATTTTTAAAGCCTGTCCTGCGGCCTCTTTTGTTTCCCGGAAAGAACCGATATGCAATGTATCCTCTCCCCGGTTTCAATGCCGATCTTTCTACACTTTATTCAACGCCAATTAGTTGCGATACCTGCAAATTGGATTGAACGATACTCGTTTGAACTTCGGCTATGTAAAATTACTACTTTTATATTCCTATTGTTTCTTACCGTGCTCCACAATGTCCCGTGCCAGCACCACACTTATTCTGAGGCGACCGCCTTCATAAAGCGCAAATGGCAGGAGCACAATCAATTGAACCCATTTGGGCCAGAAAATTGATGAATTCGAATTCATAAAACGTTTGAAGTTTGCAGTCTGGCCGCGGAGAAGGGATCGAATTGCGTCGCGAAGTTGAAAGGATCGCGTTTCAACATTGTAATACCGTATCAATTTCTTACGATCATAGAATGGGGATAATTCATCAATTAGCCTTTCATAGACAGGGAGCGTGTCATCAAACCATTCACCTTTAGTGTTCAGGAACGATGCAGCCACCCGATCATGACGACGTATGTAAACAACCTGCTCATCGCTTAGCACTATACTATTTGTTTTTGCGAGCCTTGACCAGAATTCATAATCACCGGAGTACTTCATATGATCAACAAAATTTTCGGAAGCATTTGCAAGGGAAACGCTGACACAAACTTCAGAAAAGTTACCAGGTATATTTCCGAACAGGAAGAATCCGAGGCTGGAATTGGGGTATTCAAGTACTTTCGGAAGAATACCCAACAGCATATCGCGTTAATCTGCTGAATTTCATTTGCCGAGCCCGCCAGTTGAAGGTAATAAATGCCGTGTCCGGACTTGCGTTATTCCATTCATCGACAACTTTCTTTATCGCGCCAGGGTAGAAATAGTCATCGGCACATAGCCCAAGTGCCATAGGTGCGTTTGCTTTAGACCATAAGAACCTAATGCTATAATAAACGCCGAAGTTTTTTTCATAAAGAAAAACGCGAATTCTCGGGTCGGTTAGGGTTTGCAGGTATTCTCTTGTGCCGTCTGTCGAGAAATTATCGCCTATTAGTAACTCCCAATCTTGAAATTCTTCGGCTAAGACGGAGTCAATGGTTTCTTTAATATAGGGAAGCCCGTTCCACACTGGTGTTACAATTGAAATTGCTGGTGTTGAAGTCATTTATACTGATTTTTATAGTTCATGGATTGTTATGAAATAAAAAGTCTAAGGCCAGGGATCTTCCCAACTAATCTTTTTGCATGCTCCGTGGCAATTTTGGGTAATACCCGCCAGTACCGAAGTAAGTTCCAGCCAGCGAGCAGCATCGCGACGGCAAGTATTAACCACTTGAACTGTGGAACCCAAATGAGGGTTCCCAATGCGCCCGCCGCAATAGCAACGGAAAAGACGGCCATACCAAATGCCTGCTTAGGCCACCGTAAGGAATTATTGCGCAGCCATTTTTTTGCGTGAATCACGTAACCGACAGAAACAACAATCTCGGAAGCAAGTAAAGCAATTCCTGCTCCCAGGATTCCGACGACGGGTACCAGAACAAAAATGCCGCCAATAACAATAATGGCAGCTACGCATGAAAGCCAGAATTGGGGCCGGAGCATGTTGTTTCCAATCACGACGGCTATGGCTGGTTGGATTACAGCGTAAACGAGCACACTGAGGGACAGAATTGCAAAAAGCGACGGTTCAAAAGGAATTTTCCCACGCGTCCAGATCGTAAAAAACGGTTCAATAAAGGCCTGCAAAATTATTACCCCAGGAGACATTAATCCCATCACCACAATCCAAATCGTTCCAAAGGCAGCATCGCTTTTGGGTTGATCCCGTTGATGCAAGAATCGAATAAGATCGGGCATTAATGGATTTGTGATTGTGTTTAGTCCTCTCAAGGCAACATTTGCGCCGGTACGCATCGTTGAAAATGCTGCGAGTCCTGCCGCGCCAGATAACGGAGCTAAAACTAAACGTGCGCCCTGTTGCCGTATATTTTCAAATAATGATTTGCCGAATAATGCCAATGACTGAACAAAGTTCTTATAACCAAGTTTCCAAGATGGACGACTGAACGAGATCTTTTCCTTGTGGAGCAAAGAAAAAAGGTCATAGTATAATGGAATGCTGTAGACTACAGAGGCGCAGGCGGCCACGATGCCGGTCACAAGCAAATCAGCACCAAAGACCACGGCAAGCAGGGGCGCCAGCGCCGTAACGATAGCATATGCAAAACCCCACCAGGCTACCCTTGGAAAATATCCAAAAGGTGTTAATACCCTTGTCAACAACCCTGATATACCGGAGACAATAAGCCATGCAACACTCTGCAACACGAGAGCAATACCAGCAGAATAGATTAAATACGAGTCGGCGTCGGCAGACTCTCCAAGGATATAGGACAAAGTCCCGGTCAGATGAAAAGCGCCAAGCAATAAAATTTGGGCAAGACCGATAATAATACCAACAACAACGCCTGAAGACAAATATTTGCCGAGCGCTGGTCTATCAGCGATGCCAAGCCGCAAAAACTCATATCCGAGAAATGTCTGGTGACCAAAATCCAGCATGGAAATAATGCTCACCAAAGCTTGGATCGCGAGCCAGATTCCGTATGTTCTTACGTCCCAATACACGAGGTATACCGGAACCAAAGCAATCTGCGTGATTAAGGTAACTGCAATTTGTGCCCAGGACGCTGCACTGCCCGAAATAAGCCGTGCCGCTACTGACATATATAATTAACTACGGGCCTTAAACACGTTCTATTTCTTCGACGTCCACTGAGAGTCATCCCTGTTCTTTAACTAGTAATTTTTATGCGTTGCTTTCACAAATCTCATGCAATTCTACGGCTGAATTGATTCGTCAGGATACACTAATTTCCTCT
The DNA here is from genome assembly GCA_963714945.1 of uncultured Bacteroidota bacterium. GTDB lineage: Bacteria > Bacteroidota > Bacteroidia > Cytophagales > Cyclobacteriaceae > Chryseolinea. The sequence continues at coordinate 472,150 of CAVQQL010000001.1, read as the reverse complement.
TTCTTACTTCTTGAATAGCCGTAGGTATAGCCGTAGCCATAAGCATGCTTGACACCTTCCTTGGCGCCATTCAAAATGATCATCGGGTGATTGAACTTCTTGCTTACATAAATGTCTTCTATTAATTCCAAATTAGCCTTGGACGTAAAGTCATATCTCACCATATAGATAGTTGAATCTACTATTGAGCTCAAACTAAAAGCATCGGCAACCATACCGACGGGTGCGGTATCTATAATCACATAATCGAAGCTCTCTCTTAATTCACTTATGAGATGAGCAAGATTATCTGACATCATTAGCTCTGCAGGATTAGGTGGAATGGATCCGCAGCTCGCTACGTAAAGACCAGGCACTGAACTATAAGGCTTAATGATATCTTCAATAAATACTTTGTCGGAAGCGACCAAAAAGTCAGAAATTCCTTTTTCTCGGGTTAGATTCAGCTGTTTCATCAGACTTGGTCTGCGCAGATCTAATTCTAATAGAACAACTTTTTTCCCAATCAATGTGAGGCTGGCCGCGAGGTTAATACAAAAGAAGGTCTTACCCTCCCCACTTATGCTCGATGACACAAGTATCACTTTATTTTCTTTGCCTGCAGTTGCAAACTGCAGATTCGAACGAATCAGGCGGAAGTGTTCAGCGATTGAGGATCCGCTTTCTTCTTTTACAACCAAAGCCTTATTGGAAGTATTCAGCGAGATTTCACCCAATATAGGTGTGCTGGTTGCACGTTGCACGTCTCTCTTGGTCTGAACTTTGTCATTTAAAGCGTCTTTCAGATAAATGCCCGAAAAGGGCATTCCAATCCCCAAGAATTAAAGCGAATATATAAACTATGGTCTTTTTTGGACTAACCGGCGTTTCATCATCCATGGCGGGGTCCAGCATTCTAGATTTGGAAACCGTCACTTCCAATGCTAATGCTGATTCTTCACGCTTTTGTAACAAATAGAGATACAAATTCCCTTTGGTTCCCTGCTGGCGGTTAATTTCAAGCAAGTCGCGTTCAATTGATGGCACCTTTTGTATCTGTGACCTAAACCTGCTGGAGCTTGATTCTAAACTCTTGCGCGTAATGACGAGGCCATTTTTAATGTTGTGTAGATTTTCAAGTATATTAAGCTGGAGACTTCCCAGCTGATCGTTTATATCTTTAACCAACGGATTATTCGGCAACGTTGTTCTTAACATCCTTTCTCTTTCGAGCTGCAACTCATTGAACCTCGTTATTAATTGGTTCAAGGTAGGATCCTGAATTGTGAGTGTACTCGGCACTAATTCATACTTTCCTGGTTCCTTATTGATGTACTGTTCTATTGATTCCAAGACATCGATTTGAATACCCAAATCCGCAAGCTCTTTCCTGGTTTCGGCTGCTTGTTCAATGTATTGATCTGCATTAGAGGTAACATTGGTTAGCTCATTCGCGCGTTTGTATTGTTCAACATCTTTTTCTACTTCGGTCAATTCAGAAGTAAGATATTTTAGGCGTTGGTCAATAAACTGAATTGTAGTATTGGCGATTAGGTTTCTATCTTCCAAAGCTTCTTTGGAGTAAACCTCCAGCAGTTTGTTTATGATGTCCCGCCCCTTTTCCGGCACGGGGTTAATTAAGGTTATTCTGATAACGCTGGAGCGCTTGTTAACAGTCTCAACCTTCAGCTCTTCATTATAACGATTGGCCAAATCCTCGATATCCTCAAACTTAACGATAATAGGGCCCTGCGTCCGATTTTCTGAAGAAGGGCCGACAGGTGCTGAGATCACCGTAAATATTCCGTAGGGCTTACTTATTTCCTCTCCAAATTTGTGAATTGTGACTTCCCCATTTTCCTCAATGAGTTCAAAAGTATTACTTGTCTTACGGACAATCGTAATAGGGTTTTCATAGGCTGAAGAATGGAGTTTACTGATACTTATCCTAATGGGTAATTTTTGACCATAGACTTCAACAGTCTTGAACCCCTGTTTTTCATAGTATGTCACAAACAACGAGAGCTCCTTAAAAACGCGCTGCATCAGACTTTTTGACTTCAGTACCTCAATCTCATTTTCTAATATCTGCTTAGTACTAAAAAGATCAATCTCACCCAAGGAAGTGGTATTTGGCGACAACGAATTAGATTCCACTTCTCCGTTCTTCAGCAACAACGTGCTCGTAATTCTGTATTGCGGTGTTACCCAGTACAGGTATAAAACAGCAAGACCAAGGCACATCACTACGCCCGCCACAAACAAATACCAATATTTTAAATATTTGGAAAAAAGTTGTTTGATATCAACGTAGTCGGTATGGTTATTAGACATTTGGGACATAATATTTGATTAACGTAGTTAGGCAAATTCTAATTTCTGTTATAAAGAATCAACGATCGTGATTGTATAGCCAGTGACTGAAATCAAGGCAGCCAAGATTCCAATATACCTGTTTCCAGGTGCCGTCTGAGCAACTTTCGTCTTGTTTTCCGGTTCGACATATACAATATCATTTTGGTGCAAATAAAAATACGGGGAGTTGAGCACATCTTTGTTGTTCAAATTAATCCTGGTTGTGGTACGAACACCCTTCTGTTTCCCGAATAATTAGCACATTTTCCCGCCTTCCAAAAGCTGTCATATCGCCGGCCAGCCCAAGCGCTTCAAGCACATTAACTTTTTCACTTGGAATGACAAATGTGGAAGGTGTGTTTACCTCACCAATTACGGTTACGCTGAAATTTAAATAACGGATATTAACAATAGGATTTTTTACATTCTCCTTGATCAGATCTGTCATCTTCTCCGTGGCTTCTTCTTTTGAAAATCCTTCCAAACGTATTTTCCCGAGCACAGGGAAATTAATAAAACCGTCTTTATCAACAAGGTAACCCTCATCTAACTTGGCTGCGATGACGTTGTTGTTGCCAGCCGATGGAAGCAATACGTTATTGAATAAAACATTTGATTCGGGACTCAAACTGCTTACCGAAATGCTCAGAATATCACCCGGCTGGATTTTAGGCGCCACATAGTTCCTTATGGGTGTACTAAATTCCCTGGAAGCATCCAAATCACTAAAATAAACCAAATTCCGCTTCGTGCACGATGCAAAAACTGCTAACAGTAAAAGAAATAGCAACGTATAGCTGCGCTGAAAATTGCCGAAAATGTCTTTTTTCACGTGGTAAGGTTTTATGCCGAAGTTAAAATAATTCGAAAGGTATCAATTTTCTTAATTGTTTGAAAATTACGAAAAGCAGGCGTAAGAAAGCTCTTCGCCTTATAAAAAATTCATTTTCACAGTTTTGCCCAAAATAGTACAACCACATGCCGCGAAGTGGCTGGAACGGGTACCCCTTAATGCTAACCCGTAAGTTGATTTTCTCGACTGTCTGCAGTCGAGACCAAATCCTCCAAGCTGGCCATAATGCTGTCAATGGAAAGATAATTTTCAGCATACTCACGGGCATTTTTCCTAAGGTGACCAAAGTCTTCATTCACCGCTTTCAATATACCTTCATTGAGGGCCTGCTGGTTCTCGGCGTCGACCAAAATCCCCAAATCATGGTCTTTTACCAGGGAATACAGCCCCGAGTCTCTATTGGCAGTGATAAGCGATAACCCCCCCACGGATAATATTGTGGTAAGCTTAGACGGCATCACCAAATCACTAGCGCTGCTTTTCTGAATGATTAAGTGCAAGTCCGCAATATTGAGAAACTGATTAAATTTTTCGAATGGCTGAATGGGAAGAAAATGCAGATTGTCGAGATCTAGTTTTTCGGCTAACCGTTGCAATTGCGCTCTGTAAGGGCCAGATCCGCAAACAATAAACTTCAAAATTTTGACCTCACGTAAATGATTGGCTGCATGTAAAATTGATTCCAGTCCTTGCTTTTCTCCAATTGACCCAGAATACAGAACAATGATGTCAGCGGCCTGATAGCCGAAATCCTTTCGGAGATCCAACCGATTTTTAAGTGGATAAAACACGCTGATATCTGCCCAATTTGGCAGGAGATAAACGTCTTTTTTTGCTTTTTCAGAAATCTTTCTCACCATTTCCGCTGAGATGCTCGAGACAATTTCAGACTGATCATAAATGTATTTTTCAATCCTAAGCAAAACGCGGATTAGCCATTTCGATTTTATCATGTTCAGGTCTCTTGCCGCTTCAATCTGCATGTCCTGCGTATGATATAGTAACTTTGCTTTTCGAATTTTCTTGTAGAATACCGCCAAAAGACCCACCTGAAATGGAGGTGCCACGGTGATGACAAGATCAAATTTTTTCTTTGCTAAGAATCCGAGCAATGGAAAAGTAGCAGACACAAAAAAGGAAAGATCCAAGAGCACCCTTTTCAGCCCGGAGGGATTGCGCGGAACATATTGCGGGCACCTGATGATCTTTAATTTTCCGTTGGAATGCTCACTATCTACCGCTTCTGTTGAATACCAAAATCTTCGGCTATGGTATGGTTCCTGAACTTTCCAAAAAGGATAGTATGGGTATGATGTAACCACAGTACAATCGTAACCTTGGTCAACAAACCATTGTATCATTTCTCCATTATATTTACCAATTCCGGTCGGCTCGGGGTAAAAGTTGTAATGAATCAGTAAAATTCTCTTCATCCTAAAAGCAGGTTGTAAATGGTTTCGAAATGGCTAGCCATTGCAGGTTACTTTATGCGCCTATTTGTAATATTTCCCCGGCTTCATCTTGGCGTGCGTCAAGTTCCCACTTGGGCGGCAAATTCGACGACCACTCACTCAGTAAATTGAACGAAATACCTTACAACGCTGGTAACCGAATGCTATTTCTTCAGCAGAAGTTATACAAATTAGAAGTGATAAGGTAACCCTTCAATGATAACAGTCTTCATGATGAATGATCTCGGTCATCAAGCCATTTTCTTAATGCGAATTGATGGCCTGAACGAAAAAGGCACCAACTGTCATAACAAAATAGTGTATTTAAGCCCTAGCGCTCTGCAGACGGTGCTTGAACTTTTTCACTTGGATGCGCAACGCGTCCGTGGCAAGATCGGTGGCTTCCTCAAAAGTGCGCGCTTTCTCTGTTGCAAATAGCTGTGAGCCTGGAACACGAAGCTTCACTTCGACCGTTTTATTATCGATCCCCTCGTTGTTAAGCCGCAAGAAGACTTCCCCATCCACTAACCTATCATAAAAAGTCTCCAACTTATCCAATTTCTTTTGGATGAAATCGATAAGCTTAGCGTCTGCATTGAAGTGGATGGAATGAACTTGTAACTTCATAGATGTAAAAATTTAAGTTGAAAAAAGGGGTCCAGATTTTGTGCTGATCTGCCAGCAATCAGTAGTTTTATCTTATCATGTGGTATGTTGTTTATTGTTTACTGTGTCCACTTTTTCAAGCTTTCGGATGGGCCTGTTCAAAAATTCTTTTCAACTTGTCCATAGAGTTGTGCGTATAGATCTGGGTTGCTGCCAAACTGCTGTGACCGAGTAAATCTTTCACGGCATTTATTTCAGCTCCTTTGTTGAGCAGATGTGTCGCATAGGTGTGTCGAAGTACGTGAGGGCTTACTTTATCAGCTGTAGTGTGCAAATTCAAGTACTTCTTGACCGTTCTATAAACCAACATGGGATAGCACGGTTCTCCTTTACGGGTAACAAAAAGAAACCCGTGACCTTTCAGCGCAAGCGTCCTATTCCTGGTTTCAGTATAGTCCTCAATATGCTTAACAATGCTTTTCGCAAAAGGGATTACTCTTTCTTTATTCCTTTTACCCAAAACTTTAATGGTTCGGTTTCTTAGATCGACTTGGTTTTCCTTCAATGTGATGAGTTCCGAAAGGCGGATACCGGTTGCATAGAAAAGTTCCAAAATCAATTTATCCCGCATTGACTCGTGTGTATCTTCCCCGAAGTTTTCACGATCGAGAAGATTAATCATATCGGATTCTTTGACAAAGGAGGGCAGTTTCTTGCGCGTCTTCAATATGCCAATCTTTACCATTGGGTCTTTAGGGATGGCTCCCCGCTTTAGCAAGAATTTAAAAAAAGTCCGCAGACAAGCGATTTTTCGATTTACCGACAAGGGTTCAATTCCACGCTCCACGAGATGTATAATCCAGGCGCGAACGATGCCGTAATCAGCATCTTGAATATTATGCTCCGGGTAGTTTTTCCCTATAAAATCCGAGAATTGATCAAGATCCTTTTGATAAGCCTTCAACGTATTGAGGCTAAGTCTTTTTTCAAATTGAAGGTATTTAAGGAAGGATTCAATCATGCATACTACGCAATACCCATCTGTAGAAGCAATATAAAAAAATAATCGCCTTTAGGAAAATACCCACGGCGATATGTGCATAAAATGGGCATCAATTGTTGACAACCAGTACAGTTATTAACAATTGAAGCTGGTTCTGGAGAACCTGATCTAGATTTTGGTCTCCTGAAGTCTCATTTGTTCCCTGTAGGCCGCACGAATAATTTGTGCTCTGCGGCTGACAGAGGGCTTGGTAAAAGAAGTACGTGAACGTAATTCTTTCAAGACTCCGGTTTTTTCGAATTTCTTTTTAAAGCGCTTAAGGGCCTTATCAATTGATTCGTTTTCCTTTACGTTTATAATTAGCATAGTTCTTAATTAGGGCTGCAAATATAGGGCAAAGTCACCCCTTTTTGCAAGGTTATCGCAAAATAGATCTCGATATTACTAACTTTTGGATCTCTGAGGTCCCTTCGCCAATAGTGCAAAGCTTCGCATCGCGATAATACTTCTCTGCCGGAAAGTCCTTTGTGTATCCATAACCGCCAAATATTTGGACGCCTTCGTTTGCAGTTTCCACTGCAATCTCAGAGGCAAAAAGCTTCGCCATAGCTGATTCTCGCGTAACATCCAGCCCGCTATTCTTCAGTTCCCCGGCCCTGTAGGTCAATAATTTTGCCGCCTCTATTTTTGTCGCTATTTCCGCCAGTTTAAAAGCAATTCCCTGAAATTTAGAAATGGGCTGATTGAATTGGTGTCTTTCTTTCGAGTACTTCAATGCAGCTTCAAAAGCGCCCATAGCAATTCCCAGACTTAACGCAGCAATGGAAATCCTGCCACCATCCAATACCTTCATCGATTGTATAAAACCTTCCCCTTCTTTGCCAAGTATTTGAGATTCATGAATTCTGCAATCAGTGAAAATTAGCTCTGCAGTTTCGGAAGCGCGCATGCCAAGTTTGTTTTCCTTTTTCCTGCCGAAAACCCAGGAGTACCCTTTTCTATTATAAATGCTGACATTCCGCGGGAGTCACCTACGTCACCAGTACGCGCGATGACGACCGCAACGTTTCCCGATATTCCATGCGTAATGAAATTCTTGGCGCCATTCAATACATAGTATTCGCCGTCGCGTATGGCTGTTGTACGCATATTCCCGGCATCCGGACCCGTATTGGGTTCGGTCAAGCCCCACGCGCCTAACCAATCGCCTGTGGCCAGCTTGGGCAAATATTTCTTTTTTTGTTTTTCATCACCAAACTGCAAGATATGGTTGGTGCAAAGTGAATTGTGGGCAGCCATAGAAAGTCCAATGGATCCATCTATCTTAGAAACTTCTGCAATGGCCGTGATGTATTCAAGGTAGCCAAAGCCTGCCCCACCATATTGATGTGGGACAAGTACCCCCATTAATCCTAAGGCACCCATCTTATGAAACAGCTGCCTTGGAAACTCCTGACTTTCATCCCACTCCATCATTTTTGGCTTTATTTCAAGCCCACCAAAATCACGGACCATCTGACGGATCAATGTTTGATTTTCTGTTTCACTGAAATTGACCGCTACATTTTTATCCATGCGTTTTTTGACTAAAGGTATCACCAATCAAAATAAGGGTGCAAAATTACAGGGATTTAACCTAACTAACAAACAGCTGTTAGTCGTATTATGAAAGATTTTCGGAAAATCTATTTTGAAAATCCTCGTCATGTTCTATTCTGACTAAATGTTTTAATTTCGCGATTCAAAAAACTAATTATTCATGAAAATAGCGGTAGTCGGAACTGGTTACGTAGGTCTCGTAACAGGAACTTGTTTTGCGGAGACGGGTAACACGGTAACGTGTATTGATATCGACCAGGAAAAGGTAAAAAAACTACAGGGCGGAACAATAACCATATATGAGCCCGGCCTGGAGCAGTTGTTTGCCAGAAACATAAAGCAAGAAAGGCTTTTCTTCACGACAAACTTGGAAGAAGGAATTAAGGATGCTAAAGTTATTTTCTTGGCCTTGCCAACACCACCCGGTGAAGATGGATCGGCAGATCTAAAATATATCCTCAAAGTCTCCGATGATCTGGGGCCAATGCTGAAGGACTATACAGTTGTGGTGGACAAAAGTACAGTACCCGTTGGAACGGCAGACAAGGTCAGGGAGCGGATAGCAAGTAATGCCAAGTCAAGATTTGACGTGGTTTCAAACCCCGAATTCTTGCGTGAAGGTGTGGCTGTTGAAGATTTTATGAAGCCAGACAGAGTTGTCTTGGGCACCAAGTCTCCTGACGCAAGGAAAGTTATGGAATCACTTTACTCTCCTTTCGTTCGCCAGGGTAATCCAATCATTTTTATGGACGAGCGTTCTGCCGAACTTACAAAGTACGCGGCAAACTCGTTTCTTGCCACAAAGATTTCGTTTATGAATGAGATCGCTAATTTGTGTGAGTTGGTGGGTGCAGATGTGGATTCGGTGCGCCGAGGACTTGGCACAGATAGTCGAATTGGAAAGCGGTTTTTATTTCCGGGTATTGGCTATGGAGGAAGTTGTTTCCCTAAGGACGTACAGGCACTGGCAAGGTCATCCAAGGACGTCCATTATGATTTTAAAATTCTAAACGCGGTAATGGACGTTAATGCAATTCAGAAAGTAAGGCTGATTCCTAAAATCAAGGATTACTTCAAAGGAGATTTGAAGGGGAAAACCATCGCCGTATGGGGTTTGTCATTTAAGCCGCATACAGATGACATTCGAGAGGCACCTTCACTGTATAATATCGAAGAGCTGCTCCGGGAAGGCGTTATCATAAAAGTGCATGACCCGGAAGGAATGAACAACGTTCAAAAGCTCATGGGTGATAGAATTCAATATTTTGACAATCCTTATGATGCGGCTGAGAATGCAGATGCCATTTTTATTGCTACGGAATGGCCCGAGTTTCGGGCTCCCGATTTTGAAAAGCTCTCTTCGACGCTGAAAGAAAAGGTTATTTTTGATGGACGCAATCTTTATGATTTAGGTCAAATGAAGGAATTAGGATACACCTATTTCAGCATCGGCAGGGAAATGATCAATGGCTAAGCAACGTGTATTAATTACTGGCGGGGCCGGATTTCTCGGCTCTCATCTTTGCGACAGATTTATCAACGAAGGATACCATGTTATTGCTATGGACAACCTGATAACGGGTGATTTGCGAAACATTGAGCATCTTTTCAAACTTAGCAATTTCGAATTTTATAATCATGATGTTTCAACTTTCGTACACGTTCCGGGAGAGTTGCACTACATATTGCATTTTGCTTCACCTGCCAGTCCAATTGACTATCTTAAGATTCCGATCCAAACATTAAAAGTCAGCTCACTAGGAACGCATAACTTGTTGGGTCTCGCCCGTGCCAAAAAGGCGAGAATACTTGTAGCGTCTACTTCCGAAGTGTATGGAAATCCCTTGGTTCACCCTCAGGTGGAAGAATACTTTGGCAATGTTAATCCTATTGGCCCACGCGGCGTGTATGATGAAGCGAAGCGTTTTCAGGAAGCCATCACCATGGCATATCACACCTATCATCAATTGGAAACAAGGATCGTCCGTATTTTCAATACCTATGGCCCGCGTATGCGATTAAATGACGGGCGCGTGCTTCCTGCCTTTCTCGGCCAGGCCTTGCGTGGAGAGGATCTAACGATTTTTGGAGACGGCACCCAAACCCGATCCTTTTGTTTCGTCGATGATGAAGTTGATGGAATTTTCAGATTGCTGATGTCGGATTATCATTTGCCCATGAACATCGGTAACCCGAACGAAATTACGATTGGCGATTTTGCAGAAGAGATCGTTAAACTTACGGGTACAAAACAGAAAGTGATCTATAAGCCCCTACCGCAGGATGATCCGAAGCAACGTCAGCCTGACATCACCAAAGCCAGGAAAATTTTGGGCTGGGAGCCCAAAATTTCAAGGGCCGAAGGATTGAAAATTACATACGACTATTTCAAATCTTTGCCGCATGACGTGCTTTTCGAACGCGACCATAAGAACTTTGAAAAATACACGCGTTAAGCTCATGCTATGGCGAAAAGAAATATATTAATCACAGGTGGCGCAGGTTTCATTGGCTCGCATGTTGTTCGCTTGTTTGTGAACAAATATTCAACGTATTCAATTGTAAATTTAGACAAGCTCACCTACGCTGGTAACCTTGAAAACCTCAAGGATGTCGAAAACAAACCGAATTATAGTTTTGCAAAGGGAGATATCCTGGATATCGAATATTTATACGAGATCTTCAAAAAGCACGAAATTGATGGCGTAATTCACCTGGCAGCAGAATCTCATGTTGATCGGTCTCTCCATAATCCGGTCGAGTTCGCCAGCACAAACATTATTGGTACGCTCAACCTCCTGAGCGTGGCGCAGGCCAGTTGGCATGGAAATTACCAGGGAAAAGTATTCTACCAGATCTCGACAGACGAAGTGTATGGCTCTGCGGAGCAGGGGATATTTTTTGATGAACAAACTCCAATTGATCCACGATCCCCCTACTCTGCTTCCAAGGCGAGCAGCGATCACTTTGTTAGTGCATTTAGTAACAGCTTCGATTTGCCTACGTTGATTAGCCGTTGTTCAAACAACTATGGCCCTTACCATTTTCCGGAGAAACTGATTCCGCTAATAATCAATAACATTATTAACAGCCAGCCATTGCCGGTTTACGGCAAAGGCGAGAATATTAGAGATTGGTTATTTGTCGAAGATCATGCCCGGGCCATTGATGCAATTTTCCACAGCGGAACTGTAGGGTCAAGTGTATAACATTGGCGGTAATAATGAATGGAGAAATATAGATTTGGTAAATTTTCTATGCCGTATTATGGATCGTAAACTTGGGCGGGAGGAAGGTGCATCCGCGCAGCTTATAACCTATGTGCGCGACAGGCCAGGGCACGATCTTCGATATGCAATAGATGCGTCCAAAGTGATTAGCGAAACAGGATGGCGGCCACAAGTTTCATTTGAGGTGGGGCTGGAGATGACTGTAGATTGGTATCTGGCAAACCAGGAATGGCTAAAGCATGTCACCTCAGGAGAATATCTAAAGTATTATGCTAAGATGTACCCATCCGGTTAGTGTTTCCAGTTATCCAAGTAACTGATATAATTTATGAAAGGCATTATCCTGGCAGGCGGTTCGGGAACCCGACTTTATCCACTTACATTGGCGGTGAGTAAGCAGCTCATGCCCTTGTATGACAAGCCCATGATATACTATCCGCTGTCGGTGCTCATGATGGCCGGCATCCGTGAAATACTTATTATTTCCACACCTCAGGATACCCCGATGTTCCAAAAGCTGTTAGGTAGTGGGGAACGATTGGGTTGTTCATTTACGTATGAAGTGCAATCGAAACCCGAAGGGCTGGCGCAAGCTTTTATCATTGGGGAGAAGTTTTTGGGAAAGGATAAAGTGGCATTGATTTTAGGCGATAACATCTTTCATGGCGCGGGTATGCAGCAGCTACTGCAATCTAATATCGATCCAGACGGAGGTGTAGTCTTCGCTTATCATGTTCAGGATCCGGAGCGCTATGGCGTGGTTGAGTTTGACGAGAACAGGAAAGTCATTTCTATCGAAGAGAAGCCGTCAAAGCCCAGATCAAGTTATGCAGTTCCAGGGCTTTATTTTTATGATAACGAAGTCGTTGCTATAGCAAAATCGTTAAAGCCAAGCCCCCGTGGGGAACTGGAAATTACTGATGTAAACAACGCGTACCTCAAACGCGGCAAGCTGAGGGTGGCGCCGCTAAGTCGAGGTACCGCCTGGCTTGACACGGGGACTTTCGATTCATTAATGCAGGCCGCCAACTTTGTTCAGGTAATTGAGCAGCGGCAGGGCCTCAAAATAGGGTGCATTGAGGAAGTGGCTTACCGGATGGGTTTCATTAGCAAGGTGCAATTACTGGACTTGGCCAAGCCCCTGGAAAAAAGTGGCTACGGTGTCTATTTGGAAAATTTACCCGAGTACATTTAGTCCATAAAATCGGCAAAAAGGCGTTTCACGTTCGCTTCCGGTGTGTCAAAAATTTCAAAAATGCTGGAATTGATTGGCGACGACAAATTCGTTGCTGGGTCCTCGCCCGAGTCAAAGCGTCAGGCGAAGCTCGGCGAGGACGGCACCTATTTGGGAATAGGGCTGGCGCGCTTGCGATGTGCTATTAAGAAATTCTTTAGACACTTTGCGTTAAAGCAAATTATATCTACTTTTGCGAAAGTTTCTTAGTATTCTTTGGAGGGGACAAGTTAGTCCCCTCTTTGTTTTTAGAAATTTTTCAGATGGAGATCGCGGAAGAAATCAGGAGGATCGCGGAGAAAAAATTGATTGGGCCGAGCCAGTTTATTGTAGATGTAGTTGTTTCTTCCAGAAAAGTGCCCCAAAAAGTGCTGATCATTGTCGACGGTGACAAGGGCATAAGTATCGACGATTGTGCCCGAATCAGTCGGGAAGTTTCGAAAACTTTGGATGATTCTCCAGTGCTGGACGCACATTATATGCTGGAGGTTTCAACACCGGGTCTCGATCAGCCGTTGACGCTAAAACGCCAGTACAAGAAGAATATTAACAGGAAGCTGCGGGTAAGCTATCAGGATAGAATAGTTGAAGGAAGGCTCCTCAACGTCACCGAAGATGCCATCACCGTAGAACAGGAAACCGGAGTGGGTAAAAAGAAAGCGGTAGCGCTCATAGAAATTCAATTTTCGGAAATCGATAAATCATTTGTATTAGTAAGTTTTAAATAGACATAATCATCCATGGATGCACATGAATTAATTCAGTCGTTTGCTGAATTCGCAAAGCAAAAGAACATTGACCGGCCAACAATGATCCGGATTTTGGAGGATGTTTTTCGCAACATGATCAAGAAGAAATTCGGATCGGATGAGAAGTTTGATATCATCGTGAATGCTGACAAAGGTGATTTGGAGATCTATCGCTTCAGAGAAATTGTTGATGATGACTCAGAAGACATTTGGGATTTTGACAAAATTAGCCTGACAGATGCCCACAAAATTGAGCCTGATTTCGAAGTTGGGGAAGAGGTTTCAGAACAGATTTTTATCGATGATTTTGGAAGGAGGGCTGTAACAACGGCGCGTCAGACTTTAATCCAAAAAGTGAAGGACTTGGAAAAGGATATCCTTTTTCAGAAGTATAAGGAATTGGCTGGCGAGATTATCACGGGCGAAGTATATCAGGTTCTCAGCCGGGAAGTGCTGCTCACTGATGCGGAGGGAAATGAAGTTGCGATCCCCAGAAGCGAGCAGATTCCAAAAGATCGATACCGTAAGGGTGAGAATGTTCGTGCAATTGTCGATAAAGTAGAAATGGTAAACGGGAATCCGAAAATTATTCTTTCGAGAACCTCACCCGTATTTCTCGAAAGGCTTTTCGAACAGGAAGTACCTGAAGTGTATGATGGGCTGATTACTATAAAAAAGGTCGTGAGGGAACCTGGCGAGCGCGCTAAAGTTGCCGTGGAGTCTTATGATGATCGCATTGATCCGGTTGGCGCATGCGTCGGTATGAAGGGATCGAGAATTCATGCTATCGTCCGCGAGTTACAAAACGAGAATATTGATGTAATTAATTATACGGAAAATCTTGAATTGTACATCCAGCGGGCACTCAGCCCGGCCAAAATTGTTTCTATCAAAGTAGATAAGGAGAATGGGCGTGTATCCGTGTATTTGAAGCCAGATCAGGTCTCCTTGGCAATTGGGAAAGGAGGACTAAATATAAAATTGGCAAGCCGATTAGTCGATTATGAAATAGATGTATTCCGTGAATTGGCTGAAGGCCAGTCTGAGGAAGACGTGGATCTGAATGAATTTGGAGATGAGATTGAGAGCTGGGTTATTGACGAGCTGACCAGGATCGGATTGGATACCGCAAAGAGTGTATTGGCCTTGTCAAAAGAAGAATTGGGCAGGCGGACTGATTTGGAGGAAGAAACGGTCGAAGGTGTACTGAATATATTAAAGAAGGAATTTGAATAATAGTTGAGGTGCTCAATGCTGTTGTGAAAAAGGATTAGGACGGCCTTAATTTTGAAAGCAAAGGGGATTGGGTTTTAAAGTGTTTAAAAAACAGGCATATTTGAGTATGGCAGCAGAAAAATTGATCAGGTTGAGTCAGGCAGCGAGGAAGCTAAATGTTGGCCACAACACTATTTTGGACTTTCTTGCTGATAAAGGCTTTGAGGTTGAGAACAACCCCAACGCTAAGCTCACGCCTGAGCAGTTCGCCCTTTTGTCAAAGGAATTTGCCGCTTCGGCAACAGAAAAACTTGAGGCTTCAGGGCTTTCTATTGGCGTAAAGCATGGGGAGGATACAGCCCTTGAGAATGAAATCGAATCTGCGAAGAAACGGTCTGATGATGAAGAGAGTAACATCATGATCAAGAATCTGGGGTCTAAAGAGCTGATTGCCAAAGAAGAACCAAAGCCCGAAAAGATTGAACTTGAAAAGAAAAAGCTTGAAGGCATCAAGGTTGTCGGCAAGATTGAACTGAAGAAGAAATCGGGACCAGCAAAGGCAAAAAAAGAAGAAAAAAAGCCAGCCAAGATTGCAGAAGAGACAGCAGAAGCAAAAAAGCAGGAGGAACCCGCAGCCATAGAACAAAAAGTAAAGCAAGAGGAGCCCACCGTAATAAGTGAAAAGCCGGTGCAAGCTGAAGACAAGCAGCAGGACCAGGAATTAATTAAGGGAAGAGCGGATAAGTTGCAAGGCTTGAAAGTGTTGGATCGCATTCAGCTTCCGGAGAAAAAGAAAGACGCTCCCGTAGCCTCCTCCGATGCGCAGAAAGATAACAAGGGCAAGCGGCCGCGGAAGCGCATTACGTCAGATAATCAAGGTGCTCAACAGGGACAACAAGGTAGTGGTGGGCAAAGAGGCACGCGCCCTGCAATGCAACCGCAACGCGGGAGAGGTGGGCAACCTCAGCGCGTACAAAAAGCTGAACCAACTGAAAAAGAAATTCAAGATCAGATTAAGGCGACGTTAGCCAAGTTAAGTGGTGGGGGAAGCAAGAAAGGGTCTGGCGCAAAATACAGAAGGGAAAAACGCCAAGCTAATTCTGACGCACAGGAACAACAATTGATTGACGAACAGGAAGCCTCGAAGACCTTAAAAGTCACAGAGTTCATTTCCGCTAATGATCTGGCTTCTATGATGAATGTTTCTGTAAACGATGTAATCTCAACCTGCCTGAGTCTTGGAATGTTCGTTTCGATCAATCAGCGGTTGGATGCAGAAGCTATTACAGTGATTACTGATGAGTTTGGATATGCTGTGCAATTTACTTCAGCAGAAGAAGAACTCGAAATGGAGGAAGATATTGATAATGAAGAAGACTTGGAGCCTCGTGCGCCGATTGTTACCATTATGGGTCACGTTGATCACGGAAAAACTTCATTACTCGATTATATACGAAACACGAAAGTTACAGCCTCGGAGGCTGGCGGTATAACCCAGCACGTGGGTGCCTACGATGTAACCACCAAGAGTGGCAACAAAATAGCCTTTCTTGATACGCCTGGGCACGAGGCCTTTACAGCAATGCGTGCCCGCGGCGCCAAACTTACCGATATTGCCATTATTGTGGTGGCCGCGGATGATGATGTTATGCCACAAACGAAAGAGGCTATCAATCATGCTCAGGTCGCGGGGGTTCCTATTGTTATTGCAATAAATAAGGTTGACAAGCCATCCGCAAATCCCGAAAAAATCAGAGAATCGCTTTCCAAAATAAATATACTTGTAGAAGAGTGGGGCGGGAAATACCAAAGTCAGGAAATTTCTGCCAAATCTGGCGCCGGAATCGAGGCCTTGCTGGAAAAGGTATTACTGGAAGCAGAATTGTTAAACCTTAGAGCAAATCCTAATCGCTATGCTACCGGTTCTATCATTGAAGCATCACTTGACAAAGGTCGAGGCTATGTTTCTACCTTGATGGTTCAAACCGGAACATTGCATGTTGGCGATATATTGTTGGCAGGAGCCAACCATGGACGGGTAAAAGCGATGTTTGATGACACCGGAAAGAAGGCGACAACGGCAGGGCCATCTACACCTGTTGTTGTTCTTGGTCTTGACGGTGCACCACAGGCAGGGGAAAAAGTAACAGTACTCGAAACGGATCGCGAAGCACGCGAAATTGCCACCAAGCGCGGTCAAATCATGCGCGAGCAAAGTATCCGTACCCGGAAACATATAACGCTTGATGAAATCGGTAGACGGTTGGCCATCGGTAATTTTAAAGAATTAAATGTAATTGTGAAGGGCGATGTTGATGGCTCAGTAGAAGCTCTCACCGACTCCTTATTAAAACTTTCAACACAAGAAATCCAGGTAGCCATTATTCATAAAGGCGTTGGACAGATTTCGGAATCCGATGTACTGCTTGCCTCAGCATCAGACGCCATAATTCTGGGATTCCAGGTGCGGCCATCGGTGGCTGCGCGACGTGTTGCAGAAAACGAAGAAATAGAAATTCGCTTGTATTCCATTATCTACGATGCTATTAACGATGTTCGGGCTGCCATGGAGGGCATGCTTGCACCCGAGACCGAAGAGGTTATTGTTGGCAATGCTGAGGTTCGCGAGGTGTTCAAAATATCAAAAATCGGTACAATAGCGGGTTGTATGGTCACAGATGGCTCTGTAAAACGCAATAATCCGATTCGACTTATTCGTGATGGAATCGTTGTCTATGCAGGAAAACTCGGATCGCTGAAACGTCATAAGGATGATTCAAGCGAGGTAAAAACCGGTTTTGATTGCGGTATAGGTATTGATGGATTCAACGACATGCAAGTTGGTGACGTTATAGAAAGCTACGAGCAACGCGAAGTAAAAAGAACACTTTAACGTAGGGCATTCAATACAATAACCCGGATCAAAATTGGTCAGGGTTTTTTTGTTGCCCGCCTTTTCTGGAAGTGGAGCTCACCCGGGCATTTGATTTCGGCGCGACAAGGTTATTGGTGCCCGAGAATTTTACGTGCCCCAATGGCTATTCAGATTTTTCCGACGGTACTGAAAGCCTTAAAACTTTCGAAATGCAAGCACAAAAAAAGCCTTGCCACCGTAGCAAGGCTTCTCTCCAGTGCAAGCAGAGAGTAATAAAATAAATATCTTTTAAAACTTTACTTCAGGTGCATTTTCTGCTCCTTGCGCAGCTGCAAATCCTTGCCTAGCACCAAAGTCTTCCCCTCCGCCAAACCAATTCAATGCCATCTTTTTAAAAAATCCGCGAACGTAGGTGTTATATCCTTGAATGGATTCATTATAGCGCTGGCGTGCAACGTTTATCCTGTTTTCAGTACCCTCCAGCTGTGATTGGAGGTCCTGAAAGTTTTCCGTTGATCTGATTTGCGGGTAAGCTTCAAATGCCAGGTTAATAGCCGTATTAATTTGGCGCCCTGCAATTTCCAGATCCTCTGGCGTTTTAGCATTTACAATTCCGGCGCGCGCCTGCGTAACTTGTACCAATATCGATTTTTCATTCTCAGCTGCACCTTTTACAGTTGCTACAAGGTTGGGAACGAGGTCTGCCCTGCGTTGATAGGTGGCCTGAACATCAGCCCATTGAGCATTTACGCCTTCTTGTAATCCAACCGCATTATCGTATACCCCAGTACCCCAAGAAATGAAGCCAAAGACAAAAATTACGATGGCGCCGACTATTATTAGGGTTGTTATTAATCCTTTGCTCATACATTTTATTAAAAGTGAAACGAAATTAACTAAAATGATTGAAAATAAAATACCTTGTCGCAAGGCTCCAAGGTAATAAGAACAGTAGAAGGGATTTATTGTGCTGCCCCCTCCATCATTCGCTCTGCACTATCTGCGATCCGTAGGTGCTCAACAAAACCATCAAGGTCACCATTCATTACCGCCGGAAGATTGTGTTGGGTATAACCAATGCGGTGATCGGTTACCCTACTTTGTGGATAATTATAAGTCCTTATTTTTTCAGAGCGGTCACCGGTACGAACAATTGACTTGCGTGCGGCGCCAACTTCTGATTGCTGCTTTTCCAATTCCATCTCGTAAAGCTTGGTCTTCAACATGTGCAATGCGCGCTCACGGTTGGCGTGCTGCGATCGCTCCACCTGGCAAGTGATAACAATCCCCGTAGGTTTGTGTGTGAGTTGAACCTTCGTTTCCACTTTATTAACATTCTGCCCTCCAGCACCACTTGATCGGGCCGTTTGATACTCCAAATCGGCAGGATTAATTTCTATCGAAACATCTTCGACTTCAGGCATAACCACAACGGACGCTGCGGAAGTATGGACCCGACCCATTTGTTCTGTGGCGGGCACCCTTTGTACCCGGTGGACACCCGACTCAAATTTTAACAATCCATACACAGCTTCCCCGCTTACACTGCAGATTACTTCTTTATAACCGCCAGCAGTACCTTCGGTGACGTCTAGAACGGTCATGTTCAGCCCGCGGCGTTCGCAAAAACGCTGGTACATTCGCCAGAGATCACCCGCAAATATTGCGGCTTCATCACCACCTGTTCCAGCGCGAATCTCCAGCAGAACGTTCTTGTCATCATTAGGATCTTTGGGAATAAGGAGCCCCTTTATTTCTGATTCAACCGTTTCAATTTTTGGTTCAAGCTCATCTATTTCCAGTTTGGCCATTTCGCGCAAGTCTTCATCTTTCTCCTTCTGCAACACCTCCTTGGCCTGCTGTAAGTGGTTGCGCGCGTCCCTAAGTTTATTGTATTTGATGACAATTTTTTCCAGGTCCCGGTACTCCTTGCTGAGCTGCGAATATTTCTTCATATCCTTCATGGTCTCAGGCTGTGCCAGGAGTTGCCCTAGTTCCTCAAAACGCAACTTTATTTCTTCCAGTTTCTCAATCATAGCGAATAGTCAACTCCAAAGTTAGCAAAAAGTAAATTGCGCCCCTGCACGGGGTGCGGCAAGTTTATTCGGGGTATCGTTGCAACGAGCGGCATTTATTCAAGTATGCTTTGGTATTTGATCCTGATCGGCTAACCTTTGTGCTATGAAAAAACTGGTTATTATCATGTGTTCGATCGCCTTAGGTTGTGGTGGCTCGCTGTCGGAGGAGCAACGAAAAAGGTTGCACGATGGAATGGATCAGCAACAGATCGTGAAGCTTAACGATTCCGAAATTGTTACCGCTTCGCTTGAACAGGGCAGGGCTGTTTTTGCAGCATTGGAACAGATCAAGTTTGACCCTGCAAAAATAGACTCGATAGCTGAACAGTATCATGTAAGGTTACGTTGGATTGTGCCAGGATCCCCGGATGCATTAGCGATCGAAAATCAGCTGATAGAGGCATACGTTGTAGGCGCAGAAACCGGGTCTACGCAGGACAATATTCAAAAGGTTCGAACGGCACCGCAGGCAGTAGAATATGATTCTCTATTGTACTCCAGGCCACTGGTGACACCCATGGCAGATGGGGCCATAAATGTAGAGGGCGTTTGGAACGTCTACATCGCCAAAAAGGATGTTATCCTTGCCGTCGCTAAGAAGCAGTAGTCTTCTTATTTTCCGACTTGCTTGTGTCGCCAACATCCTACCAAATGATCATTCACGAGCCCACAAGCCTGCATATGCGCATAAATCACCGTGCTGCCGACAAACTTAAAACCTCGTTTGATTAAGTCTTTGCTCAGCATTTCCGATTCCCTGGTTGTCGCTGGCAATTCGTTTAAAGTTTTCCATTTGTTCACGATCGGTTTCCCGTCAACGAATCCCCAGATGTACCGATCGAAGTGGCCAAACGCTTCTTGCACTTTTAGAAAACACCTGGCATTGTGGACAGCAGCTTTTACTTTAAGCCTGTTGCGCACTATCCCCGGATTCTGCAGAAGTATTTCAATTTTGGCATCCGAAAAACGTGCCACTTTTTGGGGATCGAAATTAGCAAATGCATGGCGGTAGCCTTCACGCTTCTTTAAAATAGTAGCCCAACTGAGCCCGGCCTGGGCACCTTCCAGAATTAGGAATTCAAAATGAATATTGTCATCGTGCACAGGGACCCCCCATTCTTCGTCATGGTACTTAATGTATTGTTCAAACTGCAGACACCAGTCGGCAGCGAGTTTTTTCTTTTGGGGTCATGGCGGGTTGAATTAGTGTTTATCTGGGTATCGAAGGCTATAGCGGGCTTAATATCACCAATCAAATCCATTAATTTGTGATTACTTTGTCCGGAGATACCCACGGGTACCCAAATTTTATTTCAATGATTAATAATCCCATTAGCATGAAAAAAGTCATCATTACACTGTTTGTCGTTGCGTTTGGCTTTGTGTCGATTGCACAAAAAATCAATTTTGACAATAAACTGAAGGAACTCGGCGTTGAACTGCTTCCTCCGGCAAAGCCGGTGGCAAACTATGTCAGGGCTGTCCGCGTAGGAAATTTGCTGTTCCTATCGGGGCACGGCCCAACCCGTGCCGATGGGTCATATTATACCGGAAAGGTAGGGAAGGATTTGAGTATCGAGCAAGGTTATGAAGCAGCAAGGTTGACTGCTATCGGGTTGATTTCAACTTTACAATCTGAATTGGGCGACCTCAACAAAGTAAAACGCATCGTGAAAGTGAATGGTTGGGTTAACTGTACCACAGATTTTGGCGATCAGCCTAAGGTTATTAATGGATGTTCTGATTTGATGGTTTCTTTATTTGGAGAGAAAGGCAGACATGCACGTGCGGCGATGGGCGCTGGCGCATTACCTTCGAATATTACGGTTGAAATTGAGATGGTCGTTGAAGTCGAATGAAAATCCAGCCACCGATTGTATTACTTCATCCATTCGAATACGGTATAATGAGCTCCGTCCATACCCATTGCTTCATAAACTTTTATGGCACGTTCATTTGATTTATCTGCATAGAGTCGCAAACCAACAAGTTGCGGGTCTTTTCTTATGAGGGTGATCAAATTGTCATACATCGTTTTGAATACACCCCTTTTGCGGTGGCTTTCTTTTACGTACACAGACTGAAGCCACCAAACCGTTCCATTACGCCAGTCGCTCCATTCATAGGTTACCATGTGGCAGCCTATTATCTTGGCGTCTTCCATTGCGATATAATAAACACCTTTTGATGGATCTAGAAACAGCGCGTTCATTCCTTTTCGAAGCGTTCCAGCATCCAGCCTGACATTCTCGCTTTCAAAGGCAAGCCGTTGTTGAAAATCAACCAGGATGTCGATGTGTTCTGCGAGGGCCTTTTGGATGGATATCATGGACTATGCTAATGCTTGTTGAATATCATGTAAAAGATCTTGTGCCTCTTCAATGCCCGCGGAAAGGCGAACAAGTTTGTCTGTTACCCCCATCGACGCTCGCTCCGAAGGTGTCATTTTTACATGCGAGGTTTTTGCTGGCGAGGTAACCGTTGATTCCACCCCGCCTAAACTTATGGCCCGTCGGATTAGCTTCAAGTTACTCATGAATTGATCGGCATCGCCTTTCACCTCAAACGACAACATGCCACCGTAGCCACCTGGCATCTGTGCTTTAGCCACGACGTGATCGGGGTGGTCAGGAAGACCTGGGTAGTAAACACGCGCCACTCTTGTATCTGCCTGTAGGGATTGAGCGATGGCTAATGCATTGATATTTTGCTGGCGGACACGGAGTACGATTGTTTTTAGACTTCTTTCAACAAGCCAACATGTGTGGGCGTCCAGTGAGCCACCAAAATGGATAGCGCTTTGCCAAATTTTCTGGACAACCGATTTCGCGCCTACGGCAACGCCGCAGCAAATATCACTGTGCCCACCGATGTATTTAGTGCCGCTGTGGGTTACAATATCAATACCAAAATTGATCGGATTTTGATTAACAGGCGAAGCGAACGTATTATCTATTATACTTATAATGCCGTACTTTTTGGCGATCGCGGCAACGGCTGCTATATCCGTGATCTTAAGCGTGGGGTTTGATGGCGTTTCTATGTAAATAACACGCGTCTCCGGGCGAACCGCCTTTTCGAAATTGCTTGTGTCCGAGGCATCCACCATCGTATAATCCATTCCATAACGTGGCAACTCGTTTATTACACCATGAAAGGTACCACCGTATAGATCATTTTGAAAGATGGCATGGTCACCTTTTTGCATCATGGCAAAGAGGGAAGTGAAAATGGCAGCCATACCCGAGCTGAAGAGCAGGCCGTCCTCTCCATTTTCCAATGCTGCTACTTTCTCAACAACAGCTTTTTGATTTGGTGTGTTAAAGTAACGCGGGTAGCGGGTGAAATCTACGCCCTCATAGTCGTAGGCAGAAGAAGGAAAAATTGGTGTAACGATCCCGTTGAATAAGGAGTCTACCACAGACCCGGTATGCACACTTTGCGTAAGTTTTGACAAATTATCGTTTTTCATTGAGATTTTTTTGGAAGATCAAAGATAGGTGTCAAGCACAGAGCAAAAAATTTGATCAAGAATATTTCGATACATTCACTGAGATGTTTGCCTTTAGCGACGATTGTGCATGCCCATGAATTTAAGTTGGGCACAGGATGCAAGCTCTCAAAAATGGCGGTAATGGCTGAATTGAGAAAAAATGGAAATGTCATAGCCGTAGAAGAAACAGGAAATTCTGGGCGAAGGGATATACCTTTGGAAATGCTACGCGAAACCGATTCTGTCACCGGGCTGTAACAAAAGAAGAATTCAGCCTGTTAAAGAACCATGCACGACTGTTGCATGCTAAATTACCGTTTGTTCTGGTTAAAGAACGAATGTAAAATAAACATCACCGTTATGAAGGATACGTTTAAGGTTTACATCGCAGATGATCACACGCTGTTTCGAAAGGCGATGGTAACTTTACTCCACACGTTCAAAAGGGTAGATGAAGTGCGGGATGCAAAAAATGGTAAGGAATTGCTCACGTTGGTCAAACACGATGCGCCGGATGTGGCCATCGTAGATCTGCAAATGCCGGTTATGGATGGTGCAGAGACGTGCGAAAATATCCTGCAAAAGTATCCCGATGTTAAGGTAATTGCGCTCACCATGCACGATAGTGAAGAAGTCATTCTTCGTATGATGGACATTGGTGTACATGCGTTTTTACTGAAGAGCACCGAACCTGACGAACTTGAAAAGGCCATCTACGCAGTTGTGGAAAAGGACTTCTACCACAATGATCTTGTGACGTCCGTCTTAAGGAAAAATGTGAAGGAAAAAAGAACCAGACCGCGACGCCTTTTCCAACCCGTGGAATTAACCGAGCGTGAAAAGGAAATCCTGATATTAGTTTGTCAGGAATTAACGATGAAAGAAATTGGGCAAAGACTTTTTCTCAGTGAAAATACAGTTCGAAATCATCGGGTAAATATTATGGAAAAAGTAGGTGTAAACAATATCGTAGGGTTAGTGAAATATGCCTACGAAAGTGGGTTGGTGCTTTAATTTTCCAAGAATGCCAGTAGTATAATTGTACTAATCTACGACTCCCCCTTTTCCGGGATGATTTCCGTCAAAATACCCTCCCCTCCAATCGTATGCGCCTTTTGTGATTGATTGTTAATTCGCATGGCCGAGTTGTCTTTCTCGAATTTTGAAAAAAGATCTTTATTGTGTGCGAAATTGCATATAATATTTATGGGTATTGTATGTTACAAGAGGCGAAAATAGGAACGATGAAGATTCTTGTGGTCCACAGGCAGCAGAAAACCGTTGATCAAATTAAGTCAGTGCTTAGCAGTTGCAACCCTGTTGTGCTCTATGCTGAATCTGGTTTGGATGGGCTCCTGACCTCGCGAATTGAACATTTCGATGTTATAATCTGCGGCACCGACCTGCCTGTGGTCACAGGTTTTGAATTGATCCGGTCAGTACGTACGAATTCAATAAACCGGAATACCCCGGTAATCTTCCTTTCCAATGAAGTTGATGAAAACACGCGGTATCTGGCCAGGTCCCTGGGCGTGACGGAACTGCTGGAAATGAAAGATATGGACACCCGGTTGGTAGACATTGTCCATGGGCAGGTAACGACGGAGTCGGACAAGACCTGGACTGATCTGAAAACGAGTTTAAAAAAGGAGTAAGCAGGGCGCACCTATCAAAACCAAAAGCTTCGGCTGGCAATAGGCTAGATCAATACAAGACGCTGCCATATTTTGAGCTAAAAAAGATTTTTTCCGTTTACAGGAATAGTTGGCGATGTTCTAATCAAATAACCACTCACCCGGGCAAGTGCCCGGGTGAACTGGACAGGTGTAACCTTACGCTCAACTTGACACCCCTGCGAAGATCCCTTTCGGCGCAAAATGCTTGATCAGTGGAAGGAGCTTTAGTTGCGCTTTTCCTTCATTAGATCCGAAAAAAGGCTAGTGAAAATGGAAAGAATCAAACTGAAAGCCAAAGCCCACCAGAATCCATCTACACTAAACCCCGGTGTCAAATAATCGACGAGGAGAATAATTACAGCGTTGATAACGAGCAGGAATAAACCCAAGGTCAGGATCGTGATCGGAATGGTGAGGACCACGAATATGGGTTTTACAATTACATTGGCCAAGGAAAGTATGGCTGCAACAAGCAATGCATATCCATAGTGCTCCACATGAACACCAGGCAGCAGGTAGGCCGTTAATAAAACGGCGGCACCAGATAAAAGAAACCGAACAATTCCGTTCATTAGCAATCGATTTAAATTTGACTCAAGTTCCGCTTTTAGGTTCACAAGTCAAATTCTAACTTGCGTCCGAATGTACGCGATTGTTGACATAGAGACAACTGGAGGGTATGCCGAAAACCATCGTATTACGGAAGTTGCTATTTTTCACCACGATGGTATTCAGGTCACCGACTCATTCCATACGCTCGTTAATCCCGGCAGGCATATTCCATACTATATTACTGGCTTGACTGGCATCACGTCAGAGATGGTATTGGACTCCCCGGCGTTTGAGGAAGTGGCGGATGAAATTTTCAAATGGCTTGAGGGTAAGATTTTTGTCGCCCACAATGCTCATTTTGATTATTCATTCCTGAAGAAAGAGTTCGAGCAGGTTGGTATCAGTTGGCAATCTAAGAAGCTTTGCACTGTCAGGCTAAGCCGAAAAATTATTCCGGGTCTCAGATCGTATAGCCTTGGAAGCTTGACTGAAAGTCTAGGAATAAAGGTAATCAATCGCCACCGGGCCGGAGGCGATGCGGCAGCGACCGTCAAGGTTTTTGATCATCTCTTGCAACGCGATCGGGATGGTTATATCGCCAAAACGTTAAAGCGCAATTCAGGTGAGACTATTCTTCCTCCTAATCTTCCCAAAGAAGAATTCGATCGACTGCCTGCACTTCCCGGTGTTTATTACTTCCAAAATGCCAGGGGCATCGTGATATACGTTGGAAAGGCGATCAACATAAAAAAAAGAATAGCAGGTCATTTCACAGGTGATGCCCGTGAATGGAGCCGATCAAGAATCAGAAACGAGATACACCATGTGCACTATGAATTAACCGGTAATGAGTTGATTGCATTAATCCTGGAGTCGCAGGAAATCAGAAGGCTGTGGCCGAAATACAATCGGGCACAGAAAGCTAGGGTGGAAGAATGGGGAATCTTTGACTATGAGGACAGAAATGGGTATCTCCGTTTTTCAGCCAATGTTGTTGCAAAAGGCTCTCGCCCATTAATCCGCTTTAGTTCGAAAGGTGAGGCGTGGAATTTTCTTTGGGAGAAAGTGCGCGAATTTGATCTCTGCCCAAAGCTAAGTGGACTACAGATTTCGAAGGGACTTTGCTTTGATTACCAGTCAGGTACATGCCGTGGCGCGTGCATGGGTGTCGAGTCAACTGAAAAATATAATAGCCGCGTCGAGAAATCCATCGCAGCCTTTAAAGCTGAGGGGGAAACCGTTGCAATTGTTGGTAAAGGACGCAATCAGGAAGAGCAATCGTTAGTGCTGGTGGAGAAAGGTGCTTATGTAGGCTTTGGATTTTTTGATCGCGAGGTAGCCATTGCTGATTTTGAATCCGCTAAAAATTATGTCAAGCAAAGCTATGAAACCAGGACTGTCCAGAATCTGATCAACTCATACATATCAAATCCGAGAGGACTTGAAATTGTCGTTTTTTAATCATTTTTTTCTGCCGGTTTCATCCGGATAAAGGTCACCCACAGCGTCGCTTGTAAAAACTTCTTTGGTGTCTATGTTCATGATCGATAACACGCCGGACCATCCGGCGCCAGTGTCCATTAACCAAACGCCACTGGAATATATGGGCTTCAACGCAGGTATGGGCGTATGCCCCACATACACCTCATCGTATGCAGTCAGTTTAAGATTAATATTATTGGCGTACTGGCTGAGGGCCGTTTTGGCAAGCGATCGGTCCCACAAAAGGGTTTCCAATGCTTGTTCTTCTGGCTGCATTCCTGGGTCAATGCCGGCGTGCACAAATAGTTTATTCTCGTTTAAAAAATAAGGTAGTGCTTTCCTCAAAAAGCGAATATGTGCATTCGGCATTCCGTTGCGATATGAATTAATAGTGGCCTCACCACCTTGCCGGGATCGCCAAACATGGTTCGCCTTGCCGTATGTCATCCAATGCAATGCACAGATGTCGTGGTTGCCAAGAATGTAGGTAAGATTTTCAATTTTTAGCAATTCGTCAATAGCATGCTTTCGTTTCAGGCCATCCATCGCAAACGTCACCCAAGCAAATCAAGCGATCTTTTTCAAAATCAAATGTGGATCGTTCCAGGCACTGCCGCAGTGCTCGATAGGCTCCATGAATATCACCAATGACGAATGTCTTACCCATGCCTTCTGACCCCATCATGCACTTTCTATCAAAAAATCACAACTTAATTGGCAATAATTACGCTATTTTTGGCGTCAATTAATAGGAATTGCCGCATGGAAGTAACAATTGAAAAGCTGGAAGAGCACAAAGCAAAAATAAAACAGGTTTATTCCGAAATGGCCAAAGTCGTAGTAGGTCAGGAATATATGGTGAATCGTCTAATGATCGGGTTATTCACCAATGGGCACGTTTTATTAGAGGGTGTCCCAGGTCTTGCCAAGACGCTTACCATAAGCACCCTTGCGCAGGTATTGCACCTTGAATTCCAACGCATTCAATTTACGCCAGATCTCCTTCCCGCTGATTTGGTGGGCACGATGATCTACAACCAGAAAGATGGAAAGTTTGAGGTGAAGAAAGGTCCCATCTTCGCGAACATCATTTTGGCCGACGAAATTAACCGGTCCCCGGCCAAAGTGCAATCAGCGTTATTGGAAGCTATGCAGGAAAAGCAGGTGACCATTGGGGAGACCACTTTTACGCTCGACAAACCTTTTCTGGTAATGGCTACCCAGAATCCTGTTGATCAGGAGGGTACCTACCCGCTGCCTGAAGCACAGGTAGACCGCTTCATGATGAAGGTGTTCGTTGACTATCCTACGAAAGACCAGGAGATGGAGATTATGCGCAGGATTTCCAACATGCAATTTGATTTTACCGTGGACACAGTGCTGAGCAAGGAAGACATTTTTTCTATTCGCAATCAAGTTAACCAGGTAAAAATATCCGAATCACTGGAACGCTATATCATTGAGTTGGTATACGCCACACGCAATCCGCTGGATTATAAGTTAAATGAGGAGGCGCAGTACATTCAATTTGGCGCCTCACCGCGCGCAAGCATCAATCTAAATCTTACGTCCAAGGCGCTCGCCTATATGGAGGGCAGAGATTATGTTTTACCCGAAGACATCAAGGAAGTCGCGCGCGATGTTCTGAATCACAGAATCATCCTCAACTACGAGGCTGAAGCGGATAACGTGCGCACATCGGATATAATAAAAGCAATCCTTAACAGGGTGCCTATTAGCAAATAGAATTTGGCACAAATACCGTATAGGGAGCAATTTCGTCCTGTTACCCAGATGTTATGCGCATCCTAAAAATCACTTTGCGCTGTTTAGCCAAACAAGACGTAAGTTGCCAATATTCTCAATGTAGATGACGATCGTACCTAGTTACTGTTAGTTCGGCCTGTTTCTGGTTTTTTTCTTTAACAATTTGGTAACAAATGGGTAGGCGTGAAGTAATACTAGAGGGAGACCTTTGTATCAAATTAAATTTATATGATGCGAAGATTGCTTTTATCGCTATTTGCGCTTTCGGTTTCCCTCGCTGTTTTTGCCCAGGTGGGCGCCATTAAGGGAAATGTTACAGATGCTTCAACCGGAGAAGCAATTATTGGCGCCAATGTGCATATCGCCGGAACTACGCAAGGAGCAAGTGTTGACATTAATGGTGATTTCGAATTGTCCAATATAAAGGCTGGCAATCACAACGTTGTATTGTCATTTATTTCATACAAAACAGATACCCTCAAGAACGTCACTGTTTATCCGGATCAAACCACAATCATTAACCATAAAATGGTGGAGGAAAGCCAGCAACTCACGGAGGTTGTGGTGTCTGGCACTAAAATTACGAATACAGATTACGCGGTAATCACCGAGCTCAGAAAAAATGATCTGGTCGCCGTGGGAATTTCATCCCAGCAGATATCAATGTCTCAAGACAGGGATGCCGCCCAGGTGCTGAAGCGCTTACCAGGTGTTACAATAGTCAACAATCGTTTTGTCAATGTGCGGGGATTGAGTGAACGCTACAGCACGGTTATGCTTAATGGCGTCATTGCTCCGAGTTCGGAAATTGATTCGAAAGCGTTTGCCTTTGATATGATTCCAAGCAGTATACTGGATAGAATGCTTGTTTATAAATCGGGTTCTCCGGAGCTCCCTGGTGAATTTGCGGGAGCAGATATCAGTATCTACACAAAAAGTGTGGTAGAGGAGAATGCATTGACACTTTCTGTATCGGGAAGTTTCCGGCCTGGCACAACGGGTAAAAATGTGGCTCTTGGGCAGGAAAAAGGGCGGTTGGATTGGTTGGGCATGGATGATGGCACACGACAATTACCCGATAAGTTTCCAAGTGTAAACCTGCGGACCCTATCGCTTTCAGATCCAAGTGAGCAAAACAAATTGGTCGGTGCTACAAGAATGTTACCCAATACGTGGGGGACCAGAAACTTAAATGCATCTCCCGATTTCAGGGCGAATTTGGATTTCTCCAGGACTATACGGATAGGTGGGATGAGATTGGATAATATCACTTCACTTAGCTACACGCAGACGAACCAACTATTGGAGTTAAGCCAGAATTACTATGATGTTTTCTCAGAGGCTGGGCAAAAAAGCACTCCAAGATACAGCTACAACGATGTCAGGTTTACGCAGACCAACAGGGTCGGTGCAGTTGCTAATTTTACATTGACTATTAATCCATCCAACAGAATTGAATTCAGAAATTTTTATAATCAACAAGGACAGAATCAATCAACGCAGCGCACCGGAACGGAGGATGCACTTGGCTATGATGTTAAGAACCAGGCCTTAAATTATTTTTCGAGAAGTCTTTACGCAGGGCAATTATCCGGGAAGCACAGCTTGTCTGATGCAATTAATTTTACGTGGATTTTTGGTTACAACAATACGTCAGCCAATCAACCTGATTACCGAAGGATTCGGTCTCAACGATCCATCGGGACAAACGATCCCTTTGCGATTGTGATTCCGCCGTCTGCAAGTTCATTTGATGCGGGCAGGTTCTATTCAAATCTGAATGAGCAAACATATTCAGCTGCAGGCAATTTAGAATTCAAACTCAATCCTCAAATGGACCCTGACAGGCAATCTAAGATAGTTGCAGGATACTATTTGGAGCAAAAAGACAGGGTATTTGATGCCAGATGGTTTTCAAACAAATGGCTAAATACCAATGAAATTGATAATAGCTTGTTGCTACAGCCTTTCGATCAGGTTTTTGTTAAGGAAAATATGGGGACCAAGTTCATCCTGGATGAAGGAACTAACGTTGGCGGAGGTGCAAATGCCGTAAGCGGTAGTTACGACCGTTATGATGGAGACAACCGATTGTTGGCAGGGTATGCAGGAATTGTAACCCCTTTTGCTGACAAGTTCAGACTCAACGCAGGCTTGCGCCTTGAGAACAATGTTCAGAGGATTTATGTCTACGATGAGAACGGAACTAGGTTGAACGCCACAAATAGCCCTCTTACGGTACCAATGCCTTTTCTTAATCTTACCTATAACATCACCGATAAGTTGTTGATGAGGCTTGCATACAGTAAAACAGTAAACAGGCCTGTGTTTCGTGAATTGGCTCCCTTTAATTTCTACGACTTTGATAGAAATGCTGATGTGAGCGGAAATAAGAATTTGAAGACTGCTAAAATTGACAATGTGGATCTATCTTGGGAATTGTACCCGTCAAAAGCAGAAAAGATTTCGTTTGGCGTTTTTTATAAGAACTTCAAAGATCCGATTGAACAAATTCTCAGACCGGGCTCTAACCTAATTTATAATTATGAAAATGCAGACAAAGCAACCAGCTATGGTGTGGAAGCAGAAGTTCGAAAATCATTGGAAAACGTTGGTTCATTATTTTTCAGAAAATTAACGCTGGTTTTCAACGGCGCGCTGATCAAGAGCCAGATATCACTGCCTGCCAATCTTAGCAACCTTGATCGTAACAGAGCCATGCAAGGTCAGTCTCCTTATGTGGCCAATGCAGGTGTTTACTATAGCGATTATGAGAACGGGCTGCAGGTCAGCGTTCAGTATAATGTTTTTGGCAAGCGGATTTTCGCCGTCGGTGATAAGGACTCCAATGCTACGCAGTATGAGATGCCGCGAAATCAGATAGACCTAACCTTTGCAAAGCGCCTTTCACAACATTTCGAGCTGAAGTTTGGCATACAGGACATCCTGAATCAGGAATACAGACTTATACAAGACTCTAATCGCGACAAAAAAATCACCAATGTGGATGAATCCATACAAAGCTACAAATGGGGGCAGTATACTACGCTTGGTATTGTCTGGAAAATTTAAGCCAATGTTAACAAGAGATTTTAGTAAGGGCCGATTCAGGCCCTTACTGCTTTAATACCGCTGATGTCTTTCTTCAAAATTAAACTAGGCCTAATACCGTGGTAACGCTTACATAACGTATGGCACTTAGCTTTGCTGGTGAAAGAAAATATTTCAAACGTAAAAACGACATATGAAAAAATTAACACTCCAGCTTGCCGTTGCGATGCTCTTTTTCTTACCTTTTATATTATCTTCTTGTTCCACAGACGAAGCAGCGCCAGACGGCCCAACTGTAACAGCGCCGTCATCCGTAACAGATGTGCAAGTGGGAACGTCTACTGACGTTACATTCAGTATTACCATTCCAGGCGGCTATGATTTCAGTACTGTATCTGCTGTCAATGGAACGGCGTCTATTAAGTCAGAACCCGCCGCCGGTGAGACATCAGGTTCGGTTGTCGTGACTTTTACCGCCGGGAACAATCCAGGCGCTGGTTCGACAATTCTGAACACCACAGACGCAAATGCAAAAACCAATCAGGGAACTGCAGTAATGAATGTCACAGAAGCAGCTGTCGTAGCGCCTGTTGAAGTGACAGGGCCTATCACCACCAATACAACCTGGACGGCGGATAGGAAATACATATTGAAGGGTAACGTTTATGTTCAGTCTCCTGCAGAACTTACAATTGAGGCCGGGACAATTATTTTTGGAGATAAGTTGACAAAAGGCGCATTGATCGTAAGTCGCGGTGCCAAGATTCATGCCGTGGGAACAGCAACAAAACCCATTGTCTTTACTTCTGCTGCACCAAAGTCTTTCCGAAACTATGGTGACTGGGGTGGCGTGGTGCTACTTGGAAAAGCTGCAAATAATCAATCTACAGACCAACTTATCGAAGGTATTTCAGCAGCAACCGGGGATAATGGGATATATGGTGGAAATACGGATGATGATGATACAGGTGAGTTTCAATATGTCCGTATCGAATTTGCCGGCATCGCTTTATCAAACAACAATGAATTAAATGGTCTTACCTTTGGAAGTGTAGGTAGTGCAACAAAAGTGGATCATATTCAGGTTTCCTACTCCGGTGATGACTCTTATGAATGGTTTGGGGGAACCGTAAATACGACGCACCTGATTGCATTCAGGGGTTGGGACGATGAATTTGACACCGATTTTGGATACAGTGGTTTCAACCAGTTCTTGGCTTCATTTCGCGATCCGAACATCGCTGATATATCAGGATCCAATGGTTTCGAGTCAGACAATAATGCACAGGGTGATACCAAAACGCCACAGACTTCCGCTACGTTTGCCAATGTTACCTTTTTTGGCCCTTTTATGTACGCCAGTCTTTCCTCCGGTAATCTGAACGCTGGAAATTTAAGCGCAAACTATAAGCGTGGCGCGCACATTCGCAGAAACTCGGCATTAAAGATCTATAATTGCGTGTTTGCCGGAGCAAATATTGACGGGATTTTCTTCGATCAAACCAGTGGTTCCGCGGTGTTTAAGGGAAATTTTGTTGGCCGAATTACGGGCAACGTTCTGCCTACTCCTGTGCCCAATGCGGGTGGTGGAACAGTATATGATGCATCCGGATTTGCAACAGATAACGTGATCGCGAACCCTTCTAATGCAGTCGATTTGACAGCGCTCTTCGCTGGATCTGCGAACAACCTTTGGTCGTTAGCCTCTCCAGAAGCACTCTTGGCTCCGGGATCAGATTTGCTTACAAGTGCAGTGGTGACACCAGCTTTCCCGGATGGTTTTGGCTTCACAACAGTAGACTACAGCGGTGCATTTGACGATACCAACGATTGGGCAAACGACACGTGGACCAACTACGATCCAAACAATACGGACTACTAATATTTTTCTTCAAATTGCAAAAGCCTGGATTTCTTCCGGGCTTTTGTTTTATAAGTATTCTGTTGCCGATACGTATATTTTTGATTTATGAAAATAGTGCACTTTTCATTTTGCTTGTTTTTGTTATTGTGTGTCCACGGTTGCAAGAAAGCGTTGCACAGCCCTGACACCTGTTTTTCGAAAGAGCAGCAAGCGTCCATTATTGCCCAAACAGTTCGCTATGCAGAAAGGCTACCACCGGAGGCGACACATGAAACAAAGTTCAAAGCCGAATTTGATTGGTATTACAGCCTGGCAGTGGAAGGATATGATTTCAGGGCGTGCTCACCTGATCTGGATAGTACTTACTACTTTCTAATGACCCGCAAGGCCAGAAGCATATGGCCTGCAAGGGAGGCTATTGGTGGAAGACTTAAAGTAGGCCCGCAAAATAAAGTGGTTGGATATGAGGAAATTTTCCGAACCTGGAAAATGGCGGAGGACAGCCTCAACAGCCGTGCGTTCGAACTATTCGATTTGATGATTACCGGTGAGGATTTAACGCGTTTCCAGACCAAATACGGCGGTGATCGCTACATTGAATTTCCCGATGAACGGTTTTATTTCGACAAACAATCCAGGCGCTGGCGAGATCGCGAGTTGGACAAAATGCGATGACATCTTACTGCACCCGCAGTCACCTTTGTACGGATCGACTATGCCTTTGCAAAAGAAATGGTAAAGAACGGGACGAAATAAAGTCTAATTTTCTGGCTAATTTCAAGTTTCACAATTGCAACAATAATGAACTGTGAGTTCTTCAGTAGCTAACTATGCTCCAAAAAGACACTATGACTAACATCCTTATAACAGGTGGATCAGGACTTATCGGAAGACGATTAACAGAAACATTGCTGGAACGCGGATATCGGGTGTCACACCTGGGAAGAACAAAAGGCGGTGGGAACATAAAGTCATTTACCTGGGATATCGATAAACAGGTACTTGAGTCAGGATCTTTAGAGGGAATAGATGTAATTGTACACCTTGCCGGTGCAGGTATTGCCGATTCGCCGTGGACCATGAAGCGCAAACGCGAAATTCTGGAAAGCCGTACGAACGCTACGCGTTTGCTGTATAAGCAACTTAAGAAAGACAATCGTCCAATAAAAGCTTTTATTTCTGCGTCAGCGGTAGGTTACTATGGATTTGGGACTCAGGAAGAAATATTCAAAGAGGAGAGCAAGCCGGGTAATGATTTTCTTGCAACAGTAACGCAACGCTGGGAAAAGGAAGTGGATACAATTGAAACATTGGGAATTCGCGTCGTGAAGATCAGAACAGGCATCGTGCTTAGCGAAAGCGGTGGTGCCCTCGAGGAAATTGCCCGACCAGTAAAATACTTTGTGGGCGCACCTTTGGGCACCGGCAATCAAAACATAAGTTGGATTCATATTGATGATCTGTGTGGTATTTACTGCAAAGCCATAGCCGACCAAAGTATGTCGGGTGCCTACAACGGGGTATCTCCAATGACGGTTACAAATCGTGAGCTGACGAAAGCTATTGCGAGTGTGTTGAACAGACCGTTATTGTTACCGCCCATCCCCGGATTTGTACTCAAATTGGTATTAGGTGAAATGGCTAACTTGGTATTGCAAGGGAGTAAGATTTCGGCTGATAAAATCATCAATGCTGGATATGCCTTTAAGTTTATCGATATCCACAGTGCGCTTAGAGATTTATTGAAAAAGGGATAGATGTATACACTTCCCCCGTGGACAAATCTCGATTGGTACAGACATCGCGGCATTAATTCTTTACCGCAACGGCAATCTTGGAATCTGCGGTACCATAGTACAGAAACCATTTTCCTTTAAATGGCACTAGCCCTTCTACAAAGCACACTTGGCTTATTTGTCCCGACACCTCATATGGCCGATCAGGCTTAAGGAAATTGTTTTCCAGTCTGTTGATTAGTCGTGTCGGATCACGACTGTCGAACAACGCCTGGCCTGCGCAATACGCACCTCCGGCAATGCTTGAATCACCTCCTATATCGAGATTCATGCTGTTATACATCAGTAGGATCCCATCTTCTGTTAGCAGTGCATAAGGACCACTTTCGACCAGGCGACTATCAAAATATCCTTTGCGGGGCTTAAGGACTGATCTTAAATTTCCATTTTCTTCCAAGGCGGTCCAGTGAATAAGATCATTTGAAGTAGCGATAAACAAGTCTGTATCGCCAAAATACATCCAATATTTTCCATCGATTTTTGCAGCGAGGATATGAGGCCCATCTTGTCGCGCGACGATCGCGCCTGATTTACTCCATGTGTTTCTGTGTTTGCCCTGTAATGCGACGCCGTGTTTAGTCCAATGCATCAGATCCGGTGAGGTGGCAATCAATAGTCTGGCCGTTGTTCCGTCATAGGCAGTGTAGGTCATGACGTAAATTCCATCGTCAGATTCGACGATACGGGGATCTTCGCAACCCCCCTCCCATTCTATAGACTTCAGGCTATCGTTATCCGGATAGAATACCGGCGCCTTCATTTTGACAAAGTGAAGACCGTCTTCGCTTATAGCCAGTCCGATTCGAGACGTTCCTGCGAACTTTCCTATGTTGTCTTCTGCGCGGTAAAGCAAGAATACTTTTCCGTCTCGTACAACTGCAGCCGGATTAAAGACGTCCTTTTCTTCCCAGCTCACCTCTTGTTGTAATATTGGACAGAAGAACGAATTTACCCCGGGGAGTAAAACCGGGTTTGCGCTGTCTGCTTTAGAGAAAGGCAACATAGCCCACGACGAATCGCGAAGGTCGCCTTTTGACCGTTCCTGTTGTCTGGTCTGGCAAGCAATCACTGTTAATGAAAAGACAAGAGCCGGGAGCAATTTGCACCACGAGTTTGTATTTTGTTTCATCTATGTATATTCGCCATTTATGATCAATGTACGACTATGAAAATAAAGAAAGCTGCCAAAGTAGTGAGTAAAGATACGTCAGAAGACGACCAACGTATTCTGAAGGCCTTCAAGGACAAGGATTGGGCCGAGATAAAGGGATCAAACAGTTGGATGATTTTTAAGATCATGTCCGAATTTGTGGAGGGATTGGAAAAATTGGCGAAGATTGGTCCGTGCGTAACCATATTTGGCTCGGCGAGGGTGAAGCCCGATAATCCGTATTACAAAATGGCAGATGAAATTGCATTTCAATTGGTGCAGCATGGATATGGCGTGATCACCGGCGGCGGGCCAGGTATCATGGAGGCAGGCAACCGGGGTGCCAACCGGGGAAAGGGTAAATCTGTTGGATTAAATATTTTTCTCCCGCACGAACAAAAAGGAAATGCTTATATCGATGCCGACAAGCTCATCACTTTTGATTATTTCTTCGTGCGCAAGGTGATGTTCGTGAAATATTCGCAAGGGTTTATTATTATGCCCGGTGGTTTGGGGACATTGGATGAACTGACCGAAGCACTGACGCTGATCCAGACAAAGAAGATTGGCAGGTTTCCTATTGTATTGGTCGGAAAGAAATTTTGGGGCGGCATGGTGGCCTGGTGGAAGAAAGTACTTATCGAAGAAGAAATGATCAGCAAAGAAGACCTTGACTTTTTTAACCTTGTAGACTCTCCCGAAGAAGCGGTAAAAGTAATTGACGAATTTTATTCGAAGTATTTACTGGCGCCAAACTTCTAAAGGGCCTACTTGTCAACTTTGATAAATGGAAAAGATAAAGCTCACCCAGTATAGTCATGGTGCCGGATGTGGATGTAAAATTTCGCCCGCGGTGCTGGATAGGATGCTTCACTCCGATGGAAGAAAGGAAATTTTCCATCGTTATTCGTGGGGAATGAATCGAAAGACGATGCCGCAGTTTTTGACTTGGAGACGGTACCTGTATCGTCAGTACGACAGACTTTTTCATGCCCATTGTGGACGATCCATTTACATTCGGAGCCATTGCCTCAGTAAATGCGCTAAGCGACGTGTATGCTATGGGTGGTGAACCGTTTATGGCCATCGCCATATTGGGATGGCCTGTCGACAAGATACCGCCGGAGGTTGCAAGCAATGTGCTTGAGGGAAGCAGAAGCGTATGTGCAACGGCGGGGATACCCTTGGCTGGGGGGCATAGTATTGATAGCCCTGAACCTGTGTTTGGACTAGCCGTAACCGGGAAATTGAAAAGAGAGCACCTGAAAAGAAATGACACCGCGCAAGTAGGGTCTTTGCTGTATCTCACGAAACCGTTGGGCATCGGGATAATTACCACAGCCGAAAAGAAGGGCATTGTTGAACCGGCGCATTTGCAGAAGGCCGTAGATACGATGCTAACCTTAAACACGATAGGCAGTGATTTTGGCAAGTTGCCCTATGTAAATGCTATGACGGATGTTACGGGCTTTGGTTTGTTAGGGCATTTGTGTGAGGTATGCGAGGGCAGTGGGCTTTCCGCGGAAATAGAGTTCAGCAAAGTACCAAGATTTGATTTCCTGGAACAGTACATCCAACAAAAGTCAATGCCGGGCGGCACAGGGCGAAATTGGGATAGTTATGGATCCAAAGATAGGTTCCATCACCGAGGAACAAAAGGTGGTGTTGGCAGACCCACAAACCAGCGGAGGACTTTTGGTGTCTGTGAAAGAAACGGAGGCCCCTCTATTTGAAGAGTTTGCCAGCAAAAAGGGCTATGCATTGAAGCCATTTGGTAGGCTCATCCAAAAGACAGAGCACGTCATTAATTTCTTGTGACATACCGGAGACTGCCAAATCCTGAAAGTTAACGGCTTCAATTTGGGTGCGAACCAACCGACAGAATACGTCATGCGCATGTGAGGGTAATTTTGGTGAAAGGGGTTGAGCGCTTAAAATTCAATCCTGAACATAATGTTCGGCGTCAGGCCCAGGGCGGTTTGCTGAAAAAGCTGCGCTTCATTTTGATTATTGATTCTATAATATTGATCGACGACATTGACTTTATCAAGCAGGTTCCAAACAGAGGCACCTACATGCGCATTTACTTTCGGGGTTAAGCGGAAATTGTATTTTATTGAAAGGTCAACACGCAGATAATCTTCTAGTCTTGAACTGTTGGGTGAAGCATAGTTAATGTTTTTGTCCGAAACAGGTAATGTTTCCAGCGGTTTTGTAAATGGTTTCCCGGTATGCCATTTTAATCCGGCGGCCACCTGAAGATGTTCGGTGTTGTAGCTTGCAGCCAATGAGACATTGTGTCTGACGTCGAGGTTATTCGGAAAGACGGGAGGCGTCAAGCTGGCAAATTCAAAAACATTATCAGCATAGGAGTAACTTAACCATGTATTGAGTTTGGCGTATTTTTTATTGATCAAAATGTCAATCCCTTTAGCACTATAATTACCGGTTGATTGTACATATTGAAATTGGTTCTGAAACCCCTGGCCTAAGGTTGTAATTCCATTCACGTGTTTATAGTACAGGTCAAATCCGATAAGAAGATCATTTT
Source organism: uncultured Bacteroidota bacterium (assembly GCA_963714945.1). Classification (GTDB taxonomy): domain Bacteria; phylum Bacteroidota; class Bacteroidia; order Cytophagales; family Cyclobacteriaceae; genus Chryseolinea. The sequence goes on along the minus strand of CAVQQL010000001.1, from coordinate 433,541 downwards.
GGCTGTATTGTATGCCGGTAGATAATTGTTTGCTCACCAAGACAGGAAAATTGTCGTTGTCCGATAATATCCACCTTCTTTTTTCTACACCAAGGAAATCATTTTGAAAGTCAATAATTTGTGTTGTGGTTTGACTTTTCATTTCCCCCAGAATCTCCAGGGCAAAGTATTCATTTAATTTTTGATTAAGGGACAGACGAGGCTCAATGATAATTTTGTCAAATTTCGGTATGTAGTTGGCTCGGATTCCCAGTCTGATATTGGTAGCATTTGAAAGGGAAGTGAAATTTGTCTCCGCAAAAGCTACATGGGTGTGTAATACGCGCTTCACGAATCTGCTGAAGGGGGGATTATTAATGTCGTCTGCGTTACTCACACCGACTTCATAAAACTGATATCCACCGAAAAGATCGGTAGTACGGTTTAACCTGAGCAAAATGCCAATTTTTGCGCCCAGGTCGAGTACCTCGTTTTTTTGGATCAGTCGTTGATCGTTAAAAATATCAAAGTTCGTTGCATCAAGTTGATATTGGGACCGATACCCATCCACAAACGTCTTTAACCGGTCATTCCACAGCCTTTCATAGGAAAAACCAATTGCCGTGCTTTGTTGCGTGAGATTACTTGTTTGTGATTCTATTGTACTATTTCCCCGGGAATTTTCCTGATAGGATACTTCATTCTTTAAGTGGAGTAAATTTAACCTTAGCTTGTCCTTGCCGGTAATATCATATAGAAGCTTAAGATTAACGTCATAAAAGTGAAATTCTTTGTTCGTTGTTACCAGTGTATCACTGCCGATCACTTCACCTCCACCCACATCAGTATCTTGAAATATCCTTTTGAAATACTTATTATACGTTGGTGTATGAATAATATCGGCGAGGGAACGCCTGGAGGATAGCTGTAAGGAGATTTTTGAAGATAGCGGAACCCTGACAAAGAAGTCCGCATTGATCATATTTATCCCCGCACCTCCTGATATTTTTTTGGCTAATGAATCTATTGAACTAATATCAATCGTGCTGGAGACACCATCGCTCAAGAATGCGCTGGTTCCATTTTTAATAAGTGTTATTTGTTGCGTCAAATAAGGATTGAATGCCGAAATCAACCCAAAGAAATGACCGGTCTGATACATCTTCATACCATCCCAAAGCACGAGGTTTTGGTCATTGGTGCCACCCCGTACATTGATATTCGAGATGGTTTCGTCGACGCTTTGAATGCCCGGAAGAGCCTGAATTGTCTGCAATACATCCGGTTCAATGAGTCCTGGTAGGATTCCAAGTTTACCGGGATTAACTTGAAATGAGCCATCGGTTTTTTTGTTTATACCTTTGATTAGGTAGTCAGTGATGATAATTTCCTGCAGTGTTGTTGCCACCGGATGTAAAAGCAATGTTTGGCAGGGCAATGCTGAAAACCGCTTTGCCGAAATGCTAACGGATTTGTATCCTAATGATCGAATCTCCAGGAAACTACCCTCCGGAATATCTGTGAGTTGGAAATATCCTTTTTCATTTGTGATAGTGTACGCATCAACAGCGTTTACAGTGGCACCAACCACACTTTCTCCAGTTTCAGAATCAATGAAGATTCCGCAAATATCCATTTGACCTGCTGGTGGTTTTCGAATGGCAATGAAACGATCATTTATGGGTTCAAAACTCAGCCCTGTTTTTTGCGCTAAGTAGAGAAGGGTTTCCTGGAGGTTAAGTTGTGAAGCGGGACGATCGATTGTGATCCCTTCTATGTTTTTATCTATATACGTAAACGTCACCGTAAATTTCCGCTCTACATGGAGCAGGATTTCCCGAAGGGATTCATTTTCTTTTATTTCTTGGGATACTGCACAAAAACTCGTGAGTAGAGGTAGTAAAAAGAATAAATTCCTTTTATTCAGACTCACCGGACAAGAAGGATGTGGTTCTTATTTGGATCTGAAAGGATAGATTCAGTGGCAGAGAAATAGCTTGCAAAGCAAGTTGCAGGTCATTATGTGGGAATCTTCCGGTAAATAACTGACTGGTGTCGACGTCATTGGTGGTAACCGAAACATCATATTGTATCTGCAGCTCGCGGATTACCGCCTCGAAGGGGACACTCCGAAATGAACTTTCATTATGGATCCAACTTGGATCGGCATCCTGCACAGTAAATTCAAGACCGGGGCACCTTTGATGGATCGAAAGACCTGGTGAGGCTGAAGATTGACAATCTTCCCACCTCCCTCGACGCGAACCAATCCCTCATAACAAATTACCTCAAAAAAATCGTCTCTGCTTTTTACATTGAATTGTGTTCCAAGTACAGTGACCATCCCAACCGAGGTTTTTACCTCAAAGCTTGAACCCTTTTTCACTTTAAAGTAGGCTTCGCCGTTCAAGTCAACCCTTCTGTCATTCATTTCAGTTGAATAGGATAGACTTGACGAAGCATTTAATGCTACAAAAGAGGCATCGGGCAGGATGAAATCTTTCTTTATTCCTACCTGGGTTTCAAGCAATGTGCTCGGCGAGTTGTTGTAAAAGATCAAATAAGTACAGGCAATAAGCAGAGCCAGGCCGGCTGCTATTCGAAGGAAAGATCTTGTCCGTGTAATGGAAATAACTTTACCGGAGGGCTTACGCTTTGAGAGACGTTCAAGTTCTGACTGAGCATCATATTCGGGAGCCTTAAAAGCCATTGTTGATTTGGAAAGCCTTTCGAGGAATTTAAATGCATCAGAATTTTCAAATACCCGCTGCTCTTCCTCCGTTAAGGTGCCGTCAATCCATTTTTTAATATCGTTGCTTGTCATACAAGAACCTGGTCTTCATTTGTAATATAACCGGTTTACGCCTTCTTTTCCTACCTGATGTCTCCAATTTTTTCTCTCAGAATATCAAGCGCAGTGTAAATTCTTTTTTCTACAGCTTTGGACGAAATGCCTAGCATTTCTGCTATTTCATGGTGTTTTTTCCCCTCTATCCGGTTTAGCAAAAAGGCAACCCGCTGGGCTTCAGTCAAGCCTTCAATCGCCCTTTCGAGCCTTTCCATGTACTCATTTTCTTCCAGTCTTGAAATGCGGCGTTTCATGTGTATACGATTTTGGTTTTTCCTGATGGTACTTGATCACCGTCTTTTTCTTCGCCAATTCATTCAGCATCTGATTGTTTGCTACAGTAAATAGGAACGAGCGTGCCTTCTCCACGGATACTTTGGCACAGTTATTCCAAAGCTTAATGAATGCATCCTGAACTAAATCTTTTGGGTTGTTCTCTTCACCATATTTATAGTACAGGAACTTGTAAAGGTCTGGGGAATGAAGTTTGAAAAGCTTGTTAAAAAGCGCTTCTTCGCAGATATTTCGGTTGTTATCAGGCTCCATTACTTCTTCGCAATACAATGTAAATAAACAATAACAAATTCGCGCAAGGTCCCCACGAGAGAAAAATAATAAAGAAAAAATAGAATTTGGGTAGGAGTTTCACCTACTCACCTGTTTTATAGACGTTAACAGAATGCGTTACATGATGAAGACTGGATTGCTTTTTCTGAAGGTATTTATGCTTGTTCTTTTCTCCTTCCTGAGCGGGTGCCAGGAAGACGAAGTAAGTGTAATCAACCCGCCGGCTGACCAGGTTATCAAGCCCAATTCAGAAGAAGTAACGCTATTGCAGCGGGTGGCACTCAAGGATGGTTCTTCAGACAACATAATTGATCATGCAAGCTGTCTATCGCTGCTATTCCCACTAAAAGTGACGGTCAATGGAATTGAAGTGTTCATTAATTCAGATGATGATCTGGGAGCCGTTGAAGATATCCTCGATGAGTTCATCGACGACGATGATAAAATAGAGATTCATTTTCCAGTAACGGTGACGCTTGAAAATTATGACTCAGGTTTTTGTTGAGAATCAGGGTGAATTAGATGAATCTGGTTGATGGTTGTATTGAAGGTGGCCTTGATGATGATATTGAATGCCTTGATTTTAAATACCCCGTCAAAGTTTCTCTGTACAATTCCGGGAACCAGGTGGCGGAGGTAATAACAATTGGCGATGATGAAGAATTATACAATTTCTTTATTGATCTGAAGAATGACGATTTGGTAAATTTCATTTTCCCGGTTTCAGTAATTCTTTCTACGGGAACCGAAGCTTCATTCTATGATAATAATTCGTTGCGGGATTTCATTAAGGATGCAATTGATGACTGCGATGAAGACGATGACGACGATCATAATGATGACGATGCTGTAGATGAATTGGCTTTTGAAAATGTATTGACGGACGGCGAATGGATCATTACTTATTATTTTGAAGACAGAGAGGACAAGACATCAAAATTTGAAAACTTTAGTCTTGTGTTTTCAGCAGACGGAACTTTCACTGCAACGAATGGCTTCAGTGCATTTCAGGGTACGTGGCAAATCAAAGATGACGACAACGGACTGGAGTTAGAATTTGATATCGAGGAGGAGTCGCTTAAGGATCTGGATGACAATTGGAAGCTCATAGATTTTGACGACGGGAAAATACGGTTAAGAGATTCAAGTGGCGGGAATACAACTTATTTGACTCTTGAAAGGCCATAGTAACATACTGAAAATTGAAACTTAATAAATAAACAATTCCACAGATGAAAAAAGGATTAGTAGTAGTATTGGCTTAGCATGTTGATCGGGATGATCGCATGCGATGATAACAGTAATGACCCGGGCCCAAGTAGTCAGGCAAAAATTTCCGAGGCCCAAACCATTGCAAAGGAAGGGCAGTGGATGATAACATATTTCTGGGACACGGATAAAGATGAGACGGCCTCTTTTTCTGGATTTACTTTTGAATTTGCGGCTAATGGAACAATAACTGCCACGAAGGGGGCTACGGTTGTTACCGGGCAGTGGTCTGTCACCGATAGGGATTCAGACGACGATGTTGACGATCATGTAGATTTTGACTTGACATTTACATCCCCCGCCGACTTTGAAGATCTAACGGAAGATTGGCACATCATTTCCATAAGCAATACTAAAATAGAATTAACCCATGTTAGCGGAGGGAATGGTGGTACGGATTTCCTCACGTTTGAGAAAAATTGAGTTTTTTGAGTGTGTAGATAAGTAACAGGGGATGGAATCAATGAGCTGCTATTTGATATGGCAGCTTATTTTTTTCTTTTGATGCTCAATTTTGCCGGCGGCCAAATTAAGTAAACAAAAGATATGGAAAACAATCTAGTTACGCAGTGGAGAAGTATTATTGATTCTTATAACGCAATAATAAATGAATTCAATTATTGTAAATTCAAGCAGCGTCATCCGGCAGCTTGATCTGATCGGAGTAAAATTTCATTCGGGAATGCATCGTGTCCAATGGAATTATTTTTTCAATAAGTGAAAATTTGTGATTGACAAATACTTCAAGATAGTAATTGCCCAGCAAATAAAGATTCACTTTGTAACCGTAATACCGGATGGCCATCACAAACGTTCCTTGTTCATACAACAAGGCAACCTTATCGTCCAAAGTCATTTCATCAAACTCCGTCCATGCGATCATAAACTAAACTTATACTAAAAATAAATGGAGCACAATGTTGACTCTACTGAAGTTTTTCTTTAAGGAAGTTTGCTGCCCGGTTCAGGCCAGCCTAGTGGCGGCGTCTCTACATCGGAAAGGAGGCCAAAACGCTATAGCCCGAATTGAGCCGCAAGTAAGTAGACTTGAGCTACCGCAGCCAATGCCGAAAGTCAGCCTAGGCGCTGCTACACTTAAATTACTGTGATTCAAGTCTGTTTTGATGGCTAAAACGCGAATGAGCTTATACGAATAGGCAGAATAAGGCCCAGATATTGCCGGGGGGCAGAAAATCGGGTGAAAGACGGGACTCGAACCCGCGACCCTCAGAATCACAATCTGATGCTCTAACCAACTGAGCTACAATCACCATGTAAAGGATCGCAAAGTTAGCCAGCGCGGTGGAATTTGCAAAAACGATTTTTGATCATTATCAGGTGCAGTACAAGGCGCGACAGGGCCCCAATTTCAATCAGCCGCATATGCGCATATCGATACTTCAATATGCCCGATCGAATAATAATCTTTCGCCTGTTCTACTTTCGTCAAATAGACCGTCAGAATAGGCAAGATGCCCTGACACAAATGTCTGGCATACCTTGGATTGCAGGGTAGCTCCCTCGAGGGGTGACCATCCGCATTTTGAGAGGATATTCTCTTTTGTGATTTGCCATGCATCATTGAGATCTACCAAAACCAAATCAGCAAAGTATCCTTCACGGATAAAGCCCCTCTTTTCGACCTGAAATAGAATAGCAGGGTTGTGACTCATTTTCTGAACAATCTTTTCCAGGCTGATTTTCCCCTGATGGTAGAACTCAAGCATAGCCACTAAGGCTATGCTGAACGAGTGGTCCACCTGAAGGCGCTTTGAAATACGTGTTGCTGTTTTTCTTCCCAGGTGTGTGGAGCATGATCCGTGGCGATTACATCGATCCGGTCATCCAGCACCGCTTTGAAAATTTCCCGTTGATCGTTAGCGGTTTTTATAGCAGGATTCCATTTAATTAAAGTACCCAGTCGTGCGTAATCGGTATCATTGAACCATAAGATGATGAATGCATGCCTCTGCCGTGATCTTCTTTTTTTCAAGTGGAATTGACTGTTATCAAAAAGCGCGATGTCTCTTTTGCTGTAGAGATATGCAGAATGTGAAGGCGTGTTCCATGTTTTTTCGCCAAGGCGACTGCAAATGATGATGACGTGTAACATGCAGCCTCACTTCTGATCAGGGGATGGCATTCAATAGGCAAATCTTCCCCGTAACGTTGCTTTATACTCGGCTGAATTCTTACGAATCGTCGGCTTCGTCTTCACAATGTGTAGCAATTAGCGAGGGAAACGTGAAAAGAATCCCTCCAGTGTTTTTGGATCATCCACCAACAGATTTCCGGTGGAAGAGCCCATAAAGATTTTTCAAACCACATACTCTGCCTGACGTCTGTCTTCATCACCTCCTCCAGGTTGTCATTTGATGCACCAATAAAGAAGGAATAATTCGCCAAGGATGATTTTGATGCAATTTCATATTTCTGCTGCCAGCAATTCTTGTGTAAAGGCGGGTGGGTTCGTGTTGGGCATCTCCATAAAACTGGTAACGCCTCCTGCCACGGCAGCCGCTTGATTCAGAATGTATATTCCTTTGTGCGTTAGACCCGGTTCACGAAAATGCACCTGATCATCAATTACGCCAGGAAAAGATATTTTCCTTTGGCGTCGATTACAAGTATCGGCAGGTCGGGAAGACAGGTCCTTACCAATGGCTTCAATGTACTGCCCGGTGATAAAAACATCCCCCTCAAAGACCTTGCCTTCATTGACTATATTTGCGTTTACGTTATCAGTTTTGTGTTCATCAGGGTAAAAATAAAGTCAAAAGTGTCAGCAATCACGTCTTTCGAAGATTTTAATCTCAACAAGCAGCTTTTGGATGCGGTAGCCGATGCAGGGTTTTAGTTCACCAACAGAAGTTCAGCAAAAATGTATTCCGATTATTCTGAGGTGGGCAGGAGGTGATTGGCATTGCACAAACCGGTACTGGAAAAACGGCAGCCTATCTTTGCCGATTTTAATGAAAGTAAAATATGCCCAGGGGACGAACCACGTGCCTCATTCTGGCACCGACAAAGGAGTTAACGATTCAGATTTCAGAACATGCGCTGGCAGCTTGGCAAAGTATACGGATCTCCGTATTTTACCCATTTATGGCGGCATTGGACCAAAGACACAGATTGAAATGATTCAGAACGGGATTGGATATTGTGATCGCAACACCAGGTCGCTTTTTGGAATTGTACAGCAAGGGCGAGTTCCCTACAAGCCAAATAAAATTTCTGGTTTTGGATGAAGCTGATCGCATGATGGATATGGGATTCATGCATCAGTTGAGAAAAATTCTGGAAGTCGTGCCACGCAAGCGGCAGAACCTCTTGTTTTCGGCAACTTTCTCAGAACGTGTAGAAAAATTGTCGGAGGAGTTCCTGGAGTTCCCGATTAAAATTGAGGTTACGCCACAGGCGACTGCCGCACAACAAGTAGAACAAGAAATCTACCATTTGCCAAATCGCAAGACAAAAATGAATTTTCTAGAATACTTGCTGCAAGACAAAGAAGAGTATAATCGGGTGATGATCTTTACCCGTCACGAAGGAAGTGGCTGACAACGTTTTTAATTTTCTTGAACGAAGAGAACTCGGGCCGTGCAAAGGTTATTCATTCCAACAAAGGCCAGAACAGCCGCATCAATGCTGTTAATGAATTTAAGGAGGGAAACTTCGCATTTTAGTTTCAACAGATGTTACAGCCCGGGGTATTGATGTGACGAAGGTTTCACATGTTATAAATTTCGATGTGCCGGTATTGCACGAGGATTATGTGCATCGCATCGGCAGAACGGGACGGGCCTTTCAGGAAGGAAAGGCCATAACCTTCGCTACGGTGGCCGAACTTTATCACATCGAGAAAATTGAAAAATTAATACGGGAAAAGATTCCGGTAAAGAAATTGCCGGATAGCTTAGCGATAACAAAAACGTTGTTTGCAGAAACACAGGCAATGGCATTGGATATTGATTGGCAGAAGAGGAAGAGATGATCCTGAATTTAAGGGCGCATTTCATGAGAAGAAAAAAAACAAAGGCTCTGCACCACCCAAAAGACGCAGATGACAAACTTACAAACTCATCAGATCCTTAAACTTGGCCGCCTGCCGCCGGCTAACCTCAACTTTGTCTCCTCCCCGAAGCTTCACCATCAAGCCGCCGTTAAACCAGGGCTCAATTCCTTCTACCCAGCTGAGGTTAACGATGTGTTTTCTGCTCGCACGGAAGAAAGCCCGTTCATCTAACTTCTCGTCCAGGGCATTTAATGATTTATGAATCATTGGCCTGTTGCTATCAAAGTAAACCTTGATATAGTTCCCGTCCGATTCGAATAAACGCACATTGGCGAGGCTTACAAACCAGCAGCGATCTCCGTCTTTCACAAACACCTGGTCGTGAAGCCCAAGCTTTTTTTCAGGGCCGCGTTCGGCGGCCAGTTTTGCGCGCTCCTTGTCAGCAAGTTTTGAAACCGCCTCCGCCAAGCGCTCAGGTTGGATTGGCTTCAACAAATAATCCAACGCATTTACTTCAAATGCTTTCAGCGCAAATTCATCATACGCAGTGGTGAAGATTACCAATGGCGCCGCATCAAATTCCTCCAGCAACTGAAATCCAGTCTTTCCGGGCATTTGAATGTCTAAAAACAGCAGATCAGGGTTCAGGTCATTTACCAATTGAGCCGCTTCTTCGGCGTTCATGGCCTCTCCCACGACTTCTATGCTTGGATGTTCCTCCAACAACTTCATCAGTTCTTTGCGGGCTAGCCGCTCATCATCTATGATTAGTGCTCTCATGGCTATTATTTTGAGGAATTAAGAGTTCAGTCAGTACAAAATTATCGTTTTCGTTTACAATGCTAAAAAAAGCGTCATTGCCGTAAATAAGTTTCAGTCGCTGGGCAGTATTTTTTAAACCCAATCCCGATTTGGTTCGCTTTGTCCCATTATATGCAATCTGGCCGCTATTGCGGATGTGTATTCGTAAATGATTATCCACTACGTCTGTTTTCAGCTGAATGGTGCCGCCCGGTGTCAGTTTTGAAATACCATGTTTAATTCCATTTTCAACCAATGTTTGGATCATCAGCGGGGGTACCAGGAATTTATGAGAATCTGGGTGGATATCGAATTCTATTCTGAGGCGTTCTTCAAAGCGTATGCTCTCAAGCCCAAGATAATCTTTTACGATTTTTAACTCATCATCAAATTTTGTTAACCCTTTCTTTTCTGTCGCCAATGAAGTTCTTAGAATATTTGAAAGTTGGTTGATTGCTTGCTTTGATTTCATCGGGTTTTCGTCCACCAATGCCCGAATACTATTTAATGCATTGAAGATAAAGTGTGGATTGAGCTGTGACTTCAGATTGTTCAATTCAATTTCAATCATGGAAGCTTCGTACTTTAGCGATTTGTTGTAACGATCAAAGTAATGGCTGGTGAAATAGAACACCGTCCATAAGAAAAATAGATATAAAATAAAATGAAGATTGCCCCAAGATTTGTTGGACATCAAAGGCTGTTGCGGGATTGAACAGTCTGCCGAGGATAAGGTTTGCCGGTATGCGCAGAAAATACACGATTAAGCCCATGATGAAGACAGCAATGAATACACGGGGTATCAATTTATGCATTGGAAGGTAGAGCCACTTCCAACGAATCAAGATGATTCTAAATCCGTGTGTGACAATTAAACAAAAAAATGCTTCGAACAGAAGGAATATCACACGTCTGGGCGTAATACCGCCTGAAGCCATGTAGCTGGTTGCAATTTGCACCAGCGCATAGGCAAGCCACCCACCGATCTGCAATACAACATAGATAGCGTGCCTGTTCACCTTTTACTTTGCTATGTTTAAAAACGAAAGTCGGACGCGTTTCAAGATTCTTTCGGCAGGATTCCTACAGGAATCTAAATTGAAGGAGATATAAAAAAAGAATGCCTGCTGCGACGATAAGGCCCCATGTGATAATCACCAGGACCTTCTTAGCGTCAGTGAATTTCGGTTCGGTAGCCAATGTGTTAAATACAAAGGCAGCCCCGGCTACCATATACAATGTGGCCTCGAGGGAATTCTTCTTAACGAGTTGATAAATCCCTACCGCGAGAAAAATGATTCCAAAAAAGTATTGTCGTGTTCGTGCATTCATAGGGCAGTTTCTGGATGCAAGCTACTTTGTTCCTTGCTAAAATTGTAACGCAATTATGATTTTCTCACAGCCGTTTGGCTACTCTAATTCGTGCTTCAAAAAATGACCTGTATAACTCGCTGGATTTTTTGAAACTTCCTCCGGCGTCCCGACTGCAATTATCTTTCCCCCTTTTTCACCACCTTCCGGTCCCAGGTCAACAATATAATCTGCCGATTTAATGACGTCCAAATTATGTTCGATTACAAGGACGGTGTTGCCTTTGCTGACTAACTTCTGTAGAACATCCAATAAATGCGCAATGTCCTGAAAATGAAGTCCGGTAGTGGGCTCATCGAGAATGTAAAATGTCTTCCCGGTATCTCGCTTTGAAAGTTCCGTTGCCAGTTTTACCCGTTGCGCTTCACCGCCAGAAAGGTTGTGGCATGCTGGCCAAGGGAAATGTACCCAAGCCCAACCTCATTTAGTGTCTGTATTTTGCGAAGGATTTTTGGTTGATTTTCGAAAAAAGAAACGGCTTCTTCGACGGTCATATCGAGAACATCGGTAATGGATTTACCCTTGAATCGAACTTCCAGCGTTTCGCGGTTGTATCGTTTCCCTTTGCACGTTTCACAAGGAACATGAACATCTGGAAGAAACTCCATCTCAATTAGCCGCAAACCGGCACCTTCACAGGTCTCGCAGCGTCCACCTTTTACGTTAAAAGAAAAGCGTCCGGTTTTATAACCCCTGATTTTGGATTCTGGAAGCTGTGCAAACAGGTCTCGAATATCGGAGAATACACCAGTATAGGTTGCAGGATTAGAGCGTGGAGTTCTTCCAATAGGCGACTGATCTACTTCAATAACTTTATCCACATGATCCAGTCCATCTACTTTTTTGAAGGCCAGGGGTTCTGTCCTCGACCTGTAGAAATGTCTATTGAGAATTGGAAAAAGTGTGTCGTGAATAAAGGTAGACTTTCCGCTACCCGAAACACCGGTAATGCACGTAAGCGTTCCCAACGGAATTTGTAGGTCAACATTTTTCAAATTGTTGCCACTGGCATTTTGCAGGTGGATTTTTGTTCCATTCCCTTTCCTTCTCTCCTTCGAAAAATGTATTTTGATTTCTCCGTTTAAATATTTTGATGTAGTACTGTTGCCTTTTTGAAAGGTTGCTCGGGTGTCCCTCAGCAACCACATGTCCTCCATGCACGGCCTGCTCCTGGGCCAATATCAAGTATATAATCCGATGCAAGCATCATTTCTTTATCGTGTTCCACAACAATAACAGAATTTCCCAGGTCGCGCAGATCTTTGAGTGCTTTGATAAGTTTAACATTGTCTCGCGCATGCAGGCCAATGCTGGGCTCATCAAGAATGTAGAGCACCCCAACAAGTTGTGTTCCGATCTGCGTGGCCAAGCGGATACGTTGTGATTCGCCTCCACTTAAGTGTTCGTATGGGTCTATTGAGACTTAAATAGTCAAGACCTACGTCCAGCAAGAACCCAATTCGCTTGCGAATTTCTTTTAATATTTCCTTGGCAATGAGTCTGTTGTTTTTCATTGAGGCGACGCTCCAATCCCTCAAACCATTTCTGCAAGGAAGTGATGTCGAGCACGGCTAACTCGGCGATATTTTTTTTGTCTATTTTGAAGTGGAGGGACTCTTTTTTCAACCTTGCGCCATTGCACGCAGGGCAAACACTGGAGATCGTAAAATCATCAACCCACCGCTTAATAGCCTCAGACCCCTCATCCCGTTGTTTTTCAAGAAAACTGATAATTCCTTCAAATTTAGTATTCCATTCCGTGCCTGGGTATTTAACGGAAGACACTGCAACAGGCTCGTCAGCCCCATAGAGAAGCGTTTTGATCACATCTTTTGGGATATCTTTGAGCGGCGTGCTGAGCGTAAGTTTGTGGCGCTTTAAGTATGGCCTCTACCTTCTTGAAGATCCATATATCACGATATTCTCCCAAGGGCAGAATTCCACCGCGACTGATGCTGAGCGTATTATCCGGGATGACAGATGACTCTGTAATCTCGTCGATTTGCCCCAGGCCATTGCAGGTAGGACATGCACCGTATGGAGAATTGAATGAAAATGTGTTGGGTGCAGGCTCGTCGTAGGACAATCCTGTTTTTGGATCCATTAGAAACTTGGAAAAGTGATGTATTTTCCCATTTTCCTCCATCACCATCATTACACCTTTCCCTTCTTTTAGTGATTGGTTGATCGATTGCCCTATGCGGACGCGGTCCTTATCATCCACAATGATGCGATCCATGACAATTTCAATATCGTGGATCTTGTACCGGTCAGTCTGCATTTTTGCAGTGATATTATGGATTTCACCATCTATTCGCACTTTTGTATAACCAGATTTTCGGATTTGTTGAAAAAGTTCACGGTAATGTCCTTTCCTTCCTTTAACCACAGGCGACAGCATCAAAAGGCGTTTGGATTTGAAATGCTGAAGCAGCGTATCAAGTATCTGATCTTCAGATTGGCGCACCATTCTGTCTCCGGATTGATATGAAAAAGCTTCGCCAGCCCGCGCAAACAATAGCCGCATGAAATCGTAGATCTCCGTGACGGTACCCACTGTTGATCGTGGGTTACGCGAAGTAGTTTTTTGTTCAATCGAAATTACAGGACTAAGGCCGTTTATTTTATCTACATCGGGCCTTTCGAGATTGCCCATGAAAACTACGAGCATAGGCTGAAAAGCTTTCCATGTATCGGCGCTGGCCTTCGGCATAGATGGTATCAAACGCCAACGACGATTTTCCGCTGCCGCTAATGCCTGTAATGACAACTAGTTCATTCCGGGGGAAGCTCACATTGATATTTTTGAGATTATGTTCCCGCGCTCCGATGATTTCAATAATATCGTGCCCAGTTGTGTCTACTATTTTCTTTACAGCGGCTTTGGTCATGTACAGGTAATAATGAAGAGGACAAAAATGTAAGGCTTATAGTTGCAATCCAACCCCATTTTGTTAAAGTTGTTGCCATGGGCAAACATGGATCGCATTATGGCAGCTCCTTTCCTTGTGCCTCTTGCAGTATCTCCAACCAATCTTTGGGCCATTTTTGTGAAGTGCCAGGCGTTGCATAGTTACACTAGTTGTGATGTTTCAATTAAGCATTTATCCAACGTGATGTGATGTCCGCAAACTCCTGTGGTTTTTCGGCTTGCACCCAGTGTCCAGTGTCCATCGTTTCTAATTGTGCCAACGGGAAAACCTTTTGTATTCGATCCCAATCGGCATCAGGAATATAATTCGATCGCGCACCCCGTACGAACAGTGTAGGCTTTTCAAAAGTACCGCCGACTTGTAAGTCCAACCCGATGTTACCTAACTTGTTGCTGATAACAGGTAAATTAATTTTCCAGACGAATCCGCCTTCCGGTTTACGCTGAAGGTTTTTCAGGAGAAATTGGCGTGTATCAACTTCGGCGATATATTGAGAGAGGACTGCGTCTGCTTCATTGCGCGATGTTATGGCATGGATTGGTATTGCCTTGAGACCCTCCACAATTGCATAGTGTTCCAGGTCATAGGCGCGTGGCGAAATGTCGACGACAACTAGTTTCCTCACCCTGTGCGGATGCCTGAGGGCAAAATTCATTGCGGTTTTCCCCCCCATTGAATGGCCCACGATAAAAGCATCCAATATCTTGCGATCGTCAAAAAATTCTAACAGGTCATCTACCATTGACGGATAATCGAAATCTTCACTGTGTGGTGACTGCCCATGGTTGCGCTGATCGATCGTGTACACTTTATAGGTGGTGGAAAAGAGTTTGGCCTGCGTAAGCCAATTGTCAGATGAACCGAACAAACCATGAAGGATTACAAGCGGTTCACCTTGACCGTATTCTCGAAAAAATAATTTCATGCGGCAAAATATAGAATTAAGTAATCAGAAGTCAGAATTTAGAATGTGAGCGGTATATTTGAAGGTTTTAATCTTTGCAATGGAAATAACAGGAGGAATTTATACGATTCAGGGCATTAGCGCGGTTGCTGTGACAGAACAATTTGGAACACCCCTGTATGTTTATGAAGGTGACAAGATTGTCAGCCAGTTAAAAAGTCTGAAAACGGCGTTTTCGGATGCTGATGTGAAAGTGAAGTACGCGGCAAAAGCGCTTACCAATCTCTCAATTCTGAAGTTGATTCGTAAACATGGCGCTGGAATCGAAGTCGTGTCACTTGAAGAGGCTCACATTGCCATGAGAGCCGGCTTCCCGTCGTCGGAAATAGTTTTTACACCAAGTGGTGTGGACTTTAGTGAAATAATTGCCGGTGTATCCCTAGGGTTGGCAATTAATATCGATAGCCTTTCAGCACTTCAGAAATTTGGAGAGAAGTACAAGGATACCTTTCCGTGCGGGATTCGGATAAATCCTCACATTATGGCCGGAGGGAACTACAAAATTTCCACAGGCCACAGTAACTCGAAGTTTGGTATCTCTATTTTTCAGCTTCCACAGATCAGACAATTGGTGGATAAATATGGTATACAGGTTCAGGGCCTTCACGTGCATACCGGATCAGAAATTACCGAGACAGATATCTTTTTGAAGATGGCAGAGATTCTGTTTAGCGTTGCCGGCGATTTTCGGGACCTAATGTACATCGATTTCGGTAGCGGTTTCAAAGTTGCCTACAAGGAGGGAGACATGGTAACCAACGTTTATGACGTGGGGCTGAAACTTTCAAAGATATTCAATGAATTCTGCGCGGGGTACGGCCGGAAGCTTGAACTCTGGATCGAACCAGGCAAATATGTGGTAAGTGAAGCAGGGTTGCTCTTTGTTCAATCGAATGTTGTGAAAGCTACCCCGACGGTAACATTTGTGGGCGTGAACTCCGGGTTAAACCACCTGCTCCGGCCAATGATGTATGAGGCATATCATCATATTGTTAATATTTCAAACCCGTCAGGACCGCTGAAAATGTATACCATCGTAGGATACATATGCGAAACGGACACGTTCGGGGCTGACCGCAAGCTTCATGAAGTGAGAGAAGGTGATATCCTGGCCATAAAAAATGCTGGCGCATATGGTTTTTCAATGGCATCAAACTATAATTCAAGGCTGCGCCCTCCGGAGGTGTTAATCATTAATGGCGAAGCGAAACTTATTCGGGAACGCGAGACCTTGGAAGATCTGCTGAGAAGACAGGTTGAAGTTGACGTCTGATATCGGGTAGCGACGCCACCTTTCTTTGCGTTGCGACAACTTTTTGACAAGTCATTGTGTTACTTTTGCACCGAAATACCCAGGATGTTTAAACAATTTATTTTTTTCATCGTCGTGTTGATCGGCCCAATCACGCGGGCACAAATAATTCAACCGGCTTCACTAAGGGCAGAAACACCATCCAAGACGCTAACCGTGGGCGAGGAAGTTGAACTTGTTTTCAAGGCAACCGTGGATAAGAATTGGTATATCTATTCTGTAGGCTTTGATTCAGAATGTGGCCCCATACCCATGTCGATAACGCTGGAGGAGAATAGCAGTTTTGAAATTGTTGGTAAACTTGTTGCAATCAATGACGTGGAGAAACACGACAAGATTTTCGATTGCGATGTGAGGATTTTTGCGGGCGCCGGTGAATTCAGACAAAAAATAAAGATTCGCTCAGCAGCATTGAAATTGAAGGGCACATATGAAGGTCAGGTATGTTCTGAAGTGGAAGGCAAATGCGTTTTGTTTGAAGGTGAGGTTCAATTTGGAGACATCACAGTAGTTGGGGACAATGATGCGCGCGTAAAGCCGAAACCAGGAACTGAACCCAATGAGCCGGCAGCAGGAGCGCAGTCTGGCGATACAATTAATGCCGCCGTAGAGTCATTTATCGCAATTGGCACGGAACCGTATCAATATGGGGAGCGCAAGGGTCCTATTCTTGACTCATCATTGATTCAGGAGAATGCCGGGCAAAGGTCCTGGTGGGGATTTTTTCTCCTGTCATTTCTGGCCGGGCTTGCTGCGCTGCTAACGCCATGTGTTTTTCCGATGATCCCCATGACGGTAACCTTTTTTACCGGCCAGGGTAGGTCCAAATCCCAAGCATTGTTGTATGGAATATCAATAATCCTGATTTATACCGTCGTTGGGGCAGCCTTGGCGCCCTTAATGGGCCCCGAGACAGCAAATCATTTATCCACCGAATGGCTACCTAATTTGATTTTCTTTCTTGTGTTCGTGGTTTTTGGACTTTCATTTCTTGGCTTGTTTGAAATTACCTTACCCGGAACCTTTATTAATAAAGTTGACCAGCAATCGGAACGCGGCGGATTGGTAGGAATCTTTTTTATGGCTTTTACGCTTGTTCTCGTTTCATTTTCCTGCACTGGACCATTAGTGGGCAGCATTTTAGTTTCCTCGGCAGGCGGCGAATTCCTGAAACCAATACTCGGCATGTTTGGTTTTTCGCTTGCCTTCGCCATTCCTTTCACGCTGTTCGCCTTTTTTCCAGGATGGCTAAGTTCACTCCCGAAATCGGGTGGGTGGTTGAATTCAGTAAAGGTCGTGCTGGGTTTTATTGAATTGGCTTTGGCTTTTAAGTTCTTGAGCATTGCCGACCAGGCATTCCATTGGGGAATCCTTGATCGCGAAATCAACATTGCCATCTGGATTGTTATCGTGGTTTTGATCGGCCTCTATCTGATGGGGGCATTCCAACTTCCTGGCGATTCGAGGAGGAGTCCCGAGGATAGACACGTAAGCGTACCGCGATTAGTGCTCGCCATAGTGGCATTCACATTTGCCGTTTATCTTGTGCCGGGTATGTGGGGAGCCCCGCTAAAGGCCCTTGCGGGATACCTGCCGCCGTTGTATACCCATGATTTTGACCTGGTGGGTTTAGGCCAGAAGAACGCACCGAATGAAATTTGCGATGAGCCAAAATATGCAGATTTTCTTCACCTGCCGCATGGCCTCCAAGGATACTTTGACTATGACCAGGCACTTGCTTGTGCGCGGCAGCAAAACAAACCACTCTTCATTGATTTTACGGGGCATGGTTGTACAAATTGCCGTGAAATGGAGGCCGTTGTATGGTCAGATGCCGAAGTGCTGAAAAGGTTGCAGCACGATTTTGTTATTGTTGCCTTGTATATAGATGACAAAACCGTACTGCCAGAGGCACAGTGGTATACTTCTACCTACGACAATAAACTGAAAAAAACCATCGGAAAGCAAAATGCAGATCTGCAGATTACGAGGTTAAACAATAACGCTCAACCATTTTATGTCTTGTTGGGTAAAGATGAAAGGGTTCTTGTCTCACCTTACGGATATGACCGAAGCGTGGAGAGCTTTGTCAGGTTCCTTGATGGCGCAAAGCAAAAATTTAATGAAATCAATACGAATTAGGAAAACTGGCATTAGCGGTCGCAAGGTAATTTAAGTAACATTTTACCACACGGTACCTTAAGCCCTCATTTTGAGGGTTTTGATATCAATAACTATCCCCTTATATTTGATTTTATTGCGGTATTTCATTTTGGCGTGGGTCATTATTTTTTAGACTTCATAGATTTACCGATTATTTTTTTAACTGCCCTTGGGCTTAACATTGGTCGAAATGCAAAAACGCTGGTTAGGATTCTTTGGTATCACACTGTTGGCCATTACGGTAACTTTTGTGAGCATGTACCTTATACCGTCCGTTGCGCAAAAGGAGGAAGCTTCAGTCGATTCACTCCAGCAACTTGTACCGGTCATGAAAGCGCCGAGTTACCTGTATGGAATGGTAGTCGACAACTACACTGTGATTGAGGACAAAATAAAACGAAACGACCGATTGGGTGATATCCTGGAAGCGTACAATGTTCCACCAAATATCATACATCAGGTTTCCCAACTATCGCGTAATATTTTTGACGTCCGGAAAATTGTCCCCAACAAGAAATATACACTTATCTGCGATCAGGATTCCTTGCAGACAGCAAGGGCCTTCGTGTACGAGCCAAACCTGATCGATTATATTGTCCTTCGGTTTGACGATACCCTATGGGTTGATGTTTGCAAGAGAGATGTAGTAATTCTTGAAAAGAGCATAGTTGGCGAAATCAGCAACAATCTGTCCGAGACGATTGAACAGCTTGGAATCTCACATGAATTGACCAACAAGTTTGTGGATATTTTTGGATGGCAGGTGGATTTTCAACGACTCCAAAAGGGGGACAAGTTCAAGCTTATCTATGAGGAGGCACAAGTTGATGGAACTTCTGTGGGGATAAAGCAAATCAATGCAATTTATTTTGAGCACTCCGGCAGTCCCTATTATGCTTTTCCATTTGATCAGGGCGAGGGCACAGATTACTTTGATGAAGATGGCAAGAGCCTGCGTAAGGCGCTGCTGAAATATCCCATTGAGTTTACGCGCATAAGTTCGCGATACACAAGGAATAGGTTTCACCCTGTACAGAAACGTTGGAAGGCTCACTTAGGAACAGATTTTGCCGCGCCAACCGGAACGCCCATACGCAGTGTTGGGGATGGTATCGTCGTGGAAGCCCAATATAAATCCAACAATGGTAATTATGTAAAGGTAAGGCACAATGGCACGTACACGACGCAATACTTGCACATGTCGCGCATCGCGCAAGGGATGCGCGCAGGAACAAAGGTAAAACAAGGGCAGACAATTGGTTATGTTGGGAGTACGGGACTTGCAACCGGCCCGCATCTTTGTTATCGCTTCTGGCGGAACGGTGTTCAGGTTGATGCGTTACGCGTTGAGCTACCCCCTTCAAAACCTGTGAAATCTGATTACATGGAATCTTTTGACAAGGTTAGGCAGGAACTTACCCGTAAATTGGAAGTCATACCCTTCCCCGAGCCACAGCAGGAGCCCATGGCATCCCTGTAAAATATTTTTTGTTTAGCGCATCGCTGAAGATCAAGTAATATTCCATAACTTTTTTTGTTAAAGAATAGACATTTTTTTCATTCGATGAAGCGCACTTTTCTTATTCTTTTGCTTTTTGTTCCAACCCTTGCCTTCGGCCAGAAGGTTGGCCTCGTTTTGAGTGGTGGTGGGGCAAAAGGTCTTGCCCACGTTGGGGTCTTAATGGCGCTCGAAGAAAATGAAATACCAATTGATTATGTCGTTGGCACTTCCGTTGGCGGGATAATTGGCGGTTGTTATGCTGCCGGCATGAGCCCCGACCAAATTGAACAAATGGTGCTTTCTGATCAATTTCTACGATGGATCAACGGACTACCGGAGCAGGGATACAACTACTATTACCATAGTGGCGAGGATACACCGCAGTTCTTAAAACTGAATCTGGCGCTGGATTCGACGTTCAATTTTCAACTCAATTCTAGTATTGCTAATGATGCCTCGCTAAACTTTGTGCTGGCAGAAAAAATGGCGGAGGCTGCTGTTATTTCTAACAATAACTTTGATAGCCTATTCGTGCCATTCCGTGTTGTTACTGCTGACATTTTTACACAACATGAAGTTGTGCTTTCAGGGGGGTCATTAAGCAGTGCACTTAGGGCCACACAGACGGTACCGTTCTTCTATAATCCTATCAAGGTTGATGGCAAATATCTTTTTGACGGTGGCGTTTACAATAACTTTCCAGTTGATGTCGTTCAACGTGAGTTTAAGCCTGATGCAATAATTGGTGTAAATGTATCCACAAAGATCTTCGAAGAGTACCCGTTCGATACAGACGAAAAATTGATCTCGCAATCCTTACTTTACCTGTTGCTGGATAAATCAGATCCTTCCGAAATTCCACCAACGGGTATCTATATTCAACCCAACCTGAAGGGTTATACTTCTTTTGATTTTGCCAAGGTAAGGAGCTTAATAGATAGCGGTTATGCGCAGACGATACGACAGTTGGATGAGATAAAAAAAAAGATTGGCAAGCGAGAAACATGTGACGCTGTAGCCGAAAGGCGTAATGTATTTACGAGTAGGAGTGTTCCATTCCTATTTAATGAATTATCGTTCGACGGCTTCAATACAAAGCAACGCGGATATATCAGGGCAATTTTCAGGAGTAGAAAAAACAATGGAAAGTTTTACTTCAGCGAGATTAAACGAGGATTCTTTAGATTGGTATCAGAGGAGTATTTCAGCAACGTTTACCCGGACATTCTTTATGATAAAAAGAAGGAAGCGTTCAGACTACAGCTAACAAGAAGGCCCCAGCAAAATTTTCAGGTCGGTTTTGGCGGGGTAATCGCAACGCGTGATATCAGTAATGTCTTTCTTGGTTTGAATTTTTACAATTTCAATCGAATACTAACGCATGCTTCAACAGGATTTCAAACTGGTAACTTTTATAAATCTGCCCAGCTAAAACTCAGAATGGATTTTCCTTACCAATTTAATATCGAGCCCTACGTAGCTTTCGATAGTTGGGACTATTTGAACAATAGTGATCTACTGAATGAAGTGTCGACCCCCGCGAAGCCGACAATACTCAGGCGCATTAACCGCAAATACGGATTGCAGGTTGGCATACCTTTTAAGAACTCTTTCAAGAGTGTTTTTGCATTCGAAGGGATTAACACAGACGATCGTTATATCAATGGCGACGTTTTTGCAAGCACAGATAAGCTTGATGAACTTAAGCTCCGTGGGTACAGGGCGGGCCTGGATATTTCGTCGAGCAGCCTTAACCGCAGACAGTATGCTGCCGCCGGGAAGGCATTTAGTTTTCAGGCGGACTACTTTTCGATAACAGAGGATTTTTTGCCAGGAAGTACTTCCATCGAGACAGAACCTGTAAAAAGACCGCATCAATGGCTGAAATTTAAGGTTGCCGCGGAGCAATACTTCGGGTCGGGCTGGTTCCGTCCTGGCTATGTCGCCGAAGTTGTGGTTTCTAATCAACCATTCTTCCAAAATTATTTTGGAACAATTATCAATGCTCCATCATTTTTTCCTATGCAGGACAGTCGCACGCTGATTCTGCAAAATTTTCGTGCTTTCAGCTACGCGGCGGGGGGGCTCCGCAGTGTTTTCACGATCCACAAAAACCTGGATTTTCGGTTGGAGGCTTATTTGTTCAGGGCCTTCCGTCGCATTGAAGAGAATACTAATCAGCAAGCGGAATTCAGGGATAATAGCACGTTGGGCTCTTTTGCTGCCACGGTGGGTTTTGTGTTTCACTCACCGATAGGGCCGGTAAGCCTCAGTACAAATTACTATGACGATGCCGAAAACACGTTTGGTGTATTACTGCACGTTGGTTTTTTATTATTCAACAAACACTCGTTTGAATAGCGACTATTTATCGTTTGTTCACAATTATGTGAACTGTTTTTATTCATCCGAATGTGCGTTTTTAGGCCAAATTTGTAAATTTTTGACTAAGTTTAGAATCGAATTTAAATAATAAGCTTTGGCATGAAGCGTTTTTTACTATCCCTTCTTTTGATAGTTGTATTTAGCCACTATTCAAAAGCTCAAGTTGTGCTATGGGCCACAAAGGTTATTGAGTTTTCATCTGAGCTGACACCGGTTCAATATTCCGCCAAGCAGGCGCTGGGTAAGCCGAACGTCTTACCTGCAGGTGGACAAAGCCCAAATGCCTGGGCGCCTGACAAGCCAAAACGAAAAGAATTCTTAAAGCTTGGCTTTGAAACCCCAATTAGCATCCGGCAGATTGCCATTGCCGAATCGCATAACCCCAGCGCCATATACAGAGTATTGGCATACGATCAAAGCGGACGGGAGTACGTCGTAAATACACTCAATCCAATGGCTGTGCCGCTAAAGGGCCGGATGCTCAATGTCTTTATGGAGCTAACACCCTATAAAGTGTACGCAGTAAAAATAGAATTCGATGGAGCCGCCGTACCAGATTATTTTGGCATTGACGCTGTCGCGATTTCAGATTCAAATTATCCCATCATCGCCGACATTCCAACCATGCAGTTGTTAGCTTCTGGTATTTTTATCGAGGCATTGGATAAGAACATAAACAGCGAATATGACGAAGTAAACCCGCTGCTGTCACCGGATGGAAAAACGCTTTATTTCAGCCGTAAAAATCATCCTGAAAATGTTGGCGGTGTAAAAGACAGGGAAGATATATGGTATTCAGAATTAGATGCCGCCGGCCGATGGCAATTGGCGCAAAACATGGGCCTACAATTCAATAATGCCGGCCCAAACTTTATAAACACCATCCAATCAGTTACACCCGATGGGAAATCCGCCATCATGCTTTTGGGAAACCGTTATATGCCAAATGGGAAAATGTTGGCGGGGGTTTCCATAAGTTCACAGATGAATGGGGAGTGGAGTAAGCCGGAGGCCCTAAAAATCATAAATGATTACAACTATAGCGACAAAGCCAATTATTTTCTGACCGACAACAGGCAAACATTGCTGATGGCAGTTGAGCGACAAGATTCCTACGGGGATCGTGATTTGTATGTTACTTTTATGAAGCCTGACAATACGTGGACCGAACCGCTTAATATTGGGGATATTGTCAACACTGCCGGCGAAGAGTCTGCGCCGTTTCTCGCGTCAGATGATAAAACGCTTTACTTTTCTTCAAGCGGATTCAGCGGTTACGGCGGGAATGATATCTACGTGACAAAGAGACTAGACGACACGTGGACGAAATGGTCGGAACCTGAAAACCTGGGTCCTGAAATCAATTCTCCGCTGGAGGATTTATTCTTCAATATCCCTGCGGCAAGTGATTATGCCTATTACTCTCGAGGCGTGAGTGAATCTAACATGGACATATTCCGCATAAAATTACCGATAATCAAAAACCCAGAGACTTGGGTGACAGTGAAGGGGAAGATTGTTGATAATATTACCGGAGAGCCTATCGGCGCCAGAATTATTTATGAACGGTTGCCCGATGGAAAAGGCCTTGGTATTTCACAATCCAACCCTGAAACTGGAGAATATGAGATACGCCTGCCCGCCGGCGATCTCTATGGTTTACGTGCGGAATCGGACGGGCGATTATCGGAGAATCAGAGTCTTGACTTGCGCGATGTCACGTCGGACAAAGTAATCGATGGCAATGATTTCAATCTGGATCCAATCAAAGTTGCCACGCTGCAAAAGAATACCTCAATTGTATTGAATAATCTTTTCTTTGATTTTGATAAGGCAGTCCTTCGGCCTGAATCTTTTCCTGAATTAAATCGCGTGGTGAAGTTGATGGAAGAGCGCGGCACTATGGAAATTGAAATTGCAGGCCACACCGATGCACAAGGGCCGGAATTGTATAACATGGGGCTATCAAAACGAAGGGCGAACGCGGTGGTGCAATATTTGCTTGAGCAAGGTATTGGCAAGGTGCGCATGACTGTGCTCTTCTTCGGCGAAAATCAACCTATTGATACAAATGAGACCGAAGAAGGAAGGAAGAGAAACCGACGGGTTGAATTCAGGGTTTTGAAATTGTAATCTTAACGGATATGGAAAGGAAGTTTTTTAAGTTCTTTATTCTATTTCTGTTCATTGCTGGCGGCTGCATCGGCCAAACTGCGGATACGCTAATTTATGCAGAAGGACGGATTTTGGATGCGCTTACAAAGGAGCCCGTCGCGGCGCGGGTGTCATACCAAAGCTTACCCTTTGGAAACAAAATCGGGGTGCTTAACAACACGACTTATTCGTTCCCGATGTTCGATAAAGTACGATACTCAATTATTGTAGAAGCGCCCGGGTTCAGTCCTGCGAAGTACATGCTTGATCCGGCTGAAGCCAATGCTGAAAAGAAAGTAATCAAGGATGTAGAACTCACAAAGGGTGCAGGTACAAATCCCGACAAACTTGCTGCCGGGAACGTAATCCGGCTTGACAATCTCATATTTCAGGTTGGCAGGTCCAGGATAAGTGAACAATCTTCAGATGAACTTGATGTCCTCGTTAAAATGATGAGTGACAATCCCGCTATGGTTATTCAATTAGAAGGGCACACGGATTATCAAGGTAGTGCAAAGGAGAACTTAAAACTCTCTCAAGCCCGCGTCGAATCGGTGAAAGACCATCTTGTGTCGAAGGGTGTCCAAAAAAGCAGGGTGAAGACCAAAGCGTTCGGCGGGACATCGCCAATTTCGCTTGACAATACCCCAGAAGGTCATCGAATGAACCGGCGGGTGGAACTGCGGATTTTATCGAACTAGGATCCTGGAACTAGGGTTGCATTAGTATGCACTGGCCGTAGGATTAGCCTGCTCGTTGCGAATAGCATCAAGGACCTGCAGGTAATTAGTCTTGGTGGTCGGATCCAAATCACTGTTTAGCACCGTCAGTACAATGAGTTGTGAAAACGCCTGGATTCGGGGTGACTGATACAATTTCATGGCCTTGGTTAGCGCTTCAATAGAGGACGCAAGCTCTTGTTTGTTGTATGCGTCAATTGAAACATTGTAGTGCAGCAGTCCAGTTACCTGATCCAGATTGACTTCGTTGAATAGATCGAAACTGTACTGGTAATAAGTCTTCTGGGAATTGTTATTTCGATAACCATTTTCCTTGTATTCCGCTATTCGCTTTTCTACCGCATAAGAGTCACTTACGAATCCATTGATTGGATCAGTAGCTTCAAACAAAATATTGCCGTGCGCCGTCTGTGCTATCAAGAATATATGATAATTCGTTTCTGTTATCTGATAGTCGATTCCAAAATGATCCAATATGACGGCATAGAGTGCAGTTGCGGTAAGGCAATTGTATACCCCGCTTTTTAGCATTTCTCCAAAGGAGGGATACTCCGCATACCGCTTCAGAAAATGCTGATGCGTTTTGACAAAAAGATATTCCAAG
Organism: uncultured Bacteroidota bacterium; assembly: GCA_963714945.1. Taxonomy (GTDB): domain Bacteria; phylum Bacteroidota; class Bacteroidia; order Cytophagales; family Cyclobacteriaceae; genus Chryseolinea. The sequence continues at coordinate 407,935 of CAVQQL010000001.1, read as the reverse complement.
AAGTCCTTTTCCCTTTTAAAGGACGGCTTCTTTCCTTCAAGTTTTTCCACAAAACTCAAAACGCGCTGGGTCGATAGCTCCTGCCCGTCCGTCTGACAGTATTGTTTAAGGTAATAGTCAGTTTTGCTGGGCTGCCGTATAATATCAACCCCTCCCTGCCCCATGGCAAGTATTGGCGATAGGAACAATGCCACAATCCAAATCCTCATGTTACCTTAATGTTAAGTTTATGTTAATAAAGTTAACATAATAGCAACAATAGTCAATAACAGAATTAACATTTACGTAATATTAAGCGCCAAATGGTCGATTTGGAGGTGTGACGCCATCGATAATGCGTTAAATCTGTGCGTATGGGCCTTATTAATTCATCAGACTACCAATTACTTTTTGATATTTTGTTCCGGTTGGGCACTTGTGCGCTCGGGGTCACGGCATTGATCGGTGTGGCAAATGATGTTTTCGAACGCATACGGTGCAAATCACTGTGCAAAATCTTCTAGTGGTCTCCACGGGATTTAACCCGCTGCCGTGCCTGGTCAATCTTCGTATTCTCTTTACTACCTTTGCGCCAAATTCAAACACACGACATATTTTATGAAAAAAGCGCTGAAATGGTCTCTTCTTGCTTTGGGCGGCATGCTAATACTCGTCCTGGCAGCCGCCTTCATTCTTCCGATTGTTTTTAAAGATGACATCAAATCCGCAATAGACAAGGAATTGGCAAAGTCCGTAAACGCAGACGTAGTGTTTGACGCGGATAACTTCAGCCTTTCCCTGTTTAGCAACTTTCCAAACATTACTGTTGCCATGCGCGATCTTGGTGTGCTGAACCGAGCCCCATTCGCAGGAGAGATCCTTTTTGCTACAGAGCGATTCGAAGTAGAGATAAACTTAAAGGATATTCTGTTTGGGGATGTACTTCGCCTAAAAGGGATATCACTGGTACGTCCTATCATTAATATCAGCGTATTAGCAGATGGGAAGGCCAATTACGACATTACTTTTCCGGCGGAGGATTCCCTCGCGAGCGAGGAAGGCACCGGCGAATTCTCATTTCGGATCGACCATTGGGAGATTGTCGACGGAAGCTTAAAATATGATGATCAGTCAATTCCGTTTTTCATGGCACTTTCCGGGTTGAATCACAGCGGCAGCGGTGACTTCACCCAGGATATTTTCGATCTCAAAACGAAAACGGTGGCGGACACAGTTAATATTGGCTACGGAGGAGATATGTATGTATCCGACAAGCGGATGGAAATTGATGCTGTGGTCTCTATCGCCGAAGGGTACACCAAATACACGTTCAAGGAAAACGCTGCAAAAATCAACGACTTCGCCGTGCGGTTCGATGGTTGGTTTAAAATGAATGAGAATGACTATGCCATGGACATATCATTTCAAAGCCCTGACAATTCTTTTAGAAGTTTGCTATCCCTCATCCCGGGCATGTACACGGAAAGCTTTGGCAGTATTGAAACGAACGGAGAACTTGCCTTCGATGGATTTACGAAAGGCACGTACAGCGATACGCAGATGCCTGCCTTTAACCTCAAACTCTTGGTGAAGGATGCGATGTTTAAGTATCCGGAATTGCCCACCCCAATCAACAATATCAACGTTGAACTTTTGGTTGATAATAAAGATGGTATAATGGACAATACTGTCATAGATCTGAAGAAACTTCACATGGACTTCGGTACAAATCCCGTCGACGCCCACGCTTTAATCACAAAAATGTATCCTACAAATCTTGATGCGATGGTGGCCGCCAAACTAAACCTGCGCTGAGTTAAGTAAGATGTTTCCTATGGAAGGGTTGGAGATGAAAGGCAATTATGCGCTTAATCTATCTGCGAAAGGTATATACGACAGCCTGAAGAAAAGTATTCCCGTCTATTGACGCTTCAATGTCGTTGGCAAACGGTTATGTTAAGTCTTCGGAATTTCCGCTTCCATTGCAGGATTTGCATTTTAGCTCGACCATAAAAAACGCAACTGGTAAAATGGCCGAAACCATCATCGCTGTGCGCGACCTTTCCATGATGATGGACGGAGAAAGATTTACAGCAGATCTACTCCTGCAGAATCTTGATGATTACAACTGGGACTTGAAAGCAAAGGGTGGAATTGACCTGGAAAAAATGACAAATGTATTTCCGGTTGACGGCATGTCGCTTGCTGGCAAACTGAAGGCAGACATAGAAACAAAGGGAAAATATTCAGACCTGGAAGCCGAGCGGTATGATCGTTTGCCAACAAGTGGCACCGCATCGCTGGCGGACTTCAAGTATACGGCTAAAGATTTGCCTTATGCCGTCACGGTTTCGCAAGCGTCAGTGGTTTTCGACCCTAAAAAAATTGATGTACAAAAGCTTGAAGGGACGGATTGGCAAAAGTGATTTTTCTGTTAACGGTGCTGTAGTCAATTATCTTGGATATGTATTCGGTCAAAATCAAGCGATCAAGGGCATTGTAAATTACAATGCAAATCTGCTTGATCTGAATGAGTTTATGACTGATACCGAATCTGCGAGTACGGATACTGCGTCCTATGGCGTTATCCCGGTTCCTGAAAACATTGACTTTGCGCTGAAAACCAAGGTCAAAGAGATTAGGATGATGGATTATATTATGACTAATGCTTCCGGCGATGTGATCGTGCGAGATGGTGTAGCAAATCTGAGCGGGCTGAGATTCAATATGTTGGGTGGGACGATTATTGTTGATGGTACTTACAATACTAAGGATATGGTTCATCCGAAATACGACTTCGGATTGAAAATAGAAAATGTATCCATCCGGGAGGCTGCGACTGCGTCATCTATTATCCAATCCTACGCCCCGATTGCAGGGCTCGTGACTGGAAATTTCTCGACTGATTTTAACATTAGCGGTGAATTACTCCAATCGATGATGCCGAACCTTGCAACCGTCAACGGAGATGGATTGGTTAAAATTGCGCAAGCGGCGCTAAAGGATTCAAAACTTGTCTCGGGTATTACTTCGCTCACTAATCTTGATGATGCAAGTGAAGTGACGCTGAAAGATGTACTGATGTCGGCTGCTATCAAGGATGGCAGATTGGGCGTGAAACCATTTGATGTGAAGTTTGGTAGCTACAAGACTTCTGTTGCCGGGAGTACAGGGCTTGACGGATCGTTGGACTATACACTAAAAATGGATGTCCCAGCGGGAAAGTTGGGGGCACAATACAATGCTTTCATAGCGCAATACACGGGTGGGAAAAGCGACCCTGATGCGAATATTCCCGTAACTATAGGGCTAGGCGGAAAGTATAACAGTCCGGCACCAAAGTTATTAATGGAAGGACAAAAACAACAGGCAACGGAAGCGTTAACCGAGGCAGCCAAAGTAGAAGGACAGAAAGCTCTCGAGAAAGCTGTAAAAGGAACAGATGCCGAGAAAATTGTCGGCGATATTCTGGGAGGAGGGAAAAAGACTGATTCGACAGCAGTTGCTGATACAACAAAGAATGCCCAATCTGAAGACGTGCAAAAACAGCTAGAAGATGAAGCCAAGAAAAAGATTCAGAATTTTCTTAAGAAAAAGAAAGATTGACCTATATGGCGCGGTGGCGGTTGCTAGTTTTCACTAATCCGTTCCACCTTCTTCAGTGTACCCAGGTAGGTGACAAGGTCGATCAGCTCCCGCTCAGTCATTGACGACTGAAGGTTTGAAGGCATCATCGAGCTTTCAAGTCTCGTACGCGATGTAATGGTTGCCTTCATTACAGTCTGTCGGTTATTCATATACTGGAGTTCGACCTGGTCTGCGGTTTCAGAGGTGATTTTTCCAACGGCAGTGGCGCCATCGGTAAGCTGAAGTTGAAATCCCTCGAAGCCAAAGCTAATGCCCTGGTCTGGATACAAAATGGAAGTATACATTGCTTCTTTGGAGAGCTTCCCTCCAATCTCACTCAGGTCAGGACCGAAATTCACACCCTCACCATTTATGACGTGGCAATTGCTACACAAGGTATTGAAGACTTCCATTCCACTTGCGGCGTCTCCATGCTCATCCACCAAGACGGAAATGGCTGGAGCGGTTCACCTTCTTTGCTGCCTGGAAGTTTCAGGTAGGCAGCTGCTTCATCGCGCAGTGACGCCCGCCACGCCGTTTGAAAAACGCCACCCGCAGCGATATGAAGATTCGCTGGAATTTTGTTCTCCTTTGCAAGTGCAAGCAAACGATCTTCTGCCTGCCAGGGGCCTCCGAATGCTTTTACTGCAAGTTTTCGGAGTTCCATATCTTCAGTACTATCCATCATAATCCCTTCCATTATTGCTATGGCCTTAGGATTGTACATATGGGCCCGAAGGGCTTTAACTACCGCCTGTGCTTCTTCCCTGGAATCCCCGTTCAGTGCATCCGTCAGCAACGCAATTTTATCCCAGCGCAATAATGTTTTGGCCGCTTCCCTGCCCACCAGACTATCCGGATATTGAACGGCGATTTGAAGTAGATCCCTTGAGCGATTTTGAAGGTTAAAAGATGTAACGAGCTCGACAAATTCAATTTTCCCTTGCTGTTGTTCCAGCACGCTTTCGAGGGCGGCCGATATCGGAGGAGTCATTTTCAGTTGTGACGCATCCATGTGCTTCAGCGCATAAAGTACCTTATCGCCCTGCGTCTCTTGGACCAGTTCGGCAAGAATTTGTTGTTTGGAAGGGTCGGTCTGAAAATCAAAGGCACGGTAATAACGCAACATTTCCTGGTCATTGGATGATTTGATTAATTTGGACATCAATGGCATTGCGTCTTTACTACGGCTCCGCCATACGATATCTCGATTGCCAGGCGTATTCCAATCTTCGCCAACCTTTTTTTCCCAAGTGGTGAAGTATGAATCCCAGCTGTCGGTTGCACCAATACCAAGTGCTTCAAGATACCATCGATCCTTTCCATCGTACTGCTGTGCCAATTCGGTCCATAATTCAGCGGCAACAGGTGTATGGTTTCCCCGTAATGCAATCGCCACTTCCCTGCGCACCTGGGGTGAGGGATCCCCGACCAATTTGGTTGCAACTGAGAGGATATCACTTTTTGCAAAACGTGCAATGCGAATGCCGGCAATGCGAATGTTAGGGTCGCGATCGGCTATCGCCTTGCTTATGTAGGCATCTTCTTTGCCTGGAAGTCTGGCGAGCAGCCAGATAGCCTGGGCTCTTTCCCTTGGATTATCGGACGCCCACAATTCCAACAAAGCACCTTCTGCCTTTTCGCCGCTTGCGGCCAACGCATTCCAACCTAGAAAACGCGCCGCGGCATTTGGGTTAAGCAAAGCTTTCACGGCACCTTCCACGGTGCTAACATCTGTCTTTTCAATCTTGTAGCCAGATTTCGGAGGGGCAATGCGATAGATTCTGCCGCGGTCCACGTCACCGACTTGGTGGCCACCTACTCCTGGATCATACCAGTCGGCAACAAACAGGGAGCCATCAGGGGCCACCGCAACATCTATTGGCCGAAACCATTGATCTTTCTGCGCCTTCAAAATATTTACTATCGACGCTTTATATCCTGCGCCACTATTTTCCACCGGATAGGAACGAACTACGTTATTGCCGGGTTCTGCATGGATCATTTGTCCATGGAATATTTCAGGCATCAGGCTGCCTTCGTAAATGGTAATGCCAGCAGGAGAGCCGGCACCGGTCTGCAAAATATTTGGTACAACGCCCGGATCATTTAAATGCCAGTGCCGCAACGGAATTTCTTTCTCCATGTTCGTACGCCGCACATTCCAACTCGCCCCGGTCATCTCATCACGGTAGCCGTAGTTTCCATATTCCATCACATAGTTTATTCGTGTACCTTTGTTGCCGTCATCATCATTGTCAGACTGCCAAAGGGTACCATAAGGATCGATTGCTACTTCAAAATTATTGCGAAAATTATTGGCCAGTACTTCCACATTGGTGCCATCGATATCAGACCGCATGACCATACCTTCCTGGAAGGGTTTGCCATTACTTACTACTTTGTAACCATGAACATCTACGACCGTGTCTCCCGCAGGACTGAGGAGTGATTTGCCTGCATTACCAAAATTAAAATACAGCCTTCCATCTGGACCAAAGACAAAAGCATGCATACCGTGATCGTGTTGTAGACCTTGAATGCCCTGGAAGAATACTTCTTTTTTATCAGGAATATCATCCCCATTGTTGTCAGTAAATACAAATACATTTGGACTGCAGGACACAATTACTTTATTTCCAAGCAGCGAGATTCCCAAGGCTGAGTTCACATCCGTGCCCTGATAAAAAATTTTGCTTTTATCAGCCTTCCCATCGCCATCTGTATCCTCCAGGATCATGATGCGATCCCCGTCCTCCTTCACAGGATTCTTCGGATTGTATTGATTTCTATAGTTGTAGGCTTCACAAACCCATACCCGGCCGCGTTCGTCAATGGCAATGTTGGTAGGGTTGGTAAACATGGGTTCCGAAGCAAATAATGTTACTTCAAGACCTTCATAAACGCTCAGATCTGCCAATGAACTTTCCGGCGAATGTTCTGCGGGTTCAGGGCTTTTATTGCATGACAGGGCAGAAAGTAATAGTACGAAAACAAGGATTGTGGTTTGGAACGCAGATCGTCTCATGATTGTATCAATGATGTTTTGAAAGGTACAAAGGCGCAATCTTATTGTCAAACCTGCCAAATGCCCCAAGAACGTGGTGACGGTGTGCTTTGTGTTTCAGCGGTAATGGTGCGGTCCAGAATTTCACAAACAAAGGGCCTGGAGTATTATCGCTGTGTTGTATTATCGTTAATATCAACATAATCACTTGAACCGCAGGGGCAATATTTACGTTATTAGTATTGTCAAACAACCACTAATTGCGATGACATCAATAGATCAGAAACACGAGATTCTGGATTCGCTAAATTCGCTAGACGCAAGTCAGGCGGATAAAGTATTGGAGTACATCAAAGGACTCTTGTACACGACGCCAGATGATGCTTCTCACAAACAATTCAAAAGGGAGGCAATGAAGGAGATACGCCGTGCATTGGGCAAAGGCCGTCAGTTGAGGACCTCGTTCTGAGCAGGAGCCTCCAATCTTCTTCAAAATCTTTACGTGCGTACACGCGCACCGTTGAAATCCCTTTCACTTATTATTTGTACATGATTCAAGTGAAAGTCCCGTGCCGTCGGCGTTCAGTTATATTTGACGTAACTCTCCCACTTCTCAATTGCAGCCGCGAAGTCCTGGGGTAACGCCGAATCAAATTGTAAAAACTCCTTTGTAATGGGGTGGACAAAACCCAGGCTCTTGGCGTGCAGTGCCTGGCGCGGAATAATTTTAAAGCAGTTTTCAACAAACTGCTTGTACTTTGTGAAAACTGTACCTTTCAAAACCTGGTTCCCGCCATACAACGCGTCGTTGAAGAGTGGGTGGCCCAGATACTTCATATGCGCCCTTATTTGATGCGTTCGTCCGGTTTCGAGTTTACATTCTATCAGCGAGACGTATCGCAGCTCCTGCAGGACTTGAAAGTGGGTTATGGCGTGCCTGCCCATATCCCCTGCCGGAAATACTGTCGTAACCCTTCTGTCTTTAAGGCTTCTTCCAACGTTTTTGTCAATTGTGCCGCGCGGCGGATCTGGCACGCCCCAGACTAATGCAAAATACCTTCGCTCAATGGTGTGGTCATAGAACTGTTTGGCCAGTCCCGTAAGGGTAAGTTCGTCTTTGGCAACAACGAGCAGTCCCGATGTGTCCTTGTCAATTCGGTGGACCAGGCCTGGCCTACCTTCATTTCCCGGAAGTTCCGGGAGGTGCTGAAAATAATAGGCCAGTGCATTCACTAATGTACCACGCCAATTCTGATGCGCAGGGTGAACCACCATTCCCGCCGGCTTATTAATGACCAGCAGATGCGCATCCTCAAAAATGATGTTAACTGGAATATCTTCTGGAACAACTTCCGTATCACGGGGTGGCTCTGGCATTGAAACGGTGATAATGTCCTTGGGATGGACTTTATAGTTTGCCTTGATATTTTTGTCGTTCACTTTTACAAATCCGGCATGTATACCGCCCTGAATTTTCGTGCGGGTTACGTGGGGCAGCCGCGCCATAAGAAACTTATCGATTCGGATGAGGCTTTGTTTGTGGTCGGCGACAATACGATGGTGTTCAAATAATTCATCATCTTCTTCCTCGAGAAGTACATCGGGTTCACTCATTTCTTTTTCTTCAGTTTCCTTTTATACCGATATTCATTAAGAATAGCCGCCTCATTCAACAACCGACGTATCGGATCTTCATATTCTTCCAACTGGGCAAGGCTGTAAAATGTAATGGACTTCACGTGCTTGCGCCCTTTGCCTTCCAGTATCTTTTGTTCATCAGAGAGTTCATGACCTTTCGTGAAGGAAAGATCAACACCGTCTGCTAGCGGATTCAGATAGCACAAAGCCCCATAAAAGCTAAAGTAGGGCACCTTATAGCTAATTTTTTCGGCTGTATGAGGTCCCAGGTCAAGGATCCAAGACCGCAATACGGTCATTATTTCGCGCTGGGGTTCAGGCTGCTCATAGATGTAATGTTGGACGGTCATAAGCCAAAAATAACTCAGGATTATCAGTTGTAATAGCCTAGCGTGATAAATGGTCTTCCGAGCCTTCTGATTCCTGTCATCGGGTTCGCGATATGACAATAGAAGCTTTGAGCCTGTTTTCCCGCTGATGCCGTTATTTTAACCGAATGCCACCTGATTGTGGTTCTGGTGCGGAAATCCCAACGACAATCTTGAAGTTGGCAGACGAATGCGGCCCAGATCGAAGATTTGCGCCGTCGGAGGTAGCCTGCGCAAGCGATCAAGCGATTGGCAGGAACTACTGGATCAAGTAAAGTTCGCCCCGTGAGAGGACCATAAATAATTGGAATCCCGTGAAAAATAATTACGGAACGGTCACCTGCCAACCAACCACAGTCAATCTTGCGCTGCACAAATGTTGCTCCACCCCCGGCTAGCAGCGACAACCCTTGTATCCGGAAAGTTAATTTTGAATTTGCTCTTACTACACTTAACTTAGTACACGTTGGGCACGAATGCCTTTTGTTAAACTTTAGCTATAAATATACTGCGATGAAGCGACTTCTTTTTGTTACTGCGATAATGATACTAACTGTTGGGGTATTTGCACAAAGTCAAAAGGTTCCAGATGGGTTTGTATCGCTGTTTGATGGAAAAGATTTTACGAACTGGAAAATACCTGATGGTGACAATGGGCATTGGAAAATAATGGATGGTGTCATTGACTACGATGCTGAAAGCGAAGCTTTGAAAGACAAGAACTTGTGGTCGGAGAAAGAATACGAAGACTTCATTCTCTATGTGGATTGGCGTATTAAAGAGACGCCCTATAAGAATCCTAATGTGCCGCTTATTTTGCCAAGCGGTTTACACAAGCTGGATGAGAATGGAAAACCCATCACGATGATTGTACCAGACTCTGATTCTGGAATCCTTCTGCGTGGCGTGGGAAAATGCCAGGCAAACATATGGGGGTGGCCGATTGGTTCTGGTGAGGTCTACGGATACAGAATGGATGAAAACATGCCCCCGGAAGTCCGCCGCGGGGTCACGCCGAAAGTAAATGCCGATAAAAACATAGGGGAATGGAATACCTTTAAGATCACGATGCAAGGTAATAGGATGAGCGTTGACCTCAACGGGATCAACGTCATTGAAAATGCTCTTCTCCCTGGCCTTCCAGAAAAAGGTCCAATTGGTTTACAGCATCATGGATCCAAGAAGGATGGTGTGTGGGCTGGCCCGCCGAGCCTGGTGCAGTTTCGCAATATCTATATTAAGGAATTGTAGTCTTGTAGATGGGATTTGCCATTGTGTTCAACTTCATTGTCTGGGATATTAATCCTGACGCCTTCTTAATTCCAATACTAGATCGCCCTATACGATGGTATGGAATATCCTGGGCGTTGGCCTTATTGCTAGGCCAGCAAATCATGTTCTACATATATAAAAAGGAAGGACGTTCCCATCAGGAAGTTGAAAAATTGACAATTTATGTAGTCATCGCTGCCCTTGTTGGCGCCAGGTTAGGCCATGTTTTATTTTATGATGCCGTTGTGTTTGCGAGAGAGCCTTTGCGGATATTTGCGATCTGGGAGGGTGGACTGGCAAGCCACGGCGGAGGGATAGGGATTCTAATTGCTTTATATTTTTTCGCGCGAAAAGCCAAGGTAAATTACCTATGGATATGCGACAGGATAGTTATTGTTACTGCGCTAACCGCATGTCTAATCCGTTGGGGGAATCTAATGAATTCAGAAATGGTAGGACTCCCGACAAGGTTGCCTTGGGGATTTATTTTTACGCACATAGACGATACACCAAGGCATCCCGCCCAGCTTTATGAGGCGATATACTGTTTGTTGCTTTTTGTTTTTCTGTTCTGGATCTGGAAAACCAAGCGGCATGAGGTCAGGGAAGGATTTTTAACGGGATGGTTCCTGATCATTCTTTTTGGCCTTCGTTTCATGGTCGAGTTCGTCAAAATTAATCAGGTTTTATTTGAAGATGAGCTCCCATTGAATATGGGGCAATTGTTGAGCATACCCTTTGTGATTGCGGGGATAATAATTGTTGCGCGCTCAAAGGACAAGGGCGCGACGCGTATTGCGTAGGTTTCCTTTACCAAACTAAATATGGGCGCGTTGTTGAAAACATGCTTGGAGTAGCTCATTGTAAGGGTCTGGAAAAATATTTTGCGCGCTATCGATGCGCTGAGGTTTGGCCTGTGGCAACTTCCTGGCTAAGGAATATGGATTTGACCCGCCGTGATTTGACATGATCAGTAAGGGGTCTTCTTAGGAAACGAACGTCATTACCAGTATAAGATCGTATCAGGTATCGTCACTATGACCCCAATTCTTCTGCTTGTGATTGGATTGATTGTGGTGCTGGGTGGAATTCTCGTGGTTAAGCTGCACCCCATTCTTGCCTTGCTGGTGGGTGCCTTGCTGGTTGGGTTTCTCACGCCAACACACCTGTTGCAGGATTATGCACTCAGCAAAAACCTATCGCCGCAGCAAGTTACTGCGTTGCTGGACCAATCGCTTGGCGAGCGGATTGCCATTGCTTTCGGGAATACCTGCGAAAAAATTGGGCTGCTTATTGTGTTGGCCTCCATTATCGGAAAATGCCTCCTGGACAGCGGTGCTGCGGAAAGAATAGTCCGGTCTATACTCAGCGTATTTGGAGACAAGAAAGCCCCTGTTTCGTTTATGGCCAGTAGCTTTCTGCTGGGCATACCTATCTTTTTTGATACTATCTTCTATCTTATGATTCCCTTGGCAAGGGCTATGGGCGTGCGTAACGAAAAATCCTATGCACTTTATGTTATGGCTATCGTTGCGGGCGGCACTATGGCGCATTCGCTGGTGCCACCAACGCCAGGTCCACTCTTCGCAGCGGGAGCATTCGGTGTAAGTGTGGGGCTGATGATCATGATGGGCACACTCGTTGGACTTGTTTGTGCAGGTGGTGGACTTCTTTATGGCGTTTGGTTGAACCGCCGACAACTTATACCGCTGCGGGCTACATCAGAAACGTCAGTTGAAGAACTGAAGGGATGGTTGGAAAAGGACACAGATCAGCTTCCTTCATTTTTCATGTCAAACCTACCGATTGCGCTGCCCGTGGTACTTATCGCGGGGAATACGATCACCAAAGGCCTCTCCACGCCGATTCCTGACGGGGTTCGTGCGTTCATGGCGCTGACTGGAAATCCGGTAATAGCCCTTTTTATCGCTACGATTATTTCATTGTTCCTATTGTCTAGACAATTCGCCTATCGATTGAAGGAATTAAAGAAGCCCATAGAAGAAGCTATTTATAGTGCGGGAATGATCATCCTGATCACGGCGACTGGTGGTGCATTTGGCGCAATGCTGCAGCAAACGTCTATTGGCAGCTGGTTGGTGGGTTTAGCTCCCGATTATAAACTTGCGGCGTTACCGTTGGCATTTATCGTAGCCGCGGTTATCCGCACTGCGCAAGGATCCGCGACTGTTTCCATCATTACCGCTGTTGGCATGTTAACGGCTTTCACCGCACCGGGGGCCTTACCCTTTAATGCCGTTTATCTTGCTATCGTTATTGGTTGCGGTTCGAAATTATTTCCGTGGATGAACGATAGTGGATTCTGGATTATCTGCAAGATGAGTGGATTCACTGAGGGAGAAACAATACGCAATTTCTCATTTCTGTTGAGCGTAATGGGGCTTGTCGGACTTGCAACCACAATGGTGCTGGCGAGATTGTTTCCACTGCTATGAACAAAAATATTTTCGGCGACAAAAAATGTAAACTTAATCAAGGCATATGAAAATTAAGGACCTTCGCGTTCATTCGATCGCAATTGCTGACCCTCCCTTGAGAAGCTCGTATGGACTGCACCAGCCGTATGCGTTACGTACCATTATTGAGTTGGAGAGTGAAGATGGTATCATCGGCATAAATGAAACGTATGGTGGAGAAATCCCGGCATCGGCGTTGCGTGCAATAAGAAATAAACTGATTGGGGCAAATGCATTTCGCATCACCGGGCTGCTTAATCCCGAGATGAGCCATAAGCGAAACGGACAGGATGGTTCGCAAACCTACATGGTGCCAGGTGAAAATCCACTGGATGAAACTTCGCGTACGTTCGCGGCTGTTGAGGTTGCCTGCCTGGATCTTATCGGCAAGAGTATTGGCGTTCCTGTCTGCGATCTTATTGGTGGACGGGTACGGGAAAAAGTTCCGTTTTCTGCCTATCCATTTTACAAACATGCCGGCGGAGGAGGTGAAGGAAAAGATATTCGGGAGGATGAATATGGTGAGGCACTCTCACCAGAAACGCTTGTGGCTCAGGTGAAGAAGATGATTGCAAAATATGGGTTTAGCTCCATTAAATTTAAGGCAGGTGTTCTGGATCCTGAATTGGAGATTCAGACCGTAAAACTGATGTATCAGGAGTTTGGGCCCAATGTGCCGTTACGGATCGACCCGAATTCGGCCTGGACTGTGGAGACATCCGTACACGTTGGTAAGGCGCTATCGCAGGAACTATCAGGAGGAGGATACCTTGAAGATCCGACTGCAGGGATTGCAGGCATGGCCGCCGTACGGAAACAACTCCTGGCCATGGGCATTGATGTTCCCCTGGCAAGTAATGTTGCCGTTACCTCGTTTGCTGATCTTCCTTCATCGATCGCTGCAGATGCAGTTCAGATAATACTATGTGATCATCACTACTGGGGTGGTATGCGTCAGGTACAGCATTTGGCTAAATTGGCGCAGACTTTTAACATCGGCTTATCCATGCATTCCAACAGCCATTTAGGGATATCACTTATGGCTATGGCCCATGTCGCTGCTGCGACGCCCCACTTGACGTATGCTTGCGATACGCATTATCCATGGCAGTCCGAAAAGGATGAAGTTGTTGCGGGTGGAAGAATTCCAATACGCGACGGTTGCGTAACAATACCTGAAGAGCCCGGGCTCGGCGTAGCATTGGACTATGATCAGCTGGCCCGAGGGAAAGAGCGGTACCTACAAGTGCCTTATAGGAAGCGGGATGATGAAATGGAAATGAGAAAACACGTTGACCCTGAGTGGAAAAGAGTTCTTCCGCGGTGGTAACTTAGTAAACGAACAAAACAAGCAAACATGAAGATTATCAATGTGGAGGGATTCTTAATGTCCTATCCGATGCCAAAAAAAATTGAGTTGCCCTTTTGGGGAGGTGTAAGGACCATCCTGAAGAGAGATGCAATGCTGATCAAAGTCAGTACGGACACAGGGCTCATTGGTTACGCCCCAGGCCCTGCTTTTGCCAGGGCATCAGAAGAGATTGACAGTATTATAAAGCCTTTCTTGCTGGATAAAGATCCATTGCGATGGAAGTCTTTCAAGTTCACTGATAGCCCTGAAGTTGTAAAGACGTATTACGCAGTGGAGGTTGCACTGCTTGACCTTGTTGGAAAGTATGAAGGATGTACTATTTCTGAATTGATGGGAGGCCGTGTAAGGGAGACCATAAAATTATATGGAAGTGCCGGGATGTATATGACACCGGAGAAATATGCTGAAGAGGCGAGTGCTATTCAGCAGATGGGCTTCCCTGCTTATAAAATGCGACCAGCGGCAGGCCCGGATGCCGACTTAAGAACATTAGAACTGATGCGAAAAGCAACTGGAGATGATATGGGCTTGATGGTGGATGCGCATACCTGGTGGCGTATGGGAAATAAGAGCTATACACGTGACGTGATTCAGGATTTAGCCAAGTCGATGCAGGAGCATAATCCATACTGGTTGGAGGAGCCGCTGATGCCGGAAGATCACCAGGCCTACAAAGACCTAAAAGCAAAGGGATTTGTAACGGTTGCCACTGGGGAGCATGAACAGGAATTTGCTGGATTTCAGGAATTGGCGCAAATGGATGCCGCTCATTTTTTACAGATGGACGTTTGCTGCCAGGGTGGTTTTGAGATGGGCTTGAAGGTTTTTGATCTTGCCGCTGCGCATAATATGAAATTTGCCTTTCACAGTTGGGGCACCATGCTGGAAGTCGTTGCCGCCGCGCAACTCGGCGTTTGCAGAGATGAATCGGTAGTGGAATGGCTTGAGTACCCTTGTTATTCGTCCGCGGGAAAGGCAGGTATGTATCCTTTTCCGCTGTCGGATGAAATTCTAAGGGAACCACTGGAGGTAAAGGATGGGTACCTGAAGCTTCCTACCGGGAACGGTCTGGGTCTCGAAGTCAATGAAGAAGTGATCCACAACTACCCATTTATCCCAGGACCATGGTCATTCTTCCATCAGGATTCGCCGAAGGAAACTATTGCGGTCACAGGCGACCATAGCATAAAATGGGTAGCACAATGAAAGTGGAAATTATTTAAGTTATAGCCATCCATAAAGTTGAGTTTGCTATATTCAACTTCTTGTGGGATAACGCTGGAGGTCAATGAAAAATTTAAAAGAAAGAATCCAATCGGGCGAGGCTGTCCATGGATGCTGGATTAACCTGGGGTCACTTGTTTCCGCTGAGATTATCGGCCGTGCTGGATTCGACTGGGTCCTTATCGATCTCGAACACGGCGCTGGAAACGAAGTAATCATGTACAATCAGTTGCAAGTACTGGAGGGTACGGAAGCAACCCCTATCGTACGAATCGATAATATTACAAGACCTAACGTTCAGCACATTTTGGATGCAGGGGCAAAAGGAATTATGTTTCCTCAAATCCGTACACCGGAGGAGGCTAACCAGGCTGCCCGCATGATGTATTATCCCCCGAAGGGCAATCGTGGAATGGCGCAGATGGTTCGCGCGACTGGCTTTGGCAAGAATGCGAGTGTCTATTTTTCAAGCCTGGAGAAAACGGTTGTTGGCGTTATCCAAATAGAGACGCTTGATGCTGTAAAGAATATTGATGCGATTGCGGCACAAGATGGCGTGGATGTACTCTTCGTCGGGCCTTCGGACCTTACCATGGCACTTGGTATTTTTGGTCAGCTTGATCATCCCCTTTATCAACAGGCTATAAGGGATGTCGCGAACGCTGCTAAGAATCACGGTAAGGCTACAGGAGTGCTGCTGATTGACGTCAATGAGTACGAGATGTATTTTCAACTGGGGTACCGCTTCCTTGCAAGCGGGGCCGACGGTTCATTCGTCGCCAAAGGAGCGACGGAGATGGTAAAAAAAATGAATGCACTTGGTAAAAAATAGAATGGCAACAAAATAGAATTAGGATGGAAAGAATCGGATTTATCGGACTTGGAATCATGGGTAAACCCATGGCAATGCATTTACGAAAATCAGGGCACCCCCTCCTGATACTTTCTTCAAGTGCAGGGGCCGCGCCGTTAAAAGCGGAAGGCGCCAAATCATTTGAAAGTCCAAAAGCATTGGCCGCCGAAGCAGACGTAGTGATTACGATGTTGCCCGACTCTCCGGAAGTTGAATCTATCGTTTTTGGAGACAATGGCGTATTGGCCGGATTGAAGAAGGGAGCGCTCTTTATTGATATGTCTACCATTGCGCCTGCTACGAGCATTAATCTTTTTAACGCGTTTCAGCAGAAAGGTATTGCCGCGTTGGACGCACCTGTTTCCGGAGGCCAGGGGGGTGCTGAAGGCGCAACACTTTCCATCATGGTTGGTGGAGACGACAGCGCCTTTGAGAGGGCCTTACCCATTTTTGAAAAGATGGGGAAAAATATTGTGCACATCGGCAAATCCGGTGCCGGGCAAACCACGAAAGCATGCAACCAGATTGTGGTCGGACTAACGATCCAGGCTGTGGCGGAAGCGTTGACACTAGCAAAGAAATCTGGTGTCGACATAGCGAAGGTTCGTGCAGCGCTGCTTGGTGGATTCGCGCAGAGTAAAATTTTGGACCTTCATGGCCAGCGTATCATTGACCGGAATTTCAAACCGGGATTCAAAGTGAAATTGCATCGTAAAGACATGAATATCGCACTGCAAACCGCCAAAGATCTGTCCGTACCGTTGCCCGGGACTGCCATCGTTGCTTCGCAGATGGATGCAGTGCTGGCCAAAGGCGATGGAGACCTTGACCACAGTGCCCTGGCTTTGTTCCTGGAGTCGATTTCCGGATTATAGGAATGAATCCCCGCATGATCAAGGGCCTTACTGACCCTGTCAAAGTCCAGGGGCAGTATTCGTTTATGAACACGGAGGTGTGCAAATCCGGATAGTTTCAAGACTTTGATTTCTGCAACCTCCTTGTAATCAGTGCGTTATTAGTTTGGTAAGTAGTTTGCTGATTGTTCATCAAATAGATTCATGTCATGAAAACGCTGCTAGCCATAATACTCTGGTGTATATTGTTTGTAATGTGCTGGCCTCTTGCATTGATCCTGCTTCTCCTGCTGCCCTTGGTTTGGTTAATCCTGTTGCCCTTTAGAATACTTGGGTTTACTATTGAGATTGTGTTCAAATTTATTGGTGCAGTACTCTTGTTCCCTTTCAAAGTGGTCAGGGCTATCTAAAGATTTTATTAATAGGTATCCCGTTTTCCAAATCGCATGTCAATTTTTCAGATGCTCCCGAAGCCACACTCGATGAAGAACCCAATTCAAGTTTGTTTGGCAATCTGTAGCCGGAGCTTCTGCTACTGACTAGTGACTTTTGCTACTTGCTGGTTCAACGCCAGCCTTATCCAATATTTTCTCCAACGGACAAAAATGGGTGAAGGATGATTGCAACAGGTTGAGGCCGACGAAGGCTGCTAATCCTAACCAATACACGTTTACAAAATATGCAAGCGAGATGCTGATTAATACTAATGTTCCTGCTACGGCTCTTACGATACTTTCTCTCATAATGACTTTGTTTTAATTATTGGTTTTGGTTTCTTACTGTTTCTGTTTATTGAATAGCTGTTGTAGTGATGAATGTCGTTTCGCCTGGTCACGATAATATTGCGTAACAACAAATAGTCGTCAATTAGTGTTGCTACAATTTATGCTGTTTTACAATTGACGGTTTTTTTATGCGGTATTATAGCTTGTCTTGTCCACAGGAATAATGAAACCCCTTATGGGAAACCCAGTGGCATTTTCATCATTGTATTTTTTAATCAGTTCAAGTGCATGTTCTGCCTTTTCGGCTTGCGTAAAGCTGAATAGGAAGATGGAATCGAAATACTCACTTCCGCTACTGAACCAATTGTCGAGCAGGTTAGTGGCCTGATGATCTTTGAATCCAATAGTTTCTGAAACACTGAACACCTCAATACCTGATTGATGGAGCATATCAGCAACATTCTTTTGAAATTCTTTTAGGCTTGTTACAACTAGGAGTTTCATAATACTTCTGTGTTGAATGGATAATTAATGTTTTTCATGCTTTTTGCGCATCATACGGTAGTACAATAGCGGCACGACCAATAATGTAAGGAACGTTGGACGTTATCGTTCCACCCATAAGGGAGATTGCAAGGCCTTGAAAGATTGGATCAAACAATATGATCACAGCGCCCAGAACCACAGCCCCGGCAGTCAGTAGAATCGGGGTGGTACGCACTGCACCTGCTTCGATGATAGCTTGCTTAAGGGGAATACCTTCCTGCAAGACGAATGTTAATAAAGTCAATTAGCAAAACTGAATTTCGTACCATAACACCCGCCAGTGCAATGAATCCAATCATAGACGTGGCAGTAAAGTAGGCCCCCAACATCCAATGGCCAAGTACAATGCCGATGAGTGATAAGGGAATGGCAGCTAGCATCACCAATGGAACTTTGAAGTCCTGGAACCAACCTACGATGAGCATGTATATCATAATAATGACGACCGCGAAGGCGATTCCAAGATCGCGGAATACTTCGTAGGTGATTTGCCATTCGCCATCCCACTTCAGGGTATAATTATCTTCAAACGCGGGTTGCTGATTATACGATTCTTCCAGTGTAAATCCTTTTTTCAGGTTGATACTCTTTAGTTTCTCTGAAATTTCCATAATGGCATAAAAAGGACTCTCAAGATCACCAGCTAAATCAGCCAAGACATACACAACCCGCTTCTGATTCTTTCTGTAAATACTTTTTTCTTTGATTTCCTTTTTAATCTTAACCAGGTCACTTATAGCGATAGCATTTCCATGCTGATTAATAATGCTCAGATTTCGAATATCATCTACGCTTGTTATATCTGCGTCACGCAATTGCAAGTACGATCGAAATCGGGTCGAAAGATACAGGGTTATGCAAGGTGCCTGCGGGCATATTGGACAATGCGGCCTGGATAGTAGCTACAACCTGTGCAGGTGCTATACCATTACCCATGGCTTTTTCCTTGTCGACCTCAATGCGGTATTCCGGTTGATCGGCTTCCGTCATCCAGTCAACATCCACAGCACCCTCCGTACCTTCAATCAAAACTTTTACTTCTCCTGCTATTCGGGTCTGTTCTTGGTAGTCTGGTCCGTAAATCTCCGCTACAATTGTTGAGAGTACAGGTGGTCCCGGAGGAACTTCCACCATCTTCACATTGGCATTATACCTCCTCGCTATCTTTTGAATCGCCGGTCGAAGTTGTTTTGCAATTTCGTGACTTTGAGTACTACGGTCTTTTTTGTCGACTAAGATTCACCTGAATATCTGCTACGTTATTGCCGCTTCGTAAATCGTAATGACGCACTAAACCATTGAAACTGATTGGCCCGGCAGTGCCAACATAGCCCTGATAGTTTCTTACAAGTTTTTGTTGTGACAAGTATTGTGAAATTTCCCGTGTTACAACGGCGGTACGTTCAAGGGTTGTTCCTTCCGGCATATCGATTACAACCTGAAATTCATTCTTGTTATCGAACGGAAGCATTTTTACGGCCACCCACTTGGTATAGAAAAATGAAACCGATCCTAATAGAACAATCACTGTACTCAAGATAAATGCCCAGCGCTTCCAACGGGTTTCGAGCATTGGGTTAATGAACGCTTTGTAGAGCTTGTAAATTTTGGATTGCTCTAATGCAACAGGGCCCTTGTCATCATGTCCTTCCTTCTCTCTGAGAAATACGTAACCGAGGTAGGGTGTGAGCGTAAGTGCAACGACCAATGAAAGCATCATGGCAATCGATGCGCCAATTGGCATAGGACTCATATAGGGCCCCATCATTCCGGATACAAATGCCATCGGCAAGACGGCTGCTATTACGGTAAAGGTGGCCAGGATGGTCGGATTACCAACTTCGTTGATCGCAAAGATCGCAGCTTGCAAAAAGGGCAACCGTTTCATTTTAAAATGTCGGTGCATATTTTCTGCAATAATTATAGAGTCATCAACAACAATACCGGTAATAAACACCAGCGCGAATAGTGTAATACGGTTGAGTGTATAGTCAAGGAAGTAGTAGCTGAATAAGGTTAGTGCAAAAGTTACGGGTACAGATAAGAAAACGACAAGGCCACCGCGCCAGCCCATTGCCAGCATAACAAAAGCTGTAACGGCAAGAACAGCTACAAATAAGTGGAGTAAAAGTTCAGAAACTTTTTCCGAAGCGGTCTCTCCATAATTCCGGGTTTGGGTAACGTGC
Organism: uncultured Bacteroidota bacterium; assembly: GCA_963714945.1. Taxonomy (GTDB): domain Bacteria; phylum Bacteroidota; class Bacteroidia; order Cytophagales; family Cyclobacteriaceae; genus Chryseolinea. The sequence continues at coordinate 387,807 of CAVQQL010000001.1, read as the reverse complement.
ACGTCATCCGGAATCAATTCACTTTTCAGATGTTCAATTTTGGCAACAATGTGTTCCGAAAGTTTCATAGCATCTGCACCTTTCTTTTTGGCAATTGACAAGGTTATCGCCGGATAAACTGATTTGTGCATTGCTGCCTGCTGTGGATCGTATTGCCCGAACCCAAAGAAAACATGTTGAGACGGTTTTTCAGGACCTTCTTCAATAGTAGCTACTTCTTTGAGGTAGACAGGCAGTCCGTTGTCTATACCAACTACAGATATCCTCAAGTTCATATGCATCCTTCAGGAAATTTCCGGCGTCCACGGAAAAAGCGGTATCTTGTCTTATGAGGTCTCCTGAATGGCTTTGTGCATTATTTCCTTGTATTTGCTTAGCAATACTGAGAAAGTCAACGTGGCGCTGTACCATCCTATCTTTGTCCAGCAAGACATTTACCTGCCGACTTCTGCCCCCCAGGATATTGATGGACGCGACATCGGGTATCTTTTTTATTTCGTTTGTGAGGGTCTGTCCTAGCTGTTTGAGTTCGTAGTCACTGTATTTTTCGCTCCACAAGGTCAATCCCAGGACCGGCACATCATCTATTGCCCTTGTCTTTACCAATGGCATGGATACACCAACAGGCATCTTGTCCATATTCTTCATCAACTCATTGTAGAGTTTTACCAGAGAGCGCTCAACATCTTCGCCCACATAGAACTGAACGATGACCATGGCTTGACCTTTCATCGAAGTAGAGTATACATATTCAACACCTTTAATGTTGGAGATCATTTTCTCCAGCGGCTGAGATACCCTCGCTTCTACTTCCTTCGGCGAGAGCACCTGGATATCGCAGAAAGATATCTGCCATGGGGACGTTAATCTGCGGCTCTTCTTCTCGCGGAATAAGCATTGTGCTGTAACCACCAATAAGTAGAAAGGCAATCATCAGCAAAATGGTTAATTTTGATTGAATGAATGCTTTTGCAATATTTCCTGACAATCCTTCTTTCATTTGGGAATTTGGTTAATCGTAATCTGTCAATTGCAAACCGTCGGCAGGCATAGGGCTTTCAATGCGTTTGTATTTACGCCTTCGGCCTTATTTTATAGTTACAGGCAATCCGTTGTATAACTTATCTTCACTTTTAATTATGAACTTCTCATCGCTGCGTAAACCGGATAGAATTTCAATATCATCGCCGTACGACTTCCCAAGTTTCACCCAACGCAATAGTGCCGTATGACTTTCACCGATGGTGTAAAGTCCGGTGAGTTGATCTATGTAGACAACTGCCGAAGCGGGCACCAGTATTATACTATCCGAAGTCCTGGATGGCAGGGAAGAATCAATTGCAACATTGACAACCATGCCGGAATATAAACCACTCTTATCCGTATTCGGGATATTTACTTTTATCAGATACTGTCCCCCACTGAATTGTGAAGACGGACTCACTTCAGAAACTTCTCCTTTGAATTTCCTTCCCGAAGACTTAATCACGATCTCAGCGTCTGATCCTGCTTTAACATGAGCGATGTCGTCTTCAGAAATGGAAGCGCTTACCTGGTAATTTTCGGTTTGTTCCATTACAAGGATTGGCATGCCAGGGTTAGCCATACTTCCTGCATCGATATTCTGTTGTGTAACAACCCCTGAAAAGGGCGCTGTGAGAATAGTGTACGTCAGCATGGCGTCTGCTTCTTTTTGCATCTGCTTTGCTGCCTCGGTCTTTGACTTTGCGGAATTATAATACAACGTTGCATTTTCAAATTCTTTGGCCGAAGCACTTTGTTGTTCATATAGTTTTGCAAATCGTTCGTAATCTTTCTGGGCATCTTTCAATGCAGCCTCTGCCTCCGAGACCATTGCTTGTGCCTGTCCTTTCTTTGCGACGATATCCGCATTACTGATCGTAGCCAGAAGTTCTCCCTTTTGTACTTTGTCCCCCACCTTTACTTTGATGCTCGTTATAAAACCCATCACGCGGGTGCTTATTACAGCGGTTTGCCTCGACTCAATCCTACCACTCGCATAGATTTTGTTGTTGGATTGTTCTTCGGGAGAGGAGACTGTTACTTGAACAGGATTATCCTTTTTTACCGCTGCTTTATTGTTATCTCCAGAACAGGAAGCGAAAAGAATAAGTGACGAAAAGAACAACGTAATAGCAGACAAGGATCTATATATTTTCATAAGATTCATTTTTTATTTTTCGGAAGTGGATGTTAGAAATTGCAGGTATGCATAGGTTGTGTTAAACCGAAAAACGACTTCAGCTAGTTTAAGTTTTTGTTGCAGCAATAATGTCTGTGATTGGAGAACATCATTTGTGGTGACCAGCCCTTGCAGATAACGGTTTTGTAGAATACGCAATGCTTCCGTTGCTTGATCAACGGCAATCTCATGTTGCTGTAAGGCGAACTTTGCATCCTGGATTTGCCGAAGGGTTTTGTTGAGTTCATTCTGGCTTTGCGCCTTTTGAAATCTCAGTTGCTCTGTCATCTTGTTTCGCTCAATGCGCTTTTCCGCTATTTTACTTTGGGTTGTCATGCCATTGAAAAGACTCCATGACAGCTGGGCGCCAACGAGATAAGAATTCGAACTAAAGCCAAATGCCTCTTTATCATTTAGCAAGTATTCAGCAAACGCATTGAGTTTGGGCAGATATGACAATTTGCCAGAATGGATCATCAGGTCTTGTGCTGCTATAGCTGATTGCATGGCCTGAAAATCAGCTCGGTTTGCTGGAATTTCTGTATCCGTATTTTCTACCGGCAAAATCTGTTGAATTACGTCTAACCTTGTAAATAACTCCGGCTTTTCTGCCCATAAGTAAGCTGAGGTAGTCAGCCGCATTTTGCGCGTTACTTTTAGCCTCTGCCAATTGGCTTTCTGTAGTGGTTACCTCTACCTGGACAGTGAGGACATCTGATTTTTGCAGAAATCCTTTTTCGAAACGATTGTTAGTAGCTGTATAGATGGCGTCAATACTTTGAAGTGCTTCTTCCAGGACGTCCTTTGCCTGCTGTGCCAGCTGGAGCTGGGCATACGCTTTTTGAACTTCGAAGGCAAGATGTTCTGTGCTCCGTTTCGTTTTGAAGGCATAGATTTCTCTTTGCTCGTTTGCGGCTTTGCGCATGTATACCATGTCCATGTTCAGAACCGGTTGCAACCACTCCGCTTTGGTCATAAAGTTTTGCGTGGCAGACGGATAATTGAGCAGGTCAGGATTGAAATCAGATTGTGAGATCGATTGCTGCTGTAGTTTAAAACCAAATGCATTCAATGGATTATTCGTGCTAACGGCGGCGTAACTTAAGTTGATCTGCGGGAGAAAAACGCTATTAGTTTGTTTGAAAGCAATGGCAGCACCTTCTTCTTCCAATCTGGCTATTACTATTTCTGTGTTGTTTTCAAGCGCGGCATCCAGGGCGTCTTGTAACGATAGTGGTAAGGTTTCTTGCGCTAACAAGGAGGCAGAAAAAGAGAAAGTAAACAGTATAAGCCCCGGCAATATTTTCGTCATAGCGTAGAATTTTATGCAAAAGTATTCCGGAGCGTTATCGTTTACTGTGACTTGCGTCACTTTCGGTTTTATTCTACAGTTTCAACGTGCCTTCTAGGCGAGCCTGGTCTTGAATTACGCGAAATACTTGATTTTATATTAGCGCATACGTTGTCAGTCAAAATTTTTAAGTGCTACCGATAATAAAGGAAGTGGATGCCCATGCGAATGCATTTGAGGCACTGACAAGATGAATTCTTGTTGTTTTTTGCAACCAGTATTTAACCTCTGAAATTCCTGATTACTCCCGTTGAGACTTGAAAACAATGTGCCATACACCACGCAGGTCACCTGCCTTAAAGTTAACGGCCTTATCGTCGGGGTAAAGTTGTTGTATCCGCGCAAGTGTGGCATCCTGAATTTGTTCTCCGGGTGTACCGTGGCAATTCAGGCACATGGGCTGCAGTATAATGGATTTGAAGTAATGGATTTCACTTGATGATTCACGTCTGATAATTTTCGTTCCGGTGCCTTCGGTATTCTTTGGCTGTGCGGCCATTTCTTCCAAAACCGACAACTCAAGGCTATCAGGTCTATTCTTCGGGTTTCTAAAGCGTAAAGAAGTTCTGCGGAGGGTAACACTGTCGGCATATACTCCCGTAATTGGATAGGCATTTTCGTTACAAAATGCGATGGCATTTTCAATTCCTTGCGAACGAATTGCTTCAAGCAAGGAATTACGGAGCGTATCAAAAGTAAGGGCAATGATTCTGTTGCCTGCCTTTGTATACACAGAATCAGGCGTAAGTTCTAATAAACTGATTCGTTCGTTTTCGCGATCACCTTTTGTACAGCTTAGCACGCCAGATATACTCAAAACCAAGCATAAGGCCAGCCGCATATTAGGTGATTTTAACGTTCTTTGGATCCTTTCAGTCTTCATTATTTCTCCTGTTGTTCTTTGCTGTATCCCTTGCGGGACTCAATACATTTACAACCAGTGCCCCCATTACGCCGCCATACAAAGCGCTGTTCAATGGAGAAGAAGTGATGGAACACGTTCCGCTCAAACAACCTACGTAATACCAATACACGTATCCACCTGCAATGCCGATCACAATTCCAACTACCCATTTCATCCACTTCATCATATATTCATTCGTCTAAGGTGTTTATAAAAGGTCCGGTTTAAAAGGTAACAATCCTATTGATTCAAAAGCATCAGAGAAAGAATAATTAACAGACTTCGCCATCCCATTGGATCATACCACCTGCTAGGTTGATGACCTGATAACTTTGAGTGGCCATCAAGGCACAAGCCTGGCCGCTCCTCGCGCCACTGCGGCAATAGACAAAGTAGGTTTTGCTCTTATCTAACGTGGAAATATTGTTCAAAAATGTGTGGTCCATAATATTGATATTGACAGCCTTGGGTATTTTTCCACTTCGAAATTCATCGGGTGTGCGCACGTCCAGTACAACAGCGTTTGGATTGCTTTTGAGCTTCTCTTGAAACTCGCTACTGTTAAGATCTTCATAGGACCTTACCGTCTTACTCGCGTTCATATATTAGATATTATTTTTATTAAGTGTTGTTGAAGATACATAATCAGTTCGTGGGACATCAGTCTTCGTAATGGCTTTAAAACCGTCGCTGACATCAATTAAGTTTTCCCAACCACGTGCTTTTAAAATTGAGGCCGCAACCATAGATCGATATCCACTTGCACAATAGAGATATACTTCGCCTTCCTTCAAAATTTCTGCTAAATGGCTATTCAGAAAATCCAAAGGTATATTTTCAGCGTTTTCGACATGGTCGATCTGGAATTCTGAGGGCTTTCGTACATCGACGACCTGCAGCGCAGCTTTTTTGAAGCGTTTAGCAAACTCTTGCGCAGAAATGGATTCTATGGAATCGATTTCTTTGTCTGCCTGAAGCCAGGACTTAAAGCCATCTTTCAAGTACCCAAGGGTATAGTCAAAGCCCACCCTGGCGAGCCGGGTTACCACTTCCTCTTCCCGTCCTTTGTCAGTCACAATCAACAACGGATGCGCCACACCTGGAATAAGCGAACCGACCCAGGGCGCAAAGCTTCCATCTATGCCAATATTAATTGAATTTGGGATGAATCCTTTCTTGAATGTCTGGGCATCACGCGTATCCAGCACCAAGGCGCCAGTTTCATTTGCTATTAATTCGAATTCTTCCGCTGTAAGTGCGCGCATACCTTTAGTGAGTACGCTATCAATACTTTCGTAACCTTCTTTATTCATTCTGACATTCTCAGGGAAGTAGGCCGGCGGTGGTTGTAATCCCTCTGTAACCTCTGTTATAAATTCTTCGCGTGTCATATTTTCCCTTAGCGCGTAGTTCATCTTTCGCTGGTTACCTAAAGTATCGACGGTTTCCTTGCTCATATGCTTGCCGCATGCCGATCCGGCGCCATGCGCGGGATAAACAATTACATTATCGGCCAAAGTCATTATTTTGGTTCGCAGGGAATCATAAAGCAAACCTGCCAATTCTTCCTGCGTCATGTGCGCAGCTTTTTGCGCCAGGTCTGGTCGCCCCACATCACCCAGAAATAGCGTATCGCCGCTAAATATGGCATAGTCTTTTCCTTTTTCGTCCCGGAGCAAATAGGTTGTAGATTCCATTGTATGCCCCGGGGTGTGCAGAACCTTTATCGTTATGTTTCCGACTTTTAATTCTTCCCCATCCTTGGCTATATGGGCATCGAATTTTGGTTGAGCACTCGGGCCATAAACAATGGTAGCGCCAGTTTTTGCGGCCAGATCGAGATGACCGGAAACAAAATCGGCATGAAAATGCGTCTCAAGAACGTATTTGATCTTTACCCCTTCAGCCTCGGCTTTTTCTAAATAGGGTTCCACTTCGCGAAGCGGATCGATTATCACAGCTTCGTTGCCGGAGCGGATGTAATATGCGCCTTGTGCAAGACATCCTGTATAGATTTGTTCGACTTTCATTCCTTCTAAATTAGACTATAAATGCAAAATTTGGGATTTGTTTGTTGGTGTTCCGTGATTTATGTCACCAAAGGCATCAAATTATGATCTCCTTTATCATAATATACAAAGCCATAGTAAGCGTAAACCAGCCAAAACCGGACTTTAGGTCTTTTCCTCTTACGAATTTAGACAAATAATTGCCTAAGAAAACACCGGCAATGGCAATGCATGAAAGCATTATCATGAAGGGGAAGTCAACCTCTCGGACCTGGGTCATGTCGCCAAAAAAGCCGAGTAACGAGTTTACTGCGATAACCAACAGGGAGGTTCCAATTGCTTTCTTCATTTCGAGGCCGGAGAATAATACCAGCGCTGGAATGATCAGGAAACCCCCGCCGGCTCCAACAATTCCTGTAATGACGCCAACGACTATTCCCTGCGCGATAATCATGGCATGACCATGGCTGACGATTTCTTTTTCTACAACATCTTTCTGCCTGGCTCGGATCATTCGGATTGAAGCGATAAGCATGATCAACGAAAAGAAAATCATGATCGCGATATTTTTTGTGAGCGTAAACGAATCTGAGACGATGATCGTATCGGGAATATGTGGGAGTAGATTGTGACGCGTGACATAGACTGCTGCTGTTGAAGGGATTGCGAAGAATACGGCGCTTTTTAAATCCACCATCCTGCTGACAGCGCTCCGGATTCCGCCCACTAACGAAGTCGTGCCCACGATGAATAGAGAATAGGTGGTTGCTGCGGTTGGGGCAATGTGAAAAAGGTAGACGAGCATAGGAATAGTAATGATGGAGCCGCCTCCCCCAATCAATCCGAGTGATATGCCAATTAGACCAGAAACCAAATAGCCCACAAAATTTTCCATATGTAGTGATTGTGCGGCACAAAGGTCAGTGTTATGGAAGGATTGATCGGTGACTATTGTCACGCAACTTCAAAAATCAAGACGGGTTATTTCATTTCGCGAGATAGCGATTCTTTTCTGCGACTCAAGCTTTTTCAAAAGTCGGGAAATGACTTCGCGCGAGGAGTTCAGATCATCCGCTATCTCCTGGTGTGTGATGGAAATTTTATCGCTGCCCAATGAATCAAACTGGCGTTTCAAATAGAATTCAAGTTTCTGGTCCATGGAATGAAAGACGACCTGATCAATAACATCTAACAACTCCTCGAAACGAGCCCGATAGGTCTCCAAAACAAAGTAATACCATTGCCTGTGATCCTTCATGAGTCCATCCATAAACTGAATGGGAATCGCCAACGCTTTTACAGGAGACATGGCTTTCGCCTTTATGGCGCTGGTTTCATTTTTAGTTGCGCAGATCATGGATAGCGCACATGCATTACCTTTTTCCAGATAGTACAAAAAGAATTCTTCACCATCTTCGCCTTCACGGTACAATTTCACACGACCATCAAGTATCAGCAACGAATTCTTGAAATACTGGCCTGGCCGCATGAGCATGTCACCTTCTTCGAATTCGACAATCTGTCCGATTTTTTCAATGTGGTCGATTAAAGAAGCGTCAAACTGGGGAAATATTTCGTCAAGTTGCATAGCGTATTATTTAATGTCCTCCATAGTTAGTTCCATTTACTCAACTATGCTCAGTGGGATAAAGATAAAACTTCGATTATGTCATCTTTTGCCAATAAAGCTGGATTATTCTTGTTGCCAGTGGCCATTGCGATTCTTGTAAAATCGGAAGACGGCACCCCTAAGCTTGTCAAACTCGGGAATATTCATTTCTGCGACCCAGTTCTCGATTAGCGCTAAAAGAAAGTCGGTATTAAAAGCGCTTGATTTACCTTCTGCACCAGAAAAAATCTTGCCGATCCTACCATACTTTACCAGGGCACCCTGGGCGTCTCCCTTTTGACGTAACGTCCGAACCGTAATTTTGTTGGCAGCTGCCATGAGTGAACTGCAAATAATGCCATGGGGAATCGGATAGAACCCGCCAATCGAGGTGGCAAAGCCGTGAACTAACCCAAGTCCCGCATTCGCCAGGGTAATGCCGGAAAGATAGGAAGCTATTGCCATGCCTGTACGTGCTTCAAGGTTTGATCCTTCCTGAAAGGCCTTCATTAATGACGTAGAAACATGGTGCAATCCTTCGTAGGCCAGTGCATCCGTTACCACGTTCGCTGTGGTTGACAGGTACGACTCCAATAACTGTGTAAAAGCGTCCATTCCGCTGGCCGCTGTTACGGTTTGAGGACAGGTGACGGTGAGCGTTGCATCGACAACGGCGATGTTGGGAATAAAGTTGTTGTGGCGCAACGACTTTTTAAAACCCTTTTCGCCGACCTCGGATAGGACAGCATTCTTAGTAGCCTCGCTTCCAGTGCCGGCTGTGGTAGGAATGCGCAATAAATGGAACCTTCGTGCCCGGATGTTTCTTATTAGTACCAACGCCCTCCAGGTAATCTCTCACCGACTCTTGCAAGGGTAACATAGCTGATATTGCTTTGCCCGCGTCTAAGCACGCTTCCGCCGCCAATAGCGATCACAACATCAGGTGCGAACTGCGCAAAATGATGAACTGCATTATCTACCATTATTGGTGTTGGCTCATGATTGATATGAAAATGACTGACAGTCAACCTCAGCGCATCGAACTGTTCCAGTAGCTTCTGTCCATATTCGGAGGAAAAAAACGAGACTGCCTGCCGGTCACAAGTGAAATACTTGAACCAAAGGATTTGACTACCCCCGGAAGCGCAGAAATTTTCCCTGTTCCAAAATGCAGAAGCGGTGTGGTGGCAACGGTGAAGGCTTCCATCCTGACCTAATGTGCGGCTGGAAATAAAAGGATGTGTTTAACGCCTTCACGATCCTTCGCCATCCATAGTGCTACTGTGTCGCGCCATTCGAAGTAGTGCGCTGTTTCTTTATGTGCAACGACTGCCTCTTCGGATTCATAGGCTTCGTAGAGAACAAATTTAAATGGGTCTTGCGCATCCTGCAGGATATCAAAACGAAAATTGCCAGGTTCTTTAATAGAGTTCTCGTGATTCTGCTGTGTCGCTTTGATGAAAACGTCCAAGAATTCTGGCTTTACCTGTACATGTACGAGCGTTACGATCATAGGAATTGGTTAGATAGGTGGGTTAGTGGCAGCTGAATTCTCCCCGCTGCAGGCGTGCAATTAGCCTGGTACAAAAATATACTTTAATATACTTTTATCCAGTAATGATCTGTTCTTCTTATGCCCGCATAGCCTTAGCGGGTTGTCGATGGCTGGATCATAAACGGTCATGCCGGACGGCCGATTATCCGTCAACCTGCCTATTTGCGGTACCACGCACTCATTCGCATTATTGGGATTTTACAGATATTATCCCGTCATATTAGGTCTTGCATTTTTTTCAGCATTGAATTTAATGAGACCAAGCGCTTCACTAACAGCGTCGTTCGTAAGTAAATGCCTTCATTATTGAAGCGTTAAACGAAGGCCTAAGAATCCCCGTAATTCCCTGATTAGGTCCGTATACATAGCTCGTATCAAATGTAAGTGCATATGGATTATCTGGGGTAGCCAGCACTTGACCAGATTCATCATACTGCACCATGTGTCAAATGGGTCATTCGCTCTGGAAATTATGAACGGGTTACCGTTATTGGGTGTCCAGTTCAAGAGATTTTTCAGACCGCCATAGACCTGAAGTCCTCTCCTATTTTCCCACGTAAACTGAATATTCTGAATGCTCCACCAGGGACTGTACGCGTTTCGCGGGTCCAGCGGCCCGAGAAGCGGTAATCGCATTGGGCCGTAGAAATTTCCAGTGTAGTCAATTTTTATATTCAGTTTTGTTATCGGGTAGGAGGCTGCCCAGGTACCTGTCCAATGTTCGGTTAGAATTTGCTGCTCCTTTTCGGTAGGTGTAATGTTTGAATTTTCGACGAAATAGACATCCATATAAGTTGCCCCAGCCAAAATTTTGAGTCCGTTATTGAAGGTAAAATCCAGGTTGCCGGTGATGCCGCTGGTGATGGCATGCCCTTGCAAGTTTTTGTAAATGATACTATTCGGATCACTTTCATAATCGCCGATGATGCGGTTGTCGAAGTATGTATACCACGCCGCCATATCGAAACTAATAAAGTTGCCATTGCCTACGAAAATGTTTCTAACATAGTTAAGGTTTATGTTGTAGCTCCGCTCGGGTTTTAATTCTTCTTTTACAATCACAGTCCGTGCGCCCGTTAGCGCGGCATGATCTTCTGTAAACAGGTTTACCACTCTATAGCCGGTTCCGGCATTGAGACGAAGTATATTGTTTTCATTCAACGTCCATTTATAGGCAAAGCGAGGGGTGTATATATTTCCATGGGTTGAGTTGTAGTCGTACCGAAAACCAAGCAATAGCTTGTGCCGCTGCGCCAAGGAGATTTCATCTTGTATGAATATTCCAGGAAGCCACGTTCGCTGCGCCCGAGTCCTTAGGCCTAGCGTATCGGTTGTATGCGTGGCTGGCGTATTGTCGTCATAAAAAGTGTAGCGCGACGCGGCCCCCGCCAGAAAATCATGGGCACCATTTTTTTTATCCCAGGTGAGCTGGGCGAACGCGATATTTTGTTGTGCGATATAGGAAGTGGTTCCATAGCGGCTGTCTTGATTATGGTTGTTGTAAGAAAAGGATATCAGTATTTTTTCCCTGACTGGCAGCTGATAATTGCCCATGAATTCCCATCGTTTGGTATAAATGCTTTCGCCATAAATACTATCGCCGCCCCTGAATGCCTTTGTCCACCTGGTGTCACCGCCCCAGCGATCCTCATAAAAATAGCGAGCTGCAATACTGAAAGGCAGATTATCCTTTCTATCCATTGACCATTTTTGAAATATTGATATCCGGTTCTGCAAGGTCAAATCGGTGAAACCATCTTTATTGTTATCCACCAGATTGTTGTAATTGAAATAGTTTATGCCTGTTAGAGAAATTGCTTTTTCCCCCGCCTTCAGTTTCACACTGATATCTATATTTTTTTCCAGCCATGAAGTTCCAAACATGTCTATCAGTAGCATTGGGGCTGCTACTGGTTTTTTGGTAATGATATTAATAAGGCCGCCGACAGCTTCAGATCCATACAGCGATGAAGCCGGGCCTTTAATAATTTCTATGCGCTCTACCATGGCATTGGGTATACCCGATAATCCGTAGACGGTTGAAAGGCTACTCACAATGGGCATTCCATCGATGAGTACCATGGTATATGGGCCTTCCAGTCCGTTGATATGAATATCGCCCGTATTGCACACATTACAATTAAGCTGGGGCCTCACGCCATTCACTGTTTGCAGCGCCTCAAAAATATTAGGTGTAGGATTCTTTTTGAAAAAGGAAGGATGATAGACTTCCACGGGCACAGGACTTTCCAGTCGGTTTACTTCCTTTAACGTACCGGTCACCACGATCTCTTGAAGCTGCGTACCGTCTTGTTCCATCATGATATCAGCAATATTGGCAGTTGTGCTTGAAACGCGGATTGGTTTTTCAAATGTTTTATAGCCGATGCATGAGACGCGTAGCGTGTAGCTACCAGGTTCTACATTATAAATCTTAAAGACACCGGTACTGTCCGTCGCACTTCCCAGGGACGATGGCAGTAAGACCACTGAGGCGAACGGGACCGGGCCTTCCCGGGATACCACCTTGCCTGATATGTTTTGATTTTGTCCGAGGCTGGCGGAAACAACACAAAACAAAGCAACGATGAGGGTTGATGTGATTTTCATTAGTATAACGTAATAGTTATAACGGTAAAAATATAAAGTTAGACGACTCTAAACAATGTTTTCGCCCTTTTATCCTATATTTGACAGGCAATTTTGCATCTATGGCATCGCAAGCAGAAGAAAACTACCTGAAGGCACTATTTACGTTAGCCAGCGATAACGGCGAAATAGGATTATCGAACCTCAGCGAAATGCTTCAGGTGAGCACACCAACGGCAAACAGTATGGTGAAGAATTTGCATCAGCAGGGATTGGTACACTACGAAAAATATAGGCCAATTTCGCTTACGTCGAAGGGCAGGAAGGAAGCGTCCTTGGTAATCCGTAAGCACAGGCTTACGGAAATGTACCTGGTGGAGAAAATGGGGTTTGGTTGGGAAAAAGTACACGAAATTGCTGAGCAGGTGGAACATATTAAATCGCCTGCCCTGTTTGAAAGGATGGATGAACTGCTTGGGCACCCAAAAGTTGATCCCCATGGGTCACCGATCCCAGATAGAAACGGAAAAATTGAGTGGAAATCCTATCACAAGCTCAGTGAGTGTAAACCAGGTGATTCCATAAGACTTGCGGCGCTTACCCACTCGTCAGACGAGTTCTTAGAGTTCCTCAATAGTAAAAAGCTTAGTTTAGGGTTGCCGCTTTATGTAGAAGCGGTTGAACCCTTTGATGGCAGCATGTCGGTCAGTTACCCTAAAAACCAACGGGAGGTCTTAAGCGTTATAGTATGTGAAAAGTTGTTGGTAGAAAAGCAATAAGACGGTACACAGTCAGCTTAGTTTTCATATTGTATTTGCGGGAAAAGAATTAGTTACTCAATGTAGTTGAAGTTTTATTGTATGAGTTCAGAAAGCAAAGTTTGGAAAGACTATTGGCAGGAAGAAGTTGATGCCGCATATCTCTATGAGGTGATTTCAGGGATCACAAAAGATGAAAAGGAGCGCAGAATTTACCTTAAGCTTTCTGATATCGAAGACAAGCATGCGCAGGCATGGGAAAACCTGTTGGTTGACAAGGGCGAGACACTTCCGAAACGAAAACCTTCATTCAAGGCCAAATCTTTGGCTAAAATCACGAAAAGTTTCGGTCCCGCCTTGTTGGCAGATTGGCTGAAGCGGGAAGAAAGCTCCGAGGTAAAATCGTACTTAAATCTTTATAAAATATCCAGTGACGGCCAGACCAAGGTTCTTGCGCTGAAATTGGCGCAGGATTCAGCACAACATGCCGGGCAACTGGGAAAGATGAGCAATACCAGTGCTGAACCCTGGCATCGCACTTCATCAGGCGGGATGTTGCGCAATGTGGTTTATGGATTTAACGATGGTCTTACAGCTAACTTTGGTTTATTGGCGGGGATAGTAGGTGCCAACGCTGAACCCCGCATAATTTTGCTCAGCGGATTAGCCGGAGCAGTAGCCAATGCGTTGTCAATGGGTTCTTCTGGATATCTGGCTGCGAAGAGTGAAAAGGAAGTTTATGAAAAGGAACGCAAGATGGAGGCTGACGAAATCAGGATGATGCCTGAATTGGAAACAGAAGAATTGGCAGCCATCTATGAGTCAAAAGGAATTGAACCTGAACGTGCCATGGGCATGGCGAAAGACATGATGCTTGACCCCGAGCAGGCGCTGGAGGAAAAAGTGAGAGAAGAACTCGGTATAAGCGCCGCAGAGATCAATCCTTTTAATGAAGCCTGGGTTACAGGGTTATCAACCGCAATCGGATCAATTATTCCTGCATTTCCATTCTTTTTTTGGCATGGCATGACGGCAGCCTGGCTTTCTTTTACACTAGCCATGGTTGCCCATTTCGCAGTAGGCGGCGCCAGAAGTTTCTTTACCGGCAAAGGATTATGGAGGAGCGGTTGGGAAATGTTGGTGGTAGGCTTTGGTATCGCAGCCATCGGCTATTTAATCGGCGATTGGCTCATGAAATTTCTGTAGATGCACTTGTGGATCAGATTTGCGCCCTGTCCTCACTCAAACGAGACGTTTGGCTCGGCCACGCCGACAACAAAAAAGCCCCGACAGAATCGGGGCCAATGTGTTTTATTGTATTGCAGAGGAGGAGGGATTACGAGACGTGATCCCTTTAAGGGGGCGTGTCAAAACAAATAAACCACAAAGTTCGCTGTCGCTCATTTTTTGTTGCCGCCCTGTCCTCGCTCAAACGAGACGTTTGGATCGGCCACGCCGACAACAAAAAAGGCCCCGAAAGAATCGGGGCCTTTGTGGTTTAATGTATTGCAGAGGAGGAGGGATTACGAGACGTGATCCCTTTAAGGGGGCGTGTCAAAACAATAAACCACAAAGTTCGCTATCGCTCATTTTTTGTTGCTGCCCTGTCCTCACTCAAACGAGACGTTTGGCTCGGCCACGCCGACAACAAAAAAGCCCCGATAGAATCGGGGCCCTTGTGTTTTATTGTATTGCAGAGGAGGAGGGATTACGAGACGTGATCCCTTTAAGGGGGCGTGTCAAAACAATAAACCACAAAGTTCGCTATCGCTCATTTTTTGTTGCTGCCCTGTCCTCACTCAAACGAGACGTTTGGCTCGGCCACGCCGACAACAAAAAAGCCCCGATAGAATCGGGGCCCTTGTGTTTTATTGTATTGCAGAGGAGGAGGGATTCGAACCCCCGGAACCTTGCGGTTCAACGGTTTTCAAGACCGCCGCATTCGACCGCTCTGCCACTCCTCTGTGTTCTTGCGGTACATTTTGGGAGTGCAAATGTATACGTTTATACCTTTTCACCAAAACCAGGGTCGCAACTTTCTATTTTTGCTCTTCAGCGAAGTCCACAAAGATTTTCTTTATGTCTTTGTCGCTGACCTTGGCGGCATTTTTGGAATAGGCATCCAGTTCCAGCAGCACAATGCGTTGGTCATTTAGAACCGTCCTGAATTTTTCAATGTCTTTTTCAAACTCAGTGTTTCGTCGAAGTACCTTCAATGCGTATTTTCTTGCAAACTCATCACCCGCTGCCTGCAGCTTATTACGAATGTCGATGCTGATCTTTATTTTTTCAAGAATACCCTCCTTCGACCTACCAATAACTTCTGTTGCTTCCAATGTACCAAAAGTAAGGACAGTCGTACCACCAATTCCTGATATCACTTTGGCTTGTGTCGGGTCGTCTACGATAATGGGCGTGAAACCTGTCGCAGCACCAAGCGACGCGTTTACAATAGAGCGGTTCTTCTTGCCTTTCTTGGCCTTCTTATAATCAGCGTTCAGTTTCTTCTGATTGGCATCCAACTGCTCAACCAGGATCATCGCGTCCGCCAGGTTGCTCCGGTACTTCTGGAATTGATGGGCATCTTTCTTAATCAGGTTTTCCGTGTCAGCTACCCGTATTTTAATTTTGCGCTGTGCCCGATTGTAGGATTTGTCAAGGGCATAAAAAACAATTTCAGAAGTTACGGCGGTTTGTGTGTCGTCGACAAAGCTGTAGCCTGGCATCCAGGTAAATTCGTATTGCAGTGTGGTGTTTTTTTGAAGAGAAGACTCAGGGATTCTATTGTCCGTTGTAATAAAGCCCGTATTTCGTACCTCATCGTCACCGTTAGGATCCGATAAGTACAATTTAAGATTGAGGGTTTCGTCTTCCTTGATAGTAAACAGCGAATCCCCCGGGACGATCATAATCTCGGGTGGAAGATCCTGCTGCGTCTGTGCAATCTTCAGCTTCCCGTTTGTTTCGGCCTTGTCGGGTTGATCCTGAACGATAAACGCTACGGATAGCTGATCATTTTTAAGCGATGCAAACTGGCTCCGGGATGGGGTCCACGTAAATTGACCGGAGGAAGATAACGTTGCACCCTCCGGCATCTGAGAAGGAATAGACTTAAAGACCAAAGGATCCCCATCCAAATCGTAGATGAAGTCACTTTGCATCTGGTAAGTATTTAGGCTTGTTTGTCTGACATACAATATAGGCAACTCCTCGACGGTAGGTGGTCGGTTAACATGTTCCACCCGAAAGGTGACCTCCTTCCGTTCTCGCGTCTTGTCGGGTAATTCCTGTTGAAAGATGAATGTAAAGTCTTTGGATCTCTCAACCCGGTCTACCAGATCAAAGGAGGGCTTCCAGCTAAAATTTCCAAGCGAATCAAATTCCACCTGTAAACCTTCTATCCCGTCAACGGAGAAGTTAATCGGTCCAGGATGTGTCGATTTCAAGGTAAAGGACAGTTCCTGGTTTTCGCTTAGGGTATTCCATCCAATGGAGTCTGGAAATATAAAAGAATTTACACTCTGCGCATAGGTGGTGACTATCCCGGAAACCAGGATTATGGTAAGGATGATCTGCTTCACTCGCTATTTTGTTAAAACGAAGCGTAAATTTACAAGATCAACGGGGAATGACATGCCGAGCATAAAAAAGAAACCAGCAGACGCTAATTTTTTCGATGACGTGTATGCGGTCGTTAAGTTGATCCCAAGGGGGCGGGTGACGAGTTATGGTGCAATTGCCCACTATCTCGGCACTAAATCGGGTGCACGCATGGTAGGCTGGGCGATGCATGGGTGCCCATCTGGAGTTCCGGCACACCGAGTGGTAAACAGTGCGGGGCTCCTTACAGGCAAACATCATTTTAAGACACCTAATGCCATGCAACAGGCGCTGGAAAAAGAAGGCGTTTTGGTGGTGGGCGACAAAATCAAGCATTTTAATGACGTATTTTGGAATCCGACCAAAGAATTGGCTTAGGCCTGGCCGGATTAAAGCAAGCCTCTCCCAAATTGGTTGTCACCCCTTCTCCGCTTCGTGCGGCGCAAGTTACGGAGCATTAAACGGCAAGTTTTTTCCAGGTATCAAAGGTCACATCATGGCTACCAACGGATGCTCCCTGCCCGCCAGCGATACCTGAAATTTTCTTTGCCGAAGCAATACAACCGATCAGCGTCTGACACCTGGACAAGAAATCGTTATTCGTGCCGCAGCGCATTAATCGGGTTCGTTTGTGCGGCCTTCCAGGTTTCATAGCCTATTGTCAGGAGCGTAATCATAGCCAGTATTAATAAGGCCAACGCAAAAACTCCTGCTGATAAGGGTGTTTGGTATACAAAACGCTCCAGCCATTTTGAGGAGAGAAAGTAGGTGATTGGTATCGACACCATTGAAGCAACCAAAAGTAATTTGGCAAAAACCATCAATAATAATTTAATAATTTGACCACTACTGCTGCCCAGTGCTTTGCGGATTCCAATTTCGCGCGTGCGTTGTTGTGCCATAAATGAGGCGAGTCCATAAAGACCAATACAAGCGATGAAAATGGCTAGGGCAGAAAATTTTTCGGTCAGGCCGGCAATGCGGGTTTCATTTTCATACATGCGACCAAACTCATCATCCACAAACCAATAATCAAACCCGAAATTGGGAAAGAGTTTATTCCACTCCTGCTGCAGGAATTGAATCTTGCTACCCATTTCATTGGTGCCGAGCCGCACATGGATGATACGATCTTCAAAATGCGGACGGGCGGCAATGCCCAGCGGATCAATTTTGTATTGCATCGATCGAAAAGGGAAATCTTCGACTACACCAATCACCTTACCCGTCACCGGGGCTTGTGTGCTATCCACTCCACCATAATAGCTGTGTGCAGGGCGTGTTACTATTTTGCCGACCATTTCTTCGGGTGTAAGCTTGAGCATTTTCACGGCCGACTCGTTTAATAAAATAGCTGAAGAGTCGGTAACATTTAGTGGATCGAAATCACGACCGGCAATGATCTTTAGTCCGAATGTGCGTGGAAAATCATAATCACCATTCAGCTGAAACCACTCACGTTGTTCTTCACTGATATCGGGAAACTGAAACCTCATATTGAGCGGTCCGAAATAATCGAGACGTGGCAAGTGGTTGGCCAAGGTGACCGACTCAATTTGCGGATCTGCGAGCAGCATGTTCTTATAGGTGTTGAATTGCATATCTGTAGCTGCATTTTCGCCAAAGCCGCCATATCGGATGGAGATGATCTGCTTTCCGACCTCGTTCAGTTTCGAGTTGCGCATCAGATCCATTTGCCTCACCAATACAATGCTACCAATTAGCAGGGCTACAGCAACGCTAAACTGTAGCCCGATCAGTAGCTGACGGAACACATTGGAGCCTTTGCGAAAGGCAAACTTGCCCTTCAGCACGGTAGCTGGTTGAAAACCAGAGATGAAAATAGCTGGGTAACTTCCCCCAAGTAAGGTTACAAACAATACAATGCCGCCCAGGATGAATAGCATATCAACATTGAGAAGATCATCTAATCGGAATGACTTTTCGGATATGGAATTAAACTCCGGCAACAGCAAGGCAACTAAAATCAATGCCAGTAAAGCAGAGATCATGACCAACAGAAAAGATTCCAACATGAATTGAATGAAAATTTGCGTGCGCTGGCTGCCAAAGGTCTTGCGCAAGCCAATCTCCTTGGCACGCCTTACTGATCGTGCAGTTGCCAGGTTAATGTAGTTAATGGAGGCCACCACCAGAATCAGAATTGCAATGGTGATGAAGATGTAGAGATAATTACGGTCAGCCGATTTTGATGTAATGGACCAATCCATGGACTGATCAAAGTGCAGATCTGTAATCTTTTTTATGATGGGGAGAAATTTGAGATCAAGTTGGTATTTTTCAATGATCTCATCCGACTTCTTTTGCAGGTCGGCCTGCATGTCCGGAATCAAATCATCATTGGTGGCATTGATGAATGATTGTGTCCAGATGCCGTACTCGCCGTCACCCATAAATTCATTGAGTGCCTGATCGATCTTTTGTATAAAAGGATTCAAGGAACGGATGCTCGCAATATATTGCGGACGTATGTGAGAGTTGGCGGGAAAATCACGATACACGCCCGTTACCAACAAGTCAATCTTCGTGTTGTTGGTCATGCTATGAGAAACACTTAGCGACTTATTGATTGCTTCCCCGTCGCCAAAAAACTTTTTGGCTGAGGTTTCTGAAAGCAAGATACTGTTAGGGTCCTTCAATGCAGTTTCGAAATTGCCTTCAAGTAAATCGAGATATAGTAATTTGCCAATGTTTGGTTCTGCCCAGATGATATCTTCCGTTAAGATGATTTTGTCGTCCGATTCATAATGAATGCTGGTGGGCATGCCTTGTTGCAAAAAACTGCTTACCTCGGTAACACCTTCATAATTATCCTTCAGGTAATTATCCCAGCCACCGGGTACCTGAGGATAGGTTTGAACTTCACCATTATTGAATTGCATCCAGTAACCCATACGGTAGGTGGTGGACGCCTGCGGGTGCATCGTATCAAATGTAAGTTCATCGCGCACATACAGTAAAATGAAAATGGCCGAAGCGAGGCCAATCGTAAGACCAACGGTATTTACTGCGGCATAACCACGTTGTTTGACAAGATTGCGAATGGCAAGAAGGAAATAGTTGGCGAACATGTGGTGGTGTTTTATCAGGTTAAACGAAATTGCCGTGGAAAGTTATAATTGAGGATTACTTTTCTGACTAATAAGTTGTAAGCACTGAGCAGTTTTTTCGATGAGACGTATTGCTCGCGAAGTCAATTCCGATGGACGGAACTGGCGTAACGCGGGTCCGAATCAGGAATCGGGTATCCCAATATTGGAAACGCAGCGCATCCAACCTTTAAATTTTACGAATTTGAGGGGTATTACCGTTATGGCATAGGTTTGGCTTATGTGATTGCATTAAGCGACCTATGAAAACTGTGATTACATGTGTTATCGTTCTTTCTTCCCTGACCGCGGCAAATGCAACGGCGCGGAACGAAGGGGTAGCACCTGGAAATTCAAAAGACAGCCTGTTTGTATTGCGAGCGGAAAAGAAATTCGTCGGTGCAACGGTTGAAATTTACACGTCAACGGGGGAACTAATAACCTCTCAGAGCCTGAGTAAGCGTAAAGTGGTAATAGATTTTGGGTCGGTCATGAAGGATACATATACCATACGGGTTGTAAAAGGGATTGAAGTCCGGGAGTTCCAATTCGAAAAGAAATAACTGGCTTCGCGACCAACAGCGCGAAGTACTAAAAGATAGTGGGTTGGTTTTTAAACGGGGTTTGGGTCGCCGCTCATCGAGTGGCGGCCTTTTCCTTTTTAGTCATTTTCAAGCGCAGTCAGACACCTTTTTTCATTCTGGAAGCCAGTGATTTTTCGGAAATAACCCACAGTCCGAAAAAAGTAATCAACCCATTCACGACCAGAATCTCAATGCCAAAGGCGTATCCCCCTAGCCAGGCTTCAGCATGGGAACTTAGTATATAGGATAGGATCGGAGAAGCGATACATATCATGGGTACAAGTTTGTCTCTGACCCGGTATTTCGTTAGCACTCCAAAGGAAAAAAGCCCAAGCAATGGTCCATAGGTGTAGCCTGCGACATTCAGCACGGCGTCGATTACGGATCTTTCATTAATTTCCTTGAAGATAACAATGATGATCAGGAAAAGTATCGAGAAACTAACGTGAACGATTGACTTTTGTCTCTTCTTGACGTTTTCGGGTTTTTGCTTGAAATTGAGAAAGTCGATACAAAACGAAGTAGTTAATCCTGCAAGCGCGGAATCGGCACTTGCATAAGAGGAGGCGGTTATTCCCAGCAGAAAAAAAATACCAACGCCAAGGCCCAATTCATTTAATGCAAGTCTCGGAAACAACTCATCGGACACTTCAGCTATAGGGAGATTATTTGCAGCACTGTATATATAGAGTAATGCGCCTAACGTTAGGAACAGTAGATTGACCCCGACAAGAATCAAACTGAACCAAAACATATTTTTCTGCGCATCTCCCAAATTTTTACAGGTAAGATTCTTTTGCATGATTTCCTGATCCATGCCGGTCATTGTTATGGCGATAAACGCTCCACCTACAAACTGCTTCCAAAAAAACATAGGTGAATTAGGATCTTCAAAATGGAACATACCAGAATATGGACTCGATTTGACCGCGACAAACATTTCAGGGAGTGACATACCAAGCTTCTGGGTAATTTGCCAAACGGCAATACAAACGGCGGCTACCAGGAAAAACGTTTGGAAAGTATCGGTCCAGACTATCGTTTTTATGCCACCTTTGAAGGTGTAGATCCATATCAACAATATCGTGGTTGCTACCGTGACAATAAAAGGAATGTTCCAGGCGTCAAAAAGAAATAGCTGCAATACCGTGGCGGCCAGATATAATCTTAGTGATGACCCAACCGTCCGAGACACCATGAAAAAAAACGCACCGGTTTTATAGGACCAAAAACTGAAACGTTGTTCCAGGAAGGTATAAATAGAAATTAGGTTCAGTCTGTAATACAGGGGAAGCAAAACGCCAATGATGACCCAATAGCCGACCAGGTAGCCTAGGACTATTTGAAAGTACCCAAAACCGGTCTTACCAACGTTTCCCGGAACAGAGATGAACGTCACGCCAGAGAGCGATGCGCCAATCATCCCAAATGCGACGAGGTACCACGGAGATTGCCTGTTACCGGTAAAAAAGGTCGTTGTGTCCGCACCTTTAGACGTAAGGAACGAAATCAAAATCATGACTCCGAAATAGACGACAAGGATAGAAATAACCAGAAATGGGGACATGATTGGATGGAATTAAGGCAGCAAAGAATCAGTAAAAGTGTAAAAATCCTAATCGATGGTCGTTTGTTTACGTTTATGAAAGATGAAAATGCATTAACTTTGCAGTTCAAAATCGCTGAGCTTATGAAACACGGTTATCAGGAAGAGGTGTCGGTGGATGTGCTAGAGGCAGTTGAGACCACTGACTTGATGGATCTGATCGTATTCAATGACGATGTAAATACCTTTGAACACGTTATTTCGACGTTAATCAGAGTATGTGAGCACACCCCTGAACAGGCTGAGCAGTGCACTTTGATGATCCATTACAAGGGAAAATGTGCGGTTAAGAACGGAACATTTGATTTTCTGAAACCAATGCGTGAATCTATTTGTGAAGCCGGAATCGACGCTAGAATTTTATAACTGTTAAAGATTCACAACGCAGTGGATTACCCTTCGAAACTTATTGAAAATGCCGTAAACCAGATTGCCAAGCTGCCCGGCATCGGTAAGAAAACAGCGCTACGGCTAGCGTTGCACTTAATAAGAGATAAAGCCGAAAATACCACTGCGCTGACAGAAGCTTTGGTCAACTTAAGGGCAAAAATCAAGTTCTGCACTACCTGTAACAACATTTCAGACGAGGCGGTTTGTGCCATCTGCGTGAGCCCGAGGCGTGATCAGTCCATTCTTTGCGTAGTAGAAGATGCCAAGGACGTAATGGCAATAGAAAACACCTCGCAATTCAATGGGCTTTATCACGTACTGGGTGGCGTCATTTCTCCCATGAATGGCATTGGTCCAGGTGATTTGAAAATCGAATCACTGGTTGGTCGGCTGAATCGCAGTGATTCAGAAATCAAGGAAGTAATTCTGGCCCTGAGCCCAACCATGGAAGGGGATACAACCGCGTTTTATATTAACAAGAGAATTAAAGACCTGGCACTGCGGATCAGTGTTATCGCCCGCGGGATACCGATTGGGGGTGATCTTGAGTACGCAGATGAAATAACGCTGGGCAGAAGTATCCTTGGAAGAACGCTCTTTACATGATAATGTGTAGTCGCAATGGACGATGTGCGCTGAGAATTTTTTCGTTTAGATCATGTTAACCTTCCATCTTCGGAATTTAATTATTTCCTTTGCGGCGCGCTTCGCTAAATAAATTATGAACAAACTTTCTAATCGAATTGAGGCCATTCAGGAGTCTGCGACACTTGCAATGGCTGCCAAGGCTCGAGAATTTAAGACACGAGGAATTGATGTAATCGGCTTAAGCCTCGGAGAACCCGATTTTAAAACGCCGCTTGCACATCTGTGAAGCTGCCAAGAAAGCTATTGATGAAGGAAAGTATTTTGCGTACCCACCGGTGGCCGGGTACCTGGATTTACGGGAAGCACTAGCCAAAAAATATCAGCAGGAGAACAAGGTACCCTATAAAGCAGAAAACTTTGTCGTTTCTAATGGTGCGAAACAGTCCATTGCGAATACGATGCTTGCATTGCTTAATCCAGGCGACGAAGTCATTGTCTTTTCGCCTTACTGGGTAAGTTATGACGCACTGGTTCGACTGACAGAAGCAACACCTGTTATTGTTAAGGGAGGGATTGACAATGATTTCAAAGTTACTTCCGCCCAACTGGAAGATGCCATTACGCCAAAAACAAAGGCCATTATCTTTTCTTCGCCATGTAATCCAACCGGATCAGTATTTTCAAGAAAAGAACTTCAGGATATTGCCACAGTCGTATTAAAGCATCCAGATCTCTTGGTAATTGCTGACGAAATTTATGAGCACATTAATTTTTCTGGTGAGCAAGTAAGCATCGCGTCTTTCCCCGGGATGATCGACCGGACGATTACCGTGAATGGTTTTGCAAAAGGTTTTGCTATGACAGGCTGGCGCGTTGGCTACATTGCGGCGCCCAAATGGATTGCGGACGGTTGCAACAAAGTACAAGGTCAAATAACGTCGGCGAATTGCTCAATAGCGCAGCGTGCCGCATTGGCCGCAATTACGGGTGACTTAGCGCCAACACATAAGATGGTAGAAGAATACCGCACACGCAGAGATATTGTCTATAATTTGCTTAAGGAAATTCCTGGTATAAAAACAAATTATCCTGAAGGTGCATTCTACTTTTTCCCTGATGTAAGTTCCTACTACGGAAAATCAGACGGAAATTTTACCATAAAAGATGGAGATGATTTTTGCATGTACATGCTTGAAAAAGGACATGTTGCGCTTGTTCCGGGAGGTGCCTTCGGAGACGATAACTGCATCCGGCTTTCTTATGCGGCCTCCGAAAAGGATTTGAAGGAGGCCCTGAAGAGAATGAAAACTGCCTTGGCTGAACTGCACTGATTATTTGATTCGTGCTTTTAATTGCTGGATTTTATCTTCCATCTGGTTGAAAAATTTATTTCGATCCCTTTCTCCAGTAGTACTAATAAGAATTGATTTTGAAATCAGGTTCATCAGATAATCTTCGGTCTGTTTACAGAATACTTCATGGGTAGTGGTGAGTATATTCATTGTATTGTAAGGAATAAAAGTCATTCGCTTATCGCCCATACGGAAGAATATTGTGTTGTCTGCGATCAGTAGATCATTCTTATACAGGTCAAATTTTGTCTTGGGAGTTTCTTTGTAGCCATTGGTGGCCCATTCCTTAATTTCCTTTATGATGAGGGAATACTCATCGCACAGTTCTACCGCATATTTTGGATCGTCGAAAAAGCCGCATTCGTGATAAAACTCAATTTGACGAATTGTAACATTTAGGGTTTCGTCGCTCCATATTTCAACGCGGGGCGTTTCGGTATAGCGCTGCCATATTTTTTCGCCAATGGCGATAAGCTCCAGCGACACCGATTCTGGACGAAACTTAACACCTCGGTAGTCTCGGTCATGAAGAACGGAATTCATCCAAAAAAACATTTTGAAGGGACCGATAAGGGGAGAATTAAAATAATAGAAAACGGGTATGTCTTTGGCGAAATAAATCAGCTGTTTATCCGGGTAGGGCACAAGCGTTTCAAGATTATCCAAAATAGACCTGAGCCATTTGTCAAAAGTAAAGGTACTGGTGCCGACCATTCGATAATGAAATGAAACCATCTCTCCCGCCCCGGACAGAATATTATCCACAGAAACACCATATTGACTACACAATATCTTAACCTCATCAAGTGAGAGAACGGTTTCCCCTCGAATTCTGCGATAAGCACTGTCTCGACTAATACTTAAGGCGTCTGCCAACTCATCTGCAAGGGAAACGTTCGGGCGAAGCCTTTTTCTTACCTGTTCAATGAAAGCAGATTGAATGTTGCCAGGGATATTCATTTGCAAATAATACTACCAAACATTATTTGGATTTGCAAAAAGTGCAACTATGGCCAGGCGATCCGGATATGCGTTGGATGAAGGACATATCAAACACGATCACCGGAATAAGACTTTCAACCTTCTTTTCCAATTCTTGAGCCTATTCAGCGGTTTCTTAATTGGCATTTTTTGAAAAACAAAGTTCGCTCATCAGATGAATGCGCAAATAGAAAGCGAGATGGTGTCCATAATTTCGTTCTCAACATCACGAAAAAGAATATATAAAGCTTAACCATCAGATTATGGAACCTTTAACCAATTTTGAACACCCTGAATTTTCACTAGCCATGCACCAGTCCCTGCAGGCAAAGCACCGATACACGGTATTGGTTATTTATGAAGATGGTCATTTTCAAGAAACGCTGCGTTCGTACTTGGTGGCCTCCTATACCATTCTTGAAGCACACACGGGAAAGCTGGGGCTTCAATTAGCCGCTCAAAGCATGCCGGATTTAATTATTACTGATTTGTCCATACCCGATTCGCTTGGAGAATCGCTTTGCTTTCAATTAAAGAATCATGAAAAGACAAGCCATATCCCGATCATTATACTTACAGACCGAATTGATTCGTACAGCAGGATACAGAGCTTCTATCTCGGCGCGGACGATTTCATGACGAAGCCATTCCAGTTGCTTGAGCTCCAAGTAAGGATTCAAAATCTCATCCAATCACGGAAAGTGCTGGAGGAGAAGTTCAGAAAACATATTGCAATTGAATTTTCACCTGTTGAAGCGCAATCTGAGGATGAACTTTTTCTAAAACAAGTCATGAAAGTCATTGAAGAAAACATGGCCAACCCGATGTTCAGTTCCAGTGATTTTGCCAAACAGCTTGGCCTAAGCCAAACACGGCTTTACCGAAAGCTTATAACGTTGACGGGCTTCTCAGCAAACGATTTTATTCGAAGAATGCGGCTTAAACGTGCAGCTGATCTGTTGCACAAACATGCAGGCAATGTCAGTGAAGTAGCTTATCGGGTTGGATTCAATAGCTTATCCTATTTCGCAAAATGTTTCAAACAATTGCACCAGTACTCTCCCCGTGATTATGCAAGGCTGAGTTGTCCATGAGTTTAGTTGTTGTTGCTTTAATCGACTGCCATCCTGTCTAGGGTGGCAGTCATTCTATTGGGGATCTTCAAATTGTTTCTCCAGCGGGGCGACCTTTTCCAGATCTTCCCGGATTTTTTGATCGAGCGGAGTTTCCTTGATGACGTTGTAATTGTCCCAGAAGGCCTTGTTGTACGGGTAATCCTGATACTGCAAGCCGTAGTTTCTCATTTTCTCTGTAGACCCTATTCTTTCTGCTGTATTTGCGTGAACAGCATTGACAAGTAAGTGCTGCTGTATAGATGTTTCAAACTTAAGTTGAGCATCATCGTTTGATTCATCATACCATTTTTCTTTCGATTCTACGGTGATGTAGTTGAGATACATCTTTCCTTTATATCGTTTGAAATCTATCGTCTTTTTATAGGTTACATATTTACTCGTCAGGTTCTTTCTTTTTTCGTCATTGTCGCCACTGATCTCAAATTGCAAATGGGTTATTGCATAGTCGGATTTGTCAATAAAGACTTTCAGGAAGAATTCATCCGTATTGGTTACCACAAAAATTTCATGACCATTGTAATAAGAATCTTTCTCCCTTTTAGTGTTGTCAAACAGGGCTTCCTCCATCTCGATTTGTCGATACCGGATATTATTGTGCAGCAAAAGATCCTCTAACAAGTTGACCTGACCAAAATACGCGGTAAATTTGTTATCGTAGCCAAGGCTCTTACGGACTTCAAGTAGTTTGACGCGCTCCCGCAGCTTGGATTTATTGCGCGGTTCAGCATAACTTTCGTCATAGATGTTTACCGCAGCCTCTAACAACGCAATATATGTACCCCCTACCGACTTAACATCGCGATAGAATCCTTCCAACATAAACGGTTCCATGGGAAAGTTTTGCTCTATTTTTCTCAATGCAATCCGCAATATTTCACCCCCACTAAGCGAATCCATGACTTGCACTTCATTCAGCATGGTTGTTGAACGCGTCATTGGGATAATGGTGAGTTTGCTCTCCAAAATAGACCAAATCGGCGCTTCAAAATTTTCATACCCCAACATGCTAATAACCATTATTTCATTGCGGTATTCGGTAGGAAAATGGAAATCAAATTGGCCTTGAAGATTCGTGATCGTACCGATAGACTTCCCTTTTATCCCCACTGAGGCAAATGGCAAAGGTTCACTGGTTTGTTTATCCTGTACCGCAGCAGAGATGGTGATTTTCTGGGCGTGAGCATAGAAAGCTATAAAAGAACAGGAAATAAAGACCAAGAGCCGCATAACACGTTGAAATTGATTTCCAAGTTGGGCAATTACCATATTTATTCAAACCCCGTGTATTATATTCCCTAAAAACGAAGATTTACCGCCGTAAACCTTTCCTAATCGGGTTTGCGTTTCATTGCTTAACTTTATTGCGCAATTTGCCGAGCTTGAAATTAATAGACGACATACCAAGAACCTGGAAACGTGCATACCTGTGGCTCTGTTTATGGTATGCCATTAATTATGGCGTCGGAACGTTTATTGAATGGAAGCTAAAAACACCCCATACCTACGTATTTTGGAATGCCTTATACCTGTTTGAGGCGCTTTGCATTCTCATCATTGCGATCTTCTTTTACTGCAATTGGCTGTTTCGGTTTAGTATTTATGTTCAAGTGGTGGGACATCTGGCGGGGGCAATGCTTCACTTTTTGCTCATGGGCTCCTTTTCCTATTACCTTGAGAACTATGTTGAAGGTTTCATAGGATGGGATATTTGGAAGGACCACCTCATTGGACTGCTGCGTTGGGAGGGCCTACACTTCCATGATCAATACATTATCACAGTCGGCGTTTATTACGTTATACGCTACTTTCAGGGGCTACAGCGGCAGGAGCAGGAAAAGAGCAAGCTCACGCTCAAGAATCGCGAAATGCAAATATCACTATTGAAATCTCAAATTAATCCGCATTTTTTATTCAATACGTTGAATTCAATTAATACCCTAATCGGGTCGAGCAAAGAACAAGCAAGGAAAGTGATTACCCAACTTTCAGATATTTTCAGGTACGCGCTCGACTCGCATGGAGACGCGATGGTGAAGCTTATCCATGAACTGGACTTCATAGACAACTACATACGCATCCAACAGGTTCGTTTTGGAGACCGGATGAAATTTGTCAAACAAGTTGATTTTACCTGCCTGAGCGTCGAAATACCACCCATGATATTACAACCGCTGGTAGAGAATTCTGTAAAATACGGTATCGCTCCAAAAGATGATGGTGGAACAATCATTCTTACGGTCAAGCGTTTTAACAACATGATTTTTTTTGAGGTAAAAGATGACGGACTTGGGTCAAATGCCAAAAAAGTAATGGATGGCAGCTCGAGTGGTGTCGGCATAAACAATACAGATCAACGATTAAAAAGTATCTTCGGGCCTGGAGCAGGCCTGCGTATCCGATCAAATGAATGGGGTTATTCTGTAAGTTTCTTTATCCCATTTGAAGACGTTGAACAAGACGAAATAACTATTCACGATTTAAATAGCAAAGCTGTATGAACATAACCTGTGTGATTGTAGATGATGAAAAATTAGCACGCGATCTGCTGCAAGAGTATTTACTGCAACTGCCAAATATTCAGGTGCTGGGAGAATGCGCAAAGGGCAAAGATGCGGTCGAGGCCATTGATAAATTGAAGCCAGATTTGATTTTCCTGGATGTCCAAATGCCGGGTATGACTGGCTTTGATGTTTTGGATGAAATAACACATGATCCATACGTTATTTTTTGTACGGCCTACGATCAATATGCCATTAAAGCTTTTGAGAAAAATGCGGTTGACTATATCCTAAAGCCCCTGGATCAGGAGCGTTTCAAGCTTGCGGTAGAACGCGCGATTGACCGGATGAAAATGGAGCAGAACAACGTAGGCGAATTGCTGCGTAACATGAAAACGGAGAATAAGACTTCTTACGATACCCACATATTTGTCCAGAAGTCTGAGAAACTCCTGAATCTGCCGGTCGATGAAATTGTATATCTGGAAGCCTCGGGGGATTATACCATTCTGACAACCAAGAATGACCAGTTCGTGAGTTCCTCGGGTATTGGTAAGCTTGAAGAAATATTGAACCCGGAAACGTTTATTCGCGTTCACCGCAGCACGATTATTAACATCAACAACCTCAAAGAAATTGAAAAACATTTTAATGGAGGTATGGTAGTGAAGATGTTAAACGGCAAGAGTTTTCCAGTGAGTCGCACCTATGCAAAATTGATACGCAAGAAAGTTGTGTAACCATCTTTAGCACCACGGACAGCTACCATACATGCGGCAAACATTCCCTAATATTTTTGAATGCGCTCCACTTCGGCATAGTGTATCACCGCTTCTTTTTCGTGCAGTGACTAAAATCTCTGTAAGTTTTTTTTCCATTTCAACCTGTGCCTCCAAAACGAAGGGGGCATGCTGAGCGTATTTCTTGGCGTCGCTGGTAAAGGCATTCATGGCCTTCGACCGATCTTCCATGTGTACCCAGTTGATAATACCGTGTTCATCTTCAAACCTTACATCATCTAAAGATTCAATGGAGAGCAATTGAGGCCGAGGAAGCGTAACGACGGCTTTGTTGTCGTTGATTTGAATAGAAAACTTCTTATTCAAATCGAAGCCCGCTTTTGCCGCAAAACCTCCCGTTATCCTGATTTTCTTCGTGCTTCCGAACCAGGTGTTTGTCCATTCATAGCGATGTTGAAATGTCTGCGTGAGGGTGGCCAGTTCAAGAATTGGTGTTTGTTGCTGCAGGACAACTGTGTTGTTGACGGTAATCTCGGGCGTAAACTGAAAGGCTTCTGCAATATCATCACCAATTTGTTTGGCGCCATCGTAAGCGCGTTGCGCTAAACGCGATGGAATGACGACAATAAGCAAATAAGCCGTAACACTGAGGGTAATAAGCAATACTATGATGAGAATTAGTTTCCGGTTAGCAAACATGTGGCTCGTCTTTACTATTTCTTTGGTAATGTAAATTTCACTCGCACTTTCACGGTGTCGCCAACGGAGTCATTATTGCGTTTTGTTGGTGCCCAGTCCGGTCCTGCCTGAATGAGTCGAATAACTTCTTCATCGCAGCCGTATCCGAGGCCTTGAATTACTTTGAAGGCTGTTATCTGACCAGCAGGTTCTACCGTAAACTGGATGGTAACTTCTCCTTCGATATTTTTGTCCATTGCCTCCGTCGGATACTGCAGATTGTTTTCAAGGTACTCCCTGTAGGCATCCAGCCCACCATCAGGTGATGCCAACTCCAAATTTGAAAATGAGAAATCATCTGCTTTGGGCGCTGTGCCATATCCTACAACGACAACTTCACTACGCTGCGAAACGTCTTTGGTCAGTTGAATATTTATCTGATCATGCGGCCCAGCCGCAATTTCAGTACGCGAAAATCCAATAAACGAAAAGATCAGGGTTGGATTCTGCTCATCCACAGAAATTTGGTACAAGCCAGACGCGTTCGTTACCGTCCCCATATTGGTTCCCTTGATAATGACATTTACACCTGGTATTGCGACGCCGTTGATTGATTTGACCTGTCCCTTGATAATTCTTGAATTGCTGGCATCAGCGTTAGTGGATTGGTCAACAGAAGCTCCCGCTGCTGCCTTATGGTCTGTCTCACGGGCGCGAAGGCTCAATTTTTTTGACGCGGTTTCCCTGAGTTCATCCTGGGGGTTAGCCCTGGCTCGCGGCGCAAGGACATTTTTTTCTTCTGCTGCGATTTCTGCCGGTGTATCGTCTTCTTCGGATATGGTCGCTTCCGCCACTAGCTGTTCGGCTTCATGGCCCGGTTGTGATGCCGCAGATTGCGGAAAATCCACCGTTTCCTGCTTTTGCGGCGGTTTTGGTGCCAATTTCGATTCTACCTCGTTGGGCTCGGCAAGGCTCAATAGATTTCCATTTTCTTCTACAACCGTGTCGCTAGATGCAACCCCGGTTTTTTCATCCTTCTCCTGCAAAGTTGGCGCTATTTCGCTATTGGATGCCAACTCCTCCGAAGGCGTTTTGCTTGATAGCCGAACAATTACGAAGGTAGCAACCAGGATTACGAGCAACCCGGCGGCAATGCGTGCCGGCCACACCCAGAACGAAATCACTTTCCCAGACCTGCCGTGAACACGTTGTTCCAGTTTTTCCTCAAGTGTTTTTAAGTCAGTTGCGAAATCCCCTGGTTTAATGGCCACGGTACCCTCCAGCGCATCTTTAAGAAATGGATCGTGCAAGGCTTTCTTTTCCATTGCATGCATTTCCGACGGTGTCAACTCACCGTTCAGGTATTTGGCAATATCATCACTTTCATCAGCCATTTTGTTCCATGCAAATTTTCAAGTTACGCCTGCCATTTTGGATGTAACTCTTTACCTTACTATCGTCAAAACCAGTGAGCTGCACGATCTCTTTGTAACATTTTTGCTGTATATAAAACAACTTTACGCAATGTTTCTGTTCCATGACCAATTGCTCAATACAATACTCTAATTTACTGAGATTTAATTCTATTTCTGGCTCATCTTCCAGATGCGTGATTGCTTCACTTTCCATAAGCTGCTCCGAAATTTCCTCCAAGAATGTTCCTTTGCGAGCCCGGAGATGCATAAGGCAAT
Source organism: uncultured Bacteroidota bacterium (assembly GCA_963714945.1). Lineage (GTDB taxonomy): Bacteria > Bacteroidota > Bacteroidia > Cytophagales > Cyclobacteriaceae > Chryseolinea. The sequence continues at coordinate 355,875 of CAVQQL010000001.1, read as the reverse complement.
GATTACGCGAAGTTGTGTATAGCCAACTTTTGAAATATAAAATGTCATGTTCCTTGAGCAGCGTAATAAGTCGTTCAAAAACCTGCATGACGGCATCCTGGCTGTCTTCCCGATTCTTTAAATACTTGAGACAAACACCATAAACCAGGGGCATATACCTTTTGTATAATTCGCCCAAAATGTTGAGGTCGCCCGACGCTTTATACCGTTGAATCAGCTCGTTATCCGGCAATTTCTTATAGGTTCTATCGGAAAGCATTATTGAAAAATAGTAAAAAAATAGTTGGTCGACTTATGGAATTGCCCGTTGGTCCGCATCTCATGGGGGAAACAAATCTTATTTGCTATGAAAAAGTCAATCTGGATTCTCTTTGCCGTACTCGCATTATCGTTCGGCTTCTCGGCGCCGCAACAACGCCTGATAACAGGTAATGTCACATCCGCAGACGATGGAATCCCAATTCCTGGAGTTCGCGTGGCCCTGAAAGGAACTGCCAACGCTGTCGAGACTAATGACCATGGAAATTATAGAATTATTGTTCCTGCTGAAGGGGGGACTTTGGTGTTCGCGTTGGTCGGGTACCAAACCCAGGAAATCAAAACAGGCGCCCGTGGCGTCATTAATGTCGCTTTGACATTGGATCAAATGTCGGTTGAAAAAGTGATTGCGGCCGATCAAGAAGGTCGTAAACCCTACAAGAAGGACAGAATGGCGTCTCCGGCAGAATCAAAGGCTATGTATGAAACGGCCTTTGCTCAGCCTCAGGACTACGGCACGCCACAATGGAATACCGAGGAATATGATGCAATAAATGAGAACATTTTTCATGAAGCGCTAAAGAATCCTTTGTCAACTTTTTCTATCGACGTGGATGCTGCATCGTACAGCAACGTGCGCAGATTTATAAACAATGGTCAACGCCCACCGAAGGATGCAGTGCGTATTGAAGAAATGGTAAATTATTTTGACTATGACTATGTACAGCCCCGGCTTGAGGATCCATTTGCAGTAGTGACTGAAATTTCCACAGCTCCCTGGAACCGGAAACACAAACTTATTCACATCGGGCTACAGGGCAGAAAAATTCCAACAGAAAAATTACCGCCCTCCAACTTGGTGTTCCTCCTGGATGTCTCCGGCTCCATGAATCAACCCAACAAATTGCCTCTTTTAAAGACCTCCTTTAAGATGTTGGTGGAGCAACTTCGTCCGCAAGATCACGTCGCCATCGTTGTATATGCGGGCGCCGCAGGGCTTGTGCTCGAGCCAACACCGGGAAGTGAAAAGAAAAAGATAATCGAAGCACTTGATCACCTTGCAGCAGGGGGCTCCACTGCCGGAGGCGCTGGGATTAACCTGGCCTATGCCGTTGCAAAAAAGCATTTCAAGCCCGAAGGGAACAACCGTATCATCCTGGCGACAGACGGCGACTTTAACATCGGCGAATCCAGCAATGCGTCTATGGAGCGACTGATTGAGGAAAAAAGACAAGATGGAATATTTCTTACGGTATTGGGATTTGGTATGGGCAACTACAAAGATTCGAAGATGGAAATCCTGGCAGACAAAGGGAATGGAAACTATGCATACATCGATAACATAACAGAAAGCAGAAAGGTATTGGTGAACGAGTTTGGGGGAACACTTTTTACTATCGCAAAGGACGTAAAGCTGCAAATCGAATTCAATCCGGCAAAAGTAAAGGCCTATCGATTGATCGGTTACGAAAATAGAATGTTAAGAAGTGAGGACTTCAACGATGATAAAAAAGATGCGGGTGAATTGGGTTCTGGCCACACGGTAACCGCATTGTATGAAGTCATTCCAGTCGGTGTGGAAAGTGAATTTCAAAAGATTGACGACCTCAAGTACCAGGCTTCGCAAGTCGATCCGAAGGCCGTTAACTCAAAAGAGTTGATGACGATTAAGCTACGGTACAAGAAACCGGGTGAAGCAATAAGTAAACTTATTGTTCATCCACTTGTCGACAGTAACACGCCGTTGGCTAAGACATCTGACAATTTCCGGTGGTCTGCTTCCGTCGCAGCATTTGGCATGTTGCTCCGGGAATCTCAATACGTAAAAGACTTCACTTACGAACAAGTGGCCCAAATGGCGCAACAAGCAAAAGGAATCGACCGTGAAGGGTATAGAATTGAATTTATTAACATGGTTAAATCTTTTGGGCTGGTGGCAAGTCGATGACATCCGCTAAACCGGCAGAAGCCTTTCCAGCTTAATCGTTGGAAAGGCTTTGCTTTAAGGCATCACACCTTTACCTGGTCAATCTGCCGATGCCACCGACATTCTTGCGTTAGCTACACTGTAACTACTTGAAATCGCTGAAAGCGTACCAATTTGATTCCTAACTATTGTAAAAACCCGATCGGTGGGGTTACTTGGTGCGTTGGGTGCAAGAATTACGGTGGAACCATCTTTTGAATCCACCTAAGTAATCTATATTTTTAGACCCTGATGGAATTTGAAGAGGCACCTAAGAATCATTATTCGGACACGGAGAAGCAGAATATCTTCAATAATGAGTTTATGCCGCACATAAATTCGATGTATAACTTTGCTTATCGACTCACGCTGGATCAGGATGACTCAAAAGACCTTGTGCAGGACACCTATTTAAAGGCGTATCGCTTCATCGATTCCTTTCAACAAGGAACTAATGCCAAAGCATGGCTGTTTCGAATTTTAAAAAACAGTTTCATTAATGACTACCGCAAGAAGAGCAAAGAGCCTTCGAAGGTAGACTATCAAGAGGTCGAGAGTTATTACAACTCGGAGGAGGTTGACAGGCAAATTACACCCGATCTGCGCGTTGAGGCATTGCAGGACATGATCGGTGATGAAATTTCTAATGCGCTTAATTCTCTCGATGTGGATTTCAGGACTGTGATTATATTGTGTGACCTGGAAGGATTTAAGTACGATGAGATGGCGAAGATTCTGGACATTCCGATTGGTACGGTGCGCAGCCGGTTACATCGGGCACGCAATCTACTGAAAGAGAAACTAAGTAAATACGCAAAACAAATGGGTTATAAAAATGCCTAAAGCCTATGAGTAATCCCGACCAGAGCAAAATGAGGCAGGATTGTCCAAGCCAGCGCGAATGCATGGAAATGCTTCAGATGATTGTCGATGGCGAAGCCTCTCTCGAACAGAAAGATCAATTTTTTAAGCATCACCTGGAAGAATGCATGCCATGCTTTAAGAATTATCATCTGGAAATAGCTATTCGCCAACTGCTGAAATCGAAGTGTACCGGTCAGGCTCCGCGGGAACTGGTCGAAAGCATAAAAGCAAAAGTAAGCCAAAACCTGGCCCAGTAATGGCGGGTAAGGCGCTCATTTTTTCCGCTCCCTCCGGTTCGGGAAAAACTACCATTGTCAAACACCTCCTTGCAAAGAATTCGGATTTTGGCTTTTCTATATCTGCCTCAACGCGCGATAAGCGTGGCCGTAACGAGTCAGATGGCAAGGATTACTATTTCCTTTCTCCTGAAGAATTCAAAAGAAAAATAGATGCGGATGAGTTCATTGAGTGGGAAGAAGTGTATGACGGAAATTTTTACGGTACGCTGAAGTCGGAAATTGAGCGGATTTGGAAGCTGGGCAAGAATGTAATCTTTGATGTCGATGTAAAAGGAGGCTTAAATCTTAAAAAATATTTTGGTGATCGGGCACTTGCAGTATTTGTCATGGTGCCTTCTTTGGATGTGCTTGAGGAAAGGTTAAAAGACCGCGGCACTGAATCAGAAGAAAGTCTTTCCAGGAGGCTGTTTAAGGCGAAATTTGAAATGTCTTTTCGTAACAGGTTTGATGCTGTGCTGGTCAATGAAGATTTGGAAAAATCGCTTGCTGAGGCCCAAAAGCTTTACGACACCTTTAAGAATAAGCCATAGTGTTATTTGATTCTCAAGCTTATGCAATTGGCGCAAAAAATCGGTCTCTTTTTCGGCTCTTTCAACCCGATCCACATGGGGCATATGATTATTGGCAATATCATGGCGGAAACAACCGATCTGAACAGGGTGTGGTTTGTCGTATCGCCGCAAAATCCCTTTAAGGCCAGCAAAGGATTGTTGCATGAGTTCGATCGATACGACATGGTTAGAGCGGCGATATACGACAATTATAAGCTGGATGTATCGGATGTGGAATTTCATCTTCCCAAGCCAAGTTATACCATACATACCCTGGTTCATTTGCACGAAAAATATCCTGAGAAGGAATTCAGGGTTATTATTGGTGAGGACAATCTGGTAAATTTTCCAAAATGGAAGAATTACGGACAGATCCTTGAACAGTACGGATTGTACGTGTACCCACGGCCAAGTGCGCAACCTTCTGAACTTAAAATGCATCCTAACGTTAAAATCGTGGATGCCCCAATGCTCGACATATCGGCGACTTTTATCCGCGGCTGCATTCGAAAAAAACAATCTGTACGTTATCTTGTTCCTGATGCGGTTGAAGAGATGATTAGAGCAAAAGGTTATTTTCTGGATTAAATGCTTACTAACAGATCATGCAATTGCAATTGTTACGTCATAAATTCCCATTCTGCATGCTCGGGACCACACTCCTTTTTATTTATTCCTTTGCTGCTGTAAACGCAGCAGGTATAAGGGGTCAGGTAAACGACGAAGACGGAGCACCACTTGCCTTTACTACCATTTTTGTGAAGCAGACAGGGAGTGGAACAACCACCAATGAGAATGGAAATTATGATATAACCTTACCTCCGGGTAGTTATGAAATTGTTTACCAATTTCTTGGCTACGAAACGGTTGTAAAACAAGTTGAAATTACAACCGGATATATAGAGGTTAACGTTGTGCTAAGAACGCAGGCAACAATGCTGCAAACCGTGACGATCAATAGCGGATCGGAAGATCCCGCCTATACCATCATGCGAAAGGCCATTGCAAAGGCAAATTATCACAGACAGCAGCTAGACGAGTACACTGCACGTGTCTATATTAAAGGTGCGGGTCAATTAAAGGATTACCCCTGGCTTGCAAAAAAGGCCATCGAAAAAGAAGGAATTGAGAAGGGCCAGGTTTTCCTTACAGAATCCATCAGTGAAATCAAGTATACGCGACCGAATAACTTTACTGAAAAAGTAATCTCTATCCGGAGTGATGGAAAAGACAACAACACGTCGCCCAATCCCTATATTTTTGGAAGTTTTTACGAGCCGGAAGTTGCCGAGACTATTTCTCCACTTTCACCAAAAGCGTTTTCGTATTATCGGTTTGAATACATGGGAACATTTAAAGACCGAAATTATGAAGTGAGTCGTATTAAAGTCATCCCGCGCTCAAAGGGAGACGATGTAATTGAAGGCGTGATCTTTATCGTTGAAGATTGGTGGTCGATTCACAGCATGGACATCTATACTACTAAATTGGGCATAAAAGTGAATATTAAGGCTGTCTATGCGCCAATAGAGGACAAGGCATGGATGCCCGTTTCACACAGATTTAAGGCAGAAGGAAAAATTTTCGGATTTGAGTTTGAATACAACTATTTGGCGACGGTAAGTGACTATAAAATCATACTCAATCCGGAGTTGTATGTCGAAGTAGACAAGATGGAGGTTATTGACGAGAAGATTGAAAAAGAGGCGGCTGAACGGATCGCGGAAAAGTACGGCAGTATCGGGAATCGTGCAACAAAACAAGAAGACCAGGCAAAGCAATTGCAGGAGCGACTGAGTTCGGGGAAGGAGATTACTCGAAAAGAACTTAAGACCATCATAAAGGACTATGAAAAGGCGGAAATCAAGCAGCAAAAAGAGCCGGAAGTAATTTCGAATACTTCCGTTAAGATTGATAGCGGTGCATACAAAAAAGATTCCACGTATTGGGCGGCAATTAGGCCGGTGCCGCTGACAAAACTCGAAGTAAGAGGGTATGAAAAGATAGACAGTATGGCTGTCGTAGAACGTAAAAAGGAAGAGGGCGATACGCTTAAGGCATCGAAGCATAAAGGCTTTCAACCCTGGGATCTCCTCATTGGTGATACCTATAAAATTGGTCAACACTCAAATTTTAAAATCCATTTTCCAATGCCGGGCTTCAATACGGTAGAGGGTTGGAACTTTGTCTACAAAGTGTCCCTGGGGACGATACTGCAAGACACCAATAAGACGCGGATTACAATTACGCCTGCGTTTCGGTATGCATTCTCCAGGAAAGTAGCGTCTGGGTATCTAAATTTTTCACTTCGCAACAAAAAGGACAGATGGGACGTGCAGGGTGGACGTTACATAAAGCAATACAACCCTGATGAACCAATTTTGCCGATTATTAACGACTTCACAACCCTGTTTCTTGAAAAAAACTTGATGAAAATTTATGAACGGGATTACATCGATGTATCGTATCGGAGAAAGGTCAACCCGTATCTATCGGTGGGGACAAGTTGGTCATGGATGAGACGCCGGGAACTTTTTAATACCACAAATTACAAATGGGTAGACCGTGATAAGATTGAAGGCTATACGCCTAATGCACCCGTCAACAATGAATTAGAGGATACATCATTTCCGGAGCATAAGGCCCTGGTGGGATCTGTCTCCATTTCGGTCCGGCCATGGCTCAAATACACGATCAGGAATAATCGAAAGACTGAAGTTCAAAATTCATCTCCAACGTTCATGCTTGAATACCGCAAGGGTTTTAACAATGCACTGGGTAGTGCTATTGACTTTGATCAGATAGAGCTTGGCATAAAACACAGATTTAGAGTAGGGGTACGTGGAAACGCAGATTTTTACCTCCGCGCAGGAACGTTCCTGCAGACTGGCAATATGTATTTTATGGACTACAAACATTTCCTGGGTAATCAAACGCCATTTATAACGAACGATCCTGTAGGCAGTTTCCGTCTGCTGGACTACTACAATTACAGTACTTCTGATAAATATTTTTCCGGGAATTTCCACTATCAATTTAGAAAGTTCCTGGTTACGAATATCCTGCTCGTTCGGATGGCCGGAATCCGGGAAAATGTTTTTGTGAATTATCTGGCTACACCTACGTCAAAGAATTATACAGAGGTTGGATATTCAATTGATGGTATCCTGCGAATTTTGAGAGTGGAAGTAGCAGCCGCCTTCCAGGATGGAAAATATCAGAACTATGGATTCCGGATAGGCATCACATCCATCTTCGGTGTTGGATTCTCAGACAACTAGCCACCCCTGAAAGCGACACTTGAAGCACAGACAATGGTATTTGAAGGAAAATTGCGGCTTTAAATAAAGGTTGTCCTTTCCATTGTTACCTATCCTGATCTAACTTGCAATGTGATAATCGATGTTCAGGCATTTTTCTCCTTGCGCAATCACCTTCCGGTGATTGATGTTCGCTCTGAAGGTGAGTACGGCACAGGGCATATCCTTTCGGCTATAAATATTCCTCTGCTGAACAACGCGGAGCGCGTCGCTGTGGGAACGGATTATAAACTAAAAGGGCAGCATGAAGCCATAAAGACAGGGTTTCGACTTGTCGGGCCACGACTCGCGGCGATCGTTGATGAAGCGGATAAAATTGGTAAAGAACTTATCGTATACTGCTGGCGTGGTGGCATGCGCTCAGCTAATTTTTGCCAGTTTGCGGAGATGGCCGGGATTAAAACACACCGACTGGAAGGCGGATACAAATCCTATCGCAGAATTGCCGTTGAATCTTTCAAAATTCCATTCCAGCTTATTGTGATTGGCGGGTGTACCGGCAGTGGAAAAAGTGAAATTCTGCGGGCGCTGGCGCAACGGGGTGAGCAGATCATTGATTTAGAAAAAATCGCCAACCACAAAGGTTCGGCATTTGGCGGATTAATGTTACCGCCACAGCCGACGACTGAACAATTTCAAAATCATCTTTACGAGGAAATATTGAAGCTTGATCTGCACAAGCGCATTTGGATTGAAGATGAATCACTGGCCATCGGCAAAATAATGCTGCCCAACGATTTATGGATGCAAATGAAGTCGAGTCCAGTGGTGGAAATTGGCGTTCAAAAGGAGATACGCGTCAAACGACTGGTCGAAGAATACGGTGCTTCAGATAAAGAAGAGTTCCTTCAGGCAATGACCAGAATTACCAAAAGATTAGGAGGGCAACATTTCCTGGCCGCGAAGGAAAAGCTTTTGCAAGGCGATATGGATTCCACTATTGAGATACTCCTCAACTATTACGACAAGGCGTACAATAAGGGTCTGGAAAATAAGAAAGACCGAATAAGACTTAAAACATCCTGGAATGGTACAAATGTTGATGATTATGCTGCACAACTGGTGAAAGCAGTAGACCATCAGCCTATTTTGGTATAATTTTTATAGACATGTAAGCAAATACATTACGGGTGAAATTGAATCTTTCAAACTTTCTGTCGATCGCGTCGATTGTCGTACTCTTCGGGTACATCACGTATAATGAATCATCAAATGCAACTTGGGATTCAATATCGGATAATGGTGTTATCGAGGTTGACTATGGGAATGCTGACCGTCTGCCGGCGATCTCTTTTGCAGTGCCAAAGGAAATGTCATTTGCCGGTGAACCCGTTCCTTTATCGATACCCGATGTCCACGAACGATTGGATAAGGAACTGCAGATTAATTGCTACTGGCACAGCAATACCATTTTCCTGATCAAGCGTGCAAATCGTTGGCTACCCCAAATGGAGAAAATTTTGGCGCAATATGATATTCCTGAAGATTTTAAATATTTGCCGTTGATTGAAAGCAACCTTATGAATGTTACCTCCTACCGCGACGCTGTCGGCTATTGGCAAATCCTCAAATCCTCCGGGAGGGAACTTGACCTTGAGATTACGAATGAAGTAGACGAGCGTTATGATCCACTGAAAGCCACGGAAGCGGCCTGCAAGTATCTGAAGCGGGCATATCGAAAATTCGGCAGTTGGACTACAGTGGCGGCGTCCTACAATCGTGGCATGGGCGGCGTAGGTCGCGCGCTTGAGGCTCAGGACGTTAGTTCATACTACGATTTATACCTCAATGACGAAACGTCGCGTTACGTATTCCGGATTTTGGCGATCAAAGAGATTGCCGAAAACCCACAGCGTTATGGATTTAAGATTGACCCGGCGCATCTTTATCAACAAGAGCCTTTACGCTATGTTGAAGTTGACAGGACGATAAAAAGCCTCATCGCGTTTGCAAAGGAGCAGGGAACAAATTACAAACTATTGAAGCAGCACAACCCATGGCTACGGGATGATCATCTTACTGTGCGGAAGGGCAAGACATATCGCATTGCCATTCCCGTTTAACAAGCGGGCAGCATTTTATCGTCCTTATTAGAACCATTAGAGATCCAGCCGGGCAATGATTACATTTACGCTGTACGTAGTATGATTCCATAACACCGCTCAACCCTTTTTATATGCGTCCATACATCCTTGCCGAGAACACCTGGAAAACCGTAAAAGAAACCGAGTATGAAGTAGCCATACTTCCCTGGGGCGCCTGTGAAGCGCACAACTATCATCTTCCGTATGGAACCGACATTATTGAAGCGGAAAATGTCGCGGCCGAAGCTGCCCGGCTTGCATGGGAACAGGGAGCAAAAATAATTGTGCTGCCGGCCATTCCGTTTGGCGTAAACACCGGCCAGTTTGATGTAAAACTCGACATGAACATGAATCCCAGTACGCAGCTTGCCGTGCTTCGCGATGTGGTGGAAGTGCTGAATCGTCAGGGTATTCATAAACTTATTATCCTCAACAGTCATGGTGGTAATGATTTTAAAACCATGATCCGCGAACTCGGGACTTCAGTTCTCCAAAATGTTTTTGTGCTCATGCAATTGGTTTCAGGCACTGGACCAAAAGGAATTTTTTGAAAACAAAGATGACCATGCCGGCGAAATGGAAACCAGTGTTATCATGCATCTGAGACCGGACCTTGTCAGACCGTTGACGGAGGCAGGTGACGGGGCCGCGAAAAAATTCAGGTTCGCGCGCATGCGGGAAGGTTGGGCCTGGGCGGAGCGCAAATGGTTGCAGGTGACAAAGGATACCGGCGTCGGCGACCCGAGAAAGGCATCTGCTGAGAAAGGACAGAAATACCTTGCAGCGTTAACGGCTAAAGTGGGAACGTTTTTTCTTGAGGTCGCCACGCGCTGACAAAAATGACCTGTACATCTGAAAATTGCCTGACGGATTGGCCTTAGCGGTCAGGTTTTAACGCTGTGTCCAACAGAAACAATGCCGACACGATCACGATGTTTTTGATGATGTATTGACCAATAAGTGTTAATGAAAGCGGTGCTGCGCTGAACGAAAGCCCGGGCAGGAGGAATCAAGGGCGTAAATGTGCAGAACATATGAACCAGCACGACGCGAATGGCAACGCGTGTATAAATTCCACACAATCATCATGATGCCCGCCACGGTCTCCCAGATAGCGAGAAGCAACAATGCAATCTTATCGTCCAACAGTCTTCAACGTCAGCAGATGGATAGTATCTCTTGGCAAGACTCTTCAGCGGGACTCACACCGGGAAAGAATTTCAATACCCCGAACCACAAATAAATAATGCCAATGCTGATGCGTAGAATGACGATCCACCGCTTCAGCGCTCTGGATGAAGTAGAAATATGCATGCGTTACTCTTTGCTGCCCAAGTTGAAAGGTCTAGTGGGAAAAATCTATGATTTTTGTCAGGGTTGAGCCGCCGAATGACCTTTTAGTCATCTCGGTAAAGTAGCCATCGAGGTTGGTGTGGCTTATCAAATTTCCCCAATTTCCTAATCACATTACCTTTAACCCGTACCAATTTTCAGCACGGGCATGTACTACCTTCTAGTTCCTTATAGGCAACAGACAAGGCGGTAAACAAAATTGAAAATTTTGACTTCCAACCCGTCGCCTCCAGGCCGCCGAACCTGGCCGAGGTCCAATTGATACATGCTGGAAAGCAGGTGTGGGTGTGGTCCTGAAAATAGAATTTCCCAAATTTCCCAAAATCCCAATTTCCTTATATCCCTTATTACCCTATACCCCTCACACCCCGTCCTACCGCACCTCAAACCTATACCTTCCACTCTCTACCTCATACTGCGTATAACCCTCATCCTTTCCCACCTGGGTAACAAATTCATCTTCAATTTCATCAGCAACAACAACGGTTTGACCTTCCCCGGTCGGGACGAACACTGTCGCCGTACATCCAACCGGAACGGTGACGTCCATCGTGAACAGATCACTTGATTGCTTCCATTCAATCCCTCCCTCTCCGTAAGAAGTTGTCGTGGAGTACCCGGCGTTGTTCATCGCCGACACAGGTTGTGGTTTAAAGAAAATATGCCGGTATCCCGGACGTGCCTCATCGGCCTTCATGCCAGCGAGGTTCTGATAGAACCATACGAGTCCACCGCCAAACATGGGATGGTTATGTGAACCTCCTTCATCCCAACTTTCGCGCGTGGTGGTGGAGCCGAGCTCAATCCAGTGCCCAAAGCTGGGCTCCGTAGTTTTGTCCATCGCCGCGTAGGCCAGGTCGTTCATGCCGTTTTCCGCCAGCGTTTCAAAGAAGAATCGTGTTCCGAAAATCCCGGTGTCAAGATGACCATCGTTGGCTTCGACATTTCGCCTGAGTGCATTTACCACATTGGCATACTGGTCGCCGGGCACCCCCATTTTCAGGGCCAGGATATTGCCGCCACCGTTGCCATATGTGCCACCCTGTTCATTGTAGAACCGACGGTGGAACGCCTGTTTTGTTTTGTCAGCAAACTCCGCGTATTCCGAAGCCTCCTGAGGTTTTTCCAAAGCACTGGCGGTGCGGGCGGTTATATCTGCGCAATACCAAAGATAAAAGGTATGCACCATATCATCGGGAACCGTTTCGCCGGGCGCTACCCATTCGCCCAGGTTGTACCACCTGACTTCCTCGCCTTTAAGATTTTTGCGCTGTGAGAACATGATGCCATCTTCACCTACCCACGTCTGCATGTACCGGATGTATCCCTTCATGCCTTCATAATTATCCTCAAGCATGTCGCGTGCGCCGTACGTCAGGTAGAACTCCCAGGGGATGATGCAGATGGCGGCACCCCATGCCACGCCTCCGCCGCAGCCGGGTTGCCAGGGCGCGCCGTTGGGCACGTAGCCGGTTTCCTCAATTTGTGCTTCAAACATGTCTTGCACCCACTTATGGTAAAAGTTGCGGGCATCGAAGTTTTGCATCACGGTCGGGCATGCAACCTGAGCGTCCCCCGTGTAGCCTGACCGTTCGCGGTGCGGACAGTCACTGGCGATCCCACCGTGCATGTTGTCGAGCTGGCTTCGTCGCCAGATGGTATTGATTTGGTTGAGGAGGGGATTCGAGGTTTCGAAGTGTGCCGCCGGCTCGATGTAAGTGTTCACCGCTTCGGCAAGGAGGTTATCCGCCGTTAGTTCACCGGGCCAGTTTTTGATTTCGACACCACTAAACACAAACCAGTTGAATCGTGGTGCATAGGTAGCCGCACCGTTGCCCGAACAGATGTATCGGTTGTCGCCGGAATACAAGTTTCCATTGAAGCTGATGTCGATCGCATGCCCTGCCGGTCCTTGTACATTAACCAATTTGACCCAACCCGAAATCTCGACGCCGAAGTCAACTTTGTAGTGGCCATCGCCGAGACGCTCGACAGAAACCGGCTTGATTTGCTCCATTACTTTGTCGGTATGCGCGGTGTGTGCTACCAAGTCTCCGTACGGTGTCTGCCGCTGGACGGCTTGCTCCCCATGTTGATCGTCGAAATCTGACGTGCTCCAACCCTCCTGTTCCTCACGGGCGTCATAGATCTCGCCGTAGTAGACCATATCCCTGACGATGGGACTCTTGTGTGCCTTCCACGTCGCGTCACTGGCAATGATTTCCTCTGTGCCATCAGCATACGTAACATGTACTTGTCCGAGGAATCTTGGCGTCCCATAGGCTTCGGTCCAGAATTTGGCAGGATTGTAGAACCCATTGCCGAGGATGGCACCGAGTGCATTCTTCCCTGTTTGTAACTGGGCCGTTATGTCGTAGGCCAGGTACATTACTTTGTACTTTCTGAAATTGTCGGGCAGGCTGATAAGTGCTGTTTCTAATCCGGGTCGTTTTCCGTAATTGGTTTGATTGGGAACAAGGACGTCATTGCCGACTTTCTCTCCATTTACATAGAATTCGAAATAACCTAATCCCGTTACGAATGCCACGGCTTTCGTTATTTCTCTTGGTCACTTCAAATGTTTTTCTAAACATAGGTGCAGCGGGCCCAAATTCTTTAGGTACACCGTTGGGTCCACCGTCTGGTTTGGGTAGAGCTTCCTCGCCCTGCCATGGTGCGCCGATCCATTGCGCTTTCCAATCCGACTTACCTAGCAGCCCCATTCGCCAATAGGCCGGCTCGCTCCAAAAACTTGGATTCCCGTTTTTATCCCATACACGCACTTGCCAATAACACTCCCGTCCCGACTGAAGTGATTCACCTTCATATACTATTCTTGTAGATTCGTCGGACTCAACTTTATTACTGTCCCACAGGTCTGGAGTATCAAGCTGCTGCCGTGCGCTGGCAACCCGTATTTGGTAGGCCGTTTGTCGCTCACCGTGTTGCGATGCTGTGGTCGTATTAATCCAGCCTAACCGGGGTGTGACATCAACCACGGAAGGGTTTTTCAGGTATTCGCAGGTAAGACCAGACGGTGCGCGGAGATTTGATGATTGGGGTGAATTGCAACCTGCGATCAACAGAAAGAAAAACAGAATGAATATGCGCATAGGCCTTATTTATTATTTTGAAAGATAATAAGTTCAATAGATTGATGAAAACCTTGTCGATGAGGTATGATCGCCTCTGGGTGGGGATGATGGTTAACGCAGTCCAAATTGCTCCAAAATGAAATACTTCCCTGTTTCATTTCAGTCAGTGATGATGGTTTGCAAAAGACACTGGGTTCGAAATTAAAGGCCAAATTAAGTCTTCAAGATGTGTTCCACACAAACTGGTACAAGGGAAAATTAATGTACCGGGCTTTACGTCTGATTATGTGCTCCGCTTTGATACCGTGTTGTCATGTTAACCCTTACCTATACGTTCGGTAATCAAAAGCTCAAAGCAGCACGTGAGCGCAGATTAGGTTCTGAAGATGAGTCACAACGAACCAATTAAGTATTAAGGAGCAGCGCATCGCGCAGGTAGCCGCTGAAGATTTGAAAGTTTAAATAGCGGCTTCCGTCGCTTCTGCTTTCGCGATCCAGAAATTACTGAATCCCTCCCCGATCTGAATGGTCAGCTCCTGCAGCGCTAACATTTCAAGGATGGCCAGGAAATTGAATATTACCCCGATGCGCGTAGGATAGGCTTCGATCAGTTCTGTGAATGAAATCCGCGGCCGCTTCGTAAGTTCTTGAGTCAAATAGTTCTTCTGTTCCTCTACCGTATACGGAAACTGAATAACCTGATGGACAGGTTTGTTCTTCTCAGCTTCCTGCCGCCTTAATATCTTTTCAAAGATGGTCATGAGCTTGAAAATCGTCACATCCTGAAGTTCAGCTTCCACATTGGTTGTTTCTGCCAGCACTCTTAATTCTTTCATCAGGTTGCCACGCTTTTCTTTCATTAGCTCCACCTCTTCCAACTTGTGGAAGTTGTCGATAACGGATTTGTACTTCTTGTACTCAAGCAAGTGTCTGACGAGCTCTTCGCGGGGGTCTATCTCATTACCCAGGTCATCGAGCTGTGGACGCGGCAATAACATCTTGGATTTGATGCGCATCAGGGTGGCCGCTACCAGGATAAACTCGCTGGCAACTTCAATATTGAGTTGCTCCATCTGCCGGATGTACTCCAGGAAATCGTTGGTGATCGTAGCAATAGGGATATCATAAATATCCAGCTCATCGCGTTCAATAAAAAATAACAAAAGGTCGAAAGGACCTTCAAATAACGGTAATTTTACTTCGAATGTCTCCTGCGTAGTTTCCATGGGCAGCAAATTTATTTATAATCCTGCAAAAAAAGCCGTCATGTGAGAAATAAGTATCTTTGTTGGTTGCTTGGCCTTGAAAAGCAATGTAGAACACTTACCTTGAACTTGTTGTTAGAGGTCCATTAACTATGTAGAATGCTGATAACTCCCGGAAAACTTTTGGAGAGTATCAACAGCCCTGAGGATATCAAAAAGCTTGACCAGGGCCAGTTGGTGCAACTCTGCGATGAACTCCGACATTTCATAATTGATAATGTTTCGGTTTACGGAGGACACTTTGGCGCCAGCCTGGGCGTCGTTGAGCTTACCGTAGCCATACACCAGGTTTTTAATACGCCCTACGACCAACTTGTTTGGGATGTGGGACATCAGGCTTATGGCCATAAAATATTAACCGGGAGAAAAAACGAATTCCATACCAACAGGCTGTATAAAGGCCTTTCCGGTTTCCCAAAACGCAAGGAGAGCGAATATGACACGTTTGGTGTCGGGCATTCTTCGACCTCGATCTCCGCTGCGTTGGGAATGGCTTCGGCATCCAAGTATTTAAAAATTGAAGATAAGCAACACATTGCCGTGATTGGTGACGGTGCGTTAACCGGAGGAATGGCCTTCGAAGCGTTGAACCACGCCGGTGTTTCGGATACGAACATCCTAATCATCCTGAATGATAATTGCATGGCAATTGATCCCAATGTAGGGGCGCTAAAGGATTATCTCACAGACATCACCACCAGCAAGGCGTACAACAAACTCAAAGACGAAGTTTGGAACGTGCTGGGCAAACTTTCCGTGTTCGGAAAAAGCGCACAGGAAATTGTCTCAAAAGTCGAGACTGGTATAAAGGCGGCACTGCTAAGTCAGAGCAATTTATTCGAATCCCTGAATCTGCGCTATTTTGGACCCGTTGACGGTCATGATGTGAATCACCTTGTAACGGTGTTACGCGATCTTAAAAATATTAAAGGTCCCAAGATTTTACATTGTGTTACGGTCAAAGGGAAAGGGTATGGCCCTTCCGAAAACGGGAACGCCACGACATGGCATGCACCTGGTACCTTTGATAAGATCTCAGGTGAAATTCACAAGAAAGTTTACGACGAACCACAAGCGCCCAAATATCAGGATGTCTTTGGCCATACCATGGTGGAGCTGGCAAAATCAAATGAAAAGATCATGGGCATAACGCCTGCAATGCCTTCCGGTTCGTCCATGAACATTATGATGAAAGAAATGCCGGATCGTGCTATTGACGTAGGCATTGCGGAACAACATGCTGTCACTTTTTCAGCAGGGCTAGCTACCCAGGGAATCATTCCGTTCTGCAACATATACAGCACCTTTATGCAGCGTGCGTATGATCAGGTCATCCACGACGTCTGTATTCAGAATCTTCCTGTTAACTTTTGTCTGGATAGGGCTGGTTTTTCGGGAGCAGACGGTCCTACCCATCACGGGGCATATGATTTAGCCTTTTTCAGATGTTTGCCGAACATGATTGTTTCTGCCCCGATGAATGAGGCGGAGTTGCGAAACCTAATGTACACGGCTCAGTTGCCAAGGACAGCGCTGGCATTTTCCATACGCTACCCACGCGGTCAGGGCGTCATGCCGCATTGGAGAACACCGATGGAAGAAATCAAAATTGGTACCGGGCGCAGACTAAAAGAAGGTGGAGAACTGGCAATTCTTACGATCGGACACATCGGCAATTATGCTGTTGAGGTATGTGATCGGCTGGAGAAACTCGGCATAGAAATCGGGCACTATGATATGCGCTTTGCCAAACCGTTGGACGCGGAAATGCTTCACGAAGTATTTTCAACGTACAAGAAAGTGGTGACTGTTGAGGACGGTTGTATTCAAGGTGGATTCGGAAGCGCAGTTCTCGAGTTTATGGCGGATCATAATTATCAAGCAGAAGTGAAACGGTTAGGCATTCCTGACCGTGTAGTAGAGCACGGCGAGCAACGAGAATTGCACCAAGAATGTGGGTTCGATCCCGACGGGATACAGCAGGCAGTGGTAGCAATGCTTGAGTCCGTTTCCAAAATATATTAAGCAGTGACGATTTTTTCCAGGGTGCGGGGTGAAGGCAAAGCGCTCATTTTTATCCATGGGTTTCCCATGCATCAGGCTATTTGGGATGATTTTGGTGAACGATTTGTTAAATCCTACAAGGTTATCACGCTGGATCTGCCAGGCTTTGGCAAAAGCCCAATCCTACCCCTTCCTTTTTCACTCCATCAGGTGGCTGAGCAGCTGTTGCAGTTTATGACCGAAAAAGAAATTCAGGATAGCATCGTGATTGGGCACTCATTAGGGGGTTATGTGGCATTGTCAATGATCGAGAAAAGGCCAGATCTTTTTTCAGGCATCGGTTTATTTCACTCCACGGCCTACGCTGATTCAGCAGAAAAAAAGGAGTCGAGGGCCAAGGTCGTCGAGTTTGTTGAGAAAAAAGGGGCGCTGGCGTTTACCACAAATTTTATTGCGCCGCTTTTTGCAAATCCACAAAACAGATGGATTGAGACGGTAAAATTAATGGCCGGCCAATCCTCGGAAGCGGCCGTCGTGGGCTACACCCAAGCCATGCGCTACCGTAACGACCAGACTAAAACTTTAAAAGGTTTTAGAAAACCTACACTGTTTCTGGCTGGGAATCAGGATATCGGAATTCCAGTGGAATCTATTTTCGCGCAAGCATCACTGTGCCAATATCCCGAAATTCATATCCTCAAGGGGGTGGCCCATATGGGTATGCTCGAAAAACCAGAGGAGGCAGCTACGAAAATTGAAGGCTTTTTGGGTAATATCTGACCTCATTTTTACCAAAACTTGAGGGACAACAATGTCTTTTTCGCTATTTCTGTGCTAAATTAGCTCCGTTTATCCGGATTAACTGCTGTCTCTTTCTAGGTTAAGTAGAAACAGCCATATATATTTGTTTTTAGGAATATTAACAACCAACCCGTAACCATGGAAGATATTGTACAAAATTATGACGCATGGAATGCTATGGCGAAAAACATAGCATATGTTGCGTGGGCAATTTCGATTTTGATAATACTGTATCATGTTGTTCGCCTGGCGACTATGAGTGACGCAAAGGTGAAGTATGACTACATCAACAGAAGCGAGATCAGAACCCTTTGGATCGCAGCAATTATTTTGATCGTTGGCTGTTGCTTCTATGCGAACTCCAATATTCAGAAGTTAAATACCCTGTGGATTTTTGTATTGGGTTTTACAACTTTCGCGATGGGAATGATCGTAGCGCTTATCGTGCAAAACATGCTTAAGTTCTACTACCCGTTCTTTATTGAGAAGCGGCTCAAGGCGCTGCGATATAAGCCACGGATTTCTCCGAAAACCGGCAAGGCAATGAAATTATTGGGAGAGCAAGAGGAAGATGCGTATTTGGATGAAGGTATGCAGGCTGAAGAAAATGTTTTCTCTGTTGACTATGATGTGTGGAAGGATGAAGAGACTGGGTACGTTAAGATTGAAAGATATTCAGGCCACCTCCATGCATTACAGTGTCCTGAATGTAACTACCAAACTTTCAAGGTTGTACGTGAAGAAATCCTCAAACCTGCTTCTGTAGAAGCAGAAGGCCAATTGCTCAAGCATTTTCAGTGTGGTTATTGCGGGTACAAAGCGAAGAAGAGTGTGACGTTAAAAATTTCTCAAAAGTTTGAGGAGTCCGCATCCGCGGCAACGGCATAACCCTGCCATATAACTTTAGAGTAGGCTATTTCAGATTCTGAAATAGCCTATTTTATTTAAGGGAATTTGCGCTTGGCTGGCTGATCTGCCCACTCAACTTTCTTGACGAACAACAGCCTAATGGGGTACCCGCTCAACGCGCGTCGCAAAATATCTTGTTTCACCTCTCCATGGGAATATCGCGTAACGTTTAACGAAATACAAATTAACACGCTCACCGCTTAAGGCGACCTCCTGTAATTCATTGATAAGATCTTTTTCAGTTCTCTCGACCGAAAAATCAAACGACTCAGCGATTGGGCTTGCTCCCTTCAGCGCGCCAAAGGTCTCCAGGTTTATCTTCCCTTCATAGGTTTTAAATAGGACACCCTTTTCACTGATGCGGAGGATTTTTCCTGCCATCACACCACTTTCATAGGTAGCCCAGTACGCGAAACTGAAAACGATTATCCCAACGATTAGCGCTGTTGCAATAAAGGCTTTTAGGATCTTGCCAAGTGTACGTTTAATTCTTTCTCCAGCCGTACGTGTGTCCATAAATGTTTTGTTGCGGGAAATAAAGATAGTAAGGAATTTGGCATTTCGAATTAGGTTTCTTGATCAAAGTAAATTTTGTAAAAATGCCTGTTCGTCGTTTGATCAAATCCTTTTTCAATCAACTCGCGGTTCCCGTGAATATAGATATGAAAGTTCTTATCGAGTTTTAAAACACTCTTGAATACGCGTACCTGCCTTTTTACGGCCTGCGAAGAGATTTCGAAATTATTGACGATGTCAGCCTCGGCCATCAAGGTGCGTTCGTAGTTGCGAAAAGACTCAATGACCGATGGGTCGGCAAGGACCTTCACCTCAAACTCGCTATGATCGAATTGATCGTGCGATTTAAAAAAGTTCATCGAGCGGTTAAGCAAATCGATTTTGTCAGCTTTTGAAACGCTAAACTCCTCATCAAGCTGATCACCCACATATTGACGCGTAAGATTCATGAAGTTATTGGTATGGTGGTAGGAATCAGACCAAGGTCTCACATGTAGAAAGTCCTGCCTCCAGAATTGTGCTTCAGCCTTATTTTGGCCTTCCAAAATCAGAATTCTATACCCTTCCTCGTTGTCGGTGTCTAATATGAGGCATCCCTTATCAAGCTTTCGAATGTTTATGCCTTCATCTGCGGTTAGATGAAACTGGTTCAATTCTCCAATTACTTTAATGTAGTTTTCTTTATGCTCGGATTTGAAAATTCCGATAGCATTCAGCGTGCTTGTACCAAGCATTACACCGGAAAAATGAGCAACGAACAAATCACCGGGTTTCATGTTGGAATCTGGTGTTATAGCATGCAAGTGTTTTGCAATATTGATTGAATTTTTGTGAAGCGATGACTCGTCATCAAAAATTTCACTAACAAATCGAAACAGGGGATTTAATTTGAAGTCCTCATCTGGGGACGCGAAGCTATAATACGCCGGAGTATTGAAGTTAGAAAGAAAGTAGGTCAGCAGAAGTTGCTTTAGCAAATCATCGTTAATTGCCAAGGGGCTTTCAGATACCGTTAAGCCCTGGCTCTCGCCTATTTCCTAATTGGTGTACGGAAACAGAATGAATGATGCTCCTGGAGGTGTCTATCATCTATTTATTCTTTTATAACCACCGCCAGCTTTTCCCAAGGGGCGCATATTTTTTTCCCGATTTAGGTCCATTGTGTTCAATCAATCATTTCAAACTTTGTATAAGGAATCAATGCCTTTGGTATCTGAATTCCGTTGCTTGTCTGGTTGTTCTCCAAAATAGCGGCAACAATTCTTGGCAAAGCCAGTGCGCTTCCGTTCAATGTATGCAACAACTGCATTTTGCCTGATTCGTTTTTACAACGCAACTTCAATCGGTTCGCCTGGAACGCTTCAAAGTTGCTCACGGAGCTCACCTCAAGCCATCGCTGTTGGCCTGCAGCGAATACCTCCATATCATAGGTTACCGCCGCATTGAAACCCAGATCCCCGCCGCAGAGCAGAAGTTTGCGATAAGGAAGCTCTAATTTTTCCAACAGGCTTTGAACATACAGGCACATCTCGTCCAATGCCTGGTACGATTCATCGGCCTTGGTAATTTGAACAATCTCCACTTTGTCAAATTGGTGAAGGCGGTTTAATCCGCGCACGTGAGCCCCCCAGCTCCCGGCTTCTCGTCTGAAACATGGCGTGTAGCCGACATTTTTGATGGGCAGCGCGGCCTCGACTACGATTACATCCCGGTATAAATTTGTGATCGGAACTTCAGCTGTGGGAATAAGGTACAGTCCGTCTTCCGGAATAAAATACATTTGCCCCTCTTTGTCGGGCAACTGTCCTGTTCCAAGACCAGACGCCTCATTTACCACGATAGGAGGCTGAATCTCTTTGTAGTTTTGCTTGCTCGGCTTCATCCAAAAAGAAAGTTGATTAAGGCCCGCTGCAGTTTGGCGCCTTTCCCTTTATAGACCGGGAATCCCGCACCTGAAATCTTATTCCCAAGATCAAAATCTATAATATCGTATCGCTTTATCAAATCCCAATGGGGTAAGGCCTCTGGTCCCATCTTTGGAATAGAACCATGTTCATAGACGGTTATATTGTCTTCCGCCCGTGTGCCTGCTGGGACTATTTCATGTGGCACGTTGGGAATCTTATAAAGAATTTCTTCTAGTTTCTTTTCATAACCATTGAGTTCTGCCTCCAGGTTTTTCACGCGCTCTTTGTCCGCACCTACGGAAGTGCGTAGGGTGGCTGCTTCCGCTGCATTACCAGCTTTAAGGAGTACGCCGATTTTCTTAGCGTCATTGTTTAGCCTGGACTTCAAATCATCTAATATTTTTTGGGTATCACGTCTCAGGAGATCGTTATCCAGCACCTGCTGAATTAGATGTTCGGCGTCTGCAAAATTTCTTTTTCGCAGGCCCTCTAAGATTCTCCCGGTCTGTTCCCGAATAGCAACTGCCTGTAGCATGTGGTTTATTTTTTTACGGGTCCAAAATTAGCTTTTTTTGAATGGCCTGATCCCTTTTCAGGGGAAGAAAAAATTTCTATGAATTTGATTATAGTCAAAATGTGCCTATACTTGCACTGTCATATGGCTTAGCTCAAGCCCTCTGAATATATTTCCGGACCTCATTTATCGAATCTTTGGTTTCAAGTTAGTTGTTCCCATGATCCCTAATCTCAGCTCAGCTGATCACAAGAATTAATTCTACATTTTTTTTACGACAATCCACTTTTGAATCAACATGTATACTATTGACGACCTGAATGTCAGGCTTCTCTCTGAACTGAAAGAAATTGCAGAAGAGATAGGTGTAAAGAATTCCAAAAAGCTATCCAAGCAAGATATTATCTATAAGATCTTAGATCAGCAAGCGATAGCGGGCGACGCAGCTAAGGGCGCTGATCCTGCTACTGCTGTCGAATCTGAGCCAGCTGCATCCGCATCTGAACCTGAGCGCAAGCAAAGACCGCGTAGGCGCGAAAACGTTGCACCCACACCACCTGCAGCCAAGGTGGATGGCGATTTTTCATCCGATGAAATCCTGGACTCAATCGACATAAATTTCGATAGCCCTGCGGCTACGTTTAGTGAAGGCGGAGAGACTGAGGCGGCATCTACAAGTACAGCAGAAGATCAACCCAGTACTGGCAAGAATGAAGCACGCGAGGAAAAGCCTCAACAATACCGACCTGCAATTCGCGAATTTGATGGTGCGATTAGCAATGAAGGCGTCTTGGAAATAATGCAAGATGGATATGGATTCTTACGTTCATCAGATTATAATTATCTCGCCAGCCCGGACGACATTTATGTGTCACCATCACAGATCAAATTGTTTGGGCTAAAGACAGGAGATACCGTCAAAGGTTTCATACGTCCCCCGAAAGAAGGCGAAAAGTATTTTGCATTGCTTAAGGTGGAGTCTGTAAATGGGAAAACAACAGAAGAAATTCGAGATCGTGTTGCTTTTGAATACCTGACACCACTTTTTCCAAACGAAAAATACAAGCTGAGCACAACGCACGATAATCTTTCTACCCGCATCCTTGATTTGTTTTCACCGATTGGTAAGGGCCAACGGGGTATGATCGTGGCGCAGCCGAAGACCGGCAAGACGGTGTTATTGAAGAATATAGCCAATGCCATTGCCGAAAACCACCCTGAAGTTTACTTGATTGTATTGTTGATCGATGAGCGTCCGGAAGAAGTTACAGACATGGCACGCAGTGTACGTGCGGAAGTCGTAGCTTCTACTTTTGATGAACAAGCTGAGCGTCACGTGAAAGTTGCCAGCATCGTGTTGGAGAAAGCAAAGCGGATGGTTGAGTGCGGTCACGACGTTGTGATTTTGCTGGACTCATTAACCCGTCTTGCGCGTGCATACAATACCGTGGTGCCTTCATCAGGAAAAATCCTCTCCGGTGGTGTAGATGCTAATGCTCTTCACAAGCCAAAACGTTTCTTTGGTGCGGCCCGAAAAATTGAGAACGGTGGTTCACTGACGATCATTGCGACTGCGTTGATCGATACAGGCTCAAAAATGGACGAAGTGATCTTTGAAGAGTTCAAGGGCACTGGCAATATGGAATTGCAGCTTGACAGAAAATTGTCAAACAGAAGGATTTACCCATCCATGGATGTACCCGCGTCAGGCACAAGACGTGAGGATCTACTTTTGAAAGAAGACGAATTGCAGCGCGTATGGATTCTGCGTAAATATATGGCGGACATGAATTCCGTCGAGGCGATGGAATTCCTGCAAAACAAGATGAAAGGCACGCGTAATAATGATGAATTTCTGGCGTCAATGAACGGGTAACAATAACACTTAATATCAAAGCGAATACCACCAACAGGTGTTCTACTTCATCACCAAGTCAATGAGTTCGCGTTGCACGTTCCAGTCTTTTGCCAACTTGAGCATCGCAGTGGCTTCCATTTCTGTGACGTAGCCTTTCAGGTTATTTGCTTGCCACACCATGTTGATAAGATCAATCCTTTTCTCTTTTTGGTAATCGCCAATAATATCATTCAGATAATTCCGCGCGCGATCAAACGCCGTGATGTAATCCTGTGATACGAATTCCAAGGCCCACTTGTACTCTTCTGGCGCATGAAGTTCGGCAGCTGTCTTATCCAGGTCATTTTTCTCCAGCTCGTCGAGCCCATGGTAGTGAAAAATTACTGCCTTCAACAGCATGTATACCTTTTTTTCTTCCGTTGATTTCATTGCGCCTTATCCGTCGAGGAAAAATACAAAACTTTTGAGTTATTTATAGCAATATCAATGTGCCGCAGTTGGAAGGGCTATTTTTTCAGCCTTTTGATGCCATGACGAATAGGTCGGCCGCAATTTTATCTGCGAGAAGTTTTCCCGTTTTGGTTAGGCGTAAGATGTCATTTTCTATGACTGCAAAATTTCGTTCAAGAAGCGATCGGATATACGGACCCTGTACTTCTTCCAAATCAAAACCGAAGTCAGCCCGAAGTTTGGCCATGTCACTACCCCATGACGTCCTTAGCGTAGTCATTAGATATTCATTAATCTTATCCTCACGCGTCAGCGTTTCGCGGGTAGCAGGAATTGTCTGGGCCGTTATGGAACGCAAATAGGAATAGTTATTGAGAACGTTGTACTGCCTGCTTTCGCGATCGTATGAATGGGCGCTTGGACCTACCCCCAGGTATATTTTATCTTTCCAGTAGTTGCTGTTGTGCCGTGATTGGAAACCCGGTTTCGAAAAGTTGGAAATCTCGTATTGGTTGTAGTGCTCCACCTCGAGTCTGTCCACAAGAATCTGCAACTGTGTTGCTGCGAAATCGTCATCGGCAGCTTTAATTTTTCCCTGAGCTGCCCAACGGCCAAATACTGTTTTGTCTTCTATCGTTAAAGAGTAAGCGGAAATATGTTGCGGCCTCAGTGCCAATACGCCTTCAATATTTTTATTCCATAGCGTATGGTCTTGTTGTGGGATGGCGTAAATCAAATCTATACTTATGTTATGGAAACCAAGTTCGTGCGCATCGTTTACACAGCTTCTTGCCATTGATGAATCATGGGCGCGGTTGAGCGATTTCAATATTACATCGTCGAGAGACTGTATGCCTATAGACAACCGGTTAATACCCGCCTTCTTTAAGGTTCTTTCAGTTTCTCTTTTGACAAATCATCGGGATTAGCTTCCAGGGTAACCTCTGCATTTGGGCTTATTGAAAAAGTCTTATGAATGGTCTCCAAAATAAGCCGTATCTCTTTTTCCGTAAGAAGCGAGGGTGTTCCGCCTCCAAAATATATTGTCTGAATGTCATTATCATCTTTCAAATATTCTTTTTGAAGCCCGATTTCGGTTGCGATTGCAAGGACAAGTTTTTCTCTATACGCAAGGTTTGTTGAGAAATGAAAATCGCAATAATAGCAAGCCTGCTTACAAAAGGGAATATGAACGTAAATACCTGCCATGTTGCAATAACAAAATTACTTGCATTTCGGATATAAGCGCAGATTCTAATACTTTTGAGGAATTTACTATGGAGGTTATCACAAAATATTCACTTGTCTTCTTGTTTTCTCAGGCGATAACTTTCATAACGGCAGGACAGGACTACCCGGTTATCAAGGATTTCAAGAATGAATGGAAGGTATACCAAAATGACCGCTTTGAGGCTTTTGAAGCGCGCGAAGGTAGTGTCAGCACAATCTATTTTTTACTCGACGCAACAAAATTCCCGGGCACCAAACTGCGCATAAGTAGCCCAGAGTCATTCGCACTATTTATAAATGGGCAATTGGTTGGAAAAGGAAATACGATAATGCAACTCGGTGTAGATAGTTTGCGAGACACTTTCCAATCTTCATTTTTGCAGGTAAGTGTTCATCAGGACAAAGTTTATGAAAGGGCGCTTCAAACAATAATCCAATCTTCTGCTACTATTCGTGTCGCGACCGACAGTCAGCAATTCCTGCTGGTTTCATCTTTTAGGGACTTTGCAGTTGTTGGGATGCTGGTTTTGGCGGTGATGTTGATCGTGATCATTAAACTCAATCCAAAGTTGGCGTCCGATTATTTTTCGGTTACAAGAATATTTTCGATGCGCGAAGGCGACGACAGCCAGGCCTACTCCCGCATCACGGGCAGTATTAATATTTTATTCTACGCATATTGTAGTTTGATGCTGGGATACTACCTGATGGTCATCTTCCATTTCCTGCCTTCGCATTATGTCACAGCACTATCATTTCAGGCAACTACTTTTTGGGGGGCGATCTTTCAGTGGCTTAGGTTAAGTGTAGTAGTTATGGTGCTGTTCGCGGCAAAGATAATTTTGGTATATACGCTTTCCTTTGTGTTTGGCATTCGGTGAGATCGGGAGCATCCATTTTTTTAATTGGGTGAGGTTGCTGCTGGGCGTTTTTGGTGTGCTCACGATAGTGTTATTTCTTTATTTTTCGGCCCATGGGCGTAGCGAAAACTTCTATGTTTTTCTCCTCAGCGCCATGTCTTGGATTCTTGCGGGTTGGACGATCCTTATCCTTTTTAAACTGCGTCGTCAATTGGGTCATTCCATGTTTCATTTATTTTCGTACATTTGTGCCACAGAATTAATACCCTTTCTTTTTACTATAAAGGTACTCTATTATTAGCCTGAATTTGTTAACGTGATGAGTGAAATTGCTACTGACAGGATGCGAAAAGTGAAGAGCATCCTTGTAACCCAAGAGGCACCCGCTGATGGTAATTCTCCCTACTTAAAGCTCGCTGAAGAGTTTGATCTGACGATTGATTTTCGACCATTTATTACTGTCAAGCCAGTTCCGCTGAAGGAATTCCGGAAGCAGAAGATAGATATCCTTGACCATACGGCTATTATTTTTACCAGTCGACATGCGGTTGATCATTTCTTCCATAACTGTCAGGAGTTAAAGATCGAGATGCCAGCGGACATGAAATATTTTTGTATCTCCGAGCAGACTTCCAATTATCTTCAAAAATATATTGTCATCCGTAAACGTAAAATTTTTACGGGGCTTAAAACAGCGCAGGATCTGTTAGAGATTCTGAAGAAGCACAAGAATGAAAAGTATCTCTTTCCGTGTTCCAACATTCGGAAAAACGATATTCCTGATTTCTTGAAACATGGAGGTTATGATTATACAGAAGGTATTATCTATCACACCATTGCTTCTGATCTATCAGATTTGCAGGAGGTGTTTTACGATGTTCTGGCATTCTTTAGCCCCTCTGGCATCAATTCATTGTTTGTTAATTTTCCAGACTTTAAGCAAAAGGAAACCAGGATTGCCGTGTTTGGACCGACAACGGCAAAAGCAGCAATCGATGCGGGATTAATCCTGGACATCGAAGCTCCGCTGCCCAATGCACCGTCTATGACGGGAGCCCTTGAACTTTACATAAAAAAGGCCAACAGCATCAAATAAGTGCTTCATTCATTGAATTTTAGAAACTAATCTTTTTTATTACACTTTAATTACATTTGTTGAAAGTGTCGTAAAAAAGCTTTTACTTTAGATTCTACTTTTTAAACTTAATGCTGAAAAGGATTTTTTATACCCTCTTGATGCTCTTTCTTGGAGTGGGTGCTTTTGCTCAGCAAGATGCCTTGTTCACACAATACATGTTCAATAATCTGTATGTAACCCCTGCTTTTGCGGGAGTAGATGGTGTTACTCGGTTGACTGCAGTGCATCGCAGTCAATGGTTAGGCTATCAGTCCAGTTTTGGCGATGGTGGTGCGCCAACCACGCAGCTAGTAACATTCAACACCCCCATTTACAAACTAAAGAGCGGTTTTGGGGCTTACATTGCAAACGATAAATTAGGACCGCAAAACAATCTGGAAGCGCAGGCAATGTATGCTTACCATCTCGGCATAAAGGAATCAAAATTGAGTTTTGGTATAAAGCTGGGCTTGTATTCGCAAACCGTCAATGGCAAGTACTACCGCTATATCCAAGAGGGCGACCCCCTGATTGTGGAAGGCAAAGAGTCCCAAGTAAGGCCAGATTTGGGGTTAGGCATATTTTACAGGGCTGAGAAGTATTATGCTGGTGTTGGATTCAACCATTTACTTCGTTCAAAGTTCGATTTTGGCGCTGACAGCGTGAGGGGAGCGCTGGAAAATCATATTAATTTCACCGGAGGGTATTTTTATGAAGTTAGTTTTGACCTAAAAGTCCAGTTTAGTGCTGCCGTGAGGACGGATCTTAACAAAACTCAGGTGGATTTTGCCGGAATTGCGCATATTAAAGATACGATGTGGGGAGGATTAGCGTTTAGACAATCTGAGGCCGCGAGTTTATTGCTGGGTTATAGCCTTTTTAAAGACAAATCGTTGAAAATAGGCACTGCAGTGGATTTTATTGTGAAGGATCGTGCCGCAAAAGAAAGTTTTTCGCTTGAATTTATGCTGAGTTACGATCTTCCGGTTAATCCGGGCAGCGGTAAAAAAGTCGTTCGGACCCCTCGGTATAGGCACTAAGCGACTTTAGATTTTGGTATTTTTAAGAATTTGTAGAATTTGCCATTCGTTTCTCAAAAACGTATCGTGATAAAAGCTAACTTGAAGCCTTAAATTATAGCATTGACAAACTGAGAACTAAGTATGAATAAGTCGGTTGTTACAAAAGTAGTTTTAATCCTGGGAGGCGCTTTCGTTAGTGC
Source organism: uncultured Bacteroidota bacterium (assembly GCA_963714945.1). Lineage (GTDB taxonomy): Bacteria > Bacteroidota > Bacteroidia > Cytophagales > Cyclobacteriaceae > Chryseolinea. Next base: position 327,432 of record CAVQQL010000001.1, on the reverse strand, counting down.
CTGTGGATTGCTGGGCCTAGGTGGTAAAAGCGGTGGTGATCAGGGCGAGCTTGTAGGAGTCACCGGGCGAGAAGGTTGGGTCATGACCATTCCTTATGGAATGGTTCCGATACCAGCTGGCACATTCCACATGGGCCAGGCTGACGAAGATCCGGCATCGACCCAGATTAACTTTAACAAGCAGGTTACGATCGGCTCATTCTTCATGGACGATACGGAGATAACGAACAATGAGTATCGTCAATTCACTAATTTTTTCTTGATTGATAATGGCAGCATTGAAGGGTTTGAGACGGTAGATGCGGAAACGTTCCGCCAGAAGTATTATCCTGATACAGCCTCTTGGGTAAGGGATTTTGCGCATCATATGGGGGACCCTATACAAGATTATTATTATTGGCACCCTGGCTATGATGCGTATCCCGTCGTTGGTGTAAATTGGGATGCCGCAGTATTCTTCAGCCAATGGAGGACAGCATACCTGAATGATTTTAGAAAAAGTGTTGGCGATTTCCCAATGCCGGCCTTCCGTTTGCCTTCTGAAGCTGAATGGGAATACGCTGCAAGAGGTGGTCGAGACATGGCTAAGTATCCGTGGGGAAATCCTTACATACGCAACTCAAAAGGTTGTATGCTGGCAAACTTCAAACCCGGCCGTGGAAATTTCTATGACGATGGTTTTGCCTATTCTTCACCCGTACAGGCCTACTTCCCGAATGACTATGGACTGTATGATATGTCTGGCAATGTGTCGGAGTGGTGTCTGGATGACTTCAATCCGGCGTCTGTGCCAACGGTGTGGGATTTGAACCCACAGTATATTGATCCAAGGACAAATCCCGAGAGTTCCAAATTCAATCCAAGAGTTCCGCCTAAAAAGGTGGTTCGAGGAGGCTCGTGGAAGGATGTTGCTTACTACTTGGAAACCGGTACGCGCACATATGAATTTAAGGATTCTACACGGGCATATATCGGCTTCAGATGTGCAATGACGCACCTTGGCCGGTCATCCGGACAGGAATTTTAATAGATTTTGACTTCTTTTTTTACCTATCTTTAAAACATCAAAGGCAAAACTTAAACCATTACTACAATGAGCAAGAAAAAAGGCGGATTTGTTGAACTTCTCTATAAGACCATAATGCCAAAAGTTTATGGTATAGGTGCAGCAGTCGTAATTATCGGTGCGTTATTTAAGATTCTACATTACGAAGGAGCTGACCAAATGCTATTCATTGGGTTATCTACAGAAGCGATTATCTTCTTTCTAAGTGCTTTTGAGCCGCCTCATCAAGAGCCAGATTGGTCTAAGGTTTATCCTGAACTAGGAGAAGATTTTGAAGCTCCTGCAGTGCCTACCAGAATTTCAAATAAGCAAGTTGGCGCCTCATTGACCCAGCAATTAGATGTTTCCCTTGAAAAAGCCAAAATTGGACCCGAGCTTCTGGACAGCCTCGGCAAAGGGCTTACTAATCTTGCCGATTCAGCAAAGAAAATGTCAAATTTATCTGATGCTGCGGTGGCCACAAATGATTACGCATCCAACGTAAAGCGAGCTTCTACCCAGCTCGTCGAGATGAACAAATCTTACGATGTCGCAATCAAGGCGGTATCGAGTATGTCAGAGGCATCGAAGGATGCTGGTGAGTACCATTCGCAAGTGCAAAAAGTAACCAAGAACCTGGCTGCCCTGAATTCAGTGTATGAAATGGAACTGAAGGATGCGGACAGTCACGTTAAGAATATGAATAAGTTCTACGAAAGCCTTACCGGAGCAATGACCGGTCTTTCTAATGTAGGTGACAATACGGCGAAGTTTACTTCCGAACTTAGTAAACTTACAGATAACCTGACCTCGTTGAATAGGGTTTACGGAAGTATGCTGACTGCCATGAAAGGTAGCGGACCAAGTGCATAATGAAATTTGATTTCGAACGTTAAAACTTAAAAGAACTAATCATGGCAGGTGGAAAGGAAACCCCGCGTCAAAAGATGATAGGAATGATGTACCTCGTACTCACGGCGCTTCTGGCGCTACAGGTGAGTAATGCGGTGCTCGAAAAATTTGCAATCATCAATGAAACGCTGACCGGACTTATAGACGAAGGCAACAAGAAAAGTGATCTTACGTTGTCTGCTATTATTTCAGAGGCTGGTAAGAGCCAGAGTCCTAAAGTCCTTAGTGCAAAGGACAGGGCACAGAAAACCAGAGAGCTTACGAAAAGCACGTTGAAAAGTATTGATGACCTGAAGTTGAAAATGTTGGGAACAGCAGGAGCCACGGAAATCACTGAGGGTGTGATCACAGACCACAGCTCCAAGGTTGCTACGATGATGATCGATGTGAAGTCAAAAGAACAGACTGGTGTTAAGTACGAAAAGTTGTTGGGAGATTATGTGAAGCAACTCAGCGAATTGTCGGGCATGCAATTTGAAAAATTGGCCAAGCCACCAAAGGAGATTCCACTTTTTGCGCAGAATGAAGATCATGTCAGAAAGGACTATCTAACATTCACTTTTGAGAATACACCGGTAATTGCTGCGTTGGCTTCTTTAACACAGACAGAAACCGAGATTTTGGAGTATGAGGCAAGAGCGTTAGACAAACTAAGAATGGAAGCGGGTGCGGGTCGAATCAGTTTTGATCAGTTTGTCCCGATGGTACGGGCAAAATCCTCCACCGTAGCGGCTGGTGCAAAGTATGAAGCAGAGATGTTTTTGACTGGATCTTCAACAGCGATATTACCCAAATTCTACATGGGCACCCAGGAATTACCTGTGATCGAGGATGAAACTAAAGTGAAGATGGGTAAGGTTGAGTTTACAGCGCAGGGTGGTGGCTATGATGCCAATGGCATTGCTACGAAATCATTTGAGGCTGTGATCAAAATGAATGATACTACGTTCAGAAAAGTTATTGATTACTATGTTGCGCAGCCTGTCATCAAAGTAACAACCGGTAATGCACCGACGCTTTACATGAATTGTGGTAACAATGTGAATATTGAAGTTCCCTCTTTGGGCACTAGCTATAATCCATCGTTTAGTGCGGGAAATGGCGCAACAATCATAAAAGGAGATAAACCAGGGAAAGTGACGATTATCCCAAAGCAAAGAAAAGTTAGCGTGGGCGTTACAAATGGTGGAGTTAGGATAGGCGATGCGAAGTTTGATGTTAAGAATGTACCGGCCCCTCGGTTTGTTGCATATATTGGTAATACTGAAGTCGACCTGAGAAGTGGCATCAGGGCCAACCAAATCGCAAGTTTACGGTTTGTGGCAGAACCTGAAGACAATTTCAAGCAAGAAGTTCCTAAAGATGCGCGCTACAGAATCAAACGAGCTGAAGTGATTTTAGGTCGTGGTACTGCTGCCGCTCAGCGCATGAATGCCAGCAACGAAAACCCTGACCTGCGTTCATGGGTGAATCAGGCCCGGCCAGGTGACAGAATTATTATCGATATTAAGGATGTCGTGCGCAGAACCTATCAGGACTCTGGAAGACAAAGTTGCTGTCCCTGGATCGACCGGCATTATTTCCATACAAATTAAATAATTGATGAAAAAGTCGCTATTCATATTTTTGTTATCCTTTGCCGTTAGCGGTGTAATGGCACAGGAGATTCAGGATTTGGAAATTCAGTATAATCCTAATTCGCTCAATCCAATACCGGTATATGAACAGCACTACAAAGTAAGGGTTTGGAGAAATATTGACCTTCGCGAAAAGCAGAATAAAGGATTTTTTGCAAAAAACGGAGAGATCAGCAAGCTAATAATCGATGCTGTCAAGTCTGGTGAACTGACCGACATTTACAAGGATGATTCCCTGTCTGGTAAAATCGCGAAAGATGAATTTATGCAGCGTTTGATTGCTGAACAGGCACAAACATTTCCTGCGTGGGATCCTGCCGCCGATTTCTATTCAGATGATATTGTTAGTTATAATGGAAGGAATTATCGGGCCGTTCAAGACAGTAGAGGTGTAACCCCAAGTGAAGATGCGATCGATAATTGGGCCGTGACCAATCAGGGTAGTGGACTTCCGTATGCTATTGGTGATATGAGTACTATCCACATGATGGAGGATATCATTTTTGACAGAAGAAGATCACGACTTTACTATGATATTCAGGGTATGGAAGTGATTATTCCTGGCGCGAAAACAAACACTGGGCATTGATTTGTCTTTGGGATGGTTCAAGTATAAAGACCTGGAGAAGCTGTTCAGAAACAATATTCCAAAAGCAGTTTGGTTCAACAGGCAGAATTCGGCGCAAAACAAAAATTTCGCAGATGCCATTTTGCTGCGTCTATTCCAGGGGTCAATATATAAGGTGCAAAACCCCGATGACGAAACGCTTGACGACACATACCGCGGAAATGGAAGACCGTACTATGAAGGTGTATGGGCGCGTGAATGGACTGATATGATGCTGATGGAAAAAGAGCATAACCTTTGGGAATTCTAGGAATCTGTTATTGATTTTATATTAAAAAGGAGGTCATTGACCTCCTTTTTTTATCGCTTAATAATTTCCGCTTTGGCGGTGCCTACGATGTCCTCAAGTTCCCTGAAAGACGCCTCTTTTATTTTTTTTACGGACTTGAAGTGCTTCAGCAGTTTTATAACCGTCTTTGATCCAATACCATCCAATCCTTCAATTTCCGTCTTAAACTTATCCTTGCTTCGCTTTTGCCGATGAAAAGTGATGGCGAAACGGTGAGCCTCGTCACGGATTTGCTGTAGCAACAACAGTCCGGGTGATTTCTTGCTAATATGCAACGGCAGCGGATCTTCTGGGTAGTAAATCTCTTCAAGTTTTTTGGCTATACCGATGATAGGAACTTGTCCATAAATCCCCAAGGATTTCAGCGCCTCGCAAGAACTACTCAACTGTCCTTTTCCCCCGTCTATCACGATGAGATCAGGGAGTTTATCGCCTTCGTCAAGTATTCTCTTGTAACGGCGCCGCACGATTTCCTCCATCGAGGCAAAGTCATTGGCGCCTTCAACAGTTTTTATGTTGAAGTGTCGATATCCCTTTTTATCGGGCTTTCCATTAAAGAAACGAACGAGTGAAGCAACAGGCGTGGTGCCTTGTAAATTGGAGTTATCAAAACATTCTATGACCGTGGGTAACTGGCGCAATTGGAGATCATGTTGGAGTATGGTCAACACTTCTCGGTGTTTAGACTTTTTCCCTTCCCGGAATATTTCTCGCTCCTTCCTCAGTTCCAACGCATTCTTTATAGAAAGTACCAACAGTTTCTTTTTATCTCCTATTTGAGGTACGATATTTTCAATATTGGCTTCCAGTACTGTGATTGGAATGTTGCTTAGGATAATGCCGTTCCGGCTTCGCGCCTGGGCGCGCAGTTCAACCGCCGCAATACTTAATAGCTCATCATCGGGTTCATCAAGTTTTTTCTTTAACTCCAGGGTCTTGGAAAATATGATCGCGCCCTCTGTGATTTGCAAATAGTTAATATAGGCGTACTCGGCTATGCTGGTGATGGTAAATACATCGATATCAGTAATGGCTTTATTGACAACAAGCGACCTGGATTGAAACCTTTCTAAGGTGTCAAGTTTTTCTTTATAAAAATGTGCCCGTTCAAACTCCATATTGTCAGATGCTGATTTCATCTGAGCAGTGAAATAATTGTATACTACGCTAAGATTGCCTTTCAAGATATTCCTTGCCTGGTCAATTTCTTCGCTGTAGGAAACCTCGTCCTGTAACCCTTCACACGGACCTTTACAGTTGCCAATGTGGAATTCAAGACAAACTCTGTATTTCTTCTGATCAATTTGCTGTTGGCTGAGCAGCAAGCTGCATGTGCGAATGGAATATAGTTTTCTGGTCAATTCCAGGACATTTTTCATAGCGACTACGCTAGAAAAGGGGCCAAAGTATTCCCCCTGGGTTGGGTTGTATTTACGGGTATAAATAATTCGGGGGAAGCGCTCCTTCAGGATGCATATGTAAGGAAATGTCTTATCGTCCTTCAAGAGGATGTTGTACTTTGGCTGGTTTTGCTTAATGAAATTATTTTCTAGCAGTAAGGCGTCAAATTCTGAGTTGGAGACGGTATAATCAATCTGTCTTATCTCCGAAACCAGTTTTCGCGTTTTGTGGCTTAAGCCAATACTTTTACTAAAATAGCTACTGACTCTTTTTCTTATGCTCTTGGCTTTCCCAACATAGATTAGGACATGTTCGTCGTTGTAGAAGAGGTATACTCCGGGTGATTCCGGAAGTCGCTGAACGACTTCCTTGAGCCGATCTTGTACAGTGACCATTTTCTAATTATTTGGATCCCAATTCTCGTACGGCAGGCCAAGTGAATCGGCAGGAACTTCATAGGCAGCGCAATCCAGGGAAATATCCATCCCACTGGAGGGCCTCTTAAATTGTCCTTTTTTATACGTTAATGTTGGGTCCGCATAAATTTTTGCCATATACGATGCCCATATAGGGCGAGCGGTTTTTCCACCCTGCCCCAAGCTCCATTCCCTATAGTGGATGCTTCGTTCATCACCGCCAACCCAACCACCGGATACAAGGTCATGCGTTATTCCAATATACCATCCGTCTGAGGCGTTATCGGTCGTGCCCGTTTTACCGCCAATTTCGTTGTCTATTTTTAGATCGTAATTCAGGCCTCGGGAGGTTCCGCCTTCCTCTTCGACCCCCCCCATAAGCATATAGACCATCTTGAAGGCTGTTTGTTCACTGATGGCCTGCCTGATTTTGGGAACAAAATTTTCGATTACATTGCCATTTTTGTCTTCAATGCGGGTAATGTAAAAGGGATCGGTATGAATGCCGCCGTTGACAAAAGTGCTGTAAGCGCCAACGATATCGTACAGGGAAACGTTACTAACACCCAGACATAGAGCAGGCACGGCATCAAGTGGGCCAGAAATACCCACCCGTTTCGCGAAACTAACGACATTTTCGGGCCCTACCTTTTGTAAGACCTGGGCCGTTATCGAATTTAAAGATCTTGCCATCGCCTGGCGCAGCGTAAAGAGTGCCCCAGAGCCCCGGTCTCCTTCAGCGTTAAGCGGGCTCCATGTGCCACCGGGAACTTTGAACGTGGGCGATATGTCGTGCAGTTTTAAACATGGATTGAACCCCGCTTCCATAGCTGTGCCATAGACAAATGGTTTGAAGGCAGAACCGGGCTGCCGTGTTCCTTGACGGACGTGGTCGTACTTGAAATATTTGTGGTTGATACCACCCACCCATGCTTTGATCGCACCGGTCTGCGAATCCATCGACATGAAGCCAGCATTTAGAAAACGCTTGTAATAACGTAATGAATCCATCGAGCTGAAAATTGTGTCGCGCTCGCCCTTCCAGCTAAATACGGTCATCGGCTTCTTCATGTTAAGCATGATTCGTATCGAATCATTGCCTTCGCCATATTTTGAAACAAGATTTCTGTATGTTTCGGTTTGTTTGATCCGTGATTGAAGGAAACCTTTTATTTCATGCCAGCTATCGTCTATCCAAGGATTTCTACCGTACCAATGCGCATCAAATGCCTTCTGCTGAAGGCTCATACTTTCCGAGACCGCCTCTTCAGCATAGCGTTGCATTCGACTGTCGATCGTGGTATAAATTTTAAGTCCCGATTCCCATAAATCAATACCTCTGTCATTCGACCATCGCATCAAATCATTCTGAATCACACTTCTGAAGTACGTTGCGATACCTTCATTTTGATTTTGAACTTTATACTTTAGTTCTATGGGCAGTGCCCTTATAGAGTCATATTCTTCACTTGTTTTAATGTAATGCTGATCGTAAAGTTTGTAGAGTACTTCATTTCTTTTCTGCAATGAATTCTCAGGGCTGGTTACCGGATTGAATCTAGTAATGGCTTGCAGCATGCCAACAAGCACGGCAGATTCCTGAATGTTTAAGCTATCGGGTGTCTTGTTGAAATATGTTTCTGCGGCTACTTTTATGCCATAAGCGTTGCTGCCAAAGCCTGTCGTATTCAGGTACATCGCGATAATTTCCTCCTTTGTGAAGTTCTTTTCTAACTGGACCGATATGATCCACTCCTTGGTCTTGCTGATCAAGATTTTAATAGGTCCCCCTAGCCTGGTCAGTGGGCCCTCTAACTCACTCCCGCGCGTACTGAACAAATTCTTGGCAAGTTGCTGGGTTATGGTGCTGCCTCCACCTTTGGCCGAGGAATTAAAACTCAGCACACCGTATAATACTCTGAGATAAGCTTGAAAATCTAATCCAGAATGATTGTAAAAACGATGATCTTCGGAAAGCAAAAGTGTATTCACAAGATCTGGAGATAGTTCATCGTACGTAATTTGACTGCGATTAAAACGAAAGTATCGGCCTAGTGAAACACCGTCCGCAGAGATTAACTCAGAGGACAAATCATTTTGCGGATTTTCAATCGCGCGCAAGCTGGGCATTCCGCCAAACAGGCCAAACAAATCTTGGCTTACCGAATATACATACACCGGAAATCCTAGCACGAAACAGAGAAACAGTATCCAAAGCGCTTTGGTGCAGTTCTTGAACCATTTGTTTTGATAGAGCAGAATGCTACTCGTCTTCTTCCGGGTAGTTTTTTTCAAAGAATTGGAGGTATTCATCAAGACCTTTTGTTCGGTAAAATATATCGAAATTGTCTTTCGTAATGACAAAGCTATGGAATTTATGGTTCCTTAATTCGGTGAGTGTGGAAAGCTTTTCGTTGAATGTCCTAATATACTCCAGGGCGGAACGTATTCTGGGCAAATCAGCAACCAGGGTGAGGGTGTAAGCGTCACTCAGAATCAAAGTACTGGTTTTAAGTTTAAGGTCGTTGAAATAATCCTGGTTGAATTTTTCAAGGGCAGCGGAACCCGTTGAGCCCATATCTTCTTCTTGTTTATAGACCATAACAAAATAGTGAGGTTCTTCCAACGAGCGGATATATTGAATTCCCTTTTGTTGCTGCTGTTTTTCCTGGAATTCACGTGAGGATTCGAGTAACTTTTTGGCATAGGCTCCTATTTCGCTCTCCGGATTTTCGTTGCTGAATTTATCGAGTAAATATTGGTATGTATTGATATCTTCTGTCTTTCCGACAATGAGAATTTTTAGAAGCTCAAGATTTGGCGTGAATGAAGTGTTGCCGAGTGCAAACGCATCGAGAAGCGCTTGATTAGCAAGATTGTATTCACCCAATACAAAATTGGAGTAGGCTCTATCATAGATTACTTTTTGCTTTTCTACGGCCTCACTGGATTCCTTCAGATAGTCTGGGTTGACGAGGATCTTGGCAAACGTGGAGTTAGGATGTTTCGTTTTTAATTGCTGGGCATAGTTATCGGATTTTGAAGGGTCACTTTCTTTGAAGATAAGATACAGTTTATACAGGATTTCAGGTTCATATTCTGTCTCAGGGAACCGTTCTAAAAGCTTATGGTAAGATAAGACAGCGTTTTCGTTTTCGAGCAGCTTGAAATAGTAAATATCTCCTAAGTTAAAGTAAGCTTCTTCAATTTTCCCAAGGGCTTCACTTTTCTGTTCATCGGTTCTTGGAAGCTGTTTGCTAATACGCATATATTCTGCCGCAACTGGATCGGCAGGCGTCACGGAAGCCTGTTCTTCTTGCGTAGGGCCGGCTAAATCCTCACCGATTACGTTTCGATTAGCGACGGTGGTAGATGATGACCGAAGAGATCTGCGCCAGTTGTCTTCCAGGGGTATATCACCCCAAATGCGATTGAATTCTGTTTGGCCGAGCGATACGGCCGAAGGGTTTCCGAAATACCAGGCCGAAGATTCATCCCCAGTAGCGCCTTCACTAGTTCCAAAAACATTGTTTGTGTTTGATAAAATTTCGATCCGGTTGGATTGTCTCCTCTTTTTCTTCCCGGCTTTTGCTTCGGATAATAGTTTCTTGGCCTTGAATGCAGAATCTATTCTATTGCGTAGACCAAGTGAGTCTAAATTGGCCATCGACAACAAACTATCCTGCCATTTTATGGTATTGAGATTCTTGACGAAGTCATTCAGAATTTCCTGGCGTGTTTTTATGGTCTTATAACCTTCGTAGTCTGTTGGCAAGCTGGTGATTGCGCTGTCATAGTAGGCTTGAGAGATCTCATATTTGCGCAAGGTGTCATAATAAATTTCGCCTAATCGAAGGTATGATTCTCCATCAATTCTTTTGTTGGTTCCTTCGCGAACGGATCTATTAAAATTGGTGATGGCTGCGCTCAGATTTTTCTGCTTGAGTTCGAACAAGCCCATTTCGTAATAAATCTTATCCTTGAACTCTTTGTTTTTTCTGTCTTTCAAGAGTTTGCGAAACGACTTGAGTGCGGCATTTACGCTCTTGCTGCGGGAAATTTCTGTAACCTGTGCGAGATATAATCGCGCATAAAAATCAACCTCATATTCTGGATTTGTGGCGAGGCACCTCCTGTAATAGTTATAGGCTTCAGCTTCGAATCCAAGCTTCTGATAAACTTGGCCAATAATGAAATAAATTCTACCGGGTCTGTCTTTTCTGGATAGTAGGGGCGCCGCTTCCGTGAGATTTCGTATGGTATTGTCATAGTCCACTTGTTCCTGATAGAAATAAGCCTTCTCCAGAAGGAGGTTCTTCTTGTTTGCCTTGTTGAGCTTTTCTTTCTGGACAAAATCAATTGCTGCTTGTGCGTTATTGTATTCCTGATGTTCGGTGAAGGTTCTAATCAGCTGGATAATGGCCTGATGTCTGGCATTGGGGTCCTTACTTTTGGTATTGACATACTTTAGTGTTTGAATGGCATTACCCCAATCCAGGCTGTACATCCTTGCTTTGCCTACGGTGATGTATGCATCGTCAACCCATTTGCTGTTTGGGTGACGCTGAATTGCCAGTGAAGCCATTTTTATGGCTTCTTGAACTTCTTGCTCATATCCACTAGCCAGAGAGGAATCTATTTTTGGGTACAGGCGTAGAATTTTCCCATAATCGTCATTAAGGCTAGACCACAGGGTTTTTTCGATCTTGCGGATTTCGTCACGGGCATAATAATATCCATTGTAATGCGCCGTTGTATTGTGATATGCTTTGCTAGTCCAGGTGTTGCTTTCGGACGAGCATGCCCCCAGGCAGAGGAATAAGGCGATTATCAGTATGTGGCAACAAAAGTCCTTCAAGCAGTATGATTTGTCATGGTAAAAACGCAAAAAACCAGAATTCCATACATTAATGGGCTGGAATATCTAATTTTACGCAATAAGTGGAATATTTTGAAACCCAAAAAAACTTTATCGAACTGGTTAACAACCAGGTATCAACTCATCATCCGCAACGAAGAAAATTTCGCTGAAAAGACCAGTTTAGGCTTTACGTACTCGAAAGTAATTCTTTTTTCAGTGATTGTGTTTACGGGCCTTTTTGTGTTGAGTATGTTCATGTCAAAAACAATTCTGGCTAAATGGTTCGATCCAAAACACGAGCAAATGGTGCTGAACCAGCAACTATTTGAACTTGCTCAGAAAGTTGACTCTCTTGGATTGGAGGTTGACCGAAAGGATCAGTTCATCGCAAACTTTCAGCGCGTCCTCAGTGGAGACACGAGCAACTTTCAAGATCCGGCTGAAGCCCTACGGGGAGAGAATCAGCCATTGCGCCCTGCAGACTTGCAGGTAACATCAACAGATTCTGTCTTCAGGACGGAGTTCGAGAAATCGGACATGTCGTTGATTTCGCTTAACTCAAAGTACGGTGAATTACAGGGCACTTTTTTTTATTCACCCATTACGGGCTTCATCTCCGATCATTATGATGTGAAAAACGGTCATCTTGGTACGGACATTGTCGCAAAAATCAATGAGCCCATTAAATGTATAGCCGATGGTACAGTGATATTTTCATCCTGGACCCAGGATTCTGGTTATGTAATAATGGTGCAACACCGGGGCAATTTGATATCGAGCTATAAGCACAATGCCCAACTCTTGAAAAAAGTTGGTACCTTTGTCAACGGCGGAGAAATAATCTCCATTGTCGGTAATAGCGGGGAGCTTACTAATGGACCTCATCTGCATTTTGAATTGTGGTACAATGGGAACTCCTTGAATCCTGAAGAATTTGTCACTTTTTAAACAAGAATGTCATGCTAACTTCGAAAGAACAAAAACGGGCCGCGGAAGAGATTAGCAACTCGAGCAACAATATCGGTAAAGGCACTTACCTGGAAGGAAACATAGAAACATATGGTAACATTCGCATTGAAGGAAAAGTAACCGGAAACGTAAAGTCTAAATCCAAAGTAGCACTGGGAAACTCATCCCAGGTGCAAGGCAATATCATGGCTCAAAATGCTGACATTGAAGGTGAAGTGAAAGGAAGAATAGAAATCACTGAGTTGCTGGTGTTAAAAGCAACAGCAGTCATCAACGGGGACATTATTACTGGCAAAATGGTGGTTGAACCAGGTGCCGTTTTTAATGGTACTTGCAAAATGGGGGCTGTAATTAAAGATATTAAAATTGGCGACAATGGGCTTACACGAGCCATCCCCCAACAAGAGGCCAAAACCCATTAATAACTACCTTAAATACAGCAGTCTGGGTATTCAATTACTCGGCGCAATCGGTTTCTTTGGATGGTTGGGACATCTTTTGGACGACTATCTGAAGATCCAATTCCCCGTCTTCATGCTATTATTCGGATTTGCTGCTTTTGGAGGCATGCTGTATCAGATGTATAAATCGATTAATCGCGATAATCCTTGATTCGGTTTGGCATAGTGTTGACAGTAGCTGCGCTGGTGGTGGGCGGATTCACCTGGGGCGCTTTTGCGCTGCAATGGATTGATCAACTTCCTTCTTTTTTTTATCAGACTTTATTTTTTCTGGTGTTCAGCACCATAACGATTTTTGCATACCTGCATAAAATAGATAAACCAGCCTTTTTTGTTCAGCTTTATCTGCTCACAATGGCTGTGAAGCTTTTGGCATATGGGGCCTACAACCTGGTTATGATCCTTAAGGATAATGCCGGCGCTTCAGTAAATGTGGTTTTTTTTATGACTTCATATTTCATTTTTACTGTTCTGGAAATCGCTTTTTTATACAAAAGAATCACGGGTTCTGAAACAGCTTAAAAGGTCGCCAAAATTTTTTTAAAACATTTTTTTGTGGACCATTAATTAATACCTTTGCGCTCGTATCCAAAAACCCTGAATTTAGCCCTGAATGAGCGTATTCTTTAGTCTTGCAAAGCGATTTCCGTCCCTATTAATGTTTGCGCTCGTTTTCCTGCCGGTAGCTGTTTTTGCCCTCCAGGAAGAGCCTGCGGTCGTTGAAGATGTTGTTTTGGAAGAAAGAGAGTTTGATGCCAGCGCGGTTATCCTTCACCACGTAATGGACGATCATATTTGGCACCTTTGGGACCATGGTGGTACGATCTACTTGCCGGTCATAGTCTACTCTGCTGAAAAAGGTCTTGAAGTATTCTCTTCGCATAACTTTTACGACGAGCATCACAACACGGTAGCATACGGCGGGTACGTGCTCGACGATCACAATCATATTCATATGGTGGGATCCGGCAAGGGGGTGCTTGACCTTTCCATTACTAAAAATGTGGCAATGTTGCTCATTAACGCAACCGTTCTGTTGTTGGTGCTTGCGGCAGTAGGGAGAGGATACAAGAAAAATAAGGGAAAAGCGCCAAGGGGAATTCAATCGTTCTTTGAGCCTGTAATTGTTTTTGTTCGCGATGAAATTGTAAAACCAAACATCGGGCGCCATTACGAAAAGTACATGCCCTACCTGCTTACGCTGTTCTTTTTTATTATGTTTGGTAACCTGCTTGGATTGCTGCCAGGCGCAGCAAACTTAACCGGTAACATTGCCGTAACGCTTACCCTGGCAGTGCTAACATTTATCATTACAAATATAAAAGGAAATAAAGGTTACTGGACCCACATTTTCTGGACCCCAGGCGTACCGTTACCGCTGAGAATTGTGATTCTTCCGGTTGAAATCATTGGGATGTTCACAAAACCTTTTTCACTGACGATCCGGCTCTTTGTGGCCATTACAGCGGGACATATTGTCTTGCTTAGCCTCATAAGTTTGGCGTTCATTCTGAAGAGTATCGGTGTTGGCGTTATCTCAAGTTTGGTTGTGGTTTTTATAAATCTCATTGAAATATTGGTCGCAGTCATCCAGGCATATGTGTTTACATTGTTTTCAGCTTTGTACATTGGTATGGCAACAGCGGAAGAACATCATTAACATGAATTAAAGATTTCCGTGCCCTGACTTGTAAGGGAGCGGTTTGTTTCACTTAAATACTTAAAAGTTATGGTATTAGCACTATTATTGGACATCAGCTTCGCGATTATGGGCGCTGGCATCGGTGCAGGTCTGGCAGCAATTGGCGCTGGCATTGGCATCGGTCGCATCGGCGGCTCAGCGATGGAAGGGATGGCTCGCCAACCTGAAGCTTCTGGCAAGATTCAGGGAGCGATGCTGGTTATCGCGGCCCTTATTGAGGTGGCGGCACTCTTTGCGCTGGTTATTTGCTTGTTGATTTCGTTCAAAAGCTAAAAGCTACAAGAACTTGCCTATGGCGATGGGCCGGGCAAGTTTTTCATTTTTTGACAACTGATAAATTGATATAATGGAACTGCTGACCCCTGGTACTGGCCTTATCATCTGGCAAACATTCGTGTTTGTACTCCTTGTGTTTTTGCTTGCGAAGGTGGCCTGGAAACCAATTTTGAGCGCATTAAAAGAACGGGAGACTTCTATCCAAGAATCACTTGATACTGCTGAAAAAGCGCGAAAGGAGATTTCCGCGCTCAAGGCCGATAACGAAAATTTATTGAAGCTGGCCCGTGAGGAACGCGATAAAATGCTTCGTGACGCTCGCGACGCCTCCAATAGAATGAAGGAAGAAGCGCAAGTCGCGGCAAAAAAATCTGCTGAAAAAATTATTGAAGATGCGCGCATTGCGATTGGCATCGAAAAGCAGGCGGCACTTAGGGAGATAAAAGTTCAAGTGGCGAATTTTTCACTCGAAATTGCAGAAAAGCTGTTGAGAGAAAACCTTTCCAACGACAAAGCGCAAAAAGAATTGGTACAACGGTACATCACTGACATAAAAGTTAACTAAACCATGGTCGATTCGCGAGCTGCGTCCCGGTACGTCAAATCTCTCCTTGGTCTTGCCGTAGAAAAGAATGTCTTGGAAGCTGTGCACAGTGATATGCAATTGTTTGCAAAAGTTTGTGCAGAAAATAGGGCATTTGAACTCATGCTCAAGAATCCTATTGTTAGGCACGATAAGAAGTACGAGATTCTTGTGAAGCTGTTTTCCGGCAAAGTTAATGCGATGACATTAGCGATTTTCGGTATCCTAACGCGCAAGAATCGTGAACCGCTGTTGCCTGGAATAGCAATAGAATTTCATGAAGCCTACAATGTTTATAATGGAATTGGCAGAGCATACCTTACTACCGCGACACCGCTTGATGCCGTACTTCGGGCTGCGTTTGAAAATAGCGTTAAGCAGCTAAGCAATAGGGACAAGATTGAGTTGACAGAGTGGGTCGACAAGGAGATGATCGGGGGGTTTATTTTGAAAGTGGGTGATCGGCAGATAGATGCTTCGATCAAGAATAAGTTGAAAACACTGAAAGTTAAGTTCAGTGATAATCCGTATAGAAAAGAGTTTTAATTTCTTTAAAGAATCATGGCAGAGATCAGAGCAGAAGAAGTATCGGCAATTTTACGCGAACAACTCGCGGAGTCGCGGACGCAGGCCCAACTCGAAGAAGTAGGCACTGTGCTTACGGTCGGTGATGGCGTCGCGCGAATTTACGGACTTACCCAGGTCCAGGCAGGCGAATTAATTGAGTTCGAATCTGGACTTAGGGCGCTTGTCCTTAATCTCGAAGAGGACAACGTGGGGGCTGTGTTGCTGGGTGAGTCCAAAGGAGTAAAAGAAGGTGATACCGTTAAGCGCACAGGTAAGATAGCTTCCGTCAACGTCGGGGATGGTATGCTGGGAAGAGTCGTTGATACGCTGGGGAAACCCATTGATGGTAAAGGACCGCTTGCAGGTCAGCTTTATGATATGCCCTTGGAGCGAAAAGCACCAGGCGTAATTTTCCGGCAACCCGTAAGTGAACCCTTGCAAACCGGTATCAAGGCTATTGATTCTATGATTCCCATTGGGCGTGGGCAGCGCGAGTTGATCATTGGCGACCGGCAGACTGGGAAAACGGCAGTTGCGCTTGATACCATTGTCAATCAGAAAGAATTCTACGAAAGGGGAGAACCTGTTTTCTGTATTTATGTAGCCATTGGGCAAAAAGCATCAACGGTGGCAAATGTGTCGGCGGCGTTGGAAAAGGCTGGAGCATTGCCGTATACCGTTATAGTCTCGGCGTCGGCTGCTGATCCTGCTCCAATGCAGTTCTTTGCTCCCTTTACAGGGGCCGCTATCGGAGAATTTTTCCGTGACACCGGCCGGCCAGCATTGGTAATTTATGACGACCTGTCCAAACAAGCAGTTGCATACCGTGAAGTTTCCCTATTGCTGAGAAGACCACCAGGACGCGAAGCGTACCCAGGCGACGTATTTTATCTCCACTCTCGCCTGCTGGAGCGTGCAGCCAAAATCATCAACAATGATGAGATTGCAAAAAACATGAATGATCTGCCTACTTCGATCACGCACTTAGTGAAGGGCGGAGGCTCGCTCACAGCGCTTCCGATCATTGAGACCCAGGCTGGAGACGTTTCTGCTTACATCCCAACTAACGTGATATCTATTACGGATGGTCAAATATTCCTGGAGACAAACCTTTTCAATTCGGGAATTCGGCCTGCCATCAATGTGGGTATTTCTGTTTCTCGTGTAGGGGGATCCGCGCAAATCAAATCCATGAAGAAAGTGGCGGGAACGCTTAAGTTAGACCAGGCCCAGTATCGAGAATTGGAAGCGTTTGCGAAATTTGGTTCTGATCTGGATGCAGCTACAAAACTTACCATTGAACGCGGACGTAGGAATACTGAAATCTTGAAACAGGATCAATATGCCCCCGTCCCCGTCGAAGAACAGGTAGCGATAATTACTGCTTCTACACGTGGCTTCATGGACAAAGTTCCTGTAAATAAAGTAAAGCAGTTTGAGAAAGAGCTTCTTGAACTGATGCGTGCTACTCATCGTGGGGTGCTGGATAACTTGCGGGCAGGGAAGTTTGAAGATGCCGATGTAGAGGTGATTAAGAAAATATCTTCAGACTTATCTTCCAAGTTTGTGGCCTAATGCATAGATGATCGAGAAGGTATGGCGAATTTAAAAGAAGTTAAAAACCGCATAGCATCTGTTGTCAGTACACAGCAGATCACGAAAGCCATGAAAATGGTGGCGGCCGCCAAGTTGCGTAAATCGCAAGAAAGAGTTATACAGATGCGTCCTTACGCCTTCAAACTTGACGCGATCTTGCGAAACCTTTCCCAAGCTCAAATATCAGGTGATGGGGATAAGTGGTATAGCCAGATACGTGAAGTGAACCGAGTCTTGATTGTTGTTGTCAGCTCTGATCGGGGTCTGTGCGGGTCTTTTAACAGCTCGGTATTCAAGTGCGTGGCGCGTCTAATTAACGAGAAGTACCAACAGCAGCACAAAAGAGGCAATGTTGTCATCCTGCCCATCGGAAGAAAATCTGCTGAATACTTTGTTAAGCGAAGATTTGAGGTCCTGAATCAGTATGTGAGCCTCTTCGGTCATCTCAATTTTGAGAATGCCTCGATTGTGGCGGATACTATTATGGAATCATTTAGGTATGGTAGATTTGATAAAGTTGAAGTGGTATATAACGAATTCAAAAACGTTGCCACACAAATATTAAGAAACGAGCAGCTATTGCCTGTGCAATTGCCTACTGAGATCAACGCCACCAAGGCCAACCCGATTGATTATATATATCAGCCGAGTCAGGACGAAATCATCGTGGAAATGATTCCAAATTCGCTTAGGGTGCAGCTATTTAAGGCACTGTTGGATTCAAACGCCGCGGAAAATGGAGCGCGTATGACTGCCATGGATAAGGCTACCGAGAATGCAGGAGAGCTCTTAAAAGAACTGCGCCTAAGCTATAATCGATCCAGACAAGCAGCGATCACCAAGGAAATTCTTGAAATCGTTGGTGGGGCTGAAGCTTTAAAATCAGCATAAAGTTTTAAACGCATACATTTGGAGTCTCCTTTGACATTGGGAGACTTTTTATGTCTAAGGCAATTCAGTTATACAGATTGTTTAATGTGCTAAGCCTTGATGTGGTGGCGGGCGCACTGGTATGCGCACTTTTTTTTGCGCGCATATTTTCTGTATCTATTACACCTTATGAATTAGTTGCATTAGGACTTACTGTTTGGATAATTTATACAGCAGATCATCTTAGAGATGCCAGGAGAATTCCTCAACAGGCTTCAACAGCGAGACATCGGTTTCATCAACGGCACTTTGATGTGTTGGTAGTAGCCGTGATAGGACTCATAATTTTGGATACCCTCACGCTAGCATTTATTCCCACACAAGTGCTGGCATGGGGTGTAGTGTTGATCCTGTCAGTATCTGTTTACCTGGTGACCCATAGATCACTTAAGTTCCTTAAAGAGGTATTCATTGCTATCATGTATTCATGCGGGATACTTTTGCCTTCGCTATCAATGACATACGTAGAGCTCAATGCATCGCATTGCATGCTAATTGTTCAGTTCGTAGTCCTGGCATTGGCCAACTTGTTCGTGTTTTCCTGGTTTGATCGCGAGCTGGATCAGCAGGATAGGCAACATTCATTCGTTACCGTTGTCGGTGACTCAGCCACAAGAGTTATCATTTGGTTGCTGATCATTTTTGAAGTCTTACTCACCCTAATTAATGTGTTTTCAGGGGAGTATAAAATAGCGCCCCTATTACTTGGCATGATGGGATTGATGCTGATTACAATTTTTATGTTTAGGGAATCATTGTCGAAGAATGACTACTATCGGCTGCTAGGAGATGCTGTATTCGTAATGCCTGTATTCTATCTGATATGAAGTCACGGAAAGTTGGTGGGTTTGATGGTATAGCGCCGATATACGACGGGCTGGCTAAAATTGTATTCGGAAACAGTATCAGACATGCACAACTTCATTTTTTGAGAGAAATACCTGAGGCAAGCAGCGTGCTGATCCTTGGTGGCGGTACGGGATGGTTGCTTTTAGCGTTGTTACGAATAAATCCTGATTGCCAGGTATGTTACATCGAGGCATCGCATAAGATGCTGGAAAGCGCACGCGATAAAATTTCCACTCTGCCAAAGGCAAAGGTTCATTTTATTCATGGCACGGAAGAAGTTCTTCCTGTGCATGCAAGATATGACGCCGTAATTGCGAACTTTTATTTTGATCTGTTTTCTTCACCTTCTCTTGAGATGCTAGTGAAGGATATTAGCAAATGGATTTCGCCTGCTGGAAAACTGCTTGTCTCCGATTTTACTGACAACCAGGTGTGGTGGCAGTCTGCATTACTTTCATTTATGTATTTATTTTTTAGATTGGTTTGTGGAATTGAAGCAATTCGACTTCCGGACTGGCAGCATCAGCTGGGCAGCCTGGATTTTGTGTGCAAGAAATCTAAAGGATTCTATAGAAATTTTATCAAGAGTTCAGTGTATGAAATTCGCAGTAGTACAAACAGCATTTGATGGCTAGATTGGTGGGCTGCCGAATGTTGGCTTTAAATCATTGTGCTCATTTTGCACGGAGAAGGCAAAGTTCATGAAAGGTGAACTTGTCCGTAGGCATCAGGTGCTCAAAGCCAAACTAAGGGATGTGTTGGCGTAATAATTATGGATTAAACTCCAGGAAAAGAGTTTTTGTGTCTTGTTTTCTTAGGTGTATAAATTATCTTGCAAAAGCCTAGGAACGACCATTTCCATGGAGCTCGGTAGGAAAGTCAGTCCTTGTTCAAAAAATATGCAGGATCTTGTAAGGCATTTGCCGGCAGTCATCTATGAGTATTCCATATGCCCTGACGGGACCAGGCGTTTTGATTATATAAGCGAGGCATGCGAATCAATTCTTGGCATTTCGCCACAGCAGGTTATGAGCGACCCAATGCTCATGGACAGTATCATTTTTAAGGATGACTTAGCGGACCTGATGGCGTCTTCAGCCGCCTGCGAAAAGAGCGGGCTTGAGTGGTATTGGCAAGGTCGCGTGGTGGTTCGGGGGATAATCAAGCGGGTAGAAATCCGCTCAAACCATGAGGCAAGAGCAGATGGTGCAATTGTAAGAAGAGGATTTATTCAGGATGTCACCTCGCGAAGACAATCTATGGATGTGGATGAAGTGCAGTACCAGGCGCTGCTGGAACGCCTGCCAATTGGCGTCGCCGTTCAACGCGAGGGTATGCTGGTATATGCAAATGCGCAAGCGCTAGTCATTTTGGGCGCTAATGAAATACTTGACCTAGTTGGTAAAGATGTCTTGAGTTTTATTGATCCAGTCACAAGTCAGCGCACCGTTTCCTGGGCAAATCATGCGGAAGGTTCGTCTGGCTCCATGGTGGAGCAAAAGTGTCTACGGTTAGATGGCAATGTGATCGATGTTGAAACTATGACTTTCCCTTGCACGTATGGTGGAGCGTCTTGTTTCCAGGTAATATTTCGAGACATTTCTGAGCGAAAACGAACTGAAGTACGTGTCAAGAGGAATGAGATATTGTTAGCGCAGCTTTTTCAGAATATTCCCATGGCTGTCGTATTGTTAGCGGATTCTGGAAAAGTAGAACAAGTAAATAAGGGATTTGAAGAGATGTTTGGTTTCACATTGAACGAAATGAGAAACCAAAGCATTAATGACTTTATCATTCCAGATCAATTAACCCATGAGGGTGTTGACCTGAATAATCTTATTACCAACCACAGGGTCATTAGCATTGAAACTGTGCGTAGGCATCGCAGCGGAAAGATTGTGAATGTTATCCTTTACGGCATGCCGGTCATGTTAGAAAATAAGACGATCGGAATTTATGGCGTCTACGTTGACATAACTGAGCGCAAAAAAGTAGAAGAAGAATTGAAGATTAGAAACGCTGAACTTGATAATTTTGTGTACAAGGTGTCGCATGATCTGAGGGCACCACTTTCGTCTATTTTGGGTCTGGTGAATCTGGCCAAACTTCCTGGAAATACAGATAACCCAATGGACTATATAGATATTATCGGCACAAAAGTCGAGCATCTTGATCACTTTATTGGCGATGTGTTAAGCCATTCGAAGAATCTCAAGATGGAGGTTGGTGTTGAGAAAGTCGATTTTAGCGCTATTATTGAGCAGACATTTAATGATCTCAATTATTTGGAAGGGGCAAAAGGCATTAATCGTCTCGTAAAGGTAGATGGAATCGATTTTTACAGCGATCCTTGGCGCGTTGCTGAGATACTTCGCAACCTTATCTCCAATGCCATCAAATACAGGAAATTGGATGAGGAGACTACTGAAATTGGTATTAAAATTAACGTTGATCACTTGCGTGCAGAAATAGTATTTGCGGATAATGGCATTGGGATCGATGAGCATAACCTTGCTAAAGTTTTTGAAATGTTCTATCGCGCCACAGAACAGTCGGACGGCTCCGGCATTGGCCTGTATATTGTAAAAAATGCGGTCGATAAACTTAGCGGCCAAATTTCTGTCGCAAGCCGGTTAATGCAGGGCACTAGGTTTAGCATCATACTGCCAAATCGCATTAATAGTGTCATTAACCAAATGCCCACCTCGATAGGAGTTGAAGAGCAATGAAGATATTAGAGGTAGTTACACCGCAGCAGGAAAAAGAATTCTTAATGCTGCCGGTAAGGCTTTACGCGAATGAGCCTCATTGGATCCGCCCGCTGGATAAGGATATTCTTGATGTATTTGACAAGGAGAAAAATAAGGCTTTCAGACACGGAGAATGCATTCGATGGATTCTGGTAAACGATCAGCAGGAGACTATTGGTCGCGTAGCTGCATTTGTAAACAAAAAAACCGTTTCAAAAGGAAATGAACAGCCCACCGGTGGAATAGGTTTTTTTGAATGCACACAAGATAAATCAGCGGCCTTTATGCTTTTTGATGAATGTCGGAAGTGGCTTGAAACAAAAGGTATGGAAGCTATGGATGGCCCCATTAATTTTGGCAATCGCGATCGCTGGTGGGGTCTCCTAATTGAAGGATTTGACCGGGAGCCCAATTATCAATGCAACTATAATTTCCCGTACTATCGAGATTTTTTTGAAGCTTATGGATTCCAGGTGTATTTCTACCAATATACTTTTCACCGCACGGTTCAAGGACCACTCTCTCCGAAACTGTCCGCCAAAGCCGCTATTGCTGCGAAAGATTCAGATTACGAATTTCGCCATCTGAGAAAGAATGAGCTTAGCAAGTTGCCAGCCTATATCCTGTCTGTTTACAATAAGGCCTGGGCTAACCGTTTCGAAAATCCTGAGCTTTCCATGCTTCAAGCACAGCTTATTGTTAAGCAAATGAAGCCAATTATGGATCGTCGCCTGTTGTACTTCGGTTTTTACAAAGGCGAACCCGTAAGTTTTTTTCTTTCCCTACCAGAGATCAATCAGGTACTTAAATACGTTCATGGTAGGCTCAACTTGATTGGAAAAATAAAATTTGCCTGGCACGCTTTGATCAAAACCAATCGTAAGGCCTTTGGAATATTATTTGGTGTGGCGCCTGAGCATCAGGGCAAGGGTTTAGACGGCGCGATGGTGATGGAATCGCGCAGAGTTTTGCAGGATGAATACAGGCGATATGATGAGTATGAAATGAACTGGATTGGTGATTTCAATCCCAAAATGATTAATATAGTGGATCAAGTTGGTGGAAAGATATCTAAAAAACACGCCACTTACAGAAAGCTATTTGATGAAACGAGGCCCTTTAAGAGAGCGCCTATTCTAAACTAAGTATGGAGCAGAACGAAGAAACCAAGTCCGGTTTTTTATTAAAGAACTTGGTTAGGGGGCTACTTTGGTTCGGTGTGTTTATTACCGCTTTTATCTTCTTCGAAGATTATATAGAGGAACATTTGCAGCCATACATTTTGAATATGAGGTCGAACGGGCCTTTGGTGTATGGCGTTTTCACGCTGTCTGAGATAGTTTTTGGAATCCTCCCGCCAGAGCTTTTTATGCTGGTATGGGTAACCGCTAAAGCAAGCCTGGCAGATTACAGTATGAACCTGGTGAATCTGACGCTGATCTCTTATGCGGCTGGAATTCTAGGGTATTTTATCGGACGGTATTTCTCCAAATCACCAATCTATAAACGAATGAGTGATCGGTTCTTAACCCAGTACCAAGGCCAGCTAAAACGCTTTGGTGGATATATCGTTCTGGTTGGCGCCCTTACGCCATTGCCGTTTTCAGCAACCTGCATGTTGGTTGGATCAGTAAACTATCCGTTCAGATCCTTCCTCCTGATATGCATTTCACGTGTTTTTCGTTTCGCGGTTTATGGTTGGATGGTATGGTCTTTTCCGAATTGGTTTTCTTGACAGTGTTGCCAAAACTGACAACCTTAGCGAGTTCAACTTTTTTCTTCAGATAATGTTATTATTCTAACTTTCGCTGATCTAGAAATGTATGAAAAGCAAAATCGGAGTTTTACTTGTAAATTTAGGTACACCGGATAGTCCTTCGGTGAAAGATGTCAGATCCTATCTTTCACAGTTTCTTAATGACCCCAGAGTTATTGACATACCCTGGTTAGCGCGTAAGATATTGGTGAATCTCATCATTGTTCCATTTCGCGCGCCGAAATCTGCCGCCATTTACAAAAAATTATGGACGTCCAACGGATCACCCTTGCTGTACTTCAGTTTACGCGTAAAAGGGCTATTGCAGCAAGCGTTAAGTGAGGAATACGAGGTTCATCTTGCAATGCGCTATAAAAATCCATCTATACCCAGCGTGCTGGAAACAATGCGAAAGCAAAATTATGCAAAGATCATCGTTCTGCCTATGTTTCCCCAATACGCATCCGCTTCAACGGGCTCTGCGCTTGAGGAAGTAATGCGCGTAATCAGGACGTGGTGGACTATTCCTGCGCTGCGGTTCATAAGTCAGTATTACGATAATGAGACATTTATTAGTGCGCTGGTTGAGCGTGGAAGACAATATGATATTAGCGCTTATGATCATATTCTATTTTCCTATCACGGGCTACCCGAAAGGCAGGTCGACAAAGTCTATACAGAGGGTTTATGTTCAGACCACAACTGCGAGAATGAAATTACGGAAGAAAACAAGTTTTGCTACAAAGCAACGTGCTATGCGACAACACGGATGCTGGCCGCACGATTGAATATCGCCGCCGAGCGGTACACCGTATGTTTTCAATCCCGATTGGATAAAAAATGGCTCGAACCTTTTTCCGATAAAGTTGTGGAAGCATGCGGCAGAAAAGGGATGAAAAAAATATTGGTTTTTTCACCAGCGTTCACAGCCGACTGTCTGGAAACAATTATTGAAATCGGAGACGAATACCAGGAAATATTTAAAGCCCATGGTGGAGAAAAAGTTCAGCTCGTGGAAAGCTTGAATGATCATCCCCTTTGGATTAAGACCTTGAAGGAATTGGTGTTAGCGCACTGAGTCGCGTGGCAGGGTATCGAAAATGGACAAATTAATTTCACTCCTCCAACATATCCTTTATTCAATTTCCAACGCGCGGGTACTGATAAAGATCTCGTTTAGGGGTAGACCTAGTGAAAGCAGCAGCGAAAGAAGGCTCAACCCGAATATACCGAATGCCCAATTGGCATATTCGAGATAAAAGGATAGCATGCTTAACACACCAAAGAAAAAGCTTATTATTCCTGTGGCCTGCATTTGCTTAACCAGAATCAAGCGCCTGCCGAGATTGTCAATTTGTGCTTTAATAAGGTCACGGTTTTCCTGAACTTCTTTGTACTGTCCGTGTAGATTTCTGATTAACGTGGTCAAGCGCCAGAAATCGATTCGTATAGGCTAGCATCATGAGGGTTATCGCTGGAAAGTGCAACGCTGGGGTATTGATGGATATTTGTTGCATAGGCGTAATTTAGTGAACGCGCTGTAGTTTTCGTAGTGATTTTGCCAGCAGGGAGATAACGCTAACCGAAAGCAGTGTCATACATCCTCCAAAAATCACGGAAGGGACTACACCCAACAGTTTTGCGGCTACGCCAGATTCGAACATACCAATTTCGTTTGAAGAACCGATGAAGATATGGTTCACTGCCGAAACACGGCCTTTCATGTTTTCGGGCGTTAACGTCTGCAGCAGTGTACCGCGAATAATAACACTCACACAATCAAACATACCACTCATCATCAATAAGAATAACGAGAGCCAAAAATTAGTCGAGACAGCAAATGAGATCATGCATATGCCAAACCCGGCAACAGAATACAATAAGATCTTACCCGTATTTTTCATCATTGGATGATGCGTAATATAAAAGGCCATCATCAGTGCGCCTACCGATGGGGCTGCCCTGAGTATGCCCAATCCTTCGGGACCTACGCGAAGTATTTCTTTCGCGAAGATCGGCAACAGCGCAACAGCGCCACCGAACAAAACCGCGAACAGATCCAGGGAGATAGCACCTAGAATGATTTGATTGCGGAAAACAAATCGCAACCCTGCCCTGATTTTTTCGACCATGCCCTGCTCATCACTTCCCGGGGGCAAAGGCTTGTTGGTAACGCCGACTGCAAGTGCCAAGCCCGTCAACATCAGCAGTACATCGGCCGCATAGGAGGCTTTAATGCCAATAAAGCCATATAAAAAACCGCCGATAGCGGGCCCGCCAATAGCGGCAGTTTCCCATAGGGTGCTATTCCAGGTGATTGCATTGCTGTACAGCTCACGTGGCACCAGCTGCGGCATGTAGGCAAACATCGCAGGTGAAATGAACCCTCGCGAAATGCCGCTTACAAAGATTACCGCATAGATTGGAACGACTCCGTAGCGCTGCAGGAAGTCGCTCAATTCAAGCGTAAAGAAAAGTAGTGCAACAGAGCAAATCAAGAGCGTGCTGACGCAGGCTAGAATTATTTTCTTTCGTTGTACCATGTCTGCCACATGACCGGCGTATAAGGAAACCCCAATACTGGGTATTGCCTCTGCCAAGCCGATCAACCCAAGCGATAAAGGGTCATTGGTAAGGTCGTACACTTGCCAAGCCACGACTACAGATTGAATTTGAATCGCCAATGTAACGCAAAACCGCGCCGTAATGAAGAGTCGAAAATCGGGTAGTTTAAGCGCGGCATACGGCCCTGTCGGGATGCTCATTTCAAAAGATTTTCAACCGCGTCAATCGCAGCCTTTATTCGGCTTTCTCGTTCACCTTTTATTTCGACAAAGGGAACGGGTTGATTCCTCATCTCCTCTAGGTAGCGTTGGTATAATTGTTCTCGCTTGTCAGGGTGTTCACGTTGAGGGTCGTCCTGCCACGGAACGTCTATATACGTAAGCAGGTATAGGTCATATTTTCGGCTTTCGATCTGCCTTAGTATTGCCTCATCGCAAATTCCGAATTTGAACTCACTCCAGATCTTGATTACATATAGGTTCGTATCACAGAATACCACAGTATTGCTGCCCCGGGCCCACTCATCTTCTATCCTCATTTGACCATGTGCAATGGCAAGTAAGTCGCGTTGTTCATATGGGCGAATCAGGTTATCGATATAGCCTCTGGCATATTCAGGTACCCAGCTGGTATTGAATTGTTTGGCCAGCGATTCAGCCAGTTCAGATTTACCGGTGCATTCAGGGCCAATCACCGCGACTTTTTTGACCGTTTGCAGTGAAATTGAATTCATAGGTCGAAAATCGTGTATATTTCTCTAAAATTCGAGCGATAATTGACTTTCTAAAGATTTGTGTTGTGAAGCGTAGAAATGTTATAAAGAATATTGGTCTTGGCTTGTCGGCCGGAATCGTAATGCCGGGGTGGTTGACCTCATGCAAAGAAGATGACCCCATGCCAACACCTGGATATGAAGGGACTGTTGCGATCGTCGGCGCCGGTGCCGCGGGGTTGTATGCAGCGGACATCCTGAAGGCCCAAGGCATTAAAGTAGTGCTACTTGAAGCGTCGGATCGGTTGGGGGGACGCGTGAGAACCTTAAAATCGACTGACAAACCGTCCGCTTCCTTGTCGTTCACCTCACCGAGCCCCTTGAGCAGCGACTTTCCGATTGAACTTGGTGCTGGACAGATTATCGGTTCGGATTCGAGTTGGGGAAAGATAGTTGAGCAATTGACATTAACGACAGTTGATCTGGGTACCGCTGCCGACAACTACTTCTTGGATGGCGCATTTGTGGAATCTGCTGTAGCTGAAGTTGACCCTGATTTTATTGCGGCCAGGAATTTCGTTGATAACATTGCTACTTACGCAGGCGGTAATGTGTCCGTACAGCAAGCTGTCGTTTCGGCCGGTATTAGTCCGAGGATGTATGCGATCCTGAATTCCTGGATTGGCAATAAATATGGAACCACCAATGACCGCATGAGCATGCAGGCACTATCGGATGGGTTGAAGCTAGTGACGAGGAATAGTGAGATGCTAACACTGTCAGACAACCCCATGCAGGATGCCCTGCTGTCGCAATTTAGCAAGGTAGCTGTCGATGTGATGTCGAATAGTGTTGTGAAGGAAATCGATTACACGGGAGAAAAGATTATTGTTCGTGGGGAGAACACAGTAAGCGCGGAAACCTTTTCCGTTGAAGCGGATAAGGTAATTGTAACGGTGCCTGTTTCTATCCTGAAAAGTGGGAGCATATCTTTCGCGCCAGGATTAGCGGCAAAAAAGAATGCAGCATTGTCAAATATGGACATGGATGCAGCACTCCGCATTCTCCTTGATTTCAAAGCAAATTTCTGGGGAGCAGATTCGGGATTTCTGTATGGAGGAACGACAGCCCCCGACTACTTTACCAGCGGTGTAGGCCGAAGTGATGTTAACAGAACAATGGCCGTAACCATTGGCGGGCCTGAGGCGGCGGCGTTATCCGCCCTGGGCAAAGATGCAATACCTGTTTTGCTTGCAGAACTCGACACGATATTTGATGGAAAGGCAACCATGAATATCCGTAAAGATCTTAACGATAATATTATTACGATTATTCAGGATTGGTCGTTAGAACCCTTCATAAAAGGGGGTATGTCTTACGCAAAATCCGGGGGAACAAACCAGGACCGCATTGACCTTGCCGAACCGGTTAACGGCAAACTTTTCTTCGCAGGTGAAGCTACTGACGTCAATGGAGAATTTGGCACACTGAACGGAGCGCTACTTTCAGCGGAACGCGCCGCGCAGGAAGTGATAGATTCGATTTAGGTGACCCTGTTAATTGGCGGTTCTTCTTTTCCATGATCAGGTCTGCAGTACTTCCCGGATTAGAATCCAGCACCCCATAACCAGGATAAACCATCCGAATATTTTCCGCAATTGTCTTGATGTCGCTTTTTGTGATAGAACGTTTCCGATCAGTATCCCAAGTACAGCCAATCCGGTTATTGTCAATAGGAATTGCCAGTCCATTGAGTAGTTAAAGAGGTCACCCATAAACCCCATTAATGAATTAATCGCGATTATAAACAATGATGTTCCAACGGCGGCCTTGAAGGTTAACCCTGTTAGCAGTACGAGTGCGGGTATAATAAGAAATCCACCGCCTGCGCCTACCAGACCCGTGAGGAATCCAATAAGCAGTCCTTCGAGAATTACTAAAAATGTCCTGAAGCGTTCCTGATCGTTTTTGCGTTCTTGACGCTCCTTAATCATAGAAATGGAAGCGAGGACCATAAGAATTGCAAAAAGTCCGAGGAGTAATAAACGTTTCGTTAGTATGAAGCCATCCACTTGCCAAACGATGTCAGGGATTGCGTGCACTACCCACCTACGCGTAGCGAAGATACTGACGATGGAAGGTATCCCGAACAACAAACCGGTTCTCACATTTACGAGGTGCTCCTTATACTTCGGAATTGCCCCAACTAGACTGGTTGTCCCAACAATAAACAGGGAGTAGGCAGAAGCCAGCACGACATCAAAATGAAAGAGATAAACCAGAATTGGAATGGACAGAATTGAACCACCTCCCCCCAACATACCCAGGATTAAGCCAATGCAGACAGCAGCAATGTATCCAATGATTTCCATATCCTTAAACTAGCCAGATGGTTGTGCGGAATGATTTGACGACAAGGAAATGTTTTTTGTGCAAAAATGAAACTAACCTACTAATCTAGTAGTGTTTGAAGGATTCGTATAAATTCAGGTTTTTGTGATCGGCTAAACGTGCTACAGCCGACTATATTCGACAATAAATACATCCGGGAATTTGTTTCTTACTTCTTCGCGAAATTCTTCAGCCTTCGCGCGCGTTGGGAACTGCCCCAATATGAGCCCGTAGTACTTCACACCGTTAACGATCTTAACCTGTACGGTGATTTCTTTTTTGTAAGAATTTTTTAGGTTGTCGGAGAGCCGCATCAGATTAACCAATTCCTGGTAGGTGCCAACCTGGACGCCATAACCTTTCGGCTTCTTTCTGGATATCTCAAATCCGTAAAACTCTTTTTCGTCAACGGTTACCTGGTCAATCGTTCTGCCCATGTCGCTCACTTTCCCATCGCCAGGGTCAACAACTTCTAATTTCACTTCAGCCAAACCATTATTCACGAAGCCCAGCTGCTCTGCCGCTGCTTTGGAAAGATCAATAATCCTGCCATCGACGTAAGGACCTCGGTCATTGACAGTCACTTCAACGGACTTGCTATTTTCCACATTGGTAACCCGTACGATAGTGCCAAAAGGAAGTGTCTTGTGCGCAGCCGTCAACTTATTATGCCTGTATTTCTCGCCGCTGGCAGTGGGTATTCCTTCGAACTTATCCGCGTAGAAGGATGCTTTTCCGGTCTGGACCTGGCCGTAAGAAGCAACAGCAAAAAAAACGGAGGCAATTGTAGAACACAGAATGCTTAATCTCATGGGAGTGTTAGTTATGTCGGGGACCCATTTACAGGTCAAAAATAATGCTGCCGCGTAAATTTCCACATAAAAATGGCTTCCATAAGTACGCAAAAAGAAATATTCGCCAGAATCCACTCAAGCTAGCGAATTAGGCATTTAAACTATACCTTTGCCCTGCAAATAATAGATCGTAAATTATTTGCCATGCCACTCGACACTTCCAAATTTCTTTTTGAGGCCCTCACCTATGATGATGTGCTTCTGGTCCCGGCGTATTCTGAAGTCCTTCCCCGTGAAACCGACACCGCCACTAACCTTACCTCTAAAATCAGGCTGAACATTCCTTTGGTATCGTCTGCCATGGACACCGTCACAGAAGCTGAGTTGGCAATCAGTGTTGCGATGGAAGGGGGCATGGGGTTCATCCACAAAAACATGAAGGTCGAGCTGCAGGCAGAACAGGTGCGCAAGGTCAAACGATCGCAAAGCGGACTTATTATTGACCCCATTACCCTTACGATTCATTCTACGGTGCAGGAGGCAGAAAATATTATGCGCGAGTTTAAGATCGGGGGTATTCCAATCATCGATGACAACAACAAACTCGTTGGAATTATTACAAACCGCGACCTGCGATTTCCAGAAGGATATGAACGTGCCGGTAGAGCGGATCATGACAAAAGATAATCTGATCACCGCCCCTGAAGGTATAACCCTGCAACAGGCTGAGGGTACCCTAAAAAAATATAAAATTGAAAAGCTCCCGATTATCAGTAAGAAAGGAAAGCTTGTCGGGCTGATTACTTTCAAAGACATCCAAAAAAAGAAGAACAAACCTACGGCCTGCCAGGATACTTTTGGAAGATTGCGTGTAGGGGCTGCCGTTGGTGTGACGCCGGATATTCTTGACCGGATCGATGCCTTAAAAGCCGCGGGTGCCGATGTAATCAGCATCGATACAGCGCATGGTCATTCAAAAGGGGTTATGGATGCGGCAAAGCGTGTAAAAAAGAAATACCCCGAACTCGATCTGATCGTTGGAAACATCGCGACGGCAGAAGCCGCGCGGGCATTAGCCAAAGTGGGTGCCGATGCGATAAAGGTGGGGGTAGGCCCCGGAAGTATTTGCACTACACGTGTGGTTGCCGGCGTGGGGTTGCCACAGCTTTCTGCAGTATATGAATCAGCCAAAGCGCTCAAAGGTTCTGGTGTTTGTGTGATTGCCGACGGGGGTATTCGTTTTTCAGGTGATGTAGTGAAAGCGATTGCTGCAGGCGCTGACAGTGTCATGATCGGCTCCCTGTTGGCCGGCACAGAAGAGGCGCCGGGAGAAGTGATTATCTATGAAGGAAGAAAATTCAAAACATACCGGGGTATGGGGTCTTTGGAGGCGATGGAAGACGGCTCGAAAGACCGCTACTTCCAGGATGCGGAGGATGACATCAAGAAGTTAGTGCCGGAAGGCATTTCCGGCCGCGTTCCTTTCAAGGGATTGGTATCAGAAGTGCTCTACCAGCTTACTGGCGGGCTAAGGGCCGGAATGGGTTACTGCGGGGCCAAAAACATTGAAAAACTCAAGCAGGCCAAATTTGTAAAGATCACAGCAGCAGGGGTTTATGAGAGCCATCCGCACGATGTTACTATTACCCGGGAGGCGCCGAATTATAGTAGGAAATAAGGAGGTGAGGGGATTGCCACGCCCCATCGCACAACCCATCGCTTCAGCTCGCAATGACGTAACCCTTCACGTCATTGCGAGGAATCGTCACGACGAAGTCGGGACATGATGACGAAGCAATCCCCTCCCTATGAAGTGCGCACATGGTAGTGAGGGGATTGCCGCGCCCCACCGCACAACCCCATCGCTTCAGCTCGCAATGACGTAACCCTCACGTCATTGCGAGGAATCGTCACGACGAAGTCGGGACATGATGACGAAGCAATCCCCTCCCTATGAAGTGCGCACATGGTAGTAAGGGGATTGCCGCGCGCCACCGCACAACCCCATCGCTTCAGCTCGCAATGACGTAACCCCTCACGTCATTGCGAGGAATCGTCCCGACGAAGTCAGGACATGATGACGAAGCAATCTCCTCCCTATGAAATGCGCACATGGTAGTTAGGGGATTGCCGCGCGCCACCGCACAACCCATCGCTTCAGCTCGCAATGACGGAAACTGGGCGTACCTACACTTTCTTACTTTATTCCTATTATTGTGGAGCCGATCTCAAGAATTGGCTTTTTTTAGCTTCAATCGATATTTTGTGCGCGCAAAAGCGATAACCAGACTGCTTTTTACCGTGGGTTTCGTAACCTGGCTAGCCTTGGTGTTTACTGACCTTTCTGTCCTTTTCAGCGCTGTCAACGACATAAAACCTGATTTACCCAGTTGGTTACCAGGTATTATGCTCAACCTCTTCATCCTTTCGCTCTTTTACTACTACAAGCTCAAAATTGAAATGGATCAAGTCCTGAACTTTGTAGACTTGTTATGGAGAGTGTTCGCCACAGGTTTGGTCGCCACAGTAATTTCACTAGCGCTTCGCCTGGTGGAATTCCTGTTGAACGACACGAACCTCACCACACACATCATATTCAAAGACCTCATCTACCTCATCAACCTTGGCCTGATGATTGGTTTCCTGATGATGGCGTTCAGCGCATGGAAACGGCTTATTCTGTATCAAAAGTCAAAATGGCTATTGCGACTCTGGGCTTTTTTTGAATTCGGGCTGCTAGCATCGCTTGTGTACAACAGCTTTAAGATCCCGCTTGTGGAATGGCTCTACGGTTTACTGCTGGGCATTTTTGTCGTTGTAGGTCTTGTGCTTTCGGGAAATATGAAGTGGGTCGCGTTCCTGAATTTCAGACAGAAATGGACAAGCTTGCTATTGCTCCTGCTCACAATATTTTACCTGCTGTATATTTTCTATACGAATAGCGCGCTGTCCGAAAGTATTGCAAACGATTCGCCCTATTTTACAGACTATCGATATCATATTTTCATATTGTCGTTGATCGTATTTGTTACGGTATACAGCATTTTTTCTTTCCTGGTGATTTTATTTAATCTGCCGACTACGTCGGTCTTTGAGCAGAAGCTGGAAGAGGTGGTGAATTTTCAACGCATCAGCCAGTCTATCCAAACGGAACAAAGTGAAGAAAGTGTTTACAATATTCTATTGGAAACTTCCGTTAGCTCGGTTTTCGCAGACGCAGCCTGGCTGGAGATAAACAGTAATGCGCATGAGCAAAAACTCTTTACCTACAAGATAACAGAGAAAGAATCGCATGAAATCATCAATCACTTAAGTGCCCACCACATTAAAGGTGTTTTTGATCAGGGGAGCGAGAAAACCAAAAATCTTTCAAAGCATCTGGCTTCACTTCGAGGATCGAGGTTTCGTTCGATTCTTGCTTTTCCAATATATGTAAAAGGCGATAACATCGGTAACCTCGCCTTATTGAAAGAATTGCCGGAAGGATTTAACAAAGAAATGACAAAAATTGTTTCTACGTTTTCAAACCAGGCTGGTATTTCAATAGAGAACTTCCGGTTAATGGAAGAGGCTTTGCAAAATGAACGCTACAAGGAGGAGTTGAAAATTGCAAAGACGGTGCAAAAGAGTTTGTTGCCAACACTGCTGGAACAGGACAAGGACTTTGAAATTGCAGCTTTTTCAGAATCCGCTGATGAAGTGGGAGGTGACTATTATGACACTTTGCGCATTAACGAAAATCTGATTTCGATTGTTATTGCAGACGTTTCGGGCAAAGGGACAACAGCAGCATTCCACATGTCGCAAATGAAAGGAATCTTTCACAGCCTGGCGCAACGTGATATAGAGCCAGATAATTTTATGATACACGCTAATCAGGCGCTGGTCTACTGTTTGGAACGGGGCTCCTTCATATCGGCAGCTTATTTCGTTATTAATACGGCGACCAAAAAGGTTAGGTATGCGCGCGCCGGTCATTGCCCGGTGCTGTATCACTCGGCCGCTCAGGCAAGAGACGACATATTTTAAGGACAAGGGTATTGCGTTGGGGATGGTGAGGAACAAAACGTACGCAAATTTCATTCAAGCCTATGAGTTCGATTATGTAAGCGGCGACATGATGGTGCTTTATACGGACGGCATCACAGAGGCGAAAGATAGCAAAGGGGAAGAGTTTGGATACGATAGGCTACTCAGCAGTTTTGAAGAAGTCTCTTCATTGTCGGCGACCCAAGTGCAGGACCATTTGATCAAGAAATTGTATGAGTTTTCGGGTACCGACAATATTGATGACGATTATACGACAATGATTGTCAGGTTCAATTAAAGCGGACAGTGAGAAAAAGCGAGAAAGGAACATTACTATTCACATAACGTTTAAAACCTATGATCCACATTAAGAGATTGCAAGAAGATGGAGCGGATATTATCGCACTTATTGGCGAAATTGATGCGAGCTCTTCCATTGAGCTTGACCTGGCGATAGCCAAAAGTGTGGGAGAAGGATATATCAAAATCCTGGTTGACTGCAGCGCGTTGGAATACATCTCCTCTGCCGGGCTAGGTGTTTTTATGTCGTATATAGAAGAGTTTAATGATCGGAATATCAGAATGGTGTTGTTTGGAATGAGTGATAAGGTCGCCAATACTTTTAGTATACTGGGACTAAACGAATTGTTAAAGATCGGGAGAGACAAAGCTGAAGCGAAGCAAATTGTGAATGAACTATAAGTCTAAAGTTGGTTGTAGCATCGAGAACCTGAAGGATGTCAGGGATTTTATCCGTGGCTCGCTAAAGAACCATCCTATTCCTGATTTGGAGATAAGCCAGATCGTGCTTGCCCTGGATGAGATGTGCTCCAACCTCATTATTCACGCACATCATTGCAACCCGGATGATTTATTCGAACTCACTATCCATGTTGAAAAAGATAAGCCTTTGGTTATTGAGCTCATCGACGACGGCACAGTGTTTGATATTAACGAATTTACTACACCCGCAATTGACAACATAATCCATGAAAAGCGCAAGGGTGGACTTGGTATACGACTCGTTAAGTCTATTATGGACAAAATCGAGTACAAGAAATATAAAGGCAGAAACGTCTGCCGCCTTGTGAAGAGCGTTCACTTCAAATAAATCAGAATCGTACCAAATTTATGTTGACCCGTGCAGCCTTGATGCTTCTCTGCAGTGCAATTATTTCTTTCAGTGTTGCGCAGGATAAGAAAGAGAAAGAAAGAAATGATAAGGCCGTTGTAGTCTTTTCTGTAGCTGGAAATCCGGTTAACGTCGATGAATTTGTTTACCTGTATAAGAAGAATCACCAAAATAAAGACGAAGATTTCACAGAAGCGAAAGTAGACGAATATTTAACGCTGTTTATCAACTTTAAGCTTAAGGTTCAGGAGGCACGGCAGCGCGGTATGGATACGCTGGATTCATTTGTGAAAGAATACAATTCTTACAAGGATGAACTGCGCAGGCCCTACCTGCCGGACGCTAAACTTATAGATAGCTTGGTGAGGCTGACTTATGACAGGATGAAATACGAGGTCAAGGCCTCTCATATACTGATCAACGTTACACCAGAAGCTGGTCCTGAGGATACACTGAAGGCCTATGCCAAAATCATAGACATTAGGAATCGTATCGTCGCGGGTGAAGATTTTGCGGCGGCAGCTGTCACTTTTTCCGAAGACCCATCGGCGAAAAAGAAACCAAGGAAGCCTGGGGTATTTTACGGCAATGCAGATGGTTTATCCTTTTGAGACAGCGGCGTATCAAACGCAGAAAGGACAGGTGAGCATGCCGGTAAGGACAAAATTTGGGTATCACATCATCAAGGTGTTTGACAAAAGACCCGCTCAGGGAGAGGTGGAGGTTTCTCACATCATGATCCGGACCGGCGGTGAAAAAAAAGATGAAAATGCAAAAAATACGATTTTTACAATCTATGATCAGCTGCAGGCGGGCGTGAAATGGGAGGAGCTGTGCAGGGAGTATTCTGAAGATCCGGCAACAAAGGACAATGGTGGGAGGCTCAGACCCATTGGGATAGGCGCCATGGCATCTGTCCCTGAGTTCGAACAGATGGCATTTCATCTGCGAGATCCTGGAGAAATATCGGATCCTTTTCAAACCCAATATGGATGGCACATTATTCGCCTCGAGAGAAGAATACCCCTACCCTCTTTTCAAGAAATAGAGCCATCGTTGAGGAATCGTGTGCTCCGCGATGAGCGAACCGAGTTATCAAAGCAGTTGATGCAAACCAAACTGCGTGCTGCGTATCAGATAAAGGAAAATCAATCAGTAAAAACCGCAGTACTTGCGCTGGCCGACTCCAGCCTCATGAATGGAACATGGGAGATTCCGGAAGCGCTGGCAAGTGAGAATGAAGTATTGTTCTATCTGCAGGGTAGGGCGTACAGTGTGCAAGATTTTCTTGCCTATGCTCATCGACATCAGCGACCTAATGCACTTTCACCAGGTGAATATCTTGAGCAGCTGTACAACAATTTTATCGATGCCAGCATCCGGACATTGGTAGAGGAAAAAATTATCGCGGAAAATCCCACGTACCGTTTCCTTCTCAGGGAGTATTATGAGGGGATACTTACTCTTTGAAATAATGGAAAAAGAAGTCTGGAACAAGGCCTCAGAGGATTCCTCGGGGCAGCATAAATACTATCTGGACCATATTTCAAGCTATATGGCCGGGGAGCGGGCCAAGGCAGTGGTGTATTCATCCAAAAGCAGTGATTTTGGCGCTCCACTGAAAGACATTATTCTGTCAGGTGATCAGGCAAAAATTCAGGAATTTGTGGCTGCTAAGAAGGTCAAGTCGGAGGTTGGATATTATAAACGGGATGAGAAATCTGCTTTGCAGAAGGTACCCTGGGTAGCTGGGGTTTATTCGACAGAAGACAACGGAATATATTACCTTGCGTGGCTAAAGGACATACTGCCGGCTGGTCCCATGTCGTTTGAGGAGTGCCGACCACGGATAATTTCTGATTATCAGGCTTTTTTGGAGAAAATGTGGATTGAACAGCTAAAAAAGAAA
Organism: uncultured Bacteroidota bacterium; assembly: GCA_963714945.1. GTDB lineage: Bacteria > Bacteroidota > Bacteroidia > Cytophagales > Cyclobacteriaceae > Chryseolinea. The sequence goes on along the minus strand of CAVQQL010000001.1, from coordinate 290,272 downwards.
TATGTCGTAAAGGTCAATGAAAAGGGGAAACGATACATTTTACAGCAGTTGCGAACGGATTAAGGCTATTGTGACGTTATTTGGTGGTTATTGCCTGTCTTTTGTGCTTCTTGGCCTGTTCGTTTCCGGTTGTGATTTGATTAAAATGAAGGCTAACAATGCTAGTGGGGATGCCGGTCGGGAGCCCGCTGCAAGAGCCAACGATTCATATCTCTACAAAGATGAACTCGTTGGCATAATTGCTCCGGGAACGCCAGCAGAGGATAGCACCAAACTGGTGGAGGCATACATAAACAGCTGGATTCGAAAACAATTATTGATCCAGGAAGCGTCGCGGAAAATTGACATAAATGAAGCCCAGGTTGAACGCAAAATACTTGACTACCGCTACAGTATTATTGCGTATGAATACCAAACGTATTATATAAAACAACATCTCGATACTGCCGTTTCGATGGAGGAAATTGAAAAGTATTATAAAACCAATATTGATAATTTTATTCTCAAGCAGAATATCGTTCAGGGTACCTTTATAAAGATTCCCAAAAATGCACCCCGAACTGAAAAGATAAAGGAGTTGATTTATTCTAAGCGGGAGAAGGACGAAAATGAGCTGAAGTCTTATTGTTTAAGCTTTTCGGTGGCGTACCACATATCGGGTTCGAATTGGGTGGTGTACGACGAACTTGTCAAGAATTCGCCATTGGCAGAGATTCCAAATAAAATTCCGTTTCTCAAGTCGAATCCCTACTATGAGACTTCAGATGAAAACTATCTGTACTACTTAAGAGTTGTACAGTATAGAATTTCTGACAATATATCACCCATGGAGTTTGTAAAAGATGACATTCGGAATATTATTCTGAATAAGCGAAAAGTGCAGCTGGCGAAGGAACTAGAGGATGAAGTGTACAAGTATGCAATGGAGCAACATGAGTTTGAGATATACAATTAATATGAAAATTACAGGACACAAAAGAATACTCTTCTTTGTACTTCTGGTGTGGGCCACTATTGGACAAGCCACAGGCCAGGATGAGGACACTGCGCCTTCAGAAAATGAAGGTTTTGTAGTAGATGAAATAATTGCCAAGGTTGATAACTATATCGTCATAAAATCTGAATTGGAACGCGCCTATCAAGATTACATTACGAATGGAGGCTCGCCTTCCCAAGATGCGAAGTGTCAGTACCTTGCGTTGTTGGTGAGAAATAAATTAATGTTGGCCAAGGCGGAGATTGACTCCGTGATGGTGCTTGATGCCGAAGTGGATTTGAATACAGAGAATAGGATGGATATGATTTTGGCGCAGTCGGGAAGAACAGTAGATGAACTGGAGGCCTTGTACGGCAAAACAATGGAACAAGTCAAGCTGGAGTTACGCGAACAAATTCGCGAACAGATGATTGTGAGTAAGATGGAAGAAACGATGACCGAGGGTGTAGGTGTAACACCTTCAGAAGTGAAGAGATTTTTTAGTAAGATTCCCAAGGACAGCCTGCCTTATTTTTCAGCCTCAGTGGAGGTGGCACAAATGGTAAGGGTTGCAAAAGTTAGCGAAACACAGGAGAACGAAACACGCTCCGAATTGATCGATATCCGAAACAGAATATTGTCCGGAGAAGAATTTGCAACATTGGCCAAGAAATATTCTGATGATCCAAGTGTAATTTCAAACGGTGGTGAAATGGGGTGGTCAGGCCGTGGCAGGATGGTGCCCGAATATGAGGCGATGGCTTTTAAATTGAAACCCGGTGAAATTTCAATGCCGTTCAAGTCACCTTTTGGTTTTCACATTATGCAGTTGATTGAGCGCAGAGGCAATGAATACCAATCCCGGCATATTCTCATGTCACCTAAGCCGTCGCAGGCAGACATTGACGATGCCAGCCACTATCTTGACAGTATTCGCAGTCTGATCGTACACGACAGTCTTAAGTTCCAGAATGCTGCAAAAGAATATTCTGATGATGTCCAAACCAAAGGTAACGGAGGGTTCTTCAGTGATCGAGACGGCGGTGTTCAATTGACCGTAGATGAGCTGGATCCAATAATATTTTTCAAGCTTGACTCGATGAAAGTTGGCGAGATATCCAACCCCATCGCTTATCGGACCGATGATGGTAAAAGTGCTGTAAGGATATTATACTACAAGTCAAGGATTCCTCCGCACCAGGCCTCGCTGGAGCAGGACTGGACCAAGATTCATGCGGCGACCCTGAACGAAAAGAAAGACAGAATTTTACAACGGTGGTTTCAAAAAGCGAGGTTAGATGTGTTTATTAATATCGATCCCACCTATGATAACTGTGGACTATTAGACCAGTGACAATGACAAATTTTTCTTCTGATGTTGAGGCAGCCGATGCGTTGGGTGTCGCGTATAAAAAACTTAAAGCCGAAATTTCCAACATTGTCATAGGACAAGAGGAAGTTGTTCGTCAAGTGCTTACCGGGCTCTTCTGTCAGGGGCATTCCCTGCTGGTGGGTGTGCCGGGGTTGGCAAAGACTTTGCTTGTACATACTATTGCTACATCGCTTGATCTGGCGTTCAAGCGTATTCAGTTCACACCCGACCTGATGCCGTCGGATATCATCGGGGCAGAGACGATGGATAAAGAACGGAATTTCAAGTTCGTCAAAGGCCCTGTGTTTGCCAATATTTTGCTTGCGGATGAAATTAACCGAACACCACCAAAAACGCAGGCTGCTTTGTTGGAATCCATGCAGGAATATGCTGTGACTATTGCGGGGCAACGATACGAATTACCCAGACCTTTTTTCGTGCTCGCAACGCAAAACCCGATTGAACAGGAAGGGACATATCCGCTGCCAGAAGCGCAGCTAGACCGTTTTATGTTTAACATCAAGCTCACCTATCCTTCTTTTGAGGATGAAATAGAAGTTGTGAGGAGTACTACGTCCGATGAGCAAAAAAAGGTAAGCTCAGTGCTCACTGGTGAAGAGATTGCCTATTTCCAGCATCTGGTCAGGAGAGTTCCCATTGCAGATAACGTAATTGAATATGCGGTAGCATTAGCCAACAAAACCAGACCAGGCATGCCCGGGAGTGCGGCTATTGCCAATGATTATTTGGAATGGGGCGCTGGCCCACGCGCTTCTCAATACCTCGTACTTGGGTCAAAGTGCAATGCGCTGTTAAACGGCAAATACTCTCCTGATATTGAAGATGTGCAGGCCATTGCAAAACCCGTACTCCGTCATCGGATTGTACTTAATTTCAAGGCCGAAGCGGAAGGAATTAGCGTGGACGAATTGATTGAAAAGCTAATGGCATAACGATGGCACGGTTATGACGATTTAGGTTATTTTATTCCAGACCTTTTTCTTTCATTTTGCGGAATTCGCGAACTCTTCTCGTGATAGCGATACCAAAACCAGCCATGAGAATCAGGGTGCCAATCCACAGTACATTAATATAGGGTTTCTCCAGTGCCTTGATGACTACCCAATCCTTTTGCCGAGTATTGATACCTATACTAAATTCATTTGTTTCGGGGTGAATATTCAAGAGTGAAATACGCAATCCAAGATCCTGAACTTCGTCTGGAATCCGGCCCACCATTTTATCTTTTATCAGGAAAATTGGTTCCGCAAAGTAGTCGCCTTGCTCTCCCTGAATACGAACCCTTGCCTTGACAGCCACATCTTCGTTTGTTAAAGGAATTCCCTCCACCTCAAATACGCGATCAACTGACTCCAGGATGGCGACGTAGTCATTGGCAAAGAATTCTTGACCTTTTTTGATCTTCATCTCTTCGAGCTTACTCCACTCTTCGTCCCCTGTTGGCTTCATAACAGATGAAACGTGTGTATACAAATCGGCAGCAACCGTCCTGTAGATATCCGGAGAAACTAACAAGCCACCCATATCAGGATTGATTTGCGCGCGTGGGTATAAGGTGTATGTTTTACCCTTGCGGCGGAGCTGAATTTCATAGAAGGTATTCTCGCCACGGATCTCAATAGTGTCTTTAGCTTTATAAGCTTTTCCTGCGAGCGTAATATCAACCTTCGCTACCACACGGTCATCATCGCCAGTTCTAACGACATCGCCACTGCGAATGAATCCGGCGTGATACCTTGGTTCGAGCCGTTCGCCTAAATATTCAATATTGTATCCCCACATGGTGCGCGGTTCATTCACGAAAAGGAGTAGGTTTTCACGATTGAAATCTTCACTGAATTCTTTTGAAATAAGCATTCCGGTGTTGTTCAACGAAACCACTTTTGAATAACCAGCAGAAAACATAATGCCAACAAGCATCATTCCTATTCCGATGTGTGCCACAGCGCCACCTGAAAGTGCCGGGCTGGACTTCAACAGAGAATATAAAATCTTTGCATTGGCAACCAGCGTGAACACACCGGCCAGTGTAAGCATCAGGTATGAGAATGTATATACCTTACCGAGGGTAATGATCGCCGCAAAAAGGAGGAGTGCAACAAGCGCAGGGGCAGTAAGCTCTTTCCGGAGCGCTGCTATGCTAATATTTTTCCACCAGAAAAACTGGCCAATACCAGAAAGAAAACCCACTGCAACGGCAAACCACAATTGGAATCTTGAATAGAATCCAATTTGTTCGGCTGGGGGTGCAAGGTTTGAAGTTCCACCAAACAGCGCTATTATTTTATTCCAGACCGGAATAGAAGTGGGCATGAGCACCTGGAACCCCATGAGGCAAAGGGTTATCGCGCCAATAAAAATCCAGAACTCGCGCGAGTAGACTGAGGCTTCTTTTTCTGATGTAGGAATTTCCTTCCATCGGTATATTGCCAGCGCAATGGCCGCAAGCATGAAAAACATCAGGTAGATGAGCAATTGACCCGAAAGGCCCAGATCCGTAAAGGAGTGAACCGAGGCATCACCCAGAACCCCACTGCGCGTTAGAAATGTTGAGTAGAGTATGAGTACAAATACCGAAATCACCAAAACAATCGACGCCTTTAAGGCCGTCTCGCTGTTTTTATAGGTGATCATGGTGTGGATGGATGCAATAAGGATTAGCCATGGAACATACACGGCATTTTCTACCGGATCCCAATTCCAATAACCACCAAAATTCAGGGTTTCATAAGCCCAGTATCCACCCATTAAAATTCCAAGACCAAGTATGGCGCCACTGAATAACGCCCATGGCAAGGCTGGGCGAACCCAATCACGGTATTTTTTTAACCACAATCCGGCCATGCAAAATGAAAAAGGAACTAAGGTTGTTGCAAATCCCAAGAATAGCGTCGGCGGATGAATCACCATCCAATAATTCTGCAATAGAGGGTTCAACCCATTTCCGTCCCTGGGGATAAATTCTGGTTGCGCGATGAAGATTGGTGCCTCTGGCATGGCGTCTCGCAGCAGAATGAAAGGTGAACTTCCAATCTTCAATGTCGAGTCCAGGAATTACCACGCCTAATATCATAGAAGCAAGAAAAGCTTGCACAAGCGCGAAAACGGTCATGACTGGAGCTTCCCAAAACTTGTTCGTGTTTATCACTATAATGCCCAGGACAGCTTGCCAAAACATCCAGAGCATAAAACTGCCTTCCTGTCCATTCCAGAACGTCGATATCAGATAGTACGCAGGCAGCTTTTTGTCAGAGTAATTGTATGCGTAATGATATTCAAAGTAATGTCCAGAAATAATAACGAACAGTGTCACGCAGATACCCAAGACTGCGATGGCATGAACGTAGAAACCTGTCTTGCCGTTTTGAGTCCAGAGCCGTTTCTGATCTAAGGCTGAGACCGTCGTAGCCTTAAAATAGGCATATGTGGTAGCCAGGGCAGTAATAAAAGAAGTAATAACAAAAAGGTGACCCAGGTCACCAATGAAATAATGCATGATCTTTTATTTTACCAATATTAAACCACTGGTCAGCTATTCGCTTAACATGTTTACTGAATCCAATGTTATCACATCAAACGTTTATCTTCTGCTCTTGGTACTTGGAAGGGCATTTCAATAGGATCTTGCTAGCTCTGAAATTCTCACGAACATAACTCCCAATAACAACCACCTTTTCTGAGCGCGTAAAATCGGAAGGCATGGGCTGGTCATACGTTACTTTCTGTTCTTTCCCTTTGTCATCGACCATGATGAAAGAAAAAGAAACCCTGTCAGGTCCTTCTTCCAGTCCAATTATTTTCCCACTCGGATCTTTCTTCAATTCTCCTACGACGTGAATTTCTTTCTTGTTACCAGCCGTATACATAGTATGGGCCTCATCAAAGCCTACATAGGTACTGGCATCACCGGCGGTGGAGACAATAATGGCAATTGCCGCCGCAATGACTACTAATATTAAAATATGCGATTTTTTCATAACTGCCCCAAGATTGTCGATCGCAAAATTAGATACTATTGACCAGAAAATCAGGGATTCGGCCCTGAATAATGCCCAACCGACTATTTGCCCGAGCGATTCTGATCTTTCAGCAGGTTTTCTAATTTCTTGATCTTTCTATCCAGAATTGCAAGGTACGCCATGAAGCCAGCCAAAATAATAAGGATAATGGCGACCACAACATAAATCTTGCCTTCAGAACGCATTCCATCTGCCATTTCAACATCCGACTGTGCCTCGGCTGTGGCACAAATCAGCATGAGCATGAGACTGACGAAGCTTTTAGTGAATCTTTCCATGTTCTATTTCAAGTATTTCTTCTTCTAGCTTTCTTACTTTTACCCGAAGTGATGCAATCCAGGCACCAACCAGGAACCAAGCAACAACAGCAGGGTAAAAAACGAGGCGCATTCTGCTGTCCAGATCGTACATATTGAATCCCGGATTTCCGCCGCTTCCAGGGTGCATAGAACTCGTCATGCGTGGAATAATGAAAATAAGTGGCACCATGGCTGCAAATGCGAAAATATTGTAGACCGCGCTCAAACGAGCTCTTTGCTCCTCATTTTCAACCGATCCGCGTAACACAAAATAGGCTAAATATACCAATAGCGCGATTGCAGCCCCGTTTTGCTTAGGATCACCATGCCAAGGCGAACCCCAGGCAAAATTAGCCCAAAGCATGCCGGTGAGCATACCCAGGCTCGCCAAAGACCATGCCTACGTTGGCGTATTCAACAGCCTTGAAATCATTGTGTGGTGTAGGATTTCTTAGATAGCGTATGGAATAATAAACTGACAAGAGAAATAGCAGCACCATTCCAAACCACATCGGCACATGGAAATACAACGCTCTTATCGTTTCGTTAAGTATGTTTAACCGCGGTACGGTGAACAATATCCCTGCGATGTGAACATAGAACAGCAGCGCAACCGCAACAATTTTTAGCCAATTCTTCATCATGTGTTCCATTGACAAATACAGTTTGTCAAATACCATTTAACTGCGCCAAATATACGGGAACAGCATGTATGCCAATGCGGTGAGGATACAATTTATTGCGATCAAGTTCAGTAGTTCGTCCACGCTGGCAGCGCGTTCCAATCCATCAAGTATATTCTTCGTTATTTTGATGGCCATTAATAGCAGGGCTATGATAACAGGAAAGCTCAATACAGCCATAAGGATATTGCTGTTGCTTGCTTTTGAGGCAATACCTGAAATGAGGCTTAAGGAAGCGGAAAATCCCAGGGAGGTTAATAGTAACGTAAGGATAAAGAGTCCTAAATCTTGAATGGGGTTGCCAATGAAAATTGAAAACAAAAGATACCCGGCCAAGGAAAGCACCAGGCTGAACACCATATTGTAAATAATTTTTGAAAGGATAATGGCTTGTGGGCTTGCGACAACATAATAGTAAATGTAAGATCCCTTTTTTTCACCGATGAAGCTCTTGGCTATGCTATTAACAACTGAAAAAAGAATTGCGAGCCAAAATAATGCGGACCAGGTTGCTTCATTGATGCTGTTTTGCCGCAGGCTAAAGGTGAGGTAGCAAATGAAAATGAGGCTAACCAAGTACAGGCCAATTCCCGAAATGACTGATTTTCGCCTCAGTTCGAGTTTGAATTCCTTTTGGATAAGCGCAAAGATCATCAGGCAGTGATTATTATATGGTGGCTGCAATAATTAATAGCTTTCTGGATAGCTTTGAAAGCAATCGGTAATACCAAAAATGATTCGGCAATCGCGGATGGCGTTCAATCTCACTGTTCTCTTTGTCACGAACAAATTCCGTCAAATCTATTTCTTTGTTATTTTTCGGTTTAGCCGTGAAGGACTTGAAATTGTCCGAAAAACAGAAAATACTACAAATTCGCCCTAATCTATTAGTTTTGTGCTCTAAATCAAAAGACGTTCATGCAGTCAAATCCCACCGTTCTGGTCACCGGCGCAGCCGGATTCATTGGTTTTCACCTTACTCAAAAGCTCAGTAGTCAAGGTTATGATGTCATCGGTCTGGATAACCTTAATGATTATTACGACGTCAGGCTTAAAGAATCAAGGCTCGCCATTCTTACTGCCAATCCCCGTTTTAGGTTTCATCAACTGGAGTTGGCTGACGGTAAGTTGATTGAGGAACTTTTTGATCAATATAGATTCGATTACGTGGTGAATTTGGCTGCCCAGGCAGGTGTTCGATATTCGTTGATAAATCCACACGCTTATCTGGAGAGCAACTTACACGGATTTCTAAATATTCTGGAGGCATGCCGCAATCACAGCGTAAAGCATTTGGTATACGCTTCATCGAGTTCTGTTTATGGAGCAAACAAAAAAATACCTTTTTCTGTGCACGACAACGTTGATCATCCAATTTCACTTTATGCCGCTACTAAAAAGTCGAATGAGCTGATGGCCCATACCTATTCTTCATTATTTAATTTGCCAACGACAGGATTGAGATTCTTCACGGTGTATGGTCCCTACGGTCGCCCTGACATGGCATTGTATATTTTCACTAAGGCGATTCTGGAGGGGCAGCCTATTAATATTTACAACCACGGGCAAATGCGGCGCGACTTTACTTATGTTGACGATATTGTGGAATGCATAAGCAGGTTGGTTCCTAAAATAGCTGCGCCGAATAAAAAGTGGGATGGAAAAAACCCGGATCCTGCCACAAGCTTTGCGCCATACAGGATCTATAATATCGGCAATAATCAACCAGTTGACCTTTTGCATTTTATTGAGGTAATAGAAGAAAAACTTGGAAAAAAGGCAATAAGAAATCTAATGCCCATCCAGGAGGGTGATGTACCAGAGACGTATGCTGACGTGGATGATCTGATGCGTGAAGTTGACTTCAAGCCGGCGACGCCAATAGCCGTGGGAATTGGAAAATTTATTGATTGGTACCTGGCATATCACAAATAGTACAAAAAGAAATGGAAAAAATTGCAATAATCGGGTTAGGTTATGTCGGGCTTCCATTAGCCGTAGAGTTTGGTAAGGTATTGCCAGTAATTGGATTTGACATTAATAGAGATCGTATTGCGGAACTAAACAAATGGCATGATCGCACCCGGGAGGTCTCACCTGAAGAGATGAAGCTTTCCACCCACCTGCGTTTTTCGGATGGACAAGATGATTTACGGCAGGCAAACTATTTTATCGTGACGGTGCCCACACCAATTGATGAATTCAAGAAGCCTGATCTTCGGCCCTTGATAGGTGCAAGCAAAACGGTAGGGACTGTTTTAAAAAAGGGAGATGTGGTCATTTATGAATCCACCGTCTATCCGGGATGTACAGAAGAAGTATGTGTGCCAATTCTCGAAAAAGAAAGTGGCCTAAAATTTAATAAAGATTTTTTTTGCGGCTATTCACCGGAACGGATTAATCCAGGCGACAAAATTCATCGGGTCACGACAATAAAAAAGGTAACGAGTGGCAGTACGCCGGAAATAGCAGAAAAAGTTGATCAACTGTATAGAAGGATAATTACGGCCGGAACACATAAGGCATCCTCAATTAAGGTCGCAGAGGCGGCAAAAGTAATTGAGAATTCGCAGCGCGACGTGAATATCGCTTTCGTTAATGAACTGGCGCTGATCTTTGAGCGGATTGGGATCGACACCCATGAAGTGTTGGAAGCCGCGGGCACAAAGTGGAATTTTTTGCCTTTCAAGCCCGGACTTGTTGGGCGGACATTGTATTGGGGTGGATCCATATTATCTGACGCACAAAGCTGAGAGCCTTGGATATCATTCAGAAGTTATTCTTTCGGGCCGAAGAATAAACGACAATATGGGCGTCTACATTGCCAACAGAGTCATCAAACTAATGGCGCAAAACGATTTGCCGATAAAAGGTGCAAATGTTCTTGTGCTGGGGATTACGTTTAAGGAAAATTGCCCCGATATAAGGAACAGCAGAGTTGTTGATGTGATCAAAGAGCTTCAAAGCTTTGGCACATTGGTAGATATCTATGATCCGATGGCAGATGCTGAGGAGGTTAAGCATGAGTACAATCTCACGCTAATAGAAAAGCCCTCCAAAAAATATCATGCTATTATTTTAGGTGTGGGGCATGATGCTTTTGGCCAGCTTAGTTGGGAATCTATTAAAGCTGAAGGAAGTGTTATCTATGATGTGAAGGGTATCTTGGAAAAGAATAAAATTACGGCGCGTTTGTAACCATGGATCGATCTAATAAAATTCTCGTTACCGGCGGTGCCGGATATATCGGAGCCCACACCATTGTTGAATTATTGGCATCAGGATTTGAGCCGGTAATCGTAGATGACCTGTCCAAGAGTGACAGGACGCTTTTGAAGGGAATCCAAGAGATAACGCATCAGGAATTGGATTTTTACGAAGGCGATTGTTGCGATAAGAACTTCTTAAGCGAGGTATTTAAATCCGCCGGTCCGATTTCCTGTGTGTTGCATTTTGCTGCTTATAAATCAGTGGGAGAATCAGTTGAAAAACCATTGGAATACTATGGAAATAATATTGGGTCATTGGTTACGCTGCTAGAAGTAATGCAGGAGAATAACGTTCGCGACTTGATTTTCTCCTCGTCCTGCACCGTATATGGTCAGCCCGACCATGTCCCTGTAAATGAAAGTGCCCCCTTCAAAAGAGCAGAGTCTCCCTATGGAGCCACTAAACAGTTTTGTGAACGAATTTTAGAGGATGCTTACCCTACGGGGTTTCGAATCGTTTCACTGCGCTATTTCAACCCGATTGGGGCGCACCCAAGCGCGCTGATAGGCGAAATTCCCATTGGTCCTCCGAATAATCTCGTTCCCTTTATTACGCAAACAGCTGCTGGAATTCGGGAGAAGCTAACCGTCTTTGGCAGCGACTACGATACGCCAGACGGTACTTGTATTAGAGATTTTATACACGTGGTAGATGTTGCGACTGCTCATGTGAAAGCCATAGCGTATCTCAAACAAGGAAGCGAAAAATCGTCATATGAAGTATTTAACCTTGGAACAGGCGTTGGTGTTTCTGTTCTTCAATTGATAAAGAAATTCATCAGTGTGACCGGAATTGACGTCCCTTATACGATGGGTGAGAGAAGATCAGGGGATATTGAAAAAGTTTTTGCGGATCCGGCAAAAGTGAACGGGGCGCTTCAGTGGAAGGCAAAATACACCATAGAAGATTCACTGTTGCATGCATGGCAATGGGAAAAAAAGATAAGGGATAAAAAAAATGGTTAGTATGAAAGCACTGATGATCTAATCGTTTATGGATAAAATTGTAATGGTTGATCTCCAGACACAATATCTCAGTATCAAGCAGGAGATCGACGCAGCAATTCAGCAGGTAATTTCATCCACTGCATTTATTAATGGGAAAGAGGTGCAGGACTTCTGTACTGCACTGGAAAGATATTTAGGCATTAATCACGCAATTTCTTGTGGCAACGGTACGGATGCGCTGCAGATTGCAATGATGGCGTTGGGACTCGAGCCAGGAGACGAAGTAATCATCCCGGCACATACATACGTCGCGACCGCGGAGGTTATTGCTTTGCTAAAACTCACGCCAGTTTTCGTGGACGTGAATGATAAGACCTTCAACCTTGATCCTGAGCAGTTGGAAAGTAAAATAACCCGCAGAACGGCTGCGATCGTACCCGTGCACCTTTATGGGCAGTGCGCTGATATGGAACCTATTCTTCAAATTGCAGCAAAAAATAATCTGCATGTCATAGAGGATTCGGCCCAGGCGTTCGGCGCCGCGTATACGTTTTCGGATGGAAAAAAGAGAATGGCAGGTACAATGGGAACGATCGGAACTACTTCATTTTTCCCTACCAAAAATCTTGGCTGCTTCGGTGACGGGGGAGCAATTTTTACAAATGATAAACGCTTGGCTGAAAAAATCAAAATGATTGCCAATCATGGGCAAAGGCAAAAGTACCAACATGAATTAGTTGGTGTCAACAGCAGGCTTGACACGCTTCAAGCTGCCATTTTAAACGTGAAACTTAAGTATCTGGATGGATACACGCAAAGAAGAAATGAAGTCGCGTCGTATTATGATTCAACGCTTTCACCAATAGACGGAATTGAAGTGCCTTTTCGCGCGCGAAACTCCACCCATGTATTCCATCAGTACACCGTAAAAGTAGAAAGTGGCAAACGGGATGATTTCAAGAATTATCTTGCTAGCAAGAGCATACCCGCCATGATTTATTATCACATACCCCTACACATGCAAAAGGCGTATGCGTATGTGGGATGTAAGGAAGGTGATTTTCCCGTTACGGAAAGACTTTCAAAAACCGTAATTTCACTGCCTGTACACACGGAGATGACCTCCCCTCAACTTGCGCTCATTGGTGAAACCATAAAAAAGTATTTCTGACAATGGCTGACAAAAAGGACTTTTTTTCACACCACTCTGCTATAATCGATGCAGGGAGCGAAATTGGTAAGGGCACCAAGATCTGGCATTTTTCGCACATCATGCCAAATTGTAAGATCGGAGAGAATTGCAACATAGGGCAAAATGTCGTTATCGCTCCCGACGTTGTTTTGGGAAACAATGTGAAGGTCCAAAATAATGTTTCAATCTATACCGGTGTGCAATGTGAGGACGATGTCTTTTTAGGCCCCGCAATGGTGTTTACAAATGTGAACAACCCGAGGAGTGCCGTTATTCGAAGGGATCAATATGCCACTACGGTCGTAAAGAAGGGGGCAACCATCGGGGCGAATGCGACAATTATTTGCGGTCACAAAATTGGCAAATTTGCCTTTATAGGCGCTGGTGCCGTGGTAACCAAAGATGTTGCAGACTATGCGCTGGTGTATGGAAACCCGGCGGTAGATCATGGGTGGATGAGTGAGTATGGACATAAACTTGCGTTCAACGAAGAAGGGATTGCGGTGTGTGCGGAAAGCAATGAGAAATACAGACTTCACGATGGCGCGGTCTCTAAAATATAGGCGCTAAAGAAACAGTCACAATATTCACGAACCGAATAAATTCATGTCGTAAAGCTGACCCTGTTCCCCAGCGCGTTTGCCGGACGGGAAGAGAAAAATGAAAAATGAAATGAAAAACTTTGCACTAATTGGCGCGGCGGGTTTTATAGCACCAAGACATTTGAAAGCAATCAAGGAAACGGGAAGCAATCTGGTTGCCGCCCTGGATAAACACGATAATGTTGGTGTTCTTGATTCCTATTTTCCAAGCGCCGATTTTTTTACTGAGTTCGAACGCTTTGACAGGCATCTTGACAAGTTGAAGAGGAAAGGCGAAAAAGTGGACTACATTTCTATTTGTTCTCCAAATTACCTTCATGACTCTCATATTCGCTTCGCTTTGCGATATGGCGCAGATGCAATTTGCGAAAAGCCATTGGTGCTTAACCCGTGGAATCTGGAGGCGCTGGCCGAAATCGAGAAAGAGACCGGCAAGCGAGTTTTCACTATACTTCAACTGAGGCTGCATCCGAGCATCATTGCCTTACGCGAGAAAGTCAAACATTCCCCGCCTGGTGAGATATATGATGTCGATCTGAAATATATTACCGCGCGAGGTAACTGGTATCAGCGCAGTTGGAAAGGAGATAATTCGAAAGCCGGAGGTATTGCGACGAATATTGGCATACATTTTTTCGATATGCTGATCTGGATTTTTGGGCCAGTAAAGAATGTTACGGTTTCTCAGTTGCAGGCTGATCATGCTTCGGGGTATCTGGCGTTGGAACGGGCGAAGGTGAATTGGTTCTTAAGTATTAATTATGATCATCTCCCGCAGGAACTAAAACCAACCGGAAAAAGAACATATCGTTCTTTGACACTTGAGGGCGAAGAGATTGAGTTCAGCGAGGGATTTGCAGACTTGCATACGAAAAGCTATGCTGAAATATTAAAGGGAAATGCTTTTGGGTTAGCAGATGCCAAACCATCCATAGACTTGGTTTACGAGATACGCAATTTCAAGAAAAATGTCGCGAAGGAGTGAAGGCCTTTTTCAACACAATCGAACTATTCTCGACGCCTGTAATTTGATTAATACCAACTACTTAATCACGCATGGCCCAATTACTTGATCTCAAGAAGTTCACGGATGCCCGTGGAAATTTAACGATTATCGAAAAAGTCCTGCCATTTTGAAGTGAAGCGTATTTTCTACCTGTATGGAATGGATGGTTCCGTTAGGGGTGGTCATCGTCACCTTAAAACTAAGCAGGCTGTCATAAGCATTTGCGGAAGGTGCACCGCCTACAATAATGACGGCGAAAGAAAGGAGATGTTTGAATTGGATAAACCGAACAAATGCCTCATTCTTGAGCCGCAAGACTGGCACCAGATACCTGATTTCTCTGAGGATGCCATTTTGATTGTGTTCACTTCAGAATATTTTGACCCATTGGACTATATTTTTGAAAAATATCCAAATGATAGAGTACGAAAATCTGCGCCGATCAAACCAAACTTTCCTGAAAGCATATGCTGAAAAATTTGATGCTGTTATGGAGAGCGGGTGGTTCATTCTCGGAAAAGAGGTTGCGGATTTTGAGAAAAACTTTGCCGCCTATTGCGGAACAGGCTATTGCGCAGGCGTGGCAAGCGGACTGGATGCCTTGATCCTGTCTTTGAAGGCGTTGAAATTTCCGGCCAAAAAGGAAGTCCTTGTGCCTTCCAACACCTATATCGCAACGATACTTTCCATTCTCCACGCTGGATTAAAGCCTGTCTTGGTAGAACCGGACATTGCAACGTATAACATTGATCCGGGTAAAATAGTGGATGCGATTACCAAAGAAACCGTCGCTATTATGGTTGTGCACCTGTATGGTAAATGTTGTGCGATGGATAAGGTCAAGGCTATTGCGGATGAGCATGGCTTGAAAATAGTAGAAGATTGTGCCCATGCGCATGGTGCGACTTTCAAAGGTATGAAGGCAGGGACTTTCGGTGATTTTGGTGCTTTTAGTTTTTATCCTACGAAGAACCTTGGCGCATTGGGAGATGGCGGGGGCATTACCTGCAAAGATGAAGCGCAGATCCGAATGGTTAAGATGCTGCGAAACTACGGTTCAGAAACAAAATACCTCAATGAGGCAGTAGGGCATAATTCGAGGTTGGATGCGTTACAGGCGGCATTTCTTTCTGTGAAACTCCAATACCTTGATGCAATCAATGGGCACAAAAGGAAACTGGCTGCAATTTATGACAGATACCTGGGAAAGGAATTCATAAAGCCAGTTGTCAATCCGGATTTCTATGATGTACATCACATTTATCCCATCAGGCATCCAGACCGAGACAAATTACGCGCCTTTCTCCTTCAGCAAAATATCCAGACCGAGATTCACTATCCGGTTCCTCCACACCGGCAAGTCGCTTTGCGCGGCCTGTTCGATGGCCAACGATTTCCCATCGCAGAAGAAATTCACAATACTGTACTTAGTCTTCCCATCTCTTATTCACATACCGAAGGTGAGGTAATGACGGTGGTGGAAACGATGAATAGATTCTACACATGAAAGGCATCCAGGTGGAGGCTGTCTTTCATGGTGAAATCATTTCGCAGACGGAAGACTCCTACGCCGGCTAGCTTGCCGCAGATTTCGATACTACCACAATATCTTCAGCTTCTGAAGAATTGGAGACATACCGCAACGCCGCCCGATACATTGGGTTAGCATACAGGGTGTACAATTCCTTCTGCGATTGGGGATCATTTTTTTGACAGTTTTTTACCAGTTTGCGTTCAGTCTCCAACCTTAGGTGTTATTTCGTGTTACTTATCTAATGCATTAATCAACGCGCGCGTTGGCTGACTTTTAAAATAATCTGAAATTTCTGCAGGATCCACCGAAAAGGATTTGAATCAAGCCCCGTTAAGACCCTAATTCTCCGTTATTACCAACGTATTTTATCTATTTTTTACGCTAGTGAATCTTGCCTTTCCTCACCTTCTTCGGGGCGCCAGGCCTTCTTCATTTATTTTCTTTAGTCATGGCCTTTCCCGTGGCAAATAATTAAGCGTGTAGCTTTCCTCGGATTCCCATGAGCCCTTTCGCTATTTTTGACCATTTTTGTGTTCTATGGTCGTAGAAATCGCTGCAGCAACTACTTCTTTTCTCATCGCTTTTCTCATCGTTCCGGTGATTATTGAGTATTCTTTGACAAGAAATCTCGTTGACATCCCAGGGCGTCGGAAAATACACAAGAAAGTGACCCCTTCAATGGGGGGTATTGCTATTTTCTTTGGCTTTTTTATCTCTTCCCTAATCTGGATAGATATCCAGGGGTGGGGCTATATCAAGTTCCTACTTGTCGCCCTGTTTGTTATTTTTTTTATTGGCGTTCGCGATGATCTGGTTCCATTAAAAGTGGTCGTGAAACTGATGGGCCAACTCATGGCGGCATCTCTTGTAATTTTTCTCTTTGACCTTAGAATCAAAACATTTTACGGACTGTTTGGTGTTCATGAATTACCGGAAATTGTGAGTTATGCGACCACCTATTTTACCCTCATCGTCGTCACAAACTCTTTTAACTTGATTGATGGTCTCGATGGTCTGGCAGGAACAATTGCCATTCTTGCACTCCTTGCTTTTGGCGTTTGGTTTTTTCTTGTTGATGACCAGATTTTCTCTGTCCTGTCGTTTGCTATGCTGGGTGCTATTTTTGCTTTTCTTATCTTCAATTGGGAGCCATCCAAAGTTTTTATGGGTGATACTGGCGCGTTGGTAATTGGTATGATGCTGGGCATTCTTGCCCATTCACTTTATAAATGTTAACTATACCTTGCAGGCAGGGGTTCCCTACAAGTTTAATGGATCCGTAGGGACGGCAGTCTGCATAATTATTATTCCCTTGGTTGATACGCTCCGTATAGTGATCCTGAGAGTTTCCAGGAGGCAATCACCTTTCAAACCTGATAAGAGTCATGTGCACCATTCCATTATGCGATTGGGGTTGAGTCATCGTCAGACAACCTTAGTGTTGGCAGCAGTCCAGATCTTGTACATTGGGTTAGCCGTTGCATTTAATAATTTCGGTGATGTATACGTTCTTTCCGGGGCACTGGTGCTTTCCTTCTTACTAAGTCTGGTCCTTGACTGGCTTATCAGAGGCAAACTTTCTGATTAAAATATTGCCCATGGCCTTTGATTCCACTTCAAAATCTTAATTTTGATTTGTTATTAGTGCAGTATGGAAGAACAAATTCGAACACTCCTTAATGAGATAAATGCGTATGGTGCCAGCGACAAGCAGGCCCTGGAGGCATTTCGTAATAAATACATAAGTCGAAAGGGTATTGTCAGTGAATTATTTGAGGAATTAAAAGGGGTTCCTGTCGAGCAGAAGAAGACACTTGGCAAAATATTGAATCATCTGAAACAAGCTGCCGAGGCCAAGCTTGATGAGCTTACAGAAAAGTTAAACACGAATACCGGTCCGCATGCCGAAATTGATTTGACGTTGCCCCCGGTCCCTAACCGCATCGGAAACCTTCACCCGCTGAGCTTAACACGATATAGAATCATTGAAATTTTTGAACGCCTTGGTTTCAATGTGGCGGATGGGTCGGAGATTGAGGATGATTGGCATAATTTTTCCGCGTTAAACTTTCCGGAAAACCATCCTGCGCGTGAGAATGCAGGATACTTTTTTTATTGAGAAAAAGGGTACAGGGTGAAAGCAAGCAAGATCTGGTGCTAAGAACGCACACTTCCAATGTCCAAATTCGTCTGATGGAAAATCAGAAACCCCCAATCAGAGCTATCATGCCCGGGCGTGTTTATCGTAATGAAGCTATTTCGGCACGAGCCCATTGTTTTTTTCATCAAGTAGAGGGCTTGTATGTTGATAAGCATGTTGGGTTCGCAGACTTGAAGCAGACACTGTATCATTTTGCAAAAGAGATGTACGGTAGGGATATCAAGATGAGATTCAGGCCATCATTCTTTCCGTTCACTGAGCCGAGCGCTGAGATTGACATCTCATGTTTGATTTGTAATGGTGCAGGGTGTAATGTGTGTAAGCATTCGGGCTGGGTGGAGATTGCGGGTTCAGGCATGGTTCATCCGAATGTATTAAGAAATTGTAATATCGATCCAGAAGAATTCACAGGCTTTGCGTTTGGTATGGGTATAGAGCGGGTCACGATGCTCCGCTACCAGATCAATGACCTACGGTTGTTTTCCGAGAATGATGTTCGCTTCCTCCGTCAATTTCAGTCTGTAATGTGATACGTGCCATAAAAAATATTGCAGTTATTGGTGCTGGAACTATGGGTCAGGGTATTGCCGAGGTATGCGCACTGGCTGGGTACCCCGTACAACTGTATGACATCCAGGCCGACTCGGTTAGGGACGCCATTGCTTTGATTCGAAAGAGTCTTCAGGCAAGGGTCGATAAGCTTAAGATCACGGCAACCCAAAAGGATGAAGCCTTGGGACGAATCCACGCAGTCGGTGACTTTGGGCAGCTTCAGGTTGATTTGGCGATAGAAGCGGTAATTGAGAAACTTGACGTAAAGCAGAAGATTCTGATTGAACTCGAAAAAATCAATACCGCGGATTGTCTTTTGGTTAGTAACACCTCTTCTTTTCGGATAACACAGATCGCTTCTGTATTGAAACACAAAGATCGGTTCGCGGGGTTGCATTTCTTTAACCCTGCGCCTGTTATGAAGCTGGTAGAAATTGTTCGTGGTGTATCCACTAGCGATCATACTATGACGACGCTTCGGTCGTTTACAAAGAGTATTCTAAAATCTTCAGTGGCGGTAGCTGATTCTCCTGGGTTTATTGTGAACCGCGTAGCCAGACTATTCTACACTGAGTCATTGAAAATAGTTGAGGATGGGGTAGCGGATATTGGTACTATCGATAAGCTGCTTAAGTCCAGCGGTTTTAAAATGGGGCCCTTTCAACTAATGGATTTGATTGGGGTTGAAACTAATCTTGCCGTTACAACATCAATTTATAATGCATTTTATCAGGACCCTAAATTCAGGCCCAGCAGAATTCAACAACAAATGGTAGATGCCGGACATTATGGAAGAAAAAGTGGTAAGGGCTTTTATGAGTATCCGCAGTCATAAGTGTAGCTTGTTAGCAAAGCAGTGGTTTGCTGTGATTTTGATCGGCTTGGTCGGTTGTACCCCTGACCTTAGTGATGACCAAATTCCCTACCAACCATTTCCCGACATTAATATTAATCTGAATCTGCCGGACAATATCGCGCTAAAGAGCAAGGGCATATCCAAAGAAATAAATGGAGGGACGAGAGGTATTATTTTGTATTGCCAGGAAATCGGCGTTTACTATGCCTACGAGCGCAATTGTTCTTACCACCCTAATGATGCATGTGCCACTGTAAATGTTGACAACTCCAAACTTTTCATGGTCGATCCGTGCTGCGGATCAACGTTCGATTTCTCCACGGGGAACCCCATGGGCGGCATTGCCTGGAGGCCTTTGCTAAAATACCGGACTTCCTACAATGGCGGAAATCTTATCATCACTGACGAAATTGTGGAATAACTATCGTCAAGCCGAATTTCGGGCCGCATTGATAATCCCGAACATACATCGCAGCACCAGCTTTTGATACGTCCTTTCATAAGGTTTTTCTGAAGCATCGATATTTCGCAATTGTTGAAGCGCATGTTGCTGAATAGTGATCAGCGGCAAAACAATTCGCTCGCGTAGTTTGACAGAGTCTCTGTTCAATGGATTGTTTTCCATCAATTCCGAAAGATCCGATACCTCAAGAATCATTTGTGTTGACAAATTGAATTCAGCGTACATCATCTTCCAGAATTCGCTGAACTCTTTGTCTTTTGCTAGGTAAGCGGTAGCAGGGTAGTATGATTTGGTAAGTGACATCATACTGTTGCTAAGAAGTGTCCGGAAGAACAGCGACTGCTTAAAGAGAGACTTCAATGCAGGGAGCTTGCCACTCTTTTTCAGCACTTTGATAGCTGTACCCACACCATAAAACCCGGGAATATTCTGTTTCATTTGAGCCCACGA
Source organism: uncultured Bacteroidota bacterium (assembly GCA_963714945.1). Lineage (GTDB taxonomy): Bacteria > Bacteroidota > Bacteroidia > Cytophagales > Cyclobacteriaceae > Chryseolinea. The sequence continues at coordinate 269,869 of CAVQQL010000001.1, read as the reverse complement.
TCCAACAAAAGGGATCGCCCGCAGATCTTCGAATTTCAAGCTACCATGGCTTCGCTTTACTGGTCGCGAGCCAATATTGGTATCACCGAAGAAAGAAAGCGGCGTGATCTTTTCCAGGTAAGGCACAAACTTAGGATGCTGTTTTAAGGTGAGATACGCTTTGTGCCCCTCATCAGCCAAGGCACTTAACAAATTCACTTCTTCAGGCTTAAGCTCGTTTTGATTGGCAAACACAGCATTTTCGATTCCGGCAGAAAGCAATTGCTCGAGGTTGAAACCGCAAGAAACAGGACTTCCAAAATTTGAGCTAATCGTCTGTCCCTGAATAGTGATTTGAACTTCTCTATCTTCTATCGTGTCACCCAAGGATGCATAAAAATCATGGGTATTACCGCCCCCGCGTGCCGGCGGTCCCCCGCGACCATCAAAGAAAACGGCCACAAAACCATGATCTCGGGTAATCTTAGTCAGATTCTCCTTAGCCTGAAAAATAGACCAGTTTGCCCTCAGATAACCTCCGTCTTTCGTTCCATCTGAAAATCCAAGCATGATGGTTTGTTTGTTGCCCCGCCGGTTTAAGTGCTCACGGTAGGTAGGTATGCTGTACAGCGACTCCATGATGCCAGGTGCCTGCGTTAAATCCTCTATTGTTTCAAATAGTGGCACAATATCAAGGGAAAGAGCGCCCTTTTTACCCAACACCATATTGGCGAGCTGATACACACGAATGACGTCCAGTGCTGACTGGCAGTTGCTAATGACATAGCGTTGACAGCCCTCAACGCCATTGCCCTCCTGTATTTGGCTAATGACACCTATACTTTGGATCAACTCTGTTATGAAGTCATCCTCAAACTTTAATGCGTTGGGCTTAAAGTCCAAGGAAAGAATCGTTTCAATTTTTTCAAGCTCAGAAAGTTTTTCAAAACCGTTGAGTTTCTTATTTTTTACTTTCAGCTTTTCAATAATGGCGTCCCACGCGTAGGCATGTTTACGGCTATCCTGACGGATGTCCATGCTGGCGAAGTAAAATCCAAAAATTCTGACTTTCAGAATGAAGGAATCCAATATATTTAAGAACAAGCCATTATGGTCACGCACAAGAACTTCCCTTGCTTCAAGTAGATCACCCAGCAGTGTATCGCGATTTTCATAGATTTCACCATGCCCACCACCGTAGGCCATAGCATACACCTTGCGCTCTGCCCGGGCGATTATTTGATCGACCCCTTTGAAAGTGAGTCTTCTTTTGAGGGAACGGAGATCTCTGTGGTAGCACCTGAGTAAAGTCTGTTGCAAAAGTTTCGCGACCTTTAGCGTGATCTCATGGGTAACAAATGGGTTCCCATCGCGATCCCCACCTGGCCAAAAACCAACCTTAATTAGGTCGTAATTGGCCCAATCTTCCAGCTTCAGATTGAGACCGGTCATTAGCTTGATGATGATTCCGGGAATAACAGCATAGAATACATTTTCCAAAAACCAGGACAAACTTATTGCTTCATCGAATGGTGTGGGCTTCTGCTTATTAATAATCGGGGTTTTTCCCAATTGTCGGAGTAAAAGATTGATATGCTCTAGCCGGTTTTCCTGGATAGCACTCTCAAGATCGTTCAGGATTGCCAGGACGTTGCCGGGGTAAAACTGCGTGGGATGTGCTGTAAGTACGATCCGGATGCTGAAGTCCTCAAGTTTCTTTAGGAGGGTTTCGGTGGCATTTTCGGCCGAAACCCGAAGCAGAAGCTCCGAAACGGTCCCTTTTCCCTGCAAATCATTTATTTCATCAAAGGCGGCATCCTCTATAGAGTCGAAGAGCACGACTTGCCGCTCTATGTACTGAACAAAACCGAAGAGCAACGAAAATTGCTCCTCACGCGTTGCTTTCGGAGTGTAGTCTTTGAAGAATTTTTTGATAATCGCTCTCGGGTCCTTACCCTTCTGATATTCACTTTCACAAGTTTGCTGGAGAAGTGGTAACAAAGTACCTGTACGGTATATATCCGTATAGGGAAGATTAAGGAATAGACTGTTATACATATGATAACGTGTAGAAACAGTCTCGTTGAATTGACTTGCCATGATTGTAAATGAGTGCTGGCAAAGTTATCAAATACTGGCATGGCACCCGACTTGGTTGTAGTGATTTGAAGTTTTTTTTTTCGAAAACGTTTACGCTTTGTGGAGATGGACTTTCAGTCGGTATCGAGAGCCTTGTTTCATGTACTATGATCGTCAATCAGCACTGTGGTGGTTTCAAGGCAGAAATTGATCAGTTCGATTGTGAATTAAGCCGAACAGTATTGATGAGTCTGTCTTTAACAGACAGTTTTACTGAATCATTTGTTATTCCTTAAGTAGCTGTGACCCTTGCTGTAGGAAAAGTATACGATCAAGCCTACAATCATCCAGGCACCGGCCGCTATTTGCGTATCCTGCGGTAAGGAGAAGATCATTCCCAGACAAATCATAATTCCCAGAAGTGGGACTAACGGAACAAATGGAGTTTTAAAGGGTCTCACTGCCTCCGGGTTCTTGACGCGCATAACCCAAATACCAGCGCATACCATGACAAAGGCAAATAATGTTCCGATGCTTGTCAGATCGCCTGCGATTTCGCCTGGAACAAAGCCGGCAAATACACCTACGAACAAAAAGAGGATTGCATTGGATTTATGTGGCGTTCTGTACACCGGATGAAGATCTGAGAATATTTCTGGGATGAGGCCATCTTTTGACATCGTATAAAATACTCTGGATTGCCCCATAAGCATAACCAGAATGACTGACGAGAAGCCAGCCAGGATTGCAACAGTAACTAAATTGGCGAGCCATCCATACCCGTGCATATAGGTTTGAATGGCGTAGGCAACAGACGCTTCTTTCCCCACGGTTTTAAACTCCTCCCAGTTTGCCACACCAGTGAGCACACGGGAAAAAAGGATATAAAGAATGGTGCAGATGATTAATGAACCGAGAATACCAATAGGCATATCGCGCTTTGGATTCTTGGCCTCTTGCGCGGCAGTGGAGACGGCATCAAACCCAATAAAAGCAAAGAACACTATCGCAGCACCACCGAGTACGCCGCCCCAGCCGTGCTTATTGAATGATTCGTGGCCTATGGTTTCCGCGGGAATTAAGAAAGGGTGATAATTTTCTGGCCTGATAAATTGCCAGCCGACGAAAATAAACAGTAATACAATAGAAACTTTAACAAACACGATAACTGCATTTACCATCGCCGATTCCTTAGTCCCTTTTATAAGCACCAGTGTCAATATTAGAAGAATGCAAATTGCGGGAAAGTTCACAATACCCGCTGATACCGTCCATGGATACTTCCATCGGTGAATGACACCATTGATAAGGTATTGCACCTATATCGAAACTGACCAGAAGGTTATTTAAATATTCACTCCATGCAATAGCCACAGTAGCTGCAGCTAAGGCATACTCCAGCACCAGCGCCCATCCGATTATCCAGGCAACAAACTCTCCCATGGTCGCGTAGGCATATGTGTAGGCGCTTCCGGCCACAGGGATCATAGATGCAAATTCAGCGTAGCACAATCCGGCAAATGCGCAAGCAATGGCAGCGACGACGAAGGAAACGATTACTGCTGGCCCGGCCGCCTCTCCGGCCGCCCCTGCTGTGCGAACAAACAAGCCTGCTCCGATGATCGCGCCAATACCTAGTGCAATTAGATTGGCTGGTCCCAAAGTACGCTTAAGTCCTTTTGCGGCATCGTCACCCTGGGCCAAGAGTTGGGCTAAAGGCTTCTTAATAAATAAGCTCACATTCTGCTATCTTCAATTGAGGTGTAAGACCTAAAAGCAAGAAGAATAATGAACTAGCAATAAGTCGGTTGGTATTGCTGAACATAGCGCATTGTAGTAGCTAGTTTTTGCAACGCACAGGGCGTGACAACCTGCCAAAAAATTGACGTATTTATTGCGATTTCCGTGTCAGGTGCTTGGGTTAGTACCTCAAGGAAAACTAGGCTGGTCAGTATTGGGGTGCGTTCAAATTCTTAGCCAGCGCGGTCCTACAGGGACCTCATATTGTCAGAATTCTCTGCCAGTGGGTTGTCTTCAGCAGGAATTGGATTGTCTACCGAAGATGGATAGTTCGTCTCCAATTTCTCGCCAAAAAATCTGCGCTGAAAAATCAAGATAATAACTACGCCGAGAAATATGGATGAATCCGCAATGTTAAACACGGGGCTGAAGAACAGGAAATAATCGCCGCCAAGAAATGGGAACCAATCCGGCCAAGTGTAATCGAACAACGGAAAAAAGAGCATATCGATAACCTGTCCATGGAACCATGGAGTCGGTGAGTTGGCGGGATGGTTGTTAAGCAGAACGCCATAAAACGTGCTGTCGATTACATTACCTACAGCGCCCCCAAGGATTAGCGCCATACACCACAGAAACCCTGAACTTGTCCCTTTTTGGGCCATCTTCACAAGGTAATAACCGATACCAAACATGGCTGCAATTCGAAAGCCGGTCAGTGCTAATTTGCCAAATTCATTGTTCCATCGAATGCCAAAAGCCATTCCGGGATTGAGTAAATAATGAAGCTTAAAACCATATTGCTCGCTGCCCAGGACCGTCAGTTCTTGATGCAGGAACATATGTTGATGTACGAGCAACTTTGATGCTTGATCGATAAGGATAACAACAAAGGCAAGGATAAAGTACTTGTATATTTTCATTTAATCAGTTGTCCATTTTCAATGATAACGAGTCCATCAATTCTTGAACGCAGCATCCTGCGTTATTTCTTTACCTCTATTTTTACGTTCAAAACCAGCTCATCCATTTCCACGTTAACGCCCTCCTCAATAGAAGGTTTTACAAGGAGGCACAGCGCCTGTGTTTCCGTTTGGATATAGTCGCTAAATTCTTCTAATGCTGCGTTCACAAGGGCAGAATCCTGCGCTACTTCAATTTGGATTTTATCAAGGACTTCCATGCCCTTTTCCTTCCGCAGGTTTTGAATACGGTTCACAAAGTCTCGGGCGATACCTTCTTTCTTTAGCGCGTCTGTGATGGTAACATCCAAAGCAACTGTAAGCCTACCCTCTGTTGCTACTGCCCAGCCTGGAATATCCTCCGAAGAAATTAAAACATCCTCGATAACGAGCTCAAAGCCGTCTTTTGAAAGCCTCCCTTCTGTTTCAAGTATACGGATATCACTTTCGGCAAGCGTGTTGATGATTGCCGAAACTTCCTTTATCCTCGAGCCATACTGTTTACCGAGTTTAGCAAAATTTGGTTTCACTTTTTTCACCAATACGCCGGAGGCATCGTCAATGTATTGAATACTCTTTACATTGACCTCTGCAAGGATAATTTCTTCCACAGATTTGATATGGTTTGCGAAAGACTCATCTAAAACCGGCAACAATATTTTTTGAAGCGGCGTGCGCACCTTAATTTTGCTATTCTTCCGGATGGAATGAACAAGAGAACAAATGCGCTGCGCATAATCCATGGACAGCTCCAATGATGCGTCAATCCGGCTTTGCTCAGGTTTCGTGAGGTCGGTCAGGTGGGCTGAGACGTGCCGCAAGGGCGTCTGGTTTGCGATAGCCTTTTCGCGGATATTGTCCGAGAGATTTTTATAAAGCCATTCCGCGTAAAATGGGGCAATCGGAGACATGAGTTGCGCTGTGACGAGCAAACACTCATAAAGCGTTTCGTATGCTGAATTTTTGTCGGCTGACATTTCACCTTTCCAGAAACGTTTTCTATTTAACCGCACGTACCAATTTGAAAGTTGATCATTAACAAATTCCTGAATTGCGCGGGCAGCACGGGTCGGTTCATATTCTTCGTATGCCTTCGTAACATCAATGATCAAGGATTGAAGCTTGGAAATTATCCAACGATCAAGATTATTCACGAGGTGAGTTGGAACTGTACTCTGCTCATCTTTGACAAACGCATCAATGTTCGCATAAAGGGCAAAGAAAGAATAGGTATTTTGCAGTGTTCCGAAAAATCTCCGTTGCACTTCAACAATGCCATCAAGGTCGAATTTTAGGTTGTCCCACGGTGGTGAGTTTTCAATCATATACCAGCGCACAAGATCAGGACCGTATGTTGACAGTGCTTCAAACGGATTCACAACATTGCCCTTACGTTTGGACATCTTGTTACCGGCTTTGTCGAGCACCAACCCATTCGATATGACATTCTTGAAGGCAACACTGTCGCACAGCATCACCGCGATCGCATGGAGGGTGAAAAACCAGCCCCGGGTCTGGTCGACACCTTCTGCTATAAAGTCTGCAGGAAAATTTTGGTCGAAGAGATCCTTATTTTCAAAAGGATAATGCCACTGGGCGTAAGGCATCGCGCCGGAATCAAACCAGACATCGATAAGGTCTGGTTCCCGGTACATGGCTTGTCCGGAATTGCTTACCAGTACAACATCATCCACATATGGCCTGTGCAGGTCAAAGTCTGGCGGCAAAGGGGATTTCATGAATCCCGCCTTCACCGATTTTTCAACCTCATCGTTTAGCTCTTTTATTGAGCCAATGCAAATCTCCTCATTTCCTTCCTTTGATCTCCATATCGGTAGCGGTGTTCCCCAATACCTTGACCGCGACAAATTCCAATCAACCAGATTTTCCAACCAGTTGCCGAAGCGGCCGGTGCCAGTCGACTCCGGTTTCCAGTTAATTGTCTTGTTTAATTCAACCATCCTGTCTTTCAAGGCTGTTGTTTTGATAAACCAGGCGTCCAGTGGGTAATACAGCACTGGTTTATCTGTGCGCCATGAATGTGGATAGGTGTGCTCGTATTTCTCTACTTTGAAGGCCTTGTTTTCCTCTTTCAGAATAATCGAGATAATTACATCAGTGTTCTTGTAGTCAGGATTCGTTTCATCTTCATCTGTGTAATTCTTGACGTAAAAATCGTCAGCGCTCAGGGGCCTATGGGTCTTGATGTTGAACTTTGAGGTGCCTGCCCTAAGTTTTTCGCCTATCGCCGTGATAAACTTTCCTTTCTTATCTACCGTTGGAATTTCATTTCCGACGTCATCTATTACGGTAATCGGAGGGATACCATATTGTTTTGCGATCCGGAAATCGTCGGCACCAAATGTAGGCGACGCATGAACAATGCCCGTCCCATCTTCGGTGGTAACGAAATCGCCGGCAACAACCTGGAAGGCCTTATCGCCATCGTATAAAGGCTGAACATACGGCATAAGTTGCTCATAGCGAACACCCACAAGGTCTTTCCCACGCAAGGTTTTGACGAGATGAAATGGAATGGCTTTGCTGCCCGGCTTATAATCCTGGAGTTGTAAGTCTTTATTCTTTTCAGGGAAATATTTTCCAACAAGATCCTTTGCCAGGATTACACTAGCTGGCTTGAAAGTATAGGGATTGTAGGTATTGACTAAAGCATATTCTATTTTCTCGCCCACTACAAGCGCGGTGTTTGAAGGAAGCGTCCAGGGTGTGGTGGTCCAGGCGAGCATATACAAATCACCGATTGTATTCGCGAATAGGAATTCAGCTTGTGGATTCCGTGTTACCTTGAACTGTGCCACAACAGAGGTATCTTTAACGTCTTTATAGCATCCTGGCTGATTCAATTCGTGAGAACTCAGCCCGGTTCCGTCTGAAGGGGAGTAAGGCTGGATAGTGTAACCCTTGTACAAAAGGCCTTTATTGTAAAATTGTTTAAGTATCCACCAGAGCGTTTCAATGTATTCTCGCTTATAGGTTATGTATGGATTGTCCAGGTCAACCCAATAACCCATCTTTAGTGTAAGATCATCCCACTGATCTTTATACAGCATCACCGTCTCCCGGCATTTAGTTATTGTATTCTTCTATGGTGATTTTCTTTCCTATGTCATCCTTGGTAATGCCCAGCTCTTTCTCCACCTGCAGTTCGACAGGCAAGCCGTGTGTGTCCCATCCACCTTTTCGCTTCACCTGGAAGCCCTGAAGGGTCTTATACCTGCAAAAGATGTCCTTAACAGTGCGTCCCATGACATGGTGGATGCCGGGTGTTCCATTTGCGGAGGGTGGTCCTTCGTAGAAAGTAAAGGTGGGAGACCCGGCACGATTAGAAACCGATTTTTCAAAAATCTTTTCTTTCTCCCAAAATTCCAGGATTTCTGCGGCAATCTGGGCAAAATTAAGCGATTTATACTCTTTGTACTTACCAGTCATTTCAAGCTATGAGGAACTGTTTGCGGCCCACTAGTTTATTTAGGGCGCAAAGATATTTGTTATTTGCGATTTAAGGGATACGTTTTTCGGATGAAAACCAATCAATTTAGGCGCGAACGCCGTGATTTTGGGTATGTGGCTTGGAAAAGCAGCTTCTCCGCTGGAAATCTCCACTTTATGGCGTAGTTGATCTTTGCCTATCAAAAGGAAGGACCCGTTGATTGGGTAGTCCACCAACGTTACAAAACCACCCTTATTCAGTTACAGGCTTGTCTTGAACTTTGATCTTGCTAATATCGATCTCTTCATCCTCATTTTCTCCGTAAAAACTGGAGTCAAAGTCATCGATGAGCAGGTGTCCTTCTTTCTTTTTCTTCGTTTTGTCAAACGTCATGATCAACGCCGGCAATAGGATTAGGTTGGTGAACATGGAAATCACGAGTGTTATCGAAGTCAACACACCTAATGCGATCGTTCCCCCAAACGAAGAGAATGCAAAAATGATAAATCCTGCGAAGAGCACGATTGATGTGTACATGATACTCTTGCCCGTCTCCAGAATGCTTTCGCTTACGGCGAGTGGTATGAAAAAGTTATTCGACAAAATCTCCTGCCGGTATTTTGCAAGGAAGCGGATAGAATTGTCAACGGATATACCAAACGTAATACTAAATATTAACGCCGTACTGGCTTTCAATGGGATATGAAAAAATCCCATTAATCCTGCAGTTATCATTAACGCCAGCAGGTTTGGAATCAATGAAATAATTATCATTCTAATATTCGCAAACAATATTGCCATAGAAAGTGTGATCAACAGCAATGCTAACAACAAACTCTCTTTCAGGTTAGCCACCAAAAACTTGTTTCCCTTGATAAATATCTTAGTGGACCCGGTAATTGTGCTGAATATCGAATCTTTCTCTGTGGAAACAAATGAGGCTTTCATACGGGGCTCAATAACGCCGTGTACGAGAGAGTCTAGCCTTGTAGAACCTATATCTGCAATTTGGCAGGAAATCCGCATCTTGCTGAAGGTAGAATCCACAAAGGATTTGAACAGCCCGCTGTTATCAGTTTGACCTTTCATATAGCGCAAAATAAATGCTCCTTCGGCTTTCGAGGGCAAAGCATATTTTGCCGGATTGCCATTGTAGAATGCCTGTTTGGAGGCCTTTATGAAACTCAACACGGAAAGTGGCTTTGACATGACCGTAATGGAGTCAAGGAAGTTCTCAAACCGCTCAACTTTCTCAAGGTTTTTTACGTCCAAAATAGGTCTCCGCTTTTTAGTTTTAAATTCCACCATGATCTCCAGTGGTAGAAAGCCACTGAAATTGGCTTCAAAAAACTTTAGGTCCTTCTTAACCTGGCTTTGCTCTGGCACGTCGTCGATCATGTAGGAGATCGATTTGAGTTTGGAAATGCCATAAATCGCTAGTATCGCTGTAAGAATGGAAGTTCCGTATATCCATAACCTACGCCGATGCACGAGGATGTCTACCATTCTCAGGAAAGCCCCCATAATGGGGAAGTTCAAGTGGCGCAGATGCTTTTCGGACGGTACGGGTAGCCAATAGAAGACGCTTGGCATCATTATCAGACTGACCAGGAATAAGGCCATAATATTTATTCCGGCAACTATTCCAAATTCTCTCAGGATCGTAATATCCGTCGAAAGTAGCGTCAGGAAACCAATGGCAACGGTAAGGTTGGTAAGGAACATGGCCAGTCCCATTTTGCGAACTACACCTGAGATCGCTTCAACTTTGTTTTTAGTCCTCGCAAATTCAAGGTGGTACTTGTTCAGCAGGTAAATGGCATTGGTAACCCCAATGGTAACTACGACCGGAGGGATTAATCCGCTGAGGAGGGTGATCTTAAAACCAAAAAGTACTATCGTACCCATCACCCACACGACTAAAATACCGATTATAATCATGGAGAAAAGAACTGCACGGAATGAACGAAAAAATACAAACATGATTAGGCCCGTTACTACTGCAGAAGCAATGAGAAAAATATTCATTTCTCTTTTTAAGGCATTTGCAACGACGGTCCTGATAAACGGCAAACCCGCGTATCGAAGTTTTATGTTCGTCTTTTCTTCAAACTTCGTTCCTTCATCAAGCAACGCCTGCGTCATGGCAACACGTTTTGGTGAATTCATTACTTCTTTTTTCACTGACACCAGCATCATCGTTGCCCCATTGTGTGAGTTGATAAGCTGGTCGGCATAGATCTTCTGATCCATCACTAATCGAAGCAGGGAGTCTAATTCGGACTGCGTAGCAACAAGCGCAGGAATGATGTCAGACAAATAGAACTTGGTATTGGCAGTATCTTTAGAAATTGTTTTGAGTACGGGCAGAGAAAGCACCTGGGTCACACCGCCGATTTTCTTGATGTTTTCCGTCAAATCTTTGAAGGCATTGAAATTTTCCAGTTTGTAAATTGCACTGTCTTTCATGCCTACAGCGATCAGATTGGCATCTTCTCCAAACTGGGCTTTAAATTGGTCGTGATAAAGCATGTCAGGGTCATCCGGCGGCACGGTGCGGGCGAAGTCGTAGCTCATTTCGACCTTCGAACCATAATAACCCATGAAAAGTGTTATTAGGCCGATCACTATACTCAGTGGTAAACGGAACCTAATAATCCAATCTGAAATTCTATTCCACATATTCAACGATTCTGGTAAGCCGAAACACTTTTCGCGAAACCAGTTTCAAAGCTAATAATTTTTGGGTTTTACCGACCTAAATTTGCTCATCGCTGCAATCAAAGATTTATTTTGCTTTGACCCCGAATAATGGAATAATTGGTGATTCGGCCAAGTCGAACGACAGTTATATGCTAATACCTTTAATCTTGCGGAAAAGTGAAAGCGCGTGTCGATCTGTAAGGCTGGAAATAAAATCGAGCACTTCTCGCAACATGTTATACGTGTTGGTTGGATCCTGCAAGATACCCACCCGGGTTTCTTCCGGCAGTAGCAGTTGAAGGTTCTGGTATTTTCTTGATTTTGTATTTTGCATCAAATACAGGCCCGCCGTCGTAAATTCTTCTAACAAGCCTGGTAATACTTCATGTCCGGTGGCTTCAATCTCCACGACCTGTCTTGCACGGTAAATTTTGTCAATCGACACATTAATGATGTCCTTCAACGCATTTCGTGAAATACAATGATCGGCCAGGGCTTGGTCAAATGTTCCGTCGAGAATATCCAGCTCATGGTCCAAGAAGAGCTCCGCACACTCCTCCATCAAATCACCAATGGCCAGCGCACGCAGGTAGCCTATTTTTTCCTGCTTGCTGCCAATGGAACTAAGCTTCCCAAGCTTTGATCTATTATTCGTAATGACACCTTCGAACAACAATTTTGCCTCCTCGTAGGGCACGAGTCCCAAGTTACATCCATCCTCCAGATCGATGATGCTGTAGCAAATATCATCAGCGGCTTCAACCAGGAATGCCAGTGGATGTCGGCATGTAACAAAATCAGCAACGGGAATCAACGACAGCTGGCGGGTAACTTCACCAAATATTTCTTTTTCGGTTTGGAAGAATCCAAATTTTTTCTGGCTGCGTTTTGTAAGATCACGACGCAGTGAATAGCGATGGACAAGGGTATTTCGTAAATGCCCCCAGTGTGGCAAATGTTAATTTAAGTCCGTATTGATTCTTGTTGAGGATACGGAACCCCTGGGCATTTCCTTCGAACTTGGTCAAGTCATTCCATGCGGCCTCACTCACAAGGTCTTTGAAGTATTTTCCCTTTGCATGATGCACAAAGAAATCAGAAATAGCATCTTCTCCGGCGTGACCAAAAGGAGGGTTGCCCAGATCATGTGCCAGTGAGGCAGCAGCTACGATGGCACCAAAATCAAACAGCGAAAAATTATCTTTTTCTTCTGGCCGGCGTTGCAGGATTGTTTCACCAACGCGCTTACCAAGAGAGCGTCCAACGCTTGATACTTCCAGACTGTGCGTTAATCGTGTGTGCACAAAATCATGTTCCGGCAGTGGATGAACCTGCGTTTTATCCTGCAGCCTTCTAAAAGGATGAGAGAAAATAATACGATCGTAATCCTGTTCGAAAGCACTGCGCGAAGGTGCCGTGCCGGCTGTAGGCTTTTGCCCCGTACGTTGGAAGGAAAGAAGATTATGCCAGTTCACATTCAATAATTTATTGCAAGATTACTTTATCCCTTGTCCAGGTACGACCAGTAAAGCCGCCTTAGAGCCGCTCTTTGATAAGCGACAAAAGCTAAAGGCTCTTAGAACAGAAAGTCAACATTTGGCTTAGATCTTACGCAATAGATTATTGATCGAACAGGCTTCAATCATTTGCGTTCTTATGTCACCAATCTTCACGCGTTCCTGTTTCATTGTATCGCGGTCGCGTATCGTTACCGTGTTGTCTTCTAAGGTTTGATGATCGATAGTGATGCAATATGGTGTACCAATAGCATCTTGTCTCCTGTACCGTTTGCCTATAGCATCTTTTTCCTCGTAGAAGCAGCGAAGATCAAACTTCAATTCATTCATGATTTCCTTTGCTTTTTCAGGCAGCCCATCCTTCTTCATCAACGGAAGTATGGCCACTTTAATTGGGGCCAATGGCAGGGGAATCCGCAACACCACACGGTCGCTACCATCTGCGAGTGTCTCTTCTGTATACGACCTTGAAAGTATCGATAAAAACACCCTATCAAGCCCCACTGAGGTTTCAACAACATAGGGTATGTAGTTTTGATTGTCTTCAGAATCAAAGTATTGAAGCTTTTTACCGGAGTACTTTTCGTGATTTTTCAAGTCAAAGTCAGTACGGGAATGAATGCCTTCCAATTCCTTAAACCCCATCGGGAAGTTGAATTGAATATCGCATGCGGCATTCGCATAATGTGCAAGGTTAAGGTGGTCGTGGAATCGGTAGTTCTCTTTTCCCAGACCTAATGCCTGGTGCCATTGCATACGTTTGGTTTTCCAGAATTCATACCATTTCATTTCTTCCCCGGGCTTAATGAAGAATTGCATCTCCATCTGCTCAAACTCGCGCATCCGGAAAATGAATTGACGTGCAACGATCTCATTGCGGAAGGCTTTGCCTATCTGGGCAATACCAAATGGAATCTTCATTCTGCTGGTTTTTTGAACATTAAGGAAGTTCACGAAAATCCCCTGCGCAGTTTCGGGTCTTAGATAGATTTTATTTGCATCGTCTGCCACAGAGCCCATTTCTGTGGAGAACATAAGATTGAATTGCCTGACGTCGGTCCAGTTCTTAGTACCAGAAACAGGATCGGCAATATCCAGGTCTATAATGATTTGCTTCAGGGCTACCATATCTGCATTGCCCACTGCAGCCTTAAGGCGGGCTGTTGTGTCCGTTATCGTCTGACTGTATTCGAGGATACGTGGGTTTGTGCTTAGGAATTTCTCGCGATCGAAAGAATCGCCAAATCGTTGGGAAGCTTTCTCAATCTCCTTTTCTATCTTTTCTTCGAGTTTTGCGATGGCATCTTCAATTAACACATCGGCGCGGTAGCGCTTCTTGGAATCTTTGTTGTCAAGCATCGGGTCGCTGAATGCATCGACATGGCCTGAAGCTTTCCAGGTAGTGGGATGCATAAAGATGGCCGCATCGATTCCTACGATGTTATCATGGAGGAGTGTCATGAACTTCCACCAGTATTCTTTGATATTATTTTTTAGCTCAACACCATTCTGGCCGTAGTCGTAAACTGCACTAAGGCCGTCGTAAATTTCACTGGACGGGAAAATGAATCCATACTCCTTCGCGTGGGAGATTACATTCTTAAAAAGATTATCTTCTTGATTGGCCATAGACGGCAAAGATAATATTAGTCTACAGACAGCCTACAGATTTTTGCCCCTAAACTTGCGGTGTTAACGCCTTAGTCAGCAGTTCATACAGTTTATACGCCGGATTTAATAGCCACGCTAGTCTTTTAGTTTAGCCTTTTCCCAAAAAACATCCATTTCTGCCAACGTCATTTCGCCAATATGTTTTCCTGCTTTTAGAGACTCTTTTTCCAGGAACTGGAATCGTTTAATAAATTTCTTATTGGTCCTTTCCAGCGCTTCCTCCGGATCAATTTGAATGAATCGGGCATAATTCACTAAGGAAAAAAGCAAGTCTCCAAATTCTTCCACCGCCCTATGTTGATCGATGGTTTTATCTGATTCTGCATTAAATTCTTTCTTGAATTCCTGCATTTCTTCCTCCACCTTTTCCCACACTTGTTCTTTCTTCTCCCAGTCAAACCCGACACCACGTGCTTTGTCTTGTATTCGCATCGCTTTTACCAATGCGGGTAACGCTTTTGGAACGCCCTCTAAAACAGATTTATTTCCTGTTTTGAGCTTGATTTTCTCCCAGTTGGCTTTTACAGTTTCCTCATCATTGGCAATTGCATCTCCATAGACGTGTGGATGTCTTTCCACAAGTTTGTCAGAAATGGAATGCAAGACATCTGTTATGTCGAAAGCCTTTAGCTCTGCTGCAATGCGCGAATAGAACACCAGGTGTAGCATCAAATCCCCCAGCTCGTTCTTAATCTCCGCTACATCACCTTCCAGTATAGCGTCCGAAAGTTCATAGGTCTCTTCAATCGTAAGATGCCGCAAGCTCGCGAGGGTTTGTTTTTTGTCCCAGAGGCAATTTTCGCGAAGTTCATCCATGATGGTAAGCAGGCGGTCAAATGCCTGTAGTTTGGCTTTACGATTAGCGTCTGGACTGGACAAAACTTTTTTCATGACAGATAAACTTAATAATAAGATAGGCTGTTTTCATACTGCTGCCTACTTTGCAGTGGCAAACATCGTAATTCGGCCATCAAAATTTATCAATCCAGATGACAGTTTTTCTGCTTAGCATTGGAATTTTTGGACTCTTCTTTGTGCTTTTGTCAGTGCGCCTTCTTTTCTTGAAAAAGGGTGAATTTAGAGGCACATGTGCATCTCAGAGCCCCTGGCTCAACAAGGAGGGTGTTACCTGTGGCTATTGCGGTAAAACATTAAATGAGGGAGATGCAGCATGCGGTGATCCTGCATCGGACAATAAGCTTGAGCCTTTGCCGGGCGTAAATGCGAAATAATTGTAATCCGCATAGCCCTTCACCTTCAGTTATTCTTCCTATTTTGTGTCATTTTTTACGGAAACACATAAGTTGTGGCATTAATAAAATCTATTTCAGGCATACGCGGAACGATAGGAGGCAAAACTGGAGAAAATCTAACGCCAGTTGACATTGTGAAATTCGCATCTGCCTTTGGGACCTGGCTCAAAAACGCGGATAAATCCACAAAAATCATTATTGGACGCGATGCGCGGCCTTCGGGCGAAATGGTAAGTACACTGATAGCATCTACACTGCAGGGCTTAGGTATTGATGTCGTTGATCTTGGCCTCTCCACTACCCCAACGGTTGAGATTGCGGTTCCGATGGAAAATGCGGATGGGGGAATTATCATCACAGCCAGTCATAATCCCGTGCAGTGGAATGCCCTGAAATTGCTCAACAGCAAAGGTGAATTCATTTCTGGAAAAGATGGTGAGGAAATGCTGCGTATCGCGGAAACAGAGGCTTTTGAATTTGCTCCGGTATCCAAGCTTGGCAATTATCAGAAAAACGATGAATATATAGAGCGACACATTGAACTTATACTGAATCTACCGCTGGTAGACGCTGAGGCCATTAGAAACAGAGGTTTTAGCGTGGTTGTCGATGCTGTGAATTCTTCCGGGGGAATTGCCGTACCCTTGCTATTGAAAGCATTGGGTGTTAGCGTAAAAGAGATGTACTGTGAGCCCACCGGGCGGTTCCCACACAACCCCGAGCCCCTGCCAGAGCACCTTACAGACATCTGTCGGGAAATAGAAAAGGGTAAATATGATTTGGGGATTGTTGTTGATCCGGACGTGGATCGCCTTGCTTTCATAGCGGAAGACGGAACGCCTTTTGGCGAGGAATATACCCTCGTGGCAGTATCCGATTACGTCATCAATGAAAGTGATAAGAATAATAGGAATACAGTTTCTAACCTTTCGTCTACGCGGGCATTGCGGGATATAACAGAAAAAGCAGGAGGTCAATATTTCGCCGCTGCGGTTGGGGAGGTCAATGTAGTGGCCAAAATGAAAGAATGCGGCGCTGTAATTGGCGGTGAGGGAAATGGTGGTGTGATTTACCCTGATTTCCATTATGGCAGGGATGCGCTCGTTGGCATTGCATTGTTTCTCACACATCTCGCAAAATCTAAGAAACAAGTATCCCGATTGCGTGCAACCTATCCGAACTACGTAATATCTAAAAATAAAATGGAGCTTACGCCTTCCGTCAATGTCGATAGCGTGCTGGAAGAGGTAAAGCACAAATATGAAAAGCAACCTGTTAATACTGAGGATGGCGTTAAGATAGAGTTTGAAAAGGAATGGGTGCACCTAAGGAAGTCAAATACTGAACCCATTATCCGCATTTATGCTGAATCTGATATGGAGACAAAGGCAGATCATCTTGCGAAGAAAATCATTTCTGATATTAGAGAAATTATCGCAGAGAAAGCAGGCGTTCAGCATTGACCCATTAACTTGAATATACATGCGTGTTTATCTTGACAACGCGGCGACTACTCCCCTTGATCCGGAAGTGTTTGAGGCAATGAAACCTTTTATGCTGGAGGACTTCGGCAATCCCTCTTCGACACATGCCCATGGGCGAAAAGTAAGGACAGCCATTGAGTCTGCCAGGAAAAAGATCGCTGAATTTTTGCACTGCACGCCTGGCGAAATCATTTTTACTTCCGGGGGCACAGAAGCAGACAATGCAATCTTGGCCGGGGCCCTTAAAACCCATGGCATTAGGAACGTCATTTCCTCGCGCATTGAACACCATGCAGTTGAGCAAACTTTGCATAATCTAATAGAGCAAGGATTACCTCACCTTTCCTTCGTCGATATGGACGAGAAGGGACATATCGATCTGAAGCATCTTGAGGCGCTTCTAAGAGAAAAGAAGAATTCCCTGGTTTCGTTGATGCATGCGAATAATGAAATTGGAAATCTTTTGGATATCCAAAGCGTTGGCGAACTATGCGAGGAACACAATGCTTATTTTCACTCAGATACCGTTCAAACCGTTGGACACTATGTCCATGATTTAAGTAAAATAAAAGTGCATGGCATGGCCGCCGCAGCGCATAAATTTCATGGGCCAAAAGGTGTAGGTTTTATGTTTATCCGCAAGGATAAACGGATTCAGCCTTTTGTTCTTGGTGGCACTCAGGAGCGCGGGTTGCGGGGAGGTACAGAAAATGTATATGGTATCATCGGGCTAGCGAAAGCCATCGAAATAGCGTATCGCGATTTAGAAGAGCACACCCGGTACATTAAAGGTTTAAAGAAACGAATGATCACAAGGCTAAAAGAAAGTATTGCGGGCGTAGATTTTCATGGAGACTCAGCTGATCTTGATAAAAGTCTTTATACTGTATTGAATGTTTGCCTGCCAGAATCGGATGAGAATGAGATGGTCCTTTTTAATCTTGATTTGGCCGGTATTTCAGCATCGGGTGGCAGTGCCTGTTCTAGTGGTGCTACCGCAGGCTCCCATGTTTTGGGCACGCTATACCCGGAATCGAAGCATGGCGCTGTAAGATTTTCTTTCAGCAAATACAACACGGAGGACGAAATTGATTATGCTGTTGATAAATTGGCGGCGCTGTACAAAATAACGGCCTAAAGGGCTTACTAGTCTCCTGAATCCTTCTGCGGAAGGATATTTCCAAACTCCTTTACGTACGTGTGCCAACAACCAATCAAGTTGCGTAGGTCTTCATGCAATTTCATCAAAAGCTTTTGTGAAAGCCTTCATTTCTTCCAGTGTGCCAATGCTCACGCGATACCATTGTTGATTGTTGTAATCCCAGACACGGATGCTAATACCACGTCCTGCGAGTTCATTCAGGACCTGCGACGCATTTGATTTTGCAGGAAAGAAGAGGAAGTTGGTGTACGATTTTCCGTACCAAATCCCTTTCTTGTCCAGGTATGTTGAAAGGTGGCTCCTCGCTTCTGCATTCTTTTTTCGGCAGCTTTCCATGAACGATTTGTCCCCAAGCGAAGCTTTTGCCGCGGCAATGGCTGGTTGATTATTGGAGATGCCCATATGGTACCGCGCGATCTTCGCGATCAGCGCTGGCTTTCCAATAACATATCCTATTCGGAGACCAGCTAATCCATAGATCTTGGAGAAGGTTTTGGAAACCACAACGTTTTCATCCTTTTTCACCAAATCAACCATACTGACTTGCTGTTCGGGTTCAAGAAATTCCAAGTAGGCTTCGTCGACAAACACCGTCACTCTGTTCGAAACTGTTTCGCAGAATTGCTTAACTTTTTTCGGGTCGACTAAGGTTCCCGTTGGATTATTCGGATTACAGATGAAAACAAGTTTGGTATCAGTGGTTACGCGCGACGCAAGCGCTTCGTAATCATGTTCCAGTTCTTCATTCAGGTTTACTTTATCCCACGTAGCGTTGAATACCTTGGCGTAGTTCATCAACAAAGGAAACGTTGGAAAAGCTGAAAGGATTTTTCCGCCTTCTACACCAAAGGCAACACCAGCCTGACACAACAAATCGCCTGAACCTGCACCGATACTGATGTGTTCAGGAGTAACGCCTTCCTTCTCTGCGAGCATCGCCTTTAATTCTTCCTGCCTGGCGAACGCATAGCGATTGCTTTCCGACATAGCTTGCAGAATCGCTTGTTTTGCTTTCTCGGACGGCCCATAGGGATTTTCGTTCGCGTTCAATCGAATGTTTATGGGGGAAAAAGAAGGTTTTGCCCAGTGCATGCGCTCAAGTTCGCTCATCGGTGCGGCCATGAGCCGCTGTGAGAGTGTTACCCCAAGGGGTAGGCCTGCAGTTAAAGTTAATGCTGCTTTGAGCCAATCTCTTCTATTTTGCATGGTGATAAAATTTGGATGATCATGAAGAACAGAATCCGCTCCCTGGAGAAGGATCGATACGAATATAAAGATTAAACAAGTGAAAACTGTGCGTAAAATGTGTTCTGCCAGGTCCTTATTCTGGTCTGCTTTCAGACGGGATAATCCCCATTTTTTTCATCAGAAAGGTGGCGTTCATTGTTTGTGCCAGGCCAGGCTTTAGTTTGTAATCGAATGAAAGATGGTCATTCTCAATAGCAGCTTCAAAGCAGAAATTCTTGAGCTTCATGGGAAATTCCTTTTCCAATGCACCCAATGCCAGGTCATGCGTGGCAATAAGGGCAAGACATGGATGCTGCTGGAGTTGCTTTACCAATGCAATTGACCCCAACTGCTTATCCGTTGAATTTGTGCCTTTCAGAATTTCATCCAGCAAGATCAATAAAGGTCTGCCACGCTTCAATTCGTCCATGATCGTCTTCAACCGTTGGAGCTCGGCATAAAAATACGACTCATGATCTTTTAACGAATCTGCCGTGCGCATTCCGGAGCGCATCGCAATAATGGGGCAGCGAAATGTTTTTGCGCACACGGCCGCGCCACTCAGCGCAAGGACAACGTTGACGCCAATGGCCCGAAGAAAAGTACTTTTCCCAGCCATGTTCGCCCCGGTAATAATTAAAACAGATTGATCTTCACCCAATACCACATCATTGGGTACACATTCATCGCCGGGGATTAGCGGGTGTCCAACGGCAGCCCCTTTAATCGCAAATACCGTGTCGATGGTCGGGTATGTAAAGGCCGGATGATTAAAACAGAAGGTCCCGAGGCTGCCCAGCACTTCGCCTTTAGTCACCACATCGAGCCATATCTTCAGGCTCCCTGAATTCTCATGCTTCCACTTCTCCAGCCGGTATACACATTGTAAATCATACAGTAAGAAACTGTTTACAACAAGGTTGGTCATCGCATTAAGACGCGCGTTGAAACTGCTTACGAGTGATGCCAGCGACTTTATTCTTGCATCCGCCTCGTGGGCCTTGGCGGAAATGTCTTGCAACAGAGACGAGGTGAACTTTTCTTTTTGAAGAAAATGAAGAATGTGGGCATACTTCTCCAATATCATTTTCTTGCGACTGATATACTCATGGAGAACATTGACCCTTTTAATATAGAAACCAAGGAACACCCATTGAGAGAGTGCGAGCAAAATGGCGATAGGCTTAAATATACCGACGAAAAAAGCCGCTACCAGGCTTCCGATCGTAATAGCGGGAAAGGCAATAAGAAAAACCTTGAAAAAAGGCTTGTTGTAAAGCATTGGTGGAACACGGAGCCAAGCCAGCAGTTGCTCCCTGTCCATTGTTTCTTCTTCAATTTCAAGACCAGCGGCCTGGAAGTGCTGCCGAAAATCCGTCTTGGTAGTTAGCTCCTGAATGGCATCCTGATACAATTTGATCTCTTCAGCAGAATTCAATGGCGCCGACAGCTGCTGTGCCATTTCCTTTTTTCCATGTATGGTATTGGATCGGTTGATTGCCTGGAACAAGGATCCTTCTCCAAAGATATCCAGATCATGCGTATAGGGATGATGGGGATCTATGAATTCCGAGCCGCTCATGAAACATGACATGTCGCCATCCAGCGCTTGCACTTCCCATGTGTTAATTTGGAGCAGATTTTCAAGATGTGCCCTTTCCTTGAAGAGCCTGCTGTGACGTTGAACTAAAATCGCAAAACCGACGATGACTGTTAATGCGACAACCAGCAAGGAAGTATTGGAAAAGGAAAAGTAGACGGTGGCGAGGAACACTAAGGCTGCTGCAACCCTTAGGTTAGAAATAAAGCGTATTTCTTTGCTCTTCTCTTTGAGTTGTGCCTCGAAACCATTTTTTCGTTCTTCATAAAACGAAACGATTTTATCAGGATTCATACTGATCAGAGCAGGCGCTCGACAATTTTTATCACTTTCTCCAATGCGGCTTGATCGACATTGTCAAAATCATTCAACTTGTCGCTGTCAACATCCAGGACCAGTGCAACATTATCACCCTTAAGGACCGGCAAAACAATTTCTGATTTCGACGCCGAACTGCAGGCAATGTGCCCGGGAAATGCCTCTACATCAGGCACTAAGATCGTTTTCTTTTCTTTCCAAGCAGTGCCGCAAACGCCTTTTCCAAAATTAATACGCGTGCAAGCGATCGGACCCTGAAATGGTCCAAGCACAAGTTGGTTCTCCTTCACAACATAAACCCCCACCCAGAAGAAATTCATAGTTTGCTTCAATGCCGCTACGATATTCGAAAGGTTTGCGATGAAATCAGTTTCTCCCGCAACAAGTGATTCAATCTGAGGAATAAGCGTTTCATATCGTTCCTGTTTGTTTTGAGATACTGCGATTGTGAGCTCTTCTGCCATATTTTAAATTTAGATCTTTTCCAGCTTAGTTCTGTTTTTTTCGTTTTTAATATGTTGTTTTTCTAGTGGTAAGCTTTCGGTGGTGACGTGTTTATTCAACTCAAGGATTATAAATGCTGAGCGTGTCAGACTGAATATGGTAGTGATCGATACACTTTCCATGCAGCACAGGCGCCCTTATGCCTTTTTCAAAAATTCTCGGCGAACGGAAAATCCTGGCTTCATCCCACAGTCCCTGCTCAATAAACAGGTTAAGCGTTGTCGCCCCGCCTTCAATGAGAACAGATTGAATTTCTTGATTAAAAAGATCCAGCATGAGATTATTCAGGAAATCTTTCTCATCCAACCTGATGATGGAAAGGTTTGGGTGTTCCTCGTGTTTTATGAAATTATAAAGGATGGTTCTTTGAGTTTTGTCAAAAACCAGCAGCTTATCATCTAACTTCAGGAACCTATCGATAACAATCCGAACGGGGTTTTTACCGGACCAGTCGCGTACATTGAGTCTGGGATTATCATGGGCAACGGTTTTCGAACCCACTAAAATAGCATCTTCCTCCGCTCTCCATTTATGTGTTGCCTGGCGGGAGAATTCATTGCTGATCCATTTTGAGTCATAATTTTCCCGGGCTATAAATCCATCGGCGGTCTCAGCCCATTTTAGTATGATATAAGGGCGCCGTTTTTCCATGAAGGTAAAAAAACGTTTATTCAGTGCATGGCCTTCCGTCGTGAGGATGCCGGTAATAACTTCAATTCCAGCCGCTCGAAGTTTTTTCACACCGTTTCCTGCCACCAATGGATTAGAATCAAGATTCGCAATAACCACCTTGTGGACCTTATAGGAAATCAGCATATCCGTGCAAGGCGGGGTTTTTCCAAAATGCGAGCAAGGTTCCAGGTTTACATAAACTGTGCTCTTGTTCAAAAGATCTTTGTTTGCAACGCAATCAATAGCATTTACTTCAGCATGAGCTTCCCCGTATTTCTTATGCCAGCCTTCACCAATAATTTTGTCTTCGTGTACGACGACACTCCCAACCAATGGATTGGGACTTACACTACCATGCCCCTGAGCAGCCAGTTCCAGGGCGCGGTTCATAAAAACTTGGTCGATGTGGTGGTCGTGCTTGCTCATTGAGTTTGGTACTTTGCGCATCGCGTAGGCAAAATAACCTATGATATTATACCTTATGAATCAATATCTTGCACCGTCATTCTGTCACACAGGCTGCGGCGTATGCTGGTCTGTAAAGATTGGCAAGCTATGAAGAATTCCAAAGCATTGTTTCTGGATTTAGTGAATCAAATCAAAATAGAGGAAAGTCATGATGAGATTCAGAGCATGGTGTACATCGTGATGGAAAATCTCTTTTCGATTTCACGGAGCGATATCCTATCGGAAAAAGAAGTTTCCGTCGAGCCGGCCGAGCAGCGGGGAATAGAGAGGATCATTGCGCGCATCAACAGCCAAGAGCCAATTCAGTATATCGTCGGTGGGTGTGAATTTTATGGAAGAAACTTCAACTTGAATTCTTCGGCGCTCATTCCACGACCGGAAACAGAGGAATTAGTGAGCGTCATATTGAACCATTTCAATAATGCAACAGGTGATGATCGAATGCGTAGGCTCGTCGACATTGGAACAGGGAGCGGGTGTATTGCGATTACACTCGCGTTAGAAATGGCACGGGCCAGTGTAATCGCCACGGATATTAGCGATCGCGCGCTTGCGCTAGCCAGTAACAACGCGCTAGGTTTGGATGCCAATGTTCAATTCCTTGCCAGTGACATTCTAAAAGATGAAATTCCCTGGGAGCAACTCGATTTGGTGGTGAGCAACCCGCCATACATTACCGAGCAGGAGAAAGTGAATTTGGGAAATAATATCATTTTATTTGAACCACACATTGCGCTTTTTGTTCCTGACGACGATCCGTTGCGCTTTTATAGATCAATCGCGGAGAAAGCAGCACGCGTATTGCGCCCGAAAGGGCTTTTGGCCGTTGAAATTAACGAGCGTTTTGGCAATGATGTCGCAGGCGTATTCAAAGGCTTCGGTTTCAGTGAGATAGCCGTTATCACAGACATTTTTGGAAAAGAAAGAATTGTAAAAGGGATCTTATCGTGATATTTTTGGCATTCCAAGGTGGCACCCAAAAAAGTTTCAAAAATCTCCTTTCTTGGATTATGCACACTAGAAAAGATCCTGTGCCGCAGGGATAATACTAAACGTTATTGATTCATGACTAAAAAAACGTCTGTTTCTTTTGTCGGAGCCGGCAATCTCGCATGGCACCTTGCCCCCGCGTTAGACAATGCTGGATTTTCAGTGCACGAAGTATACAGCAGAAACCCAACGCATGCCGAGGCATTGGTCGAAAGGCTCTACGACGCAGATGTGAAGGCAACATTGGATTTTTCTACGAGCACTTCCAACGTTTTTTTTATTGTTACCCCAGATGATGCGATAAAAGGTATTGCCCAGGAAATTATTCTTCCGGAGGATGCCGTGCTGGTACATACCTCAGGGAGCCGGCTGTTAAGCGATTTAGGATTTGCCGCCACCCGCAATGTTGGCGTATTCTATCCACTACAGACTTTTAGTAAAGAAAGGAAAGTCGAATTCAATGAAATCCCAGTTTTTGTTGAATGTGAAAACCAAACGACTGAGGATCTTTTGATGGCGATGGCAAAAGGTATCACCAAAAGCGTATACAAAATCGGCTATGATGAACGGAAAGCACTCCATGTGGCAGCAGTTTTTGCGGCTAATTTCACGAACCACATGTTGCTGTTGGCACAGGAGATCATGAAGGAAAACAGCTTGAGCTACGATTGGCTCAAACCCCTGATCGCCGAAATGATAACCAAAAGCCTCGCCATTGGCCCGGAAAATGCACAAACAGGCCCGGCCCGGCGGGGTGATTTTGAAACTTTGGATAAACACTTGGAGTTCTTACACGACAATGAATCCACGGGAGAGTTGTACAAGATCATTAGTCAGGATATCGTGGATAGGTATAGTGATCCAATCTAAAAAAAGCAAATCAGGAATTGAATTTTTTTCGCCTGCATTAGCACAAGCGGCTATTCCAAGTTTGCCTTTGACGCCCCATTTTCCTGTACTGCCAGAATGCTACGTTCTTCAAACGATTTCTGTAAAGAGCTAAACGTAAAGAATCGTTTTGTATACGGTCAATACGTGCATGTGTACAGCTGCTCACGATCTACTGCATGCTGAATCGTAAGGCGACAAACAGGGATATAAAATACGTACATGGAATTATATTCGTGATTACATACTATATTTCAGGTTGTAAGTTATGCTGCCTCTCAAGAGCATCCATCACGGTGTATGAGGTATTAACGTAAGGATTTTTAACCTCTAGATTCCATGAATCAGTCATCTCCTTTGATCCGACGACCCAGGCGAAACCGCAAAAGTAGCGCAGTTCGAGCACTGGTAGAAGAAGCAAAAGTTACCGTCGATGATTTGATCTTTCCCTTATTTTTGATTGAAGGGAAAAGTCAGCGATCAGCCGTAACGTCAATGCCTGGTATCTTCAGGTTGTCTTTGGATTTAATGCTGCTGGAAATCGAAGAGTGTCTAAAACTTGGGATACGGGCGTTCGACATATTTCCAGCGGTAGAAGATAGATGGAAGGACAAAACAGCAACCAGAAGTTACGATCCTAATTTCTTTTACCTGAAGGCACTCGTTGAGATCAAGAAAAAATTCCCAGAGGCCTGCATTATGACCGATGTAGCAATGGATCCCTATAGCTCAGATGGCCACGATGGTTTTGTTAAAGATGGAAAAATAATGAACGATGAGACCTTGGTGATCTTGGGTAAAATGGCGCTCGCACAGGCGGAAACCGGAATAGATATCGTTGGTCCCTCCGATATGATGGACGGCAGAGTTGGCTATATCAGAAATGTTCTGGACGAACATGGATTTACAGAAATTTCAATCATGAGCTATACGGCAAAATATGCTAGTGGATTTTACAATCCATTTCGTGATGCCTTGGATTCGTCGCCCAAAGTAGGGGATAAGAAAACCTATCAGATGAACCCGGCAAATCGCAGAGAAGCCTTGCTTGAGGCGCAACTTGACGAAGCAGAAGGTGCTGACTTCTTGATGGTAAAACCTGCATTAGCGTATTTAGATGTAATCCGCTTATTGAAAGATAATTGTACGTTACCGGTCGCGGCATACAATGTTAGCGGCGAATATGCGATGATTAAGGCTGCTGCTCAAAATGGCTGGTTAGATGGCGAGCGGGTTATGAATGAAACGCTGTTGAGTATCAAACGAGCTGGTGCCGACATTATATTAACCTATTTTGCGAAGGAGTTTGCCTCCTCCCAAAATTCTTAATGAAGGTTTATGCATAGGAAGGTATTCCTGTCTTTATTGCTAATCATGGGTTGCCTGTCTTCTTTTTCTCAGGCACTATCTTTAGTGGAGTCTGGGCGGGTGGATGTGAACGGGCAAGTGTTTTACTTACGAGATGACACCAACAAACGCACACTGGCGGAAGTCAGATCAATGTCATTTTCGCGCCTTCCTTCCAGGTCATCGCCCAACATTGGCTTCGATCGTGCAGCGCATTGGTTCAAACTTGAAGTTGAGAATCACACGGCATTTGTAGCGTGGCTATTGGAGGTGGCTTATGCGCCATTGGACCAAATTGATTTTTTCCTAGTCGGCGACGATGGGTCTGTCATTCATAAAACTTCGGGAGATCACTATCCAATTGCGTTGCGCGATGTTACACACCGGCACCCCATCTTCTCAATGGATGTTTTGCCATCACAGTCTAAGACGATTTATCTACGGGTACAAAGTATTTCCTCGGTCCAGGTACCCATTATCTTTTGGCATCGCAGCGCATTCCTTGCAGCATCTTACAATGTTCAGCTGATTAACGGGATGTTTTATGGGGCTATGTTCCTCATGATCTTATATCAACTCTTTTTGTTTTTGTCGGCGCGTGTGAAGATAAACCTATACTATGTTCTCACCCTGGTGACCATGGTAAATGTGGTTGCCTTTTTCCAGGGCTATTCCTTTTTATATTTATATCCCCGTTATCCCTGGTTCAATGATGTTTTGGCTATCGCAACAGGGCCGCTATTTGTGATTTGCTCTACGTTGCTAACACGTGCTTTCTTAAACGTGCGCCAATTCAGTAAACTGCTTGATAACCTCATTCTGGGGAATATGATGGCTGACTTGGGGATTGCGCTACTGACGATTATATTTTTTCGAAAAATTTCATTTGAGTATCATAATTACTTAATTCTTATACACTGCTTGCTGGCGCTAATTGCAGCTTGTTATTGTTTTTACAGAAAGTATAAGCCTGCGCGATACTACCTTATCGCATGGTTCACGCCGATGGTGGCGGCAGGACTTTTTACGATCAGCAGTGTGGGTATACTACCTGGATATCTGGCGACTAACTATACTGCCTTGATGGTAGGGTGCATCCTCCAAATGCTGTTTATTTCTTTGGCACTGGGCGATCGCTTGCGGTCTTTGGAGGAGGAGAACCAGCTAGCCAAGGAACTCGAGCTCACCCGTGAGCAACATGAGAAAGAACTACTGGAAAAGGAAGTACAATTGCGCACAGTGGAAATTCAGCAACAAAATGTTCAGCTCGCAGAGGTTAATAATGTGAAGGATAAACTTTTTTCGGTTGTCTCCCATGATATTAAGGGGCCACTCAATTCGATTCATCTAGCCTTGACGTTAGCAAAATCCGGGGCCCTTAGTTCCGAGGAATTTCAGCAATTGTCCGGCAGGTTAGAATTGCGCCTGGCGCAGACCTCTGAGTTTATTGATAACCTATTGCAATGGGCTAAATTGCAGATGCGGAGTGAAACCTTTGAGCCCGCTAGACTGGATTTGATAAGCTTAGCCCAAGAGTCTGTTCGCCTGCTTGAGCCCGAATGTCAGCAAAAGGGGATTACGCTGAGAAACAGTCTGCAAGGAATAGGTGTATTTGACGCGTTCGCAGATCTAAATATGGTGCGGTCGGTAATGAGAAATCTATTAACGAATGCGATAAAATTTACCAAACCCGGGGGAACAATTACCATTGGGGCGTATGGGCTGGACACCGAAATTATTATTTCGGTGGCTGATGATGGCGTGGGTATTCCCACGGCGAACCGAGATCGCCTCTTTACACCAACAAGCCCTACGACACAAGGAACAAAGCAGGAAAAGGGAACGGGGCTCGGGCTTCTCTTGTGTAAGCAGTTTGTCGAGAAAAATGGAGGGAGAATTTGGTTCGAATCTGAAATCGGGAAAGGAACGACCTTCTACTTTTCGCTTCCAATGTATCAGGAGGAATCGCTTGCTGCCAATGAGCGTTCTTGACGTGTCAAAAATAGGCTAGCCGGCTTACCGAACACCGTAAATTCTAGTCGAAAAGACCGGCAGATTTTGATGCAGGGGGTATGATCTTCAAATGCTTGTAAGCCCGGTCTGCCGCTTCTCTGCCTCGCGACGTCCGTTTCATGTATCCTTCCTGGATTAAAAAGGGTTCATAAACTTCTTCTATAGTCTCAGCCTCTTCACCCACGGCAGTGGCGATCGTGGTCAGCCCAACAGGGCCACCTTTGAACTTTTCTATGATCGTAAGCAGAATCTTGATATCCATATCGTCCAAACCGTTTTGATCGACGTCAAGCGCTTTGAGCGCCAGTTGTGCAATGTCCATGGTGATCACACCATCCCCTTTGATCTGGGCAAAGTCGCGCGTGCGTCGCAACAGATTGTTCGCAATGCGTGGAGTCCCTCTGCTTCTTCTGGCGATTTCAAAGGCAGCGTCGTCTTCCATTGGTAAGCTAATAATTCCCGCAGACCGCTTTACGATCCGTGTGAGCAGGGTCGAATCATAATATTCCAATCGTGCATTAATTCCAAAACGCGCGCGAAGTGGCGAAGTTAGCAAGCCGGCGCGAGTTGTTGCACCAATTAACGTGAAGGGATTCAATCCAATTTGTACGGACCGGGCATTCGGTCCTGAATCCAGCATGATATCGATCCGGAAATCTTCCATTGCTGAATACAGATATTCTTCGACCACCGGATTCAGCCTGTGAATTTCGTCAATGAACAATACATCATGCAGCTCCAGGTTTGTCAGCAGGCCGGCCAAATCGCTTGGTTTATCCAAAACAGGCCCCGACGTAATCTTGATACCGGACTCGAGTTCATTGGCAATGATATGCGATAGGGTTGTCTTACCCAATCCGGGCGGCCCGTGCAGTAGCACGTGGTCTAAGGATTCCCCACGTTGCTTGGCTGCCTGGACAAAAACCTTTATGTTATCCACGATCTTTTGCTGGCCAGAAAAATCGCCGAACGAGAGTGGGCGTAATGCTCTTTCTATTTCTTTTTCCGCCGCACCCTGCTCTTCGTTGTCGGCCTTGAGATAATCTTCCCGCATGTGTGAAGTTAGTATTTTATCGAATGACTTGTTTGTCTTTCCAATAGGCACAAAGGTCTACATTATTTTGGTAATTCTGGAATTCATTTGGGCCATGCATATGTGCTGGCATTTATGAAGCACCATTGTCCATGAGCTTGAAATACGCCGGTAATCCAAGGTACAACAGCGTGGCATTAAGCCAATTTTTATACCTTGCGAGAATATCAAACCATGAGTATCCGGAATAAGAACATTTTATACTCAGTTATTTTATTTGCCTCAGTTTTTGCAGTTTGGCTGTATCGGAAAAATCAGGTTCCAGACCCCATACGAATAGAGGGCAAAACGATGGGGACCTCCTATCACATCACTTATTTTGATCGTAAGGGTATCGATTTAAAAGACGCTGTCGATTCCCTTTTGCTGGTCGTGAATAAATCCATCAATAACTATGATTCTACCTCTGAAGTATCACGCTTTAACAAAAGTGCCATAGGGCTGGCATTTCGCCAGCCGTATTTGAGGAAACCTGTTGAAAAGGCATGGCAGGTTTTTTTGGAATCGGGCGGGGCATTTGACCCCACCGTCATGCCGCTTGTTAACGCCTGGGGTTTTGGGCCTGATATTCAAATGAATCCGGATAGTGCACAAATAGATTCCCTCATGGCATTTGTTGGTTTTAACAAGATTCGCCTTACGAAAGACAGTATGGTAAAACAAGATCCGCGCATTCAGTTCGATTTTGGTGGGATAGGTCAGGGATACGGGGCAGATGTTGTAACTGATTTTTTGAAATCGAAAGGCATCACCGACATGCTTGTCGAAGTAGGTGGTGAAGGCATGGCCGTTGGGAAAAACTTAAAAACAAATAAGTTCTGGGAAATTGGCATTTTGGATCCCAACTCGACCTATGCAAATCAATTTTTTAAAGCTTACGTTGCCTTGCAGGATAGATCATTTACGACTTCCGGAAATTATTTCAACTATCGCGAAATCAATGGAAAGAAATATTCACATACTATCGACCCGACAACAGGCTTCCCGGCGCAACGCGCCATACTCAGCGCGTCCGTATTTGCAGACGACGGTGTAACGGCAGACGTTTGGGGAACCGCATTTATGTCAATGGGTCACGAGAAAGCGATTGAACTATTGAAGCGACATCCGGAATTGGATGCCATACTGATGTATTCTACCCCTGGAGGCACAATGGAAACGCACATTACCCCTGGACTGAGTCGATTTGTAAAACTTGAACCGTAACTTTACTTATGGTATTCTCACTATTAGTGCTCTTTTTGACACCTTTGGTTTCAGGGCTGCTGATTTACCTTGTGCCCAAAAGCAAAGACACAAATTACAAGTTACTGCTGGTGTTTGGCGGATCGTATCTTTTTGCAATTACAGTCATTCATATTTTACCTGAATTATACAAACAAAGTTTGGGTATTGAATTAATTGGGCTATTTGTCCTGGCAGGATTCTTCCTCCAGCAGTTGTTGGAATACTTTACTTCCGGGGTTGAACATGGGCATATTCATTCGCACGAACATCATGGTCACCAAAAACATTCGCACCATCGCCACGGAAACAAATCGATCTCGGCGCTGGTGCTTTTGTTTGCGCTGTGTATCCATGCTTTCCTGGAGGGAGCGATGCTCGCGAAGCCTATAGGCTTGGGATCGATATATGATGTTAATACCATCTTATTGGGGATCGCGCTTCATCGCGCGCCGGCGGCATTTGCACTTATGACGGTGCTTGCCTTTCAGTTGCATTCACGAACAAGAGCAATACCGCATCTTGTTGGGTTTTCGCTGGCAGCACCAATGGGGCTCCTGTTTAGCACTTATTTGGTAAATCATGAAATAATTTCACCAACAGCATTGCTCTACTTATTCGCCGTTGTAAGTGGGAACTTTCTGCACATCTCGACAACCATTGTTTTTGAAAGCAGCCCGGAGCATCGGTTCCATGCAAAGAAAATGGCCGTGGCAATTGTTGGGGCGTTGCTTGCCGTAGGGGCTCAATATATACTTTGATTGGAATTCCTCTGCTTGCGAACCTACCCGTTCCGCTACGTCTTCGTTGGATAGCATTGGGTGGTACCTGGCGCCGCTGCGCCTACACTGGCAAATTGCCGTACAAGCAAGCCTGCAAGTACAAAAGCGCGAGAAACTGACTTCCAACATTTGGCTTGATTTATTACCTATAATGGACCAGTCCTCTTGCCAGAAGTTTGATTCGGGATGAATGCGCCATAATTTTTCTTCAAAAACGTTTGACATGCAACTTTCAGTCTACTAAAACGGTCTATAAGTTAAGTAGGGTACAGCGCTTGACTTTGCGTATAGCCATAAACTGTCCGGATTCAACCACTGGCCAGGTTGAAATCGAGAAACAGATATAGAGCGTGTCGTTCGAATGTAGCACTGTATCTCCCTCAGCGTGTGGGAAACTAATTTGAATAATACTTATAACAGTCACATGCTAACTTTAAAATAACCCCGCAACGCAATGAAAAAGATTGTTAATCTAATGCTGGCGATACTGCTAAGTATAGCAGCCAATGCCCAAGACCATGAGCCCTATTTCACAAAATCGCTATCCAAAAACAACATAGACGAAGTCTATGCGCGCACCTCTGGAGGGAGTATCACGGTTTCTGGCGTCCCCACCGATGAGGCACGCATTGAAGTTTATATCCGGTCCAATCGGGGGCAAGACGTGCTTTCAAAGGATGAGATCAAACGGAGGCTGGAAGAAGATTACGACCTGAATGTGTCGGTTTCTGGCAGCAAGTTGTCAGCGTTGGCTAAATCAAAGCAATCTAATTTGAATTGGAAGCGCAACCTCAATATTTCCTTTAAGGTTTATGTTCCGAGAAATGTTTCAACGGATCTGAAAACAAGTGGCGGTGGCATAACCTTAACAAATTTGTCGGGAACGCACAATTTTTCTACGAGCGGCGGTGGCCTTCATATTGAAAACCTTGGTGGAAAAATATATGGAAGAACTTCAGGCGGTGGTATTCATGTCTCAGATTCGCAAGATGACATAAACCTTTCCACCAGTGGGGGCGGCATAGCGGCGGACAATTGCAGCGGTAATCTTGTACTGTCAACTTCTGGCGGATCGATTAAACTCAATGAGTTACGGGGAACTATTAAAGCCAGAACCAGCGGGGGGCCCGTTAATGGGTCGAAAATAAAAGGCGAGCTAACAGCCCATACATCCGGGGGTGGTGTTTCGTTAAGCGATCTGGCCTGTAGCGTCGATGCATCCACCAATGGGGGTACCATGGACATTGAAATAGAAGAATTTGGTAGCTATGTAACTGCGTCAAACTCCGGTGGGAATATTCACTTGTCGATGCCTGGTGAAAAAGGAATTGACTTGAAGATTCGTGGAGAACGGATCAAAATCGATGGACTGCGGAATTTTCGTGGAGAGCAGGACGAGCATAGGGTCAACGGCAGTTTGAACGGCGGAGGAATACCCATTGATGTTCATACCAGTGGCGGCGTAACATTGGTGTTGCGATAGCCGGATGTCATAATTTGATCATTCGAATTGCCCAGGTGGTAATGATCATTTCAATTGAAGATCAATCAAATAGTAGTCTGCCATTCCAGCGAGGAAAGAAATGGGTTCAGCCACCTTACCCAATCGATGAAGCCGGAGTAACAGCTGTTTTCTTTTTAAGAAATGTCGCTCCAAATGCGCCGGTGGCAAAGCAAACCCTATAGGAGTTGTTTTTATTAGCTTAAACTTACTGCTTGACCAGCGTTCTATCTGCGATGGATTATAAAGCCATGTTCTCAATTTGGCTGTGTGGGGATCAAGAAGCACTCCCTTTCCCGTTAATCTTCGGAAGGCTTTTTTGAAACGGAATTTAAGGAGTTCATAGCTTGTTTCCGATAAGCAGAACTTGGGCATAACCACACCAATAAACCGACCCCCGGGAGCAAGTATTGATGGAATTCTGCGAAGCAACAGCTGCAACGATTCTTGGTCAATGCTGTTCAATCCACCAAAATTCGAAAAAATCAAATCAAACTTTTTGTCAAATACTGTCTCATCAAGACTGTCGAGCGCCAGATATTGCGAGCTCACTTTGTTTTGCATGGAAAATTGATTTGCTTTTTGAATTGTTACCTTCAGCATCTCTTCTGACACGTCGGTTGCCAGAATGCTAAGGCCTTTTTCACTAAAGAGCATTGCATCTTCTCCACTAGCACAATTTAGCTCCAGGATTTCCAGCCCCGTCAATTGAGGGGTTATCTTTTCAAGATAGTGCCATACACGCTTCCGCTGTAACTGGCCAATTATACTCGGGGCAAGAACCGTATCAACGGAGGTGGCAATATGATCAAAGGGAGCAGCCATACAGAAACAAGATGTAAAAGATACGAATCAGAAGCCTAATGTTATTCAACTACTTCATTAAAATGTTTATCCACGCAATATTTGAAGTACAACGTTGCGGTTTCGACTTGAAAAGGAAGGAAAGGCTACCAAACATCTACGAGCCGCCCTTTTTTCTTAGACGCAGCAGTTGGAAAAAGAGTTTCGGGATAGGTCTTTAATGCTTGTATTTTTAATAAAAAGTGTCAAAAAACGATGCGGATGCTATAACGCCTGGAATTTGCTGTGAAGAGTTGTTTTTTGAAGGCGGAGCTCATAATCACCTCACTGTATTATCGCATGTGTTTTTGACACACTTTGCGCCATAATTTGAATTTCCAAAAAAGGGTAGTATTTTAAGATACATGTTATTACTTAACCAGAAACGCCTTTTATGAGCCCAATTCTTTCCGCAGACGATTATCGCAAGGAGTATGAACGCAGCGTCGGTAAACCTGAAGACTTTTGGGCAGAGGTCGCCAGCGAATTTGTATGGAGAAAAAAATGGGATAAAGTGCTGGAATGGGATTTCCTCAAGCCTGAAGTGAAATGGTTTATCGGAGGCAAATTAAACATCACGGAGAATTGCATCGACCGCCATTTGTCCACGCGCGCCGATCAAATTGCCATCATCTGGGAACCAAGTGACCCAAAGGATGAGGCCAAACGAATCACTTATAGGGAGCTTCATGAGGAAGTTTGTAAGGTTGGTAACATGCTCAAGTCATATGGAATCAAGAAAGGAGACCGCGTTTGTATTTATATGCCCATGGTACCAGAGCTGGCATATGCTATACTAGGGTGTGCAAGGATCGGAGCTGTGCATTCGGTTGTTTTTGCCGGTTTTTCTGCTGGATCACTGGTCGATAGGATCAATGATTCTGGGTGTAAAATGGTATTGACAGCGGATGGCTCGTTGCGCGGAGGGAAGAAAATTGAGCTCAAAAAGATTGTGGACGAAGCGATAGCAAGCTGCCCGACGGTTGAAACTTCCATTGTCCTTGAGTGTATAAAATCAAAGGTTGATATGAAGAGTGGCCGCGATTTCTGGTGGCATGAAGAGATGAGCAAAGCCAGTCTATTATGCCCGGCGGAAGAAATGGATGCTGAGGATTTACTCTTCATACTGTATACGTCGGGATCGACCGGAAAACCAAAAGGTATGGTACATACCTGTGGTGGATACATGGTTTATACAGATTATACATTCAGAACAGTATTTCAATACCGTGACGGGCAGGTGTTTTGGTGCACGGCTGATGTGGGTTGGATCACCGGGCATTCCTATATTTTATACGGGCCGCTTTCAGCGGGGGCGACAACATTGATCTTTGAGGGGATTCCATCGTGGCCGGATATGGGGCGGTTCTGGCAGACTGTGGAGAGACACAAAGTGGATATATTTTATACGGCACCTACTGCGATCCGTTCGCTTGAGCAAGCCCCCCTGCATTTTGTTGAAAGAAGTGACATTTCTTCTCTCAAAGTCTTGGGAACAGTGGGGGAGCCTATTAATGAAGAAGCGTGGCATTGGTATGATAAAAACATAGGCAAGGGCAAATGTCCCATAGTGGATACGTGGTGGCAAACTGAAACTGGAGGAATCATGATTTCTCCTATCGCCCATGTAACGAAGTTAAAGCCAATGCATGCTACGCTCCCCTTGCCGGGCATCCAGCCTGCTATGATGGATGAAAACGGCAAGGAGATATCAGAAAATGGGGCTGAGGGAAGGTTAGTAATCAAGTTTCCATGGCCATCCATGGCGCGCACGATTTACCGGGACCATCAGCGTTTTAGGGACACCTATTTCTCGACCTTCCCCGGCAAGTACTTTACGGGAGACGGTTGTAAACGTGATGAGGAGGGGTATTACAGAATAACCGGCAGGGTCGATGATATTATCATTGTCTCTGGCCATAATATGGGAACGGCAGAGGTTGAAAGCGCGATAGATGAACATCTTACCGTTTGCGAAACAGCGGTTGTGGGTTATCCGCACGACATCAAAGGTCACGGTATTTATGCTTTTGTTATCTGCTACGATAAGCCCCACGATGATGAAAAACTGAGGGCAGAAATCCGGGAAACAGTATCTAAGATCATAGGTCCCATTGCCAAGCCCGATAAGATTCAATTTGTGAGTGGTCTTCCCAAAACCCGATCGGGTAAAATCATGCGTAGAATATTGCGCAAGATAGCTGAAGGTGATACCTCCAATCTTGGAGACATTACCACGCTAATGGACCCTGGCGTTGTTGAGGAAATAAAGCAAGGCGCATTGTAATATTGGATGCATGGTTTGACGGCGCGCAAGGTTTTAGAAAAAGGGCGAATTTATTTAGCAATCGTCACTTCATTCACCAAAAACGCTCCAGATTCAAATGCTTTGAGATTAGCAAGTGTTGTCGATGCAATTTGATCCATCGCTTCTTGCGTGAAAAATCCCTGGTGCGCGGTGATTAATACATTTGGAAAGCTGATCAGACGCGCAATGGTATCATCCGCAATGATGTGTTCT
Organism: uncultured Bacteroidota bacterium; assembly: GCA_963714945.1. Taxonomy (GTDB): domain Bacteria; phylum Bacteroidota; class Bacteroidia; order Cytophagales; family Cyclobacteriaceae; genus Chryseolinea. The sequence continues at coordinate 233,877 of CAVQQL010000001.1, read as the reverse complement.
GATAGGTTTTGAAAAAACAGCGTTTCCTCCTGCTCATAAACATCAATGCCCACGGCGCCTAACCTTCCTGATTTAAGGGCCTTAATAACTTTTTTTGTATCGATCAGCCCCCCGCGACTGGTGTTGACAAGCATCGCGCCCTTTTTCATCAGGCTGATAGTGTCCTGGCAGATGAGATAGTGTGTTTCTTCGTTTAATGGGCAATGCAAGGAAACAATATCAGACTCAGACAAAAGCTCATTCAACTGAACATATCTAACACCAGCTTCCACCATACTTTCTTCCTGGATAATATCGTAGGCCACGACGCGACAACCAAATCCCAACATTATTTTGCAAAAAACCATACCAATATTACCTGTGCCAATTACGCCTACGGTTTTTCCGAATAGATCAAAGCCCATTAATCCGTTGAGTGAAAAATTTTGCTCACGAATTCGGTTGTATGCTTTGTGCGTTTTGCGATTCAATGCCATTATCATCGCTATCGCATGCTCGGCCACGGCATGGGGTGAATAAGCTGGTACCCGCACAACACGAATGTTAAACTTGGCAGCCGCCTTCAAATCAACGTTGTTAAATCCAGCGCATCGTAATGCGATTACTTTTACACCCAGTACGGCAAGTCGCTCCATGACAGTGGATGTAACGTTATCATTGACGAAAATACAGATAGCGTCAGACTGGTGGATCAGATTTACGGTAGATTCGTTGAGCGCTACTTCGAAGAATTCAATTGAGAATCCAAATTTTTCGTTGTGCTCCTCGAAGAAGGTCTTGTCATATGTTTGTGTGCTGAAAAATGTAAGTTTCATATCTAACGATTTTTTGATGAAAGAATTAGCATTCACTTTTCAAAATACCCAATGCAATCGCAATTATCGAAATATAGAATGATCATTGTATCACAGGTTCCAAATCCTGGAGCAAGGAATGTTATCATGGACGCAAGCAGGTTATTTTAACCCGGTCCTCTCATTGCTCGTGTTGCCTCACGACTTCGTAAATAGCAATACCAGCGGCAACCGAAACATTTAGTGAGCCTATTTTCCCTTTTAGCGGAATTCGGGCGAGTTCGTCTGCTTCGCGTAAGAAACCTTCGCTCACGCCATTTTCCTCCGAGCCCATGATCAGCGCGATTGGTCCGGTCAGATTCATGGAATAAATACTTTTTTCGGTTTTCTCAGTGCATGCAACTATGCGGATGCCATTGTCGTGAAGCAACTGCATGGTCTTGCTCATATCCTTTTCGCGACATATTGCTAGGTGATTAAGTGCGCCGGCAGAAGTTTTCATAGCGTCGCCAGTGATGGGTGCGTTACCTTTTTCTGATATGATGATACCGTCAATTCCTGCACATTCGGCGGTCCGCACAATTGCGCCAAAGTTTCTGACGTCAGTGATCCGATCAAGAATTAGGAAGAATGGCTCGCGACCTTCCTGATATGCCGTGTAGATTAGATTGTCAACGGATGCGAAACTTACAGCCGACAGAAGGCAAATTACACCTTGATGATTCTTGGTAGAAAGCCGTTTTAGTTTTTCTGCCGGAACAAATAGAACAGGTACATTGCTGTTGCGCGCTACGGCAATGAGTTCCTTCACCAAATCGTTTGAGAGCCCGGATTGAATCATGACCTTATCAATATCCTTGCCTGCAAGAATGGCTTCGATTACAGCCCTTGTTCCATAAATCATTTCGGTTTTCTCCATTATTGATATTGATCAGGCGCTACTTTTCGACTTGATCTATCGCTTTCGCCAGATCCCTGTCTTTGTCGGTAACAACGTTGCCCGCATCGTGTGTGGACAGTTCAAAGCTTACTGTATTCCATGTATTTGTCCACGTGGGATGGTGATCCATTTTTTCCGCAACAATTGCGACTTTGGTCATAAAGCCGAATGCCTCAGTGAAGTCTTTGAATTTGAAAGTCTTTTTCAGAGCGTTGTTTTCGACAATCCATTGCATATGTGAGGGGTTTTTAGGATACGATTTACGACTTTTCTTTGTGGGCAGGTTCGAGAAGAATCCCAGCCCAGCGCTAAAGTGCCACAATTCCTTCTATCTCCGAAGCCTTCAGGTACATTTCAATAACAGCATCACTTGAGTGCATCATAACTTGAATGGTGACGCTGGTATATTTGCCTTTCTTGGATTGCTTTTCCGTTGCCATGTTGAGTGGAAACAGCTTTTTTACCTGATCTTCCTGACCGGTTGGCACAATGAATTTATAAATATACAGGGCCGGCCATGCATAGTGCTTGTCAAGTTTTTCCCGGAAGGAGTTGATCCAGTTCTCGTCCATAATTAAACGGCAACGGCCCGAGTGAAATGGTGCAGCGAATGTTCAAAAACGATTTAATAGAACTTGTAGCGCTTGTCCACAATGTTCGAACTTTCTTTGATAGCTTCAGCAATACCCATGGTGTTACTGTTTTGGCCACTTTGTTCCAGCTGGGATTTATAGACGCTATAATCCGCAATAGACGGGGCAATGGTTTTATTTTGAAGTTCCATGATAATAACGCCGTTTTCTCCGGCCGCAGGCTTAGCGCGCTGACCATTCTCAAGTGCGAAGGCCAAGCCTACCGCCTGGGGATCGAATCCTACATTGGGCAACGCGTTGCTACTCATTTTCAAATCACTGCTCGAATAAACGTTTGCATCTGACCCAAATGCGTTGGCAACTTCTTCTAAGGTGCCTTTAGCCTCCCCTAATTTTTCAATTATGATTTTCCCCTTTGCTTCATTGCGGACCGCAGGAGTGATTTCCGCTTTTACGGATTCATAAGGTCTGTAACCTGCCTCCACTTCGCCTGTCATTACAGCCACAATATTTTGATCATCCAGGTCAAACACTTGCGATATCTTTCCTATTGACGCATCACGGAATAACCATTGTACAACCTGACGCGCCTCACCCAAAGTGCCAATTCGCCTGTCTCCCGCTAATACATTCTTAGCTTCCTGAACGATGAGGCCTTGCTCCTTAGCGGTTTTATCAAAATCAGCAATACTCGAAAGATCGGCTGCGAACGCCTCGGCCTTTCGAAAGGACTCATTTATGGTGGCATCACTTGGCGTAATTTCCCGTTCGACAATGGCGAGCTTATACGCCGTATTATTTTTAACGTTGGTGACCTCAATAATGTGGTAGCCGAAGTCTGTTTCCACTACGTCGCTTAATAAGCCAGCGCTTTTCGCAGCAAAGACAGCACTTTCGAAAGGCTTAACCATTTGGCCCGAGCTGAACCATCCTAGGTCACCACCACGGGAAGCCGTACCATCAGTTCCAAATTCCTGGGCTTTTGCACCGAAATCTGCACCCCCTTTTATATCCCTCAGAATATTTTGCGCTTTGTCTTTGGCCACTTTTTTTGCGCTAGCGCTCGTGTCGTCCCATTTGATCAGGATATGCTTAGCACGGGCATTGAAGACGGTATCCTTAAATATCCTCGAGACTTTCACTACTTTATAAACCTCTCCGTCCAAGAAGGGTCCAAAGACCTTTCCGAGCACGAGGCTATCAACGGGTGCAAAAGCCGGCAAAGAGGCAACCGTATATGTTGAATATGGATCTTGTCCATCGGTATTCAAGGTTGCGTAAGTGGAGTCTTCCTGCGCATTCTGAAACTCTGTAACTGCGAGCGCCAGATCCTCTTTCACCACCAGCGAGTCTTCCGCAGACGCGACTACTGGAACAGATATGTATTTCATATCACGATTGGCATCCGTCTTGAATTTTTCTATGTTCTTATTCATAATATGCCCTGGTTTCGGCATCCGTAATGGAAACCGCAGAATCGCTGATGGCATAAAATGGTATGTACGCAAACTTCACTTCTGCAACGTCCGTCTGCAAATGATATTCGCGCTCAGATTCAGCAGATGTGATGTAACTGCCTTTGATCAATAAATTTTCATACTTAATCCTTTCACGACTCGGCTTTAAGTCGCGCTGAAATAGCTCCCAGCGAACTCTGGCTTCAGATCCTTCAGGCATGGACTTGAGTTGCCCGAGGTAGGTCACAACACGGTTGGGATCAAATTGGCCAGTTTCCTGGTTCGTAAACGCCATTTTCACATTTTCATCAACATTTTTCCCTTGGATCATATCCCAAACTTCGTCGTCAGTCACCTCAACACCGACCTTCGCATATTGCGATTGAATTGCGTAGCGGGCAATTAACAAATCCCAAGCTTGTTGCCGGAGACTGATCATCTCCCTTTCACCAGCTTCTCTGCCCATTTGCAGGTAATAGTTTGCCTCGCGCTCACGGATCACAGACTGGAACTCATCAAAGGAAATTTCCCTGCCGGCTATTTCACCAACACTGTTCCGCCCCCAATTCAAGATCGACGAGTTACCGCTGAAAAGGTCGCCCAAAATAAACGCTGCAATCGCTACAAAAACGAAAATCACAACCCAAGTACCCATTTTGTTGCGCAAAGTTCCTATAAATGCCATATTGTAATTTTAAAGAGCCGCAAATTTAACCCGTAATCTGTATTAGAAAAATAGTGTTGAAAAAAAGACCCCGGGTACGAGTCAAAAACTAAAGGAAACGCTGTGCTTTCGAGCTTTCCAGGCCCTTTTATGAAGGTGTTTTTCCCTCATTTTCGACGACTACAAGCACCGTCTCTATGCGGTTATCGCCCGTTCTTTGGATAGTGAAGGTGAATGGAGGAACTTCGATTGTCTGACCCTGTTTCGGAAAATCTTCTGCATAGGAAAGTATCAGTCCGCCAAGCGTCTCATATTCTCCAGTTGGGAGTTCCCAGTTAAATGACTCGTTCAGGTAGTCAATTTCCAGTCTCGCACTGACGAGAAAGGTATTCTCGTAAAGTTTTTGCGATATTAGTAGTTGGTCGTCTTCGTCGTGCTCGTCCTCTATTTCACCAAAAATTTCTTCTATTATATCTTCCATGCTCACTATACCAGACGTGCCGCCAAACTCATCGACTACCACAGCAAGGCTTTTTCGTTCATTAATAAAACGGATCATGAGCTCGTTTGCAAGGGTAGTTTCCGTAACGATTATTATAGGCGTGAGTATATCCTGAATTTGTTTTGGCATTTTGAAGAGCGCGGACGAATGGCAATAGCCTATAATCTCATCGATGCTTTGCTTGTATACAATGACTTTAGAATGACCACTTTCGATAAATACCGAACGTAGGGTTTCAATATTAACGCTCAATTCAACGGCAGTGATTTCCGTTCGTGGAATCATGCATTCCCGGATCTTTACAGTTTTGAACGCGAGGGCATTGCGTAGAATTTTTTTATTCAATATAACGTCTTCCGCTTCGGGTTTCATTTTACGAATACCACGGAGATACTGGTTAAGATCGGTGGTCCCAAGAAAAGACTTTTGCTCATCGTATTCCCTTTTCAGGACATGTATGGTTACCAGTCTGGCGAGAAAAACAACGGGAAACATCAGTAAGGAAAGTCCAATAAAGCAAATCCCGAAAGGCAAGGCGAACCGTGAAAGCAACAGATTGGGATTCACGGTTGTCATCCTGGCGGGCAGGAACACGACGGCGATTAGGATAAGGACGGCGGAGAATAAGATCTGAATGAGAATTATTGTAAGCCCATTATTCATAAGCTCAGGCAAATGGGCCGTGAGCATGGGGGTCAGCAAAAGCGATGCACAGACACTTACGCAAACTAAAGCGACTGTTGATCCAATTACGGTCGTGCCAATAAACCATGAAGGATGTTGGACGAACAACGACATGACACGTCTGGAAATCCCACCACCAAGTTTGCCTTCCAAACGTATTTGTAGTTTGTTTGAAATGCGAAAGGCTGCCTCCATTATAGAGAAAAAAAAAGCAAGCAGTAGCGCGATGACAATTCCGAAAATCAAGATGGGTTCCATGCTTATCGCTTTTTTCTCAGGATGAATACAAAATATGAGATCAGCGATAGCATAATGGCCCAGTAGGCGTTTTCGAAACCAAGCGTAATAGTTTGATGGACACCAATGATAAGAAACACAACTGCGAGTGACAGGACAAGAACATCAATCAGTTTCATGCTTGCGGTAAAAATAGTGAATATTTTCTTGGCCTAAAGGAATTTGGGATCGCCAGTGGATTTGAAATTTTGATGCAGGATTTGTCTACTCACGCACTTCGAATTCACCAGCCGGTCGCTTGATAACATAATCCGATAAATCCTGGTTGGCGTCCAGACCTTCGCCATAAATAACATCACCTTGCTGGCGAATGGTAACAAATTTTTCCGTGAATATTTTTTTTGCGGCGGGTTTCCAAAAAAGTTCTTCTGTGTTGAGTTGCTCGTTTTTCTCAATATTTTTTACCTCAACGTTTCCACGGCCCCGCCACTGATCATCTTTTTTAAAAAAGAAGGCATGGTTTGCACGCAGTGTTGACTCAAGTCGCCCGAATTCGTTGTAAAACTCGATGTATACACCTTTGGGGAATTCCCGATCTCCATTTTCAAATTCGTAGAGGAGATCGGCAAGCATCTTAATTTTCACTCTATCTTTTTCACTGTAATAGAGCTCCACATTTTCGGCTTCCTTCAACGGCCCCTTGTATTCCAGCGGCTCTTTGTTATCCGTGGAATTGCAGCTGCAGGCAAAAAAGCTTATCAACATGAACAGATATCGACTCATGGTAAACGACAAAGGCCATAGCATGCTATGGCCTTTCGGATAGTTAAAAAACAAATTAATCTCTTGTCCTTATCGTTGTGGATTCACCAATCCAACAGCCAACCTGCTTAGTGTCACCGACCTGATAGTCAATGAGAAAAATCTCCTCTTTGGACGGAAAATTTTCTTTCGCGGTCGCTACTTTCCTATTATCTCCTGCACGTTGGTAATAGTCTGCAGCGATGAGAAATACCAACCGGTCATCTGCCTGATTTACTTTTTTGGCACAAGCGTCGAAACTGCCGTAATAAAGATCGCCTATTCTTTCGTAAGCGTCCTTGCTGCCAGGATCAGCGTCCAGTGCCTGTCTAAAAAGGGCGCGCGCAGCTGGTTTGTCGCTCTTAGCTTGAAATTGACCCAGGTAAATAAGAACTTCGGCCTTGTCTTTTCCGGTTGGGGCAAGGGGCAGCGCCTCTTTCAATAATGCCTCAGCTTTCGGTAGATTGTCATTCGAGTAATATTTTAATCCCAGATTTTTCGCCAGGCCAAAATCCTTTTCGGGACTGTTTTTATGTATTGCTTCACCTGCCTCCAGCCAAAGCGGATCGTCCGTGCATTTGCCCTGCAACATGAACGAGAAAATTTTCTTTGCCAGCGCGAGATCGTTTGGATCTTGTCTGAATTTGGGTTCCAAGTTTGTCTTCACAAAATCACAATCCACTTTAATGAAACTGATAAGGACAGCATCTATGTTATCCTTAATCTCTTTGTATTTGTCCGCCGGTTGTGCCTTACTCTGGGCGGTTTTTATCTTTGCGTCAACCACACCCATCAACATATCATAACGCTCCAGGATTTGCGCATCCGTTAAATTCTTATACTTCAATGCATTCAACCGAATTGTTTGCATGTAGGGAATCAAGGTGGCATCGAAGACGTTATTTCCGTTCAATTCAAAAACCTTGTCCAGCAGCACAAGGGCTTCATCGGGCTTTTCATTGATTCTGTATCTCAAAAAAGCAAGCGCCTTACGGTTGAGCACATTGGCTTCGTCACCACAATTCTGAATCCGCAGATCATAGACGATCATCAATGAATCTATGTAAACATTCTTACGGGCGGGATCTTTTTCGTCGGCGGCGAGTTTATCGAAGACTTCGGCGCCATAGATATAGAGACTGGAGTGGAACTGAGGAACATTTGTAAGTAACCAATTTAACCTGGCTTCAGCCTGCTTAGGGTGTCCCGCTTTCAATGCATCTTCGTACAATACCTTGCTTTCTTCCGCTCTGGCTTTCATGGCCGGATCTTCAGGCCATTTAACTTCTCTGCATTGTGCAAATGAAGCACTAGAACTGAAAGATAGTGCCAAATAAAGGACGCCAGACAGAATAATAGTTTTCATACTTTTCTCAATTTCTAATCAAACTTTCTTTTAATGAACCATTGATCGTTAAATGTTACGCCGAAGTATACTTTAAAATAGCTTTCTTCTAAAACATTTTCTTTCTTATTTCCTCGATTACCCACTTTCAACGCAAAATTCATGCTTGAGCGGCCAGCTGGCAATGAAAAGCCAAAATTAATGCCAAAATCTCTCACCTCCTTGTTATTTGCTAAAAAAGGATACTGTTCCAGGGTTGCTCCTGCCCTGAATGTGATCCGTTTCAGGAAGTTTTCGACCGCCTGCGGATCGATGGTGAATTCACCGCCAAGGGTCGTCCGCCATGATGTACCCAGACCTTGGTTGTCTTCACCCAATTTCTCAAAAGAGGTCCAATCCTGGTACGCAAACTCTGCCCCGATATTCCAATTAAGGCCTTTGCCATAGGATACCCCCAGCGACAGCGACCCAGGAAGTCGGATTTTTTCATTGTTGTTCCTGATGTCATAGCGTTCAACCGTATCGCCAGCCAACGTCGTACGAGAAATCGTGCTTTCGTTGCTGGTTTTAAGACTTGATGCAAAACTGTAAACACCGCCAACACTGAAGCGACGATCATTTCTTGCTCCTAAGGAATCTTTACTGTAAGAAAATCCGACACCAAAGTTAAATCCGTGGGTATTTGTCTTTTCCTCCACGGAAACCAAGTAGGGCTGACTTTGACCGGGAACAAGTCCTAATATGTTGGAATAAACATTGGAGATAGGCCCAAACAAGTAAGCTGATCTAAGGCCAACGGTGATTTCATCCGTTAAGCGTACACCATTTGACCAGTACAGTTGTGTTAATCCTCCGGAGCCACTTTCTTGTGTTAACAAGGTATCTACGATCGCGCCCGATGGATCCCTGGCATAGCCAGGATATTGAAAGCTGAAATTGACGTCTGTATAAGGCATAAGCCCTACTGAAGTTGTGATTTTGTTGGTCTTAATGGGAAATGCCATTACGATGTAATTGAGGTTCCCACCCACACTCTTTTCGTTGGTGGTATCGCCTTTGACCGTCCTTGATTCTCCCACAATGCCGACCTCAAAAACAGAGAATGTATTGTATACCAACAAAGCCGGATTTTGATTATTAAGGAACCAGTATTGCGGTTGACTTACCCCCAGGCCGTTGCCCTGGTTATGGATGAGAGCGTTTCCATAAGGTTCGCCAATACCATAGGTTGTCAGGGGAGATCGCGCTGCCTGGCCCCAAGCATTTACGGCAGAAATCACAACAGCAACGCAGAAAAACCATTTTTTATAGACCGACATTATATATCAAAATGCTGTTTAAGCCGCTGAGCACCAGCTCAGGGACCGCAAATATGGACCCTTTCAATTTGTTTTCAAAAAAACGGGCATCCCCTCCGCATAAAATCACGTTCAAATCAGCGAATCTTTGCTGGTATCGACTAATTATACCACTAATTTCCGCTTGCAGTCCATTGATTACACCGCTTTGGATACAAGACATCGTGGTATTGCCAATGAGGGGAACGTCATCCATGGGACTTACCAACGGCAATTTTGCGGTGTAAGTATGTACCGACCTAAACCGCATCTGCAGGCCGGGTGAAATCCCGCCACCAAGAAAGCTCCCATCACTGTCAATGAAGTCATAGGTGATGCACGTACCCGCATCAATAACTAGGCAATTGGTATCCGGGAATTTATGGCGGGCTCCGCAAACCCCTGCGAGTCGATCCACGCCTAACGTATCTTGGCTTCCATACATATTTTTTATCGGCAAAGGAAGCGTTGAGTCCAAGATGTACTTCTTTTTTGCCTGGGCTGCCCAGGATGAAACCGTCAGAGCATCCTGGCTGACAGAACTAATGATGCAACCCTCGGCTGAAAAGTTTTCTAAAAAAAATTTCAATTCGGCGCGATCAGCAAACGTGAACTGCTGCTTCAGCATGTGCCCTTCAAAAATCCCTACCTTGGCAGATGAATTCCCGCAGTCAACGGCTAAATTTATTTTTTCATGGTTATCCATTATTACAGATTATTGTCGGCTATCCCTGTATTCTTAATTTGGCGGAGCATTTCAAAACCGGGTGCAAAATATGGAATCAAAAAGCAACTTTAAAGTTATTGGCTTAATGTCGGGCACATCATTGGATGGGTTGGATATCGCGTGCTGTCATTTTAAGAAAAAGCACAAGCAGTGGTCCTATTCAATCAAAGCGGCTACTACCGTACGTTATCCGTCTTCGTGGGCTCAAAAACTATCCACCGCACACAATCTTCCCGGTGAGGAGCTTATTCAGCTTGATGCGTCTTATGGAAAATTTCTTGGGAAAGTATGCGGGGATTTTGTGAAAAAGCATAAACTCAAAGTTGATTTTATAGCTTCTCATGGCCATACTGTTTTCCACCAACCAAAGCAGGGATTTACGTATCAATTGGGAAACGGAAACGCACTGCAGGCAGTTTGTGGTATTCCGGTGGTCTGCGATTTCAGAAGTTTAGATGTAATGCTGGGTGGCGAGGGTGCTCCACTGGTTCCCGCAGGAGACAAAATACTATTCAGCGAATTTGATATTTGTTTAAACTTAGGCGGTATCGCAAACCTTTCAACTGATATCGGAGGTAAAAGACGGGCTTTTGATATCTGTTTCAGCAACATGGGATTGAATTACCTGATGAATTCGATTGGCAAGGCCTACGATGTGGGCGGCAGGATGGCTGCAGGAGGATCGGTGCACCAACCCATGCTTAAAGAATTGGACGAAGTTTATGCCGTGTTAAGACCGAAGCGACCATCACTTGGCCGCGAGATATTTGAACAACGCATTGTGCCAATTCTTGATCTGACTGGCATCTCATTAAAGGACAAACTCAGGACCTTTACCGTATCCGCAGCAAGAGAAATCGGTAAGGCGGTTATCGCTGCAAAAAATAAAACAAACGTATTATGTACTGGGGGGGGGACGTATAATTCCTTTCTGATTTCTCAGCTGCTAGAGCAGTGCGGTGATGAGGCGACGATAATTATTCCTGAAGACGATATCATAAAGTTTAAAGAAGCTTTGGTTTTTGCTTTCCTTGGCGTTCTAAAAGTAAGGGGGGAGGTGAATTGTCTTCAAAGCGTGACGGGTGCCACAAGAGATTCCTCTTCTGGCGTCCTTGTTGGATTTTGATGTGAGCGCCTGGCTTTTCACCATTTATCCGTATTTGACAAATCTATAACTTTCCTATGGTAGTAGGAGCTTCATTGTTAAGTAAGTGATTGCGCCTGCGAAATAACCAACAAGGGCAATGATGCTGATCTTTTTGAAATACCATATGAAGTCAACTTTCTCCATACCCATGACCGCCACCCCTGCTGCGGATCCGATTATTAAAATACTCCCTCCGGTACCGGCGCAGTATGCAAGATATTCCCAAATGAGGTGATCTTGGGGATATACATCCATGCTATACATGCCCATGCTGGCTGCCACCAGCGGGACGTTATCAACAATTGCAGAGAACATTCCTATCAAGGTGATAATAATCCGATTGTCGCCCAACGCGTGGGCAAGACTTTCAGCCAGATTATGAAGCGTGAGCATGGATTCCAGCGCGCCTACTGCGAGCAAGATTCCCAGAAAGAACAGGACACTCGGGACATCAATGCGGGCAAGAGCACCTGCAGCCGTAAAATTTTTTTTGACAGCTTCTTCTAATTCTGGATGTATGAGTTCAGTAACTACCCATAGAATTCCCAGACCACCAAGCATGCCCAGATAGGGAGGCAGATGCGTGAATGTTTTGAAAATCGGGACCGATACCAAAGCGCCAACGCCAAGTATCAACATCAGCTTCCCACCTTTAACCAATTCAACAGTTGGTTTATCACCGTCCTGCGACAATACCATCAATTCACCTTTCAAGGTGAAGCTGAGGTAAACAAGGGGGGCAAGTATGCAAATCACGCTGGGCAGGAAAACTGCTTTCATTATGCTTAAGGTGGAAATTTGTCCTCCAATCCATAGCATTGTTGTGGTCACATCCCCGATGGGTGTCCAGGCGCCACCTGCATTTGCAGCAATAACCACCATGCCAGCGAAGAAAAGCCGCATGTCTTTTTGCGGAATAAGTTTGCGAATGAGTGAAACCATCACAATGGAAGTGGTGAGGTTATCCAGGATGGAAGACAGGAAAAAAGTAACCCAGCAAATGATCCATAAGAGCGTTTTGACATTCTTGGTCTTTATGCGATCGGTAATGAACCGGAACCCATGGTGAGCATCTACCAACTCAACAATGGTCATTGCACCCATCAAAAAGAAAAGTATTTCGGCAATGCTGGCAAGGTGATTCGAGAGTTCAGAAACGACAAAATGACGGAAAAGTTCTTCCTGGTTCAGTGTCGAGAAATTTTTCGTGAAGCTCTAATTTGAGTACGTCAAGAAATCCAGTGAACTCAGCACTCTTCAATAAAGAATCTTGAGGTGTTGAGAGGGCAAACAGCGTCCAGCAAATAACGCCAGTAAGAATAGCAGAGGCAGTCTTATTTATTTTTAAAGGATGTTCCAGAGCAATACAGGTATAGCCTAGTACAAAGACTACAATTATTATGATTTCCATACTTTAAGAGGGTTATCTTAAAGATGGATAATTATTACATTGAAATGAACGGAAAGCAAAAATAAAGTATAACTCAATGCACCGACAAGTAGGGATAGATGATCAGGTAAACAATCGCACCGGCGAAATACCCCAACATGGCAAGCAGGGAAATTTTCTTGAGATACCAAATGAAATCTATTTTTTCCATGCCCATCACGGCTACACCGGCAGCTGAGCCGATGATCAGAATGCTTCCACCGGTTCCAGCACAATAAGCGAGATATTCCCAAATCATATTGTCGGGAGGGTACGTTTCCATGCTGTACATTCCCATACTGGCTGCGACTAATGGAACGTTATCCACTATGGCGGACAATATTCCAATAAGCGTAATGATGATTCGATTGTCGCCCAATGCTTTCTCGAGGAATGCAGCAAAATGATGTAGAATTTCCATTGACTCCAGCGCACTCACGGCTAGCAATATGCCCAGGAAGAATAGCACACTGGGAACATCTATTCGTGCTAGCGCGCCGGCTGCGGTGTACGGCCTTTTCTCGGCTTCATCCATGTCTGGATTTATTAACTCCGACGCTACCCAGAGTACGCCCAACGCCAGCAACATGCCGAGGTAGGGGGGCAAGTGGGTTACCGTCTTAAACACGGGTACGGAAATCAACCCTGCCACGCCAAGGAAAAACATGAACCTAGAGCCTTTTATCTCTTTGTGATGGCCACCATGGCCGGAACTTGAATGCTTGCTATGATCATGACTACCGGCATGACCCAATTCACCCTTGAGGGTAAACTGCAGGTATATCAACGGAATAATCATGCATACTATGCTGGGCAAGAGTAAGGTTTTAACAATATTAGGTGCGGTAATCTGTCCGCCGATCCAGAGCATTGTAGTTGTGACGTCACCAATCGGTGACCATGCACCGCCAGCATTTGCCGAAATAACAACCATTCCCGCAAAGAACAGGCGCATGCTTTTATTGGGAACTAGCTTTCTAATGAGCGACACCATTACGATTGAGGTGGTCAGGTTGTCTAAGAGTGCGGATAGGAAAAAGGTTACGCAACAGATTACCCACATCAAAGTCTTGGGATTTTTTGTAGTGATGCGATCCGTGATGATGCGGAACCCCTGGTACGCATCGATCAATTCAACAATCGTCATGGCGCCCATGAGGAAAAACAAGATGGCTGAAATCTGGCTCAGGTGCTCCCCCAATTGCACAGAAACGTGATCCATTGAGTCATGTGCGGCGACGGCATATATCGTCCAACAAATAACACCAGTCAATATGGCTGACGCCGATTTGTTTATCTTAATCGGATGCTCAAGGGCGATCAGGAGATAGCCGACGGTAAAAATAACGATGACAAATATTTCCATAGTTCAGTCATTGAACTGAAATATGAATAATTTTTGCTATTCCCGAAAGACAAAACAATATTATTTAAACCTGAATTAAAATAAGGCTGCTGGTAGGTCGCATAAACAAGGTCGATTCACAAGGATGTTTCTGAACAAAAAAATCATTTCAGACCAAAAAGTCCTTCATTCAGCGCATTTAATGCTTTCTCCTTGTACTTTTTATCGATTAGCAATGAAACATTATTGGTACTGCCACCGCAGGAAACCATACGCACCGGAATTTCGGAAAGCGAATCAAATACTTGTTTCAGAACGCCTTTTTGTTCCGTAATTTTTTGTCCAACGATACAAATAATGGTTTGATCTTTATCAACTTCAATAGTTCCGAATTTTTTTAACTCTCTTTCAATTGATGGGAGTTGTATATTGTTGTCAATGGTTAGGGATACTGCTACTTCCGATGTAGTGATCATGTCAATGGAAGTTTTGTGGTTTTCAAAAATCTCAAAAACCCTGCGCAAAAACCCGTAGGCCATGAGCATGCGAGAAGACCTTATTTTGACCGCGGTAATACCATCCTTGGCTGCAATTGCCTTGAATGATCCTTCTTTTCCTTTACTGGTAATGATCGTGCCTGGGGCCTTTTCATCCATGGTGTTTTTTAGCCGCACCGGTACATTGTACTTCTGTGCCGGCACAATAGTGGAAGGATGCAAAATTTTTGCGCCAAAATATGCTAGTTCGGAGGCCTCATCAAAAGTAAGCTCCGAAATGGGAATGGTTTTTTTTACAATGCGCGGATCGTTATTGTGCATGCCATCAATATCGGTCCAGATTTGAATCTCCTCAGCGCGAATGGCGGCACCTACCAACGAAGCGGTGTAGTCGCTGCCGCCACGTTTGAGGTTATCAATTTCATTCCGGTTGTTGCGACAAATATACCCCTGCGTGATAATGATGTCAATGGTACTCATTGAGCTAAGCAGAGGCTTGAGGCGCTCCGATATTTTTTCCAACTCCGGCTCGTCATTTTCATCAATTGACATAAAGTATAAGGCTGGTAAAAGCCGCGCGTTTATTTTGCGTTCCTGCAAATGCTGATAGAATAATTCGGTAGAGATGAGTTCTCCCTGGGCCAGCAATTCGCGGTAACTCTTATCATCAAACTTTCCTGCAGCCAGCAGCCGGATAAGAATGAATGACCGGCTTACAAGCTCCTGGCCAATGGCCTTAAAGGAATCGCTTGCATACAATTCGCTTATGAATGCCTGATAGTGTTTTTCAAGCCCAGCAATTTCCTCTTCGGCTTTGGCGTGTTGACCAGCCATCAGATGATCACCAATCGTCACCAGGCTATTTGTGGTGCCAGATAGCGCTGACAGTACGACGATCTTTTTCCCCGGTGTAGTAAGAACAAGATCTGCAATCTTTTTCATTCGCTCCGGTTTCCCCACTGAGGTTCCTCCAAATTTTAATACGATCATTTTGCCCTGGTTTATAAGTCCGCAAATATAGGGATGATAAAAAATAATTAGTACAAGCCTTTCACCTTTTCTGGGAATGCCCGATCGTACGCAAACTAAATTGCGATAGGCGTCGATTGACCAACACCTTCTGAAAAGGAGCTTGAAAAAAGGAAATGGAATCGGTGGTTCGGCCTGAACAGACGGACTTTTTGCACACACCTTGTTATCGACAACTTTGGCCTGAAAGGCAGACTACGTCCAAGCGTTAAGCTGACTTCCTCGGTTATGCAAATAAGGCGCAATACTTTCCGCAAGGTCCGCTCATGGTGTACGGCACAGGTGGCGATTCGATCATTAGGGCACGTCAATTGCCCAATCGTCCGTTCGGAAGCTTGAAACAGGCAGTCCGTCCACACTGAATAGATTTGGCATAGACCCGTTTCCCCAGCCAAAGCGTACCGCGGTGGGCTTTTTCACTTCTTTGGCGGAAACCAACACTGTGCTGCCTTCTATTTTTGCTTTTGCAGGATGAAACACCCGGTCTTCACCGGCGATAAAAAACTCAGTGGGGTCGCCACCTTTTGATATCAGGCCACCGTCAGCGTGAATGAAATTGACCCTGACTTTATTTTTTTCCACGGTCATGGAACGGTATAACGGATATTGGCACACAACCCCGGTTTTGCCATAGGTTTCGGCAAGCGCAATATTCGCCAGACGTTCGCCCACCTGCTTTTTGTATTTTGGATGAATATCATTGACATCGTCGACAAGGTCGGAAATGACTGCCATGCCGGTTTTGGGAATCGCCAACATCTTGACTTCTTGCTCCCGAAGGAGTGTTCCTTTTTCAATTTCGCCATAACCACTGTATGGTGCGATCTGCACATAGTAGAAAGGAAAGTCAGACAAAAAATGTTTTCTCCAGTCCAGGATAAGATTTTCCATCAGCAATTTATAAGTATAGGGGGCCGTCGTGTTGCTCTCGCCCTGGTACCATAAGGCACCTGCGATACGGAAAGGAATAAGCGGGTTAATCATGCTGTTAAATACAACGCCTGGATTAGACGGGCACCAGGGCTTATCGTCAACTTGTTTTGCCGCAGCTGCTTTTAGGGACGCATTATCTTCTATTAATCCCGCGCGTACCCAGACCTCCGCCGGCGTCCCACCCCAGCTGGCGTTGATCAGACCAATGGGCACAGTTAGTTCGTGGTTAAGTTTTTTTCCGAAGAAATATGCGATTGCGCTAAAGTTCGGAACGCTTTCCTTGTTGGCAATACGCCAGGATCCTTCGCCACGAACCTGACGTGTAGCGGCGGCAGATTTTGGTACCTGGAAAAGCCGTATAGTCGGGTCGTTAACCTGGTCGATGATCGTTTTTCCGTCAGCAGACGCGGCCATGGTCCACTCCATATTGGACTGACCGGAACAAAGCCAAACCTCGCCCGCCAGCACATCTACCAATGTGTGTGTCAACGTACCAGCCGTGACTGTGATAGTGTGCGGACCGCCAGCTGCCGGACTGTTAACGAACGTTTTCCAAAAAGTTGTGTTGTCTGCCTTCGTTTTATAGGTGACCGTGTCCCAGCTTACAGTAATGCTTATTTCCTGCACCGGACTAGCCCATCCCCAGATCGGAACCGAGGATCGCTGTTGAATTACCATGTGGTCATCAAACAATGCGGGCAATCGCAGTTGAGCCTTCAGACTCAGACCTGCCGACACGATGCTAAGGACAAAGATCAATTTTCGCATATGGAATTAAGTGTATAGCGGTTACGTTATTTTTTTCTTTCTGTGTATTATCCAGGCTGTGGAGTTCGGATCATACGGAGTAGAATCCGGATTGAATATACCAATAAATTCTTTTATTCAATTTTTCATCGAAGTATGCATGTTGAACGGGCGGAGTATGATTTTCCAGGGCACAAACTGCGTTTCAAATAGTCTTTGTGCTGCCATGATAGGCATGTAAGCAAGCGACTTGATTTATCATTGAAATAGCTTGTCCAGACTTCTTCTTTTCACTATTTTCAAACATGTCTGAGCAAAGACAACTCGCTGCTATACTGTTTTCAGATATTGTTGGCTACACGGCAATGATGGGTAAGGATGAGTCCGAAACCGTGAAACTGGTGCGCAAGAGCACAGCGATACAGAAATCGCTGGTTGAAAAGTACCATGGCATTTGGCTCAAGGAGATGGGAGATGGTGCCATGGCGCAGTTCAAGTCGGCTTTGGATGCTGTTAATTGTGCGAATGTGATTCAGCAACTGGCGAAATCAGAGTTACAGGCTCAATTGCGCATAGGAATACACCTTGGTGACATAACCATTGATAAAGGTGAGATTTATGGGGACGGCGTAAATATTGCTTCGAGAATAGAATCAATAGCTGATCCGGGCAGCGTTTTTGTTTCGGAAGCAGTTTATGGCGCGATCAAAGGCAGGAGTGACATCTTCGCGCAGTATAAAGGCAAAAAAAGTCTGAAGAATGTTGATGGGCCGGTGAACGTCTATCAGATTATGCCCGAGGGTACGCGTCCCGCTTTAGGTTTTCAAAAAGGCCCTGGCAGATTTGTGATAGGGGCAATGCTGATGACTATTATTGCTGTAGTAATCTGGCAATTACAACGGTCTGTCGGAACAACAGAATCGCGTAGTACCATAGCGGTACTGCCCTTAACTTTAATCAATCCCGATACCGCAAACCAATACCTTGTCCAGGGCATTGCAGATGAATTAATTCGGAGTCTTGGAAAAGTGCGTGCTTTGGATGTCATCAATCCAAGGTCAACGTCGATAAGGTACCAGGCGTCGCTCAATGCTATCAATGACGCAAAAGTTGAACTTGATAAGGCAGACTATTTCATCACTGGCTCGATCCAAAAAAATGTGAACGTGATGACGATCGCCATCGAATTGACGGCTGGTGATGAGGATGTTGGTTGGTCGAATACCTATTCCCAGGACGTTTCACAAATACCTGAACTGGCCGGGAATATTACCGTTGATATCGCCAAACAAATCAACATTCAGTTAAACGACGACGAAGTAAAACGCATCACCGATATCAAGCCGGTTGATCCTGAGATTTATGCATACTGGCTGAAGGGGATGAATCATATTGCCAAATTTACACCCCAGGATTTTGTCAAAGCGACGTTTTATTTACGAGAGGCAACAGACAGGAATCCTGCAGATGCGCGTGCCTGGGCAGGGTTGGCAGAAGGACTTGTAGATATCGGCCACAGCCCAATGTCGCCCCCAGGCGTGTGGAAGGAAGCAAGGGCTGCGGCGATCAGGGCAATTCAGCTTGACTCGCTGAATGCCGAAGCATGGGCAGCGCTGGCGCATACGAAGACCTATTTCGAATGGGACTATGAGGGCGCAGAATATTGCTACCAGAGGGCCAACAACTTAAACCCCAGCATGGCAATGAATCATTACCACCATGCATGGCACTACAATCTTATTGACAGCATGGATAAAGCCATTGAAGAGCATAAACTGGCGAGAGACCTCGATCCGTTTATGCCAATGCACACGGCATGGCTCGGCTTTTTATACATGAAAGATGGTGATTATAAAAGAGCAATTGAGGAGGCGAAACGGTCAATGGAAATTGTACCGGAGTTTCCTGTTGGCTATTTGGTAATGGGGCAAGTTTTCATGCAAAGGGAAATGTATGATTCCGCCATAATAATGTTCCAGAAAGCTATGCCGCTCGGTATCATGGGTGTCGGGTCTTCCTATTTCAGATCCGGAAATATTGAAAAGGGAATGAATGTAATCAGGTCAATCGAAGGACAGCCGATGAATTCGCTGAGCGCACTTGCGCTGGCCAGGTTGTACAGTGAAATTGACAGCCTTGATAAATTCTTTGAGTATGCGAACTATGAGCCCCCTAGCCATTTTGCGCCTTGGATCAGGGTTAATACGGAAAATCCGAAATGTAATTCGTGATCCGCGTTTTAAAACATTAATGGATAAAATGAACCTCCCGATGCCAAAGGGATATCAATAATGCGCTGATGTTCGCGAATCAGGCACGGGCCTCAAGCTTCATCAGGTTGCATATCGCCCTATGCAATGGAGCCTTTGCATCACGCACTGAATCCAGCACAGAAAAGTGATTCAGGCCGGGCAAGGAGAGGAGTTGTATATCCTTTGCCTTGTCTTTCCAGCAGGCAAGTAATTCCTGGCTTTGTGCCTTAAACTCTTCCGTTTCATCTCCGCCAACAGCGAGTGTTATTGCGCATTGCGGCGAGGGTATTAACTGCGTTGGGCTATTTTTTCTGGCTGTATCCTCGTCCAGAAACAAAGACTCATTTAAGTTTGAGCGTTGGATGGGAATCAAATTGAATAAACCGCTGATGGCACAAACGCCTTGTATTAAGCCTTCATAAGGATGTTGCACATCTAAAGAAGCTAGCATCGCGGCCAGATGGCCCCCGGCACTGTGACCGACTGCATAAATTTTCATAGGATCACCGTTGTAGGCAGCGACATTATTATGAACAAAGTGCAGCGTCTTGCGGCAGGATGTTACTATTTGGTCCATGGAAGCAGCAGGTGCCAATGGATAGTTGATCAGCACGGTTGTGACATCATAACTTGCGAACGCATCTGCAACAAAATAGAACGATGATTTGTCAAACATCCGCCAATAGCCGCCGTGAATGAAAATAATTGTTTTTGACCCTGGATTAGCCGCAGGAAATACATCAAGAAATTCTCTGGGCAAGTTTCCGTAAGGAATATTTTTTATGATATTATATTTTCTTTCAGCCTGCCTGCTGAGGTCCTCCCATTTGGTCAGGTAATTATTAAAATCGGGAACATGATGACGGTTGTTATATTGCAGGTCAAGTTGTTCCTGACGATACCCCTTATAGATCATCGGATAAATTTGCGAAGCGCGGACGTTATTGCAGCACAGCGATTTCTTCCAGGCAGGAAAAAACAATTTTATAAAATTCGGGATGTGACTGCCAGGTTTTGCCGGTAACAATCCTACCATCTTTTACTGCTTGATCAGGCGTGATGTATTCACCACCGCATGATTCTACTTCAAATTTTACGTGCTCGTAGCAGGCGATTTTCTTTTGATGCACTAAACCGGCAGTAACCAAAATCTGCACACCATGGCAAATGGCAAATATGTATTTATCGCGATCCCAAAATTCTTTCACGATTTGAATCACCAGTGCGTCATTGCGCAAATACTCCGGTGCTCTACCACCGGGTATCAGCACCGCTTCGTAGTCGGCGACATTCACCTCATCAAAGGCATAGGTCGGATTCAACCCGATACCCTTTTCTTTCGAGATAGGTGTCCCATCCCGGTTCAAAATCATGCATTACTAGGTTCATCGCTTTCACAGAAGGTGCTGCAATCACAGGAGTAAACCCAGCTTCCTTCAGCCGTTGAGTAGCATATAGGATTTCAAAACTTTCGCCAGCATCACCTGTGATGATGAGAATTTTCTTAGCCATTTTCATCGTGGTTTGGTTGTCGAGCGCGCAAGCCCTATTATGGTTAAAGATAAACAAGAATAGAAGAGGTCTCCAGAAGTTATGTATAAATTTTGCCGCAAATCTACGGAGCGGTCAGGCTCCTGTGCGGGTCGAAGGGTCGTACGGACTGCAGCAGCATAAATTGGCCGTCCTGATCACATCAGGACGGCCTGCTAATAGCACCCTTTTTGTCAGACAAATACAATTTGGGTGCCTTCCCCATCAGCCAGTGCGTACATGTCTCCAACAGTGATAATGTCTTTTACTTCAGGAAGAAAATCTTCTTTTTTCAGGTGGAACATATCGGCAGCCAGCTTGCACGCATAGATCTCTCCACCCGCTGCGTCGATCATTTCAATAAACTCTGTAACATGGGGAATGTCCAGCTTGTCCATTTCCTTTTTCATCATATAAGATGCAAATGCTTCAAAACCGGGTAGACCGGCCACAACAGTTGGCATTCCAGGCATGAAAGCCGGATTACCTACAGTGGCGGTGTGCAGGTGGTCTGCATTTTTTTTCGTTATCGCTTCTAGTCCAAAAAATGTGAAAAACATTTTGGCCTCAATGCCTTCCATTAATGCGCCATTGGCCATTACCATGGCGGCATACACATCCTCCAGTTTTCCTTTGGAGCAGATGATGAGTACTTTTTTCACTTTTTTGTTTTCATTCACAGCAGTAGCGGGTTTGCCCACTGTTGTCGGATTATCTAATACTTCAGTCATGGTTCTAAATTTTTACGTTGGATAAAATATTCAAATGCAGCTAACAGGTTTCGGGATGCCTGCGATTTTACTTGAAATCTTCAGTGGTCCGCCCGGAAACAATTGATAGAATTGTTTTATGTCTGTAATTCCGGAGTTTCCTACTTTGCGGATTGACAGTGCCACACCCTCGGCCTGCTTCTGGCGAAGCCAGTTCAATACTTCCCAGTGTTTATCTGTCAGTGCTATCCCGTACGTGTTTGCTATCTCGGTGCCCCACTCGGGTGTCCATTGCGTGTAATCCAATAGGTAACCTTCTTTATTGGTTGCGAGTGTCTGATTCATTGCTGTGGTTTCCATAATATTTGATTTAAATGTTAAACTAATGAGGTTTCTTTTTTTTCTTCCTTGATCTTTCCGACCATTGACATGTGTGTACTCACGGGTAATTTTTTTCCAGTGAGCAACATGTGCCAGTATACCCACTTAAAAGCAAGTTTGCCGAAGTGGTTGGCCCTTGTCGATTTCAACAAATCCATCGGGCCAATTGCTGCGAACGGAAACTTGCCGGGCAGCGGTTCTGTATCGTAGTTGAAGTCGATAAGCGCAGCCTTGCCATGACCGGTTTCGATAAAACAGTTCGCGTGTCCATCGAAGGCGGCCTTCATCGGCTTATCATTGATGAAGCTCAGGATATTTTCGGTAAGAATCTCAGCTTCAAAATGTGCGACAGAACCTGCTTTGGATGCCGGAATGTTCGTTGCATCCCCAATGATAAATATGTTTTTATGTTGCTTGGACTGCAGATTGAATTTGTCAGTGGGCACGAAGTTTAGCCCATCTTCATCAGCTATTCCACTTTTTTCGATCAACTCGTCGCCTTTATTTACTGGTATTGTAATCAGCAAATCGAAGGGCACCTCTTTTTCGTCGTACGAAACAATAACCTTTTTGTCGTTATCTACGCTGGCAAGGTAAAAGTCCGGGATAACCTCAATCCGTTTTTCCGCCATTAATCCGTTCAGCATTTCTGTTGCTTTGGGCTTGGTGAACGCACCGGAAAGGGGTGTAACATATTTGATGTCCACCCGGTCACGCATCCCTTTTTCAGTGAAATAGGCATCTGCCAGAAACGTAAATTCCAGTGGTGCGACGGGGCACTTGATCTGGGTCTCGGCCAGGTTGATCACCAGTTTACCGCCTTTCCAGTCTTTCAGCTTTTCCGCAAGCTTTACTGCCCCTTCATAGGTGTAGAAATCAAAAATGTCTTTGTACCATAGCGCATCCTTCAGGCCCGGAGTTTCCTGGGGAGCAATGTCGACACCGGTCGCGATAATCAATACATCATAGTCCAGGACTTTTCCGGTTTTAAGCCGGAGTTGATTCTTTTCTCCTTCAATTTGATCTACCTCGTCCGTTACGAAGGTCACTTCTTTCGGAAGAAATTCTGTTCTTGACTTCACGACATCTTCGGGTTGGTAAATACCAAACGGGATAAACAAAAATCCTGGTTGATAATAATGGGTATTGTCGCGATCAATAATGGTCATATCCCATTGGTGTGCATCCAATTCGCGATTCAATTTGTTGGCCATCATCGTGCCGGCTGTTCCGGCACCGATAATAATTAGATTTTTTTTCATGACTTGCTGGGTTTAGCGCAATAAAGGTGGCATACTTTTTTACCCAAAACCATGATGCTGCTCAGTAACGAGAATGATTACAATCACCTGATCTTTGTGACTAAAGTTACAGACATTGTGGATGTGCTTATGGCTCAGCAAATTCTGGGAAGCTGCTCGCCGGGAAGCATGCTGACAATGCGTTTTCCGCCTACCCGGCTGAGCAGGATTACCTGCCTTGCATGGGACTCGACAACCACGCCAAAGATAGCGGCGTGCTGTGTTGTATTTTTTCAGAATGGATACCGCCTCCTCGGCACGATCATTTGAAACAACGGCAATAAAGATACCCTCGTTTGCAACATAAAGCGGATCCAGTCCCAACATTTCGCAGGCACCGTCAACTTGTTCGTCCAAGTGAATATGGTGTTGTGAAATTTCCACGCCGACATCGGCATGTTGTGCCAATTCATTCAGCACTGTGGCAATGCCACCACGGGTAGGATCGCGTAGGAAATGAACATCCTCGCTTAGTGCGTTCAACAATTCATTCACAGGGGTCCACAACGGTCTGGTGTCGCTTACCACCGTTGTCTCAAATGTCAATCCCTGACGGACAGAAAGAATGGCTACGCCATGTTGCGCAATAGGCCCACTCAGCAAGATTTTATCGCCGGGCTGAACGCGATTAGCGTGAATTTTCGCCTTGGGATGAATACGTCCTATACCCGATGTGTTTATGAATATCTTATCCCCTTTGCCGTGCTCGACGACTTTTGTATCTCCGGTAACGATCCGAATACCTGTCGCATCGCTTGCTTTTCTTATTCCCACGAGAACTTCCCAGAATTCCTGCATCGGAAGCCCTTCTTCCAGGATAAAACTCAGTGACAAATATTCGGGACTGGCACCACACATGGCCAGATCATTTACCGATCCGTTAACAGCCAACTCCCCGATGTTTCCCCCAGGAAAAAATATCGGTGAAATCACATAACTGTCCGTAGTAAAGGCCACTTTGCCATCTATCTCCAGCGTTGCGCCGTCGTGTTGTTCGTCCAGCCATGGATTCTTCAGAATATTAAACACGCCTGCGTCAAGTAGCCGATGGGTCAAAGTGCCGCCGCTTCCATGGCCCAGCGTAATGATATCAAAGTCCAGCTGTGGCAGCGGACAATTCATCTGGACTGATAATTTTTCTGTGCTCACGCTTGCGTAGTTTCTGCTTGTTTAGAAAAATGATAGTAGGCGGCGCAAGCGCCTTCGGATGAAACCATAGGCGCGCCAAGCGGTCGTTCCGGCGTGCAATCTTTTCCGAAGTGCGGGCAGTCAAATGGCTTCATCTTGCCTTTCATAATTTCTCCTGCAAGGCAACTTGTATTTTCCCTTGCCACGATCGGTTCTAACTTATATTTTCTCCTGGCGTTATACTGTTGGTAATTCGCATTTACTTCCCATCCACTGGAAGGAATTGTCCCAAGTCCTCGCCAATCTCGGTCTAATACACCAAATACTTCCGCAATGGCTTGCCTGGCCCATTGGTTTCCCTGTTGCTGCACCACACGGACGTACTGGTTTTCAACTTTAGCCTCTCCGTTTTCGAGTTGCTTTACGGCCATATAGATTCCTTGCAGTAGGTCTACCGGTTCAAAACCTGTAACCACAATTGGTACGCGGTACCTTGCAGCAATGGGGTCATATTCATCCGTGCCCATGATGGTGCACACATGACCGGCCGCCAAAAATGCGTTGACTACGGTTTGGGGGTCAGAGAGAATTGCTTCCATTGCAGGGGGCACCAAGACATGCGAGGCGAGAACGCTGTAATTCGTCAAACCCAACTTAGCGGCCTGGATGACCGACAGTGCATTGGCGGGTGCGGTTGTTTCAAAACCAACGGCAAAAAATATGACCTCACGCAGCGGGTTGTCGCCCGCCAGCCTGACAGCTTCTAATGGAGAATATACCATCCGAACATCAGCACCTTCGGCCTTGATTTCCAATAAGCTTTTCGCAGATCCCGGTACGCGTAACATGTCGCCAAAAGAGCACATGATTACATTGTCCGTCGTGCCAGCGCGATGGCTTCATCGATAATACTAATCGACGTCACACAAACCGGGCAACCGGGTCCGTGAACCATCAGAATGCTATCGGGGAGCATATTTAGAATTCCGTTCTTCACCAGACTGTGGGTCTGCCCGCCACAAACCTCCATCAGCGTCCACGGCCTTGTAACGATGGCACCGATCTTTTCGACAAGTCCTTTAACAATGTCAGCATCGCGGTATTCATCCAGGTGTTTCAAGGGTCCAGTGGGTTTAGTTCATCGAGTTCTCCTATGCGCTTAATGTATTCAAAGGTCCTAATAGCCTCTTCCTCATCGACGAGGCTTATGGCAACGCCCACGTGGACGAGCAAATAGTCACCTTGCTTTGCTTCGGGAACCATCGACAGGTTTACATCTTTCATAATTCCCCCAAAGGAGACCTTCCCGAACCTGAAAGTGTCGTCGAGCTGTCGGGTGACCTCGATTAATTTTCCTGGAATAGCAAGGCACATATCATATTGCGTTAATTACGAGTTCCTTTTTCTTACCGCGATGGAATATTTTTTCTGAATTGGCAAACGCTAGCTGCCCATAAGAAATATTTTCATCATTCGGTGATAGTTCACGGTGAAAGAACAGTGTCGCAATCCTCTCGTTGAAATCGGTTAATAATCAAGTCTACCAGCAAGCCGTTTTGAAAAACGCCTCCACTAAAAGCTATTTTACGGATTCCGCTTGTCGGCGGCCAGTGTGTAGATCGCGTCAGCGAGATAGGCATGGAACTTATAGGCCGTAACGGCTGGCGGTTGCCCGTTGGCAATATCTGAAAGGATTGATGCAAAGAGATTATTTAAACTGAGTGTTGAAGTCTGCCAACGGACGACATATTCTGCCGTAGTTCTCCCACGCGTAGCGATGGATTCTAAATACAGGGCGGCTTGACCTTCGAACGTATTGCGATCGCAAATACCGAGCATCGAAGCGACCGCATCAAATAGCCTACCCACACTCGATGAATAATATTCTGGTGCCGTTGAAATTAACTTTGTATAGTAATCCCACTCCTTCTCCGAGAACTTTGGTTTGAGGATTTCGATCGGCGCGGATACAGCTGAAGCAATAAAAAGTGCACTAAGGCGTGGTTCTTTCGCCATACGATTACCCATCCAAATTGGATAATACGCTACATGGGCCGCCCGCTTCATCTCATAATTATCATAACTGAAGAACTCGCCTCCCCATACATTTCCATCATCGCCATATCCGGTGCCGTCCCATACCACGCACAATACTGGCTCATCCGTTTTGGTAAGATCATTTTCGGCCAATACAGACCAGGCGTGTGCCTCGTGATGCGGTACAGTGTCGAAGAGGGATATTCCATTTTTTTGCCAATGCACGCCCGTGTGCTGTGGAATAATATTGCGGATGACTGTCAGCGATTATTCTTTCAGGTGTTGTTCGCTAGCAATTTCATCAGGTGATCCTGTGCATGCCTGTAGTATTGCTGGCTTTGATAAGACTCAAGATCGCCCAGGTATTGGCTAATGTACGTACGACCATTGGCCTGGAGCGAAAATGAGCTTTTTAGATCTGCACCCATCGTAAGTATGGGTTCGCGCGAAGGCGCCGGCATTAGGTGGGTCGGCGCAAGTCCCCTTGATCGCCGTAGTATTATTTTTTTTCTGTTGATGTTGGAGAATCTCAACACGCTGTCGTCCTGGGCTATCTGAATTTCGCGGTTGTGGATCAGAAACATATCGGCTACCCCACTCAAGGATTCTAGCGCATCCTCTTCATTGTAAAGAATAGGCGAACCGCTAATATTTCCACTCGTCGCGATA
Source organism: uncultured Bacteroidota bacterium (assembly GCA_963714945.1). Taxonomy (GTDB): domain Bacteria; phylum Bacteroidota; class Bacteroidia; order Cytophagales; family Cyclobacteriaceae; genus Chryseolinea. Next base: position 206,661 of record CAVQQL010000001.1, on the reverse strand, counting down.
AGCGGCTTTTTCCAGGCATTCATGAGTAGCGCGAACATTGCTGTATAGGGCTGCATCACCCCAATACTGTTAAGCCCGGGCGCAATCAAGTCCGTATTTATCTTCGAAGGCGGATCGGGTTTCGTGTCGACCAGCACGACCGGACTCTCAAGGCTCAGAAATGCCTTTTCTTCCTCGGCTGTCAAGATGGCATCTTGCTTAAGCATTTCCACGGAAGGATACATCAACGCGAGTGGCTTGAGGGGTCTGTGCTTTCGCGCTCGCAAGGTGACGATGGCTTTTCGATTTGTGGCATCTGCCAAAAGCAGATAACCACCAATTCCTTTGATAGCAATTATCTCGCCTTGTGCAAGCGATCGGATTAGACGTGGCAGCGCATCTTCCCAAGAGGCTGCCAGTTTCTTCCCTTCACTGTCGAGCAGCATGATCAGCATGCTGCATTCCGAGCAGGAGTTGGTTTGTGAAAAAAATCTTCGTATTCTCTGGGTTATGGAACTCTTCTTCGCATTCGCTGCACATCCTGAATTTTGCCATGGATGTTGTTTGGCGGTCGTACGGTAAGGACTCTACTATAGAATACCGAGGGCCGCAATGTGTACAGGTTGTGAAGGGATAACGATACCTGGAATTTTGGGGATCTTCGATCTCCTTTCTGCAATCTTCGCAAAGCCCAAAGTCAGGTGTGATAAGCAGGTTTGGCTGTCCCGCATCAGTGCTTTCTTTTATTTGAAACTGTTGAAAGTCTCTTGGCGCAATTTCATGACTTGAAATCTTGGTAATCCGCGAAACGTGGGGTGCGCAATCTCGCAGCAGGTGCAAAAGCAATTTGAGTTGTTCCTCAGTACCTCCTGTTTCAATATGAACACCATTCACATCATTTCTAACCCAGCCATTGAGACCCAAGCCGCCGCGCGAGCGTAAACACAAACGGTCTGAAGCCAACGCCCTGGACTTGTCCTTCAATATGAATGTGTCTCCAATTCATACCGGTGCATGCATCGCCGATTTCTTTCGAAGCCAGTCGTACCATTCGCCCAAACCTTCAGTCGAAGTGCAGGACACCTCGAGGAATTCAAGCGCCGGATTAATTCGGTGGGCGTATTCCCGCACTTTCTTCACGTCGAAAGTAACATAAGGCAGCAGATCGATTTTGTTGATTATGCACAGGTGACTGCTGGCAAACATATCGGGATACTTCAGCGGCTTGTCATCGCCTTCTGTCACGCTGATAATGACAACGCGTCTGCGTTCTCCCAGGTCGAACATGGAGGGACATACAAGGTTTCCGATATTCTCGATAAACAAAATTGATTGATTTTCAGGCTTGAGTTCCTGCAATGCGTCCCAGACCATTTGTGCATCCAGGTGACAACCTTTCCCGGTATTGATTTGCGTAACCGGTACGCCCGCTGCGGCAATCCGGTCAGCATCATTAGTGGTCTGCTGATCGCCTTCAATCACGCTGATGCTGAATTCATCTTTCAGTGTCTTAAGCGTCTTTTCCAACAGCGACGTCTTCCCTGAGCCAGGGGAGCTGACCAGATTAAGTGCCAATATTTCCTTTGCATCAAAATACCCCCGGTTGTGCTCCGCCTGGAGGTTATTCTTGAGTAAGATATCCTGCTCTAACGTGAGTTCAGTTCTAACAGGCTCGCTAAGGTGAAGGTCAGGCACATGGCGCGGTGGCCTGACTAATATATCGCGCATGGTAGTGATTTGCACCATTCCGGTCTGTTCGCAGCCACAAGTAGTACACATAAGAATTTCAGTTTAGTAATACCATTGATTGAATCTTCATTTCTCTTCCCTGCAGTATTTGGATCAGGTGCTCTCCGCAAATCGGGCAGGGATCGAACAATGCCTTAACTTCAAACTCATGATCGCACTCAATGCATTTTGCCAAGCCTTTTTGTCTACGAATGGTGCGACGGGCATTTTCCAGGATTGTGTTCTTGACCGCCGCTTCCCAGGCAAACTCCAACGCGTGATCGTCTACACCAGCCAATGCACCGATTTCAAGATCGATGCTTTCAACTTCTTTCGCCCGGTGTTGCCTCACCTGATCTTCCGCAAGGGAAACGATGCTCATTGCAATAGACAGCTCATGCATAAGGCGTAATGGCGTTTTATTTAGGCTCCTCTTTTTTTGACCTTGCCTGCAGAATTTTTCTGCCAATAAGCACTGATACAACGGTTATAATAAGCGCAATAGGTATTGCGTGTACAGGGTTACCTAGAAAATGACCGGGACTCCATGGATTTTCGTGTCCGTGACCCGGATGCGCAAATACCGCTGCCGGTGCAAAAGTGATCACCGACAGCAAGATTGATGTAAGTGTTTTCATGGGTAATGTTTTTTTCTGAAATCCAAGGTCTTCAACTTCATGAGCATTAGGGCTGATAAAAGTCAATGTCGAGAATGAGGTATGTCATTCCCACCGTGGATTATGTTGGATAGATTAACTCGTTCTTTTGTCAAACGACAGAAACTGATTTGTGCCATTAATTTAGAATCTTTCAAAATTGGTATAATAATTTTCGACATCATGGACACCGCTACCCTACCAAAACAAAAAACCTATTATGAAGAGCTTCGCGAAAATGGTTATTCACGCAGAGACTTCATGAAGTTTTGTACGATGATGGCAGCCTACATGGGCTTGCAATCTTCGGGTGCTGCGCAAGTGGCAAATGCCTTGCAAACAAATTCTCGCGTGCCTGTCATTTGGTTGCACTTTCAGGAATGCACCTGTTGCAGCGAATCCTTTATTCGGTCTTCCCATCCGATCGTGGCGGATATTATCCTTGACAAGATTTCGTTGGATTATACCGAAACGCTTATGGCTGCCGCAGGCCATCAGGCCGAGGCGGCCATGCAGAAAACCATGAAAGATCACTATGGTGAATATATATTATGCGTTGAAGGTTCTGTTCCTGTCGCTGCCGATGGCGTGTATTGCATGATCGGCGGAAAGTCCTCGATAGACATTTTGCAAGAAACTGCCGCAGGCGCAAAAGCGATTATCTGTTGGGGAAGCTGTGCCAGTAACGGTTGTGTACAATCTGCAAAACCCAATCCTACCAAGGCAACACCTATTCATAAAATCATTAAAGGTAAACCCATCATCAAGGTGCCCGGATGTCCTCCGATCGGAGAAGTGATGGCCGGTACGATTATTCACATGATCACCTTTGGAACTCTTCCGGCATTGGATGGCATCGGTAGACCAAAAGCATTTTATTCCAAACGAGTACACGACAGTTGCTATCGCAGACCGTATTACGATGCCGGTTTGTTTGTTGAAACCTTTGATGATGAAAATGCCAAGCGCGGCTACTGCCTATATAAAGTGGGCTGCAAAGGCCCAAGTACCTATAACGCCTGTGGTGTGATGCGGTGGAACAATGGTGTCAGTTATCCTATCCAGTCCGGTCATGGATGCTTTGGCTGTTCTGAAGAAAACTTTTGGGACAATGGTCCGATTTATGAGCGCCTGGCGACCGCTGGCGGGTTCGGTATTGAAGAAAATGCTGATAAGCTTGGTATGGTTGCCTTGGGCGTAACGGCAGCAGGTATTGCGGCCCATGCGGTTGCCACCAATCTTCGAAAGCACAAAATCGTTGAAGACCTCATTGCAGAAGGAAAAGAATCAGACAAAGAACTTAAAAAAGATTAATTATGTCACGAATTGTAGTTGATCCGATCACCCGCATTGAAGGGCACTTGCGGATAGAAGCAGAAATAAAAGACGGAAAAATAACGGAGGCCTACAGTTCCGGCACGATGGTGCGATTGATTGAAGAAATTCTACGCGGCCGTGATCCACGAGATGCCTGGGCATTTGTTGGTCGTGTATGTGGTGTGTGTACTACGGTTCATTCCCTGGCTTCTATTCGCGCGGTGGAGGATGCGTTGGGAATAACCGTTCCGCCCAATGCTGAACTGGTGCGCAACCTCATGTTCTGTTCACAAAGCATGCAGGACCATGTGATACATTTTTATCACCTGCATGCATTGGATTGGGTGGACGTCGTCAGCGCGCTGAAAGCTGATCCTAAGCAGACTTCGGAAATCGCGCAAAGTATTTCTCACTGGCCCAAGAGTTCACCTGGATATTTTTCCGATCTGCAAAAACGCCTAACAAAGTTTGTGGAAAGTGGTCAGCTTGGAATTTTTGCCAATGGTTATTGGGGGCATCCGGCGTATAAGCTTCCTCCGGAAGTGAACTTGATTGGCGTCGCACACTATCTGGAAGCGCTTGAATGGCAAAAAGAAATCGCCAAAGTGCATACGATATTTGGTGGCAAAAATCCACACCCTAATTTCCTGGTGGGCGGTATGGCCTGCTCCATAAGCCTGGATGATTCGAGTGGTATTAATGCAGAACGCCTGGCCTATGTGGGTCAATTGCTGAAAAACGCCCGAGATTTTATCGAACAGGTATATATTCCTGACCTTATGGCCGTAGCGCCCTACTACCTCGATTGGGGTGCTATTGGTGGCGGCCTTGGCAACTATCTGGTATACGGTGATTTGTCCACAACTGCTTACGGAGATGTTTCGAATTATAAATTTCCTGCGGGCGCGATTCTGAATAAAGATCTCAGCAAAATCCATGAAGTGGACCTGCGAAACGACAGTGAAGTGCAGGAATACATTTCGCACAGCTGGTATGAATATGCCGGCGGCGATGATGTTGGGCTGCATCCATGGAAGGGAGAAACGAAATTGAACTATACAGGACCCAAAGCCGCCATTTGATTTTCTCAATGTCGATGACAAGTACAGTTTTCTGAAAACACCGCGCTGGAAGGGCCATGCGATGGAGGTTGGTCCGCTGGCACGTATGTTGGTTGGTTATGCGAGTGGACGCGAAGATTTCAAGGAGGTCGTTGACAGCGCTTTGTCGGCACTGAATGTTCCCGCTACGGCGCTCTTCTCAACGCTTGGCCGGACAGCGGCGCGTGGGCTTGAATCCAAGTTAGTGGCGCAGTGGTCGCTTGAGTTTTATGATCAGCTCATCGACAACATCAAGAACGGCGATACGCGCATGGCCAACATGGAAAAGTTCGAGCCCGAAACGTGGCCAGCCAAAGCCATGGGCGTCGGCCATACCGAGGCGCCGCGTGGTGCGCTGGCACATTGGATCGTGATCGAAGACAAGAAAATCGCAAACTATCAACTGGTGGTACCCTCAACCTGGAATGCTTCTCCCCGAGACAAAGACGGTAACCCGTCTGCCTATGAGGCGGCGTTGAAAGATACGCCTATTGCCGATATTCATCAGCCGCTTGAAATTCTGCGCACCATCCATTCATTTGATCCGTGCCTGGCATGTGCCGTGCATTTGTACGACGAAGAAGGAAAGCATGTGAGCAAGGTTAAAGTATTGTAGATTATGAAGACAACTGTAATTTCCAAGCCACACATCCTCCGGCGCGTGTTTGTCTGGCAATTGCCGGTGCGGTTTTATCATTGGTTAAATGTCCTCGCAATCCTAACCTTAATTTCTACGGGGCTCATCATTGGAAATCCGCCTGCAATCATGTCTGGCAAAGAGCCTTCCGATGCCTACTGGTTCGGGACGATACGGTTTATTCACTTCGCCGCTTCCTATATTTTTTTCTTTAACTTTTTGTTCCGCATCTACTGGGGCTTTGTTGGAAACAAATATGCAAACTGGAAGAATTTTATTCCTACCAATAAGCAATTTTTCAAAGACATGTGGCTTGTTATCAAGAGTGATATCATTATGCAACGAGGAGCGGAAGCCCATGCCGTTGGCCATAACCGACTGGCTGGGTTTACCTATTTCATAACCTTCATTGCGTTTGGTATTCAATGTATAACTGGATTTGGATTGTATGCTGCCATGAGTGATTGGTGGTTCCCCAATCTTTTTGCCTGGGTACCCTTTGTTTTTGGGGGTGATTTTATGCTCCGGCTTATTCACCATCTCACAATGTGGTTCTTTGTTCTCTTTGCGGTCATACATGTTTACCTTGTCTTCTATCACGACTACGTAGAGGGAAGGGGTGAAATGTCGTCTATGGCCGGGGGATGGAAGTTTATCGAAGACGAGGACTTTGAAAAAATTGAAAAAGAATGACCGTCAACTGATCATCATGTCTGCATCTCCGATATTGATTCTTGGCATTGGAAACTTTCTGATGGGTGACGAGGGCCTTGGTGTGCATCTTGTCCGCTCACTGGAAAAAGAAGTACTGCCCGAAGGTGTTGATCTTTTAGATGGAGGAACGGCTGGATTTCAGCTCATGGAATATTTGGAATGCTATCCGGTCGTGGTCATGGTCGACGCAACCCTGGACAAGTACCCGGTGGGTACCATTCGGCTGATTGAACCTAAATTTTCTCAGGATTTTCCCCCAGCCATGAGCACCCATGAAATTGGATTAAAGGATCTTGTAGAAAGCCTAAGCCTGATGGGAAAGCTCCCGCGCATTCACTTGTTTGTCGTTTCCGTTGCAGACATTGCGCACCTGCATGTCGGTCTTTCTGCCGAAATTGAAAAGACCCTGGTGAGTTTGAAAAAAGTCGTGCTGGACTTCGTCGGCAGCTTGCTTGCCGCTACTCCGTCAGAAGATTCCAGCACGCCGACAAAAGAAAAAGCCCCGGCAATTTGATGCAAGGGCTTTTCTACAGGGGTTTTGGAAAATCACTACTCAGGATTCAACACAATCTGAATGTAGTTTTTCATATCCAGATACTGCATCGCAGCATCCTGGACGTCTTTTGGCGTAAGTGCAGCAATACGTTTTTCATAGCTTAGAACATCTTCCGGGTTGTATCCCAATTCAACACTTCGGAGCAGCTGACGTGCCCAAAAGGCATTGTCTTTCATGTTCACTTCATATTGCTGCTTCCATGTTTCTTTTACTTTGTTAAGGTCATCTTCAGTTGGACCTGCTGTTTTGATTTTTTCAATTTCAGCCAATGCGGCGGCGATAAGTTTGTCGACATTTTCTGGCCCGCAAGGGAGCGATACGCCAACTGAAAAATGGTTGTATGGATATTTATCAAGGCTACCATACATGCCGCCGCCATAAATTCCACTCAGGTCTTCGCGCAAAGTCTCTATGATCTTGATATTAAGTACTTCTGTAAGTGCCTGCAGTTTGAGTTGCTCGGCGTTCGAATAGGGTGCTTCACCATTCCAAAACATTCGGATAAGACTTTTCGGTTCGGTCCCTTTTTTGATTTCTTTCGTAAGCGGACCTTTAACAGGGCGTAATCCAACGTCTTTGAAGGTAGACGTTTGTGGTGACGAAGGAAGGCTTCCCAGGTAGGTAGCCAGCAGCGGCTTGATTGTAGCAGGGTCGAATTTACCAACGAGTACAAAAGTAAATCCATTCGCGCTGCCAAACCTTTCTTTATAAATTTCCAATGACCGTTGCTCGTTAATCATGGCGAAATTTTCGGGCTTCGGCAGTTTGGGCGCCCAGGGATGATCTCTATACAGAATAGAAATTAAGGAATCCTGGAAAGTGAACTGCGGATTGGCAGCCATATTCTGATAAACTGCCTGTTGCTTAGAGATAAAGGATTTAAACAAATCATCATCTTTTCGTGGTTGCGTAAAATATAAATAGGTGAGTTGAAGCATGGTTTCCACGTCGTCGGCACTGCTTTGACCACTAAGTGATTCAGAAATAGGTCCAAGTCTTGGGGCCACGCTCGCCGTTTTGCCGGCGAGGATTTTGCCGAGATCAATTGGCGAGAATGTTCCTATTCCCATTTGCACAACAATCGTTGAAGCAAACTCTGCATTGAAACGATCTTTCGGATCGTAAAGATATTGGCCACCGAAGCGAGAGGCATTCATAACAATCTGATCATTCTTGAAATCTGTTGGTTTTAGAATAACTTTCACACCGTTGCTTAACGTTATCTCAGTAAGTCCAAGTTCTTTATTTTCCGTTTGGGCAGTTATCGTGCCAGGCGCAGGGGCTTTGTCCATGATAGCGGCAGCTACCGCCTCTTCCTCGTAGGCCTTTAGTTCGGTCTTCGCTGCTTTTTCTGTCATTGCCAGAAGTTCTTCTGAAGTCGGAATTTTGAAGTCTGCATGATCTGGTCCCGTAAAAATTACGAGCTTGCTATCTGTTGTGGCTGGAATTGTTTTGTGTGCAAACTGGTTAACTTCATCCAATGAAATGTCAGCAAGGTATTTCGTATAATATTCAAACTCATTCTCAATTCCGGGGATAGGTTCTTTTTCCAGAAAGTTCCGAATGTATTCGTTTGCCAAGTCGGCTGATTCGGTTTTGTCCCTTTCATTGTAGCTGCGCTCAATATTTTTCATCATCATTTTTTTAATGCGGTCAAGTTCTGCTGCGGTGAACCCAAATTTGCGTGCCCGTTCATTTTCCTGGACCAAGGCGTTGATTGCGGGTTCTACGCCCGCTTTGCCCGGGTAAGCATACGATTGGTATGCTTCGTAACCTCTTGCATAACCGCCAATACTACTCCCGCCAAATACAAAGGGTGGTTCTGCTTTTTGCGTAAGTTCCCGCATGCGTTGACCTAACATAGAAGTGAATAAAGCGCGGACCAGATAATCCCGGTAATCGCCAACAGTAGTTTCCTCTTTGGCTTTTTTATGGCCATAGTGGATTTCAACCAGGTGGTTTGTTGCTTCTTTATCCGTAACAACAATTCCTTCAGATGTTTTGCGTCCTGGGACCTCTGCCATTGCGCGTGGCCGCGGGGAATTGGTATTCTTCAGCTTTTCAAAATGTTTCTTGACCAACAATTCAGCTTCCGTGGGGTCAATATCACCGACTACGATCACGGCCATTAAGTTCGGCCGATACCAATCGCTGTAAAAGCGCTTGATAACATCATAGTCAAAAGTTTTCAGAATTTCATCCTTTCCTATTGGAAGCCGCTCGGCGTACTTTGATCCTTCAAACATTTTGGGATATACTACACGAAACATTCGGTCCTCGGCGCCTTTTCCCAAGCGTGATTCTTCCAAAACGACGCCGCGTTCTTTGTCAATTTCTGCGGGTTCAAAAGATACTGTACTTGCCCAGTCTTCCATAATTTGAAATCCTTTATCGATGTTACCCTTCTTGTCTGTAGGGATGGGCAGGATGTAAACCGTTTCGTCAAAGCCAGTATAGGCGTTTAAGTCGGCGCCAAACTCGACACCGATTGACTGCAGGAACGAGACAAGGTCATTTTTCTTGAAATTCTTCGTGCCGTTAAACGACATGTGTTCGGTGAAATGAGCAAGACCTTGCTGGTCGTCATCTTCCAAAATGGAACCGGCATTGACTACCAGGCGCAGTTCTACTTTATTCTCAGGTTTTGTATTTTTCTGAATGTAGTATGTGAGTCCATTGGAAAGCGTTCCGATTTGAAGCCGTGGGTTAATGGGCAACTTGTCACTTAATTCATCCTGTGCGGAAAGCGTCCCGGTTGCGAATATGATAACTAGAAACTGCAGTGCCAGTTTCCATGTATTCAATAATTGATTTCTCTTGGTTGCATGCATACGGCGAACGGTTAATTGATTACACAAATACAAATTGAAGTTTAACGCGGATGATAAAACTACTACTAATTCCATTTCCGCTTAACGAGCGCCAGCATTTCTGGGTGCACATTTTTGCTTGCAGCACAAAGCTCGCCGCCAAAAAGAAAATCTTTACCTCCCTTAAAATCTGTTACGATGCCTCCGGCTTGTTCGACAATTAGAGATCCTCCTGCTACATCCCAGGCGTTTAGGTTGTATTCAAAGTATCCTTCAATCCGTCCGCATGCGACATAAGCAAGGTCAATGGCGGCGCTTCCAAGTCTTCGAATGCCGTGAGAATGCTCCAAAAATTCTTTGATGATTTCAAGATATACATCACGTTTATCAAAATGATAGTATGGGAAACCAGTGGCCAATAAGCTTTCCTGCAGTTTGGGAACTGTGGAGACATGAATAATCTTTCCGTTACAGTAGGCATTGCCATCTTCAATAGCATGAAAACACTCTTTCCGGACGATGTGATAGACAACACCGAGTATTGGTTTGTCACGACGGGTTAACCCAATGCTGATTGCATAAATGGGCAAACCATGGAGGAAGTTTGTGGTGCCATCCAGCGGGTCAATGATCCAATTGTATTCATTGCTTTTAGATTGTTCGACGGTCCCTTCTTCTGTAATGAATCCGGCCTTGGGAAGGATTTCATGACAGGCCTTAACTAACCTCCGTTCTGCTTCCTTGTCGACATAGGAGACAAGGTTAGCAAACCCATCTTTTTGTTCAATATGAGCAAGATCAAAATTAGAACCCTCTTTGAAAATAAACGCTCCGACCTCCTGGCAAACTCCAATTACATTTCTTTCGATGTCTTTTAGATTCATATAGATATGTTTTCCGGTATCAGCACGTCGACGCACCTACTCTATGTTGATCTGCACTCGATTTTTTTATGTTCCCAAACTACGGCATTTAACGTGCCACTTTTTTTGTTTTCGCCCTTACCAAAGTGAATATAATAATCAGTAAGGAAACCCAGCCACCTGTGCGTGATATTAATTCCCCGTGCTGCGAATAAGGATTACCTCGATCTGCATAATCACCGGAATAGAGGTGTATTACTTCATCTTTCGTCACGCCATTATTGGTGAGGTGAAATGAATACATTATTGGCAAGGCAATAGTCAGGACCCCCAGAATTAAAAAAAATGGGCTAATTTTTTCAAGCCTGAACAGTGCCTGATAGAATAGAAGGTTAGTGAGCAGAATCCAAAGGCTAATTCCCAGATACCCGGTGTACACGGTCCACCTTACCCACGTAGTTTTCTGTTGAAGTATATCGGCAATAAAAAAGGGTTTTTTGTGAATCACAAATATTAGCAAAATGTATTCTACACCCAGGAATAGAATGATCAGTGCCAATTTGTTAAACCTCTTTTCTGTAACATTTTGCATGATGACATACGCAGAGAATAACGCAACAATAACCAACCCCAGGAAAAATCCATTTACTATTATACCCCAGCCAGGTAGGAAATTCAGGCACACTGCCATTACTGACGAGATGAAGAGAAGGTAATATATTGGTTTTTCCTTCCAGGAAAAGTCCAGCAGTGCAAACAAGGGTGAGAAGCCAATGAAGATAAGAATTGGGAATCGCTCCCACAACACGGATAGCATAATTAGCGTGCAGCCAGTTAACAGTAGCAACATTGGGTTTTTCTTTAAAGTCTGAATGGCAATCATAGTGTTAATTGTCTTTCCCTGCGACCACGATCACTATTTCTCCTTTAACCTCTTTCGTCAGAAAGTGATTTAGTATTTCTGCTATTGACCCATTCACGGTTTCCTCAAACATCTTAGTCAATTCGCGAGAAACGGAGGCGCGTCGATCAGCACCAAAATGGTCTCTGAGCTGCTCGAGTGTTTTTATCAGTCTAAATGGGGATTCATAAAAAATCATAGTGCGTTCCTCTGTGGCCAATTTCTTTAGCATGGTAAGCCGTCCCTTTTTGTGTGGTAGAAAACCTTCAAAGGCAAACCGATCCGAAGGCAAGCCGGATTTGATCAGCGCGGGAACGAAAGCGGTAGCGCCGGGTAAACATTCAAGCTTCAATCCCGCTTGTAAACACGCGCGAATAATCAGGAAACCAGGATCGGATATGCCAGGCGTACCCGCATCGGAAACCAAAGCCATCTTCTCGCCTTTCTCCAGGCGACGGACAAGACTATCGACAATTTTATGTTCGTTAAAATTATGGAAACTTTGAAGAGGCTTGCTGATCTCATAGTGCCTTAAAAGGAATCCTGTCGTGCGGGTATCTTCTGCCAATATCAGATCGACCGATTTCAGAACTTCTAAGGCTCTCAGGGTGATGTCAGCTAAATTTCCAATTGGGGTGGGTACAATAAAGAGGGAAATAATTTCCATAGTTAGAAATGGCAATTAGAAGCGGGCATTTCTCCACAGATCAATTTTTTCATACCACGTTTCTCGAAATTTCTTTTCCCTGATCAAAACATAATTATCCGGATCGAAGATTGTGCTTGACTTAACAAAATTAAAGGTCGCTTTGAGTGTTTTGTTGTCGAAACTCCAGACTTCACGATCCTCAAACTTAAAAAGTTCATCGGGTAATCCGAAGAGAATAAAGATCATTCCACGATCTGTTTTCCAACCTTCTTTATACGATGTAAAATAGTAATTCGCCCATTCCACCCTTCGGAAATAGTTCCGCATAAAATTTTTGGCGCGTTCGGCGTTTCCGGTAATGCTTAATATTACCTTGTCAAACGCCTTTTTGTCTCCTTTTGCCGCTTTGACCCGATCAAATTCTTGTTTGGTGCAAATATAGATTAGCGGATCGGCAAGACTCTCCACTTTTGTAAATCGAGGATAATCATCCTCCACGCGGAATGCCAGTCCATTCACATCTGAGGTATCCTTTTGGACCAGGTAGAGACCTTTTTCTGTGAACGTAATTTCTTCTTCTGGAGGGACTGTGTACGTCGTATCAACGCGCATGCCGCGGGATACGCTCCCCATTTCTTCAGAAAAAGGAGGCAAAGCTGCCGGGAAATCGTCATTGTAGTGAGATATGGTGAACGTTTGCCCTTCGCCAAAAATTGATACAGCTGTATTTGTCTTCACGTAAGGTTTTTCCACAACCTTGCCATCGGATTTTAAGTAACCGTTTACAGGATAATTGGGGTCCAATATTTTATACATTACCCATGCCCGCTTTACATAATTGTTGAGCACTTTTGCGACCAGGATCTGCCTCGTCAAGGAAGCTCCTATAGTTATCGTCCCCTCCATTCTGTCTTCATAGATGGTATCTTGAATCGCTTCGGCACTTATCGGTAATCCTTCCTTGTCGCTAAGGGATTTGCGAATGTCCCATCTGATGACATATTTGTCTGCCCGCTGGGCAGTATCCTTGCTCGTCAAATTAAAAAGCACACGCCATCCTTCTGGTGCGCGAATGGTTTTTACGTCTAATGTAAACGGCTCATTTGTTTCGTAGAGAAAGTTATAGTTGATATCCCGCAATACCTGTGCTTCCGACGAAAGGCTAAAAAACAAAAAAACTGTAAAAACTACGTATCGCATATTCAAGCTGAAATTAGGGGAGGTTTCTGCAAAAGTGGCCGGGTCTGGATCATCCAGCGGTTTTTTTCAGGTGCTCATTAATAATTGAATACAAAGTTCAGCAAGTTCCTCAAAATTTGCATAATCCGCGAATCCAAAGCTTCAAATCCTTAATTTTGCGGCCTATATGCCTAAAGTTTTTACCACCGAGATCACCAGCGAACAACTGGTTTCAGATAACCCTATCCATCAACGCCTTTTCAAGGCTTATGTTGTAAGCAAGCCATATGTTCATGGTGACGTGCTTGAAGTGGGCTGCGGGGAAGGTCGCGGGGTAGGGGCGTTGCTGGCGCAGGCTAGGAGCTTTACGGCGGTAGATAAAATTACCGCGTTGATCGATAAACTGAAGATGAGATTTCCATCCGGAAGATTTATCAGCATGAATATTCCACCCTTACGTGGTCTACCAGACAACGCGTATGATTGCGTAGTAAGTTTCCAGGTGATAGAGCATATCCAAGATGATGTGCTATTTCTCAAGGAGATTCACCGCGTGCTAAAACCCGGAGGTATTGCTTTGCTCACCACGCCTAATCGAAAAATGTCACTCTCACGGAATCCATGGCATATTAGGGAGTATTTACCGGCTGAATTAAAGGCCCTTGCGGAGAATTTCTTTTCTGATGTACAAGTAAAAGGCATTACCGGCAACGAAAAAGTGATGGCATATTACGAGCAGAATAAGAAATCGGTGAGCAGAATCACGCGGTTCGATTTCTTTGACCTGCAGTATCGTCTGCCTGCGGCGATACTTCGGATTCCGTATGAGATATTGAATCGTTGGAATCGCAACCGACTTCAGTCGAAAGATCGTCATCTCGTGATGGATATTCGACACGAAGATTATATCGTCACAGATGACGCTTCAAACGCACTTGATTTGCTGCTTATTGCCAGGAAATAACAATGAAAGCAGAAAATCTCGGCTGCTTATGTTCGGCCATTTCCGCCATGGAAACCACCTTGGTGATCATCGCTGTGCGTTCTGAACGAGGGACGTTAAGTCTTTGATCCATGCCAGGCGGGTTGTCAACGCTTACCCGAATATTTTGATGAATCCCGCCCAGAATTAATAACTTTGTATCCGTTCATTTACCGGTAACCTATGCGCGTAAAATTTTTGGTTGTAAACCTATTCGTGCTAATCCAGATAGCACAAGCACAAAAAAATGATTCTTTCATGCAAGTCCAATGGGAATCTGCCATGAAAAAATTGAGCTCTGGCGATTACAATGATGCAGCAATCCAATTCACACAGCTTATTGATGGCGGGTATTTGAATAAGGAAGTTTACGTTAAGCGTGGGATAGCCTACTTCAATTTAAAGGACTATAAAAAAGCAAAATCAGATTTCGACCAGGCTATCAAATCCAGGATAAATACTACTGAACTTTTTGAGTATCGTGGAAGTACAATATACTACCTCGAAGATTATCAGCGTGCGGCACTAGATTTTGAAAAGGCCATTGCGCTGGGTTCCAGCAATTTCGAAACGTTTGGCAAGTTGGGTAATACAAAATTCATTACGGAAGATTATCGGGGTGCTATCATGAATTACGATAAAGCAATAGCGTTGGGAAGTAGCGACGCCATTGTCTATAACAACCGTGGAAAAGCGAAGTGTAATCTGGGCGATTTCAATGGAGCCCTTCCCGACTTTGACAAAGCGTTGGCACTACGGCCTGGAAATGTCAATACGATTGAAAACAGGGCTGAAGCGCGCTATCAGGTTCAGGATTGGCATGGCAGTATTGAAGATTTTGAAACGTTGTTAAAACGAGGCAGAGCGGACGCGGAATTTTATCAGAAGGTCGGCACAGCGAAATATGTACTAAAGGATTATAAAGGTGCTGTTGGCGCCCTGGAAAATGTAGTTGAAAAGCATATTAAGGACAAGGAGGTTTTCAGAATGTTAGGGTTAAGCTATGCCCAGCAAGGCAACTGTTCGGAAGCTTCCAGAAGTCTGGCTGCGGCAATTTCAATGGGGATAAATGACAAGGATGTTTACTACCAAATTGGTGTATGCCAGTATTCGAATACAGAATTTGAAAACTCAATTGAATCGTTCAACCAGGCGATCGCCGCTGGCAGCAGGGCCAAAGAAGTTTTTTTGTATAAGGGCAAGGCTGAGTTTATGCTGAAGGACTATGACAACGCTTTACTGAATCTTGAGAAGGCCGTTGCGTTGGGCGTGAATGATCCTGAGGCACACCAGCAAATAGCAGACATTAAATTGATGAAAAACGACGCTACCAGTGCCCAGATACACTCCTCAGAAACCGTTGCCAATGCAGCCGTTGTTGATGTAGTAGTATCCACTGGCAGAGACGAAATAGATTCCAAAGATATAGCAGTTCCAGTTACCGCTGATTTTGAAAAAGAAGTTGCCTTGGGTACCGATGATGCAGCAAGTCGCTATAAAAGAGGGGTGGCATTCTTAGAGCATGAAAATTATGAGTTGGCTATCGCTGATTTCCGCATTGCTATCGACAAGAAACCGGGTTTTGCAGAGGCCTATGAAAAGCGAGGGGTGGCATACTTCAATTTGAAAAGATATGATGACGCGATAAAAGATTTTAAAGAACTAGAAAAGCTTACGCAGAGACGAGACCCGGAAGTCTTCCGGCTGCTGGGCAACACGTATTATGCGATGGAGAAGTTTGGGCTTGCGTTGGGTTATTACGACAAGTTGATTGCGGCAGGGGTAAAAGATAGTGAGGTGTTTCTGAAACACGGCCTGGTGCGCCTTGAAGGAAAGGATTATCAGGGCGCACTAAGCGACTTCGACACTGCGGAAAACGCAGGAGAAAAGGACGTTTCACTTTTCTTCGGCAGAAGCCGTGCATACATTGCGCTGGACGATACCAAGTTAGCCATAGCAGAGCTGAATAAAGCCATTGACGTGGATCCTAAGAACGCAGACGCCCACTTCAACAGGGCACTCGTAAAGGAAACACTTGAAGACTATGAAGGAGCCATGTTGGATTACAACAAGGTCATTCAGTTTAATCCGGATGATGCTGAGGCTTACTACAATCGCGCGACGTGTAAATCTCAATTAGAAGATTTCGGTGCTGGCGTCTCCGACATGGATGAAGCGATCCGGGTGGATCCAAAGAATGCTTCATTTTACAAGCAGCGTGGAAATTTTTACTATCGGCTGGATGACAAGGAAAAGGCCTGCTTCGATTGGCGAAGGGCAGTTGAGTTTGGCGATGCAAAGGCCCGATTTCAGATTGATCAATATTGCAGATGATCTCGTTCTGAGATTCATTTATCCCAAATTGAAACAAAAAGCAGGACGCTAAAGTGTCCTGCTTTTGTTTTTGCGATCAAATGAGCTCTTTTTTCTTTGGTGAACTTTTTGTCTCACTAGGAAAAAGGAAATATGAGAAATCTACTTTTTAGTGCTGTGGCAATCTTGATGCTTTTGAGTGTCACCACGGATAGGGTCGTAAAAGGAAAAGTTATTAAGGTGATTGATGGCAATACCTTTCAGGTTAAAGGTGACGACAAACAACTGCACAGGATTCTGCTGATGGGTATTGATAGCCCCGAACTTGACCAAGAGTTCGGGCGCGAAGCAAAGAAATTTCTTGAAAAACTAATCTTGGGGAAAAAAGTTACGCTGGACTTTAAGGGTACGGACGTGCTTGGAAATCCTTTGGTGGAAGTGAGAATAGATGGTGTAAAGGACCCTCGCGTCGAATTGTTGAAGGCCGGCTTAGCGTGGACGACGGAGAAAAATGCCCCCGCTGTTTTAGAGCAATATCGGTCATCTGCCCAACTCAGGAATAAAGGTTTATGGCAACAACGCAATCCTGTACCGCCATGGATTCATCGCAAAGAAAAGACTGGGTCACAGGAAAAGAGTATTTAAAGTGTTGGTTAGGTGGGTTGTTTAAGTTGCCTTCGAGAGATCGGAGGCAGCTTAATATTTTCGCTTATTGTTTTGATTGCCCTCCAGCCTTGCCGCATAGAAGTGGGAGTAGAAGCTCTTTGTGGCACATGTACATAAAATCAAGTTAAATGCATTGTTATGAGAATTCTGTTTTGTGCCTTTTTCCTCCTGATCGCAGCGGCATCAATTGCGCAACGGTCTGGCAGAAAAAAAGATGCCATGACGAAAAATTCTCAAAACGAAACTACCACGCCAATTGATGCCTTTGAGGGAATGTACGAGGTGGTGCCGGAACCATCCCGAAAAAGGGCCAATTCATCTGGATCTGGGCACAACAGCGAGAAAGCGTTTAATAAACGAATGGACGCGCGGCGCAAAACGTACAGAAGAAGTGAAAAGATGCTGATGACTCCGGAGTATTCAGACAGAACATATTTTGGACACAAAATCCGTCCAAAGAAGCGAGGGCCTGACAAGATGAAATATTGCAAAGAATGTGGTATACGGCACTAAGGTCAGTGGCAACGAGAGTAGTTCATTCTCTTGGTCGCGAATAAGTGGGATGACGTGATCGGCAAAAAAAGAAAAAATAAGGGCGTCGAAAACGCATACGAGATTTGGTTGGGTATGTTGGTTCTAGCTGCTTTCGAGCGATCGGAGGCAGCTTTATTTTTTGTCGTTTGATTTGATGAATGATTTGTTTGAAACATTAAATGCCTGCGAATGACTTTATAGACCCAAGGAGTTATATTTGAAGAGATTATGAGAATATTATACAGTCTTTTGTTTTCACTGCTTTCAACCATTTGTTTTTCGCAGAACGCCGGAACGACAAAGCGGGCGGGAACGCAAACGTCTGAAGGCGGTCAACCTACCTCGCTGAGCCCTGCTAGTCGTGAGCAGCAGAAGATTCCCAGGGAGTCGCGTAAGAAACAGAAATCAAATGGACCGACATTCAACAGTGAAAAGGAGTTTGCCGAAAGAATAGAATCAACGGCAAAGGCGAGCAGAAAAAAGGAAAAGATGTTGTTGTCGCCGCAGTATTCTAACCCCATGTACTTTGGGCATAAACGTCCACCGAAGAAACACCCACCCAATAAGATGAAGTACTGCAAAGAGTGCGGCCTACGACACTGAAAACGTTGCTATCACCAAATGATTTTTTCGTAACACAGGACGGAATGTAATTCAATCTTCACCAATGGTCAGAAAAGCAGGTTGACAGGCGGGTTGGCTTCTGCTTATTTTCATCGGTCATAGAAATGATTAGACGCCTGATCCAGGCGATTGAACGATGGGCGAATACTTTTTGTAGCGCGAAGAAGTTATTGTATTCGATGGATATATTCACAAGCACAAGAAGCGCGTTTTGCGTCTGGTTTATGCTGATGGCCACCGTATCGGTAGCACAGCAGGTCGGAAAGGAAAAACGCAGTGTTACGGAAAATTCTAAAACCAATCTCACGAATCGTGCCGACCCCTACATGGAACCGCAAAAGATGTCGCGCGCGCGTGCTAAAAAGAGAGGAAAATCAGCCGGGCCTACATATAACAGTGAGAAGGATTTCGCTGACCGGATGGAGGCAAGGGTAAAAACCTATAGAAAGAATGAAAGGATGTTGATGACGCCTCAATATTCTAATCCCATGTATTTTGGACATAAGAGCCCACCCAAAAAAACGCAAACCAAACAAGATGAAATATTGTAAGGAGTGCGGCATCAGGCATTGAAAATCATTGGTCGTAAAGTCATTCACCTTCTTATAGCAAAGGTGATGAATCCTGTGTTTCCCTGAAGGCTCAGTTTTGGGCATCCAACTAATCGTTGTTCATCGTAACTTACAACGATGAATCTCTCCAAGTATATCGAGCATACTAACCTTAGCCCTGATTTGTCCCTCGCTGCTATTGATAAACTCGTCGCAGAGGCAAAGCAGTATGGCTTTTTGGGTATCTGCGTGCCTCCCTTCTGGGTAGAAAGGGCGCGAAGACAAATCGGAAAGGAAAGAATCATTTTAGTTACCGTCGCGGGATTTCCCTTGGGATATAATATGACGGAAACTAAGTTAGATGAGATTCAACGTGCGATCGACAACGGTGCCGACGAAATTGATGTAGTTTGGAATATCACTTCGTTTAAAACAGGACTTCCGTGGACAAAAATAGAAATAGCAAAATGCAGCGCGCTTGCGCACAATTTTCAAAGACTTTTAAAAGTAATCATTGAGACTGCGTATCTTTCCGATCGAGAGATTGAAGAAGCATGTAGAATTTGTAGCGATGCCGGTGCCGATTTTGTAAAAACATCGACCGGTTTTGCGCACAGTGGAGCGAAGGCGGAAAATATAGCGCTCATGAAGAAATTTTTGCCAAGCCATGTAGGAATAAAAGCATCTGGTGGAATTAAGACACGTGCGCAAATGTTGGCGCTCCTTGAAGCAGGGGCCAGCCGCATAGGTACATCTTCAGGTCTCCATATCATCGGCGTAACGCAACAATAAACCCTATACGAATGAGTCGACCTTTAACAAGCCTTTTCCATGCAGAAGACAGGATTCCGGAACAATTCAGGATAAAACAACCACGTGAACAACGCGAGTACCTTATTGATGGTGAATTAAAAACCTGGCAGGGAAATCTCAATCCAGTGCTCAGTCCGATTTTCATCAAGGAAGGAGGAAAGTTCACGCAAAAGATTATCGGCAGCACACCATTGCTCACATCCAAAGAATCACTGGCAGCGCTCGAGGCTGCCGTAAGGGCATATGATCTTGGCCATGGCGTGTGGCCGACAAAAAGTGTCACGGATCGCATTGCCCACGTAGAAAAGTTTCTGGCAGCCATGCGAATTCAACGTGATGAGGTTGTGAAATTACTGATGTGGGAAATTGGAAAGACATTAAAGGATGCTGAAAAAGAGTTTGATAGGACCTGCGACTACATCGTAGATACCGTCAGGGCCTACAAGGAACTTGATCGAAACTCAGCCAAGTTATTGGAAGAACAAGGATTCATGGCCCAGATAAGACGTGTGCCGCTTGGGGTTTCGCTTTGCATGGGACCTTATAATTATCCATTGAACGAAACGTTCACGACGCTGATCCCGGCGTTGATCATGGGGAACACCGTCGTATTTAAACCAGCGAAGTACGGCGTGCTCCTCATTCGTCCACTAATTGAAGCGTTCCGGGATTGTTTCCCGGCGGGGGTAATTAATATCATTTATGGACGAGGTCGTGAAACGGTTGGTGCGCTAATGGAGAGTGGCAAGATTGATGTTTTTGCCTTCATTGGTACAAACAAGGGAGCGAATGATCTGAAGAAGCTGCATCCAAAATCACATCGTCTTAAGGCAATCCTGGGATTGGATGCAAAAAATCCTGCTATTGTCCTTCCCGATGCCGACATTGAAAATGCGGTAAGTGAATGCATCATTGGCTCGTTGTCGTTCAATGGCCAACGATGTACAGCCTTGAAAATATTATTTGTGCATAAAAGCATCGTCGATCTTTTCATCAGTAAGTTCAACGAGGGCGTGGAAAAGCTAAAACCTGGAATGCCTTGGGAACCAGGTGCCTTTCTAACACCGCTGCCCGAGCCTGGCAAAGTTGAATTTCTTATCGATTTGGTGGAGGATGCGAGGCGGCATGGCGCAAGGGTTGTCAACGATCATGGCGGAGAATCTGAGCAAACATTCTTTTATCCGGCCATACTGTACCCCGTAAACCGCAACATGAAGATTTATGCCGAAGAACAATTCGGACCTGTGGTTCCGATAGTACCATTTGATGATGATGATGAGGCCATACAATATGTCCTGAACTCAAATTTTGGTCAGCAAGTAAGTATTTTCGGAAGAGATTCGAAACGCGTAGCGAACCTGATGGACGCCTTTGTTAACCAGGTGGGAAGGATTAACCTCAATACGCAATGCCAGCGCGGCCCAGATACTTTTCCGTTCAATGGAAGGAAGGATTCTGCTGAGGGTACTTTATCCGTGGCCGATGCCCTGAGGGTATTTTCAATACGCACCATCGTGGCGACAAAAAGTACAGATGACAATAAACAGATCATCAGCAATATTATCCGCAACCGTGAATCTGCATTCTTAAGTACAGACTATATCTTTTGATTTCCTGGAGAAGTGCTATGCAGCATCGGTTGCAACGGCAGGAGATTTGTCGAGACAATATTCATGTTCCATTTACATCATCCCAAAAAACTTAGGTTTCCGTTTCAATGCACATGACCAGAAACATATCCCTTTTAATTTCGGGTAAGGTCCAAGGTGTATTCTTTCGGGCAAGTGCGAAAGCGAAAGCAGATGAACTTGGTATTACAGGAACGGTCCAAAATAAACCCAATGGCCAGGTATATATCGAAGCTGAAGGTGAAAACGACAAGCTGCTGCTTTTTGAGACGTGGTGTAAGCAAGGACCACCGCTTGCCCATGTGGATTACGTAGAGGTGAAAGCGTGTATACCGCGACACTTCGCCAGTTTCATCGTCCTTCGGTAGCTTCACGCATTGGTTTTTTGGATTGTGGTGGTGCTGACATTCGGTGCTTTCAATCCATTGTTGTTCTCGAAGCATTCCACTACCTTTCCTTGATGGATGTTCAAGTAAAATTTCTTGGTGCTGCCAGAAGTGTTACCGGGTCGCGGTATTTAATTACCACGGATGGGTTCACGATGTTATTTGATTGCGGATTATTTCAAGGATTAAAGGAACTGCGCCTTCGAAATTGGGATGCATTTCCCATAGACGCCGCGGCAATCGACGCGGTAGTTATTAGCCACGCGCACATCGATCACACCGGCTATTTGCCGAAGTTGGTGAAGGATGGATTTAGAGGCGCTATCTATTGTACACCACCTACTGCTGATTTAATGGAAATCATGCTGCTGGATTCCGCGAAGCTTCAGCAGGAGGAAGCAGCATATGCACAGAAGAAGGGATACTCCAGGCACAAAAACCCCGTTGCGCTTTATGATGAGGACGACGCTCGTGCGACGTTCAAGATGGTAAAAAAGATTGGTTATGAAACAAAATTCAAGATTCATGACAGCATAGACGTTGTGTACCACGATGCAGGCCATTTGTTGGGATCTGCTATCACAGAAGTCTTTATACGCGGCGATAAGCAAACAAAAAAGATTGTATTCTCAGGAGATATCGGTCGTTATGAACAGGCTATGTTGAATCCCCCAACGGAATTTCAGCAAGCTGATGTTCTTTTTATAGAGTCAACCTACGGTTCGAAAGATAACCCCTTCGATGACCCTGAGGACGACCTTGTCCGTATCGTTAATGAGACTTTTGCGCGAGGCGGAGTCTTGGTCATTCCTGCGTTTGCTGTTGGTAGAACACAAAGCCTGCTGTTTCATTTTCGGAAACTAATGAAGGAGGACAAGATAGCTGATGTGCCAGTTTACATTGATAGCCCCATGGCGATATCTGCGACATATCTATTTTATAAACATCCGGCGTATCATAAAATCAAAATTTCTCGCGATGAACTGGCGCAGGAAATGGAGACAAACATGCTGGTTTTTGTCAAGTCACCTGAACACTCCAAGGCGCTTAATACGCTGAAAAGCAGGGCTATTATTATCTCCTCCAGCGGGATGATGACCGGTGGGCGCATCTTGCATCACATGAAACAACGACTTCCCAATAAACAAGATACTTTCCTGATAGCAGGTTATCAGGCTGAGGGTACGCGTGGAAGAGACCTTTTGGAAAACCATGCTACCATCCGGATTTTTGGTAAAGATGTTCCAGTGAATTGTCAAGTTGAGTTCATTTCATCGATGTCCGGACATGCAGACCGAGGTGAGCTCTTTAGGTGGATGCAGAATTTCAAGGCGAGTCCCAAAATTACATTCTGCGTGCATGGTGAAGGAGAGGATTTGGACAACTATGCACAGTCTATTCGTGATAAACTGAGTTGGAACGTAATGGTGCCCGAGTATCTGGAAACGGTGAGTTTGTTTCAGGGAATTTAGGCTACATTCTTTTTTGAAATCCCTTTTTCTGGATCAATTTTTACTTCAAAGAATCTCGTGATAAATGCACTAAGTCGGAGGCCAGCCATTTGTGGCGTATAGTCATCAGGATAAAATACAGTAAGCTCCAAAACGGCTCGTGTAAAATTTTCGTGTCGACAGAACTCTTTAATCCAGGCCTTGAATGTAGTGCTCCATTCTTCGCTGTATTTTCTAAACTCATCCTTACCATCAAAAAGAAATTGTAGCTGGTTGTCGCCATAGAATTTGAATCTGAAAACGCCGGCAAGGTTTAAATAGAATTCACGCAGGTGGTCGAGTTCATTTGCCTGGTGTTCTTGAATTTTTTTTGTTGTATCATCTGCAATGCCCAGTGGGTTAGAGCGTAACAGGTATGATACTTTCACGAAGTCAACTAAGTATTGCAATAGCGCACTTTCAAGAGACAGCTGGGCTTCCTCAAGGATATAATTCTTGTCGCGTGGGAAGAACTTTCGAAGCACGATTCGTTAAGGGTTTTACAAAGGTAAAAAGAATTGCTAAAACGGAAAAGGCATACACGTGGGGCGTGCAATTGGGGATATCATGAAAGCATTCGAGCGTTAAATGCATGTGGCGATACGCACACGAATTGATTGGATCAGTCTATAGGGACGCCTACATGTCGTTCAGCATGATAAGATGACCGCACTAAGGGCCCAGACTCAACGTAGCGCAGGCCACGTTTCAGCCCCTCCTCTCGGTAATGTGCAAAGGTGTCGGGATGAATGAATTCAGCCACATCCAGATGCATCTTAGTCGGTTGCAGATATTGTCCCAAGGTGAGAATAAGCAGACCATTTTCAACGAGATCATCCATTGCCTTGAAGACTTCTTCTTCCTTTTCGCCTAAGCCCAACATAATTCCAGATTTGGTCCTCATGCCAGCTTGTCTAATTCGTTTTATTTGTTCCAGGCTGCGCTCATATCTTGCTTGCGGGCGCACCATGCGATAAAGCCGGCCAACGGTTTCCATGTTGTGCGATACGACCTCCTGGCCACCCTCAATCATTCGGTACAGCGCATCCCAATTTCCCTTAGTATCGGGTATCAGCGTTTCAATGGTCGTATCGGGGCTTATTTTTTTGGTTTCTACGACCGTCTGATACCAAATTTCAGCACCCCTGTCTTTCAACTCATCCCGGTTTACGGATGTAATCACGGCATGCTTTACGTTCATCAGTTTTATCGCTTCAGCTACCCGTTTTGGTTCCTCAGTATCGTATTCGGGAGGTCTACCTGTGGCGACTGCGCAAAAAGTGCAACTTCGTGTACACACATTGCCTAAGATCATAAAAGTGGCTGTGCCGGCGCCCCAGCATTCACCCATGTTGGGACAGTTACCACTCTCGCAAATTGTGTGTAGCTTATATTGATCAACCAACTTCCTAACCCGAGCGTAGTCGGGACCTACCGGGAGCTTGACACGCAACCAGTCTGGCTTTCTTTTTCTTGTTTCTTCTTGTGATATGGTAGGAAGTTCGATCATATGATTGGTACAAAGGCTAACCATTAATTGTCAACATGGTTCCATTATTAACATTCTTTATTTACCAATAAGTTCGCCGTACTGCGCGGCGGTCAGCAGGCTATTTGTCTGGCCCTTTATCCTGACCTTGATCATCCACCCGTCTCCATAGGGATCTTCGTTTACTTTTTCTGGGCTCCCGTCCAGAAGCGGGTTGATTTCGAGTACTTCGCCGGCAAGGGGCATATACAGATCGGATACGGTTTTTACGGCTTCAACTGTGCCAAATATTTCATGTTCCGGAATTTCCTTTCCTACAGTGTTAATGTCGACATAGACGATGTCTCCAAGTTCACCCTGCGCAAAATCAGTAATGCCAATAACGGCCGTATCGCCTTCAATTTTGACCCATTCGTGATCTTTTGTGTATTTCAGTCCGTCAGGAATATTCATATATGCCAGTTTTTAAGTCGGTCAAAAATAGTTAAAAATTGGAAGATTAAAAGACCCGCAAACCACGCAGCGCAGCAGGACGGAAAATGTCAGCGTGCTGGTCACTGCCTGATCCTGGGCACAAATTACCATGAAATAATGTCGGTCTATTGTGCGAGGCTGAACCTCACCTGCACCCCAAATCGCGTTGTTGCCCTTCGGTAAGAATTGGAGACCAATGGCTCGTTTACCGTGCGTTCGTAGTACAATTGGATATTGAGCTTCTGGTTTACGACATAACTAACGTTTGGCCTGAGCTGGAAGTTGATGTTACCATTAGTGATCACGTTGAGTTCGTTGATTTTGCGCTGAATGGTTTTCGTGTCGCTGAGCGTGAGATTCATGCGGAATGTCAGATCATTTTTAAGTACAATAAGGCGTCCTTCCGATTTGAATGGCAATTTCATATTATTCTTGGTGAACCCCACTTCAAGCGATAGGTCTTTGCTGCTGAGTTCAGTGATCTGGGCATTAGAAATATTCAGTGAAAGATCACGCTTGGTTTTATACTGGAAGTTTGCCGTGACCCGGCTCTTGGTGCGTACATTGATACCGATGAGTGGCGCGAATTGCTCAGAGATGAGCACCTGGCTTATGACAAACACGGGAAGAAGCCTGTCGTTTATATTCGTTCCGAAATACTTTCTATTGTAGTCTTCAATAGGGCGGTCAATTTCCAACGCCCTGGTGTCAGTGAACTCAAGCGAATTGGAATAGTTCATGACCGAATATGACGATTGGTAGGCGTGTGAAATGGTGATGGACTGGAAGATGCTTTTCAATGCATCAATTTTATTCAACCCCGTGTAGTCGACGCGCCAGTTGGGGAGGGGTATGTTTGGAAAAGGAGACAAGCTAACAGTATTGACGTCCTTGCCGGAATAGGCCGCAAGAAATGCCGGGATAACAACATCCTGTGATGTTGTATCATACTCGGCGTTGTTATTGATTAACCGGAAACGATCCTGAATTACATTGAGATTTTCTTCAAAAGTCTTGAAGACTTCGGACTCCACATTTCCATTCGACTTGTTGAATGCTGTCTTAATGCTGAGAAATGAAATTCTATAACTTCCTCCACGACTTGGGTTAAGGGATGCAAACCCAGTGAGCGGATCAGCGCCCGGCTGGTCAGGGTCATATCGAAAAATCTCCTGGTAGGTATTGGTCGTTTCTTTTTTGACGTCGATTTGTATCTTAAAATCTGGCGAGGGTTCAACATTTGCGCGAAGGTTCATGGATTCGTTCCTAAGTTGGCTGAAGGGCATGGTGACGCTTGAATTCTTATTTAACCAACCATTTTCGGCTGCCCGCGTTCGGATACCCGGACTCTGGCTACCCGTCACGAAGCCCCAGCCCGGTGCTTTCCAATTCTCGTCCATACCCAGGAATTTGGGTTCTGGCGTAAAGCCGGGGAGCGTAGTACCTTCTGCCAGGGTATAGGTTCCGTTAATTGAGCGCACCGACATTAGCAGCCGGAAAAAACCTTTGACGAGGCCTGGCATTGACCTTTCTTTCACGGTATCTGCTTTGGGTACCGGTCTCGCCGGCAACTTTGGATTTGTGGACGTGCGGGTGCTAACGGGCTTTGGTGCCGCGTTCATTTTCTTCAAAAACCCGATTTTGTTGTAGAGTTTCACCAGGTCCGCCCTGCCAGTGAAGTTTTGATCACGAAGGTTTTGGATGGTGTTCTTAAAATCAAGGCTGTCGGGCAAGTCTCCTGGAATATCAAGACTATCCGGCCTGTTGCGTGGGCCGGCACGCCAGTTGTAGTTGACCTGATAGCGATAGTCCGCACCGAGCCAGTCGACAAGTGGAATCTTGTCCAGTGGCAGCGTGTAATTTAAAGTCATGCGCTGATCAAAATTCTTCATGCGCCCGAAATCCTTGAGGTTCTTTATGATCACCGACTTCACAGAATCACCTTCTCCGTCCGGTTCGTCAATAACCGTGTTTGCCAACGCGCTGTATTCGAAAGAGAGACTCTTGGCTAAGTTCCAGCGGAGATTGTACTGGCGGTTGAAGGTGAAGTACTTCAGGTAGTTTGGATCTGATTCAAATCCGTCGTTCCTGTATATATTTTTTCCAAAAGCGCGATCCAGGTCAAATCTAACGCCAAGGCTACTCGGCAAAAAGCTAAAATTGAAATCTTTGATCGCTTTCAGCCAGGGGGAACCGAGGTTTTTTGCATTCTTGAAGGGTTCAATACCGGTCGCTTTGGGCGTAAAGGTGTAAGCAGCGGAACCTCTGTACTGCTTTTGAAGTGCCTGCTTGGTAGTGAAATTAGTACGCAAGGCTTCACTGTAGGCGTAACTAAAGGAAAGATTCTCAACATCCCAGAGATGCACGGGCGCATCGGCCCTGGTCTTTACTTTTCGGACGTTGATAAAATTCAGGCTCTTTCTCGTTTCCTGATCTCTTATCAGTTTTATATAATTATTTCGTTCCTCTTCCGTGTTGAAAGACTTGAGGGCAGCTTCCAACCTCAAATCAGGATTGGCGGGGTCAAAGTTTGGGTTTATAGTGGTGTTCTGGTAACCCAGAAACACGGGAATCTTGATGCCTGTATTGCCAGGCAAGAGCTTATCGACATTGACATTCGCGGAGATATCATAGGCGGTTGTCTCGCTTCGCGTGCGCTCAAAAATCTTGGAACTTACGTTTCCGAAGCCGAAGGTAGTATGCCTGAAGGCGCCGGTGACGGTGGCAAAATCTGCGAGTTTGGCACTTAATGTGGAATTTACAGCCCAGCCAGGCGTGCGGTCGAAATCGGTTACACGCAATTCATTCGCCCAAATGCAGGCGGAGTGAGATCGCTTGTCGTCCGTTTTGGGGTTTCTGACGCCGATCATCATGACCTGAACACTACTTAGGTCGGGGCGCCCGAAGATCCGGATCAAATGCCTTCCGACCTGTTTGGGTCCTTCACGCGGGAAATACTCGGACA
Source organism: uncultured Bacteroidota bacterium (assembly GCA_963714945.1). Lineage (GTDB taxonomy): Bacteria > Bacteroidota > Bacteroidia > Cytophagales > Cyclobacteriaceae > Chryseolinea. Next base: position 178,657 of record CAVQQL010000001.1, on the reverse strand, counting down.
AAGGGAATCCTTCGCGATCGCGTGCCGCCTTGAGTGCATAAAGTTCACTGAGGGCAAGATCGATTTCGTTTTCTTCCGGCCAGATTGCGCGGACGTCATTTGTATTCGCTGGCTTTGTAACTTTTAACGGGATTTCGATTTGGTAGAAGTTCTGATCGAAGTCTGTACCCATTCGTAGAAATGCGTGCAGATCATCATCGTTTGACTCACTGTTTGCATGGAAGAACATTTTGACACGACCATAGTTGAATAAGTCGACAGCGGCATTTTTAAAAATTGCCCGCGAGTCGCCGTCCTGTAAATCATCAATACATACCTGCACAGATTGCTCATTCAATTGACGCGGCACCGAAGAGGTGTTATCGCGATCGCGCACGACACCAGGTGGAATGACGTAGGGAGATTTTTTATCATCTCCTGCGGCATTTTCTTCCAGGTTCACAACATTTACCGTAAAGTTATCAGCGCCTGGCTCCGGATCAGGAATCAAGCCGCCATCTCTCAGGTTGGCGGTATACCTTCTCCAGCGACTGCCCACCATGCGGAAATTCGCAAAGCGCAACACGACGGGCTCCTGGAATCCAGTGAGAATCATCCTGGTGTACTTGATAGACTTGAAGCCATCAATATTGCCAAACTTGTTTTCAAATTGACGCACAGGGATTCGGAACAAGTACCACGTCACTTCTTCTGGCGAATTGGTGCCTTTTGTGGAAATCCTATCCACGATGTACTCTCTCCCAATAGCCAATTGCCCGGGCTTCAGGTCCATGTCGTATTCATAGTATTCCTCCAGTTCGCTCAGTGTATTGTCGGCGTTGAGATCTTCATTATCGGGAATATTACTGCCTGATGGTGTTACATTGTCGTTTCCTGTAATGATTGGTGAATTGCTTTCCTGGCCGTTTATTTCCTTATAGCGCTCCAGAATCTTCGCATTGTTAGCGTCGAGATCGGCACCCAGAAAATACCGGAAGTTGTCCGCTGACGGATCCGCTTCAGCTTTTTCGCGAGCTCCGGGGTTAAGGTTATTCAAAAAGTCCTGAAAGAAATCAACTTCCTTTTCGGTGGGTAAGCCGTCCAATCCAACATCCTGGTTGGCCCTGGAGGCGGCTGAGTTATCAAAAGCGTTCGTTAGGTATTGTTGTGAGGTTACATAACCCCAATTATTTTTATTGGCGCCAGCCTCGTCGAGCTTCCCGTCCGGCGGCAGGCCATTTTCAAAAGCATGCTGCGAATCGCGCATTACGTCTTCTGATGTACTCCCCAATTGAAAAATTAATTTTCCGCCCGTTGTATTTGGCTTAGGCGTGGGATTAATGCCGTCGTCTACATAGCCATACGAAGTATTAATGAACGGGTCCAGCAACCAAAATTCAACATACTCAATATTCGCCTTATCGAAATCCACTTCGGTTCGAATAGCGTTCGTAATACCGGCCCAATTATTTAGCGGATTAGTCAGGAATCCATTTGCGTCGAGCGCAGGGTTATAATTGTAAGGTCCACGTTCCCTGGGATAGTAGGCAACATCGAAAATCTGTTCATAAAAAATTCCTTGCGTGAGTTGTCTAAAGGGGAAAATTTCCTGAGGATCAACGGGCCTTACATAATGATTTTTCAAATCTTCATCAGTAATGTTAGCGGGTTTAAATCGGCCGACGTCACGATAGAGTTGATTGTCCACCTGGTACCAGGCCATTTTTGCCCGGTTATAGCCGGCGCGAATATCGTTTATCGCCTGGTCGCTGGGGTCAAAGCGATTATCTTCGGTTCTTGGCGTAGCCGCAATTTTCCAGCCCGCTGGGCTCATCAGTGAATAAGGGGTTGCCGTATTTTCGAAGTCGTCTATATAGGCAGTGCCACTGCCGTCTACGATGTTTGACGTACCCGGCAGGAGTTGGGCAAACTCCCCGGTAAGGTTAATGGTAGACTGTTCTTTTGTTTGTAGAAAAGGTATGGCATCGACAATCTTGGTGAGCAGCCGGCTCTTTTTGTTTAGATTAAAATCCAGGCCGTATTGCATGTTTCTTGCCGGTTCTGTACCGATTTGATTTCGGCTTATTAATGGGCGTTCGTTATAATACAAAAAGGTAGATCCGAAATTGATATCATCACTAAGATGGTAGTCCAGGCGCGTGCCCAGCAGGCTTCGGGTTTGAAAGGCAAATGGATCAGACTGCTCATACTTTACCTCGATATTTTTTCCGGAGTTGAGAATTTGATCGTTCATGATGGTAACCTTTCCGAACGTATAGTCTACGACGAAGTCGGTACCCTCGTTTAGCGGAATACCCCCGGCGTAAAGCTTGACAGAGCCTTGCGATACGCCAAAGCCGGGGATAAGAATTTCCTTGGAGGACCCTGCATTGTAAAGTCCTTTGATGTAGAATTTATTTTTGGTGGCATACAATTCAGCGTCTGCCTTGGTCGTATTGTACAGTGTGTCATAGGAATATTTTTGAATAAGGAAATCTTCATTGGACTCGCCCTTAAAGGCCTCTCGTAATCCTTCGCTAAAAGGTTTGAGGTAGGGAAAGATAATTAGCCCGGTGGTGGTATTGATGGTAATGCCTTCAACGAAGTCAAAGTTGCCATCGCGCTGCGGGTCGTTCACGGGATTGAGCCTGTCAAGCCCCAGAATTTCAATCAATTGCCGGTTGCGTACTTTTGTGCCTTCCTGTAGTTGCGGGTTATCGATACCGGATCGGTCATCGCGATAAATGATGCGCAACTGAAACCCATCGCGCGAAAGCTGGTTTACGTTTAGGTTATAAATATTTTTCATCATCAGATCCCAGGTAGGAATGATCTTTTGCTTGCCATCGCGTACTGCAATTTTACGGGGCCGCAGCAATTTGAGCCATATGATATCTTTGTCTTTTAAATTGGCATAGTCTTCAGACAACTCGCCAACTTTATAGTTTCTTCCATTGTAGGTATACTCATAGGAAACCGCAAGGGCTTCATCATTTTGAAGTTTTCGGGTAAGGGTAATATAGCCGAGTTGTTGATGAAACGTATATTCGGTGGAAGCCAGCTTCCGGGCACCGGTTATTTTTTCATAGTCCGTTCCATTGGTCAGCCCTTTTGCTGCAAGCTGGCCGTCCACCGAATCGCTTCGGCTCAGGCTTGTCACAAAGCTAAAGAGGTCATTGGCGGGATTGGTATTTGGCAGGGCTGGGTTTTTTCCGCCAACGTTAGGGTTATACACTCGTACGGGTTCTGCCAGATCCATCAAACCAACGACGTTCCTCAATGTCTGCGTATCGTTGTTTCTATTAAGGATGTAGACTTCTACGCGTGTAATATTTACACCGGAGATTATCTGTGGAGGATTGGCAATCCATTGCCGGTAATGGTCGCGGAAGAATTGGCCCAGAAAAAAGTGCCGGTTTTCATCATAGTTGGAAGCAATAATTTCAAATGGCCTGCCTTGTCCGCTGTTGTTTCCTCCACCTAGATTAATGGAAGCGGTCTTTCCGCGTTGTGTTGTCGCTATGGACGTAACATCGAGTTTGCCAAATTGCATTTTTGCTTTTATCCCAAAGAGATTTTGTGCTCCCTGGATCAACGTATTGTTTAGGGGAAGACTCACATTTCCAATTTCCAGTTTCTGAAGAATATCCTCTTTAAACCCGGTGTACTCCACCTTCATATTGTTTTGAAAGTCGAAGGAGTTGTTGTTGTCGAAGTTAGCGGTAACAGCAAGTTTCTCGCCGATTTTGCCAATCACGCTCATGTTGATTTGCTGATCAAATTCAAACCCACCATTACGCTGTTGACGGATGGGTATGGCTGGGTTGTTTATTTTTTGAAAAGCGCCACCGAAATCCAGTGTCACAAAGCCGCGTGGCACCAATTCCACGTAACTGCCGCCAAAAATTCGGTCAAGTACAGGGCTTATATAAATCTTAGGAATTAAGCTTCTACCACTTACCGCGCTCTCTCCATCTTGTGCGCGCGCACGATCTTTCCAATAGCCCTTGAGTATCTGCCGGTCCTGGTACTTTTTGAACTCTTCGAAAGTCATGCTCGAAGTAGGTCTGTAATTCAGGTCTCCTATCTTTTCATAGATGGTATAGTTGAGTGCGGTATCAATCTCAACGTCAAGCTTCATTTGGTTTGGATCTTTCAGATATAGCGGTGATTCAGACATCGTGTTGGAGAAAGGATCTCCATACCGATCCGTCGCCCTATAAGTTGGCCGTCGGCTAGGCTTGTAGATTTGATTGCCAGTCGTATCGGCAGGGTCTGGACGCGACTGATCCTGACCACATACCTCGTCGGGCATGAAAGAAAAACTCAGCCATACAAGAAACATTCGGCTAAGCGCTTGAGTCACCTGATTGTGCTTTGTAAAGAGCGTCAAACGTACTATGCGTTTTTAAGGGCCTGCTTAACTAAATCTTCTAATGTAATGGTATTTCCTGATTTTTTCAGGACGGAATCGACACTTTTCTCGGCTGCAGCCTTTGGTAAACCAAGCGTAAGCAAAGCTGATAACGCTTCTTTTCTCAATGTATTGTAGGGTCCCTGAGAAATTGAGGGCTGAGTTTCGTCCCAGCTTTCCTTTTTGAGCTTATCTTTCAATTCAATGATGACCCGCAGCGCCGTTTTTCCTCCTATTCCCTTGATGGACTGGAGCGATGCGGCATCTTCCCGTACAATAGCAGATTTTATTTCATTGCTATTCATATAGGACAGCATGATTATGGCGGTGCCCGGACCAACGCCACTAACAGAAATCAATTGTTGAAAAAGTTTTTTCTCTGAATGGCCACTAAAGCCAAATAAAATATGGGCATCTTCGCGAATTGCAAGGTGCGTGTGGAGCATTACATTTTCCTGCTCTTTAATCTCGGAAAATGTCTGTAACGAAATGTGCAAATGATAGCCTATTCCATTAACATCTATGATAACGTTCGTCGGTTCTTTGTGGACAAGTTTTCCTTTCAGGAATGCAATCATGCAGAGTATATTAATGTACTAAGATTTGGGCCACCTCTAACTTTGCCAGTCCAAAAACTATAGGTGTTCGTCTCGTTCATGCAATTGCGCGTCGACAACAGCAATTGCCGTCATATTTACAATTTCACGAATTGAACTTCCCAATTGCAGAACATGAACGGCTTTTTTCATACCCAGCAAAATGGGGCCAATAGATTCCGCTCCTCCTATTTCCATTAATAATTTATACGCGATGTTTCCGGCAGCAAGGTTGGGAAAAATCAAAGTATTGGCTCTTTCTTTTGCCAAAGCGCTGAAAGGGAAGGTTTCTTGCTGAAGTTGCGTATTCAAGGCAACGTTGGCTTGAATATCGCCTTCAACAATTAAAGTCGGATCCTTTTGTTTTGCCAACCGGACAGCTTCACGGGTTTTATCCGGAATATCTCCTTTTGACGAGCCAAAATTGGAATATGACAGTACCGCAATACGCGGGTCCATATCGAAAAATTTCACACCTCGCGCTGTGAGTTCGATTATTCCGGCAAGGTCTTGTGCGTTAGGATCAACACTTACTGTAGTATCAGCAAAAAAGAACGTGCCACGCGTGTTTCTGATTATGTACATACCGGCCACCCGGTTTACGCCTTCCGCCGTGCCGATCGCCTGAAGAGAAGGCAAAATAGTTTTGGCATAATCTTTCGTCAAACCACTTACTACGGCATCAGCATCACCTTGCTCCACCATCATCGCGGCAAAATAATTTCGTTCTCGCAACAACCGCAAGCAGTCCTGGTAGGTCAGGCCTTTCCTTTGCCTTTTCTTATAAAATTCTTCGGCATATCGTTTCAAAGTCTGCTCGTCTTCACGCGGATAAATTATTGGACAATCATGCAGGTCAAGCTCATACTCTTCGATCAGTTTTAGTATTTCCGCTTTATTGCCAAGCAGGATTGGATGGGCTATTCCTTCATCCCTCAAGATTTGTGCTGCCTTCAAAATCTTATGATGGTTCGCTTCTGCAAACACCACACGTTTAGGTTCTTTTTTAGCCCGATCAATAATCCGCGACATCAATTTCTGATCGATGCCAATTCGCTTTTGCAAATCGTTATGGTAGGCAGCCCAATCTGTAATATGATTTTTTGAAACACCAGATTCCATCGCTGCTTTTGCTACGGCTGGAGAGATCGTCGTGATTAATCTTGCGTCCAAAGGCTTTGGAATTAGGTACTCCCGACCAAACATGATTTTGTCCTTGCCGTATGCGTCAACAACGATGTCGGGAACCGACTCTTTCGCTAATGCCGCAAGCGCATATACTGCGGCGAGTTTCATCGCCTCATTAATCTCGGTCGCACGCACGTCTAGTGCACCCCTGAAAATATAGGGGAAGCCCAACACATTGTTTACTTGATTAGGATGATCTGACCGGCCGGTTGCCATAATAATATCTGGTCGGGTTTTCATCGCCAGGTCATACTGTATTTCCGGATCGGGGTTGGCCAACGCAAAAACGATTGGATCTTTTGCCATCGCATTTAGATCGTCCGGTGTAATGGCATCGGCAACTGACAGACCAACGAATACATCGGCATTTTTCATCGCCTCTTGCAGCGTCGCAATTTCGTGCTGGGTAACAAATTGCTTCTTGACGGCATCCAAGTTAGTACGTGTTGCGTTCAACACGCCCTTGCTATCACACATGATGATGTTTTCTTTTGTTGCGCCTAACGTCATGTATAGCTTCGTGCAACTTACCGCAGCAGCGCCTGCTCCGTTTACGACGATTCGGACATCTTCGATTTTCTTTCCAACAATTTCAAGCGCGTTAAGCAATGCAGCACTTGAGATTATCGCAGTACCGTGTTGGTCATCATGCATGATTGGGATGCTCATCTGCTCGCGCAATTCTGTCTCAATCTTGAAACATTCCGGTGCTTTAATGTCCTCCAGGTTTACACCACCGAAAGTTGGCTCCAGTGCTTTCACAATTTTGATGAAGGCATCAGGATCTTCCTCATTGATCTCAATGTCAAATACATCAATGCCTGCAAATTTCTTGAAGAGCACACCTTTACCTTCCATGACGGGCTTAGATGCTTCAGGTCCGATATTCCCAAGTCCTAATACCGCGGTACCGTTAGAAATAACCGCTATAAGATTTCCTTTGGCGGTATACTTATATACATCGTCTTTGTTGGCAGCAATTTCTTTGCAAGGTTCGGCTACGCCAGGTGAATATGCCAGGGCCAGATCCAACTGCGAACTCAGTTCTTTTGTGGGAACGACTTCGATCTTTCCTGGCTGCCCTTGTGTATGATAGTTCAGGGCGTCTTCCTTTCTAATTTTTATAGACATGGATGAGGTTATTTTAAAGGCTAAAGATAAGAAGGTAAGGGAAAAGAAATATTATATTATTGATACGCAGCACCGCCGTGGGCGATGTGAGCCAGATTCGGAGGTCGTGCGTTGCTTATCATCGTTTTTCTGGTAGGATTACTTTTATCGGAAACCTTTACCGCATTTATCGCATGAATTGTATTATTGCGGCACGCGGGCGGAAGAATAGGGCGGTAATTACTTCAGTTGTTGTTGACGAATAGTAAGCTGGAATAGCGGTGGAATACCATTTTGATAATCCATTAATCCCACTACCAAAAATCATTCATTGGCGATTCCCAAATCCTGGCTTGTTCTGAATGTCCAGAGTATCGCCTCCAGTTCACGCATGATTCCGCGTTTGTCTTTGCCAGGGGCGTATGCAAAACCTTCAATATAATACAATCTTCCGCGCCCCTCGTCAACAAGGGCAATGCCCAGATAGGGGCCACCCATGGTGAGGTTGTTAGTTCGCCAGAGCGCCTGTATCTGCATGGCGAAGTGACCGTTAAAATTCACTTGTCGGGCTGTTATGTCAAAATTGACTCTTTCGGTGACCAAATAGCTAACTGGATTGTCGGGATCTTCAAACAAATACTTTTTAGCAATGGCATCGCGCCAAATAACAATACTGTCCGGCAACAGCTGATATTCGCTTTCATACGGCTTCCAGGTTACGAAAACATCTTTGTCCCAGTTCGCCTCTATTTGCCGCAGCCAAACAAAATCATCTTGTTTGTCGGCTAATTTATAACCAATCGGTACACGCAACTCGATTCCCTGCTCTTTCCGCAGAAAACTCGTAACACCTCGTGTTGCTTTCTTTCCCAAAAGACTCTCCGCCAACCGATTCCTTTCAATTTCATTAAAATAGTCTATGATTTGTTGACCGGCAGCATCCAAATGATGGATCAGGTTTTGCTCAGTGTCACCAAAAAGATACAATACTTCTTGGCCCAATGAATATTCATCTTCTCTGGAGAAACGATAGAAGCTGGTATCACTCTTGATTTTAGCCAGTGTTTCTGGTGTAAATTGTCGGCGGAGGCCTCTAGATCCCGGGGTGTTTTGATCAAGCGTAAAGACATACACAAGGTTTCTAATTTGGGTGAGCAACTTCAACTTGGAAGGATGCGCCCAAATTACATTAAACATGGGTTCGGGCGAGGGCAAACCAGGGACTTCAGCCCGAAATATCTTTCTTACCGCCGAGCCCAAATTGCCCTTCCATTGAACGGAATCCATGACAATGATTACATCGCCGGGTTTGCCCGTTGATTTGGGAAGATAGTTGGGGTTTTTGTCATTCTGAATATTGCATGCGATGGTCGCTGTAAGCAGGAAAATACTTGCTATTATTCGATTCATATAATCCACATTTGGTAATGCCATAATGTTCAAACTGCGGAACAGTCACAAACACTATGCGTAATTCTAACTCTTAAGTTATGTGATTGGTTCGTGCGAATCGCAATCGGTCAGCCTAAATCCCGATAATCAACGTCTGGCCTGGTTTCAGTTTACTGGAATTGAGATTGTTGAGATTCTTAATTTTTTCGATTGTCAGCCCTTCGAACCTTCTTGATATGTCCCATAGGGTATCGCCTGGTTGGACGGTATAGATCCTTGAATTTGGCACAGGAACTGGCGTGACTGTTTTTGGTTTTGCGGAAGCAAGTGCTGAAGCGGTATTGATGCTGGCGTTGGGCTTGAGCCAAACGTTCAATGGCTGGCCTATACGTATAGTATTACTCCTCAAGTTATTCCACTTTTTAAGATCATCCACACGGACACCGTAACGCATAGCAATTGAGCCGAGCACGTCGCCACTTCGTACTCTGTAAACAACACGGTCACGGCCATAGGTTGAGCCTGCGGAGTTCCTGGCCAACATTTCCAATTCGTTTTTCCCAGCTTTCGACGCCGAATCAAGAATAGCAAATCTGTTGTTGTTCAAATTGTGTTTTGCGGCATGCGGTACAAAGAGCGTATACGTTCGGTCAGTTTCTGGTATTGCATTTCGTTGTATTGAAGGATTGAGTCGCTGCAAATCTTCCAAGCACGATCCCGTAAGTTTTGCGAAGGTTTCAAAGTCAAGGAATTTTGTCACTTGTACAGTGTCATATTTGGGTAGCATTTCCTCACCTTCATCGAAAAAATTATGCTCTTCCAGATAATTCATGGCATAGGTAATGGCAACAAATTGAGGCACATATGAACGCGTTTCGCGGGGCAGATTAGGGTACACTTCCCAAAAAGAGTTCTTGTACCCAGATCTTCGAATGGCACGCTTAACGTTACCAGGGCCGGTATTATAGGCTGCCAAGGCGAGCTCCCAGTCGTGAAACATACCGTACAGATCGCGCAGATATTTGCACGCTGCTTCAGTGGCTTTTTCAGGATCCATTCGATCGTCGACATACCAATCGTTATGGAGTCCGTAATATCTTCCTGTTGCGGACATAAATTGCCACAAGCCGACGGCTCGGGCTCTTGAAATAGCCCTTGGATTAAGGCCGGATTCTATAATAGAAAGATATTTTAATTCGTCGGGTAAGCCGTATTTAGCAAGGTACCTTTCAAAGATGGGGAAATACAAATTCTTCCGTCGCATCATCATGCGCGTATATTCACGATCTTTTACCGTGAAATAGTTTATGAAAGCGTGCGTCCTTTCATTGTAGGTAAGCGGCATTGTCTTCTCAATACAGGCCAGACGATCACGCAATAACGCTGGGTCATCATCTCCGGGAATATGTTCTAACTCACTAGGAAGTGCAAAATAGATGTAGTCTGTAGTGTCGCCTTTATACAGAATACCCTCTTCTGCAATAGCGACTTCCAACGAGTCAACTACTACGGAATCGGCCTGTATTTGCCCGTACCCTGGTAAAATGCCGAACACAAAAATGAGCAACACACCTGGAATTCGTATTCGCTGAACATTCAGTTCATTCCATACCCCGAATAAAAAAGTATTGGCGCAAGAATTGGTAACTAACCATATGAGAGCGTACTTTTTCATGGCTCAGTTGAGTAGTGAATTTGAAAACTGAAATAATTTAGACTCTTCAAAATCATCTGCAATCACCTGCAAGCCGATAGGCAATCCCTGTTTGTCTTTTCCACACGGCAGCGCGATAGCGGGTACACCGGCGACATTGGCTTGGACTGAAAACAGATCTGCCAGATACATTTCTAACGGGTTGTCAGTATGCTCACCGAGCTTGAAAGCCGTTGTTGGGGTGATTGGCATAATGATAAAGTCGTATTGCTTGAAAATCTCTTTCGTCTTATCACGAATGATCCGCCTTACTTTTTGTGCTTTTGTATAGTAAGCATCATAGTAGCTAGCGCTGAGCACAAATGTGCCGAGCAAAATTCTTCGCTCTACTTCTTTTCCAAAACCCTCAGAGCGGCTTTTTTTGTACAGCGAATTCAGGTCTGTAACCTCACGACTACGGTGGCCATACCGCACACCATCGTACCGTGAAAGGTTTGAACTTGCTTCAGCTGTTGCCAAAATATAATAGGTTGGAAGAACGTACTCCATCAGTGGAAAATCGATCATTTCAACCGTATGTCCAGCGGATTTAATATCACTAATTTTTGACAAAATGCAATCGCGAATCTCGGGTTGCAATCCAGCTGCTCCTTCAATCTCGCGGATATAAGCAACCTTGTATGCTTTGCCGTTTGCACTATTTTGAAGGTCGGCAGAATAGGAGGGAACCGGATTCCTTGAAACAGTGCTGTCGAGTTCGTCGGCGCCGGCTATGACTTCCAGCACAAGCGCAACATCCTCGATGGATTTTGCAAATATTCCAATGCAATCAAAAGACGAGCCATACGCAACGAGTCCAAAACGAGATATCCGTGAATAGGTGGGCTTTAATCCGATTACGCCACAGAAGGCCGCGGGCTGACGAACCGAGCCTCCCGTGTCTGACCCTAAGGATACCTGGCACATATCAGCCTGCACAGCAACAGCGCTACCCCCCGATGAACCTCCAGGAACACGGGTGTTGTCTGCGTCATTCAAGACTGGTCCGAATGCTGAATTCTCATTGGAGGAACCCATCGCAAACTCGTCGCAATTTTGGCGGCCAATAATAATAGCATCTTCGTCAATAAGCCGTTGCACCGCCGTCGCGGTGAATTGAGAAATGAAACCTTCCAGTATTTTACTGCTGGCCTGCAAGGGGTGGTCTTGATATGCCAGCACATCTTTTAGACCTACGACAAGCCCAGCAAGTTTTCCGGCCGTTCCTTCTCTTGATTTTATGATCTATAGCGGTGGCGCGGGTAAGCGCCTCTTCCTCATACACACTTAGAAATGCATTCAGGTGTGCTTTGGTTTTAATGTTGTTAAGATGATAACGAACAAGATCCTGACAAGTGACCGTACCAAGCTGCAGATCGTTCTGTATTTCGCGAAATGAAGCGTACGTTTTCAACACCTATTTTCCGTCCTCAATTTTTGCCGCGTCAGTCGCATCTTCAATATCTTTTTTTACGTCCTTCACAGAGTCCTTGAATTCACGCACGCCCTTACCCAATCCTTTCATGAATTCAGGTATTTTCTTGGCACCAAAAAAGACGAGAATGAAAAGTCCGATGAGCAGAATCTCCTGGAAACCAACCCCACTTAAAAACAAAAATGTAGCATTCATGGCTTTAATTTTTTAATTGTAAAGACAAAGTTATACTAAAAAAGGATAGTTATCAAATGAATAGGAATGGATGTTATCAGGCGATATTGGCTGCTGAAAAATGGCCATTTTGCGGTCAGCAGAAGAGGTTTGACAGCAATCCAAGATCCTCGCCGAATAGGCCAAATTACATGTTTTTCAGCCATATCTGGGGGTCCAGGGCTGTTGTGTTTTTGAAGATTTGAAATCGGAGTTCAGAAACGCCTTCCGTATTTGAGAATACTTTGCCAATTTCCTGGTTGGTAGTTACTTTCTGGCCACTTCGCACAAAAACCTCCTTGAGGCCAGCATACACCGTAAGGTAATCACCATGCTTGATAATCACGGTGCTTCCAAGTCCTTGAATGAATGCAACTCTGCGTACTTCGCCTTGAAAAATGGATTTCACTTTTTGATTCTCCTGGGTCTGAATATTAACGCCGTTATTTTGTTGCACAATACCTTTAAGGACGGGGTGATTTTGCCGGCCAAATTTTTGAGAGACAAATCCGGAAGCTACTGGCCACAAAAACTTGTTTCTGTTTTCTTCAAAAGAATTTGACAGTGTCACAGACTCGCTATTGTTCGCGCGCAAGGCGCGCGCCATTTCTTCCTTGATTAGATCTTCAATAAGTGCATCCAGGCGTGCTACAGCTTTTTTAGTCTCCGCTAAGTCCTTCCGCAATTTCTTTTCTTGTTTCTCCAGGGACTTTACAAGTGCATTTTGTTTTTGCTTCAAACTCGTTAGGCTGTTTGTCGCCGCTAGTTGTTCATTTAAAAGTTTATTCTTCTCTTCTCTTGTTGTTCTGATTTCTGCAACGTGAACAGAAAGTTCTTGCTGCACTTTTAAAATTTGTTCGGCTTGTAGTTTTCGGGTTTCTGCATACTGCTTCATATAGCGTATTCGCATAATAAGCTGATCAAACGATTTTGCAGAAAAAAGAAAGGTTAGCCGGGTAGCGCTATTATTTGCCTTTTGGGCAGCAAATAACATCGACGCGTATTCCTTCTTGAGATTTACAAGATCATCTTCCAAGGTGACGATGATATCTGTATTTTCATTTATTTCAGAGTCAAGCAAAACGACTTCTCCCTTGATAGAACGCACAAGTTTTTCCTGTTCTCTGATCCGCTCGTTTAGTGCATTGAGCTCTCCAATCGAATTCTTCTTTTTGGCAGACGTCTCCCCGATTATTTTTTCAACTTCTTTTATTTTGGCAAGATTCTGCTGCTTTTCATTTTGCAGTTGAGATTTGGATTTCTGCGCAGTAGCAGAAAGGGTAAGAATGCTGAATACTAGAAGGCACAGTAAATGTTTACCTGCGCACATATCGCTTTGGAATATTGAACGGAAACTTAAGCTCTTTGTCACTCACTTCAGCTTTATTGTACTCAAAAATAATGGTTGTATTTAAGGCTCCGCTCAGTGTTTTGTAGAAAAGGCTTATCGTTCCATTGTAGGGGAATAATTTGGTGTCGATGGGTTGAAAATTCGAATAGTTGATGACAAGAGAATTATTGCTGTTACTTTCCTTCATCTCCACCTTCTCCACCTTCATGCTGGCAGCATTTATATAATTATCAACGGATATAGAATTAGCTTTTTGTTTAACTATAAAAAAAGATGATTCCTGGGTGACCTGATCCTCATCCTTTCTTGGCATGATAAGGTTGCCAAGCATGGCAGATTGAATGACTTGGTAGTTAATATCAAAGTTATAGAGCTTGGAAAGTTCTGAATAAGTAAACACGAAATATTCTTTGTCAACATTGCTTACGATGGTGATAGAATCTTGGTTGATGAGGGCTTTCCCTCCCTGTACGCCAATAACAGAAAAGGTCATCCAAATTACACTGTCCTTACGTACCCGAATGTTGGCTTTTACATCTCTTTGCTTGTTTGATTCGCGGAGCACCATCCGTGCTTTGCCGTTCATATATTCAAAGTCAATTTCTTCAACGGCCAGATCAGGTTTTGGAGGGATTAATGAAAGTGAAGGGGTAACAATTTTCTTGCTGCAAGACATTACCAACAGAGAAAACCCGATGAGCAGTAAGTGTAGACGGTTATTCATAGATTTTTCGATTCGCAATTTTCTTATCGAGGCTTTCGCTGGTTGCTTTCAACCCGCGGGCTTTTTCCCATTGTTGTACTGCAGCAGCCACATCGCCCAGTTGAAATAGAATATCGCCATAGTGCTCGAAATGTGTTGCATTTGCGTTCCCCGTAGTAATTGCACGTTCCATTACCCTTCGCGCCTCTTTATACTTTTGGCGGGTGTACAGTACCCAGGCGTGCGTATCGAGGAACGTCGGATTATCAGGATTGTTCTTCACCAGTAAGGATGACATTTTCTCCGCCTTCTCCAGGTTTGTCTTGCGCAAGGCGAGGTAATAACTATAATTGTTTAATACAGCATCGTTATTAGGATTAATCGTCAACGCTTCTTCGTATGCTTTGTCGGATTTATCATAAGCTTTTGTTGCATTATAGGCATCCCCGAGCATACTGTTTAATTCACTTACCAGATTAGGATGTGAAGCCGACAATTTCTTCGCCTGTTCTAACGAAGCTATTGCCTCGGGGTAACGAAGCTTTCGCAGATTGGCATATCCATTAAAATAATGGATCATGCGTTGGTTTGGAAAGATTTCCAGCGCTTCATTAGCGTGTTGAATTACCTTATCAAACTGTTCCAGCTGCAGTTCGAGATAAAGCAAATTTTCCCATACTTCGAAATTCACTTCGCCCAAGCCAATAGCATTTACATACTCGTTTTGTGCTTCAAAGTTCTTCCCTATAGAGAGATAAAGATCCCCGCCTAAAATATGCACGTTAGGATCGGATGGATATTGTTTAACTAACTTTTCAAACAGTGAGCGCGCAAAATTTTCTTTTTCTGAATCAGATATATTGTTGATTTTGTTCTGGTTGAGTTCGGTATTGTATGATCCCAGTATGATCAGCTTACTTCCAAGTTCCACTGAATAATCATCAAACAGGCTGGTTAACAGTTCCCGTGCCTTCAGTTCCTGGTTGTTATCCCGGTACAGCCCTGCGAGTAGCATCTGCACATTACCAGCTTCAGGATTTGCCAACGCGAACTCCTCCAAGTAATGAATAGCTTCAGCACCCAAACCCTTTTGTGCAAGTGTTTCTGCAAAGCCCATCACGAATCGTTCTTCGCCAGGAAACGCATCAATTAATTTCTCGCCTTCTACTATTCCTTCTTTTGTTTTACCCAATTCAAGGTAAAGACGCAGTTTTTGGATTGAGGAAATCTCATCAATCCCCAACAAACTTTCTCCCCGATCATAGGTTTTTATGGCATCCTCAAACCGATTGGCATATTGATAGACCGCAGCAAGTTCGTACAAGTATTCTTCCGTGCCTTCCACCTCCTTAATCATTGTTTCATACACTGCTGCTGCCTTATTGAATGCAGTCATGCTATTATAAATGTTCGCGGCCAGCAGGTAGAAGTATTTATTTTTCTTTTCTAGTCGCAGGGCAGTCTCGATGCTAATGGACGCTTTCAACAAATCTTCATGCTTGTTGCTGTGGGCTAAAACTTCTGCAACCTTGTAGTGCACAGTGGCGTTTTCTGGCGTGATTTCAAGCGTTCGTTGGTAGTACAACAGCGCTTTGGAATAGTCTTCGAGGATGAAGAACTTTTCGCCTTCAGTAAAATAGAATTCGGCTTCACGGAGTCTGATGCCTGATGCTTGAACATCGTCGGCGCTCTTCTTTTTCCGCTGGGCAAATGAGGGCGCGTACATCACCAGGGCCAGTATTACTACTAAACCTAAGGTGCTATAACGATTGGATATTTTTGCGCTCACGTAATGGTATTGAAGTCACCCAGACTCAAGTCTTGCATAGAACCTTCAAAAATAATGAAATTCCCCAACATGCTGTTCTCGAGCATTGCATTGCTTATGGCGGAGTCTTGCTGAATGATCGAGTTTCTTATCCGGCTATCGGAAATACGTGTATTTTCTCCTATCGAAACATGGGGCCCGACAACCGAATTTTCAATAATAACACCCGCTCCGACGAAGCAAGGCGGGATAATGACGGAGTTCAAAAGCGTAGATTTCTCAGAGACCAGTTTTTGGTCCTTGATGAATTCGAGATAGCGTTGATTGGTTTGGACGGCCACAACCTTGTTGCCACAATCCAGCCATTCAGTAACCTGGCCTGGGATAAATTTTGCTCCTTTTTTTGAAAGGCTTTCCAACGCCGTCGTGAATTGAAATTCTCCCTTCTCCCTAATGTTGTTATCGATCAGGTATTGCATCTCTTTGGCAAGCGCCGCACCGTCCTTAAAGTAGTAAATACCAATAATGGCCAAATCAGAAACGTATGTCGTTGGTTTTTCCACCAGCTCGGTAATTTCCGACTTATCATTCAGCCGCACTACACCAAAATGTGAAGGATCTTCCACGCGCTGCACCCAGATGATACCATCCTGGTTGATATCAAGCTTGAAGTCCGCCTTGAACAACGTGTCTGCGAAAGCGACAATTACCTTTCCTACAAACAACTCTTTTGCAAACAATAAGGCATGTGAGATGCCCAGGGCCTGCTCCTGATAATAGATTTTTCCAACCGCACCAACTGCCTTGGCAATTAATTTCAGGCTTTCTTCAACTTCCGTACCAAAATTGGGATGGATAATGAATCCAATTGAATCGATTTTCTCAGGGCAAACTTTTGCAATATCTTCCACCAGGCGATGGACAATAGGTTTGCCCGCAATGGGTAAAAGTGGTTTTGGAATAGTGAGCGTATGTGGACGAAGCCGTTTGCCCATTCCGGCCATCGGAATAATAATATTCATGAGTTAATCGAATTAAGCGGTAGTAAAACTAATAAAAATCAGGTTGAAGCTTGTTTGAATTGCTGCTTTTCGAGCAAATATATGATCAGCAAATAGGCGAATAAGACAACGAGGTGAAATCCTGTGGCCATCCATTGATTCACTATCGACACCATATCGACAGCATATACAATGGCAGTAGTAACAATAATATAAGCCATGCTTTTGCCAACGCCGTAGGGAATCGGGTAGAATCGCTGACCAAGAAAATAGCATGCCGCGGTCATAGAGAAGTAACACAACAGCGTAGCCCAGCTGCTCCCCAGATATCCCATCTGGGGAATCAATACGTAATTTGCAACGATCGTGATGACAGCTCCTCCAACAGTAATGATGGTTCCGTAAAAAGTTCTGTCCGTAAGTTTGAACCAAACGGAAATGTTGTAGTAAATACCCAGGAACAGATAGCCGACCAGTAGAATGGGTACGATATAAAGACCCTCCCAATACTTTTCATTTCCCAGAAAATGTTTTAAGATGTCCATGTTTGTAGAAACAACCAGCAGCAGGGTACAACATACAATGATAAAATAGTGATTAACCCTGGCAAAAAGTGCTGGTGAATCTTTGTCTATTGCATTTGAAAAGAAGAATGGCTCGGCGGCAAAACGGAAAGCCTGTACAGCCAAACTCATCAGCATGGCAAATTTGTAGCATGCACCGAAAATACCCAGTGCATATTCGGCCGTTTGCCCGGGATAAAAATTATCGGGGAGCCACCAATCCAAGGTTTGCCGCGAAAACATTTCGTTGGTCATGCCGGCAAGACCGGTTAGCATAACCGGATATGCGTAGGTTACAATTTTTGCCGAAATCTGTTTCGCAAAAACTGGCCGCCATGAAAAAAGTGTTTTGAGGAAAAATAGAATATAGAAAGTATTGGCCAATACGTTTGCCATCACCACGTAAGCGATACCAACTGACGGAACAAAAGCAATCTTCAGGAAATAAACATTAAGCCCGATCAGAATGGCAATGTTGACGATCTTACCGACGGCAAAAAGTGTCGCTTTTTTTCTAACCGCAAACGGGCAAATGGGATAGCAACAATGGCATCAATAAACATTACCGCAACCAGCCAGATGACTAAATCAGATTTTCCTGGGATTTCAAATAACAATGAAATCGGATTGGCCAGCACGACAAAAATTATTGAAAGCGAAAGGCTGATAAGAACAACAACGGTTTGGGTAAGGTTGAAGATTCTTTTTTCGTCGGCACCTGTCTTGGTTGCAAACCGGAAATAGGCAGTCTCCATGCCAAACATAAAGACAATGTTGATTACGGCAACATAAGCAAACAACTTTGTGATTACCCCGTATTCTTCCGGTGGAAATACATCGGTATGCAAACGCACCAACAAAAAATTCAGGAATCGAGGAAGAATACTCCCGAGTCCGTACAGCAGTGTTTCTCCTGCGAGTATTTTTATCTTATTCATTTAGCCCTTCCGTTAAGCGTGCGCAGTGATTTCTTCATAGTAGCTTAACGCCTTTACGGTTATCGGAGAGCGAACCACGGTTTCCTATTTTCCTGTAAATTTTGGTTTCCTTTTGTGAATAAAAGCAGCCGTTCCTTCCGCAAAATCTGCTGTTCCCGTGCAGGCTGCGAAATGCTCGGCCTCTGCTTTATATCCTGCCTGCTCAAATGCATAGCCTGCATTTACACTTTTTATCACATTCCCCACTGCAATACTTCCGTTTGCACATATTTTGCGCATGATGGAATTCGAAAGGCTCATGAGTTCCTCCCGGTTGCCAACGACGTGATTTATCAAGCCAAGCGATTTTGCTTCGTGAGCCGATATCAAATCGGCTGTGAGCATAAGTTCTAGGGCCTTTCCCCGGCCTACCAATTGGGGAAGGCGCTGGGTGCCACCATATCCGGGAATAATTCCCAATGTGACTTCAGGCTGTCCAAATTTGGCATTTTCGGTGGCGATTCGAATATGGCATGCCATAGCCAATTCACATCCACCGCCAAGCGCGTAACCATTAATAGCGGCAATTACGGGTTTTGGACAATCTTCGATGAGCTTAAAGATTTGCTGGCCTTTCCGGGCAAATTCAAGGGCCTGGGTCGGATTCAGCGCGGTAATTTCTTTGATATCGGCTCCTGAGACAAAGGATTTCTCCCCTTCGCCGGTTAGGATTAGGCCTTTCGTGTCGTCGTTTTGGTAAAGTTCTTGTATGATCTCGTGCAGGCCATCGAGCAGTTGGATGTTTAATGCATTTAGCGCTTTTGGCCTTGACAAGGTTACCGTCAGAACATGGTCGCTGAATTTGGTATGAAAAGTACGCATGGTGATATCCGGTTGATAAATGCAACTTATTCAGGTTTTTGGTAAGGGACAAAGGATTTGTTAAAAAGAGGGTTGGACATTTAGGCCTAAGGTGCCGCCACTGTGTTGATTTCGCGTTTGCAATTTCTTATTGAGAGGCTCGCCACAGGCGTATGGGTTGATGCCTTTATGAAGTTATTGATTGGAGGTCCGAAATTTATATTTGGCGCTATGCTTTAACCTAATGTCAAAATAGTAGGAAATTTCTATAATGGGTTAGGTTACTATTGGACCTTCATTAATCCATGTAATCGAAAGTCCTAATCCTACTTTTTGCCAAGGTGCCCGATTATTTTTAGGCAATTATAATAATCCTGAATTATCTTTAGATTGCCGACGTTTTAACAGACTATGAGGAGTAAAGGGTTTTTCGTATCACTTTTCTTATTGATGTTCGTTGTAGGGAATTCTTATTCCACAACGTATTACACCACTGGAAGTGGAAATTGGACAGGTGCTTTTTGGAGTTCTACTTGCACAACCTGCGCAGGAAGTGCTCTTCCTACACTTTTCGCCGGCGACATACTGGAAATTGATGACCAAATCACGATTGCATCGGGTACAATTACAATTACCCCCGGTGTTATCATAAACCTGCGAACCAATTCTGCAACTGTCGCCAAACTCATATTTGCGAGTGGAGGGAAATTGACTTTAACAAGCGCTAGTTCAGTACTTAATTTGATAAATGATAATCCGTCTCTCTTCAGCAATCCGATTATTGATGGCACTGGTTCTGGGGGGTCAAATACGATCAAAATTGGAGGCAACGAGGTGTGGCGTGCAAGTAATGGTGATGTTGTGGGCGTCGGTCAGCTTAATACTGGATCCTCTGGTGGAGTTTTGCCTATTTTTCTGAGATTCTTTCAAGCTACGCTGGTGGGCGAAACTATCCATTTAGATTGGAGTACTCTTAGCGAAGAAAACTTTGAAAAATTCATCATAGAACGCTCATCCACCGGAACTAATTTCCTCCCTATCGGCGAAGTTCCAGGGGCAGGCAGGGATATTTTTGAAATTGAAACTAAATATACCATTATAGACGAGTCACCCCTCTTGGGATACAATTACTACAGGCTGAAAGCAGTTGATCTCGATGGGCAATTTGAATACTTTGATGTTCGTGTAATTAAGCTTACAGGGCCGAAACAATTATCAATTTACCCGAACCCATCTTCCGGGAAATCAATATCTTTTGTGCTGAATTTTAACCCCTCTGAAAATGATCAGGCTGTGTTGGTCAATAGTCTGGGGGTAGAACTCTTGCGGGCATCGGTCACGGGTATTGAAAACCAGCTTAATTTTGACAATGGGTTAAGCCCCGGGGTTTATGTCCTGAAATACCTTTCTACTGATTTTGAGACTAGTGCCAGAGTCGTGGTTAGTCATTAAAGTTACAAGGAGTTGTCTTGTCGGGTGATCTAATTTCTGGAATTATTTAGGATTGAGTTCATCGACGAGCTTGTAAATCTTTAACCTCATGTCCGGTTTCTCGACGCAATAATGCTCAATCCTCAGCATTGGGCAGTCGAATTGCGATAAACTTCCTTATAACATGGTGACCTTAGAAACAACTTCTGTATAGAAGTGAAACTGGTTCATCGGGGAAATGAACCCCTGAAAATGGGGGGTGTATCAGATTTTTTCAGATATTTAACAACGAATGATCAAGGCGTCATATGGGTGTATTTATCTGGGTTTGCTGATGGTAGCAGGCCTGACAAATATTTATGCGCAGACCTGTACAATAACAGGCCCGGGCCCGGTCATTTGGAACAACGCCAGCCCCCCTGCTTGTGATGAGGGCGGCACTACCAACGGCAAATCCATAATTGTTATCCCAACAGGTGTTACATTGGTTTTTAATTCAATTGGCGATACCTGGACGGGCACCAGAATCGATGTGTACGGTACTTTAGACATCACATTTAATGTCACCATCAATAGCAGCGTATCAGTCTATAATGCGAGCGAATCTGGGGGCCAAGCTCGTCTAGGTACCGGCCCTGGATGTGGCTATACTATGATAATCTACACTGGCGGAACCGTTGATGTGGGATTGCAGTCCGACCGGTTAACCGTATGCGGCGCTGACATAATGAAAGGCAATGGGGTCCCCTCCGCAATGATTGCGGAGGAACCAACTCTGGTGCATGTTCCTATGGCGCGTCGCTCTCGCCGTATTGTGAACCCGCGGGTGGCTTTCAGGGACCATTGGGGTACTCCGAAACTGGCTACGATAGTACTTTGCCAGTAATGTTACTTTATTTTACTGCCGCGTTGGAAGACGAAACGGTAGTGCTGAAGTGGGCCACCACGATGGAAGAAAATTTCCAAAAATTTATTATCGAGCGCTCCCAAACAGGTCTCAATTTCGAATCTATTGGTGAAGTTGAAGGTGCCGGCCGGGATATTTTCAATATCGAAACGGCATATGCTTTCGTGGATTCCGCGCCCCTGCTTGGGTTTAATTATTACAGGCTGAAGGCACTCGACCTGGATGGTAACTTCGAGTACTTTGATGTACGGGTGGTGAAACGATCCGGACCAAAACAACTTTCGGTTTACCCAAATCCATCCAGCGGAAAGTCGATTTCCTTTGACATTAACTTCAACCCGTCAGATAACGATCAGATATTGCTAATCAATAATCTAGGCATTGAACTGTTGCGGCAACCGGTAAAGGATTTTAAAAATCAACTTGTCTTCGACGATGCCTTAAGCCCAGGCGTCTACATGTTGAAATACTTGTCCCGCGATTTTGAATCGATTACCCGCGTGATGGTTACGCATTAAGTTCAGGCAGGCGCGATAAGTTATTCAAAATCTCAGTTGTCATCTCTTCAAGGCCGAAGGCAGGTTCCCATCCCCAGTCGATCCGCGCCACGGAATCATTGATTGACCTTGGCCATGAGTCTGCAATAGCCTGCCGGAAATCAGGATTGTAGGTAATTTCAAATTCGGGAATTTGTTTCTTTATTTCTGCTGCAATTTCTGCCGGGCAGAAGCTCATGCCCGTTACATTATAACTTGATCGTACGCTTAATCTACCTGCCGGGGCTTCCATTAAATCCAGGGTTGCCTTTACGGCGTCATCCATGTACATCATGGGCAGATACGTGTCGGATTTTAAAAAACATTCAAATCTCTTTTCTGCCAATGCTTTAAAATAGATGTCCACGGCATAGTCCGTCGTTCCGCCGCCGGGTTTTGTTTTGTACCCTATTAATCCTGGATAACGCAGACTCCGCACGTCAAGACCTTTTTTCTTGAAATACCACTCACACCAGCGTTCACCCGCCAGTTTGCTGATACCATAGATTGTAGTGGGATCCATAATGGTATCCTGTGGTGTCTTGATTTTTTGGGTAGTGGGGCCAAAGGCCGCGATGGAGCTAGGCCAATATACTTTTTCCACACCATGTTCAACTGCAGCATCCAGCACATGGATCAATCCGTCCATGTTTAGTTGCCAGGCAAGTTTAGGATGTTTTTCACCTGTGGCAGAGAGCACAGCTGCCAAATGGTAGATTTGGGTGAATTTGTTTTTTTGGATCAATTCGTCAAGCCTTCCCGGTGCCAACACATCCAGAATTTCAAAATCGCCATCTGCTAAACGTCCCTCCGGCCTTTTAATGTCGGTCGCCATGACATTGTCCTTGCCGTGAAGTTTCCGAAGTCCAAGCGTAAGCTCTGACCCCAATTGCCCTCCGGCCCCGATAACAAGAATTTTTTGTTTAGCCATCAATTATAACCCTATACCCCTATACCCTACACCCTACACCCAATCCGCATCCAAATTACCAAAATTTACCAATCACCTATCCTGCATAGGGCTTTGCATTTTAATTAACTTAGCGGCTGTGGATTTCGAAGCCTATTTACTTTCAAAGAAAATTGATTCAGCCATGTTCGCGAAAGCTGAGCCCGATCTCTGGAATGCCTGGAAGAATGAATTTGACCAGGTGCACCCGAAGAGTTTCACGGCACGAAAACTCTATTTGATAAATCCGATCCGCAGAAAGTATACGCTAAAGCAGGAACCAGAAACAATACCCGTGAAGTCGGAATCACCGATCACCGGAAAGGATTCAGAAACGACTTCACCTAATCCTGTGATACCGAAGCCAAAATCTGTGATGCCAAAGCCGGTGTTTAAACCAAAACCAAAAACAGATTGAGTGATGTATAGAAAGCTGCAGCCAGTATTACAAAAAGAAATTGACAGTATTCGTGAAGCCGGATTATTTAAAAGCGAACGGATCATAACTACACCCCAGGGCGCCGTTATTCGAACAAGTGATGGGAAAGAAGTTATTAATTTTTGTGCCAACAACTATCTCGGCCTCTCGTCGCACACGCGTGTCGTCGATGCGGCCAAGCATGCTATAGACACCCATGGTTATGGAATGTCATCGGTGCGGTTTATTTGTGGAACCCAGGATATTCACAAAACGCTTGAGAAAAAGATAGCAGACTTTCTGGGCATGGAAGATGCGATCTTGTATGCCGCAGCTTTTGACGCAAACGGTGGTGTGTTTGAACCTTTGTTTGGCGCTGAGGATGCCATTATCTCAGATGAGCTTAATCACGCCTCGATTATTGATGGCGTGCGTTTGTGCAAGGCTAGGCGATATCGTTTCTGGCATAACGATATGGCAGACCTCCAAAGCCAACTTGAAGCGGCAAAAAAAGCTGGCGCGAATCAAATCATTATTGTCACGGATGGAGCGTTTTCTATGGATGGTACGATAGCACAACTTGACAAGATTTGTGCCTTGGCCGATCAATATGAAGCGCTGGTAATGACCGATGAATGTCATGCTACCGGTTTCATTGGTAAGACAGGACGCGGTGTCCCGGAATATCGGGGTGTGATGGATAAAGTTGATATCATCACGGGCACGTTAGGTAAAGCCCTGGGCGGTGCGTCCGGTGGGTTTACATCGGGAAGAAAGGAGATCATCGAACTATTGCGGCAGCGCTCCCGACCTTACCTTTTTTCAAATACGTTGGCGCCTTCCATTACGGGGGCATCCATTGAAGTCCTGAACATGTTATCAGAAACCACTGCGCTTCGCGACAAACTGGAAAGCAACACAAAGTATTTTCGTGAGGCAATGACCAATGCCGGTTTTGATTTAAAGCCGGGTGTCCATCCAATCGTTCCCATCATGCTATACGATGCAATGCTGGCTCAAAAATTCGCTGACCAATTGCTTGAAAAGGGTATTTACGTTATTGGGTTTTTCTTCCCCGTAGTACCCAAAGGCCAGGCGAGAATACGCGTGCAGCTTTCCGCCGCACACGAGCGCCATCATCTGGACAAGGCAATAGAAGCATTTTCAGAAGTCGGAAAGGTTTTGGGGGTACTGCGTTAGGCGGGTAGGCGGCTGTTCGTTACCCGCGACCGGTTCTATTCCAGCCCAAGCTGTTTCTTTCGTTTTTGCACAATATCACCCATTTTGGAAGTGTCTTTTGAGAGCAGCCCAAAGGCGGGATCAATGTTTTCGGAAGGAAAGAAGTAGATAAAACCTTTCTTCCCTTTAAGCTTAAGTTTGTAAAGGTTAAAGATGGGAACAATTTTCAATGACTTCACTTCCGGCCATCCGAAGCGAACATTTCGATCACCTTCGATAACCACGATCTTGTTTTTCCCCACGGCAACGCGCCTCATTTTATCCGTTACGATGGAGTAAAAAAGGAAGAAGATGGATCCAACAGTTACAAATATGAGTGCTGCAAAAAAGGTCTTGGCGTTGAAGGGGTAGCGGAACAGGATTATTCCGGCAGCGAGCCATTGCAGGGCGCTGATTCCAAGAAAAAAAAACTTGGCAAAGTAATATTTTGCGGGGTTAGCTTCTACCATTTCGATACAGCATAACAAAAAGTATCACAAAAGTACGATAAAATCCCATACCGGGATTCCTGCCGCTAGCCTTTTATTATTTTTGAATGGTTGCATTCATTCTTTAATTACGATCGGGAAATCCTGCCCGCGCGAGAAAGTGTAAGGATATTGAGGATTCCCTTTAAGCTTGCGCGTCATTTCTGGCACTTGATCGTCAATGTATGATTTCAATTCATAAATGGTAACCTTTCCGTCTTTTGGCGAGCCATCAGCTTCACCCTGTAATGCCTTCATCAATACGTACGTGAACAGACCATGACCAAGCTCTGTGAATTCTGCCGCAAATTGTTCACTGCCGGCAGAAGCGAGGACATGTATACCCGCACTGCGCGAAAGCTGCGCAATTGCTTTCTCTTCATTAGCACCACGGGTTGCCAACAATTCTACCGATCCTCCCGATTGGCATGCGTCCATAATGATCAGTTGTTTGAGCGCCTTGATTTTCTTGAATTTGTCCTGAAGCAATCCGGCTTCGATGGCTTCTTTGTTAAGCGCGCCGGCATCGTATAGCCGCAGGCTTTCTGTGGGGATAAAATAGAAATTGTTATCCACCATACTCCCATGACCGGCATAATAAAAAATAAAGACGTCTTCCTGATTTATTTGGCTTGCTAATTCATCCAGCTTGCTGAGTATTTTTTGCCGTGTAGCATCCTGATCAAACAACGTACTGAGTTCGATATGCTTGTAGAGTAAACTGGTATTACCGCCCATCATTTTGTTAAACGATTCGGCGTCCGGTCGCGCATAATTAAGGTTGAGCTTATTGTTTTTATATTGATTGATCCCCACCGAAAGGACATAGCATGTGCTACTTTTTGTAGTGTGTTCTGAAAATAGTTCTACGGATTGTGGATCAGATTCAATATTGTCTTTATTGCTTGCCGTTGCCGAAAATGTATTTGAGCCGCCAATCAAATCTAATTCGTGTTTGTAGGTGGTAGCTTGTCCTCGCGATGCCGGCAATTGCAACGAATCATGGTGCAACGCAATGCTCTTTCCATTATGAAAGAGCTTGAGGTTTTCTGCACCGTTTCCATTGTCAATCATGCGAACATAGACTTCTGCTTTACCCGGTGATGTTGGGATGACTGCTATCTTAATGGATGGCGGCGGTGAATTCTTCAACTTACCCTGAATGCCTTTCGAATCATTAGTACCGCCACGGTTTCGGAAGATTTTCGGAAGCAAATCGGGGCGGTAGAATTCATTGAAAAATTGATCGACGGAATAGGTCTTGAGTCCACTAACAAAGTGAACATATTGTCTGGCTTCATCCGTACCGTTGAAATATCCTTCCGGGGTTTTGACCATCCAGTCATTTTCGCCCAGGTGAATATGTTCAAAGAATTCATTCCCTGTACCAATATCCCAGAACTTTGTGACCCCATCTACACTGTGGCTAATCAGCATCTTGTTATCGGGGCTAAACAGCAAGGAAGAGACTTCGCCATTATGGCCTTCGTATGTTCTGACAACACTCCCCGTATTAATATCCCAAGCACGAATTGTGCGATCAGCACCTGCGGAATACACCATTTTACCATCCGGGCTAAAGATTGCCGTATGCACAGGGCCCCTGTGCCCAAGGAACTTCTTCGACATTAATGCAGTGCCTACGTCCCACAATCTTATTGATCCATCCCAACTTGCACTAAGTAGGGTGGTTTGATCTGTGCTAAGCTGGATGGCGGAGACAATGTCAGTATGGCCGATAAAATTCCGTACCTCCTTTTTGGTA
This sequence comes from uncultured Bacteroidota bacterium, assembly GCA_963714945.1. Classification (GTDB taxonomy): domain Bacteria; phylum Bacteroidota; class Bacteroidia; order Cytophagales; family Cyclobacteriaceae; genus Chryseolinea. The sequence goes on along the minus strand of CAVQQL010000001.1, from coordinate 151,761 downwards.
TCGATCTCCCACAATCTGCAGGGAATTATCCAGGCGCGCGGTAAAGAGATAAAGATCATTTGGATGAAATAGGATGTTGTAGGCGGAGCCGTTTTCAAACTCAAAATAGGTGAGCAGTTTTCCCGTTTCGAGATCGTGGATTTTCATGGTGCCATCCCAACTGGAGGAAGCTACACGCTTTTCATCGCTGCTAAAGTGAATATCAAAGATAGGCTCCTGATACGTCTGGATTTCGCGCAGGGAGTCTCCTGTTTCCAGGTCCCAGAGCATGATTTTGCCATCTCCGCCCCCCGTGATGAGCCGCTTGCCATCGTTTGAGAGGGCATAGCATAATACCGCTTTCTTGTGGCCAACATAATCCATCACGGATTTTCCCGTCGCAATATCCCAACGCTTAACCTTCGCGCCGAACTTTCCTTTAATAAGGGTTTTTCCATCCGGGGCTATCAGGAGCGTATTTTTGAAGCGAACATATTTGGCAATCGCGGACTGCCAATAAAAATTCGGGTCATAATCCAATCCACCCCTGTCGCGTTGGTTCAGAAAGCCTGTCAGCGAACTTTCATTTCTGTTTTCAGCAATGCTCCAGAGCATCGCCGTATTATTATCCGAAGTAAGAATGAGTGTTTTACTATCCAGGGTGAAAGTGATTTCATGAAATTCCCCTTGTTTTTCAGCCTTGATCGTCATAAGCGAATCACCTGAATCCTCCCATACGGTAACTTCTTTTTCAGTTGATCTTGCTATTTTTTTTCCGTCGCTGCTGATCGCAAGCCCTGTTAAATCGCCCACCTTTTCTTCGTATGTTCGGATAAGCTCAAATGTCGCAATGCTATATTTTCTCAGTGGCCCATTGTGGGATGCAAGATAGAGATGCTTACTATCAGGACTGAACACAACGCGCGCACCGCAGCCGCCGCAATAGCCTTCTTCAAATGCAAACGTGTTCATTTTTTTCCAATCGCTGGTACGATACAGATTAACGATGCGATTGTCCTCACCAAAGGCGATCCATTGACCATCAGGGCTGATGGCCACATCTACGCCGCTACCAAGACCTTTGTCTGCCGCCGTACGTATTTTCGTAATTATTTTTTTTGATTTGAAATCGTAGACGGTAGCGGAGTCACCATACCCGGAATTGCCATAACCTGCAGCAACAAAAAAATTGATCTTTGGATCAATGGCAATATCGGTTACAATGTCGGGCGTGCTAAGGGTATAAATTTCCTTTCCGCTCAAGACATCCCATATTCGAATAGTCTTATCGTTTCCTCCACTGATCAGGTATTTACCATCTTGAGTGAATTCAATGCTGGTAACCGTTGCTTCATGACCGAGGAAACTCCGGACCTCCCGGCCCGTGTTCATTTCCCACAGCTTTGCGGATTTGTCCCTGCTTCCAGTGACGACATAATTACTATCGATACTTACTGCGACACAAACCACAGCAAGCTCGTGGCCTTTTTGAATGACAGTTTCGAGTGCTTGAGAAAAAGAAAGCAGAGGAAGGAAAAAGACCGTCAATGTCAATCTCATTTCATGGAATTTTTGCATGAAGTTAAAACAAAGATCTAATCTTCTGCCGGAAGAGATTGCACTACTTCTACGCCACCATCGCTGTCCTCCCAGCGGGCCGGTTCCTCATCCCGCAGATACTCCAGAACTTTTTGTTCCGCCTGTTTAAGTTTAATGGACCGAATGTATTGCCCGTTGCGGGCCAGCAAGGTGCGCCCGGTTTCTTCAGAGATCGCCAAAATCAACGTATCCGTGTTTTCTGACATGCCAACAGCGGCCCTGTGCCGCAATCCATAATTTGCCGGTATATGATCATTCTCGCTTACCGGTAAAACGCATCGCGCTGCTTTGATACGACCCTTATAAATAATGACGGCGCCATCGTGAAGCGGACTGTTTTTATTGAATATAGAAAGGAGAAGCCTTTTATTAACCTCTGCGTCTATGGCATCCCCGGTTTGTGCGTAAAATTTGAGTTCCGTATCGCGCGAGAAGACAATCAGCGCACCTGTCTTGGTGGCTTTTAACGATTTTGCCGCCTCCATTACTTCCCCGACATCAAAGTCATCGGGCACTTCTTGCCGCCAGTTCGCAATAGTCTTGAAAATATTCTCCCTGAATTCGGTACCACGACCAATGACAAGCAGGAACTTTCTGATTTCTGGCTGGAATAAGATGATCATCGCCAGAACACCAACGCCCATGAATTGACCCAGGATCGTGGACAACAATTCCATTTGGGCTGCACGCACAATCAAGTAAACGAGGTAGAGGGCAAGGATTCCTAAAAAAATATTAACCGCAATGCTTCCCCTAATCAGTTTATATACCTGGTACAGGAGGACACTCACCAACGTGATATCCACAAAATCAACCCAGCCTACCTCTAGAAAACCTATTTTGAAAAGCAAAATCATGCGCTGCAAAGGTAAACGATGAGGTACGATTTATGAAGTGGGAATCGATATTAATAAATTTATCAAATATCCGTGCCCCGCGTTGCCAAAACCAATTTGATTGTCTCTACAGCTTCTTTGACATCGTGTACCCGTACGATGTTTGCACCTTTTAACAAGGCTATTGTGTTCAGCACAGTTGTGCCGTTCAATGCCGCTTCAGGACGTATCGCCAAAGTCTTCCAGATCGTGGACTTACGCGATAGCCCCACCATGATCGGCTTGCCCAAAATTTTAAGATAATCCAGGTTGTTCAGCAACGTGAAGTTTTGCTCCACGGTTTTAGAGAATCCAAATCCTGGGTCGATGATGACATCTTTTATGCCCTGCAGGTGGAATGTGTGAGTTTTTTGATGGAAGTAATCTGTAATCTCTTTAACCAGGTTTTGATAGGATGTAAGTGTATTCATTGTCCTCGGGTCTCCCCGCATATGCATGGCAATGTAGGGCACATCAAGGTCTGCAACGGTTTGGATCATCTTTGTATCCAATTCGCCCGCCGAGATGTCGTTTATTAAACTGGCTCCTTCCTGCACTGCGGCCTGTGCTACTTCGCTTCTGAAAGTATCAATGGAGATGATAGTTTGCGGAAATTTCTTAAGCGTAAGATTGATGGCACGAACAGCGCGCTTTAATTCCTCCTGCGGTGAAATATCCTTGGCACCGGGTCGAGATGAATATGCACCAACGTCAATAAAAGTGGCGCCTTCATCCAACATTTTCTCAACTTGTACTAAAAGCGCATCGTCACTTTCGTACCGACCGCCATCATAAAAGCTATCGGACGTAATATTCAGCACCCCCATTACCTTAGGCGTACTCAAGTCCAGCAACCGGCCATGAATCTTTAGTGTTTTGTTTGTTGAAAATAAATTACTTTCGAATGCAGATTTCATGCAGTGTTGTGATGGAATTATGATTCAAATTAAGAAGTTTGCCAGCTAAAGCATACGGCATTGAATGAAAAAACAGCCATAGCGTATAAAGCAGTGATTGCCAACTGCAAAACGCTGTTCGAAAAAAAGACGCGTGATTATGGTACAGCGTGGAGGATACTGCGTTTACCGTCTATCACGGACCAAATTTTTATCAAAGCGCAGCGTATCCGGAGCATTCAGGAAAAAGGTTTGCAGAAGGTGAATGATTCAATAAGAGATGAATTTATAGGTATTGTGAATTATTGCATTATCGCCTTGCTACAAGTTAAACTGAATGACTCTGCTCCCCTGGAAATGACATTTGAGGAACTTGAACCCATGTATGACAAGGTGGTAAGCGAAACATTCGACTTGCTTCAAGATAAGAACCATGACTATGGTGAAGCTTGGCGGGAAATGCGTGTCACGTCCATCACTGATATCATTCTGATGAAACTACTTCGTGTAAAGCAAATTGAGAATAATCAGGGCAAAACGTTAGTAAGTGAAGGCGTATTGGCTAACTATCAGGACATGATCAACTACGCTGTATTTGCAATGATTTTATCAATGGAGAAACCGCTATGATTCGGAACATAATTGATCAGTTTTCAAGATTTTTTGTGGGTGGCCTTTTTATTTTTTCAGGCCTCATCAAATTGAATGATCCCATTGGGACGGAAATAAAACTTGAAGAATATTTTGAGGTCTTTGCCGAAGACTTCGGTTCAATTTTCTTGTTTTTCAAACCGTATGCCTTGGAGATTGGCATGGTGCTGATCGTATTGGAGGTTGTACTTGGCGTCGCAGTTCTAATTCATTACCGCATGAACATAACGACTAGCGTAATGCTGGCCCTGATGATCTTTTTTACGTTCCTCACTTTTTACTCTGCATATTTTGACAAAGTAACAGACTGCGGATGCTTTGGCGATGCCATCAAACTTACGCCGTGGGAATCCTTTTACAAGGATATAGTACTGATCGCATTGGTGATGCATTTGTTCTGGCACAGAGCAACCTATGAGCGTCTTCTCCCCGCGAAAACGGGTGATGGCTTGGTCATTGGTGGTGCCACGATCTGCCTCTGGCTGGGTATCTATGCCATACGCCACTTGCCTTTTATTGATTTCAGACCTTACAAAATTGGCAATACCATTCCGAAAGAAATGCAACCGGAAGAACAACCGGTGTTCGAGTACGCCTTTCAGGAAAAAGGTGGTGGCATAGTTAAATCGGATAAGTATCTGATGGATACCCTGGTTTATAAGTATGTTGGCGTACAACAATTGAATGAAGACAAAACCAAGGCCAAGATAACAGACTATGCGGTTTATGGGGTTGACGGTGAAGATTTGACGCAAAGCACTTTTGATGGCCCAAAACTATTGTTTATTATTTATGACGTAACAACAGCATCAACAAAAAACATGGACAAAATTCGTCAGCTCATTAAAGATCTGGATGGCAAGGTGGAGATGATGGTGCTTACAGCGTCTGGCGCTGAACAATTTGAAGCATTCCGCCATGCGAATCAGCTGGCTGTTCCCTATTATTTTTCTGATGCTACAGTATTGAAGACAATTGTTCGCGCCAATCCCGGTATCACGCTGTGGGTAGATGGAACAGTTCGCGGAATGTGGCATCATAATGATACGCCTTCGGCTACTGGTGTGATGGCGTTTATCAATTGATGATATCACGGATGAAGATTTATCTTATCGGGATGCCGGGATCCGGCAAAAGCACACTGGGAGAACAACTGGCACGAAGACTATTGGTGGAGTTTGTTGACCTGGATGAGCAGATTGAAAACAGGGAGGGCAAATCCGTGACAGCGCTATTTTCTGAAAACGGAGAGGATTTCTTTCGCCAGGTAGAAGCTAAGGTACTCCGGGAATGGGCAGGATCGGAAAAGAGTTTTGTCATGGCAACCGGCGGAGGTGCGCCATGTTTCTACGAAGGGATTGACGTGATTAACCAGACTGGCATAAGTATCTTTTTGCATGTTCCGGTGAGCAAACTGATTTCCAGACTTGGTGAGGGAAAAGACAGACCGTTGCTGAATGCGCCGGACAGCAAGGAAAAAGAAGCCAAATTGAATATGCTGCAAGATCAGCGGCTCAAGTGCTATAAGCAGGCAAATATCACGATAGAAAATGCCGACCTGCCAACGTTGATGGAAGCAATCCGCCTCAGAAGGTAAACCCTAAGGTTAGCAGGCCGCTCGTGGTTTTATTCTTTAATGACACTGTGGGGTTGGGAAGGTCATAAACATAAAAAGAATACGGCTGGTAGAGATTATTGCCACTCCTTTGGACTAAAGCAAAATCGACAAAAAATCTTTTCAGCCTTAGACCTAATCCGCCACTAATTGTCTTGATGCTATTGTCGAGCCCAAAACTTGCATCATAGGCACTTGCCTGAACGCCATAACCTGCTCTCACGCGCAAGACCTCATATCGAAATTCTCCCCCGATCCGATAGTTCACCACCGATTTATAAATTGACCGAATATCATCGTTCTCCTGCGTGAAGGAGACACCAGCAGTGCTGGATGAGTACTTTGCTTTGGCCGGATTTGTAAATTCAACGTCTCCTGTGATAAAGCCATACTTGGAAATAAAGGCAATACCTGTACTAAATTTCATTGGCGTGGTTAAGCCATAGTCAGAAGTAACGATGTCAGTAGAGGCCGACTCATTATTCAGGATTTTGGACCCGTCGCCATAGTAATCGAAGCTCTTCCAGCTGGTATTCATATCCGCGCTATAGGTTTCGACAAAATTGTAGTAGGTCGGGCTTGTAAAAGAGGCGCCTACTTGAACAAAATTTACAGGCCTGACTATCAGTCCTAACGTTATGTTTACACCAGTTCCCTTAGAATCGAGCGACTCATCAAGGCGAAGATCATTGAGAAAAGGATCATCGAACGCTTCCGTATAGACCTTGTTGGATTTGTAACGGAGCGAAGAAACGCCGATCCCTGCACCCAAAAAAACCATATCTTTAAAATTTGCACCATATGAAAAAGTCCATTGATTTGTAATTCCCTCTGTTTGTATATCCTCCTGCTGATCTGGTATAGTAGTAACGTCGCTGAAATACTCATCGTCCGGAAAAGTGGGGTCAAGCAAATCCGCTGGGCCAATCAGGTAATTGTAATACCCTAACCCTGTCGGGGTATTGTATTTTGGACCTTCGAATTGAATTGTCGTAGCGCCGAAAGCATCATCTATAAAGTAGTCAATGATCGAAGTCTCGTCGTTTGTACCATGATAGGATGTGGATCTGTTGAAATCATTTATGCGGCTCATGCTGATGCCAAAAGAACCACCTACAAATCCATTTTTGTCTAGTGGCATGTGAAACACAAAACTCAAACCGGGAATGTTCATCGAAGACTTTGAGGCATTATCCGTATTCCCAAGATACTGTGCTTCAGTTTTGTAAGAAGAGAATCCTGGTGTGATGGTAACTTCAGATCTGTTGTACATACCCAAGCCTGCGGGATTCGACAGCAATGAACTGTAGTCACCACCTAATGCGATTTGACTTCCTGCCATTCCCTGGATACGGGCGCTGCCCCCGGGTACGGTTCTGCCAAAGAGCAGGGCAGACTCAACATAGCTTTGTGCAAGGGATGCCCCAGCAATAGACCATAGCATTCCAAGGAGGGCAAAAAACTTACGCTCAAAAATCATCCTTCAGAATAAATAGTTTAATTAATCCCTACCCCTTGATCTACCGCCGGAACCTGAACTGGCAGGCGCACTCGATCGTGTTGCTCCTCCTCCAGAACTCATCGAGCTGCGACTAGGACTACTGAAAGATGAGTTGGATTGGCCAAAGGAACCCGAACGGTTGTAGCTATTGCTGCTGTTTCCGCCCCAACTGCTATTACTGGAAGAACCTCTCGACGGATATGTACCATTTTGTTGGGAATTCCTCCAGCTGCGATTGTAATAGTCCGCCTGGCTTTGGCTCCTGCCAGGTGAAGACACACGCCCACCATCTGACGTTCTGGAATCCGCAGGCGTAGCCACGTAAACTGATCTGGAGCGATTGCTGGTAACCTCTTGCGGTGATGTTATCGTTCCGCCTCGCGTTGCCCGCTTGCCATAAGCAATATTGTGACCGGCTTCTCCATAGCTACCGTTATTTACCACTACTATGGTACTTGGGTAGTAAAAGCCACCACCATAACCATATGAAGGTCCCCATGCATTGTAAGGGTATCCATAACCATAATTTCCATAGCCGTAACTTAGGCCCATACCCATACCCATTCCTCCCCATCCATAATTCCAGTTGCTGCCCATATAATAACTAAAGGAACTAGACCAGCCAGATCTGTAATACGGGTTACACCAGGGATTTCCCCAGCTATCGTAGGCGCTGCCATAATAGGGGCTGTTCCATGAGTTAATCGATGATCCATAGTAATTGGAGCTGTACATGGGGTTATTGTACATGCTGCTGTAAGCGTTATTCCAGTTATTTAAATTAGACGAGGTCTTGTACTGATAGTTATTAACAAAGTAATCTTGATCGTCGGCCTGTGCGGTCTGAGAATTTGAACGTGCAGCAAATTCAGGGTTCACATTCCGTGCTGAATAGGTATCTGTGGGGTTGATATACACGTCTTCCAAGACCTCACTCTTCTTTGATTTCGCACTGGCCGAATAGGATGGTTGCGCACTGACTCTCTGCGCTTTGATCTTTGCCCGATCTGATGAGTTGAAGTACATATCATCATTCTCTACGCTTTGCGCAAAAGCTGCAGACGCAAACAGCAACGCAGCCAGATTAAGGATTAAGACCTTGTTTTTCATATCTATTCGGTTTTTAACTCTCCTGTCATTTGTAAAACGTCAAATCGCCAGAAAAGTGTCTATAAAGGTACAGAATTTAAGTTGTATTTGTAGCCGTAAAATTATATTTGCCTTTCTAATACTTTAGCTACAATAATTATACCAAGCATGGGCAAAGAAATACCAAGCCGCAGTGATGATTACTCGTTGTGGTACAACGAATTAGTAAAAAAAGCGGACCTCGCCGAACATTCCGATGTACGAGGGTGTATGGTCATCAAGCCGTATGGATACAGTATTTGGGAAAAGATGCAGTCTGCGCTGGACAAAATGTTCAAAGACACAGGCCATGTAAATGCCTATTTTCCACTTTTTGTGCCCAAAAGCATGTTTGAGGCAGAGGAAAAAAATGCTGAAGGCTTTGCCAAGGAGTGTGCCATTGTCACACATTATCGCTTGAAGACAGACCCGGCAAATCCAGGTAAGCTTATTGTAGACCCTGAGGCAAAATTGGAAGAAGAGTTGGTGGTGCGTCCAACAAGTGAGGCCATTATTTGGAATACCTATAAAAAGTGGATTCAGTCCTACCGTGATCTGCCCCTTTTGATAAATCAATGGTCCAATGTAGTACGATGGGAGATGCGTACCAGATTGTTTTTGCGTACGGCAGAATTCCTGTGGCAGGAGGGTCATACCGCCCATTCATCTGCTGATGAAGCTGTTGCAGAAACTCTGCAAATGTTGGATGTGTATGCTGATTTCGCAGAGCAGTTTATGGCGATGCCAGTGATCAAAGGCAGGAAATCAGAAGGAGAGCGATTTCCAGGGGCAATTGATACTTACTGCATAGAAGCCATGATGCAGGATGGCAAGGCGTTGCAGGCAGGCACTTCGCATTTTCTGGGACAGAATTTTGCAAAAGCATTTGACGTGAAGTTCGCCAACAAGGAAGGTAAGCTCGATTTTGTCTGGGGAACTTCCTGGGGAGTAAGTACACGCTTGATGGGCGCACTCATAATGGCCCATTCTGACGATGAGGGACTGGTATTGCCGCCGAAACTGGCGCCCATACATGTTGTCGTCATTCCTATTTTCAGAAGTGTAGAAGAATTGAATAGCATTGCGGTCGAAGTTGATAAAATTTTAGAAACATTGCGCCAACAGGGATATACTGTAAAATTTGACAATCGCGATACCCAAAAGCCAGGATATAAATTTGCCGAGTGGGAACTTAAGGGAGTCCCTGTCAGAATTGCGATCGGCCCTCGGGACCTGGCGAATGGTACCGTGGAGGTGGCGCGCCGTGATACAAAGGAAAAGCAAGTAATGAAGCTGGCCGATGTTTCTGCCGGTATTCCAAAATTACTGGATCAAATACAGGAGAATATATACCAAAAAGCGCTGAAATTCCGGAGTGAGATGATTAGCAAGGTTGATTCTTACGATGACTTCAAGCGCGTTTTGGATGAAAAGGCAGGATTTGTACTCGCGCATTGGGATGGCACGTCAGAGACCGAAGCGGCCATCAAGGAGGAGACGAAAGCAACTATTCGGTGCATTCCGCTGGCAGCAGATGAAGAAGCTGGGATGTGCATTTATTCTGGTAAGTCGTCTTCCCAACGGGTCTTGTTTGCCAGAGCCTATTGATTCTTCTGAATACGCTCTTGGTAGTGAAGAAAAAGCAGAAGTGCATTAATTATGTGTACTTTTGAGCATCGTGATTTTATGTTAATGTGGATTATTATCTTGTCTCTTCTATTTATTGGTCTGGCGCTGATCATCGTGGAATTGGTGTTTGTCCCTGGAACAACTGTTGTAGGACTCTTGGGACTGATATTTGCCATCGTCGGTGTCGTCATCAGCTATAGCGAATTTGGTAATGATGTTGGATTTTATCTTTTGCTCGGTATGCTCGCCACCACGCTTGGTGCCTTGTTCTACAGTTTTCGGTCTGGCGCATGGACTAAGTTTTCTCTTAAATCGTCAATGGACAGCAAGGTGAATGAAGGTATCATGGCCGCTGTGCATGTCGGTGATGACGGCGTTACCACTTTCTACCTTAAGGCCTATCGGAAAGGCTGAGTTTAAAGGCAAAACCTTTGAAGTAAAAACGACCGGCAATTATGTTGAGCGCGGCAAAAGAGTAAAGATCACCCAGATTGAATCACATCAAATTGTTGTTGAACCCATAAACCCATAAAGCAATGCCCATGGAAGCTGTCTCTTTACTTGTATTGGTCTTAGGCGGGATCGTCCTATTCTTTGTATTTCTCTATTTCGTTCCAGTCAACCTTTGGATCACTGCACTTTTCTCCGGAGTGAAGGTGGGTCTTTTTGAACTTGTATTCATGAGAATCCGAAAAGTTCCGCCCCGCATTATCGTGGATTCGCTGATCACCGCGACCAAGGCAGGATTGAAGTTATCTTCCAACGAGTTGGAAACGCATTTCCTCGCAGGGGGAAATGTGCCCAATGTGATTCGGGCACTTATTTCGGCTGACAAGGCAAACATCAGCTTGACCTTTAAGCAGGCCACTGCAATCGATTTGGCGGGTCGCGATGTTTTTCAGGCTGTTCAAATTTCTGTCAATCCCAAGGTAATCACTACGCCGAAAGTTGCAGCTGTTGCTTCCGACGGTATCCAGCTCATCGCTGTTGCGCGCGTCACCGTGCGGGCAAATATTGCGCAATTGGTAGGAGGTGCTGGTGAAGACACGATCCTTGCGCGTGTAGGCGAGGGCATAGTATCTTCAATTGGTTCAGCCAAATCGCACAAAGAAGTGCTGGAAAGTCCCGATAATATTTCAAAACTTGTCCTGTCCAGAGGCCTGGATGCCGGAACGGCATTTGAAATTCTGTCTATCGATATTGCGGATGTCGATGTTGGAACCAACATCGGTGCAAAGCTTCAAATCGATCAAGCCTCCGCTGACCTGAAGGTTGCAGAGGCGCGCGCTGAAGAGCGCAGAGCCATGGCTGTGGCCCTTGATCAGGAAATGAAAGCGAAAGCGCAGGAAGCGCGTGCCAAGGTTATTGAAGCCGAGGCAGAAATTCCCAAAGCAATTGCTTCTGCATTCATCAGCGGTAACCTGGGCATTATGGATTATTACAGGATGCAAAATGTTCAAGCTGACACGGAAATGAGGCAAGCTATCTCCGGATCGGGTAAAGGTACTACCGGCGCTGAGAAGAAGGATTAACCGTTATTTCTCTTGTCCTTAAACTGAATTGCCAGCGCTCAACACGCTGGCAATTTAATTTTGCTTACTTGACCACTGCAGTTCTCAAAAAAGCCATATTGAGTGTAGCCCTGGGGTCGGCATAATCTTCTAAAACTTGTTTTAGTTTATATTCATCCATTTGGATTTCGTTAGGGCAATAAAGTAATCATTGAATTGATCGTACCTGATGAAATCATAAATCAGTGGAATGGTGCTAATACCCGCTACGGAAATCACGCCGTATTTTCCGTCACGCGCCACAATTGCATAGTTGCCGACATCGTCCAGGGCGTCGTATTTTGGGTGGATGAGAATTGTACCTGCGGCGTCGGCAAGACCGAAAAGTCTGTCCTTTTGTATCAGCAAATTCCCATTCGCTAATACCTGGATGGACTCATACCGCGTTGGCAATATTTGCTTTCCCTGTTTGTTGATGAGCCCTTGAAGGCCTTTTTGCTTCACTAAAGACGTACCATGATGAAAAGCGCTGACTTCTTCATAAACAGGTTGCACCGCGATGTTATCGCTGTGATTAATAAAACCCCATTTGCCCAGAATCTTGACGGCAGCCAATTCCTCTTTAAAGGATCGAATATCGTCATAGCGATTTGCAATGCGCAGTCTGCCTTTGGAATCAACAAAACCGTATTGCCCATTTTTGCGGATAGCACGCAGTCCTTCTGATTCCGCGAATATTTCTTCTATTAGACCCTCCGGTTGTAGTTGTCGATTAACAATAACCCCGTCCAGGTCAATTTCCCACAAAGTGCCTGAAGGGAGGTATTCAATTATATGAGACGCATTAATCTCAACTTTGTTTTCCGAAAAATAGATCGTGTTCCCATCAAATGATTTTAGAAATGTAATGCCGGGTGTGATTTCGATGAACCGTTGGCTGGTAATTAGCTTCAGCTTACTGGATCGGGGTGTTACTTTCCACTGCTCATTCATGTTGATGATGCCATACTGTCCCTGAAATTTTACGACGATGTTTTCGTCAATTTGCTGGAGCATTGAATCGTAGGTACAGGCAATAATTTCTTTGCCGAAAGTATTGATTGCGCCCCAATACTTTCGGGTGACGACAGGAAACAGCTTTCCATTGAATGGGTGAATGCGGTCATAGGTCTTTGTGCTTAGCGCATTGCCGAGCGAATCCAACACGAGCCAGCCATCCTTTCCCTGATTCCTTCGATTGGCTACAAAGAAATGTTGATCCGAATACAACGTATCAAACTCAGCCTTCAGCATGATGGACCCATCCTTGCGTACTATTCCATACTTGTTGTCAATAGAGAATATCGCTTTACCGCCGATTACTTTGCTCAGCGTAGAAAACCTGAAGGGAAAAAGGGGTTTAAGGTCATAATTCTCTACGTCGATGAGTCCAGTGGTAGTGATATTTAGCACATTTTTCGCGAGCGGGATAACGTCGTCGGCTCTGGTTTTTTGGAGGAGATTATTTTGGCCGTCGAGAAACATCCACTCATCGGTCTGGCGGGCATATAGGGAACCATCATCATCAATTCTAATTTCACGAAATGTGGGATCAGCTTTGATTTGGCCCTGTCGGTTCAATAACCCCTGATGCGTATTTTGATAAATAATTGCGTAGTCTTTTTTGAATGCCGAAATGCTATCGATGCTAAAGGTGGTTACCTGCTTTCCATTTTCGGTGAACAGCGCCGTCTTATCGTCAAAGCTTTCAACAGCGTATCGCAAGCTTCCAATGAATTGTATGCTTTTGTATTGTTGGGGGATGAGGGTCTTATTTTCTAAATCGATTAAGCCGTATCTGTACTGATTGCCGATTTTTGTAAATACAATTGCCCTGAAGGCGTACAATTTAATACCATCGTATTGAAAAGGGATTATCTCTTTTCCGGATGTATTCAAACATCCGGATACGATGCGAAGCGAAAGATCTGATTTCTTACGGGCGATAATGAGCGCTCCGTCCTCAGGGAAAATCTCTTCGTATTCTGCTTTTGCGACAATATGATTATCGATGTGGATAAGCCCCCAACGATCATCCATTTTGAAACCAATCACGCTATGAAAAATGAAAAAATTTCCATTGCTCCAGCCCAAGGCCTCATATTGTGCTGGAATTAGGACATTTCCCAATTCGTCTTTAAGTCCAACCCTTCCGTTTTCCTCAAAGACATTGTAACTGTTGGCGGCTGAAAAAAAAGTAATCAGCAGAAGCCAAAAAATGCAACCTGCGCGCTTCATCTGTGGCAAAGTTACAAAGCTGCGTGAAATCAATGGAATTTTTGTGAGATTTGTGCGGAAAGGCAAGAATTCAAGAAATGCCTTCGAAGGAGTGGCAAGGCACTACTCAATCGATTGAGGCAGAGGCCTATCAAAATAATTTTGCCAAATCTGTGGCATTACGATGAATCTATTTTTTAAATGAAGTATTATTAAGAACAATTCGCTTCATTTTTTTTACCATGCCAATCAAAGTTGCTATTCGCCATCAAACATCGTATGCGTATGATCGTGCCGTGAATCTTACGCCGCATACGTTCCGGTTGAAGCCCGCTGCGCATTGTCGGACCCCGATCTTATCGTACTCGCTTAAAATTAAGCCTGAGGTTCATTTCCTCAACTGGCAGCAAGACCCTTTTGGCAATTTCATGGCCCGGGTAGTATTTCCGGAGAAAACGACGATGCTTCATTTTGAGGTAGAAGTTATTGCGGAAATTATTGTGATTAATCCTTTTGATTTTTTTATAGAAGATTTCGCAGAACGTTTTCCGTTTACCTACTCTGCGCAATTAAGAAAGGAGTTGCTTCCTTATTTTGAGGTTACTGAATCAGGTCCACTCCTGGCTGCGCTGTTGAGCGATATCAACCCAACCCACCTGGGGATGCGTACCATCGATGTATTGGTCAAGCTAAATCAGGAAGTCCAAAGACGTGTAAATTATACCATAAGACTCGAACATGGTGTTCAAACATGTGAACAAACATTAACCATTCAAAGCGGATCATGCCGTGATTCCTCATGGTTATTGGTGCAGCTTTTTCGACACCTCGGGCTGGCGGCTCGTTTTGTGTCGGGCTATCTGATCCAGCTAAAAGCAGATACGAAAGCACTTGACGGGCCATCGGGTACCGACCATGACTTCACTGATCTTCATGCATGGGCTGAAGTCTATATTCCCGGTGCAGGTTGGGTAGGTCTGGATCCAACCTCCGGGTTATTTGCTGGAGAGGGTCATATCCCCTTGTGTTGTACACCTGATCCGGTGAGTGCAGCCCCCGTTACCGGAATGACGGATAAATGTGAGGTAACCTTTGCTTATAAAAACGAGGTTTATAGAATCCACGAAGATCCCCGCGTGACGAAGCCTTACAGTGAGGAACAATGGGCCACTATCATGGGACTTGGAAACCAGGTCGATGAAGACCTACAGGCAGGCGACGTTCGACTTACTATGGGGGGTGAGCCAACATTCGTTTCCGTTGATGATATGGAGGCCAAAGAGTGGAATACCGCTGCAGATGGACCACAAAAACGCGCACTGGGATCGCAATTGATCAGACGGCTGAAGAATTCATTCGGGCAGGGAGGACTGATTCATAAAGGTCAGGGGAAATGGTATCCTGGTGAACCTTTGCCACGCTGGCAATACGCTGCAATCTGGCGAAACGACGGTTACCCTGTGTGGAGGAATGATGCACTGTTGGACATCGACGAAACACCATCATCCTATACGATAAAAGAAGCGCACCAACTTGCCCTGCTCCTTACAAAATTTTTGAATATTCCTGCGTCGCATATGCACCCCGCGATGGAGGACGCATTCTTCTTCTTATGGGAAGAGGCAAAGGTTCCAGCCAATATTGATCCTTACCAGGCTAACCTTGATGATCCATTGGAAAGAAAGAAACTGGCAGAGTTGCTGGCAAGTGGATTAGGAACGCCGGTAGGTTATGTTATACCTGTTGAATGGAATTTTTGGAACAATCGATGGTTGTCAGGCACATGGGAATTCAAAAGCAAACGCCTCATTCTTATTCCCGGAAATTCGCCCATTGGGTTACGCCTACCGTTGAAATCTCTGGTTTTTACGCCGCCGCGGAGGTTGCAGAAGCCGGTGGAGCGGAGCACGTTTGAGGAGCTGCCGCGCCTAGGGAATTTTCACGAGTTTGTTCAGCATAGATACAATCAGCCGATTGCGCCTACGGAACTGCCAAGGGAGTTTTATGAGCAGTATACCGAAGAAGTTGGGAACGATAAAAAAGAAGAAGGCGCGGACAAAACGAAAGACGGTAAGGCCGAAGAAGCATCGCTCACATTTGAAGCTTACACAGTACCAACGGCTTTGTGTATCGAGGTCAGGGAAGGTAAAATCTATATCTTCATGCCACCGTTACACTACGCGGAGCATTATCTGGATATGCTTGCTTCCATTGAAGCGGCTGCCGAAAAGCTAAATATCAAAGTGGTAATGGAAGGCTATCAAACGCCCCATGATAGCCGCATTACCAAACTCGGACTTTCTCCGGATCCTGGCGTATTAGAGGTAAACATTCATCCCGCGAAAAAGTGGAGCGAACTTGTTAACAACTATGAAATTCTATTCGAGCAGGCCCGGCTAAGTCGGCTAAGCAGCGAAAAGTTTATGCTGGACGGCAAGCATACGGGTACCGGCGGCGGAAATCATATCACCATAGGAGGCATTAAGCCTGCCGATAGCCCGCTGTTACGTCGTCCTGATCTACTCCGAAGCTTGATTACATATTGGCAACATCATCCCGGGTTATCGTATTTATTTTCATCGCAGTTTGTTGGTCCTACGAGCCAGGCCCCGCGCGTCGATGAAGGCAGGCCTGAAATGCTATATGAATTGGAAATTGCATTCAGTCAGATCCCTGAGAATGAAGAAGTTCCTTTTTGGCTGGTTGACAGAATATTTAGAAATCTGTTAATAGACATAACCGGGAATACTCACCGTGCAGAATTTTGTATCGACAAACTATACTCTCCAGATGGTGCAACGGGCAGATTGGGTATTTTGGAACTCAGGGCCTTTGACATGCCGCCCAACAAGCAGATGTGTATTGTTCAATTGTTGTTGTTGCGCAGCCTGGTGGCCTGGTTTTGGAATAAACCCTACAAAGGAAGGTTAGTAAGATGGGGTACTGCCTTGTACGATAAGTTTATGTTACCACATTACGTGCAACAAGATTTAGACGACGTCACCCTCGGCTTGCAGCAGGCAGGATATCCCTTTCAATTGTCATGGCTTGATCCGTTCTTTGAATTTCGGTTTCCTCTTTATGGAAAAGTAACGATTCAGGATATGGAGCTTCAATTGCGGATGGGTATAGAACCCTGGCATGTTTTGGGTGAGGAAGTAGCTGGCGGCAGTACGGCCAGGTATGTAGACTCGTCCGTGGAAAGACTGGAAGTTAAGGTGATAAACTTTAATGTTGAGCGATATATCATAACTTGTAACGGCGCCCCTATACCCTTGGTGGAAACGCCTGTGAAAGGCGAATACGTTGCCGGCGTGCGCTACCGTGCGTGGAGCCCTCCTTCGGCGCTGCACCCGACATTGGGCACGGACGTCCCGCTCGTTTTTGATGTTGTGGATACATGGAATAATCGATCTATCGGAGGGTGTACGTACCACGTCGCCCACCCGGGAGGAAGAAACTATGATTCATTCCCTGTAAATGCTTTTGAAGCAGAAGGCAGGCGTATTAGCCGATTCTGGAATGAAGGACATACGCAGGGCCCTATTACGCCATCTACCGTTTACACAGGCATTGAAAGGTATTTGGAAAAGAACCAGATTACAAAGAAATTTGATCCACCCCCAGCAAGAATAAGCCCTGAATACCCAAACACTTTAGACTTACGCCAATTCTGAATCATTTCAACGGATGGATAGCATGAACACGACATTGGAGACACTGATGCAGGGCTATTTTTCTAACCGTTCATTGGTGGATGAGTGCTTTGGGTTTGAGGGTGACGTAAAAGCGCATTGGAAGAAATTGCTGGATAACATTGAGCAGCTTGACGCGGAGGAATTAAAAAGCCGCCAGCAGGAGTTACTGCAACTCCTGAAAGAGAATGGGGTCACGTACAATGTTTACGGCGAGACAAATGGGCTTAACCGGCCATGGTTATTGGATACTATGCCCTTGCTGATTTCTCCGGCCGAATGGAGAATAACAGAGCGTGGCATGAAGCAACGTGCCTTTGTGTTGAACAAGGTATTGGAGGATCTATACGGTGAGCGCCGGTTGCTAAAAGAAGGGATTATACCGCCGGAGTTGATTTATGCACATTCCGGTTTTCTACGGCCCTGCGATAAAATTAAGCAACCAGGTACTAACCAGCTCGTTCTCTATGCGGCGGATCTTTCACGTGGTCCCGAAGGCAAAGTATGGGTACTAAAAGATCGTACACAGGCACCTTCCGGGATGGGGTACGCGCTTGAAAATCGAAGCGCGTTAAGCCGGGTGATGCCGGAGTTGTTCAATGGGCACAAAACCACTAAGCTTGGCGGATTCTTCAATAACATGATGCAGGCTTTTCTGGAAATCGCGCCACAGCGGAAAGAACAGCCAAGGATTGTGTTGTTGACACCTGGCCCCAGAAATGAAACCTATTTTGAACACGCCTTCCTGGCCGCTTACATGGGGTTTACCCTGGTGCAAGGTGAAGATTTGGTAGCCCGTGATGGATTTGTTTGGATAAAAACAGTGGAGGGGCTCGAGAAGGTGGATATCATCTTGCGCAGAGTAGACGACAGCTACTGCGATCCGCTCGAGCTTCGCGAGGATTCGCACTTGGGTGTTCCTGGCTTGCTTGAAGTAATCAGAAAAGGAAATGTATCCCTGGCCAATCCGCTTGGGAGCAGCATATTGGAAAATACCGGGCTGATGGCATTCATGCATAACATCTTCAAGTATTTCCTAAATGAGGATCCCATTTTTAAGATGGTGGCCACGTGGTGGTGCGGACAAAAGAAAGAAATGGATTTTGTTATCCAGCATATTGACGAATTGGTTATCAAAAAGATCGATCGGACTGCCGGGTCCGGGACAGTTATCGGAAGCCGCCTTTCAAAGGCCCAAAAGGAAATCCTGATCCAAAAAATAAAAGCACAACCCTACTCATATGTTGGCCAGGAAGAAGTTAGTTTTTCAACTTCCCCGGTTTTTACCAGCGACAAACTTGAGCCGCGGTTGACAGTATTACGAACTTTCTTGGTAGCGGGTAAGGGGGGTTATGAGATTATGCCTGGTGGTTTAACCCGCTGCTCCGCGGAAAAAGGTAGCTTTCTGGTTTCCAACCAGGATGGCGGAATCGCAAAAGATACATGGGTCGAAACCACTGTAAAAATACCTGCCATTTCCTTGCTCCAACACGCAGACCTTAAAAGAAAATCTGTCTTGCCAAGCCGTGCGGCAGAGAATCTTTTTTGGGTTGGGCGATATTCCCAACGTGTATTGCGTACTTCGCGATTCATCCGAATTGTACTGCGCAACCTTAGTCAGAGTGGTTATATTAATAACGGTCAGGAATCGGAGGCTCAAAAAGCGCTGTTGCATACCGTTACCCATATCACGGGTACTTACCCTGGTTTCCTGGAGGATGAAGAAGAAGCTTTCAGTATTGATCAGCGCCTGAAAGAAATTCACAACCTCATCTGCAATCCAGCGCAAGATGGTAGCATCATCTTTGCCGTGAATAGTCTGATCAAAGCCATGTATGCGGTGCGGGATCGTTGGGCGGTTGACAACTGGCGCATTATTGATGATATAGAGGATCTGAAAAGGAAGCTCGCTGCATTAGATCCCGACGGTATTCGCCATGTTTTCACATTGCTCGATCAATTGAATGGCAGCCTTCTTTCATTCCTGGAGATGAACAGGCAGAGTATGTATCGTGGAGAGGGATGGTTGATGTATAGAATTGGTCAGCTGATAGAAGAATTATCATTGGAGCTTATCCAATATCGCGCACTGTTGACCTTCCAATATGAAGAAGGCGCTGAGTTCCAGATTCTGGAGGCACTGCTGGTAAGTAACCAGAATCTCTCGAACTACCGCTCCGTCTACCGCACCTATTTTGATATTGCGCCTGCACTTGACTTATTGTTCCTCAATAAGCAAAATCCAATATCCATCTTATCGCAACTCGAGCAGTTATTGAAATTTATAGATCAACTGCCGCAAAAGGAAAAAGGCGATCATGATAGTCAGATATCTAACCTCGTTTTTGAATGTTATAGTATGGTTAGACTAATTAGCATTGACGATCTTATGACAGTTGATCCGGAGTTGGAATTTCGACCGGCCCTGGATCGTCTTTGTGAGGACCTCAGTGGGAAGATATCGAAACTTTCAGTCGCCTTAACGGCCAATTACTTCAGTCACTCTACTTATCAATATCAAGGGACCAGGGATGGTCTTAAGATAGAAGTTTAGCACACGATATCATGCGTTTCAAAGTCAAACACGTAACGGAATATGCTTACCAGGAGCCGGTTGGACTCTGCCACAATAGACTGTGCCTTACCCCGCTTACAGCAGCGCAGCAGACATGCCTGTCGTCAGAAATAGAAATTGTCCCGGCGCCAGATGAATTCTGCTATCGTACGGATTTCTTTGGGAATACGCTTGCTTTTTTTTCGTCCTACAAAGATCATGACCAGCTCGAAATAACCTCGACAAGCGAAGTCAGTTTGAATAGTCGGCCAGAAGCCGATGAGGCGCTTGGCTCGCAGTTGTTGTGGCGAGACGTAAATCAGGTGTTATCACGCCAAGGCAAGGACCTCTATGAGATTGTTCAATATATTCTGCCATCGCGCTTCATTCCAAAAAATGATGTAATCAAGGAATTCTCTGAGGATTGTTTTGCGGAAGATGCAACGATGTGGGCCGCCTGCAGCGGCCTGATGCAGAAGATTCATAAGACTATAGAATTCAAGCCTGGATTTACAACCATCAACACTCCTGTGGAACATGTTGTGAAAGCGCGGAAAGGAGTTTGCCAGGACTTTGCTCACTTGATGATTAGTTGCCTTAGAAACATGGGCCTGGCAGCGCGGTACGTGAGCGGTTATCTTGAAACGATACCCCCTCCAGGGAAGAAAAAACTTGTCGGATCGGACGCTTCGCATGCATGGGTTTCGGTTTACTTCCCTTCCATTGGTTGGGTGGAATTTGATCCTACGAATTGTCTCCTTCCATCATTTAAGCATATTACCATTGGCTATGGTCGCGATTATCACGATGTGGCGCCGATAAAAGGAATTGTCTTCAGTTCAGGTAAACAAGATCTAACGGTGAAGGTAGATGTAACTCGGCTGGATTAGCAATAGCGCAACTTGCATGCTTGGAATGTGCTATTGCAATGCCTATTCCAGGCGCTTGTGAAAGTAAAGTTCATAATCGGGTAACAGATCAGGGTGTCCGATTTTTACCAGGTCTTTCAGAATGATATCCGGCCGCAAGTAACCCAACTCCAGATATTCGCTACCGCCTTTTGCACCCCTCCTGGCATCATAGGTATATACCTTCTTTTTTTGGAATGACGAAAACCGTGTGTAGCGATGATCGGCCGTCGCGAGTTCATGCATGGATGAAAAATTGCCAACACCGATCCATAAATCAGCGCTGTGCGCTTTTTCATATACTGATTCAAAACTCAGCTCCAGAAACCCGTTGGACCTATTCTGCTCCCATAGGTAGTGGCACCCGGCATCCTTAAGAATCCTGGATGCATAGTTGTTCCCACCGGGAACAAACCAGGCATTACCGTAGACAATGCCGCTGAGGACTGTTGGCCTCCTCAATTGTGCACTGTCGACTAGTGATTTGAGTCTCTAAATAGCTTTTTTCAATGCCCCGGAAGATGGAGTCGGCCTCGTGCTCTTTGTTAAAAAAGAGTGCCATGAACTTTATCCACTCAGCGCGGCCCAAGGGGTGTTTCTCTAAATACTCAGCGTTGATTACAACAGGAATGTTCAACTCTTCAATCTTCTTAAACTGGCCATAGTCGCTACTCATGGAGTAGCCCATCACCATACCCGGTTTGAGTATGGCAAGCTGCTCTAAATTCATTCCGTCAGCACGCCCAAGATCTTTCACGTAGCCGTCTTCTATCCGCCTGCGGATTTTCTGAGAACTGATGTAATCTGTTGATGGAAAGCCTGTAAGTTTTTCACTTTCTCCCAAATAGTCCAACAGCGGGATATGTGAGGTAGATGTACATGCGATCGAGGTCAGCGGTATCGAAATGACTTTCACATCAGGATCATGTTTCGCTATGGGTCCACCTTTTTGGACGAGTAAATATTTGTATCCGGATGTCGCGCCTTGAAAAGGATATTTAACCTGTACCAACTTATTTTTCCCTTGGTATTGGACGGTAAATCCTTCCGCATAATGAATGGTTGATTGCAGATTGCTTTCTGCGATGTCTGGAGACGTGGGCTTCTTCCTTTCACAACAGACGAGCATGACAACAAAAAGAAATGATAATGATAGGTCTCATGCTGCAATAATAGAAGATTTCAATCACCTGAATATAGGGAACAGGCCATTGGTTTTTTGCGGTTACCGAATTTGCAGGTATGTTTGCGGTGGATTCGCGGTTCTTTTGTTGTACCAACAGCACAAGATTAAAAGGGAATACCGGTGAATTGTTTAAATCCGGAGCTGTCCCCGCAACTGTAATTCACGTTTTATTGCTGACCATCCAACAGCCACTGTCTTTTTCCAATAGCAATTGGAAGTGATGGGAAGGCGTCAGCAAGGTGAAAAGCCAGGAGACCTGCCGTCGTATCTGATAACTATTTTTTGACTTTCGGGTGAAAGGTCAAGAGTGTTCGGAAGCACTTTGCTCCCTGCAAATCTTGGTTTACACCTGTCGCGATCACACGGTATGCATATGCGATTTGGCTTTTTCTTAATGGTACTCGTTGCCGGCTTTGGTGCACAGGCACAGCGCGATTCCGTTTTGTTAAAGGCAGTTACAGTTTACGGTCTTCCTGAAGAGAAATATCTGGCCGGGTCGCGCGTCTTGCAGTTAGATTCTACACTGCGGCGGCAACAAATTTCTAGTCATCTGGGCGAATTTTTGTCCTTTCAGTTTCCTATTTACTTCAGAAACTACGGCAACGGAATGTCATCAGGTATAAGCATGCGTGGCACATCTCCGCAGCACGTAGCTGTCCGCTGGAATGGAATAAATATTAATAGCTTTTCGTTAGGGCAGGCGGACTTTTCCTTGCTGCCGGCGGTAGCGTTTGACGATGTGAAAGTCCATGTGGGGGGAGCAAGTGCACGCTTCGGTAGCGGTGCATTTGGAGGATCAGTATTATTGTCATCTGCCAACGACCAGAACCACCCGGTTTCCTTTATTCAGGAAATGGGAAGTTTTGGCAGATACTTTACTTCGCTACGGGGCGCTTTCGGAGTTGGTAAACTTTCATCGTCGTCATCATTTTACCGTCTGCAGTCAAAAAACAATTTTCCCATACCTGGAAGCGACGAACGTCAGGATCACGCGTCTTTTCTGCAACAAGGTTTTATACAACATCTGCAGTATAACCTTTCAGCGTCTCGAATATTGGAATTGAATTATTGGTATCATGACGCGGACCGCGAAATTCAACCTACCATCGGAAGTGCGAACAACACCGATACGCAAGCAGATCGGAATCACAGGGTAAGCTTCTCATATGTGCAAAATAACCGTTATGGCCTGCTAAAGGTAGGCGGTGGGATAGTCGACGACAAGATCATTTACAACGGTATGAAAAGTGAAATATTCCGATGGATTACCTCGGCCAGCCATCAATACACCTTTTCTAACCGGTTAAACGTATCCCTCAATGCTGAGTGGAATCACATCATAGGTAAAATGGAAGCATATGGCACCAGTGAGCCAGTAGAAGAC
This sequence comes from uncultured Bacteroidota bacterium, assembly GCA_963714945.1. Taxonomy (GTDB): domain Bacteria; phylum Bacteroidota; class Bacteroidia; order Cytophagales; family Cyclobacteriaceae; genus Chryseolinea. The sequence continues at coordinate 128,394 of CAVQQL010000001.1, read as the reverse complement.
CGGATAGACTTGTCGGGATCGATGCAAAAAAGCTTTAGGAAAGTTTCAATTGCATTCAACCTCCGCCAACCTTTTGTTTCCAGCCTTAGCGCACCATTATTACCCTATCTCGGGGTCGATGTCGTTCTCGTTGAGAATGCCTTGCAGCGTTTAACGTTAAGTGCCAACGGCTCGAGGAATTTTCGCGCACCTACGATGAACGATCGGTATTGGCTTGATGCGGGCCGAAAGGATTTACAACCTGAATCCAGTTATGCTGCTGAAGTGGGTCTTCACTGGCGTTACCAAGCACTTACTTTTAATGCTTCAGGCTTTGGTCAACGAATTGATGAATGGATTCAATGGGTTCCAGAAGCCAGCGGTGTTTATCGCCCTGAGAATGTAAAAAAGGTAAGCATAAACGGATTTGAAACGGGTGTGGAAGGATTCTATACGGCCGGGGAGTATGTACTTCGGGGAAAAATCAATTATCAGTTTGCGCGATCCATCACGAAAGAAACACATGCAGCCGACCAGAGTGCAATTGGCAAGCAGTTAACGTACACACCTGTTCATACCGTCTCGGCCACCATCGGCTCAACTTTCAAAACATGGTCTTCATCTTTCTTCCTGCAATATTCCGGCACGCGTTATACTGAAGCATCAAACTCAGCCGTTTACGCACTTGATCCTTTCGTGTTGGTTGATTTTTCAATTGGAAAACTTTGGACGCCAAAGCGACACGGTGTAGAATTCCAATTGCAGGTCAAAAATCTACTGAACACAAATTATCAGCTGTATTCAGGACGTGCAATGCCCGGGAGGAATTATAGTATTAAGGTTTTATATCAATTGAATCGCATCCATAAATGAAAATTAACATCACTTTAGCCATTGCGCGCGAGCTTCCAGTTGTTCTCGCGCGATATTTTACTTTTACTTTGCATGACAATTCTGCTATTCGGTTGTGAGCGTGAAGATGCGAAACCAACTGGAAACTATGCAAATGGAGTAATAATAGTAAACGAAGGTGGATTTGGTTCCGCCAATGGAACGCTCTCGTTTTATCGCGTTAACGATTCTTCCGTGGAGCAGAATATCTTCAGAAATGAGCAAGGTAATTTTGCCGGCGACGTCGTTCAATCCATGACCCTTCATGGTGAGAAAGGATACATTGTTGCTAATGGCGATAATAAGGTTGAAATAATAAACAGCAATACACTCGAGCGGCTTGCAACAATTACTAATACAGCGTTGGATAAGCCCCGCTATATGGAAGTCATGAACAACAAAGCCTATATAAGCGTATGGGGTCCTTATGCGGAAGGGGGTTATTCGTTAGTTGATTCTTATGTGCTAGTCGTTGATTTGATGACAAATGAGGTGGTAAAGAAAATTGAGACGGATGAAGGAACAGAACAGTTGCTGCAGGCAGGTAAATATTTATTCGTATCGAATTACAATTATGGCGCCTCCAGTACAGTGGCTGTAATCGATCCTGCCAATAACACTTTGATCGATCAGCTTGAAGTCGGTTCCGGGCCGGCAGGATTGGTTACAGATGCGAATGAAAAGGTATGGGTGATCTGTACCGGTGATTTTGGGAGCTCCAACGGCACGCTTGTCCGCATTAATCCGTCAACCCTTGTCGTTGAAAAGCGTATCGATCTTGGCGTCAACCCGGATGTAGACCTCGCGCTCACACCCGATAACAGCTCCCTGATATACACTGCCGGAAGCAATGTTTATAAATTGTCGATTACATCAACGGCAGCGCCATTGGCACCTTACTTTATTGCGGCCGACGTTGTGTCCAATTATGCATTGGGCATAGATCCTGCAACCGGGGATATTTGGATTGGAGATGCCATAAATTTTGTCTCCGCAGGAAAAGTCTATATCTACGACGCTTCAGGCAGCCGAAGGACTTCATTTACGACAGGAATAGGACCAACTCAGTTCGTGTTCAAATGAGCTGCGACGACGAAACCACGGGGCAGACTAAGCCCGTAGCCTATTTCTACATGGAAAAGGATGTTGTTGTTTTCACAGCGGCATACCATTTGAGGAGAGGGTATTGTTGTGAAAATGGTTGCAGGCATTGCCCATTTGGATTCAACAACAATAGGAATCGCGATTTGTCTGGTGAGGCAACATAGTTCATCCCCATCACTCCGTTATCAAACCATTATTGAATAAATGCAGCGGCACGCTGCTTTCAGGATTCCTTTCCACGCATAGTCAGATAGTACGCTGCTAACAGTTGACGGGCAGCGACTTGTGAAGAAATATTCAGGTTCATGACGGCTTGCTCCAGTGTTTTCTGCTGTTTTCGCAGGCCGTCAGATTTTTCAATGTCCCGCTGCAGCAGTTGTGCAAATGATTCGCGGAACCAGGATATTAGCTGAAGCCTTCTGTTTTTTTCAAAGAAGCCAGAAGCTGTTGTTTGACGTTGGTACTGAAGAATCATATTCCATATTTCCGCAATGCCCTCTCCACGAATAGCCGAAGCGGCCAATACGTTGGGCTTCCATCCAGAGGCTGAGGTTAACAGTAAATGGAGTGCTTGCTGGTAGACAGCTTGTGCGGTTGCGGCCGCGTTAACATTATCCCCATCGGCTTTCGAAATAATAATCGCATCAGCTATTTCCACAATTCCCTTTTTGATCCCTTGCAGTTCGTCACCAGCACCCGCTAACGTAAGCAGCAGGAAAAAATCAACCATACTTTTTACGGCAATCTCTGATTGCCCAACCCCTACGGTTTCGACGATGATCACGTCATAACCTGCCGCTTCGCACAGGAGCATGGCTTCACGCGTTTTCTGTGCTACACCACCCAAGGTACTAGAAGCAGCCGTCGGTCTAATAAATGCTAATGGATTTTTGGCGAGTTCCTCCATCCTCGTCTTGTCACCCAGGATACTGCCCTTAGACAATTCACTGCTTGGATCGATCGTGAGGACGGCAAGCGATTTACGCTTGTTGCGTAACATGCTTGCCAAACGCTTCGATGAAAGTGCTCTTACCAACACCCGGCGCGCCGGTAATCCCGATGCGAAGTGACTGGCCAGTCTTATGTATTATTTTTTCGAGTACCGATTCAGCTAACAAAATGTCGGACTCCAACTTGCTTTCAACAAGTGTTATGGCTTGACCAAGAGTGACGCGGTCGCCGCGTAAAACTCCTTCTACAAGGTAGTCAAGTTTCAGTCTTGGTTTGATGGATTGCTTCAAGCGTTACGTTGGAATGCCAGGTTAAATTTCTAAATTTACTTGATACAACGGTTTATTATCATGAGAAATTTTTGGCTCGATTGTATTATTGCGACCGTCTTCGTTTTTCTGTCAATGTGGGCAATTTTTCGTCTTACGCAATCGAATTTGTTTAATGCATTTGATCCGATCGGGCAGGCCCTTTCCGATGTTGAGTTGACCGATTATGTGTTTTCAAGGTTGCGTGAAGATCCAACTGTGGATCAAAATATAGTAATCGTAAATATAGGGGAACTCAGCAGAAGAGAGATGGCCCGGGAACTGCAAATCATCAGCAGGTATAAACCCAAAGTTATTGGTATTGATGGTTTTCTGGATTGCGCAACTGGTTTTCGGGATACGGTAAACTGTCCACAGTTGAGCGACATGCTCGGTAATCTGATGTTGAGCAATGCTATTCAAGAAGCCGGGAACGTGATTTTGGTGAGCAGTGTGCTTCAGACCGACACTTTGCTAGGTCCGTACGAATTTGATTCGCTAAGACGTTCTGATGCTATGTTTCTGGACTATGCCTATCGTGATGGCTATGCTAATCTGGATACCGATGCGGCATTTCAGGACGACGTAAAAACCTGCAGATCTTTCAATCCCCAACTCAACGTGAATGCTGAGATGCAACCTGCTTTTTCGGTCGCGATGGCAATGGCTTATGATTCGGTAAAAACGAAAAAATTTCTCGACAGAAACAACTTTTCCGAAGTCATCAATTATCGTGGAAATGTTTACGATATTTTTGGATCGACGAACTATCCTCAAATGTTTTATACGCTGGATGTGGAGGATGTAATGACAGAAAATTTTCTACCTGAGGTTATCAAAGACAGAATTGTAATTTTTGGATTTCTGGGGAAGGAACTGGGAGACCCATCCTGGGGTGACAAGTTCTACACGCCACTGAATAAGAAACTTGCCGGTAAGGCGAATCCCGATATGTTTGGCGCCGTAGTTCACGCCAACATTGTGTCGATGATAATAAATGAAGATTTTGTGGAAGAAATGCCGGAATGGCAGGAGGACCTGATGGCCTTTGTTGTTTGTTTGCTCAATGTGGCATTATTTTCGCTAATTAATTCGCACCTGCCGCTTTGGTACGATGGTATCACAAAGCTGTTGCAGTTGATTCAGTTAGTTGTATACGCTGCATTAATGGTGCTAATTTTTGACTGGTATGCCTTCAAATTCAATATTACACTCACTTTGGCCGCAGTTGCCCTTGTGGGAGATGTATTTGAAATCTATATGAGCGTCGTTAAGAACCTGTATTTTAAAATTAAAACGCGGTTTTCGATTACCCGCGAGGATGGTGAGGTATTAATCCCCGAAACGGGAAAAAAACATTAATTTTGACTTCTCTCAATATTGAAAACATGAAAACGACAAAGATTGCCCTTTTTTCAGCACTTGCGCTTCTCACTTCCGTAGCCTTTGCGCAGGACTACACTTTTAAAGTGCTGGCCAACAAAGGGAGTAATGAAGTGAAAGCGGGTACAGATTGGTCACCCTTGAAGACTGGCGCCAGCCTGAAATCAGGTGACGAGCTGAAACTTAGCGAAAATGCGTACATCGGACTGGTACATGTAACGGGAAAGCCACTGGAGCTTAAGCAAGCCGGTAATTATAAAGTTGCTGACCTTGCATCCAAAGTTGGAAGCGGTTCTGGGGTATTAAACAAGTACACCGACTTTATCTTAAGCAGCAACTCCGCTGAGGCAAAGAAAAATCGCTTAAGCGCAACCGGAGCCGTGAATCGTGGTGACAGCTATGCGATCAAATTGATGTTGCCTGAAAATCAATACGCTGGTATCTATAATAACAAGGCCACCATTAGCTGGGGGGGTACAGAAATTGCCGGACCTTATAGCGTGACATTAAGGAACATGTTTGATGATGAGCTTTCCAAGTTTGATACACCAGAAACCCAGTTCCAGATCGATCTTACCGATCCGAAATTTGTAAAAGAGAATGCGATTTTGATTGAGGTTAAATCGAAGGCTGATCCGAAACAAGTCTCCAAACAGCACCTTATCAAAAGACTTTCGCCTGCTGAGCAAGCTGGGATAAAGAAGTCGCTTGCTGAAATCAGTGGCGACGTGGGGGAACAAACCGCGTTAGGCCAACTGTATCTCGCCCGATTTTACGAAGATAATAACTTATTAATTGATGCAATTTCAGCATACGACGAGGCTATTAGTCTTGCTCCGGAGGTTCCCTTTTTTAAGGAGAACTATGATGAGTTTTTGCTACGCCATAACATAAAATAGTAGCGATTGCTGTGAAATTAGTTTTGAAGGCCGTCTTGACGGCTTTCACTGTTTCCAGGGATATGCAATTCCAACAGATTGTTTTATTTTTGACCAGCAGTACCAAATAGTTATGGATCATATCAAGCCATGAAATGCAAAATGCACGGGTAGCAGAATTGTCGGATTAATTTACATACCATGAAAGCAACTGGGATAATACTAGCAGGTTTTTTACTCTTCGTTTCCGGACAGATTCGTGCACAGGATTATACGTTTAAGGTGCTCGTCAATAAGGGCAAGAATGAAATGAAAACCAGGGATGGCTGGCAGCAAGTAAAAGTGGGCTCCAGTTTGAAGCAGGCAGACGAGCTAAAGGTCGTTGAAAACGCTTACCTGGGATTAGTACATGTTAGCGGCAAAGCCCTTGAGGTTAAACAATCGGGTAAATATACCGTTACGGAGCTCGCAGCCAGAGTAAACGGAGGAACAAGTGTGTTAAACAAATACACCGATTTCATCCTCAGCGCCAACACTGGGCCCGGGAATAACCTCACAGCCACCGGTGCAGTTAACCGTGGTGTTGATAAAATCGACGTGTACCTTCCCCGTCCCGAACAGTCAGTTGTTTATAACAATAAAGTAACCATCACCTGGGAAGAAGACAAAACACTGGCCCCCTATACAGCGATTTTCAAAAGTATGTTTGGCGATGAATTGGTCGCCATGGAAACGAATGGAAATTCGGTTGAAATAGATCTGGGCGATCTGAATTTTGAGAACGAGGACAACATCATCGTCACTGTTCTTTCGAAACGGGACAAAGCAAAGGTATCCAATGATTATACTTTGAAAAAATTGTCCAGGGGTGACAAAGAAAGGATTAGGAATCTATTTCAGGAAATTGCGGGTCAGACCGCAGATCAGACAGCGCTAAACAAGCTCGTTATTGCCGGATTTTACGAAAAGAACAACCTCCTTGTCGATGCCATTACCGCTTTTCAGGATGCTATTAAGCTAGCCCCGGATGTACCAGCCTACGTTGAGGTGTACAATGACTTCTTGTTGCGCAATTCCATTAAGGAGCTTCCTCCAAAAAAATAGTGTACTAGGACATACATTGAAACCTATCGGCGAGTGGATTGCTCCACTTGTTCAGCCCCTGTTTGCGTGAAAGGTATATTATCCTAATTTTGTGATTCTCACAGCAAAATAAATAACTTCCATGAGTGTACTGGTAAATAAGAATTCCCGTGTTATCGTTCAGGGGTTCACGGGTTCAGAAGGTTCTTTTCACGCAGGCCAGATGATCGAATATGGAACCAATGTCGTCGGAGGCGTAACGCCATCGAAGGGTGGCACGGAACATTTAGGGAGACCGGTTTTCAATACGGTGAAAGAAGCTGTTGAAAAAACAGGTGCAGATGTCTCAATTATTTTCGTACCGCCAGCTTTTGCTGCGGATGCTATTATGGAAGCGACGGATGCGGGAATTAAAGTTATCATAACGATTACCGAAGGCATCCCTGTTAAGGACATGATGATTGCAAAGCAGTACTTACAGCATAAAGATGTGACGCTCGTCGGGCCGAACTGCCCAGGGGTTATTACACCGGGTGAGGCTAAGGTTGGTATTATGCCCGGGTTTGTTTTCAAAAAAGGGAGAATAGGGATCGTCTCGAAGTCGGGTACGCTGACATATGAAGCAGCAGATCAGATCGTAAAAGCGGGTTTGGGGATTTCAACGGCCATCGGAATTGGTGGGGATCCAATAATTGGCACCCCGACAAAAGATGCCGTGGAAATGCTAATGGCGGATCCTGAGACGGATGCGATTGTAATGATTGGTGAGATCGGTGGGAACTATGAACCGCTTGCAGCCAGATGGATCAAAGATAATGGAAACAAAAAGCCAGTAGTAGGATTCATAGCTGGTCAAACGGCACCCGCTGGTAGAAGAATGGGCCATGCAGGTGCAATAATAGGCGGCGCCGACGATACGGCAGCTGCTAAAATGAAAGTAATGAAGGCGTGCGGAATTCACGTAGTTGAGTCTCCTGCAGAAATCGGGGAAACGATGGTAAAAGCGCTTGCGGGAAAAAAATAGAAAAATAAGGCCAACTTAGAAGCTGGCCCTAAACTCATTTTCAAGGTATTCGTTAAGGTTTTTCAACCCCCGCAGCATGCTTAAACTTTCAGGCGCATCTTCAGTATTGTCGTTCCTGTATAATACCTCCACGAACAGGTCGCGCAGCATATAGACGTAAATTTTACGCCCATTTTTTACACGGGCACCCAATGCAATCCCCTTTTTCTTGAGGTAAATTACCTGTTTCTCTATGGAGAGTCGCTTGAAGAAGAACTGGAGTATCATAAACACTATTTTTGTAATGATACCCAATGCCAATTCCGGGCCACTTAGGCAAACCCCAGAATTCGATTGTTTTGGCCTGATCGGACCTTAATAATTCCATTTTTGGGAATTACAATTTCCAATATTGACGGCTATTCACAGTAATCGGGTGTGCGTTCATCTAGGTCTTCACCAAACCAAACAAGCCCATATTCTTTGTATATCCCTATGCCGATAGCCTTCCAATTCATTTTTTCCCAGCTGCCGCTGTTGATCAGTAGTGGGTTATGGCCGGGACTGATCTTCCAGCCATCAAGTCCTTCTTTCGCATTTGCGCCCAATGAACTGTAGTAGGCGATTTCAAAACCATATCCTTTATACCCGGCTATCTCCTGAGGTTTTGTCCACATACAACTTGCCCGCTTATGGTCATTGGTGTAGCAGCAAGATGTCCAGTTCCCTTTCGGCGACCAACTGTGTGGGCTGCATTTGTTCTTGCGGTCAAACGAATAATTTTCCGACAGGTCGCGGGCATGCGCTTGTGCCACCATGGTGAGGCTTTGTGAAAGTGGGATAGTCCCAAGTTTCTTGGATTTCCGATAATCCATGATGAGTTCGTATAATTTCTTTTCCTCCGATGAGATGCAGATTGGGCCTCCAGGCTGGGGCCGCCGTTCGAATCCGACGAGAACGGCCATTAAGATAAGTGCTGAAAACGTGTTCAATGATATTAATTTATCCAACAATGGATGATGGAACAAATATATCTTCATTTCTGACCTTAATTTTATAATTTTCCGCGCTCAAAAATAGAGCGATCCTATATTTAACATTAAAAGATACGAAACATGAGCGATCAGAAGATTAGCATTAGTAACGGTAAACTGAACGTGCCTGATAATCCAACAATTCCATTTATTGAAGGTGACGGTACTGGGGCAGACATTTGGCCAGTATCCAGACTTGTTTTTGATAAGGCTGTTGAAAAAGCGTACAAAGGCAAGCGAAAAATCAATTGGAAGGAAGTATTTGCTGGGGAAAAGGCATTTAATAAGACTGGAAACTGGATGCCTGAAGAAACGCTCAATGTTTTCAAAGAATATCTGGTAGGCATTAAGGGGCCATTGACTACGCCTGTAGGTGGCGGTATCCGTTCCCTTAACGTTGCGCTCCGACAGGAGTTGGACCTCTACGCCTGTGTACGGCCCGTGCGTTGGTTCAAGGGTGTGCCTTCTCCTGTAAAAGCACCGGAGAAAACGAACATGGTCATTTTTCGTGAGAATACGGAAGATATTTATGCTGGTATTGAATTTCAGGAAGGCACTGATGACAACAAAAAGTTCATGCAGTTGCTGAAGGATAATTTTCCGCAACGCCATAAAAAGATTCGATTTCCAGAAACGTCAGGTATAGGTATCAAACCGGTGTCAAAAGAAGGAACCGAGCGTCTTGTTCGATCTGCCATAGCCTATGCTATCGAACACAAAAAGCCCAGCCTCACCCTGGTGCATAAAGGTAACATCATGAAGTTTACAGAGGGCGCTTTTCGTGACTGGGGCTATGCTTTGGCCAAGGATGAATTTGGTGCTGTCGATCTTGACGGAGGTCCTTGGCAGGTAATCAATACAGATGGCCATCGGCTCGTCATCAAGGATTCTATTGCTGATGCATTTCTTCAACAGATTTTGTTGAGGCCCGATGAATATTCTGTAGTCGCGACGTTGAATCTTAATGGTGATTACGTTTCTGACGCCCTTGCCGCGATTGTCGGTGGCATCGGGATCGCGCCAGGAGGAAATATAAACTACATGACTGGCCACGCAATATTTGAGGCTACGCATGGCACTGCACCCAAATATGCCGGCCAGGACAAGGTTAATCCTGGTTCAGTGATTCTTTCGGGTGTAATGATGCTGGAGTATTTGGGCTGGCTTGAAGCGGGGGAGTTGATTTACAAGGGCCTGGAAGCATCGATTGCCAATAGACGGGTAACGTACGATTTCCACCGTCTGATGGATGGCGCAACGCTTTTGAAATGTTCGGAATTTGGCCTGGAGATTACCAAGAACATGTGAGCATTTTTGAATTGAAAGAAAAAAAACGGGCATTGATTTCAATGCCCGTTTTTTATGTTACCTGGAAAATTATCAAAATTGCAACATTCGAATGGCCGAAAGTGCAGCTTCTTCTCCCTTATTTCCGAGTTTTCCCCCTGCCCGATCGAGCGCTTGCTTTTTGTTCAAGTGTAGTCAGCACACCAAATATTACTGGCTTCCGAGTTTTTATTGCTGCCGTCGTGATGCCCTGCGCAACGGCCTGGCAGATATAGTCAAAGTGGGGAGTCTCACCTTGGATGACACAGCCCAAACAGATAACCGCATGGATATCCTTTTTTTCGCCCATCCACAAAGCCCCCAGTGAGAGTTCAAAAGTGCCAGGGACATTCTTGCGTACGATGTTTTCTGTTTTGACACCATTACGCACCAAACTTGCCACGGCACTTTCATACAGCGCTTCCGTCACATCTTCATTCCATTCAGCAACCAAGATTGCAAATTTCTTTTTCGCCAAATTAGTTTTTGTTTTTATCGCTCCTGATGCAAGTGGTCCGGCCATAGTACAAATTGATGGGGTGCAAATTACTATTCCACAGAAAAGGGATAGATGAAATCTATCCCTTCGAAATATAGTCTAAAATGATTATGAATCGCCTTTCAATCTGGCTTTCAATTTTCTGGCATTCTGGTATTCCCCAGATTCCCAGTATTGGGTAATAATTTTATCGTAGGCATCCTGGGCTTTGTCATTTTGATTTAGTTTTTCATACGCCAAAGCCTCTTTCATTAGATAAGCAGGAGAGAAGTATTTATTCGGCTCGTAGTTCGCAGCCTTGCTGTAGAACTTCGCAGCATCTTCATAGTTTTTTTCCTCCATGTAGGTATCGCCAAGAAGACTGTAGGCCCTTGCCTGAACCAAAAGATCACTCGAGCTGAAGTCTTCTAAATAAAGCCGGGCTAGTTCGTACTTGCCTTGCTTCAAAAAGCAAACTCCGGCATAGTAGTTAGCAAGGTTCCCCGCTTCAGTTATCCCGTAGTCCTCGATTATGGCGAGAAACCCGAGGTTATTCCCGTCTCCGTTTAATGCTTTGTCCAGGCTGTCGGCTTCAAAGTAAAAGACAGCCTGAAACATTTCTTTTTGAGCAAGTACGTTCTGGGACTCTTTGTAGTAATTGAAACCAAAGTATCCACCGATAATCAAAAAAATGGCAAGCATAACGCCAATTACTATTTTTGGGTTGCTTTCCATCCACGTTTCTGCACCAGCCAACTTCTCTTTGAGCGCCTCTGGGTTTTCAAGAAGTTCGTGTTTATGTTCTGCCTTTTTTGCCATTGCTTTTAAATAATATTTCCACCTTACCCGTAGAATCAAATTTGTTAATCCAGTCGCGATAATTAGTCCCGCTCCAGCGGGCGGGGGGCAAAACTACAAATTAGATGATTCTAATCAAAAAGGTGAATTAGTCCATGACGAATGGATAATCCGTCTGAACATAGACATCAGTTAGTGCTTCTGACGAATCGGGGAAGTTCGATTCTTCGGCAAACTTCACACTTTCCTGCACCTGAGCCAGAATTTTCTCATCCAGTGCTTCCAGTTCTTTTGCTGTAGCAAACTTTTTCTCCAGCACAGACTTTCTTACCACTTCTACAGGATCGCGCTGTTTATATTGCTCAACTTCATCTTTTGACCTGTATTTCTGAGGGTCCGACATTGAATGGCCCTTGTACCGATAGGTTCTAAATTCCAGCAGTGAGGGCCCTTCGCCTGCACGGGCTCGTTCAGCGGCCCGCGCCACGGACCTGTGCACCTCTTCCGGTTTCATGGCGTCGACAGGTTCCGACGGCATATCGTAGGCCTCGCCCAAAGTATAGAGGTCCGTAACATTTGATGAGCGTTGCACTGACGTACCCATGGCATAGCCATTATTCTCAATCACAAATATAACCGGCAACTTCCATAGCATCGCCAGGTTAAGTGTCTCGTGGAATGCACCCTGCCGAACAGCACCATCGCCCATGTAACAGATGCAAAGGTTGCCAGTCTTGTTATATTTTTCTGCGAAGGCCATTCCCGCCCCCAGTGGAATCTGGGCGCCGACAATACCATGACCCCCGACGAATCCTACTGCTTTGTCAAAAACATGCATTGAACCGCCTTTGCCCTTCGTAGTGCCGGTCTCCTTTCCATAGAGTTCTGCCATGATAGCCTTTGGATCGGTTCCCAGCGCCAGCGGATGACCATGATCCCGGTAAGCGGTGATCCATTTGTCGCCTTTTCGCAGTGCGGTTACGGCGCCGGAAGCACATGCTTCTTGTCCGATATACAAGTGACAGAAACCTTTGATTTTCTGCATGCCGTAGAGCTGACCAGCTTTTTCTTCGAACTTGCGCATCAATTGCATGCTCTCATACCAATACATGTATGTCTCCTTCGAGAATTCAGTATCTCCGCTCTTCTTCGCACGAGTGGATTCGTTCTTCGCTTTGGTTGTCGTAGGCATATCCCTATTTTTGATCCGAGTTGCGAAATTAATCCCCAAACGAACATTCGCCAAACTTTCCTTGTAATTCCTCATGCAACTTGACACGCTTCAACTTCTGAATTTTAAGAACTATGAGGAGGTCGACCTTAAGTTTTCCCCCCGGATCAATGTTTTGGTAGGCAAAAACGGCAGCGGCAAAACGAATCTACTGGATGCCATTTTCTTTTTAGCATCAACAAAAAGTGCCTTTTCTCCATCTGATCACCACTGTATCCGGCATCATCAGCGTTATTTTATGGTAAAAGGAGGTTTTCGGGTAGGCTCCGGCGTGAATGAAGTTGCCAGCATGGTGCAACTTGGTGCGAAGAAGGTCTTTCGCGTCGGCGTTTCAGAATACCAGAAGCTGAGCGAGCATATCGGGAAGTATCCAGTTATTCTTATCGCACCAGACGATGTTGAATTGGTAAAAGAGGGTAGTGAAGCCCGCAGGAAATTTTTCGATAGCATGATTTCCCAGCTGGATCCCAAATACCTGGATGACCTGATGCAATACAACCATGCACTAAAGCAGCGGAACAGCTTACTGAAGATGGCCCATGAACGGGGTTCGGTCGACTGGATTGCAATTGAATCCTATGATCAGCTGCTGTGCAGGTTCGGAAGCTCAATTTTTGAGAAACGGAAAGATTTCGTAGGGGAATTTCTTCCTGTTTTTGGCAGGTACTACCAATTCATAGTGGAGGAAAACGAGCGAACAGAGCTGGCGTATGTTTCCGAATTAAAGGAGAAAGATTTCCGCGAAGGTCTATTCCAATCACGGCAAAAGGACCTTGTGCTGCAGCGTACCGGTTTCGGTATTCATCGCGATGATTACCGATTCACGTTGGAAGGAGGCGATCTCAAAAGGCTTGGCTCGCAGGGACAGCAGAAATCATTTGTAATTTCGATGAAGTTGGCACAGTTTGAAATAATGCAAAAGCATAAAGGGTTCAAACCAATTCTGCTTTTAGACGATATTTTTGATAAATTGGATGATGGTCGCATAGCAAGGTTGCTAGAACTGATCAAAATGGACCTTGGCCAGTTGTTTCTAACTGATGCCCGGCCGGATAGAACACGCGGGTTGTTGCATCAGATTCATGCTGAGGCTCAGTTTTTCACAATTGAAAACGGTAAAATAATATGAGCAGCCATAAGAAAGGCCAAATTCAATCCGTTGGGGAGGCTATTCGTGCTATGCTCAACTCCTACCGCCTGACCAACAAATACGACGAAGCCAACGTAATAGACTCCTGGGAGCGGCTAGTGGGTAAACCAATAGCAAAGCGAACCAAGAAGATTTACATCAAGAATAGTGTGCTCTTTGTGGAATTTGATTCCCCGACGATGAGGCACGATTTCTCGCTTCACCGCGCTGAAGTCCTGGAGATGTTCAAAAAGGAATTTGGTGAAGGCATAGTAACCGATATAATAGCCATGTAAGCCTGCCCTTCCGGGATCAAAATATCTTCGGTTTTCAATTCAATTTGCATTATAATCTTATTATATGCGAAAAACTGAGTATTAGTTTTGAAAAAGTGGAAAAGCGTATAATTTTGCACTCTCTTTTTAAAAAGGCCTCCTGATCCGTCGGGAGGCTTTTCATTCGTTCTTAATAAAGATTGCAGGCTGGGGGAATACCAAAGCGGCCAACTGGGACAGACTGTAAATCTGTTGTCTTATGACTTCATAGGTTCGAATCCTATTTCCCCCACCATGTTGTCAAGTGTACAACATGTCGTATCCTTACATAGCGAAGGAGCGCACGGTGTAGGCGAGATCGGTGGCCGCTGTTGAGAATGGGAGGTGTTAGGTGGATACTGTTGGTAAATATTGAGAATGCGGGAGTAGCTCAGTTGGTAGAGCGATAGCCTTCCAAGCTATAGGTCGCGGGTTCGAGCCTCGTCTCCCGCTCTGTTGAGCCGCTAATCGTTGATGGTTAGTCTGTTAATAAACAGTGCGATTTACACACCTGCCTGGCGAAAGGCAGGGACGAACATTGGGCGGTCAGATTGGCTGTTGTAGCTCAGTGGTAGAGCACTTCCTTGGTAAGGAAGAGGTCGTGAGTTCAATCCTCATCAACAGCTCTTAGAAGATTTGAAATTGGATTTTAACTATAAGATTATACTTTAAACTTTAACTGGGATTTTCAAATATGGCAAAAGAAACATTTGACCGTTCGAAACCACACGTAAACGTTGGTACTATCGGTCACGTTGACCACGGTAAAACAACCCTTACTGCTGCAATCACAAAAGTTCTTGCGGCTAAAGGACTCGCTTCAATGCGTGATTTCTCTTCTATCGATAACGCTCCTGAAGAAAAAGAGAGAGGTATTACTATTAACACTTCTCACGTAGAATATGCTACAGAGAACAGACACTATGCACACGTTGACTGTCCTGGTCACGCTGACTATGTGAAGAACATGGTGACAGGTGCTGCTCAAATGGATGGTGCTATTCTCGTAGTAGCGGCAACAGACGGACCGATGCCCCAAACGCGCGAGCATATTCTTGTTGGCTCGTCAGGTAGGTGTACCTGCACTTGTTGTTTTCATGAACAAGGTTGATTTGGTTGATGATCCTGAATTGTTGGATTTGGTCGAAATGGAGGTTCGTGAACTGATGTCAGCGTATAGCTTCCCTGGCGATACGATGCCTGTGATACGTGGTTCTGCATTGGGTGCACTCAATGGTGAGGCAAAATGGGTGGAAAAAGTTGAAGAACTGATGAAGGCAGTTGATGAGTACATTCCATTGCCTGTTCGCTTGATCGACAAAGATTTCCTGATGCCTGTTGAAGATGTGTTCTCAATTACAGGTCGTGGTACTGTTGCTACGGGAAGAATTGAAAGAGGTGTAATCAATTCGGGTGACCCTGTAGAAATTCTGGGTATGGGTGCTGAGAACCTCAAATCAACCATTACGGGTGTTGAAATGTTCCGCAAAATACTTGACAGAGGTGAAGCTGGTGATAACGTTGGACTGCTGCTGCGTGGTATTGAAAAAGAGCAAATCCGCAGAGGTATGGTTATTTGTAAACCTGGATCTGTAACGCCGCACGCTAAGTTTAAGGCTGAAGTTTATGTGTTATCCAAAGAAGAAGGCGGTCGTCATACGCCTTTCTTTAACAAATACCGTCCTCAATTCTATTTCCGTACCACTGACGTAACGGGTGAGTGTCATGCTTCCTGAAGGAGTAGAAATGGTTATGCCTGGTGATAACATCTCTATTGAGGTTGAGCTGATCAACAAGATTGCGATGGAGAAAGGTCTTACGTTTCGCGATTCGCGAAGGTGGCCGTACTGTTGGGTCTGGTCAGGTGACTGAAATCCTAGACTAATTCATCTGATATTCAACCCCAAAGCGTTTCTGAAATTTTTCAGGAACGCTTTTGTTTTCTGGTCTATTGTTCTACCTTTGCAGTCCTTTTGGGCTGAGGTACACGGGTGCGGCTCAGGGGTTTGAGTAGTTACCGCTAAAGCAAGGTCAAAAGGCCACATTTAGAACAAAAACGGGTGTAGCTCAATTGGTAGAGTAGCGGTCTCCAAAACCGTTGGCTGGGAGTTCGAGTCTCTCCACCCGTGCTTAGGAAGAAGAAAATAAAGAAACTACCAGGGGATAATCCGAAGCGTAGTAACGGGAAATATAATTTACGTTGGCTGGCCCCGAGAATTCGGGTCCTACCCGTGCAAAATTAAATCAATGGAGAAGTTAAAGACCTATGTTGCAGAATCCTGGGATGAGATCAAGAACAAGGTATCTTGGTCTAAATACAGTGAGTTGCAAAGTAGCGCAATTCTGGTGCTGGTGGCGTCCACTATTTTTGCACTCGTTATTGGAGCGATGGACTTAGGTTTTCAAGACTGGCCTTCAGTGGTTTTACAAAGAATTTTAAGCAGAAGGCAATGGGCGAACTGAAATGGTATGTGCTCAGGGTCGTCAGTGGCCAGGAAAAGAAAGTTAAGATCTACCTGGAAACTGAGATCGAACGCTCAAAACTTACGGATTTTATTCCGCAGGTAATGATTCCTTCTGAAAAAGTATATGAAATGAGAAACGGTAAAAAGCGCGTGAGAGAAAGGAATTTCTTTCCTGGCTACGTTCTCATCTCTGCAGATCTCTCGAACGGGGAGGCATATCATACGGTAAATAGTATTCCCGGTGTGATTGGCTTTCTCGGTAACAACGGCACCGGGGCTTCCAAAGATCCAGTTCCTCTTCGTCAATCAGAGGTGAATAGGATTCTCGGTAAAGTTGATGAGATTGACGAGTTCGAAGAAAAACTCGAGACACCTTTTATTAAAGGTGAATCAGTGAAAGTAATGGATGGTCCATTCAGTGGATTTACCGGAACAGTGGAGGAGATTTTTGAAGACAAAAAGAAACTTAATGTAATGGTAAAGATTTTCGGCAGGAATACACCCGTCGAGTTGAGTTACATGCAGGTTGAAAAGTTAGACTAGAGATAACACATGGCAAAGGAAATAATAGGTTATCTGAAATTACAGGTTAAGGGAGGCCAGGCAAATCCGGCACCTCCTATAGGACCTGCGTTGGGTAGTAAGGGTCTCAATATCATGGACTTTTGCAAGCAGTTCAATGCACGTACCCAGGATAAGCAAGGTCAGGTATTGCCGGTATTGATTACTATTTATAATGACAAGTCGTTTGACTTTGTAATCAAAACCCCTCCGGCTGCTGTTTTAATTTTGGAGGCAGCGAAAAAACAAAAAGGATCCGCGGAGCCTAACCGAATCAAGGTTGGATGCGATCACCTGGGATCAGGTAAAAACAATTGCAGAAACGAAGATGCCTGACCTGAATGCCTTTAAAGTTGAATCAGCCATGAAAATGGTGGCGGGAACTGCACGAAGTATGGGTGTTACGGTTTCTGGAACACCTCCTTGGGACAATTAATATAAAGCATGGCGAAAATTTACTAAAAACAGAAAAGCGGTCCTTGCGAAGTATAATCCTGAGAAGGAGTATTCTCTTGACAGATGCTGCGAGCCTTGTGAAAGAGATTACTTTTACGAAGTTTGATTCATCCGTTGATGTTGATATTCGTTTGGGAGTTGATCCTAAGAAATCAGATCAAATGGTTAGTGGTGTCGTGGCACTTGCCACATGGAATTGGGAAAGACGTCCGCGTACTTGTGCTGTGCACGCCTGATAAGGAGCAGGAAGCAAAAGATGCGGGTGCTGAACACGTTGGACTGGATGACTACATCAAGAAAATTGAAGGTGGCTGGACAGATATCGATGTGATTATCTGCATGCCCTACCGTAATGGCGAAAGTCGGTAAGCTCGGTAAAGTGCTTGGTCCACGTGGCTTGATGCCAAACCCTAAATCAGGAACTGTTACGCTCGAAGTTGGTAAGGCCGTGAAAGAAGTAAAAGCCGGTAAAATCGACTTCAAAATTGATAAACAAGGTATCATCCATGTCAGCATTGGAAAAGCTTCCTTCTCGCCCGATAAAATCCGAGACAATGCTGCTGAAATGATTAATATCGTGGCAAAACTAAAACCGGCTTCAGCGAAAGGGTACATACTTCCAAAGCATTACGTTGTCTTCAACGATGAGTCCGGGGATTAACGATTGACAAGAATTCAATTGCTGGTCATTTAAGATAATAATAACATGACCAGAGAAGAAAAAGCACAAATTATTGAAGAGCTGCTGAAAAAAGTTTGTCAGACAACACTCATTTCTATATTACGGATGCTTCCGGGTTTACGGTAGCACAGATCAATGCGTTTCGAAGAATGTGTTTATAAGAGCGGTATTGAATACGGTGTGTATAAAAACACACTTATTCGCAAGGCCCTTGGAAAAGACAGGATGTTGATTATGCTCGCATTATTTAAGGTGTTGAATGGTTTTTCAGGAGTTATTTTCTCGAAAGAAACTGGTAATACACCTGCAAAAGTGATTCAGAGAGTATCGTAAGAAGCTGGAAGGCAAACCTGTATTGAAGGCTGCTTCCATTGATTCCGTCTCTGTTTATTGGTGATGAAAATTTGAACATGCTCAGCTGAGTCTGAAATCAAAGAACGAACTCATTGGCGAAGTTATTTCCTTGCTGCAATCACCTGCCAAGAATGTTATCTCTGCTCTGTTGAGTGGAAAGAATACAGTGGCTGGCTTGGTGAAAGCGCTGGAAGAACGTGGAACAAATAATTATTGAACTAAAATTAATTAAACTTTACTAAAAATGGCTGACGTCAAAGCACTTGGAGATCAACTTGTTGAACTTACCGTAAAAGAAGTAAACGAACTAGCTTCTTACCTAAAAGAAACACATGGCATTGAGCCTGCTGCTGCTGCTGTAATAGCAGGTCCTGCTGGCTGGTGCTGGCGCTGGGGCTGCCGCTGCTGAAGAAAAAACCAACTTTGATGTAGTATTGAAGGCTGCCGGAGCTAACAAACTTCAAATCGTGAAACTTGGTGAAAGAACTTACTGGTCTTGGCTTGAAAGAAGCAAAAGATGTAGTTGATGGTGCTCCTAAAACTATCAAAGAAGGCTTACCTAAAGACGAGGCTGAAAACCTTAAGAAGCAACTTGTTGAGGCTGGTGCTGAAGTTGAGTTGAAATAATCTTCTTGAAGACGAAGGGTACCGTCTAACAGACTTCAGTTAGACCCCATGTCCCGATGATAATTGGGACTGGGGTCTATTCCTATTTATGCCGAACACTTGTATCCATCTTTTGTTACTCGTCTAGTCTCAGGAAATTTAAACTTAAAGTACCTTGGCAAAGAAGACATATAAACGGTAGAATTGATTTTTCATCAATTGAAAAAGTCCTCGACTATCCCGATTTTCTGGATATTCAACTACAATCTTTCAAAGATTTTTTACAAATAGAAACACCTGCCGAAAAGACGGCAGAATGAAGGTCTTTTTAAAGTTTTTGCTGAAAATTTCCCCATCTCCGATTCGCGCGAAAACTTCGTACTGGAATTTGTGGACTATACCATCGATCCTCCAAAGTATAATGTGGATGAGTGTATTGATCAGAGGATTGACATTCTCTGTTCCGTTGAAGGCTAAACTTCGACTTACCTGTAACGATGAGGACAACGAAGATTTCGAAACCATCGAGCAGGAAGTGTTCCTCGGAAATATCCCATACATGACCGAAAAAGGATCCTTCGTGATCAATGGTGCTGAGCGTGTTATTGTATCGCAACTTGCACCGTTCACCTGGTGTATTCTTTGCCATGAGTAAGCACACCAATGGAACGAAATTTATTCTGCCCGAATTATTCCTTTCAAAGGATCGTGGATTGAATTTGCAACAGACGTTAACGCTGTCATGTATGCTTACATCGACCGTAAGAAGAAATTCCCGGTAACCACTTTGCTCCGTGCAATTGGTTATGGTACAGATAAAGATATCCTTGATCTTTTTGGACTTTCTGAAGAAGTTGAGGCAACTAAAAATGCACTTAAGAAAGTGGTGGACCGCAAGTTGGCAGCCCGTGTTCTTAAAGACATGGACGGAAGACTTCGTGGATGAAGATACTGGTGAAGTAGTTTCCATCGACAGAAATGAAGTGTTGCTGGAGCGTGATCATGTAATCGACAGCAGAAGATGTTGATATCATTATTGATTCTGGTGTAAAGTCCATTATTCTTCACCGCGAAGATGTAAACATTGCTGATTACCATATCATCTTCAATACCCTGGCAAAAGATAACTCCAACTCTGAAAAGGAAGCTGTTGAACAAATCTATCGCCAGTTGAGAAATACAGAAGCTCCTGATGAGCAAACTGCTCGTGATATTATTCAAAGCTTGTTCTTCAGTGAGAAGCGTTATGATCTGGGTGAAGTAGGTCGTTACAGAATCAACAAGAAACTTGGTCTTGATCTTAGCTTCGATCAGCGTGTATTAACCAACGGAGGATATTATCCTAATTGTGAAGTACCTGATTGGTCTTGATTAACTCGAAGGCTGTTGTTGATGATATTGATCACTTGAGTAACCGTACGTGTACGAACAGTAGGTGAACAATTATATTCCCAATTTGGTGTTGGTCTTGCCCGTATGGCCAGAACCATCAAAGAAAGAATGAACGTTCGTGATAATGAAGATTTCAAGCCGGTTGACTTGATCAACGCGCGTACATTATCTTCTGTTATCAACTCATTCTTTGGAACGAACCAGCTTTCGCAGTTTATGGATCAAACCAATCCATTGGCTGAGATTACGCACAAGCGTAGAATGTCAGCACTCGGTCCAGGTGGTCTTTCCAGAGAACGTGCAGGATTTGAAGTTCGTGACGTTCACTATACGCACTACGGTCGTCTGTGTACCATTGAAACACCAGAAGGTCCAAACATTGGTTTGATTTCGTCTCTCTGTGTTCATGCTAAAGTGAATAAGATGGGCTTCATTGAAACACCTTACCGAAAAGTGGAGAATGGTAAAGTGAAGATAAGGAGCACGTTATTTTCCTGACTGCAGAAGAAGAAGATACACATAATATTGCCCAGGCTAATGTGAAGATTTAAGCCTAATGGTGAGTTTATCAGATGAAAAAGTAAAAGCACGATTTGAAGGTGACTTCCCGGTAGTAGAACCGAAAGATGTGCGGTACATGGATATTGCTCCAAACCAGATCGTTTCGGTTGCTGCATCCCTGATTCCTTTCCTGGAGCATGATGATGCTAACCGTGCATTGATGGGTTCGAACATGCAACGTCAGGCTGTTCCATTGGTGAGACCGGAAGCACCTATTGTAGGCACTGGTCTGGAAGGCAGAGTTGCCCTTGATTCACGTGCGTTGATTCTTGCAGAAGGTCCGGGTGTAGTGGAGTTTGTAGATGCGAAGAAAATTGTTATCAAATACGAAGTGTCCGAAGAGCAGCAGCTGGTCAAGTTTTGATGATGAATTCAAAACCTATAATCTGATTAAATTCAGAAGAACCAATCAGGACACTTGTATCAACCTTACACCTTTGGTCATGAAAGGTGAAAAAGTTGCGAAAGGTCAGCCTTTGTGCCAGGGTTATGCTACCGCAAACGGTGAGCTTGGCGCTTGGTCGAAACCTGTTGGTGGCCTACATGCCATGGCAAGGATACAACTTTGAGGATGCGATCGTAATCTCTGAACGTGTGGTTCGCGAAGACGTGTATACATCAATTCACATTGAAGAATTTGAGCTGGAAGTACGGGATACCAAACGTGGTGAAGAAGAACTTACTTCCGAAATTCCTAACGTAAGTGAAGAAGCAGTTAAAGCATCTCGATGAAAATGGTATTATCCGAATTGGTGCCGAAGTGAGAGAAGGGGATATATTGATTGGTAAGATCACGCCAAAAGGTGAAACTGATCCGACTCCGGAAGAGAAACTATTACGAGCAATCTTTGGTGACAAGGCCGGTGATGTGAAAGATGCGTCGCTTAAGGCGCCTCCATCATTGAAAGGTGTGGTTATTGAGACCAAAGCTTTTCTCCAGACCAAAGCGCGACAAGGATGTGCGCTCAAAATCAAAGAAGGAGTTGGACGCGCTTAAAGCACAAATACAGCAAGCAACTGAGCGACCTGCGTGATGAGATGATCAAGAAGCTTACCACGCTGCTGAATGGTAAAACCAGTCAAGGTGTGAAACATAAGTTTGGTGATGAGCTCATCAGCAAAGGCGTGAAATTCATCGCAAAGGTGATTGAAAGCAACTTGTTCCCGGATAAGAATATTTACCGTGATGAGAGTAATTACAATGTTCCGGAAGAGGTTAACCTAATTGCTGACATCAGTCTTGAGAATTGGACTACGATGAACATACCAATGATCTGGTTGCTCAAACAGTGAAGAATTATCTGATCGAAGCGCAACTGTTATTGCAGGTGAGTTTAAGCGTGAACGATTCACCCTTGAAGTGGGTGATGAACTACCTGCGGGTATTGTACAGTTGGCAAAAGTATATGTTGCCAAGAAGCGTAAGCTGAAAGTAGGTGATAAGATGGCAGGTCGTCACGGTAATAAAGGTGTGGTAGCGAGGATCGTTCGTGAAGAAGATATGCCATTCCTTGAAGATGGAACACCGGTTGATATTTGTTTGAATCCACTGGGTGTACCTTCGCGTATGAACCTCGGTCAGATTTACGAAACCGTATTGGCGTGGGCTGGTCAGAAACTGGGTAAGAAATATGCAACTCCAATTTTTGATGGGGCCACACTGGATCAGGTTCAGCATGAACTTAATGAAGCAGGACTTACCTGAATTTGGACGAACATACCTGTACGATGGACTGACAGGAGATAAGTTCGATCAACCCGTAACAGTTGGTATTGCTTACATGCTGAAACTTGGTCACCTGGTTGATGATAAAATGCACGCACGTTCTATCGGACCATACTCACTCATTACACAGCAGCCACTGGGTGGTAAAGGCTCAGTTTGGTGGTCAGCGATTTGGTGAAATGGAAGTTTGGGCAATTGAAGCATTTGGTGCTTCACATATTCTTCAGGAAATCTTGACAATTAAGTCTGATGATGTAATTGGAAGAGCGAAAGCTTATGAAGCGATTGTGAAAGGTGAGAACATGCGGAAACCGAATATTCCTGAGTCATTCAATGTATTGGTGCACGAACTGAGAGGACTTGCGCTTGAGATTACAATGGATTAAATATTTCTGTACGGCCCTCGACTGAATCGTGGCCTTAAATCATATACATATGTCATTCAGAAAAAACAAGAAAATAAACAACGACTTTTCCAAAATCACCATCAGTCTGGCATCTCCGGAATCAATTCTGGAAAGCTCACATGGTGAGGTGACACAACCGGAAACGATCAACTACAGGACCTACAAGCCTGAAATGGGTGGTTTGTTTTGTGAGCGGATATTCGGTCCGGTGAAGGACTGGGAATGTCATTGCGGAAAGTATAAGCGTATTCGATACAAAGGTATTATCTGTGATCGCTGCGGTGTTGAGGTTACAGAAAAGAAGGTAAGACGTGAACGTATGGGTCACATTGAACTGGTTGTTCCCGTAGCTCACATTTGGTATTTCAGATCTTTGCCCAATAAGATTGGATACCTTCTTGGTCTTGCCGACCAAGAAATTAGATCAGATCATCTACTATGAGCGCTATGTTGTAATTCAGCCCGGTACGAAGGAAGAAGATGGCGTCAAAAGACTTGACTTCCTAACCGAAGAAGAATACCTGGATATTATTGATAAGCTTCCACGCGAAAATCAGCTGCTGGATGATAACGATCCAAAGAAGTTCATTGCCAAAATGGGTGCTGATGCATTAGAGATGCTGCTGAGTCAGGACACAACTGGACACACTTTCATATGACCTGCGTCATCAGGCTGCTACAGATACTTCACAGCAACGTAAAGCAGAAGCATTGAAGCGTTTGAAAGTGGTAGAAGCATTCCGCGATGCAAGAACACGCATTGAAAATCGTCCTGAATGGATGGTCATTAAGATGGTACCGGTTATTCCACCGGAATTACGTCCACTTGTGCCTTTGGATGGTGGTCGTTTTGCAACATCAGATCTTGAATGACCTTTACAGACGTGTAATTATTCGTAACAACCGTCTGAAAAGACTAATTGATATTAAGGCGCCTGAAGTGATTCTTCGTAACGAGAAGCGCATGCTTCAGGAAGCGGTAGATTCATTGTTCGACAACTCAAGAAAAGTAAACGCGGTACGCTCCGATGGTAACCGTGCTTTGAAATCCTTGAGTGATATGCTGAAAGGTAAGCAAGGTCGTTTCCGTCAAAACCTGTTGGGTAAGCGTGTTGACTACTCTGGTCGTTCGGTTATTGTCGTAGGTCCTGAGTTGAAATTGCACGAGTGCGGTCTTCCGAAAGATATGGCAGCAGAATTATTCAAGCCGTTTATTATTCGTAAACTTATTGAAAGAGGGATAGTGAAGACGGTTAAATCTGCGAAGAAAGATTGTCGACAGCAAAGATCCTGTGATCTGGGATATTTTGGAAAATGTATTGAAAGGACATCCTGTCCTGCTTAACCGTGCTCCTACTCTGCACAGGCTGGGTATACAGGCTTTTCAACCTAAATTGATTGAAGGTAAAGCCATCCAATTGCACCCGCTCGTCTGTACAGCATTTAACGCCGACTTTGACGGTGACCAGATGGCGGTTCACGTGCCACTTGGCCAGGAGGCAATTCTTGAGGCTTCCATGTTGATGCTTTCTTCGCATAACATTCTGAACCCTGCAAATGGTGCCCCTATAACGGTACCTTCTCAGGACATGGTATTAGGACTTTACTACCTGACCAAAGGAAGAAAGGACTCTGATGAGTATAAGATTATTGGGGAAGGTAGGACGATACTATTCCGCTGAAGAGGTAATCATTGCTTTTAATGAGGGTAAACTTTCCAAGCACGCGATGGTGAAGGTGCGAGCGAAAGTCAAAGATAAAAAGACTGGCGAGCTGACCACAAAAATGATCGAGACGGTTGCAGGTCGTGTGATATTTAATCAATATGTGCCGGAGGAAGTTGGCTTTGTTGATGAACTTTTGACCAAGAAGAAACTTCAAACCATCATAGCCGATATATTCAAGGCAGCGGGACAATCCAAGGCCGCGAAATTCCTGGATGATATCAAAGATCTTGGATTCCAAATGGCCTACAAAGGTGGTCTGTCCATGGGCTTGAATGATGTAAAAGTTCCTGATGAAAAGGTGCAGCTTGTAGCCAATGCACAAGAAGAGGTAGAAGCCGTGTGGAACAACTACATGATGGGTCTTATTACCGACAATGAGCGTTACAACCAGGTAATTGATATCTGGACGCGTACGAATACCTTGCTCACCAATACGTTGATGAAGCAGTTGGAGGAGGACCAGCAAGGATTCAATTCCATTTATATGATGATGCACTCGGGCGCTCGTGGTTCGAGGGAGCAAATTCGTCAGTTAGGTGGTATGCGCGGTTTGATGGCTAAGCCTCAGAAGAATCTAGCCGGTTCTGTCGGGTCGATAATTGAGAATCCTATTCTTTCAAACTTCAAGGAAGGACTTGATGTATTGGAGTACTTTATTTCAACACACGGTGCCCGTAAAGGTCTTGCCGACACTGCGCTTGAAAACAGCAGATGCTGGTTACTTAACGCGCCGACTTGTAGACGTAGCGCAGGATCTCGTGGTCACAGAGGAAGATTGCGGAACGCTGCGCGGTCTTAAGGTAACAGCGCTGAAGGATAATGAGGATATTGTTGAACCCTTGTCTGAAAGAATTCTTGGTAGGGTAACTGTGCATGAAATTTACGATCCGCTTACAGATGAACTTATTTGTGAGGCAAATGAGGAAATCACAGATGAACTGGCAAAGCAAATCGAGGATACAAGTATTGAAGAAGTTGAGATCAGGTCACTGCTAACGTGCGAATCCCGCATTGGAGGCTGTGCAAAATGCTATGGTCGTAACTTGTCTACCGGAAAAATGGTGCAGGCAGGAGAGGCCGTAGGTGTTATTGCTGCACAATCAATCGGTGAGCCTGGTACACAGCTTACACTGCGTACTTTTCACGTGGGTGGTACAGCTTCAAACATTGCTGTTGAAGCAAATATCAAAGCGAAGTTTAGTGGCGTACTTGAATTTGAGGGTATCCGTTTTATTGAGACAACACAACGGGACGGGCAGCCGGTCAAGGTAGTTATGGGACGTACCGGTGAAATCAGGATTGTAGATAAGGAGAAAAACAGAGTATTGATCACCAACCATGTTCCCTATGGTGCATTTATCAAAGTAAAAGACGGACAGAAAGTTGAGAAAGGAGATGAGCTTTGTTTCTGGGATCCCTACAATGCCGTTATTCTTTCTGAGTTTGATGGCTCAATTGAATATGAATCCATCATTGAAGGTATCACTTTTAAGGAGGAATCTGATGAGCAGACAGGTCACCGTGAAAAAGTGATTACCGATACCCGCGATAAGACGAAGAATCCAGCCATCATTGTGAAGGGCAAAACAGATACCAAGGGGTATAATATTCCTGTTGGCGCTCACCTGGCGGTGGATGCTGGAGACAAGATAAAAGCCGGACAAGTATTGGCGAAGATTCCACGCACAATGGGTAAATCCCGAGATATTACCGGTGGTCTTCCGCGCGTAACAGAATTGTTCGAAGCACGTAATCCGTCTAATCCTGCCGTTGTGAGTGAAATTGATGGTGTGGTTACGTATGGTGGGATCAAGCGAGGTAATCGTGAGATTTTCATTGAATCAAGAGACGGCGTTCAGAAGCGATATTTGGTGCCACTGTCGAAACACATCCTGGTGCAGGATAATGACTTTGTGAGGGCAGGTCAGCCGTTGTCAGATGGTTCTATTACGCCATCAGATATACTTTCAATCAAAGGTCCGACCGCAGTACAGGAATATCTTGGTGAACGAAATTCAGGAGGTATACCGTCTGCAGGGTGTGAAAATCAATGACAAGCACATTGAAGCAATTGTTAGCCAGATGATGCAAAAGGTTGAAATCATTGATCCGGGAGATACAAGTTTCCTGACCAGGTGAATACGTTGATAAACTTCAGTTCAGTGAAGATAATGATCGTGATTCTGGACAAGAAAGTTGTGATCGAAGCTGGTGACTCAGCGACCTTGAAGCCAGGTCAAATTATTACAGGCCGCGAGTTTAGGGATGAGAATTCAGTCGCTGACGCAGAAAGGATCAAAAGCTCGTTGAAGTACGTGATGCAATGCCTGCGGTATCCAGGCCTACGTTGCAAGGTATTACGCAAGCGTCGTTGAAAACAGAAAGCTGGCTGTCTGCAGCATCATTCCAGGAAACAACGAAAGTGTTAAGTGAAGCTGCCATTCGTGGTAAGACAGATTGGTTGATGGGATTGAAGGAAAATGTTATTGTTGGTCACCTAATTCCTGCCGGTACAGGTCAGCGTAAATACAATGATATGATCGTTACGCATAAAGATGAGTATGATGACAGTGCTGCAGTTTCTGTGGAGCAGACGCGCGATCATGAAAAAGAACTGCAGGATTAAGTAAAGTAAAATACCAGGGGTTGATTCGTCAAGGGGTCAACCCCTTTTTATAAAGTCATGGCAAAAGAAAACGAAAAATCAAGCGCAAAATCAAATCAATATTGAGCTTTCTGAGGAAATTGCAGAAGGCATCTATTCCAACCTGGCTATGATTGCTCATTCCAATAGCGAATTTGTCATTGATTTTATTCGGCTTATGCCGGGAGTGCCAAAGGCCAAAGTGAAATCGAGAATCGTGATTACACCAGAACATGCAAAACGTTTCTTGCTTGCTTTAAAGGATAATATTGAAAAGTATGAAAGCAGTTTTGGGCCGATTAAGCGGACTGAAGACGCTACCTAAATTTCCCATGAATTTTGGTGGAACGATGGGCGAAGCATAGCGCCAAACGGCTTAGAATCAGGGTTTTTTAAAGGCTAATAGGGTGTAAAATTCTTGGTAAAAGGTTTTGTATCCTTTGTTTCTTATGATACCTTTGCAGTCCGAATTTTTGAAAGGTTCATAAAGATATAATATAAATGCCTACCATTCAACAACTTGTAAGAAAAGGCAGAAAGAAATTGACTTTTAAGTCAAAGTCTCCAGCCTTGGATTCCTGCCCTCAGCGCAGGGGCGTGTGTACACGTGTGTATACCACAACCCCTAAAAAACCGAACTCTGCCATGCGTAAAGTGGCCAGGGTGCGCCTTACCAATGGTAAGGAGGTAAACGCGTACATTCCTGGTGAAGGACACAACCTTCAGGAACACTCTATTGTCTTGATCCGCGGAGGTAGGGTAAAAGACCTTCCAGGTGTACGTTATCACATTATTCGTGGTGCATTGGATACTGCTGGTGTAAGTGGTCGCCTAGCAAAGTCGTTCTAAGTACGGTGCAAAAAGACCTAAAGCTGGGGCTGCGGCTCCCGCAGAAGAAATAATAATCTTTAGAAGCGATGAGAAAATCAAAACCCAAAAAGAGATACTTACTTCCAGATCCTAAATTTCAGGATACCCTGGTAACAAAGTTTGTGAACTATTTGATGGAGGAAGGTAAGAAGAGCGTAGCGTATACACATTTTCTATGATGCCATTGAACAAGTAGAAAAGAAGACAAGCGAAAGTGGACTAGAAGTTTGGAAACGTGCGATGAGCAATGTGACGCCCGCTGTTGAAGTAAAGAGCCGAAGAGTTGGTGGTGCTACATTCCAGGTTCCTGTCGAAATCAGTCCTGAGCGTAAAATTAACCTTTGTATCAAGTGGTTGATTGACTACGCCAGAATGCGTGGTGAGAAAACCATGATGGATAAGTTGGCGGCCGAAATTATCGCTGCTTCAAAAGGTGAAGGTGCAGCCATCAAGAAGAAAGATGATACCCATCGCATGGCTGAAGCAAATAAGGCATTTTCACATTTCAGATTTTAATTGTATTCGGATCCATGGCAAGAGATTTAAAATTCACCAGAAACATAGGTATTGCTGCGCACATTGATGCCGGTAAGACCACTACAACTGAGCGTATCCTATATTATTCTGGTGTGAACCATAAAATTGGTGAGGTGCACGATGGTGCAGCAACCATGGACTGGATGGCACAGGAGCAGGAGCGAGGAATTACTATTACTTCTGCTGCTACCACCGTATTCTGGAAATACCGGGATAACGAATACCATGTTAACATTATCGATACGCCTGGTCACGTTGACTTTACCGTTGAGGTAAATCGTTCGCTTGCGCGTTTTGGATGGACTGGTTTTTTTATTCAGTGCCGTTGATGGTGTTGAGCCTCAGTCTGAAACAAACTGGCGTCTTGCTGATAATTATAAAGTGGCCCGTATTGGTTTTGTTAACAAGATGGACCGTGCCGGTGTCGATTTCTTGGGTGTGTGCAAACAAGTGAAGGAGAAATTGGGTAGCAAGGCCGTGGCGCTGCAATTACCAATTGGTGCGGAAGAAAATTTCAGAGGTGTTGTTGATCTTGATCAACAACCGTGGTATTATCTGGAATGAAGACGATAAAGGGATGACCTTTCAGGAGATTCCCATTCCTGATGACATGGTTGAAGAAGCAAAAGAGTACAGAGAGAAACTCCTTGAAGCTGTTGCTGAATTTGACGAGACATTGTTAGAGAAGTTTTTTGATGATCCAAATTCTATTTCAGAAAAAGAAATATTGACTGCCTTGCGTCAGGCAACTATCAGACATGAAGATTGTTCCAATGGTATGTGGATCTTCTTTCAAGAACAAGGGTGTTCAAACCATGCTTGACTATGTGATGGAACTATTGCCATCACCGATGGACAAAGACATGATTGTTGGTACTAATCCTGATACGAACGAAGAAGTAGCCCATCAAACCTGATGAAAAGGAGCCATTTGTAGGACTTGCCTTTAAAATTGCAACAGATCCGTTTGTAGGACGTCTTTGTTTTGTGCGAGCATATTCCGGTGTACTTGAATCTGGTTCGTATATTTATAATACACGTTCTGGATCAAAAGGAACGCATTTCCCGTGTATTTCAGATGCACGCAAATAAGCAAAATCAGATCGAGAGATTGTCTGCAGGTGATATTGGTGCAGTTGTTGGATTTAAAGATATCAAGACGGGTGATACACTTTGTGATGAAAAACGTAAAGTCGTTCTCGAATCAATGGTATTCCCTGAGCCAGTTATTGGCTATGCAATTGAACCTAAGAAGCAAGTCGATGTCGATAAACTTGGTATGGCGATTTCAAACTTGGTGGAAGAAGATCCAACGCTTCGCGTACATACAGATCAGGAAACTGGTCAGACGATTCTTCGGGGTATGGGTGAATTGCACCTTGAAATCATAATTGATCGGCTTCGCCGTGAATTTAAGGTTGAAATCAACCAGGGTGCACCTCAGGTTGCTTACAAAGAAGCACTAACCAAGTCGGTTGAGCATAAGGAAGTTTATAAGAAACAAACTGGTGGTCGTGGTAAGTTTGCAGATATCGTATTTGAAATGGGACCGCGTGATGACATGAGCGACGGTAAGCAAGGCCTGGAGTTTGTCAATGATATTGTGGGTGGTGTTATTCCTCGCGAATTTATTCCAGCGATTCAAAAAGGTTTTGAGCAGGCTATGGTCAATGGACCGTTGGCCGGTTATCCAATCGACTCCATGAAAGTAAGACTATTCCATGGTTCGTTACCATGATGTGGACTCTGATTCGTTGTCTTTTGAATTGGCCGCGAGAATTGGTTTTAAAGAGGCAGCGAAGAAATGTGCCCCTCAGTTGCTTGAGCCGATCATGAGTGTTGAAGTGCTTTCGCCAGATGAATTTACTGGTTCGGTAACAGGTGACTTGAATAGAAGAAGAGGTGTCATGAAAGGAATGGATACGCGCTCGTGGAGCCCAGGTTATTAAGGCGGATGTTCCATTGTCAGAGCTATTTGGATATGTAACGGATTTGAGAACGATTACCTCAGGGCGTGCGTCAGCATCGCTTACATTCTCACATTATGCACCTGTTCCTAAGAACCTTGCGGAAAAAGTAATTGAAGAAGTAAAAGGCGCTGCACTTGCAAAATAATTATACCTAAAGGATTTAGACGATTTCCTTAACACAGACGCTATGAACCAAAAAATTAGAATAAAATTAAAGTCCTACGACCATAACCTGGTTGACAAATCTTCTGAGAAGATTGTGAGGGCTGTAAAGGCAACAGGTGCTGTAGTAAGCGGCCCTATTCCATTACCGACTGAAAAAGAAAAATTTACCGTGCTTAGGTCTCCACACGTGAACAAAAAGGCACGCGAACAATTTCAGCTTTGTACCTATAAGCGTCTGGTTGATATCTACTCGAATAGCGCAAAGACGGTTGATGCGTTGATGAAATTGGAGCTTCCCAGTGGTGTCGATGTTGAAATAAAAGTATAGCGGAAGTCTGCGCAAAGGTTACAGAAAGTCATCGCCGTTTCAGCGATGACTTTTTTTATTTTCGATCAATGAAATTTTTGTAATCTTCCGTCGTATCAAGGTCGTGTATCCCCTCAGGGAAGGCCACGGCATGCACCTGTGCGGAAAATTGAGCGATGATTTTTTTTGCGCCCTCGTCATCGCGAAGCATTAAGATATTGGAGAAGAATGGACGTGCAAACAATGCTGGTACCCCAGCGGTATCGGCGTAGGCGGAGGCTACTATTGGGCTTTTGTTCTCTTCGAATTTCTCAATGAGTGTGCGCAAATGATTTTCGCTAATCCCGGGCTGATCGCATACCATGATAATCACCGCCGTTGTTTCCGGAAAAATTCTGAGCAGGTTATTCATTCCAGTCTTGATCGAACTTCCCATGCCACTTTTCCAGTAATGATTGGTGATGATTGTAATCGGCAGGTCGCCTATAACTTCGCGGTGTGCTTTGTCATTCGCGCCGAGAACGACTACAACGTTTTTCGCACCACTGCCTATCGCCGCTCTCGTTGAATGCAGGAGCAGCGGGTCGCCGTCAATTTGTAGCAGTTGTTTTGATTTGCCCATGCGGGACGAATTCCCGGCGGCGAGCAATATCACCGAAACGTCCTTCAATTTGCGATCGTCCGTGCTATCCTCGGATGTTTCCTCATCGTCGTTGAAAGACGTACCTGCTGGTTTCGCGGAACTATTTTCGATACTTTTGGATCGTCCCATTTCAATAAAGGTAATAATTCAGCCAGTATTTTCGCCTATTCTTGAGCGCCGCGGGCCGTCAGAAATCCGATAGCTCGCGCTTAAGCGGAATCTATTACAATTCCTTTGGCGTGAAGCGCCGCCAATTTCTGCCGTGCGCAAAATGCACCAGTAATATCACTTCCGTGAAGCTTTCACTTCTTCCGGTGTTATTGCTGCACCCTTGTTGCCAAACGAATTACGGATGTAGTTTAGGACATCGCTTACTTCATCGTCGGTAAAGTCGAAACTATTCATTACGCCATTGTAGGTTACGCCGTTCACTTTTATTTCACCATTCAGGCCATACAGGATCTGTTGGATTGCCCGCTTGTTGTTATTCATCAGGTAATCCGATTTAGCCAGTGGTGGATACACAGTTTCAATACCTTCGCCTTGTTCCAAATGACACGTGATGCATTGCGTCGTATAGATATTCTTTCCCCGATCAATGCTCGCTTTCAAATCTACTTTTGGGGCTTGCCCAAACGAAAAAAAAGAAATTGCAACCAAAGAAATTGCAATTGAAATGATTCTCTTCATCTAAATATTTCTTTATTAGCCAAGTCCTGACTGATCGGCAAAGTTACTCATACATCTGCCAATGAAAAGGGTAATTTTTTGATGCGCTTCCCGGTTAAATCAAATATTGCGTTTGTAAGGGCTGGCGTAAACGGAGGAAGACCCGGCTCTCCAACACCACCTGCTTTTTCATCGTTTTCCATAATAT
The DNA here is from genome assembly GCA_963714945.1 of uncultured Bacteroidota bacterium. Lineage (GTDB taxonomy): Bacteria > Bacteroidota > Bacteroidia > Cytophagales > Cyclobacteriaceae > Chryseolinea. Next base: position 95,554 of record CAVQQL010000001.1, on the reverse strand, counting down.
GTACTTCAATTTCCGGGACGTCTGTGATGCGTGGCATTTTGTAGGTGTTGAAATTTTGCTCAACTGCCTTACCATCTTCAAAGTGCGTTGCATGTATCGTGGCGGCGCCAAGCGCCATGATTATACTTCCTTCAACCTGTGCCCGGATAATATCCGGGTTGACATACCAACCGCAGTCCATAACCGCCCAGACTTTATCGATCCCTATTTTGCCATCTGCCTTTTTGAAAACCTTGACAACTTCGCCTACGATGGATGAGAAACATTCTGTGACGGCTACGCCATATCCTTCGTTTTTACCGCGTGACCTTCCATCCGCTTACTTCTTCAAGTTTGTTAAGCAGTTCGTGATAGCGGCCACCCCACAGATGTTGCCTTCTAAAGTCAATGGGATCCTTGCCAGCAGATGCCGCCAACTCATCCATGAAACTTTCAAAAGCAAAACCATTGGTTGACGAATAGACAGAGCGCCACCACATGACGGGAACAGGAGCGTCCAGTGGAACATCGCCAAAGCTATAATTCGGCAGACTTTCAAGATAATTTTCCAGAAATCCCTCGGTTACACTACTGTTATACGACAATTTATCTGCGCCTGGATTTTGATGATCCATATTCTGACCTGCCATGATGGTCTCGAAAGCTTCCAGGCGCCCGTCCTCAGAAAGGCCACCTTTACATTGATATACCATTCCCGGCCGGAAGGGTCCTTGGCTCATGTCATCTTCACGTGTCCAGACTACTTTCACGGGTGCATTAATCGCTTTGGATATAACAGCGGCTTCATGGGGATAATCTAAGAAAGCTTTGCGACCAAACCCGCCTCCTAAGAAGGTCATGTTAACCGTCACGTCTTCGGGTTTCAATCCGATCATCGGTGCGACGTCATGCTGTACCCAATCGGGTCCCTGTATGGGTCCCCAGATTTCACACTTATTATCGTGAAAGTGAGCTACACAATTAAGGGGCTCCATACAACTGTGGGATTCATATGGTGTTTCATAGACAGACTCGAGTTTTTTGAAAGCTTTGCGAAATGCGCCATTGAAATTTCCTTTTGTTTTGAAGGAAAGCGGTTCGCCCTTAACGTCATTGCGCATCTTGGCAAAAAGTTGTTCAGTGCTGTAGTGCTCAAAGCCTGAGTCATCCCACTCTATTTTCAAGGCTTTTCTTCCTTGCATCGCGGACCATAAATTATCAGCTACTACGGCAACGCCTTCTCGCTTGTGCGAGAAAACGTTCATCTGCACCCGCAGAACGTGCTTGACGCCGGGTATCGCTTTTGCTGCGGTGTCGTCTACGCTTTTGACTTTACCCAGGAACCTTGGGTTTCGTTCGACAACTGCATACAGCATTCCTGGTAATTTCATGTCCAAACCAAAAACAGCCTTGCCATTTGTTTTCGGCGGAGTATCCTGCCGGGGCAATGGCTTGCGAATAATTTTGTAGTCATTTGGGTCTTTTAACCTCACGTCTTTGGGAGGTTCTTGCTTGGCGGCAGCTTCTACGAGGGCGCCATAGCCAAGTTTACGCCCACTTGGTCTGTGAATCGCTTGACCGCTTTCGGCAAAACATTCCGACCGTGGGACGCCCCATTTTTTTGCTGCGGCTTCCAGCAGCATTTCCCGCGCGGTTGCACTCACCTTCAATAGCCGTTCATAAGATCCTCTGATGGTAGAGCTACCTCCAGTAACCTGGCTCCCATATTTCGTCTGACTGCCTTGCGCCAAGACAATATTTACCTCATTGAGGTCTACTTCCAGTTCTTCTGCAATGATTTGCGGAACAGATTGAAATGACCCCTGACCCATCTCAGAACGATGGTTCACAATAGTCACCTTTCCGGTCGCATCAATGGAAATCCACGCATTCAGCTCGATGCCGAGAGATTCTGCGGTGTCTTGTTTCAGCACCAATGCTTCTTTGCCCAGGGCAGGCACGTGAAACCCTAGCGTTAGCGCGACACCTGTCATTCCCGATAACTTGATAAAATTTCTCCTGGATATATTTTCCGGTATTGCCTTCATGATCGAATTTTTATTTGTAAGAACTCTGGCTGCGTTGTCATGTCCCAGCTATTTTATAGCTGCTTTTTGTCCCATAATGGCCGAAGCAGTTTTTATGGCTTTTCGAATACGTGGGTACGTTCCGCAACGACATATGTGGCCCTGCATGGCAGCGTCAATGTCTTTGTCAGACGGATTAGGGATCTTGCTAACAAGGCAGTAGCGGCCATGATCTGGCCCGATTGACAATATCCGCATTGTGGAACTTGCTCCTGAATCCAGGCTTGCTGGACGGGGTGCGAGTTATCTGTGGATATCCCTTCGATAGTAGTAATATCTTTGTTGGCGGCGGCCGAAACTGGGATTGAACACGAGCGGACGGGTACACCGCCAAGATGAACCGTGCATGCACCACATTGTGCGATACCACAACCATACTTGGTACCGGTCAGCCCCACAAGATCGCGTATCGCCCAAAGCAGGGGCATTTTGGGGTCACTCTCGACATTGTAGGTCTTGTTGTTGATTTTTAAACTAATAGAAGCCATATTGATAGTTGATTGGGAAAGCTAATTTACAAAATAACACAATAAGGGATGATCATTATTTTTGCTAATCCGAATATCCAGAAGCAACGATCAAAAAAGCCAGCGTAGCATAACAAATTGCGGCCTTACCGGGTAAGACATTTCCTGGAAATTGTATACCCGGCATATATATCCCAGCATAAATTCTTCGCATTTGATCGCCTGAAAAGGGCAATTCGGTATACTTAATATTGAAATGTTCATCAGAATGAATAAGATTGGGAAACAATTCAATATGAAAGCGATTATTTGCCTTTGGGCATCCTGCATGCTACTACTTATTCATGGCAGCGCAATGGCACAGCTAGGCTCACTTGAAGTAAATGTGAATAATATAAAATCACAAAAGGGCAGTATTCGCGTTGGACTATTTACATCCGAAAAAGACTTTTTGAAAAATGCGGTTAAAGGCAAGGTCGTAAAAGCCACGGGTAGTGAAGCGACCGTACTTTTTGAAAACTTGCAACCTGGTGAATACGCGTTGAGTGTCATCCATGATGAAAATGAAAATGGTGAGCTCGATACAAATATGTTTGGGATACCAAAAGAAGGATTTGCTTTTGGTAACAATTCCATGGGAACTTTCGGTCCGCCTTCTTTTCAAAAAGCCGCAATTCTTATTGTCGATCAACGCGTGCGGCAAGTGATAAAGTTGAAGTACATGTAATAATCGGTACCGTTGACGCAAGGGGACGCGTTATATTCCTCAAACAACCCGAATGATGTTAGCGGTATTTTTCACATCTTGTGAGAATTCCTGAGGCGACCTGAACTTCGACGATCCCTTTTTCATTTTCCCAGGAATTATAAATGTATGTTGCGATTTCTGCGATCTCCAGATCGCTAAGGCTTGGAATGCCAGGCATTGCCTGATTAAAACTCTTTCCATTAACGATGAGCTCTCCCTTTTTTCCATTTTTTATGAGACATACAACTTCTTCGAAGTTATGCTCTAAATAGTCGGACTTGTTCAATGGCGGGTATACTAACCCAAGACCTGTGCCATTTCGCTGATGGCAATTGCTACAGTGTTTTAGATATAATTGCTCTCCCTGCACAAAGTACTGCTCAAATTTGGGGGATGAAGTATGGTCATCCGAATTGGATTTTGTAGAACATGCAAAAAGCGTTGTGCAAAGCAAAAGGAAAAAACGTAATCCAAGTACACCCGCGGAAGAGGTGATATGGCGTCCAGCATGGCAATGGCTGGTCTTTAAACTGGCAGTGTCGGAAAAGTATTTTGGTTGCACTTGAATACATTCGGATCGATACGTATCAGCAGCAGTCACCGTATTAGTTGGCACCATTCTCTTTCTCCAATCGTTGAATATCTCCAAGTAGCCTGTTAACATCCTCTTCTTTTGTGCCATCATACTTGCCACGGATTCGTCGTTCCTTGTCGATCAGTAAAAAGGCGCCACTGTGAATAAAACCATCTGGTTCGGTTGTGTCTTCAAGGGCTGTAGAAAAATAGCTCGTCTGGGCAATCTTGTAGATGTCTTCTTTGTTTCCCGTAACAAAATGCCACTTGCTGCTCTTGACACCCAGTCGCTCAGCAAAATCATGAAGGAGTCCTACTGTATCATATTCCGGATCGATCGTATGGGATAAGAGTAAAATGGAAGGATCGTTTTGAATAGAATCGTACACCCTGAGCATTTGCGTTTTCATAATCGGACAAATCGTACGGCAAGATGTGAAGAAAAAATCAGCCACATAGATCTTTCCGCTGAACGTTTCGTTCGTCACCTCACTGCTGTCCTGATCGACGAACTTGAAATCAGCAATAGTATGGTAGACAGTGTCCGAACCAATTACTTCTCGCTCACCGAAAATGGGAAGCGGTGATTCTGTTTTGCTAACGCAGCAGAAGAGAAACACAAATGCCACAAGCTGAATGCCTCGCGCTGCAAGACTGACCATTGACCATCGACCATTGATCATGCCATGAAAAAAAGGAACCAAGGAAAATCGATGCATGACTGAAAATTTAATATTCATCTCCTATATTTTTTGTAAATCCAAATCCCCATCATTATCAAAAGCGTAACGGCCAAAAGACCTGCTAATCCCCATACTATGCTTAACGCACTTTTCAACACGATAAGAAAAACAATACTAATCAGAAAAAGTGTTGCAACCTCATTCCATAACCGCAATTGCTGCGACGAATATTTCACACGATCTTTTCTTAGCTGAACGAAGAGTACTTGTAATGAAAATTGATACACGTACAGGAAAAAAACCAGGGTAAGTTTGATGTGCATGAAACCCAACCGGAGCCATTCAGGATTGTCAAGGATCAGTGCAGTACCTAGCCCAAAGGTGATAATTGCTGATGGCCACGTAATACCATACCACAACCGCGAGGCCATCATCTTCAGTTGCCTCAACAAAATGGCTTTTTCGGTTTCAGGTTTTTCGTGTGCTTCAACGATGTATACAAACAATCGGGGCATATAGAACAATCCGGCAAACCAAGTGACAATAAACACGATGTGAACAGCTTTGAGGTATAGGAAAGTCATCCGGCAAAAGTCAATAGTCCGTCGTCCATAATCAATAGTTGGTGTTGAATAGTTTTATCTATTTTGAAATGAGATTTGATCTCCCACCCTTACTGTAGCAGCGCCGTCAGCAACCAGGTTTTGGCCGAAGTAGATTTTACCATCACGTTTTCGATAAGTAGATAGTGTCCGAAGTGGCTCATCACCTTTTTCACCAGTATTCTGGTCAACGGTAGTTAATATACACCTTGAGCATGGTTTCACCGCAATAAATCGGGCTGATCCAATCGTAAGGTCTTTCCATGTGTCTTCCTCATATGGAAGCCCTCCAGTGAAAACAAAGTTAGGGCGAAAACGATTAATTGGAACAGGGGTAGATAAACGGTTATTCAAATCATCCATCGCGCTTTGCCCGACGATCAAGAAAGGGTAGCCATCTGCCAAGCTTACCTGTTCGTTATTTACTGCGTATTCAGGGTCTACCGGCCTTGCATTTTCTTCTGGGAAATAGACAAGTTTGCAAGCTATTCCGAGACGGTCTGAGAACCATGCGCTATGCACCGGACTCACTTCAACAACCGAAACGACGTCATCCCAAATCTGCACGCGGTTTAGCCGCGACGGGGTCGGATACGACGAGCGACAGCATGAGGGAGTGCTCCTGGTGATTGATTTTCAATTGCGAGCCGTCAGCAGATAGCGTAAAAAGCGCCATCTTTGGATGGACTCTTTGTGTTATGAATCGTCCATCTCCGTCCACCAACATCCATCGTCGGTCATGTTGTAGTCCCTTGGTCATCACCGAAGCGACAGGCAAGCTGATTCCGCCTAATGACTTAATAGGGTATATCCAGATTTGAGACAGCTTTAGAATAGCCATGAACTTTTCCTTCTAATTTTTTGCTAACTTAATTAAGTTATCCATTAATCGTTATTGGGAAAAGGCAAAATATTAATAAAGTTACTTTGATCGGATGACAATGAAGTTAACGACAAATACATGACGAACTCGGCTGCCCTTTGGTACTTTGAAAGTGTAAATCTTTACCGAATACTGTGCCCTCACAAAGTGAAGACAATGGGAGCTGAACATGAATTCATTACTTACGACAAGGATCGGTTTATCTATATGGAGGAAGATTCTGCCACCCATGTATATATGATCGTAAGCGGTCGCGTCAAAATTGGACACTACCTGGAGAATGGAGATGAAGTGATATCTGCGATTCTATCCAAGGGTGAGGTTTTTGGGGAACTTGCAATGGCAGGCGAGGAAAAACGGAGGGATTTCGCGCAAGCTATGGAACGTACGACGATTTGTCCTTTAACTACTGAGGAGTTGAAAGAACTCATGTACGAAGACAAAGAGCTAAGTTTCAAAATACTGAAGCTGATTGGCCTGCGGATTATGAAGCTTGAGCGCAAACTGGAGCTATTGGTTTTTAAAGATGCCCGCACGCGTGTAATAGAATTTTTAAAGGATGCAGCGTCATGGAAGGGAATAAAGGTTGGCGACGAGACGATGATCCAGACGCGACTTACCCATAGGGATATTGCATCGTTGACAGGTACTTCGCGGCAAACAGTAACGACGATTCTTAATGATTTAAAAGACAAAAACTTAATCAACTTCAACCGCAAGCAGATCCTAATAAGAGATTTGAATAAGCTGTGTTGAGGGCAACAGATCACCATGGCAATATTACCGTTGCTGTATATTTGGATTCTTTTTCTCATTCCAAATCCTTACATTTTAACGTACATAAAACAGTGACTATGACAAATAAAGCGATAACGGCATTGGTTTTCTTCCTGTTACTATTGGGCTGTACTTCAGAAAAACCAGCAGCGGAAATAGATCATGACGCTGACTTTCAAGCCTTTTCGATTCGTCGCGGAACCAACATCGCACACTGGCTGTCTCAAAGTGATCGCAGGGGAGATGAACGAGCCTCATTCTTTACGCAGCAGGATGTGACCTTTATCGACTCAGTAGGTTTTGATCACATTCGTTTACCGGTTGATGAACAACAACTTTGGGATGAGAACGGTAATCGTGAAGAAGATGCCTTTGCGCTGCTTGAATAATTGTCTTTCCTGGTGCTATGAAGCAGGGCTGCGTGTAGTACTGGATTTGCATATACTCCGCTCCCATCATTTCAATGAAGCGGAGAAGCCGTTATGGACCGTTCCAGCTGAACAAGATAAGTTCATCCGGTTGTGGAAAGATCTTTCACAAGCAGTTCATGGTTGGCCTAACGGTATGGTAGCCTATGAATTCATGAACGAACCAGTAGCGGACGACCCCGAACAATGGAACCAATTGTTAAGCCGGGTTGCTGATTCAATCCGAAATTGGGAATCCGAGCGTATGCTTGTTATTGGTTCTAACAGATGGCAATCAGCCAATACGTTTGATCAGCTCAAAATTCCGGCAGGCGATAAGAATATTTTGCTGAGCTTTCATTTTTACGAACCTTTTTACCTCACCCATTACCAGGCATCGTGGACAAGATTAAAGGACTTCACAGGCGAGGTGGCGTATCCGGGCCAGATCGTTATGGGTGGTAGTACGCCTGAAGAACAACGTATTTACACCAGGGATACATTGGAGCTGATGATGCAAAAACCATTGGCGCTCGCGGCGAAACTCAACCTTCCGTTGTATTGTGGCGAGTTTGGTGTTATTGACAAAGCTCCTGTTGGTGCTAAGCTGGCGTGGTATAAGGATATGGTGGCAATCTTTGAGAAACACAATGTTGCCTATGCGAACTGGAATTATAAGGCAGGATCTTTTGGCATTGTAGATGATCAGCTTAAACCTGACAAGCCGATGGTGGAAATTCTGACGGGCACGATTTCGCCGTGATTCCCGGAGATTTTTATTGACCAGCGCCCGGGACTTCAAATTCATTCTTTTCGGGAAGTTATCTTCTTCAACAGGACCAGATACCCTGGTCCCCTCCATGCGTGCAATCCGAATGCATGGTGGATATACGATGATGACCTTTTCGAGAAGTAACTAAGCTATGGCCGCTCAATCCATGGCATGATTTGATGGGATGTTCCGACCATTGTGAGAATTGCTATTGCTTGGGAATTTCGGTATATTGATAATGCTGCGCGCAACTTCAACATCACGTTCTGAGGGTTCAGTTTGCGACGTAACAGAATCCTTCATTCCATTATATTATGAAGCGGATTTCATTGTTTTTGGCCTTTGTATTTCCGTCCATCCTTTTTGCACAATCGGTTGTTTCGGTGAACGTTGACGGAACAATTAACCCGGCTTCCGCTGCATTCGTTCATCGCGCGATCGCCAAAGCTGTGGATGAAAACGCAGAATGCCTGATCCTACAACTCAATACGCCCGGGGGTTTGTTGAAATCAACCAGGGTCATCGTGGGCGATATCCTCGAATCGCCTGTACCGGTAGTTGTATTCGTTGCGCCGGGTGGAGCGCATGCAGGCTCTGCAGGTGTTTTTATCATGCTGGCCGCTCATATTGCTGCGATGGCCCCTGGAACGAACATTGGTGCTGCTCATCCCGTTGGTTTGCAAGGGCAGGTCGATTCGGTCATGAATGAAAAAGTGACCAATGATGCTGCAGCCTTTATCCGGTCGATTGCTGAAAAAAGAAATCGAAACTGGCGGTGGGCTGAAGAAGCGGTGCGTAAAAGTCTTTCGATTAGCGAGAAAGAGGCACTGGAAAAAAATATCACAGACTTAGTGGTAAAAAATACGGCAGGAACTCCTTGACCAAATTGATGAAAAAATTGTGGAGGTAAACTCGGGGACAAAGATTCTTCACACTAAAGGCGCTAAGGTGGTAGTATTCGAGATGCGACCAATAGAAAAAGTGCTGGATACGTTGAGCGAGCCGAACATCGCCTATATTTTGTTGCTGCTGGGTTTGTATGGGATCATGTTTGAATTATACAACCCTAGGGGCGATTCTCCCCGGCATTGTCGGTGTTATTTGCCTCATCCTTACGTTCTATGCCATGCATTCCTTGCCGATAAACTATGCCGGACTCGCGTTGATCATATTTGCCATTGTACTCTTCTTACTCGAGATTAAAATCACCAGTCATGGTGTATTGGCTATCGGTGGTGTCATTTCACTTACCTTGGGCTCGATGATGCTGATTCGTACTGACTCCAACCTTGAATTTTTCAGCATCTCCTGGAGCGTCATCATTTCTTCTGTTGTGATCACATCTTTCTTCTTCCTCTTTGTGCTGGGCGTGGGCTTGCGGGCACAACGCAGGAAGACCGTCACAGGCGAAGAAGGATTGTTGGGGGAAATCGGGGAATCACTTGAAACACTCGATCCGGCAGGCAGCGTTTTTGTGCACGGCGAAATTTGGCGTGCCGAATCCACGGCCGGAAGGATCAACAAAGGAGAAAGGGTAAGGGTAGAAAAAATAGAAAACCTGAAACTCAGGGTTGAACCAGTCAACGCGTAATCCACAAAGTTTATGGAAATACTAGCTTTAGAAGCCGTCCTCATTGTTGTTTTTGCCATCATTATCTTGGCGAATTCCATCCGCATTTTGCGCGAATATGAACGTGGTGTGATTTTTAGACTTGGCCGGTTGGTACCCCAGGGCGCACGGGGCCCCGGGCTCATCATCCTGATTCCAATCATCGACAAGATGGTAAGGGTCAGCCTGCGAACAGTGGTGATGGACGTGCCGCCACAGGACATTATCACCCACGACAACGTGTCTGTTAAAGTAAATGCCGTGATTTATTTCCGGGTCATACAGCCTGTGAAAGCCATTGTGGAAGTGGAGGACTACCTTGTCGCCACTTCTCAGCTTTCACAGACCACGTTGCGAAGTGTGCTTGGACAATCCGAGCTGGACGACCTTCTTGCACAGCGTGATAAAATCAATCTAAAACTGCAACAGATTATTGACGCGCATACGGAACCCTGGGGTGTCAAAGTCTCCACTGTTGAAGTGAAGCAGATTGATTTACCACAGGAGATGCAACGGGCCATGGCAAAGCAGGCCGAGGCGGAACGCGAACGACGTTCCAAAATCATCGCCGCAGAGGGCGAGTTTCAGGCTTCGCAGCGGCTTGCGGATGCCGCAAAAATTCTGAGCGATCAACCGAGTGCACTGACGCTTCGCTATCTCCAGACCTTGGCAGAAATCGCAACGGAAAACAATTCAACCACTATTTTCCCCATCCCGATTGATATCCTGAAACCTTTTATGGAAAGAGGTCAGGAGAAAAAGTAGACTTTTTTTGGGTCAATTTTTGGCTCTTAGATCGACGTTGCATTGAAGCAGCTGTCGTCCGTCTTGCAGCCAACGAAAAGTCTTTGGGTGTCATTTCAACATGATATTGAAAAAGATTGCGCCTGTGTATTCAACTTGATGCACCTCAAAGGTTGAATGCTAACGTAATACCTTCAATAAGCATGTTGGTCCCGATAATACCGATGATTAAACCCATTAACTTTCCAATCACGGCTATTTTATTTGTGCCCAGCCTTTTTAAAATGATCTCACTGGAGATAAATGAGAGATAGGTAAGCAGCGCCATCAGGCCAAAAATGATCAGAATGATCAGGAGATGCGCGAAGTCTGCTCTGCCGGAATAGTCCATGGCCGTGACAATTGTGCCTGGACCAGCCAGCATCGGCGTCGCGAGCGGCGAAACAGAAATGGCCTCATCGAAGTTTACTTCCTGCTTATGCGCACTGGGCTGTCGCGACATTAGCATTTCAAAGCCGACCGTCAGCACGAGCGCCCCGCCAAATATTTTGAACGCTGGCATTGTCAATCCAAAGAACTCGAAAATGTATTTACCCGCGATGGTGAAACAGAGGATGATGAAGAATGCTGTTAGGGTTGAAATTTTGGCTACACGTTTTCGGGAAACTGAGTTTGCGCCGTCTGTTAGGCTGATGAAAATCGGAATGTTCGCAATAGGATTCATGATCGCGAAAAAACCGGCAAACACTTTTAGGGAAAAAATCCAGATTTCCTGCATCTTGTTATATGATCAAATCAAAGTACTGGATTTGACGTGAAAACCAAAATCAGATGAACGGAATGGCTGAGATTGTCGGGGTTGTGCTGTGTAAAATGTGGCGTCTTGCCGGGTATAATGCTTTCAATTGTTCACACAAACAACTATCTTTTCCTGATAATAACGTTGTAAACTCCAAATGACACCCAATCCGCCAGCCACAAGATTACGCTCAATCGATACATTGCGAGGTCTTGATATGCTCATGATTTCGGGCGCTGGATCTTTTATTTATCTCTTGCACGGTAAGACCAATTTGGCCTGGGTTGATGCGCTTGCGATGCAGTTCGAGCATCCGGCATGGAATGGCTTTACTTTTTATGATTTTATTTTTCCGCTCTTCTTGTTCATCGCAGGCCTGTCGATACCCTTTTCATTGGCGAAAGGACTCGGGCAAGGCCTGTCGAAATCGGCACTCTACAAGAAGGCTTTTATAAGAATGCTTATTTTGATCGGGCTTGGAATTCTGGACAAAAATGCGCCCGTGCCTTTTCTGGATTGGTCACAAATTCGTTTTGTCGGTGTACTGCAGCGCATAGGATTTGCCGGATTTGTGGTGACAGTCCTTTATTTAAACTCCACTACCAGGAGCAGAATATTCTGGGTTGGGGGGATATTGCTCTTCTATTATGCAGCCATGTATCTTGTGCCTGTTCCAGGCTACGGTGCCGGCGACCTTTCATTTGAAGGGAACCTCAATGGTTGGATTGACCGAACATTTTTGCCGGGTAGACTTTTGCAAAAGACCTATGATGAAAACGGAATTTTCACACAATTTCCGGCTTTATGCCTCACCATACTGGGTACGCTGGCAGCCGACACTTTCCGCGATGAAAGTCTCTCTGATCACATTAAGTTTCGAAATTTAATTTTGTCAGGCGCAGGTTGCCTGGGTATCGGACTATTGTGGGGATTGCATTTTCCAATTAATAAACACTTGTGGAGTAGTTCCTTTATCATGTTGACCGGAGGAATGGCGTTTCTTTCAATCGCCGTATTCTATTGGATCATCGACATATTAAAGCATCAAAAATGGACCTTCTTTTTTGTCGTCATTGGCATGAATAGCCTGACGATCTACATGGCATATCGTTTTATAGACTTTGGTTACACCTCCAGACTACTTTTTGAAGGTTTTTATGTTAACAGTCCCGAAAAATGGCATCCTGTTTTTGAGAGCATTGGAGCGGCGGCGATTGTATGGATATTTTTGTATACGTTGTATAGATTGAAGATATTCTTCAAAGTGTAGCCACCGCGCAATTGGGCAATTTTTTCTTAGTTGGGCAAGGATCGCCTCATTTGGATATTACCTAGTCCCGGTTTAATCCCCTTATCACTACGTTTCCTGTTCCGTTTTTGTCACAAGGGTATAGGAACTGAATACTGGCTTCTTTCGGATCATTTATGGTTTCGTAGAATTCATCCAGAAATTTTACAGTAGTCTTGACATAGCGTTCGTCCAGAAGTGCACAAGTTGTGTAGACACTATAGATTTGTTCCTTCAAGTCATTAAACAGGGCGAATACTTCCTGAAACTCCGCCATATCATTCACGCAATAACCACGGTAACGTCTTGTCTGCGTAGAAAGCAATAACAGTTCCTCAGCAGGCTTTGCATAGGGCGCTCTTACAATTCCGGCATGATCAAAATCATACGGAACAGTAGAAGGAGTGGTCATCGAATCTGATGCAATTAGTTTAACATTCTGTAAATACTGAACAGACCAATCAGTATTCGCGACCAGATATTCAAAAACTGCCATTTTCAAAAAATCAGCCCTGTCCGTTTGTTCAGGCCTCAGAGATTTCTTTTCGACAGAAACTGCATTGTTTCTTTTTGCCATTTGATCTTCTTCTTCAATCAGGACCCCGTACAAGGGATCGGATGATTTAACTTTGACGGTGTCCTCGTAAACTACCGTCACCAGTCTTGCCTTAAAACTCTTTGGGGTTATCAAATTATATATTTTGTAGACAAGGTATTCCTGGATAACATACTTGTCGCCTCTGCAGGGCGTCACGAGCTTCATTTTGTCCTGATCCTTGAATATCGGGTCAGCGGCTGTCTTCTTTTTGGAAAAATTTAATAGCAAGGGTGGGTAGGTACAATTGCCTTTGGCAAGCCGAAAATGCCCGCGGGTTCGAACCTTTACAGGAATTAATGTTGGACTATCTGCTCCTTGATAGGATAATGTCATTGGATGATAGTTATTTTCGTCGTCGCGGTCATTCATTAGCGTCCGGAGATCACCCGACAACCGAATGTCGAGTACCTCATCAGAGGAGAATAATCCACCGGCGCCCGATTGCGTATGCCCGGCAAGGGGCATTAGGGTGAGAACAAGCGTAAAAATTCTCCAGCGTATTGAATATTCCATACCGCAATAATTTTAGATAAACCCTCGCACCAAAATCAAGCTCAGACAGCGAGCAGCGTGATGCTGGTGTCGTAATATAATAATAAATGCTTTATTTTATGTGTCCATGATCAGTTGATCGTCGATTGACACGGTCGCAGACCATATCTCTCTGGCAATTTGAGTGGCGAAACAATCGTATTCTATGCAGACTTGACAAAGCAAAAACAGTATTATATTTAAGAATGGAAACCAATCTCTTTACGGAATATTTTCTTATCCGTCTGCTGATCAACACAACTTGCATGATTGTTTTGATCCGATTCGTTTACTATACAATTTATCTCAAGCGCGACTTTTACTTCACTTTTTTCCTACTCAATTTTATCGTTTTCTTACTGGCTTATATGTTGGAAAAAACGAAGGCTTTTAACTCCATTGGTAGCGCTTTTGGCTTGCTGGCAGCATTCTCTTTATTGCGCTTCCGCACAGAAACAATCACCACGAAAGACATGACGTATCTCTTTATTATCATGACCATCGGATTGATAAACTCGATCATGAAGGGATCGTATTTTGAAATTGTTGGGTTGAATGCGCTCATCATTGGAACCGTTTTCCTCGTGGACGGAAATTGGCTGATGCGCAATCAAAAAACGAAAACAATTGAGTACAACAGCGTCGCAAACATACAGCCAGCACAGCATGCTGTTTTGATTGAAGAGTTGCGGAAACGCACAGGACTTGATATAAGAAAAATTAGCATTGAACATATTGATTTCGGCAAGGAAAAAGTGATTATAAGGATTTATTATATCTGATGCTTGAAGTATCCATGACGATTGTCATTAGACCTATGGCGTGAGCTGCTGACCGGATCTTCAGGGACGCAAAAAAACCCCCGGTTGTGCGTCGGTGGTTCATTCCTGTGAAGTGCTACAGGTCAGGACTTGTTGCTCATTCCCAGAATAGCACCAACGCAGCCCCCCGCAATGGCGGTCATCACCGTGCTTACGGCGACGTCGGCAACTGCACCTGTAAGGTCCATCATATTGGTCGTGGCAAAAGAAGTCATGTCGAAACTCATGCCCATAAAAAAGCCAATTGCCGCACCTCCACTTGCACCCGTGCCAAAAGTTGAAATATTGGCCCACTTCAAGAAAATGTAACTGAGCAGTGCGCCTAAAGATAAATTACCGAGAATGAGTGCCCACCAAGCCATCTCCTCCATAGATTTCATGGCCCCTGTCGCGGAACCTGAATGCGCCGTGAAAAAGTTCATGAGCGCCAAACCATAAATCAAATAGCCCAGCAGGAAGAAGGCAATGCCTCCGGCTACTGCCCCGAGCAGGAATTTTTTAGTGTCCATAGTTATAAGGTTTTGGTTGAGTTAACTAAAAGTAACGCTTTGGTGCGGCATGCGCAATACCCCAACCTTGCAAACGAGTTTGCCCGAAGGGTATTCCGCCCAGAATATCATGAAAGACTTCTTAGGGCGTCAGGCAAATCCTTCTCTTCGTCCACATCGGTAAGCATAGGAAGTTGATAATATCTTAGCCCTTTTGTGGCGAAGTCAGCAACTGTAGCGGCGTATACAGAATTAGTACTCCATAATTTGTTTTCAAAAAATTCAGCGTGAGGAGCGTTCATGCCCAACAAGTAATACCCGCCGTCATAGGCCGGGCCAATCACAACATCCCGGGATCGTAGGTTGTCAAACGCCTCCTCAAGTACACCCAGACTGAGTTCAAAACAATCGGTTCCAATAAGGCAAATGGATCTATAGCCCAGGGCAAAACTTTCTTGAAATGCATGCAACATCTTTTGCCCTAGATTATTTCCGGATTGCAGATATTTTTTATACGTCAAATTATCCCAGTTGTCTTCCGTATCCACGTAGTCTGAATAGTATACAGCCTTGTCCGTGGCAAGATCTTCGGTTATCGATTTTGTATGGGCAGCCAGATGCAAGTATACCGCTAATGCTTTAGCATCGCCGAGCGTCCTGGCAAGTCTTGTTTTTACTTTTCCCAATGTAGGGTTGCGATAGAAAATAATGAGTAGAGACCCAGTAACAGCAGGCGCGTTGGATTTCATATTAGTACACCTTTACGCCACCAATTAACCAACGAGACCAGTCTTTATTGTACGTATGAACACTGTCTGTTGCAACCCCTGATTTGTTCACAACGGTGTGGCCTTCATTTACCCATTCAAAAATTCCGCCGTACAGGTTACTTACATCAGCGAAACCCATTTTAAGCAATTTTTCACCAATTCGTTCACTTCGGTACCCGACGGAACAGTAGACAATGATTTTGGTATCTCTGTCAAATCGATCCATATCTCGTGCTTTGAAGGAATCATAATCGACGAACCGGGCATTTCGCAAATGGCTTACTTCATATTCTTCATAAGATCGCGTGTCCAGCAACAATATGTTTTTATTTTCCGCGAGGTCTTTTGAAAGTTCTTGCGCACGGATAAGCGGGACTGTTTTCTTATACAGTGAATTCAACTTCTTGTCGAAATCCTTTTGACCGCAGGCGTGCAAACAAAAGAAACCAATTAGGAAGATCGCAGTAAGTATTTTCTTTTCCATGATAATTCGTAGGCAAGATAACCAAGAACAAAAATGTATTCGATGATTATGATACTTAAATGCTCCTGAAAGCCATCTTTCAAGTACCCAGCATACGTCAGAAAAATTAAACCGGTCCAAAGTACCGCAAAACGAAACGCCGTGAATATCGAAATAGCCAACAAAGGGGCAATATACCAGGGATGAAGCGTGGTTGTGAAGAGGTAGTACGCTAGTAGAATTAGCAAGAACTGTGTGAGTAATCCCTGATTTACAAACCCTGTGTCACCCTTCGCGATTCCAGTGGGTGGGCTTACGGTGACCATCGAAAGGGTCATAATGACAGCGAAACTTATCAACCCCAGCACCCAACCTGCAGTTTGAATAATGTTATAACCATAATACCAGAACCCCCATTCACGCACCAGGTAATAAATGCTGGCATTGAATTCGAATTTTTTGAAATAGTAAGCAATACTATCTTGAAATCCAAAGACGATTTCCTTGTCCCACAGTGGTAAGAAAAAGATGGCGCAGGTCGTCCCGACAATGAGATAGAATTGCATAGCCTTCCTCCAGCCAAAGCGTGGAAGTAGCGCAGGTAAAAATATTAATGGTATCAACTTTGCACAAATCGCCGCCGAGAACAATATACCGCCGAGGATAAGTCTATGATTGTACAGCAATAGTATACTGAACAAGAGCAAAAAGATGAGCACGGCTTCCAGGTGCACATTTCCCGCGAGTTCAAGAATAATGAGTGGATTGAGCCCGTACAACAAAATCCGCTTTGCCGGAAGATCGAACTTGAAAAGAAGCTTTCTCATCACCACCAGGGAACCAATCTCCGATAGGAAGGAGATGGCCTTCATAACCAGTAAACTGCCGTATATCGATGCCGGGGAAATCTTAACAGCTATCCAAAAGATAAATTGGGCTACCGGTGGGTATATTGTGAAGTAATCTGGAGAATTCAATTTCAGAAATAGTTCTTCGTTAATCCCCGGGATGGCAAGATTATTTTGCATGTAAAAAGCTGGTACTTCCGCAAATGGATGATAACCGGATACCAATAAGCGTCCATCCCAAATGAATCGATAGAAATCGTCCGATAGGTTGGGTATGCAAAAGAGCAGAACGGCGCGAAGTAGAATAGCAGCATAAAACCAGAAATCAACATTGTCGTCTCCGGACTTAAATGCCACATAAAGGTATACCACAAAAACAGCAAAATAGGCGGAGAACAGCCTATACGTCTCGTGACGCGCCACGCCGAAGCCAAGGAAGCAGTATAAAAGAAGTGAAGCTATTAGTAAGCTATAGTCGATTGCCTTTTGCCTAGGCATGGCGCAACGCGTTCACGGAATAGTAAAATACGCTACCAAAACCAAGGGCAAGCATAATATGGAAAATGATGAGCATGTTGTCATGCAGATATAATCCGGCTGCGATGCCAAATATGAAGTAAAGGCAAAGCAAGCCCTCAACAATTGTAAGGATATTTAACGAGGGCTTAAAATAGTCATTTCTTTTCCAGTCGTTACCTTTTTGACTAAGGTTGAATTTTGGCGTTCTGATAAATGGCGTCTTCACACCCAGCAATCCTTCCAATACAGCGAGGCCATTGTGCAACGAAAGGCCCATCGAAACAATTAGAAAACTTGGAAATCGGTGAAAGAATGTTCGACCAGGATTTTTAGAAAATTGCTTTGTCGCTATCCAGTAGAAAATTGAGACAGAAAGAAATCCGAGTAGAAAGATTACGCCCAAATCAAAAATCCATGTTATTTCAGGATGCGCGCGCTTAACATACAACATGGGCACGCTCAGCAAAGCAGCAATCAGGATGCCTACAAACACGGAGCTATTAAACAGATGGAAGAAGGCGTGGGTTTTGTGAATCAAGGACACATCGGATCGCAACACCCGTCCAAAAAGTTTGCGTGCCGTTTCTGCGCCGCCTTTGTTCCAGCGATACTGTTGTGTTTTAATCGCCTGCATGATGACGGGGAGTTCCCCGGGTGTCGATACATCTTCAAGGTACTTAAATTTCCATCCCTTCAGCTGTGCGCGGTAGCTAAGGTCCAGGTCTTCCGTTAATGTGTCATGCGACCAGCCGCCGGCACTTTCAATACACGTTTTTCTCCATATGCCACATGTACCGTTGAAGTTAATGAAGCTTCCTGCAGCATTTCGCGCGCCCTGTTCAATAGAGAAGTGCGCATCCAAACCAAATGCCTGGAGTTGTGTAAGCAATGAATAATTTTTATTGAGGTGCGCCCACCGGGTCTGAACCACGCCGATCAAAGGGTCCGAGAAATAACCTATTGTCTTTTTCAAGAAATCATGGTCCGGGATGAAGTCTGCATCGAAGATGACAATGAATTCCCCTGACGCAAGCGCTAAGCCCTGTTCGAGGGCACCGGCCTTGAAGCCATCGCGAATCGCGCGGTGTATGTACCGGATATTCAACCCAAGCGGTCGCAAGGACTCAATTTTCTTCAAAATGATTTCAGAAGTTTCATCTGTGGAATCATCGAGCACTTGAATCTCTAATTTATGCTTGGGATAGTCTACGCTACTGACAGCATCGATCGACCGGGCGACGACATACTTTTCATTGTAGACGGGAAGTTGAATAGTCACGAGCGGTTCGAATGTTGGGGATGGTACTGCAGTATCTTTGACGTGGCGCTTGTTTCTTATATACAACCAGCTCAGGTGCAATTCACTCATACTGAACAAGAAAATGTACAAGAGTGAGAGGATGTATGGTATCGTAATGATGATTTCCATTTAACACATTGCCCACACCCGATGGTTGGTGGTGATACCGGCGGTGTATAATTGACTATGAACTTTATACATATTTAAATATTGTAGTAATAATCTTGTAACCTGCTCCAAGCGTTCCCTTTAACGTGCCTGAAACTTTTGAAAAACCGATACGCTTTCGGTAGTCAACGGGAACTTCCATGCACTTCATTTTCTGCTTTGCTGCCTTAACCTGCATCTCTACGGTCCAGCCATAAGTTTTGTCCTGCATGTCTAGGGCAAGAAGCGAATCATATTTAATCGCACGGAACGGTCCAAGGTCAGTAAATTTCGCGCCATAAAACAATCTTAATAGCCGGGTTGCTAACCAATTACCGAAAACTTGTTGCGGTGTCATCGAGCCTTTCTCCCGGTGTCCCAGCGTGCGCGAGCCAATAACTAAATCAACATTGTGTGCGAGAATTGGTTCTACCAATTGACGAATTTCCTCGGGAAAATCTGAATGATCTGCATCCAGAAAAACCACAATGTCGGGCTTTGAATTCTTAGCTTTCAGGTAGCCAATCCCTGCCAGGCAAGCTCTGCCGTACCCCGGTGTTGGTTCTCGCAATACCGTCGCTCCCGCTTTTTTCGCCACGCGTCCAGTATTATCTGTCGAGGCATTATTTACAACGATAATCTCGCTCACCAAATCCATAGGAATTTCCTGGATGACTTGACCGACACCGTTCTCTTCATTGAATGCTGGGATGATTACATTAATAATGGGCTGCAAATCGTACTATTCCGTTAGCGCGCCAATATACTTCAATCGTCCAGCTTAACATTATTATTCCCAATTAAGACCGGTCTCCCAAATCTACCCGCCTCGTGTTTTACTTCCAGGTTTAGCACACCTCGTGGACAAACGGCAGAACAAATGCCGCAGCCTACACACGACGAACGCACTATATTCTGTCCCCTTTGTGCGTACCACCTTACGTCAATACCCATCTCGCAATAGGTTGAACAGTTACCGCAGGAAATACACTGGCCGCCATTGGTTGTGATTCTGAAGCGTGACTTGAAACGTTGTACGAAGCCAAGGTAGGCAGCCAGTGGACAGCCAAAGCGACACCATACACGGTTACCCATCATTGGATAAAAACCGGTACCTACAACCCCGGCGAAACCCGCGCCGATAAATGCCCCATAGATTTCACGAAGCTGATAACTGTCGAAAAAGAGGAACCAGGACGCTTTGGTAAAATAAGTGTAGACTACTCCAGCCGTCATCACAACGGCAAATACAAGGACACTATGAATCGTCCAGCGTTCAACTTTCCATGCTTTCACCGATTTGTTGGAAAGTTGCCGGTAGGGATCGCCAAGCGTTTCGGCAAGGCCTCCGCAACCGCATACCCATGAGCAATACCATCGCTTACCAAAAAAATAGACCATAATGGGGACCGCCAGGATGATGAGTGCAATCCCCCAGCCGATCATAAAGATGCCCAACGTCCCACTTTCTGTGAGTTGATCAAGGCGTGAGTCAAAGAAAAAACTATAATCTAATGGCCAGATATTTTTGAAATCGAAGTAGGGCTTATTTAGGCGTATTAGAAACTCCGGCAAAAGAAAAGCAAAAGCCGTCTGAAAAAACATGACCGAGCATGTGCGTAGGATTTGGTATTTGCTGTGACGGTAGTGAATAATCATACGCACGCCCATTACCAAAATACAAAGCGTGTACACCAACCCATACAAAAAGAAGCGTCCGGCTTCGCTTCCGTTGAGCCAATAGCTTATGGGATCGGACATAATTATCCAATTTGTCATGTATTCCGGAAAAAAGTAAAGAAGGATGTAGAAAGCGATGAGCCATGTCCCGGTGAGCATACCCAGCCAGCCAGCATTTTTCATAGCATTAAAAAATATCCCATTATTTTTAATGCCGGATGGATCTTCAAGCTTGGGCAGGATATACAGCAAAGCGCCCAGGATGCACAAGCCGAACGTAAGGAAAAGAAATAGAACCGGGTTTCGTTTCACCGGACTATGTGCCGCGGATTTAGTTAGCGCGTAGGTGAGATCTTTGATTTGATAGCGATCAAAACCCACCTGATTTACGGTCCCATACTTTTGAATCTTTTCCGTTACACCAAGGATTTGTGCCTTCAATTCTTCCTGCGTATTAAATGACTGGCCATCAAGCCAACTTCCATACGCTTTTAAGGATCGATTCTTAAAAATGGAAATTTTGTCTGCCGAATTAAAGACAGAGTCTATTGAGGATATTGAAAATTTGTGCTGATTTAGAGAAATCAGAGAATTTACTTCCGCAGAAGTAATGGCGTAAAGTTTTATTTGTTGGTCATTAACGGAGGAGAATGCTGCTTTGACCCCAGAGACAAATGCGAAATTCGACGAAATATTCTCATTTAATATCGACTCCGCCTTACTCAAAAATAGCGAGGTCTTCTCCGGGTCGGCAATCTTTTCTTCCACTAGCGCAGGCGTTAGTGTATAGCGCGCTGAAAAAAAAGAAATGTTGAACACAATAAACCCAAGAAGGAATAATCCGAGTCCGGTGGTTTTTATTTTTTTCATTTCATTATTCGTTTAAGCAGATCTAAGCGTCGCCAGTTTACCGGCGATTGCTCCTGCTACTTCTATTTCATATTGCGGGAAAAACTCAGGATTAAAATTGGCTTCAGTCAAATGATCAACTACGAACTGTATGTCTCTTTTCTCCCTAAGCCACTGATCAAAGGATGCATGCCTTAACCGGATACCAAATGCATTAATTCCCACAAATACGTTTGAGTTTTTGTTCCACACAAAATGCATGGCCTTTAATCCCGATTTATCTTCCCAATAAAAGTCTTCTTCGTCGGGACTTATTTCAGCACCAACATTTCCATAGGTTTGAAATTCTATATCAAAGAATTTGGCAGAATTAAACCACGGACCGGGTTCATACTTTGTCTTTTCTCCACAGATTGTTTGCGCGACCACTTCACCCATCATCCTCCCAGTGTACCACACCTGCTCAATATTTCTTCTTCCAGGCAAATCGTATGATCGCTCAACGCAGTCGCCAATCGCATATACATCAGGGACATTTGTCTGCAGATATTCATTCACCAGTACACCACGGTTTGATTTGATACCGGAGTCCTTCAGAAAGTTAATGTTGGGTGAAACGCCGACGGTGATGCCAACAAACTGGCAATTGATCGTGTCGCCTTTATTCGTCGTGATGCCCTTAACAACCCCACTTCCATTGGCTTGAATTTCCTTTAGTTCGGTTTGCAGTCTTAAGTCGACATGATGCTGCCGAATATGCCGACTTATCAGGTTAGCATCTTGTAGGGGCAGGGCGTTATTCCAAAACTCAGTTTCGCGCACCAGGAGGGTAACATGAATGTTCCTGGAAAGCAGCATCTCAGCCATTTCAACGCCGATTAATCCACCCCCAACGATGACTGCTCGGTTTACGCTTTTGGTATTGGCCTCCATTAATAAAAGATCGGGATAGCCATAGAGTCCCTGAACACCCTTAAGGTCCTGGCCAGGCCATCCAAACTTGTTTGAAGTTGAGCCTGTGGCGATGATGAGTATATCAAAGTCTATTGTTGAGCCCGATCTTAATTGGAGAGACTTGGCCTGGGTGTCAATTCTTTCAACGTGATCCAGTACCAGATTGATCTCGTTCTTCTTCCAGAAAAAATCTTCATATGGTTTAGTATTTTCATATTTCATGTGTCCCATGAAAATGTACATGAGCGCTGTGCGAGAATAAAAGTGCTCCGTCTCTGACGAGATCACGCTAATCCGATGATGGCTTCGTTTCCGGATATGGCGTGCGGCAGTAATTCCAGAAACACCATTACCAATAATCACGATATGCTGCATATAAATCAAAGTTGAACAATAAACCCCACCCATGTTGTCAGATGATTGACATTCCAAGGTACCAAGAAGTTATTTGTGATGGGGCGGTCGATCGTAAAGTATGGTCTTGTGCATAAGCGACACCGTGAGCGCACTTCAGCGGTCAGCTGCACAGAAATGGTGCAATTGTAGGATCAACAGACACAGCTCCGGGGCCTGCGGCACTCCGCGCTGGTGTTTGGTATGCTCCTCTTTAAGGAATATAGAGCTTTTCGTAATACTCCTGCGCCATTCTTCCAGCGTCGAAAAATGGTACGACATCGTTCATGCTGGATTTTACGATTCCCTGCCATTTTTCGGGCGTTTCGTAGTAGGTAGGAAGTATTTCGTGCTCGAGGATATCGAGCAGATTCTGGGCTTCAATTTTGTCTTTAGCGTCCGGGGTTAGGGAATCGTCAGCAGGATCAATGATGAATGCATTTTTACCGTGTTTTGCGAATTCGGGGACCCATCCATCCGGAATAGAAAAGTTAACTGAGGCATTCATCGCAGCGGTCATCCCTGACGTTCCGGAGGCTTCGTGATACAATCGTGGACTATTCAGCCAAACATCTGATCCTTTCTTTAAGTGACCCGACAACCAAAGTTCATATCCTGTTACAACGGTGCAGTTAGGCAAATCCTTTGTCTTCCAATAGATTTCATTGAATATGTTAATCGCATTGTAGTCTTCTGGGTAAGGCTTGCCAGCCCAAATTACCTGAATGGGATGATCTTTGCTTACTGCGATTTTCAAAAACCGATTGAAATCTGACAACAGGAGATTAGCGCGTTTATAGGAGGCAAATCGCCTCGCCCAGACGATGGTAAGTACATTCTCGTCAAAAAGTTTCCCGGTTTGGTTGGCAACCGCCCGAAATAGTTTCTCCTTGAGTTGTTTCTTGCGCTCCCACAATAGCTTATCATCATTTGACTTTATTGCATTTTCCAAGACCGGATCTTTCCAATATGTTTTATTCTGGGCATTGGTTATTGCTGTGATTTCGCAAATACCGTTGTGATTACCCCACATTTTTCGGGCAACCTCCCCATGCAGTTGGGAGACTCCATTCGCCCTTTTGGCGAGGCGCAAGGCAGTCAACGTATAGTTGAGTACGCCATTTTCAGGAAATGCATATTCATTTACCTGTTGAGCCGTCAGCCCATTGAAAAAACTCATGCTGTGCAGCAGCGGCAAACTGTGTTCTTCATTGCCGGCCTTCTCCGGAGTGTGCGTGGTAAAGGCTACCCTTTTCCTTACTTCATCAATATCTTTGTATTTGTCGAGCAAATAGAAGCACATGGGTAGCGCGTGGCCTTCGTTCATGTGATAAATTTCTGTCTTACGCTTCAACACATCCAGTAATTTCGCTCCACCGATGCCCAGGAGAATGGATTGCGCAATGCGTGTCGTCTCATTTGGATCGTATAGCCGATGACTGATGGTTTGTGCAAGGAAATCGTTTTCCGGGATATCGGTGCTGAGTAAGAAAAGCGGCGCGGCGTTGAATACTTCTGGCTTCAGCAGGTATGCCTTTACAAAAACCTTGGCCCCGTGAATGGTAATGGGAAACACGATATTGGTGTCCGTCAGGAAGGAGTAGTCTTTATGGCGGAAACTAACACGCAGGGTCTGGTCTTGGTTTCTTTCTTGATCATAGTATCCCTTCTTCCAGAGAATACCTATCCCGATTAGGTTTTGCTTTAGTTCATACGCGCTGCGCAAATGGGAACCAGCCAGAAAACCCAATCCCCCACTGTATATTTTCAACGGTTGATCGATGGCAAACTCCATAGAGAAGTACGCCACAGACTTTGAATATTTTTTGTCAAATTTGTAGGGAAAAATCTGGTCCAGTTTAATCATGATAATAGTATCGATGTCATTTGTAGCAATCTCAAACCTAACAAAAGCGAAGCAATAGAATAATATTGTTTGAATCCGATTCTGATAATTTACTTTGCAATCGATTGAGAGGCTTGATTTGCTACATGGCAATTAGGCGTGTTTCAAAAACTGCTGATCTTTTAGATGACCCAACAGCGCGCTGATCGTATCAAAATGGAAGTCATTATCCAATATCCAATGATGTCGCGTGCCCAAGGGAACAATTGTTATCGTGTGGGCATCGCGCTCCTCCGTGAGGCAAAACCCACTTCGCTCCAGTGCGTTTTTGGTCCATAAGTATGCATGGCTTTCCCCCACCAATCTGATGGCTTCAGCCCGAAGTACTTCATGATGAAGCTTGCCCGTCTTCAAATCAAAACCTTTAAATTGAAACACTTCATCGAAAGCTCCATTCAGGACCAAATCTTCCGGAACGCCCGTCAGCATGTTTCGATTACCGTCAGCCAACCATATTACGTCAGCCGTCTGAAGCGCCAGATCTAGCTCATGGGTTGCCACAAGAATAGCTTTATTCATCGTGTGCGCTAGCTTTCGCAGCAAGTTCATTATTTCAAGCCGGTTGTTAAGGTCCAGATGTGCGGTAGGCTCGTCCAGCAAAATGATAGGCGTGCCCTGGGCTAATGCTCGGGCAATCATTGCCATTTGAAGCTGGCCGTCGCTGAGTTCAAAAATTTTTTGAGTAGTAAGATGTTGAATCTGCACCTGATCAATGGACTGTTGTACAATGGCCCGGTCTTCTGCCGTTAGTTTCGCATCCCATCCCAGGTACGGATACCTTCCGAACGATATGAGGTCATAAACATTCATGTTCACGGCGGTAATTCTATCCGTCAGGACTGCCGCTGCTTGCCTGGCGCGAACCATGGATTTTTTTCCAATGGTAGGGATATCGGCGTATCCCACTTCACCAAAAAGTGGTTTTTGTAATCCCAGGAATGTTCTGATCAGCGTAGATTTGCCAATTCCGTTGGGTCCCATAAAGCAAGTGAGTTCTCCCGCCTGCAATCGAAGGTTGAGATTTTCAAACAATATATTCTTACTGCCACGCTTTAAGTAGCCGATCGCCAACTGCCGGGTGATTATGACTGATCGATCTGTCGCGTCTTTCATCTTATTCCCTATATAAACACTCGTTTTGTACGAAGAATAATCCAAATCACGACGGGGGCACCTATTATTGCTGTTATCGCATTGATCGGCAGGACGTAGGTGCTCCCAGGAAGTTGGGAGATTGTATCACAGAAAAGCATAAGCGAACTGCCCGCAAAAATTACTGCTGGAATGAGCACACGATGATTGCTCGTGTTAATTAGCAGCCTTGTCAGATGGGGTACTGCCAGCCCAACAAAAGCGATCGGACCACAGAAGGCCGTGACGCTTCCGGTCAACATACACGTGGAGACGATGACAAGGAACCTTGATCTACTCAAATTCACCCCCAACGTTTGTGCGTAATTGTTCCCCAACAGCCACGCGTTGAGCGACTTTGTTGAAAATAATGCGATCAAACCGCCGGCAATCAGGATGACGGTGAGTACTTGAATTTCTTCCCAATTCAGGCGGCCCAGGCTACCAAAAGTCCACAGTAAAAAGGTCTGTTGCTCCTCAGCTTTGCTCAGAAATTGAAGCACGCTAACCAAGGATGATGCCGCCGCGCCGATCATTAGTCCGACAATCAGGAGTGATGCATTGTCCTGCAATCGCTGGGATATGACTACCACGACAAGGAATACGATTCCGCAGCCTAAACTTGCCGCTCCTGCAACAGCCCAAGGCTGAGGGGAGGAGAAAACGCTCAATCCAAAGGCCTGGCCCATTAATGTAAGGGAGACGGCAAGGCTCGCCCCCGAGGTCAACCCCAATACATCAGGACCAGCCAGGGCATTCCTGAACAGCGTTTGCATCTGGAGGCCGCCGATCGACAAAGCACTTCCGGCCAAGATGCACGTCAGCGTCTTTGTCATTCGAAAATCCCAGACAATAGCTGACCACACCGGATTAGCACTTGATTTCCCAACCAGAATCCTAATGATCTCCCGCTGCGGGATTTCGACGCTGCCCAATGACAGGTTTACCACAATAAGCAAAAGCAACAGCACTGGAAGAATAATCCACCGTTTATGGGTAATCAATTCCATAGTATCCATGGCCATAGTAACAATGATACAGGATTTTGGAATATTATATGAAATCGCCGCTAGCGCCCTGCGATTGCTAAAAATTTTGAAACCGGCGTTTGGTAACTATGCATTAGTTTCTATCTTTGCAGTCCTTTTTGAAGAAAGAGGTTAAAAGGTCCTGAAAAACAGCATAAAAAGGTTCAGCCATGCCTGGAATTATAGGAAAGAAAATAGGAATGACCAGTATATTCGGTCCGGAAGGCGTTAACATCGCGTGTACGGTAATCGAAGCTGGACCTTGCGTGGTTACGCAGGTAAGAAATGCGGAGACAGACGGGTACCGTGCGGTTCAGCTGGCTTTTGGGGAGAAGAAGGAGAAACACGCTACCAAAGCATCAATTGGTCACTTTAAGAAAGCCAACACAACACCCAAAAAAGCGATTGCAGAGTTTCGCGACTTTCGCGCTGAATATGATGGTATGGTTGAACTGGGCAAGGAAATCCGAGTTCAGGATGTTTTTGTTGAAGGTGACTTCGTAGATGCCGTCGGTACTTCCAAAGGTAAAGGTTTTCAAGGTGTTGTAAAGCGCCACGATTTTGCCGGTGTGGGCGGACAAACCCACGGTCAGCATAACAGGCTCCGGGCTCCCGGTTCCATGGGTAATGCTTCGTTTGCGGCGCGGGTACCAAAAGGCAAGCGTTTGGCTGGCCGCATGGGCGGTGACCGTGTAAAGGTCATGAACCTGCGGGTGGTAAAGATCATGCCAGAGCAAAATTTGATCATCGTCAGTGGTGCCCTTCCGGGAGCTAATAATTCAACTGTAATCCTTCAGAAGTAATGGAAGTAGCAGTATTAAAATATAGTGGTGAGACGACAAAGAAGAAAGTAAATCTTTCTGAAGCTGTGTTTGGCATAGAGCCCAATGACCATGCCATATACCTAGATGTTAAGAGCTATCTGGCGAACCAACGTCAGGGTACGCACAAGGCAAAGCAGCGCAATGAGATTTCAGGTTCATCGAAGAAAATAAAGAAGCAAAAAGGTACAGGTGGTGCACGTGCGGGTAACATCAAGAACCCGCTGTTTAGAGGTGGTGGCCGTGTATTTGGTCCTCAGCCTCGTGACTATTCGTTTAAGCTGAACAAGAAGGTTAAAGATTTGGCGCGTAAGTCGGCACTGACCTACAAGGCAAAAGATAATTCTATTGCAATACTGGAAGACTTTAACTTTGAAGCGCCAAAGACCAAGCAATATTTGGCCCTTTTGAGTGCGCTTTCGCTGGGAGAAAAGAAAACACTGCTTGTTCTTTCTGAAGCCAATAGGAATGTAGTGATGTCGGGAAGAAATATTCAGAATACGAAGATTACGACTGCCGATCAGATCAATACTTATGATTTGATGAACGCTGATAGTGTCATCTTTGTGGAAAGTTCAATTAGCAAGGTTGAAAACTTATTAAATAAAGGATAATGAGTACGCTGAAGAAGCCACTGGTAACGGAAAAAGTTTCTGCCTTAAACGAGAAAGGAAAATACGGTTTCATCGTTGATTCTGATGCCAACAAAGTAGAAATAAAGAAGGCTGTAGAAAAACAGTATGGCGTAAACGTAGAAAGAGTAAATACGATGGTAGTAATGGGTAAAAGGAAAACCCGCTATACTAAAGCTGGTGTGTTGGCAGGCCGCAAGCCCAGCTATAAGAAAGCAATCGTAACGTTGGCAGAAGGCGAAGTAATTGATTTTTATAGCAACGTTTAATTATTACCGATGGCGCTGAAGAAATTAAAACCAATGACCCCAGGAACACGACACAGGCTTGCTCCTTCCTTTGATGATATTACGTCAACAACTCCCGAGAAGTCGCTGTTAACGACTTTGAAGAAGTCAGGAGGCAGAAACAATAGCGGGCGCACAACGATGCGCTATATAGGTGGTGGGCATAAGCAGAAGTCACGAGAAATAGACTTCAAACGCAACAAAGTGGGTATTCCGGCATCGGTGAAGTCCATAGAATATGATCCTACCCGGTCAGCCCGTGTAGCGTTATTGCACTATGCTGACGGACTGAAAACGTATATTATTGCGCCTGAAGGATTAAACGTAGGACAGCAGGTGATATCAGGTGCTGATGTCGCTCCTGAAGTTGGCAATGCCTTGCCGTTGTCTAAAATTCCCTTGGGAACAATTGTCCACAATGTGGAAATGAAGCCAGGAAAGGGCGGTGCGATTGCCCGGAGTGCTGGATGCTTTGTGCAATTGTTAGCGCGCGAAGGTGGAATGGCTACTTTAAAAATGCCGTCCGGTGAAATGCGAAACGTAATGGAGGTATGTATGGCAACCGTTGGAGCGGTTTCCAATGCGGACCACATGAACGAAAGCGTTGGTAAGGCTGGTCGCAGCCGTTGGAGAGGTGTTCGTCCGCGCACACGTCCGGTAGCGATGAACCCTGTTGATCACCCGATGGGGGGTGGTGAAGGTAGAGCTTCTGGTGGTCATCCAAGGTCACGGAATGGAGTTTACTCTAAAGGCAAGAAAACCCGTCATCCAAAAAAATATTCAGATCGTTTAATCATAGCTAAGAGGAAAAAATAATGGGACGCTCGATAAAAAAAGGACCTTACTGCGACTACCGTGTATTGAAGAAAGTGGAAGCCACTGAGAAATCAGGCAAGAAGTCTGTTATCAAGACATGGTCAAGAAGATCAACCGTAGTGCCTGAAATGATTGGTCATACGTTTGCTGTTCACAATGGAAATAAATTTATTCCGGTATATGTAACAGAAAATATGGTAGCCCATAAGTTAGGTGAGTTTGCACCTACCCGAACTTATCGTGGACACTCCGGTACAAAGAAAGATAACGCTAGGTAACTATGGAAGCTGAAGCGAAGAAGACAAAGAAATCAGTGCTCAAGCGCGAGAAGCGTGATGCACGGAAAGAGGCAGCGAAAAGTGGTCCTTCTATTGCAAAATTGAAGAATACACCGACCTCGCCACGCAAGATGCGTTTGGTGGCAGCTTTGATAAGAGGTGAGCGCGTGAGCAAAGCCCTTAACATTCTGAAGTACGAGCCTAAAATTGGCGCGCCAAAACTTGAGAAGCTGTTGCTTTCGGCAATATCGAGCTGGGAATCAAAGAACCAGGACGTAAAGCTGGAGGACGCTGACCTTTATGTAAAAGAGATCTGGGTTGATGGAGGTCGTATACTTAAAAGATTAAGACCTGCACCGCAAGGACGAGCGCACCGCGTGAGAAAACGCTCGAATCATGTTACGTTAATTGTAGACAGCATGAGCAAATCATCAACCGCGGAAGTAACAACTACTGAAAAAGAAACGAAGGAATAATGGGACAAAAGATTAATCCTGTAGGTTTTAGATTAGGAATTGTACGCGGTTGGGATTCTAACTGGTACGGTGGAAAAACCTTCTCTGACAAATTGGTTGAAGACCAGAGAATCAGAAAATATGTTGAAGCGCGTATCCCTAAAGGAGGCATCGCAAAGGTGGTGATAGAAAGAACCCTAAAGCGCATTACGCTTACTATTCATACTGCTCGTCCCGGTGTGGTGATTGGTAAGGGAGGAACGGAAGTTGATAAAATTAAGGAAGAGTTAAAGAAACTCACGAATAAGGATGTTCAGATAAACATCTTTGAAATTAAGCGTCCTGAATTGGATGCGAAATTGGTTGGAGAGTCAATTGCCCAGCAAATAGAAGCCAGGATTTCTTACAAGCGTGCGATGAAGCAAGCCATTGCATCGGCGATGCGTGTCGGCGCTGAAGGCATTAAGATAAAATGTTCAGGCCGTTTGGGCGGCGCTGAGATGGCGCGAACAGAGCAATATAAAGAAGGACGTATCCCACTGCACACTTTGCGGGCCGATGTTGATTATGCCATTTCTGAGTCACAAACGGTATATGGTAAGATCGGTATTAAGGTATGGATATTCAAAGGGGAGATTTATGGTAAACGTGATCTTTCTCCTAACGTAGGTATTGTAAGCAATGCGCAGCAAGGTGGTGGGCAGCACAAAGGTGGAGATCGGGGACCGTGGCGGAAGAAGAAGAGGCGAGGGAAGACCAGGTGGTGACCGTCGTGGTGGAGATGCTGGCGCCAGGCGCAGCGGTGGAAGAAGGAGCTAATTATTATTTCGAAGCATAAAAGATAGGTAACAATGTTACAGCCTAAACGAACGAAATTTAGAAAGATGCAAAAGGGCCGTGTGAAGGGAATTGCCACAAGAGGGCATTCCATAGCATTTGGTTCATTTGGATTAAAAGCACTTGAAGGTGGTTGGATTACCGCTCGTCAATTAGAGGCTGCGCGTATTGCTGTGACCCGCGCCATGAAGCGTGAGGGCCAGGTTTGGATTCGCATATTTCCTGACAAACCAATTACCAAGAAGCCTGCAGAGGTTCGCATGGGTAAAGGTAAAGGTGCTCCTGAGTACTGGGTGGCGGTCATTAAGCCGGGGACGATTTTGTTTGAGGCGGGAGGCGTGAGCATTGCAACAGCCAAAGAGGCTATGCGTTTAGCCGAAGGGAAATTACCGGTGAAGACCAAGTTTACAGTAAAACGCGACTACGTAGAAGCAATAAAGTCATGAAAAATTCAGATATAAGAGCATTAAGCGAGGCCGAACTGAAAGAAAAAATCGGCACGGAAAGAGAGGCACTTCGGAAATTGCAGTTTGCCCATCAGGTTTCTGCCATTGAGAATCCAATGAAGATAAGAGAGACTCGTAAACTGGTCGCACGGTTGAATACTGAATTGAAAGCAAAAGAACTTCAAAAGTAATTCCTATGGAAAGGAACGACAGAAAAGAACGTGTTGGTAAAGTAACGAGCAATAAGATGCAGAAGACTATTACCGTCGCTGTTGACCGGAAAGTAAAACATCCGATCTATGGAAAGTTTGTAAACAGAACGACCAAGTTCATAGCGCATGATGAAACGAATAACGCTGGTATCGGTGATACCGTTCGCATCATGGAAACGCGGCCGATAAGCAAGGACAAGCGTTGGAGATTAGTTGAAGTAGTTGAAAAAGCCAAGTAATCATGATACAGACAGAATCGAGACTTACCGTAGCAGATAATAGTGGCGCAAAAGAGGTGCTTTGTGTACATGTCCTTGGTGGTACAAGAAGACGTTACGCCTCTGTTGGAGACAAAATTGTGGTTACCGTTAAGTCTGCCATGCCCAGTAGCCAAGTGAAAAAGGGAACTGTTTCAAGGGCTGTGGTTGTGCGCACAAAGAAAGAGATTAGAAGAAAGGACGGATCATACATTCGTTTTGAAGATAATGCTGCAGTACTATTGACTGCGCAAGATGAACCTCGTGGAACGCGGATCTTTGGCCCCGTAGCACGTGAACTAAGAGAAAAGCAGTTCATGAAAATCGTTTCATTGGCACCCGAAGTAATATAAGCCATGCAGAAAAGAAAGAATTCAAAACCAAAATTGCACATCCGTAAAGGAGACAGCGTGAAGGTGCTTGCCGGTGATGACAAAGGAAAGACCGGAACTGTATTAGAGATTGTGATTGAAAAAAATAGGGCTATCGTGGAAGGCATCAACATCGTCACGAAGCACACAAAGCCTTCCGCAGGAAAACCTGAAGGTGGAATTAAGAAAACAGAAGCTGCATTGCATATCAGCAATTTGATGTTGGTTGACCCTGCTAGTGGAAAAGCGACCCGTGTTGGGAGCAAGCTTAACGAAAAGAATAAGCTACAGAGATATTCTAAGAAAACCGGAGAATTTATTAAGTAATGGCAACTCCAAGATTAAAAGACAAATACACTGAGGAAATTGTCCCCGCGTTAAAGCAGAGGTTCACTTACAAGTCGATCATGCAGGTACCCAAGATCGAGAAGATCTGTATTAACAAAGGAATGGGCATAGCGGTGTCGGATAAGAAATTGATCGACATTGCGCTGGAGGAGATAACCAATATCGCCGGACAGAAAGCAGTAGCGACGAAGTCTAAGAAAGCAATTTCTAATTTCAAGTTAAGGGAGGATATGCCAATAGGTGTTCGTGTAACACTGCGTGGTGATAAGATGTATGAATTCTTAGATCGGTTGATGAACATCGCACTTCCGCGTGTTCGCGACTTCCACGGCGTTTCTGCTAAAGGTTTTGACGGTCGTGGAAATTACACGCTGGGCGTAAAGGAGCAGATTATCTTTCCGGAGATTTCTATCGATAAGGTCAACAAGATCAACGGTATGGATATCACTTTTGTTACGTCCGCCAATACGGATGAAGAAAGCTATGAGTTTCTGAAAGCATTTGGGATGCCCTTTTCAAACAAAAACTAAGACAGCATGGCAAAATTATCAGTAATTGCGCGGCAGACAAAGAGAGAAAAGCTGGTAGCGACATACGCGGCAAAACGGAAGGCGCTGAAGGACGCTGGAGACTACCTTGGATTGGACAAACTTCCACGCAATGCGTCCCCCGTGCGGCTCAAGAATCGTTGTAAATTGACTGGTCGTCCGAAAGGATATATGGGAAAGTTCGGCGTTTGCCGTAACGTATTTCGCGAAATGGCATCAAATGGAAAAATACCGGGTGTGACGAAGTCCAGCTGGTAAGAAAAAGAGATAAAATATTGGTTGCTGAGTATCCAGGTCCCCCTTTTTGGTAATGGGGTGAAACCCGATGACAGTTTGGATTATTGAAATTGTTCGATATCTTTGCAGCCCGGTTTTAAAAAACGCGGGTTTGCTTTTTAATAGAAAAGGAGTAAAAAAGAGATGACTGATCCAATAGCAGATTATTTAACCCGGTTGCGGAACGCCATTAAGGCAAATCATCGAGTGGT
Organism: uncultured Bacteroidota bacterium; assembly: GCA_963714945.1. Classification (GTDB taxonomy): domain Bacteria; phylum Bacteroidota; class Bacteroidia; order Cytophagales; family Cyclobacteriaceae; genus Chryseolinea. The sequence goes on along the minus strand of CAVQQL010000001.1, from coordinate 61,914 downwards.
AGAAATACCTGCTTCCAATCTCAAAAAGGAGATTACCAAGGTGCTTTTTGATAAAGGGTATATCCTGAATTACAAGTTTGAGGATGGCACTAACTATCAAGGTATTATAAAAATTGCCCTGAAGTACAATCCGGAGACAAGAGAGTCAGCCATAACAACGCTGCAGCGAATAAGTACACCCGGGTTACGTCAGTATGCCGGTACCAGTACCATGCCGAGGGTTATGAACGGTCTGGGTGTCGCAATCCTGTCTACGTCGAAAGGTGTAATTACAGACAAAGAAGCGCGTTCGATGAATGTTGGTGGAGAAGTATTGTGTTACGTGTATTAATAGAGATGTCATGTCACGAATAGGTAAGCAACCAATTACAATTCCTAAAGGCGTAACCATTACGTTCTCGAAAGAGAATAATACAGTTACTGTTAAGGGACCAAAAGGGGAATTGCATCAAAGCATCGATCCTGATTTTAAGTATCAAACAGGAGGATGGGACTTTGCTTGTGGAGCGTCCGACTGAACAGAAGCGGCACAAGGCGATGCATGGTTTGTATCGCTCGTTGATTGCCAATATGGTTGAAGGTGTTATCGAATGGTTATAAACATCAGCTAGAATTGGTGGGCGTGGGTTATAAAGCCAACGCACAGGCTAATGTGCTGGAATTAAGCTTGGGCTATTCGCACAATGTTTTCCTGGCTGTTCCTGCTGAAATTAAGGTACAAACTGTACAGGAGAAAGGGCAGAACCCTACCATTATACTTGAAGGTATTGATAAGCAACTAATCGGACAAGTAGCCGCAAAGATGAAGTCGCTTACGAAAAATTGAGCCGTACAAAGGCAAGGGTATCAAATTCACTGGTGAATATGTACGCAGAAAAGCTGGTAAGGCTGCTGCGAAGTAAAATAAACATCATAGAGCAAAACATATATTCTATGGCAACCAAGAACAACGCAAGAAGAGTCAAGATAAAGAGGGGTATCCGCAAGAAAATAAGCGGAACTACTGAGCGTCCTCGTTTATCGGTGTTCAGAAGTAACAATGGACTGTTTGTTCAGGTCATAGATGATCTGAAAGGAACTACGGTTGCGTCGGCTTCAACTTCGGAACTTGGAGATAAGGCAAAGTTGAACATTGAGCATTCGAAGAATGTTGGGAAGAAAATCGCCGAGAAGGCCATTGCATCTGGTGTTGATACAATTGTCTTTGATCGCAATGGATACCTATATCATGGTAATATTAAAGCTTTGGCGGAAGGTGCAAGAGAAGGTGGTTTAAAATTCTAAGAAACTGAAATATGTCGGTAAGCAATATAAGTACAGTAAAAGCCAGCGAAATCGATCTTAAGGAACGCGTTGTCGCCATTGAGCGTGTCGCAAAGGTGGTCAAAGGTGGTCGCAGATTTAGTTTTGCCGCGATCGTGGTTGTGGGAGACGGCAACGGTGTGGTTGGATATGGCCTGGGCAAAGCGAATGAGGTAACGGACGCCATTACGAAAGGTATTGATGACGCGAAAAAGCATTTGGTGAAAGTGCCAATTATTAAAGGTACGGTGCCCCATGAATCAATTGGTAAATTTGGTGGCGGATTTGTTTTGTTAAAACCCGCATCTCCAGGTACTGGCGTCATTGCGGGTGGTGCAATGCGTGCCGTATTAGAGAGTGCCGGTGTGCACAATGTATTAGCGAAGTCGAAGGGTTCTTCTAATCCACACAACGTGGTAAAAGCCACTTTCAAAGCATTGACGAGTATGCGTGATGCTTACACCGTGGCGAAGAATAGAGGTGTATCATTGTCGAAAGTATTTAACGGCTAAGAACATGGCGAAAGGTACAGATCACACAGAAACGAAGCACAATCAAAAGACCTGAAAGGCAAGTACGCACGATTCAGGCTTTAGGATTGGGCAAAATAAATCAGAACAGTTGAAGTGGAACTGACGCCACAGATCGCTGGAATGATTGCGAAAGTGAATCACTTAATCACTGTAAAGAAACTTTAAGATGAAGCTGCATACACTAAAACCTGCTGAGGGTTCAGTCAAAACGAATAAGAGACTTGGTCGCGGACAGGGATCAGGCGGAAGCACCGCTGGTCGTGGGCATAAAGGTGCCCAGTCACGATCGGGCTATTCTAGCAAGTCTGGTTTTGAAGGTGGTCAGATGCCATTGCAGCGCAGGGTTCCTAAGTTTGGCTTTAAGAACAACAATAAGGAATATTTTAAGGCTGTTAACCTTGATGTGTTGGAAACACTTGCTGAGAAAACTAAATCCGGTGCGCTTAGCCTGCAAGTACTGTAGAGAATGGCGTGGTTGGCAAGAATGATAAAGTAAAAGTATTAGGCAGAGGGGAGTTAAAAACTAAAGTAAGTGTTGAGGCGCATGCCTTTTCGGCGACAGCAACACAAGCAATTGAAAAAATAGGAGGTACAGTCACAACGGTGAAGTAATGAAGAAATTCTTTCAGACCATAAAGAATATTTTTTCAATTGAAGATCTGAGAGTCAGGATCCTGAATACGATTGGGTTTTTGATTATTTTCAGATTAGGATCCTTTATTGTATTGCCTGGTATTGATGCCAATCTGTTGGATCCAACGAGAAATTCAGGTGGTATTTTGGGCTATTTGAATAATTTCCTGGGAGGTGCTTTTAACAATGCTTCTATTTTTGCATTGGGTATCATGCCCTACATTTCTGCCTCTATTATTGTGCAGCTCCTTTCATTTGCAGTTCCATATTTTCAAAAGCTTCAAAAGGAAGGTGATTCTGGCAGAAAGCGGTTAAATCAGTATCACCCGGGTATTAACGATTTTCATTACCGTATTCCAGGGTTATAGTTATCTGAAAGGCGCGATTGATCCTGCTGTGATTATCGACGCCAGTCCGTTCTTTTACGTTACGTCTGTTATTATCCTTATTTCAGGAACAATGTTCTGCATGTGGCTGGGAGAAAGAATTACGGACAAGGGTATTGGCAATGGTATTTCTATGCTGATCATGATCGGTATTGTTTCAAGATTACCTTTGTCCTTGGTTTCAGAGGTGACGGATAAATTTCCTGGTAAAGCCATCTTCTTCATTGTTGAATTGTTTGTGCTCTTTGCTATTGTTGTTGCGCGTGATTGCGCTGACACAAGCGACGCGTCGAATTCCAATTCAATATGCCAAGCAGGTTATAGGAAATAAGCTATATGGTGGCAAGCGTGACTTCATTCCATTAAAGCTTAATTCTGCGGGTGTAATGCCTATCATCTTTGCACAAGCGCTCATGTTCATTCCCAGCCCTGATCGCTGGCATGTGGAGAGACAGTGACATCGGTGCTTACATTGGGTCTACTTTCTCGGACCCATACTCATGGCAATACAGCTTGTTGTTTGCGGTTAATGATTTTGATCTTCACTTTTTTCTATACGGCGATTACGATTAATTCCAATGACATCGCCGATAATTTGAAACGAAATGGTGGATTTGTTCCAGGGGTAAAACCGGGTAAACAGACGGCTGAGTTTATAGATACTATTTTATCAAGAATCACATTTCCTGGCGCTCTTTTCCTGGCGGCGATTGCGATAATTCCAGCATTTGCAGTGAAGGCGGGGGTTGGTCAGAACTTCGCGCAGTTCTTCGGTGGCACGTCGCTTCTTATTTTGGTGGGGGTTGTATTGGACACCCTTCAGCAAATTGAAAGCTACTTGTTGATGAGGCACTATGAGGGGATGATGAAGTCAGGGAGGGTGAAAGGACGTTCTCAATTTGCTGCGGCTTAAAGGCTGAATGGTTCACTTAAAAACGGCAGAAGAGATCCAAATCATGAAAGAGGGTTCCCTAATACTGGGGAAAGCTCATGGGGAAGTCGCCAGGCGGATTGAGCCTGGCGTCAAAACCAAAGATTTGGATAAGCTGGCGGAGGAGTTTATCAGAGATCATGGCGGGGAGCCATCATTTAAGAATTACAATGGGTTCCCGGCGTCGCTGTGTATTTCAGTTAATGAGGTAGTGGTTCATGGTTTTCCGGGAAACTATGAACTCAAAGATGCAGACATCATCTCGATAGACTGTGGTGTATTGCTATAAAGGATATCATAGTGACTCGGCATACACCTATCCACTGGAAGGTGCAGGACCTGAGACGCTTGATTTGCTCAGATCGAACGTATGATTCCCTTTATCTGGGAATTGCAGAAGCGAAGGCAGGGAACCGGATTGGTGATATTAGCTATGCCATTCAACACTTTGTCGAAGGCTTTGGATACGGTGTTGTACGGGAGTTGGTTGGACATGGTGTTGGAAAAAAGCTTCACGAAGATCCTGAAGTTCCGAACTATGGTAAGCGGGGAAAAGGGGTGAAGATTGTGGCGGGTATGGTTTTTGCCATTGAGCCGATGATTAACCAGGGAACGAAGAATGTAGTGCAGGAACGGGACGGTTGGACAATACGAACTGCAGACCGAAAACCATCAGCGCACTTTGAGCATACGGTGGCAGTGTTTGAGCAAGAAACAGAGATATTGACAACGCATAAGTATATAGAAGAAAATTATTCATATAAGTGGCGAAGCAAAAGTCAATAGAGCAAGACGGTACGATTTCAGAAGCATTATCCAATGCGATGTTTCGCGTTCAATTGGAAAATGGGCATGAAGTACTGGCCCATATTTCAGGAAAGATGAGAATGCATTACATCCGCATTCTGCCTGGTGACAAGAGTGAGACTGGAAATGTCGCCGTATGATTTAACAAAAGGAAGAATTGTATTTAGATACAAATAGAAATAGAAATGCAAGATTTTGTATCGCAGTAAAGACGAAAGAAAATGAAAGTTAAAACATCCATAAAAAAACGTAGCGCCGATTGCAAAATCATCAGACGCAAAGGCAAATTGTTTGTGATTAACAAGAAGAATCCTAGGTATAAACAAAGACAAGGATAATTACTATGGCACGGATAGCTGGTGTAGATATTCCGGATAACAAAAGAGGCGAAATTAGCCTAACCTACATTTTTGGTGATTGGCCGGAGATCCGCGCAAAAAATACTTACTCAAGCCGGTGTTGATCTCGATAAGAAAGTAAAGGAATGGAATGATGATGAGTCAAATGCGATTCGTGCAATCATTGCTGAGAAATTCAGGATTGAAGGTGCGCTAAAGTCTGAAATTCAGTTGAGCATAAAGCGGCTGATGGATATCGGATGTTACCGTGGATTACGTCATCGTAAAGGATTGCCCGTTCGTGGTCAAACTACCAAGAACAACGCACGTACCCGTAAGGGAAAGCGTAAGACGGTAGCGAATAAGAAGAAGGCAACTAAAGGATAAGATTAGATAAACTTTTCAATAATGGCGACGCTGAAAAAAGAAAAGATAAAGCGAAGAAACGCGTAGTAAATGTGGAGGCCGTAGGCCAAGCCCATATTCGTGCGACCTTCAACAACATCATCATCTCCATGACCAATACGACCGGTCAGGTTATTTCCTGGGCGTCGGCTGGGAAGATGGGATTTAAGGGTTCGAAGAAGAATACCCCATACGCTGCTCAGGTAGCAGCGCAGGATTGTGCTTCAAAAGCCTTTGAACTCGGTCTTCGCAAAGTAGAGGTATTCGTGAAGGGACCTGGTGCAGGTCGAGAATCGGCAATTCGTACGATTCAGGCATCTGGTATTGAAGTGACGATGATAAGGACGTGACACCATTACCGCATAACGGTTGCCGTCCTCCAAAGAAAAGAAGAGTTTAATATAATTAGACAATGATTCAGAGTTTTAATAGACCATGGCAAGATACACAGGCCCTAAAGTCAGAATCTCAAGACGTTTCAACGAGCCTATTTTAGGTGATAACAAGGCACTTCAGAAGAAGAACTATCCGCCCGGTCAGCACGGTCGTGGGAAGAAGCGTAAGCAATCAGAATATGCAACCCAGCTTGCTGAAAAGCAAAAGGCAAAATATATCTACGGATTGCTGGAAAGTCAGTTTGCAAAATTGTTCGACACAGCTTCCCGTAAAAAGGGTGTAACAGGTGAAGTACTGCTGCAACTTTTGGAGTCGCGTTTGGATAATACCGTATATCGCTTGGGCATTGCCCCTACACGAAGAGCTGCACGTCAGTTAGTGTTGCATAAGCACATCCTGGTAAATGGAGAGTGTTGTGAACATTCCATCGTTTTCATTAAAACCTGGTGATTTGGTCGAAGTACGTGAACGGTCAAAATCGTTGGAAGTAATTACCGATTGCTTATCCATGCAAGGGGCAAAAAAGTACAACTGGTTAGAGTGGGATGACAGCGAAATGGCGGGAAAGATTAATTAACGTACCACCACGTACGGATATTCCCGAAAATATCAACGAGCAGTTGATCGTTGAATTGTACTCGAAGTAATTTTAACAGTTAACAAAATTATTATGTCAATATTAGCATTTCAAATGCCAGAAAAGGTCGTAATGGAAAAGTCTGATGATTTTCATGGGCTCTTCACCTTTAAACCCCTGGAAAAAGGATACGGAGTTACCATTGGCAATGCGCTGAGGAGGATTCTATTATCTTCTTTGGAAGGATATGCCATCACGGGTATTAAAATCCCTGGTGTACTGCATGAGTTTTCTTCCATTGAAGGTGTTGTGGAAGATGTCGCTGAAATTATCTTGAACCTTAAGATGGTTCGGTTTAAGAAGAATCGCTGATAATTTTGACAACAAGATCACCGTTATCATCAAGAAGCAAAAGCAATTTCAAGCTGCGTGATATTGCAAAGTTCACCACTGCTTTTGAAATACTTAACCCTGATCACGTCATCTGTAATCTCGATGAGTCTGCACAGTTTGAAATTGAATTGACGATAGAAAAGGGAAGAGGATATCTGCCTGCAGAAGAAAACAAGCCCACTGAGCAGGTATTTGGATTCATTCCGATCGATGCAATTTTTACGCCTATTAAAAATGTGAAATACAGCGTGGAAAATACCCGTGTGGAGCAAAAGACTGACTATGAAAAGCTGGTTGTAGATATTGAGACGGATGGATCGATCCATCCTGAAAAAGCCTTAGAAGGTGCAGCACATATCCTTATCAAACACTTTGCGCTGTTCTCTGATAAGTCGATGGAACTGGAGACTGGCAAAGACGCTGAAGTAGAGCAGGTTGATGAAGAGATGTTGCACATGCGCAAGTTGTTGAAGACAGCGCTTCATGATCTTGATTTGTCAGTTCGTGCATACAACTGCCTCAAAGCGGCCGATGTAAAATCCCTTGGCGATCTTGTTCAGCTTGAAATTTCCGATATGATGAAGTTCAGAAACTTTGGAAAGAAATCACTTGCTGAATTGGAGCAATTAGTAGCGGAGAAAAACCTGACCTTTGGAATGGATCTCGCTAAGTATAAACTTGATGAAGACTAGGAAATCATGAGACACGGTAAGAAAGTAAACCATTTAGGCAGAAAAACAGCTCACAGGCATGCTTTGCTTTCCAACATGGCTTCTTCGCTTATTCTTAACAAAAGAATTACGACAACGGTAGCAAAGGCTAAAGCATTGAGAAAATATGTTGAACCGCTGATTACGAAGGCAAAGGATGACTCAATGCATTCAAGAAGAACGGTATTCTCATACCTTCAAAACAAGGAGTCTGTTAAAACATTGTTTGGTGAAGTCGCTTCGAAAATTTCTGATCGTCCAGGTGGATATACACGCATTATCAAAATGGGCGACGTTCGGGTTGGTGATAATGCCGAAATGTGCCTCATTGAGCTGGTAGATTTCAATACGATTTACAGCAAGGAAGGAACAGCTAAAAAAGCGAAAACAAGAAGGAGTCGCAGGGGAAAGAAGGAATCGGATGAAACGATACCTGTTGCCGATGTGGTTGAGGAGGCGCCGGCCGCAGAAAAAAAGGTGGAAAAGAAAACCAAGAAGACTTCGACCAAAAAGACTAAAGAATAGTGTTTCATGGATACCATACTTGGAAAGGGATTGGACATTCGTCCGATCCCTTTTTTTTGCTTCTGCGGCAGGCGAAAAAAGCAATGCGCGGTTAGGTATTCCTGGAATTCATGGTGTATTTTGCGACCAATATGAATACAAAAGCTTACCTACTTCTTGAAGATGGCTTCCTTATGGAGGGAAAGGCAATTGGAAAAATTGGTACCTCTGGCGGAGAAATCTGCTTTAACACCGGTATGACGGGGTATCAGGAAATTTATACGGATCCTTCCTATTTTGGGCAAATCATTGTGAATACTACAGCGCACATTGGAAATTATGGCGCCTTTGACCCTGAGCAGGAGTCAATGAAGCCAACGATTGCGGGTCTGGTAGTGAACGAGTTTGCCCTCGAGTATAGCCGAAAGTCGGCCACGGAGAGCCTGCAGCAATACCTCGAGCGAAATGACGTCGTGGGTATTACCGATTTGGATACGCGGATGCTGGTCCGATACATCAGAAGTAAAGGCGCCATGAATGCCATCATCTCATCTGAACTGACACCTGAACAATTAAAATCGGAGATCGCCAAAGTGCCGTCGATGGATGGCCTTGAACTTTCTTCCAAGGTCACGACAAAGGACGCGTATCTGGTGGGCGATCCGGATGCACCCATCAAGGTTGCCATCTTGGACCTTGGCATAAAGAAAAGCATTGCGGCCAATTTGGCTGCCAGAGGCTGCTACTGTAAGATATTCCCTGCGAAGACGTCCTTCGAAGAAATGGCGGCATGGAAACCCAATGGATACTTCATATCCAATGGGCCTGGTGATCCAGCTGCCATGGGATATGCAATTGAAACCGTGAAGAAAGTGCTGAATGTCGAATAAACCCATTTTTGGTATTTGTCTGGGGCATCAGTTACTGGCATTGGCTGCAGGTATTTCAACGTATAAAATGCATCACGGACATCGTGGGCTAAATCATCCTGTCAAGAATTTGTTGACGGGCCAAGGTGAAATGACTTCTCAAAATCACGGCTTCGCAGTGAATGAGAAAGATGTTGAGCAGAATTCAGCTGTTGAGGTGACACACGTGCATTTAAATGACGAGACGATTATGGGTATCAAACTGAAGGACAAGAAAGCCTTTTCGGTACAATACCATCCTGAAGCATCACCGGGGCCGCATGATTCGCGATATCTATTCGATCAATTTGTTACTATGATCAAGTCAGATGTAGCAGAGCCAGCAGTAGCGTAACTAATATTCTTCGTCAATCCATAAATTAAAATTACTATGAGCTTAATTGAAAGCATTCACGCCCGTCAAATTCTTGATAGTCGCGGTAATCCAACAATCGAAGTTGATGTAGTCACCGAATCGGGTGCTTTTGGACGTGCCGCAGTTCCTTCAGGGGCATCAACCGGGACGCACGAGGCAGTGGAACTCCGCGATGGCGATAAAAAAAGATTTTTGGGAAAGGGTGTATTGAAGGCTGTTGAAAATGTAAATACAAAAATTGCGGCTGAGGTTGTTGGTTTTGACGTCTTTGAGCAGAACCTGTTGGACAGAATCATGATTGAATTGGATGGCACAGCAAACAAAGCAAAACTTGGCGCCAATGCGATTTTGGGTACATCCCTGGCGATCGCGAAAGCGGGTGCCATGGAAGCCGGGATGCCATTGTACCGTTACATTGGCGGTGTCAGCGCCAATACGCTGCCTGTTCCCATGATGAATATCCTTAATGGCGGAAGCCATGCAGACAATGCTATCGACTTTCAGGAATTCATGGTTATGCCCGTTGGTGCCGGAAGTTTTTCAGAAGCACTGCGCATGGGTGCTGAAGTTTTTCATACGCTCAAGAAGGTTTTACACGACAAAGGTTTATCTACCAATGTCGGAGATGAGGGCGGTTTTGCACCCAACCTGTCATCAAATGAAGAAGCCATTGAAGTTGTGTTGAAAGCGATCGAGAAAGCAGGCTTCAAACCCGGTGATGATATGTTCATTGCGCTTGACCCGGCGGCGTCTGAATTCTATGATCCTAAAACAAAAGTATACCATTTCAAAAAATCTTCTGGCAAGAAATTGAAGCCAGCAGAGATGGCTGCTTATTGGACAAATTGGGCAAAGAAGTATCCGATAATTTCACTGGAAGACGGAATGGCAGAAGACGACTGGGCTGGCTGGAAAGCACTAACAGAGAGCATTGGCGATAAAGTGCAATTGGTGGGCGATGATCTTTTTGTAACCAACGTAAAACGTCTCCAAAAAGGAATTGATGATGGAATTGCAAATGCGATATTGATTAAGGTAAATCAAATAGGATCGCTTACCGAAACGATAGACGCTGTGAACCTGGCGAAGCGGAATGGATACAGGAGCGTAATGTCGCATCGCTCCGGGGAAACGGAGGACAGCACAATTGCTGATCTGGCGGTAGCATTGAATACGGGTCAGATCAAGACAGGATCTGCTTCCCGGTCGGACCGGATGGCCAAATACAATCAATTGTTAAGAATTGAGGAGGAATTGGGAGAAATAGCTTATTTCCCGGGAAAGAACATGTGATCATGTAAGTCGGAACGGATTTTGGGAAAGCCAGCGTAATTTACGCTGGCTTTTTTCCTTGGTTATGGAAGAATCTCAAACAATTGGGCTTTTTGAGCGATCGGATATTTATTTTATCTTCGTATTACTTTTTAAGCTGATATGTTAGACAAACTACCCAAGCCGTTTAGGAGTTTCTACTTTCTAACGGCGTTCTTTTTTTTGCTTTGGATGATTACGCTGGATTCCAATAACCTCTTTGCGCGGTATCAGCTGAGTGCAAAACTGAGATCGCTGGAGAATGAGAAGGAATACTACGAGGAAAAAATAAAGGAAGTGGAAAAAGACAGAGATGAACTTTTTGGTGACCGTGAGTCCCTTGAAAAGTTTGCCCGTGAGAAATACCTAATGAAGAAGGAATCTGAAGATATCTTTATTGTCGAAGAAATAGACTAACCCCTATGAAAAAATTTGTGCTGCTTACAATCCTTTCAATGCTTGGCACCGTAGCCTTTGCGCAATGGGGGGAAGAAGAACTGAGTGACAAGCCTGACTGGAAGGAACGCATCTTTACGGGTGGTGGATTTGGGGCTAGCTTTGGGAGTTACTACGACTACGTTTCTGTTTCGCCACTGATTGGCTATCGCATTACGCAGAAATTGGCAGGTGGTGTGCAAGTGCAATATCGTTATACCAATTACAAGCAATATTCACCAAAAATCTCCACCAACGATTTTGGCGTGAGCCCTTTTCTCCGCTTTAGCCTTTTTGGCCCCATTTTTCTGCATGCGGAGTATGAGTACCTGAATTATCAATATGTCGGCGCTGGCGGCGAAAAGTTTCGTCAGGGATTTAACAGCTTTATGGCCGGCGGTGGATTCTTTCAACCCCTGGGCCGTAGAGCAGGTTTTTATGCACTGGCGTTGTATAACTTTAGTTACCGGGAAGGCACCGCAACCACTTATTCGCCTTACAATAGCCCGCTCGTGCTACGGGTAGGGATCACTGCCGGTTTTTAAAGGTTTTTAAAAGCTAAGGTCAAACATCGCGCCCAGGGCTTTCAGATCATTCACAACTTTTGGATTTAACGGTATGCCGTGTTGCATTCGTTGGGAAGTCATTTCACGTTCCGGGATCCCCAGGGATCATAACACGCTCCTGCCCCGCGACTGTTTCAGCGGCGCGAAAACGTGAAATCCAAGTGTCCATATGCGTTTTGAATTCTTCGGCGGGTCTGAACGCATCAATACGCATTGCGCCAAAGAAATGACCTATCCCCTTCCCTACCGGATCTGACGGCGGATCAAGAAAAGCAACAAAAGGGGGTACCCAGGGTCCGTAGTTTGCGCCGGATAACACTGCGGAAAAAATATCAACCCATGCGCCCAGGCAGTACCCTTTGTGACTGCCATGCTCGCGATCGCTTCCCAATGGAATTAATGCTCCGCCACTTTTTGTTTCGTCGGGATCGGTGGAAGGGCCTCCCGTCTTAGTTTGCACCCAACCAATGGGTGCCTGTTGATTCTTGCGCTGGAGTATTTCAAGTTTTCCATTGGCAGCTGTGGTCGTAGCGAAATCCGCCACAAAGGGGGGTTGGGTAGCGGCAGGTATCGCGACAGCAATTGGATTGGTGCCCAATAATCGCTCAACGGAAAAAGTTGGGGCAACCAGCGGGCTTGCGTTTGTCATCGCCATACCGATCATGTCGTGTTTCAACGCCATCATGGCGTGATATCCCGCAATACCGAAGTGATTTGAATTCCTTACGGCTACCCAGCCTGTGCCCACTAGCTGTGCCTTTTGAATAGCGATTTCCATAGCCCTCGGCGCGACAACCAAACCCAAACCCTGATCCCCATCTAAAACTGCAGTGCTTGGTGACTCGTGTACTACCCGGATTTTGGGTGCGCTGTTTACCCGCTTCTTATTCCAGAGCCTTACATAACCCGACAAACGAGCGATGCCATGAGAATCTATCCCGCGCAGGTCCGCCTGTAGTAGCACTTCGGTGGCCAAGGCAGCTTGGTCCAAGGGGCATCCAATTTTCTTGAAGACGGAGAGCGCGAACTCTTTTAGTACTGCGTGGTCGTAAACTGGGTCAGTCATGTGGCAAAGATAGCGATGAAAGGGGACTCACTACAGCTAAAATCAGGTTGAAACCTTTTTTGACTGTCTGATCAGCCAGTGCCCGCGCAGGATAGGGTTTGTTGTACATGGCCTAAGCGGTCATGGGATTGGGCTTGCTAATCTCTGGTATAAGGGAGGCCAGCACACCCTCTTTCAACGAATAGGTTGAAACGCGGATGCGGTTGAACGGATAACTGGAAAGTAAATAACGGACCAAACAACACGCAACGACAATCATATCTACCCGCATCTCAATCATCCCCGGTATAGCCATCCGTTGTGCTCTGTCCCTGCTGATCAAGTCAGCATATATTGATTCAAACCCGTCCAGGGTCAGTGGCGTTTCAATTTCTTCAACACTCTTGTGTATATCGTGTTGAAAACAAAAGATATCACTCAACGTATCAAAGGTTCCGGAAGATCCAATTAGAATACCAGGTTCATGCATTTGAATAGCATCATGCAACGGCTGCAAAGTTTCTTTGAAATACCTATCAAGTGCTGCAATTTCCCCTGGTGTGATAGGGTCATTATTTTGAAATCTTTCAAGTAGTCGCTGCGCTCCGATTTCAAAACTTTTTTTCCAGAAAATATTGTCGTTATCACCAATAATAAACTCAACACTGCCACCACCAATATCCATGATAAGCGACTTCTCCTCAACATGCATAGCCGACTTGACACCCAGATAAATATACTCGGCCTCGAGATCTCCGGAGATAACCGTCGAATCGATTCCGGTTACAGCTTTTATTTTTCGAATCACTTCCTGGGCGTTCGAAGCATTTCTCAGCGCACTGGTACCAAATGCGTATACCGTAGGCACGCTTTGCTCATCTAGCGTATTCTTGAAACTTTGCATTGCAAGCAAAGCACGGTGTATACCATCTTCTGTAATGAATCCTTGGGTAATGCCATTCATCCCGATTTTAGCAGCCAGCCGCTCGCGATGGATAATGTGGTGTCCTCTTTCATCTGCTTCGCTGATGAGCAAATGAAATGTGTTAGTACCCATGTCAATTATAGCGATCTTTCCCCCCATGGCGTTTTGCAAAAAGGCGCGTGAAGATACGAATTTTATGTATACCCAATCAAGATCCGGCCGTATGCCCATTGCCAGGGGCTTTATATTGGTCCCTGCATCAAAGAATCCTAATTCCCATTATCTTTAGCTTTTTATCGTAAATAACCAGCAGTATGCGAACTACCAAGGATGAAGCCCTGCAGCAAAAGTTTAATGAACTGGAACGCAAGAACAAGGAGTCGCTCCTGGGGGGCGGGGAAAAGCGAATTGAGCAGCAACACCACAAAGGAAAACTTACCGCACGCGAAAGGGTTATGCTGTTAATGGATGAGGGGTCATTTGAAGAGTTGGGTAAATTTGTTATGCATCGGTGCAAAGATTTTGGACTTGATCAGGAGTATTATTTGGGCGATGGTGTGGTAACCGGATACGGTACTGTAAATGGTCGATTGGTTTATATTTTCTCTCAGGACTTTACAGTTTTCGGAGGATCGCTGTCTGAAACGCATGCAGAGAAAATCGTTAAAATCATGGACCTGGCAATGCAGAATGGCGCACCGCTAATTGGACTTAATGATTCTGGTGGCGCCCGAATTCAGGAAGGCGTGGTCTCGCTTGGAGGCTATGCTGACATATTCTATCGAAACACATTAGCCTCCGGCGTAATCCCTCAAATCTCAGCCATTATGGGTCCTTGCGCGGGCGGTGCTGTGTATTCGCCAGCTATTACAGATTTTATATTTATGGTGGAAAACACCTCTTTCATGTTTGTCACGGGCCCTAATGTAGTTAAAACCGTTACCCATGAAAATGTCACCGCGGAAGAGTTGGGCGGTGCTACCACGCATAGCACCAAAAGCGGTGTAACACATTTCGCGTGCGCCAATGAAGTGGAATGCATCACGCAGATCAAGAAAATCTTGCGCTATATTCCGCAAAACTGTGAAGATGATGTACCAATGACTCAACTATACTTCAGGCAAGGAGGAACGACCAGCGCTAAATGATATCATTCCAGCCAACCCTAATCAACCCTATGATATGAGAGAAGTAATCCAGGGCGTGGTGGATAATGAATCATTTTTTGAAGTACATAAAAGCTTTGCGGAGAACATCGTTGTGGGCTTTGCGACATCTTGCCGGGCGAAGTATTGGCATTGTTGGGAACCAACCTGCCTCGCTGGCAGGGGTGCTTGATATTGATTCCAGCGTGAAGGGCGCCCGTTTTGTAAGATTCTGCGATTGCTTCAATATTCCTTTGTTGGTATTTGAAGATGTACCAGGATTTTTGCCAGGAACAGATCAGGAGTGGAATGCTATTATCACGAACGGGGCTAAACTCCTGTACGCTTTTTCTGAGGCAACTGTACCAAGAGTAACGGTGATCACAAGGAAGGCATATGGCGGCGCATATGATGTCATGAATTCCAAACACATCGGCGCAGATTTGAATTATGCATGGCCCACTGCGGAGATTGCAGTCATGGGAGCCAAAGGAGCTGCGGAAATAATTTTCAAGAAAGAGATCTCAGAAGCGAAAGATTCCACAGCTAAGCTCGCCGAGAAAGTTGACGAATACACGCGGAAATTTGCCAACCCATATCGGGC
The DNA here is from genome assembly GCA_963714945.1 of uncultured Bacteroidota bacterium. Taxonomy (GTDB): domain Bacteria; phylum Bacteroidota; class Bacteroidia; order Cytophagales; family Cyclobacteriaceae; genus Chryseolinea. The sequence goes on along the minus strand of CAVQQL010000001.1, from coordinate 46,684 downwards.
GGCGCATCGTGGGTATATTGATGAGGTGATTTATCCGGATCAAACGCGGGAGAAACTTATACGTGCTTTTTCGATGCTGGAGCACAAAGTCGCTAAATTGCCGAAGAAAAAGCATGGAAATATTCCTTTGTAAATATTAACAATTTTTAAACGTATGGATAAAAAAAGTAAACAATTCCTTTATGAGTATCTAAACAATCCTTCACCGACTGGCTTTGAATCATCAGGCCAGCAAATATGGTTGGATTATATAAAACCCTATATCAATACCCATATAACAGATGTTTATGGATCGGCTGTCGGAATTATAAATCCCAAGGCAACCTACAAGGTGGTGATTGAAGGGCATGCTGATGAGATCTCATGGTTCGTAAATTATATAACGGATGATGGTTACATATACGTTCGCAGAAATGGAGGCTCCGATCATCAAATAGCGCCATCGATGAGGGTAAATATTCACACTGACAATGGAATGGTAAAGGGCGTATTCGGCTGGCCGGCAATTCACGTACGCGATGCCGCAAAGGAAGAGGCCCCTTCGCTAAAGAATATTTTCGTCGATATTGGGGCGGAGACCAAAAAGGAGGTTGAGTCCATGGGCGTGCACGTTGGCTGTGTGATCACCTTTGAAGACGAATTAATGGAGCTAAACAAGAAATGGTTCCTAGGCAGGGCGTTGGATAATCGTATGGGCGGATTTATGATCGCTGAAGTAGCCAGAAAACTGCACGAAAACAAGAAAAAGCTTCCTTTTGGTCTATACATAGTTAATGCTGTACAGGAAGAAATTGGCCTCCGAGGTGCTGAGATGATTTCCAGAAGAATTAAACCAGACCTGGCCATTTGCACGGATGTAACCCATGATACGTACTCTCCGATGTACAACAAAAAGGAAAGTGGCAGCCTAAAAGCGGGTAGTGGTCCGGTGGTTTGCTATGGGCCGGCTGTGCACAATAATGTTCTGAAAATGATAATAGAAACAGCGAAAAAGAGAAAAATACCATTCCAACGACAGGCTGTTTCCCGATCAACCGGTACTGATACAGACGCATTCGCATACTCCGCCGAAGGCGTTGCGTCGGCCCTGATCTCTTTGCCGCTTAAGTACATGCACACCACGGTAGAAATGACGCACAAAGATGATGTTGATAATGTAATAAACCTTATCTATGAATTTCTACTCCAGCTAAAGGCAGGGCACGATTTCAGTTACATACGGTGATGCTTTAGCCAATATCTTGCATCTCGAAAATTTGTACATGAATGGCCCTCTGCGCATGTCAGGGGCCTTATTGTTGGATATCATGAATACAAAATTATGAAGATGTTCTTTGAGCAAAATGGCTGTGGTGGAACGATCCACCAATGCGTTCATGCTAGGCAGTAGGTTCGGCGGCGGGATCAATACTGGTCTGCTAAATTTCTGGCGCGCTTTTCGCAAGGCATTGGTGACCTAAAAGAATGTTTTGAAAACCAGGGGTGACTCCCCGGGTTTTTTTTCCGCTATTTAGCAGTAAATTAGTCAAGACGCTTAAATTGGATAACCATGAAAAATATGTTCTTACTGATGCTCCTGGCTTCAGCGACCATGCTGGTAGCGGCCCAGGAAAGACCGACACACGAAATTCATGCGGCCATGCTGAACGACTTCATTGGTAATGTCGAGTGGCCGGATGAAGCCGAGGCCGGTACTTTTGTAATAGGTATAATTGGTGACGACAACGTATTTGCGACCATGAAGAAATGGTATGATGGTAAAGCAAAAGGAGGTAAAAAATACGTTCTTAAGAAACTTGCTTCAGTAGATGAAGCTGGCGCGTGTCGGGTTGTTTATGTTGGGAAGTCCAGGAATAGGGATTTTGATAATATCAAATCCAGCGTTTCAGGTAAATCGGTACTCACCGTGACGGACGGTAAGGGAATGGGTGAGAAGGGTAGCTGCATAAATTTCAGAGTAATTGAGGGAAAATTGAAGTTTGAAATAAATCAAGCTGCGGTAAGCGCCGCGAACTTGAAAGTGTCTGTGCAGTTGAACAGCATGGCCATTCTACTATAAGTGAGGATTGCGAATTGAAAGTGACGAAGAATTATTGATTGCGGATTCTTGGGATGTATAGCGCGCTGCATATTGTCGTGGTTAGATACTTGCATCACTGATTAATGTGTTCCACATCATGCTGTACTTGCAATTACGGCATAACGATTAAGTATTGCATACGACATGCTTTCAGTAACACGGTGTTTTTACAGGAGATGCTGTTCTAGCTTTTGATCGTAAATCCAAAGGAAATCATATCATTCCAGAAGTTGGGATAGGACTTTCTAACGACGGCAGGGTCTTCAATCTGAACGTCCATTAAAGTCGCCAACGGGGCAAAAGCCATGGCCATTCTATGGTCTTTATACGTTTCGAAAGAAGCCGTGTCAGTCAACGTTGAGGAAGGCACCAGTGTCCAATGCGCATTATCAACCTCAACTAGGTCTGCGCCAATCTTTCTCAGTTCGTTTTGTAATGCCGAGATGCGGTCAGTTTCCTTGATGCGCAGGCTTTCAAGTCCGGTAAATTCACCCCGAATGCCTTTGGCTCCGCAAATCACCGCTACAGTCTGAGCCAGATCGGGGCAATCCGTGAAGTCGTATTGGAAGTCTTTGTCAAAGCCTTTTTTCGTAAGTTTCAGGAGCCCATCTTCCAGCTGCGCATGAACGCCCAGCGATTCCATAATACCGACGATTTTACTGTCACCCTGCAGGGAAGCCAGCGAAAGACGTGGAAGTCGGATTTCTGCACTACTGGCAAGCGCAGCAAAAGAGAACCAGTAACTTGCAGCTGACCAATCTGATTCAATTGTAAAAGATGTGGGAGTATAAATCTGATGTGGGATGATAACCTTGTCGGCTTCCAGCGTGCAGCTTACGCCAAAGTGCTTCATTAAGGCGGCTGTCATTTCAATGTACGGGCGGCTACCCACTTTGCCCGTTATTTCAAGCGTCAATCCTCTTGGGAGTACGGGCGCAATCATCATGAGCGCCGAAATATATTGACTACTAACGTCTCCGCGAATTCGGATTTTGTCTGTTTTCTGGCCCCCAAAGGCTTTGATCTCATGGGGTGGGAACCCGTCATTTTCGAGGTAATTAATATTCACCCCAAGCAAGCGCAAAGCGTCAACCAGAATTCCTATAGGACGCTCTTTCATACGAGACGTTCCCGTCAAGATCTTATGTTTGTTGGCGATGGAAAAGTATGCCGTTAAAAACCGCATCGTCGTCCCTGCATCTTCAACGTCAATTACCCGCGCTGTTGAATTGACAAGGCGAAGCATAAGCTGCGTATCATTCGCATCTGAGAGGTTGTCAAGCCGTGCGTTACCGCCTGCAAGCGCATTGATGACTAGTGCACGGTTACTGATGCTTTTCGATGCAGGAAGCAACGCAGCAGTACCGTTGAGAACGGGTGTTCGTTTAATGTCGATGAAAGTATGCAATGGCTTAACAGATCTTTTTTCGTTGGGCAAATTACAGCTTGTGAGAGATTTTTTTAAGTGTGATGCAACATTTAAACAGGATTTTCAGTTAATTCATTTATGAGTACAAGTGGAAAAATTGTGTTAGGTCTTGGCGTTGCATCCAGCGCCCTTTTGGCTACGTGGTTACTAACTGGTGACAGAAGAGGAAAAACAAGTGCGTTTGTTGCTAAGAAAGCGAAAGGCATCAAGAGCGTACTGAAGTCGGAAAAATTGTTCTTCGATGATCAGATGGCCTATTATCTTTGAATAGAAAGGTAGAATGAAAAGGCTTTTTTAACTTCATCCAGGCTGATTTCCTGATCCCAGATGGCGCTTCCTATGCCATTCTGTAGGACGCACAATATTCTGTTATCCCTATTCTTCTTGTCCTGCAATATTAGTTCGCCAATACGCGGCACATCCTCTTCTGCAATATCAACCTTTCCAAAAATATTAAGAATAAAGTCATAAATCTCTCGAAAGACTTCGTCTTTCATAAGATTTCGCTGCCGGGCAATAAATGCTTCGGTAATAAGACCTACGGCGATTGCTTCACCATGAAGAATTCGATGGCCGGCATTCAATAAGTAGCTTTCCAGTGCATGGCCAATGGTGTGTCCAGCGTTCAAGATCTTTCGCAGCCCCTTTTCCGTTGGATCTTGTGTTGTCACCCTGGCTTTGAATTCAACGGAGTGTCTGATTAAAGTATCCCAGTTCTGATCAGCCAATGGTTTGGCCGAAATCTCCACCCACATTGCCTTGTCAGCGATAAGCGCATGCTTTATTACTTCGGCAAAACCTGAACGGAGTTCCAACGGCGGAAGCGTTCCTAGAAATCCGCTGTGGAGCAGGGTAAGGGCGGGCTGTTTAAAAATACCGATGTGATTTTTATAGTGACTAAAATCGACACCTAACTTACCCCCAATGCTGGCATCCGCCTGCGCCAGTAGGGTTGTGGGTACCAGAATGAAATCGATCCCACGCTTGTACGTGGCGGCACAAAACCCTCCCATGTCGCCCAACACCCCGCCGCCGAGCACAAGTACGCAAGCATGCCGATCCATAGCCTGATCCGTCATTTGTTGCCAAATGGTCACGCAGGTATCTATGTTTTTCGCCTCTTCGCCGCTTTTTACCTCGATAATAAAATGATCAGGCAAGTTGTGCCGAAGCAGGGGATAACAATGCAGGCGGGTATTTTCATCCAAAAGCACTGCAATTTTACTGTACCTTTTTCTACTTAGAAATACCTTCAAATCCGCTGAAGGATCATTGGAAAACAGAACGTTGTCAGGAAGCATCAGTATTGGTTGGCTTTAGTCCGAAAGTTATTAAAAACTGGGCAAATCCAATTTGGCCTACTTGTGAATGGATTGCAGGGTTAGAATTCCAACTTATATTTGCGCGAAGTCTTGAAATTATGGAAACTAAGCCAAACGTTTCATTTGAAGATACCGCCGTTGCTTTCCGGTACAAGTCTGATGCCGCCATGCGAAAGGCGAATTTCATTTTTTCCCTGGTAAGTCATCCGTGGATTTCCATGCTGGCGACGCAATCTGTTAAGTTGGCGCTTATGCTCAGACTTCCTGTGGAATCGATTATTAGAAGGACAGTATTCGATCACTTTTGTGGAGGCGAAAGCATTGAAAAGACCGAGGGTGTGGCCAATTTGCTGGGTCAATATGGGGTGAATTCCATCCTTGATTACTCCGTTGAAGGTGCGCAATCAGAGGCGGGTTTTGACTATGTTATGGAAGAAACAATGCGCACAATTGAAAAGGCCAGTATCTCTAAAAATATACCCTTTTCAGTATTTAAAACCACGGGGCTTGCCTCTGCCGATTTGCTTGAAAAGGTTCAAAAGAAAGCAATCCTGACGCAAGCCGAACAAGTATCTTACGAACGCGTGCGATACCGTATCGATTGCATTTGCAAGCAAGCACACGCGCATAAAATACCTGTCTTAATGGATGCAGAAGTTAGCTGGATCCAGGATACCATCGACGCATTAGCCTATGAAATGATGGCCAAGTATAATGCGCAAAGCGCAATCGTCTTTAATACATATCAACTCTATCGGACTAGCGCACTCAACAATCTCAGGGAATCGCATCATGTGGCGGCCATGCACAATTATTTTCTGGGCGCAAAGCTGGTAAGGGGAGCCTACATGGAGAAAGAACGCGCTCGCGCCGAATCAATGGAGTACCCCAGTCCAATCCATGCGGACAAGGAAGCGACAGATGCGGCCTTTAACCAGGCGCTAGCCTTCTGCGTCGACAATAAGCAACGCGTTTCCGTCATGTGCGGGTCGCATAATGAGTATAGTAATTACTATCTCACCGTGCTTATGGAAAAGCATAGCATGAAAAATTCGGACGAACGCGTCTGGTTTGCCCAGCTTTATGGCATGAGCGATAATATTTCCTTCAGCCTTGCGAAGGCTGGATATCGGGTGGCGAAGTATCTGCCATATGGCCCGGTCCGCAGCGTCATGCCTTATCTTTTGCGCAGGGCAGCCGAAAATACTTCTGTTGCAGGTCAGAGTAGCCGCGAGCTAACGTTACTCAGGAGAGAAATTAAGCGAAGGAGATCAAGCGGTCTGCGGTGAAGGAGATTGTACAGGCCAGCGGCAGGATCCCAAATTGACGATTGAGATTTGCTGGTGTACAAAACGCAAGAATCTGATTTTTCCCTGAACCTAATTCGTACTTTTGATAAAATTTGAGTTATGCAACTTAGTGAACAGGAGATTATCCGCCGGAAAACACTGGAGGAATTCGAAAAATTAGGCATAAATCCGTATCCGGCCGATCTATTTGATGTAAATGCATCAACACAGGAAATCCTGGAGAATTATGAACGACATAAAAGCGATTACAGGCAAATTTCCATAGCTGGCCGAATCATGAGTCGCAGGATAATGGGCAATGCATCGTTTGCAGAGCTCCAGGATGAGACCGGCCGAATTCAGCTATACATTCGCAGGGATGATATTTGTCCAAGCGAAGACAAGGCCCTGTACAATACAGTCTTCAAAAAACTACTTGATATTGGAGATATTATTGGTGTCAAAGGATTTGGATTCACAACACAGACAGGCGAGATCTCTATTCATGTAAGTAGCCTCACGGTCCTGTCAAAATCGTTACGGCCCTTACCCGTCGTCAAGGAAACTACAGATGAACAGGGTAATACTAGCCGCCATGATCCATTCACGGACCCTGAGCTACGGTATCGCATGCGATATGTTGACCTTATTGTCAATCCTCAAGTCCGCGATACATTCATCAAAAGGACACAGCTTGTCAACTCCATGCGACAGTACCTAAACCATCGGGCTTATCTTGAAGTGGAGACGCCTATTCTGCAGCCTCTATATGGAGGTGCCGCAGCGCGCCCGTTTAAGACCCACCACAATACGTTGGACATGACGTTATACCTGCGCATTGCCAACGAACTGTATTTGAAGCGGTTGATTGTGGGTGGATTTAATGGTGTTTATGAATTCTCCAAAGATTTTAGGAATGAAGGGATGTCTCGCTTTCACAATCCGGAGTTTACACAAATTGAACTGTATGTAGCCTATAAGGATTATAACTGGATGATGGACCTGGTGGAAGAGATGATTGAAAAAGTCGCAATTGACTTACACGGCGAAACGGAAGTCGCTGTCGGCGACAAGGTGATTGACTTTAGGCGTCCCTGGAAGCGTTATACAATGTTCGAAGCCATCCAGCATTTCACGGGTATTGATATTTCAAGCATGGACGAACTGGCCCTGCGCGATACGTGCAGAAAACTTCATGTGCCGGTAGATGATACGATGGCGAAAGGAAAATTAATCGATCAGATCTTTGGGGAGAAATGTGAACCTAATCTTGTCCAACCGACATTCATTACGGATTACCCAATTGAGATGTCGCCATTAGCAAAGAAACACCGTAGCAAACCCGGGTTGGTGGAACGATTTGAGGCTATTTGCAATGGAAAAGAAATAGCCAATGCATTCAGCGAACTCAATGACCCGGTTGATCAGCGCATGCGTTTTGAAGAACAGCTTGAGTTGGGCAGGCGGGGAGATGAAGAAGCGATGACACTCGACGAAGATTTTCTGCGGGCGCTTGAATTTGGGATGCCTCCAACTGCAGGACTAGGGGTCGGGATAGATCGTTTATCCATGATTATGACAAATTCTCCATCCATACAGGATGTCCTTTTCTTCCCGCAGATGAAACCAGAAAATCCCCTGAAGCAACTAACGGGAACGGATTTCGAAACGATTGGCATACGCGCTGAGCTCATACCGATTCTCCTGAAATTGGGCATTACTTCATTGGCTCAACTGAAGGAGGCAAAAGCCTCAAAACTCTTTAACGACGTATGTGGTTTGCGCAAGAAAATGAAACTAGAACACGTAAAGAATCCAACACTGGAAGAAGTTGAAAGCTGGCTCAAATAGACCTACAAATTATCGAAAAAAGGCTTTCTTCTTTCTAGTTTTAGATCCTGAAGTACGGATGATTTTACATTTATGGTAAAGTTATATTGTTGAAATCTTCCAAACGGCGTCCAGTTTAGGCGCATTGTCCAGCAATGTAAATCGCGTGCAATACCGAGGTTGGTCTGCGTAAACTCTTTTGCCTCAAAATGAAATCCTGTACTGTAGGTAACCTTCCAGCTGGCGGATATTGAAATATCGCCCGACATATTTATGGTTTGTGTCACTTTCTGAGCCTGGTTTAACGGATTCGAATAACTAAGATTGTAACCGATGTTCATGCTCCAGGGAATGTCAAAATCCACATACGCATCCGGATTTTGGAGCAAGAATTCTTTTTCTTGCTCCGGCAAATCCGATTTACCGATTTTTTCCCGGCTTGTTGTTTCTTTGCTGCGCGCTTTTGGATTTAAATTGGTGCTCATCGCCAAAGTCGCTGTGGTAATACGGCCGATGCCGCCGTTTTTCCAGACAAGTTCATCTATTTTTCGTTCGGTGCGTTTTCCTTCTTCGTCCACGCTGGTAAGAATGGCGTATGGGTCAAGGGTAGCGGATAGATTTATGTTCAGCAAATTGTCTAGAATGTTGGTGTTAGCGGAAATGCTGATAGGTGCCAGCTTAAAAGAGTCAGCCAACAGGTTGTAACTGCTGCCCAGTGACAGGTTATTCAACAGCATGACTTTTCTGGCCACGGAATCTTGCGGTTTTTGTATTTTCATTTCCACGTTGTTTCCGATCCCAAAACCGATGGACCCACTTCTTCCTGGGTTTGATCCGCCATAAACGAAACCCTGATAACGATCTTTGTATATCGGCGTGTTGGTGGTATCTCGGGGATTGACAAGCTTTTGAAAATATTGCGAATTCTTGGTAAAGTCAGGTGTATAGCCAAAAGAGATTGTTGGGTTAATAATATGTCGTATTGCTTTTACGTTGCTAGTCTTCTTTTTGAAGAAATACATTCCGTAAAAACGTGTAGTGAGGCCGATGCCTATGGAGTAATTGGCAATCCTATTGAATCCTTTCGTCGTATCCGTTTTCACGAGTACGGAATCTTCGTTGTATCCCCAAGTCAGCTGTTCTCCGTACCATCTTTCATCATAATTTATGGATGGTGATAAGGTTAAGAAACGAAGGGCTTTAAAGGAAAAAGAAGCGGGTATGGTGTGACGCATTCCTTTGCGACCATTTGCGAAAAATGTTCCAAAGTTACTTGTTGAAAAAGGTGCAATACTATCCGTGGTTGATGTTGGCGATAACCTCCCCAAATTATTTGTGACGCGGTTTTGCGCATTCATGGTGTAGGACAGTGAGAAATTATCCAGGGGTCCAGTTTTTCCGGACTTGCTTTGAAACGGATAGATATTTGTCATATTCAGGCTTATACTGGGTAGGAGTAAGTCCACGGCCTTTGTTTGGAGATCCTGGTTATGGTTCAGGTTAATGCCGAGTGAAAAAGGTGTGCCGGTGAAACGTTTGCTGTACGAGACGTTAGACGTTAATTTCGCCGTAATATTATTCAAATTGGGGTTATCGTACGTGCCACCTTGCGTTCCATACGACAAGTTGTTATTCTCATTGTAAGTCGCGGTTGCCGCGGAGACGGACGCAGAAAATCTGCTGCTGCCTTTTGATTGCGGGGTATGGCTCCAGGTAAGTCTGTAATCTTTGGTGAAGTTTGAAGTTTCAATCTTATCGTCGGTGTCAGGGTTTTTGGAATAGGCGAAATTCACCGTGCCGGAATATTTGTAGCGCTTCATATAATTGGAGTTCACTTTTACAGCGTGTCCACCTTTTGAATAGATATCCCCCGTAAGCGCAAGTTTCATATACTCGCTGATGTCAAAGAAATATCCACCATCGCGTAAGTTAAATCCCCTCTTTTTCTCTTCACCATAGGAAGGAACAATTATACCAGAAGCACTTCTCTTGGGTGATGGAAACATCCCGAAGAGAAATCCTATCGGCAGGGGTATGCTGTTAAATTCCATGTAGAAGGGGCCTGCGACAATCTTGTCATTCGGTATTGCCTTTGTCTTTGTAGCCCGAATACTGAAGTGAGGTTTTTCAAGATTACAGGTAGTATAGCTGTTGCGAAGGCTCAATAATTCACCTTTTTCGTTCTTATAAACTACGTCACCATGAAGGAACGCGTCCCCCATCGTTGTCACGACCTCGCTTATTCGGGCGCGCTTGGTTTTAAAATTATAGATGATGTCTTTCGTCTCATACAGCTCCTGGCCATTCTTAAAGATTGGGTAACCGACCCGCTGTCCGAGGGAATCCCTTATTCCATGGGCCGTGAGGGTGTTTTCCCCATAATCGATAGTGATTTCTTCGGCCTCCAATTCAATTTCACCATACACAATTTTTGCATCTCCATACAGCCAGATAAGTTTTCCGTCAACACTGGCCCGGATTGAATCTTTGGCTGAATAGTTGATGGTAGTCTCAATGTCATTTTTTTGTTGGACCTTTGATGAGTCTGCAGAATTCTGGAATGTCTCCGCTGATAAAATCACTGAGTCTGCTTCGAGGGAAGATGAATCGGCTGCAAATGGCAGGACATCCGGAGGTGTTTTGACCTGTGGCTCGATCTGAGCGCCAGCGAATTGTATCAAACCAAATGCAAAAATGAAGGTTAATAAGTACCGCACAAAGATCAAGTTGGAAGACAGTTCTTTACCTTTTGGTGAAAAATTCACAATTTTGCATAAAGTTATTGCAAATACTCTGAACATAGTAAGACGAGTGAGGAATATCGGACTAACAGCGCTTCTAATAGCAATAACCTTGCTAAACTCATCCAGCACCTATCCATTAAGGGATTTTAAGGTAGATGTGGTGGTAATTGATGCCGGCCATGGTGGTCATGATCAGGGGACTCATGGAAGGCTCACAAAGGAGAAGGACGTTGCGTTAAAAATTGCCCTAAAGGTTGGCGGCTATATTGAGAAAAATGTACCGGGCGTAAAGGTCATTTATACGAGAAAAGATGACACCTATTTGGCGCTGGATGAGCGTGCGGAAATTGCGAATAAGAATAAGGCCGACTTATTTATTTGCATTCACGCGAACGCCAATCCCAATACAAGGGCTTTTGGCACAGAAACCTTCGTCATGGGTGTGCACAAAGACGAAGGTAATTTGGCAATTGCGCAGCGCGAGAATTCAGTAATCTTGTTGGACGAGAATTATGAGGAACGCTATGAAGGTTTTAATCCGAATAGTCCTGAATCTTACATTCTTTTTACCCTAACGCAAAGTGCTTATCAGGATAACAGCATCAGATTTGCGCAACAAATAGAAGCGCAGTTTAAGGATCGGGTAGGCCGGCTTAGCCGTGGCGTAAAACAGGCCGGTTTCGTGGTTTTATGGAGAACTACTATGCCTAGTGTGTTAATTGAAACAGGATTTTTGACAAATTCAACGGAGGAAAGGTTTCTGGCCGATGAGCATGGACAGGATCTAATTGCCTCGGGAATTTACCGTGCCTTCAAAGAGTATAAAAGTGATGTAGAATCCATAAATTGAGCCGGAAAACAGATGGTTCCGCATTTCACTAAAGAAACTCAAATACATGAAACTATCGAAGGAATTCAAAGTTGGCCTGTTCATGGTCGTTACTATAACGTTGCTCTATTTTGGTTTTAATTTTTTGAAAGGAATTGACTTCTTTTCTACTTCAAAAAAATATTATGTCACGTATCAGAATATCGACAAGCTTACAGAGTCAAACCAGGTATTCTTGAACGGATATGCAGTTGGCCGCGTCAGTGGTATTCGCATTGAGCAGCGGAAAAACCGGGTAATTGTTGAACTTGATATTAATTCTGAAATCATCTTAACTGATTCGTCAGTGGCTTTGCTGAATGGCGAACTGCTCGGTGGTCGCTTCATCCAATTGAGTATTGGTGCTGGTGGCAAGGCCTTGAAAGCCAAGGATACCTTGCGCTCAGAAGTGGCTAAAGGCGTCATGGATTTTGCAGAGCCCGTCGCCACCAACCTGCAAACTACATTGAAGAATCTCAATATTTTATTGGAGGGCCTGGCAGCCAATTCAAAACAACTGGATACTCATGTTCATCCGCCTTGAGACTACCCCGATGTTGATCAATACCACATTGCGTACTGCCAACGAAAACATTGACGAACTCGGAATATCACTTAAGTCGGTGGCCGGAAATCTAAATGAGAGAATGGAGGAGCTCAAACCTACTTTAGCGAATTTTAAGACCTTGTCAGATTCCTTAAAAATGATTCAGCTTAACGGAACGTTGTTAAAAGTGCAGCAGACGCTCTCGAATTTGAACCAAACTTTGTCGCGCCTTGACGATGGCGACAATACCATGAGTAAGCTGCTTACTGAAGATTCCCTGTATGTCAATCTGAATAAACTACTGCTTTCAATTGATTCGCTTGCCAATCACTTCAATCAGAACCCAAAGCATTTTATGTCGCCGCTTGGAAAAAGTCAGAAGAAGATTGAACGAGACTTGAGAAAGCAAAAAGAGTGAGATCATCTGGTAATTCGGTTGACACCTGCAGATGTTAAAAGACTATGTTGCTTTTCCAACCACATCCGGAAAGACCGTGGGTACAGGCATAGCCTTTCTGTTGCATCACTTGGACTTGCTCTTCAATCTTCCAATCTTTAATCCCCCAACCTCCTATACATATGCATCCTGACTTAGCATTCAATAAAAATGAAGATCACCTTAAGCAGCTGCTTTACCAAATGCAGCGCAAATCCAAAAAGATAAAACTTGGAGGAGGAGAAAAGAAAATTGAAGGACAACACCAGAGCGGGAAGCTCACAGCGAGGGAAAGAATAGCCTATCTATTAGACAAAGAATCGAATTTTCTTGAGGTTGGTTTATTTGCCGGAGAAGAAATGTACGAAGAATACGGAGGATGCCCATCAGCAGGTGTCATCACGGTGATGGGTTATTTGGCTGGTAGGCTATGCGTTATCGTGGCAAACGATGCTACCGTGAAGGCCGGTGCATGGTTTCCAATCACCGCGAAGAAAAACCTCCGTGCCCAGGAGATTGCCATGGAAAACAAATTGCCGATCGTTTATCTGGTAGACAGCGCGGGTGTTTTTCTCCCCATGCAAGATGAAATCTTTCCTGATAAAGAGCATTTTGGCCGGCAATTTAGAAATAATGCAAAAATGTCTGCCATGGGGATCGTTCAGATCGCCGCGATCATGGGGAGTTGTGTTGCGGGTGGCGCCTATTTGCCCATCATGTCGGATGAAGCAATGATCGTCGACAAAACTGGTTCTATTTTTCTGGCTGGTTCATATTTAGTTAAAGCGGCTATTGGTGAAGAGATCGATAATGAATCGCTTGGCGGAGCCACAACGCATTGTGAAATTTCGGGTGTCACTGACAATAAATTTTCAACGGACCAGGAATGCCTGGATTATATACGTTCACTTTTCGAAAAACTAGGGTCGCATGAAAAGGCTGGATTTGACCGAGTTTCTCCACAGCCGCCGACGGAAAAAAGTGAAGAGATTTATGGGTTGATACCAAATGATCGCGTAAAACCATATGACACCAGAGAGGTCATCAAACGTATTGTTGATGCATCGGAATTTCAGGAATACAAGGCCGGGTATGGCAAAACACTGCTTTGTGGCACAGCGAGAATTGACGGTTGGGCGGTTGGCATTGTCGCCAATCAACGCACGATTGTTAAAACCAAAAAAGGTGAAATGCAGATGGGTGGCGTCATCTACTCAGATTCGGCAGACAAGGCTGCGCGCTTTATTATGAACTGCAATCAACGCAAGATTCCGTTGCTTTTTTTGCAGGACGTAAGTGGTTTTATGGTGGGCAGTACGGCGGAACAAGGCGGTATCATTAAGGATGGCGCAAAGATGGTAAATGCGATGGCCAATTCTACGGTACCGAAGTTTACAATCATTATGGGCAATTCATATGGGGCAGGCAATTACGCGATGTGCGGGAAAGCGTATGACCCGCGACTCATCTATGCCTGGCCAACAGCCCAAATTGCTGTGATGAGCGGCGCCGCAGCAGCAAAAACACTGCTGCAAATCAGGGTAAGCGCTTTGAGAAAACAAGGAAAGGAAATTTCCAAAGAAGAGGAGGATAGTCTATTATCCGAAATAATAGATCGTTACAACGAGCAACTGAGTCCCTACTATGCTGCTTCGCGATTGTGGATCGATGGGGTTATAGATCCGATGGAGACACGAAACGTAATTTCTATGGGCATTGAAGCGGCAAATCATGGCATGGTCGAAAAGTTCAATGTAGGTGTAATCCAGACATGAGCAGTTCGCGTAAAATTTGGCGCTTGTCAGTTTGGAAGCCAATGAAGTTTTTCAGAAGTTGCGGAAAGTTAGGGGAGGGCTATCCTTGTCTATGAACGATACAGAACTCAAAGCACTGGTTTCACTGCTCGATGATGAAGACACACAAATTGTTTCGCATGTGGAAGAAAAAATTCTTTCATTGGGCACGACTATTATTCCTTTTCTGGAAGAGGAATGGGAAAGTAATTTCAATCCCGTTAGTTCAGCGAAGGATAGAGGAGATAATACACGTACTTCAATTTGAACTCGTAAAGGATCGTGTAAGGCACTGGTACAGCAGTGAGGAGCAGGATCTACTGACAGGAATGTGGCTTGTTGCTACCTACCAGTATCCGGATATTGAATTGATAAAGCTGAAGCAGGACCTCGAGCAAATTTACTACGAAACATGGCTGGAATTCAAACCAGACCTCTTTCCGTTCGATCAGGTTAAAATAATCAACGGTGCGCTTTTCAATAAACTGAAGTTCGCTGCCAACACTAAAAATTTTCACTCGCCGGGTAACTCGATGTTGAATGTTGTATTGGAAACAAAAAGAGGGAACCCGATTACGCTTTGTATAATCTATATGATGGTGGCGCAAAAGCTAAAATTGCCAGTGTATGGTGTGAACCTGCCAAATCTTTTCGTGCTTACCTATAAAGACGATAAGCACCCGCAATTTTATATCAACGCATTTAACAAAGGATTGATTTTTTCGAAGCAGGATATCGAAAATTATATTAATGAACTGCATCTGACACATCAGACTTCCTATTTCGAACCTTGTTCCAACCTGGAAATCATCCGCAGGGTTTTTCGAAATCTTATTATGTCTTTTGACAAGATGGGGGAGCACGCGAAAGCGGAGGAAGTAAAAGAGTTGTTACTCATTATTGCTGATGGCGGCGATTTGGGCGTTTGAGTGGTTTCTTTATGTGCAAGTAGCACGTTGCCCAAATTTCTTTCTTCCGAACCCCAAGGTGTAATTGGTATTTCAGAAACTTTCAAATTCATGAATATCCTTACCTTTAGTTGTTCAAATACCTTACCCATGAGAATATCGCTGCCGTTTTTGTTCCTTTCCCTTGTCCATCTTGCTGTTTGTGCACAAGAATTTTCTCCACGTTATGAATTGGTGAAGATGGATAAGAATGTCAACACATTCCGGCACGAGGCTGCTCCTGTCGTATCACCCGATGGGAATACCCTCTATTTCTTTGTACAGAATCATCCAGATAATACGATGGGAAAAGATGATACGCAGGATATCTGGGTTTCAAAAAAAGATGGCGATGGGGCATGGTCAGAGGCACAGCACCTTGGATCACCCTTCAACAAGCACAGGTCAAATCAGGTTTTTACAGTCTTTGAGGACGGAAGCCTGTTTATTCGGGGCGGGGATAAGGGGGGAGAAAAGGGGTTTTCCATCGTGAATGGGAATTCACTTCAGGAACTTACGGTGAAGGATTTTACTTCGATGAATAAAGGACGGTTCTATGGTGCCTCGATGTCGGCGGATCGAAAGCACATCATCATGTATTTTAGTGAAGTTAAAAATAGTCCCTATAGTGATCTTTACGCGAGTCACTTGCAGCCTGATGGTACGTATTCGATACCTGCAAAGATGGGACTAAGCACCAAAACGGATGACCTAGGTCCCTTTATTGCGCCGGATCAACAGACCTTATATTTTGCCAGTGCGCGTCAGGCCCCCGGAAGACAAGGAGGGGTTGATATTTACAAGACTTCAAGGTTGGATGACACGTGGATGAATTGGTCTGTACCAATTAATATGGGGAAACCAATTAATACTGGCGCGCTCGATTTCTATTTTACCATTGATAAGGAGGGAAACGTTTTTACCAGCCGCGCAAATAAAGCCCTGGATGGCGGGCAGCTGGACTTATATGCGCTTGTTCCAAAGACTTTTAAGATCAATTTGGTTGGCATGGTCTATGACGAAAAATCTATGAATCCGCTGAGTGCCAACGTTGAGATCATGATAAAGGAAAAGAATCCGGTGAAGCTTCAATCGACAGAAACCGGGCAGTTTGAAACGATACTTCCGGAAGTACTGCAATTTACCGTTAGCGCAACTGCTGTTGGATTCTTACCCAAGGAGGAATCCTTCAAGGTTCCCGTTTTGATAAATGACACTACGGTAAATATTGAAATACTACTTCGCCCTGTGGCAAAGAAACTCGTAGTCATGGGGAATGTGTACGACAAGAAAACTGCCCAGCGTATGCCAGCCAAACTTGAAATCGTACGCAAAGACGATCAGAAAACACGGATAAATACTATGGCTGAAGGAGGTCGTTATGAACAGGAAATACCTTCCCTGGGCTGGTATATGATCGTCGGTTCAGCCGAAGGCTATTTGAATGCAACCGATAGCATAGACGCGTCAGATGACGGGTTGTCCCCATTCTCACGGGATCTATATCTCCAACCTATTGAAGTAGGTCTGACCGTGCGATTGAAAAACATATTCTTTGATTTTGATAAGACTACGCTGAAACAGGAGTCTTTCACGGAGCTGGACAAAGTTGTCGATTTCCTAAAGCGAAATTCATCTGTTGAAATTGAAATCTCAGGCCATACAGACAACAAGGGTTCTGATGATTACAATATTAATCTGTCACAAGGTCGCTCTCAGTCAGTCGTTGACTACCTAACGAGTCAAGGAATTGATTCCCAACGGCTGTCCGCACGCGGCTATGGAGAAGGAAAACCAATTGATACAAATGACACTGATGCAGGCCGTGCAAACAACCGCCGAGTTGAATTCACCGTCTTGAAGAAATAGAAAAACGTGTTCAATACCTGTCTTTTTTTCATCATCTCCCACGATCAGTACAGACAACGCCTAAATCCCGCCGACAAATACAGGTTGTGTTTTTTTAGGGTAGGATATCTTGGCAGGATTTAGGGGGTTTTAAGAAATGGGCTGTACGTGTTTTTAACTGATCTTTTTATACTATTTTTGTGCTCGCCAAACTGATATTGTATGTATAACGGATTATTCCTTACCCATTCCTTACTTCGTTATTTTATTCTGGTTGCGCTTATCGTCGTTGTTGTCAAGGCCTTGTTGGGTCTTATCAATAAACAACCCTATGGCAAGTGGGATAACATGCTTGGATTATACTTGTTTATATTTACCCATATGCAGTTGCTCATAGGGCTTATCCTGTATTTTGTAAGTCCTTTTGTAAAGTTTGGTTCGACGACTATGAGCGATAAGACCACGCGTTACTGGACCGTTGAGCATCTCACTGCTATGGTCATTGCGATTATCCTAATAACAATTGCAAGGATGTCAGCCAAGCGAATGACCAATGACGCGGCAAAACATAAACGCCTGTTCATTTACAACACCATAGCACTTCTTTTGATCATTGCAACAATCATGATGAGTGGGAGAGGGCTCCTATGAGGGCTTTTTTCGGGAGTCTTTTGCTTCAATATCTGGTCGTTGCTATTTCCTCCGTATTGTACAGCCCACCGGCCTTACTTCAGGAGTTTCAATTTTTTGATTTGTCAGCATGATGTCAATAGCATCCTGTAGGTATGCGTGCCGGACGTCAGTTTCTACCTGCGGATTGTCATCAATTGCTCCACTAAACACAACTGTAAACTTGCCGCCGACATTTTTCAAAAGGAAAGCTTCTGGGGTCTTTGCAGCGCCTAGCTGTTGCATCAGCACTTGATCCTTATCTGCCAGGTAGGGAACAGTAAGGCCAAGTTGCCTTCCTTTCTTGGTCATATTACCCACAGATTCCTGTGGATCCAAAGCGGAGTTCACCAGCAGTACGGGGACTTTATCCTGATGCTCAGCGGAAATCTTATTTATTCTTTCCCGGTAATACTCGTCATAGGCACACGTATTACTAGTGAATATGATAATCAGACCCGCGCAGGATGGATAGGTGTCCAACGACACAGGTTTTCCATTCATGGTGTTTGTCAGCGAAAAGTTCGATACCTGCTGTGCTTTTACATTGGAAATTAAAAGCACCAGAAGTATAGTAGTCAAGACCTTGCTCATATTTTAATTCTTTTGTTGAAGACGACTACGAAGTTTGGGTAGACGATATACCGCAAAGGTATGACCCTGACAGCACTAGCTACAATTATTCTGCCACTTATGTCTCCTTCAACCTTCATTTGAAATGGATCGATGAGCAGGTTTTCAGCAAAAATGAGGTTTTTCTGTCCATGGACTTTTACGAGGGTTTCTTTGGCACACCAATATATGCAGTGTTTAGTAATATCATCGCCGGCATCCAATAACTCTTCTGGATGAAAAATCCTCGGAGCAATACGCAACAATTTCTCCTTTGGCTGCTCCAGATCAATGCCAACAGATTCATTTTTGTCAATCAGCGTAGCCACAAAGGGATACGAATGACTGAGTGATAGATGGAAATTGTAACCCTTCGGAAAGGGTTTTCCGTATTCATCTTTGGTAATGCCATGAAATGGCAACGCCATCGACGCCAATACTTCTTTGACCAAAACGCGACCTGCAAGCCACTCCAGACGCTTGTTCCTATTTGTAATCGTGTCTGATACTTGTTCCCATGGGCTTATCCGGGCGGCAAGCGATGCCTCATCTTCATTTATTCTCCACAACGCCCATGCGCGCGTTGATTCTAAAACTATTTTTTCTAATGGCATATTGGATAACTTTTCGAAAGTTAGAACTTTCGGAAACTTAATTGACACATATTGAAAGTACAAGTTCAAAAACTACACAGCTTGACCGGCCATCGTGATTGCGTTTACACCCTGCAAGGATCCTCCAGCAATAGTATATTCTTTTCAGGGTCGGGTGATGGTATGGTTGTCGCCTGGGATCTTACCCAACCTGAATCTGGCAATCTTTTGGCTAAACTACCAAACTCAGTGTATGCGTTGCATCATCATCCCGAGAGTAACTTGCTGGTAGCCGGCCAAAACTACGCAGGCGTTCACTTCCTGGACTGGCAGCAGGGAAAAGAAATTGGATCGTTACAGCTCACTAAATCAGCTATCTTCGATATGCAATCGTATGGTAAGAATCTGCTGGTTGCAACCGGTGAGGGGCGACTGATCAAGGTTGACATGGAAAGTATGGCGGTGTTAAAAAGCGTACAGTTGGCCGATAAAAGTGCGCGGACTATTTCAATCAGTCGAGTCCTTGGGGAGATCGCTGTGGGGTACAGCGATAATAGCATTCGGATTTTTAATTTGGATGACCTGGCACTTGAAAAATGAATGGGTGGCACATGCGAACTCTGTGTTCACGGTGCGGTATACACCGGACGCAAAATTGCTACTTAGCGGCTCGCGGGATGCACGCTTGAAAGTCTGGGATGCAGCAACCAACTACCACCAGGCAGCTGAAGTTGTAGCACACCTCTATGCGATAAATCACCTGGATTTTAGTCCAGATGGCAAACATTTTGTAACTTGTAGCATGGATAAATCCATTAAAGTGTGGGATACTGAGAAGTTGAAGTTGTTGAAAGTAATCGATAGGGCCCGACATGCAGGGCATGGAACGTCTGTCAATAAAGTTTTATGGACAACTTATCAGGATCAGTTGCTGAGCGCAAGTGATGATCGTACAATATCAGTATGGAATATTAATTTTGAAAAACAATCAATATGAGAGTAACACCATTAGACATACGTCAAAAAACCTTTGAGAAGAATTTCAGGGGCTATGAGAAGGACGAGGTAAATGCTTTCTTGCTGTCGTTATCACAGGAGTGGGAGCGTATCATCGATGAAAATAAGGAGCTCCGCATCAAGCTTGAAGCTACCGAGCGGGAAGTTACGAAGCTACGGGAAGTGGAGAGTTCACTGTACAAAACTTTGAAAACGGCAGAGGACACGGGCGCGAACGTAATTGAACAAGCACGGGCTGCCGCCGACCTTCATCTCAGGGAATCCCAGATGCAGGCTGAAGCCATCTTGAATGAGGCCAAAACAAAGGCCAGAAATGCCGTAGAAGAGTCTGACACGCGTGCTAAAGAAATTTTGGCCGAGATGGAGGAAAAGCTCAAAACGCTCGTCGAAAACTACAAGACCATGGAGGCGTCGCGCGATGATCTATTAACTAACTTCAAGCATCTCGCGACGGATGCGTTGGAACGCGTGGAGCGATCTATGTCTGGTGCAAAGGAGTTTGACCCAGACAAGCACATGGCGTTGGCAAAGCGAGAAGCTAAGCGCGTCGCGTTTCCGAACACGATAGATTTTGAAAAAGTAGTGCGGCCTGAACCTGCTCCGCAGCGCGGAAAAAGAAATCGTTCTCGAGCAGCGAACCATGCAGGTAGAAAGCCAACCCAAGAAAGTGCAGAAGTCCTTTTTCGACGAAATTGGATGAACGGAAAAGTGGCACTGGAAGGACTGGAGTTCCACGCTTTCCACGGAGTTTATCCGCACGAGCGCGAATCCGGAAATTGGTTTGAAGTAGATATTGCGGTGGAAACTGATTTTTCCCTTGCTGCGGCGAACGATGAACTCATCGGAACGGTAAATTATGAAACACTTTTCCGGATTGTTAAAGAAGAGATGGAGCAGCCCTCAAAACTGCTTGAAACAGTCGCTGAGAAAATAGCCAATGATGTTTTAATGAATCTGGCAACAGCGTTGTCAGTTGAACTAAAGATTTCAAAGCTCAATCCGCCTATCGGAGGCAAGTGCAAGAAAGCTACCGTGAGTCTTTCAAAAAAAAGGGCTTAGCAATTAAGCGACTAGCGCAGCGAATTTTTATTAACCCTCATATGGTTGATTGATGCGTTGCGAGATCAGCTGATGCTCACGTCGTTACCCCCGAGGAATTAGACGTTCTTTTGGTCCGTAAGCATAAAGCCACTAACGTCACCATCGTAAAAATCCACCTCTTTGCCGATAATGTACATAGTGTGCTTTTTGTCAATGTAAACAGGTATGTCGTTAATCGTATAGACCAAGTCAGAATCTTTCTTTTTATCAAACCCCAGCAACAAAGAAACACCTCCGCAGCCACCCCCTTTGACGCCAACGCGCAAACCATAATTAGCTGGAATATTTTTGGTTTCCATGATCTTGTGGATCTCTTCAGCTGCCCGAGCAGAGATAGTCACCGGATGAAGATTTTCAAACATTATTGCTGACAAGTGATTTACGGGTAAAATTATTTAAATTTCAAACACAATTATGGGTAAATTAATTCTATGGATGCACTTATCGAGTTTATAAAAATTCTGGTTCCGGCCTCAGTTGTCTTGTATGCGGCCTATTTGCTGGTCAGAACCTTCGTCCAAAAGGAAATCGAATTAAAGAAATTGGAGGTGCGAAGCCGTACCATTGAAACGGTGCTACCCAATCGGCTTCAAGCGTATGAGCGCATGGTGCTTTTTTTGGAGCGTATGGCTCCGCAAAATCTTCTTGTGCGGTTGAGCAGTGCAGGCATGCCTTCGCGCGAATTCCACCAACTTCTGCTGAGCGAGATTCGCAGTGAATATAATCATAATGCAGCCCAACAGGTGTACATCAGTGAGGCGGTATGGACTTTGATCAAGAATGCAAAAGAGGACTTAATTGTAGCCATTAATGATGCAGCAAGCGAGATGACAATGGATTCGACGAGCCTTGATTTATCAAAGAAGATTTTTGAAAAATCCGCAAACAAACAAGTTGATCTTTTGGGACACGCCTTATCAGAGTTGAAAAACGAGATTCAGCAGATATTTTAAACGGAACTAAAACGTATCTTGTATTTCGTTGCTTGAACATTAGAAATAACTGCAGGTCTTATGAAAAATAGATTCTTCAACATAGCAGTAGAGCAAGCTGCTCGCCTGGGCGGGAGGCAAAGCCGTATCCTGTTACTCCTGGCCAAATTGGGCCCTAAAATCGGGAACGTGAATTGGACAGGCGTTCGGGCACAACCTATCAAAGAAAAACTTTTCGTTATTAGGACGTATGGCAAAGGCGTATGCATCTGGCCGGTATCGTGATATACCCTGGAAATCAATGTTGATCATATTAGGCTCTATTATCTATTTCATTAATCCCCTGGACATGATTCCGGACTTGATTCCTGTGGCCGGACTGACAGATGACTTTGCTATTTTGCTCTGGGTTTACGACAGTATCGAAACAGAGGTCGAAAGATTTTTGGCCTGGGAAGAATTGCAGATTGCATCGTTGTGAAGACTGCCTTGCTTGCCGGAAGTACAGGTCTGATTGGAAATCAATTGCTTACATTGCTACTGGCCAGTTCTCACTATGAAAAGGTGATCGCACTAGTGCGTCGGGAGATACCTAAGCATCCTAAATTAGAACAGTTGAGCGTTGAATTTGACAACCTGGCCGAGCAGGTTGGACGGCTTAAAGTGGATGATGTCTTTTGTTGCCTTGGCACCACTATGGCAAAGGCTGGATCAAAAGAAAAATTTCGCGAAGTCGATTTCGACTACCCGCATCTGCTTGCGAAAATAGCGTTTTCAATGGGCGCGAGGCAGTACCTGCTTGTGTCATCACTTGGCGCCGCTAAGGAATCCCCAATATTATTACAACCGGGTAAAGGGCGAAATAGAAGAAGCTATTGCCGCGGTAGGATTTGAAAGTGTTCATATTTTCAGGCCATCATTGTTGCTGGGGCCAAGGTCAGAAAAGCGTTCTGGTGAAGAAGCTGCTAAGTTTTTCTATAAAGCTTTTGGAATCCTTATTCCGAAGAAATTTAAAGCCATTGAATCCGCGAAGGTAGCCGCCGCGATGATTTACTTTGCATCCCAAAATAAAAGCGGTAATTTCATCCATGAATCTGTTGAATTGCAGAATTTCTGATTCGCTTGTTTCACGATTTTTTAATCTTGCAAGTGTTCCTTTTGCATGATTGCAATTGTCCAACGTGTAGGCGCGGCATCGGTTACCATAGATAATGAGGTTAAATCATCCATAGGCAATGGACTGCTGGTATTTGTCGGAATAGAGGAGAAAGACAGCCAGGAAGATATCGACTGGCTTTCTAACAAGATCATTAATCTTCGCATTTTTAATGACGAACAAGGCGTAATGAATTTGAGTGTCAAAAATTGTGGTGGAGAAATCCTGGCTGTAAGCCAGTTTACATTGCACGCCAGCACAAAAAAAGGTAATCGGCCGTCTTACATCAAGGCGGCCAAGCCTGAAATAGCAATCCCACTGTACACAAATTTTATAAAGGCAATGGAAGAGGACCTTGGCCAGACGATCAAAACTGGCGCGTTTGGTGCACACATGGAAGTTAATTTATTGAATGATGGACCTGTAACAATAATCATCGATACAAAGAATAGGGTATGAGCATAATTCAATGCATAAGCGACGACATAACATCCCTGGAAGTGGATGTAATAGTAAATGCAGCGAATAAAAGTCTTATGGGTGGCAGCGGCGTGGACGGTGCCATTCACCGGGTTGGGGGGCCGCAGATTTTGGATGAATGCATGGCTATTCGAAAACGGCAGGGTGGATGTCCGACGGGCGAGGCCGTTATCACCACAGCAGGTAACCTAAAGGCTAAGTTTGTGATCCACACCGTAGGGCCTTTTTGGACAGGCAATAGTGATGAAGAAGAAAAACTCTTGGCAAATGCTTATAGAAATAGTCTTCTGCTAGCCGTTGGAAATTTGGCAAACACGATTGCTTTTCCGAACATCAGTACCGGTACCTACGGGTTTCCAAAAAAACGCGCGGCGGAAATTGCTATTCAAGAAGTTAGTGATTTCCTCGCGCATGATCAATCGCTTGATCAGGTAATATTCTGTTGCTTTGATCAGGAAAACTATGAGATATACAAGACACAATTGAAATGTTAATGAATTTCCCCGTTTTCATGAAGAAATTTGTTTTAGCCGATGCATAGATGATGAGAGCACTTTGTCTTTTGTTCCTGCTAGTGCCGTCTGCCAACATTATTGCGCAATATAGTTATGGATTGAAAGTCACAACCCATGCTGAATATGTGCGCAGTGTCAAAGCAAATCCTGACAAAGAACTCATCGATCTTTCGGAATACGTACCAGGATTGGTGTTAGATATCAGATATGCCACGACGTAATAATTTTACGGGTGAACAAATTTACAGCATCGCCAAAGCTTATGCACGAAAACCAGTGGCGAAGGCCTTGAAAGAGATTCAGGCCGACTTGAAGAAACAAGGATTGGGAATCAAGATTTTTGATGGTTATCGACCCTACAAGGCTACCGTAAAGTTTTATGAGGTCTATAGGGATACGACGTATGTTGCTTCTCCCTATCGGGGATCAAGACACAATCGCGGTTGTGCACTTGACCTCACGGTGATAGAATTGCAGACCGGTAAAGAACTAGAAATGCCAACAGGCTACGATTCGTTTAAGAGAGAAGCCTGGCCGAGTACACCAGTGCGTGATCCTGAAATATTGAAGAACAGGACACTACTTATTAATGTCATGGAAAAGCATGGATTTAAAGTGAATAGCGCTGAATGGTGGCACTTTGATTTTATCGGGTGGCGGCAATATGAAGTCCTGGATATTGATTTTGACGAATTGTAGATCCGTTGCATTACTCGGTAAACGTGGCTGCTGAATTTCTGGCAGCGCCCCGCTGAGAATTGACGCCCCCTTCCACGAAGGATTTACGAGTTCTTTTATTGCCCCACCTGTATTGCGCCCTACTACCGTTGGGTCCTGAGAAATTTCAAGCTTTTGGGTATCTGCTCCGCTGCCTGCGAGGATTCATCTTCAACAAAAACGTGTTGAATCCCAAGGCGTTTCGCTTCCCTGAAAATTTCGGCAATGCCTACATCACCTGTGCCGAGTACTACGTTGGTTTCTACATCTGCTTCTCCGTTATCGGAATTGGGGGTTCCGAGCCTACGATCCTTCATGTGCATGAGCACAAAACGATTTGAATATTTTTTAAGCAATGCGAGCGGATCCTGGCCCGCCTGTTTGATCCAGAAAACATCCATTTCAAATTGAACATAACGTTGATCAAACTTTTCTATCATGTAATCGAAAAGTGTACCGTCTTTATAGGGCCTGAATTCATATCCATGAGGATGATAGCAGAGTAACTGACCGCTAGTGGCGATGATCTTCCCGGCTTTGTTAAAAACTTCTGCGGCTCTGTCAACATCCGCAGCGGTGAAATTATCGCCATCATGGGGGATCCAGAAACAAACCACGTATTCGGCGCCGTACGCTCTGGCCTCGTCGGCAAGAGTCTGCGGGAAACTTTTTAACTTATTGAATTCGCAGCCATAACTCATGACTGTTATCTCGTTTTCAGCCAGAATTTTGATGAATTGAGGAAAAGAGAGACCGTAGGTACCAAACATTTCAACTTCCTTGATCCCCATTCTCCTTACTCTGTCCATAGTTCCCGGAACATCTTGAGCAAATTGATTGCGAAGGCTGTAAAGCTGTAAACCAATTTCCTGCGCGGCGGCGCATTGACCTATCATGAACACAAATAGGAATGCGATTTTTCTGAATTTACCAAAGCAACACAAAGCAGGCATGGATATTATTCTAGTTAGGGTTGAAAGTAAAAAATATGATTGAAGATGAAATATGCTTTACAAATAAAAGGCCAAGAATTCAACAGGAGCAGGCAAAAATGAGGCGCTGTCGAATACAGCGCCTCACCGTCATATCAGGCCTGATAGTATTATTTTTGTACTAAAATAGGTGTGTTGGAAACGATAGTCACAAGGTCCTCATCGACCACATTTTTCTTTTCATCTGCTACGACAAGAAAGTTTTCATACAGCTGGTCCAGCTGCGGTTTTGTGGGTTGATATCCCAACAATTCCAATCTGTGCTTCAAAGCTGCCCGACCGCTTCGCGCGGTCAGGATAATGGAGGATGAGGGGACGCCGACATCTGCCGGATTAATGATTTCATAATTCTCCGAATTCTTCAGGAAACCATCTTGATGAATCCCTGAGGAATGTGCGAAAGCATTGGCACCAACGATAGCCTTGTTCGGTTGTACCGGCATTCGCATCATCTCTGAAACCATATTACTCATCTCAAACAAATTTTCTGATTTGATATCGGTATACAGGCCAAGGTCTTTGTGTGTTTTGAGAATCATGGCAACCTCTTCCAGTGAGGTATTTCCTGCACGTTCCCCAATACCGTTGATCGTTACTTCAGCCTGTCGGGCGCCGTTTATCAACCCTGCTATGGTATTGGCTGTAGCCATGCCCAAATCATTATGACAATGAACTGAAATGACTGCGTTTTCAATATTCTTAACGTTGTCAAAAAGGTACTTAATGCGCTTGCCGTACAGGTGCGGTAAACAGTATCCGGTCGTATCCGGAATATTAACTACATCAGCACCGGCCGCAATAACAGCCTCTACAAGTTGTGCCAGAAAGCCCAGGTCGGCCCGGCCCGCATCCTCGGCAAAAAACTCCACTTCCAGACCCTTACTTTTAGCGTAGCTAACAGCCCAGGTCCCCTGCTCTAATACTTTTTCGCGCGTGCTGTTGAATTTATGTTTAATGTGGATATCCGACGAACCGATTCCGGTGTGAATCCTGCCTCGCTTCGCATGATGAAGCGCCTCCGCAGCAACGTCAATATCGTCTTTCTTGGATCGGGTAAGGGCGCAAACGCCAATCTTGACAGCTTTTGAAATCTCGACGACTGACAGGAAGTCACCAGGGCTCGAAATGGGGAAGCCCGCTTCAATAACATCTACGCCAAGTTGTTCCAGTTTGCGCGCGATAACAACTTTTTCATCGGTCGACAACTGGCAACCCGGTACTTGTTCTCCGTCGCGGAGGGTAGTATCAAAGATTTGAATTTTGTTACTCATACTGTTTATATTAACTGTGTGAAGTTGTTGTGATGTATTTGCATTGTTGAAAATGCCGGTCAACTGTCAACCGCCACTGACATTCTGATCTTGTTGCATACTATATTTCCCATTACTTCTGTGCCCAATATTTTTTCATGCGGTGTCGAAGCATCTGCAATGTCGCGCGTGCGATATCCTTCTTTCAAAGTTTGCGCTACTGCTTTGATTACGTTGTCGGCCTCTTCTTTTAAACCAAAAGAGATATCCAACATAAGGGCAGCCGACAGGATCGAAGCCAACGGATTAGCAATGCCCTTTCCGGTTATGTCGTGTGCACTGCCGTGAATTGGCTCGTACAATCCAACAGTGTCACCGATGGAGGCAGAAGCCAGCATCCCCATCGAACCTGCGATCTGGGAGGCCTCATCGGTCAGAATATCGCCAAAAAGATTTCCTGTAACGACGACATCGAAGCTTCTTGGATGTTGGATTAATTTCATTGCTGCCGCATCCACAAACATATGTTCGACGGACACGTCCGGATATTGTTTGGCAACTTCCTGAATGACTTCTCTCCAAAGCCGTGAACTTTCCAGCACATTGGCTTTGTCGACAGAGGTTAACTTTTTGTTTCTCTGTCTGTGCGGCTTGGAAAGCCTTGTGCGCTATGCGTTCCACTTCGTAACGGGAATAGATCATTGTATCGAAGGCCGTATTATCATTATCCTTTCGTCCGCGTTCGCCAAAATAGACATCACCCGTTAACTCGCGAAAGAAGAGAATATCAGCACCCTTGAGTACTTCAGGCTTGATGCTGGACGCCGAAAGCAGTTCATCAAAAAGTTTTATCGGACGAATATTGGCATATAGGCCAAGTTCCTTGCGCATCTTCAGCAACCCTTGTTCGGGGCGTATTTTGGCTGAGGGATCATTATCGTACTTAGGATGGCCCACGGCGCCAAAAAGAATGGCATCACAATTTTTCAACTTTTGCAGGGTCTCATCCGGCAAGGGATCGCCCGTTGCTTCGATGGCATCATGACCAATGGTAGCATAGTCATATACAAAATTGTGCCCGAAGCAATCCGTAATTTGCTCTAATACTTTCTTTCCGCTGGCCGTTACCTCTTTGCCAATGCCATCACCTGGAAGTATGGTTATCTTCTTCTTCATATACCACTAATGTGCAAGTTCAAAATGTTTAATCTCATCCCTCAGGCTTAACAAGTAGTCGATATCGTCATAGCCGTTCATTAAGCAGGTCTTTTTGTAGGCATTGATGTCAAAAGTTTCGGATGAACCGTCTTCCAGTACTATCTTTTGTTGAGAAAGATCTATAGTGAGCATGGGTTTTGGATTTTTTTCAATAGCTTCGTGAAGATTTTCTTGAGAAACTCGTCCGAAACCTGGATCGGAAGCAACGCGTTGTTTAGTGCATTGTTCTTAAAAATATCGGCAAAGAAGCTGGAGATTACTACGCTGAACCCATGATCATATAGCGACCATGCGGCGTGCTCGCGGCTACTGCCGCAGCCAAAGTTTTTACCCGCGACAAGAATTTTTCCGGAGTAGGTCGGATCGTTTAGCACAAATTCATTTCTTAATGTTTCATCGCTGTTGTAGCGCCAATCCCGAAAAAGATTTTCCCCAAATCCTTCGCGCGTAGTAGCTTTTAGAAAACGTGCCGGTATGATTTGATCCGTATCAATATTTTCGATCGGCATTGGAACTGCCGTACTTTTCAAGGTTATAAATTTTTCTTTGCTCATGGCGATTATTTGTTAGCCGTGACGGCAGCGTCTACCAATTGTCTTACGTCCGTTACTTTTCCGGTGATCGCAGCGGCAGCGGCACTCAGTGGGCTAGCCAAAAAGGTTCTGGATTTTGGCCCTTGTCTCCCTTCAAAATTTCGGTTAGATGTACTGATACAATATTTGCCAGCAGGAATTTTATCTTCGTTCATACCCAGGCACGCAGAACAGCCCGGTTGTCTGAGTTGGAATCCCGCCTCTTCAAAAATTCTATCGAGGCCTTCTTCACGTGCCTGGTTCTCTACTTGCTTCGAGCCGGGTACTACCCAGACCTCAACGTTCGATGCTTTCTTTTTTCCTTTTACCAATTGAGGCAACAAGGCGCAGGTCTTCAATACGTGCGTTCGTGCAACTTCCAATAAAAACATAATCCACATCCTTGCCCAGTAAGGATGTGCCGGGTTCAAGTCCCATATACGCCAGGGATTTCGACAGTGAAGCTTGTTCACCAATAGATTTGAGGTCAGCGAGCGCCGGGATGTGGTCAGTGATTTTAATGCCCATTCCTGGATTCGTTCCATAGGTAATCATGGGTGCGATATCTTCAGCCTCAAATTTTACCACTTCATCGTATTGCGCTCCTTCATCCGATTTCAAGTGACGCCATTGTTCTACTAAACGATCAAAGATTTCACCTTGTGGTGCAAACCTTCTTCCTTTGATATACCTGAAGGTTGTTTCGTCAGGGGCAATGAGTCCGCCTCGTGCCCCCATCTCTATGCTCATGTTACAGATCGTCATCCGGGCTTCCATGGACAGACTACGGATGGCTTCGCCGGCATACTCCACGAAGTAGCCGGTAGCCCCACTGGATGAAAGTTTTGAAATGACGTATAAGATAATATCCTTCGCAACAACGCCATTACCCAATGTGCCATTAATTTCAATAAGCATGGTCTTAGGTCTGTATTGCAGTACACATTGTGTTGCCAGTACTTGTTCAACTTCGCTGGTACCAATGCCAAATGCAATGTTACCGAAAGCACCATGCGTTGAAGTATGACTATCGCCGCAAACAATTGTCATTCCCGGTAGTGTCAACCCCAACTCCGGTCCGATGATATGAACAATACCTTGATAAGGGTGGCCCAAATCATACAATTCGATACCAAACTCTGGGCAGTTCTTTCTCAGCGTGTCAACCTGGTGGCGTGACAGTGCTTCTTTGATAGGGAGATGTTGATCCTTAGTCGGTACGTTGTGGTCCGCCGTTGCTGTTGTGCGCGATGGATTAAATACCGGTATACCACGTTTGCGCAAACCGTCAAATGCCTGGGGGCTTGTAACCTCATGGATAAAATGACGGTCGATATACAAAGCATCGGGATAGCCTTCGCTGCTTTTTACAACATGCGCATCCCAAATCTTGTCAAAAAGTGTTTTTTGTGGCTGCATCGTATTTGCTACTTCGTAACTGTCTTGCTGTTGGAACAACTGTTAGTTTGCTCTGCGTAGTTTGAAATGAAACCGCCCCGTACCAATGTAATCGGGACGGGGCGGTGATAAAGTCTTGGTCTTACAAAATCATCTCCTGGGAGACGTATACAAATCTAAAATGTTAAACTATCAACGGAGAAATTCTGATGCACGAAGATGAAAAAAGTTATTGCCAGCATCAATAAATTGTTAAAAAATATTTAGCAACACTAACGAGTGATTGGTAGTGGAGGCGAAGTAATAGTCATGGTATTATACATCAATTGCGTCGTACACGACTACCTTTTCCCAAAGGTGCTCGCAGTCCGCAATAAACTTTTGATGTATTGGATGATCCTGATATGTTTTTTGTCCGGAAAGGTCATCAAAGAACATAAGTTCTGACGCATGGTAGCTTGAATCGACTACAGATCGCTTCTCCGTAGATGCTGGAATACCAATTTTAATTTGTCGAATGGTGTCAATCTTCCCAAGTGTTTTTAGTCCCTCGAGGAGTTTAGCAAGATCCTCCTTCGCGCCAGGGTTCTTCAGCCAGAAGAACACATGATGTACAATTTGTTTTTTATCTTTTGTTTCCATAGTCGACATACTGGTAAATAGAGGCACGCATTAAAATTGTCATCGGGTCTGTTTTTTCATGCTAACAGCGTGCGCCTTGTATAAACACAGGCCAAGAATCCCAACGCGAAGATAAAAAATCATATCGTTCTTTCAATGCGTTTTCGAAATGAACATCAGGCAACTGATCTTTAAGGACCTTTCGCCAAGATTCACAGTACAGATTTAAATTTTCTTTGTATGTGCAGGACCATACCGAACGGTATTTTTGCCAACACTTTAATTGCTACTTTTTTATTTCGCGTAGATAATGAATGAGATCAGTACTCACGACTGATGTCACACCGGCTTCGCGGAGCATAGCAATAATCTGCCCGCGATGATACGTGCTATGGTTAACAATGTGATACAATGTCTCTTCATAAGAATCTACAAAAGGTTCGCCTTTCGTATTCTTGTAGTCGTATGTTCCCGCCAGAAAGGAATCGTCTTTCATCGCAAAATACATTGCAAGGTCACTCGAGGATTGCACTAGCCCATCCAATGAATCATATCTACTATTCTTAGCATACGCAGAAGGCAACGTACCTGGTGGATGACCTTTCATGCGGTTTAACCAGATGTTTTCTGCATCCCAAATATGAAGGACTGTTTTTGAGATAGATGGAAAACTGCTTTTATTCTCCCGAAAGTATATTGTATCCGCAACGCCTCGCAGCATCTCCGCAACTTCTTTGTTAGCCCACGCGTTATAAGCGAGGTGTTGTTGTATCCGGTATGCCATACCTTATTTAAGGTATGGGGGTAAGGAAATCCCAACTTTCATAGATTCATCTGCTATTGGGTCCTTTCTTTCCAGCTTCATGGGCACTACACCTGACCAAATATTCAAAGCATAGTCCTCATCATCATCGATTGGAGGACCTGTTCTTACCTTGGCCGATGCTTCCTCGATCTTAAAGGAAAGTAACATCGTCGCTTTCCATTCGTTGGCAGTAGGCTTACGGATATCGTCCCACCGACCAGGTTGAATTTTATTGGTGAATATTTCCAGCGCCCTATAGAGCTCATCCTGGTCCGTAACTTTTTCAGCTTCGCTAAAGATTACTGCGGAACGGTAATTTACTGAATGGTGAAATGCAGATCTGGCCAGTACCAGCCCATCCAGGTGGGTTACGCTGATGCATACGGGAAGCTTTTTCTCTGCCAGTTCGCGCATGTAAAAGCTGCCGACAGAACCGTGCATGTACAGTTTGTCTTCAATCCTGCAAAAGCCAGTCGGGATTTGAAAGGGCTGGCCATCTCGGACATAAGCCAAGGTGCAATACAAGGCTTCATCCAGTATGGCGTAGATGGTCTCTTTGTCGTATATGCCGCGTTTCGCCAGGCGCGTAATTTCAGTCTTCTCCGTGATCGAAAATTTTGACATTATTTTAGTTTTAATTCAAAATAAAAGTAGTCTTCGTGCACCATTTGTCACGGTGCTATTTGCAGAACAATTTTGCCAAACTGATCACCCTGTTCCATTCTCCGCATGGCATCTTCCGCTTGTTCCAGTGGAAAGATTTTGTCGATCACCGGTTTGATGCTTCGGCCTTCCAAAAAGTGGAGCATGGATAGAAATTCATCGCGTGTACCCATCGTCGTGCCATGGATCGAAATCTGTTTCCAGTATAACAACTTGGTTGGGATATCGGAAATATTACCGGCAGTCCTTCCAAAATTTACGATACGCCCACCAGGCAAGGCGAGTACAATCAGTTTTGAAAATTCCTTACCCCCGGCGCTGTCGATAATGATATCGAAACCTCCACCCGATTCTTGCAATGCCTTTTCTGCCCAATCCGGCTCTTTGTAGTTAAATCCACCGAGTGCTCCAAGTTCTTTGGCCCTCGCAAGTTTTTCATCAGAACCGGATGTAACAAATACCCGCGCCTGGTACGACACAGCGAATTGTAGTGCCCACAAGGCAGCACCACCCCCAATGCCGGTAATCAACACCGTTTCTTTTGACCGCAGGCGTGCCTTCGAAAAAAGTGCACGGTAGGCCGTCAATCCGGATAACGGGACGGCAGCAGATTCTGCGAAAGTCAGGTGTGCTGGCTTTTCAAAAACATATTTTTTGGAGATCACAATATAGTCGCTGAAAGTCCCATGATCTGGGAAGCCCAGGATCTTAAAAGCGTTACCTTGCACAATTGGATTCGCGCCCCATTCAAGGCTTGGGTTAATGATTACCTCAAGTCCGACTAATAGCGGATCTGCGTCGGCTCCGACATCCTCAACAACACCGCAGCCATCTGATCCCAGAATAACACCATCGGAAGAGACTGTATTTTGCTCCCGCCATGTCCAGATATCACGGTGATTAAGTGCGGCATTGTGCAGGCGCACCAGCACCTGGTCTTTAACAGGCTTGAATTTCTCAATTAGCCCTTACCTCCAACGGTTGATCTTTGCCTCTGAAAAAAATTGCGCGCATGGTAAAGTTTGTGATGTGAAGTACCAGCAATGCAAAGCGTTTTGATAAAAACGCTTTGCAGACACTATCTTCGAATTACCTTTTCTTTTATTGTGTTGATATGATGTAGTTCCAACCGTGTATATCAGGTTCAAACCCGAGCCGCATATTGTTGAGTTTTTCTTTTGCACGATGCTGGAAACTACGGGGACCTGCTGCGGGAAGATCATAGTCAATCCCGTGTATATTGATTGTTGCAATCGGAGAAACAACCGCTGCTGTACCCGTGCCAAAGGCTTCAGTTATGGTGCCCTGCTTAAATGCTTCTTCAATTTCAGCAACACTGACTTTTCTTTGCTCCACAGTCATGCCGAGCCCTGGCGCAAGTGTCAGAATAGAATCGCGCGTCACGCCATCCAACAAGGCGGTTGTTAATTTTGGTGTAATGAGCTTACCGTCGATAACGAACATCACGTTCATTACACCCGCCTCATCGATATACTTATGCTCCCTGGCGTCTGTCCACAGTACCTGGTCGAATCCTTGCTGACGGGCAAGCGTCGTCGGGTAGAAAGCACCGCCGTAATTTCCGGCGCATTTTGCAAATCCCGTTCCACCTTCTGCCGCACGAACAAATGTCTCTTCCACTTTCAATCGTGTTGGTTTACTGAAATAAGCCCCAGCGGGACTCGTCAGTACAAAGAATTTCATGTGGTCTGCGATCTTCACACCCAGACGGGGCTCGTATGCAAACACTACAGGACGAACGTACAACGAAGCACCCTCGCTGGTTGGAATCCAGGCTTGGTCAATCTCCACGATGGCGTGTAAACTCTGGATAAATAATTCCTCCGGAATTTCAGGCATGCACATTCTGGCCAGCGATTTATTCAGTCGCTCACTGTGTTTCTGCGGACGGAAAATACAGATGTCGCCATCCTTGTTTTTAAATGCTTTCATGCCTTCGAACACAGATTGTCCATAGTGCAGCGAAAGCATAGCCGGTGACATGGGGATATCACCAAAAGGAATAATAGTAGGCTCTTGCCACTTTCCATCAAGAAAGTCGGCCATGAGCATATGATCTGAAATATATTTACCGAACTCCAGGTTGTTGAAGTCAATATCGTTGATTCTTGATTTTGCGGTTCGCTCAAATGCGAAGGACGTCGTCGAAGTTGTCATTTCGTGTTCAATTAGGTTGCAAATTTCCTAATTATCTCCAAATAATCCCTGTTTGGGCAAGATTTTATGAAATCATTGGCATTTAGGCGGATTGACTGTGCTGAATTTTCGGGGAACACCGTTCAGAGCATTATGAACCAGCTCAGTATCTTTTGTTCTTAATCCCAGGCGTTCTGGCATGGACTGCCGCCGTGAAAGCATAACTGTCCTTCCTATTGCGTTCTGTATTGTTATTTTATCCTTCACAAGCTATAGCCTCAATTCCATTTTTATGTCGCTGCGCTTATAAGGACCATCTACGGGCACCTCAACAAAACCAAGCTTTCGGTAGAGTGACAGGGCAGGCGTGAGTTTTGTGCTGGAATACAGAATGACCTTTTCAGCGCCCTGTTGTTTCGCTTTTTCAAGGGCAGCTTCCGCGAGTTTTTGTCCAATTTTGTTTCCCCGGTATTTTTCTGCCACGGCCATCTTGGTGAATTCATACACCTCAGGCTCAACATATTTTAAAGCAACGGTTCCTGCAATCTCGTTATTAAGACTGGCCATCAGGATAATTCCTCCCTTTTCTATGATGTGCTTATGCGGATGTTGAAGTATCTCAACATCAAGTGGCTCCATCCAAAAGTAACGCTCAATCCATTCCCGGTTTAATGCTTCAAACCAGCGCTGATGTTTAGGTTTGTATTCCAGTATTTCCAGCATTGCATTTTATTTGAAAATGATCAGGTCATACTATTATCCTTCGAACGTCGGGTGAATCGTGTCTTCCAAAATTTGCTTAGATAATACCCTCGGTTCACAATATAGATACCCGCCACGGTGATGGCGATAGCGAGAAATATTTTCAGGTTTAACTTTTCATCTAACACCAGCCATCCCAGGATTACTGCAACAACTGGATTTACATAAGCATACAATGATAGGATTGTCATTGGCAACCTGCGAAGCGCATAAGAATAACAACCGTACGCAATGATTGAACCAAAGACAATCAGGTATGCTAATGACGCCGCCGCCTCCATAGACCAGTGCAAAGTGCTGAAATCGTCAAATAACAAGGAGCACGGAATAAGCCAAAGACCACCAAACAACATCTGTAATGATGCATTCAGGAAGAGGTTACCTTCTGCATTTTTTAACTTCAACCATACACTCCCCAAAGCCCAGCTTAATACGGCAACAAAAATCAGGAAGATGCCTATTTGGTGTTCAAGCCTTGAAAATTCAGCGATGTGCTCACCAAACATGATAAAGATACCCGCCAAACCTACCATTACGCCAATAAATATCGGTATTGTCGGCTTCTCTTGTTTATTCACAGCGAGATTAATCAAAATGACCATCATGGGCATTAGCGAACAAATGATAGCGGCGACGCCACTCGGAATAAGTATTTCAGCTCTGGCTACAAGACCATTGCCAAGTGTGATCATGAAAAATCCCGCTACCGCCTGACGCATAATGTTACGCCATGGGGGAAGCGCGGCATCCCCCAAAGTCAGCACGAATCCCCCGAGTAAAGAACCCGCAACAACCTGACGGATAGCGACGAGAAGAAAAGGTGGAAAATGAAGTACACCAATGCGCAAGGCGAGGTAAGTGGTACCCCAGATCAGGCAAATAGCACCCAGGGCGAGGTATGCGATGAGTAAGTCTTTTTTCAATGTCAGCAGGGATTAATGGCGGCTAGCCTTTTTTGCGGGTGTGTTAATGAAGTGTTCAACGTCGGTTCCTTAACCAGCTGCAGGGTGGACAATTGATAGTCTTTCCTTCGGGGAAATGGCACTTTTCCCTCTTGAGTACGTAGGGTAACCTACACTTCGTTTTCAGATGCATTGCGGTATTCAAATTCCCAGAAGTCGGCATTCTTAATACCAAGCGCTTTTGGATCAAAAACGGGATCAAGGTTTTGTTTCTTTTGCATTTCGTAACTCTTCATGGCGTCCAACACGGGTTTTTGAAGAATCAAGATGGCGATGACATTCAGCCACGCCATGAGGCCGACGCCCAGATCACCCAGATCCCAGGCGAGTTTGGCAGTTCGTACACAGCCCATATACACGGCAGCAAGCATGCCCGCTTTTAGCAAAAGCATGAGCAGCGGTCCACCACGCTTGTATGTCAAATACGCAACATTTGTTTCTGCAATGTAGTAGTAGGCCATTAATGTCGTAAAGGCAAAGAAAAAAAGCGTTACTGCAACCAGTAACTGCCAACGCCACGGTAATTAATATCAAATACTTCCTGGCCGCTAAACGCTTTGTCCATAGCAGCCTGCGTATACATCGCACTGCCATCAACATGTTTAACCCCATCCTGTATGTAATACACGCCGTGATCTACGATAAGTTCGTCGCCTGGTCCTTTTACGTTATACATACCGGTACTAAGAATCATGAAGGCCGTTGCCGAGCAGACAAAAAGTGTGTCGATGTATACCGAAAAGGCCTGAACCAAGCCCTGATCAACCGGGTGCGAAACTTCCGCTGCAGCCGCAGGATGTGGACCCGTTCCCTGCCCGGCCTCATTGGAGTAGACACCACGTTTTACACCAATTGAAATCATGGCGCCTGCTATTCCACCAAAGGTGGCATGCGCACCAAATGCACTGGAAAATATCAGGCTGACTGATTGTGGGTATCTGGTCGTAATTAATAAAGACAACAACAAAGAGACCAGCACATAGACGATCGCCATAAATGGAACAACGTATTCAGCAACTCGTGCAATTGTCTTAATACCTCCAAAGATGATCAATCCAAGCAATGCCACAAGAACAATGCCTGTCCACGCATGACTTAAGTCAAATGCATTATTAACCGCAGATGCAATACTATTTGCCTGAACACCGGGTAAAAATAATCCTGTTGCAATAGATGGTAGCAATTGCAAATACAATAGCATAGATTCTTCCCACTTTTCTATTCTTCATCCCCCGCTCAATATAGAAAGCCGGGCCACCGCGATATTGTCCTTTTTCAGTTCGCTTATAAATTTGTCCGAGGGTAGATTCCACAAATGCAGAGCCAGCGCCTAAGAAAGCAACCAAGCCACATCCAGAAAACAGCTCCGGGTCCTCCAATAAATATTGCTGTCGCCACACCCGCAATATTTCCGGTACCCACTCTTCCCGAGAGTGAAACAGCCAACGCCTGAAAGGATGAGATATCCTCTTTTGATTTCGTTCCCTTAAACACTAATCGTACCATGTTCCTAAACATCCTCACCTGAAAGAAACGCATTCTCGTGGAGAAGTATATTCCCACAGCCAGCAATAAATAGATAAGTACATCACTCCAGATAATATCATTCGCTCCAGCGACAAAATCTTCCAAGTACTTCATAGTGTTAGCGTATTAAGGAGCGTGTTAGCTGATCTGTAAAATAAAAGTAAACATCTAAAGCTAATATGAATATTGTATTAATTAAAAATATTCGACGCGACTGTACCGAATGTGTGCCCTGGGCGGGATTCAGCGAGAATACGCGACCCCACGCAATGGATGCGATATTAGTAAAGAATAATTATCTTTAAAGGGATAGGTATAAAATCTGGATGGTTGCCTACTTCAGGCGCGGAGAGGGCTCTTCGTAGCATTCGAAGTACTTACATAATGTCCCGGTTGACCCCCAAAAGGTCGCAATAATAAATGTTATAGACAAATTGAAGTGTATGGTAGTGAACAGAAATCTTTGGGGAAAGTTACTTTTTGTTGAGGTATTTGCAATCGTCTTCGTTGTTGGGTTTTTCCCGGTGTCATGGCATGCCGTCACGTATTCTCTCCTGTTTACCCTTCTCTTTATCACTTGTGCTTTGAATTTGGAGCAGTATAAGAAAGTAATGCTTTGGCTTGCATCCAGTGTTCTAATCGTGGAATGGGTTGCGACCACCTTAGAACTGCCTCTTATCACTGCGATATCAAGGGGTCTTAATTTTGTTTTTTTTGCAACCATTGTAGTCTTTTTGATCAAGCAAATTGCTGAGGCAAAAGTGGTGAGCAGTAGGGTAATCTTTGAAGCCATCAATAGTTATTTACTTCTTGGCATATTGTATGCTGTCACACTGGCCTTGACGTCACAAATAGACCCTGGTGCTTTTACGTTTGGAGGCGATTGGCGGGACGGGAGATATTGACTTTATTTATTATGGTTTCGTAACGCTTACGACGCTGGGGTATGGAGACCTACTCCCGCTGAAACCGTACTCAAAATCCCTTTCTATATTAATTTCGGTGAGCGGCCAGTTGTATCTGGCCGTTATCCTTGCCCTGCTGGTGAGTAAATACTCCAATGACATGCGCCGCGGATCTGATAAAAATAGCTGAACGATTTTGTTATCAATTCACCTCATGTCATTTGCCATGGACGAAGGAAACCAAATGCATACGCGCAGTTGGTCTGTGAATGCAAAAGCTGAAGTATTTCCACTAAACCCACCATCGTGTAAAGTCAAGCACGTAGTTCATCCCAGCCGAAATCTTCTTGGCTTGAACACCGGCAAGAACAATTCATTAGCAAAGATGACGGTCATTGTAAAGTGCAGCGGACCTATGGGCGCTTAGATGCCATCGCCGCCGAAGGAAATAGTGAGACTGCATTGATTGAAGTCTGACTGCACATCGAAAAGGTCGTCAGCAATGCACTTCGATGACTACACACAGTACGCTTATGAGAAATGGGGATGCTCAGTGCATCAACATTTATCTCAGTTTGCGCGATTGACCTTTGCGTTGTGAAAACAATTCCATATTCAATTGAAAAAAACATGGACAAATTGAAATACCATTCGATCAATGAATTGTATTTCGTATGTAACTAAATGCAATGCATAGTTTTGCGATTACATCTGCATGACGAATAATCCATGATGCAAAAAATTCTTGAAAATTTGCATTCCAACATAACTAAGTTATATTTGTAAGTCAATTTCACTATGAATTTTTTGTTTATATGAAATTGATTTAAATTTTTTTCAACTTAAACAAAAAACGCTATGGCAAAAAAAGCGAAAAAAGCTGCTAAAAAAGCAGCGAAGAAGAAGCCTGCTAAAAAAGCAGCGAAGAAGAAAACTGCTAAAAAAGCAGCGAAGAAGAAAACTGCAAAGAAAGCAGCGAAGAAAAAGAAGTAATCCGTTATGGATGAAAAAAAGGCTGCCATTATCTATGGCAGCTTTTTTTGTTCAAAAAAATATCCTCACTTCCTGTCATAACCCTGAATCAAGGCGCCCCATTGCAGAATATTCCACACTTTTCCGCTGCATTATCCTGTTTTCTTATGGTTCATGAGCAATATTAAGATTTTCGCCAAACTAACACTTTCCCACAGCGTGCTTGGTTTGTTCACAATCATAGCGCTTTCCATTACTTTTTATATCGTTTTAAGCAACACACTTATTCAACGCTCGTTGGATCAACTTTCTTCCATAAACATTCTGAAAAAAGACCTTGTAGAAAGTCATTTTATCAGATCACAGCAAAATCTGGAAGCCCTTCAGCTAGAAGATAAGTTTTCGAGAATTTACAGTGATCGAGTAAGGTTGTCCACCACGGACCAGATGAGCCATGATCTCTGCTGATATCGAAAATTTGTGCAAGCTGTATAACTTTAAGAATCTGCACGTATTTGATACACAACATCGCCAATTGTTTAGTACAGATAGGGAAATGTATCCTGAGGGGCTATTAAAAGAAATCGATTCCGCCATTTCAATTTCACCGAATCGGTTGCGAATCATTGATGCTACAAGCTATTCGCCGAACAAGCAGGTGTTACTCTTTTACTATGTCCCTATCCTGGAAAATACAGATGTAGTGGGAATTGTCTTGGTTCAGGAAAATTTTGAGAAGGTTGAAAAAATATTACGAGAGACAACCGGGATGGGTACTTCAGGTGAATCCTACATCGTTGGTCATGATTATACGATGCGATCTTCATCTCGCTTCTTTCCAGACAGTCTTCCTTCCAGAATAAGTGTTAGGACAGATGCTGTGAAGAGCGCATTTCAGCAGTTGCCCGGCCAGAGCATCCTTAAAGATTATCGCGATGTCTCCGTCCTTAGTGTTTATCGCAATATTGAAAACAGGGACCTGCAATGGGTCATTGTATCAGAAATGGATGAAAGTGAAGCGATGCAACCGATCATTCAACTCAGAAATTATTTTGCGGTGATTACGTTGGTAATTCTTTTATTGACAATTGTTACTACATATCTCCTTTCAAACATAATTGTCAGGCCTGTCTTAGCGCTAAAGGAAATCATTGTGACTCTTTCTAAGGGTATGATACCTGAGGGTAGGTCACTGCGGAACTCCACGGACGAGATTGGTGAGATGGCGCTGGCGATCCGTCAATTGACGCAGGGGTTGGAACGAAAAACATTATTTGCTCGCGAAATTGGATCGGGCAATTTTGAAGCGCCTTTTACGACACTTAGCGATAAAGATGAATTGGGGCTGTCGCTAATTGGTATGCGAGATGAACTTCGAAGATTTCAGGAAATGGAGGTACGGTCAGCGCGTGCGCGCGCTGCGGCATTAGTAGAAGGGCAGGAGAATGAACGCCGCCGGATTACTAAGGAATTGCACGATGGAGTTGGTCAGATGCTGATGGCGCTACGCATGCAGGTGGATATGCTTCAAAGTGGAAATGCGTGGAGCGAGCAGATCAAATCGCAAATCGATGAAACTATTGCTGAGGTGAAACGAATCTCATACCACGTTATGCCGCAGGCCATTGTAGATTTTGGTCTTGAAGCCGCGCTGAACGGGCTGTGTGATATGGTTCGAAAATATTCATCCGCGACAATCGATTTTAGATATATTCGTGAGACAGAACATTATCTGGATTTTGAAGTCAGTATCGCGGTGTTTAGGATTGCTCAGGAAGGATTGAATAATATGGTCAAATATGCCGAAGCCTCGACAGTAAACTTATATGTGTTGGACAAAGCAGACGAAGTTTATTTTGTCTTGGAAGATAATGGAAAAGGGTTTAATAAAGATGAAATGGCAAGCAATCTGGGATCTGGCCTACGAAATATACAGGAGCGTGCCACGCTATTAAATGGTACCGCAGAGATACATTCGGCACCGGGTATCGGGACAACAATAGAAGTTCATATTCCGATACAATAAAGTAGTGGTATGCGTAAAATACGAATTCTGCTGGCAGACGATCACCCGCTTATCCGCGCCGGGTTCAAGTCAATGCTGGGTAAAGTCGAAAATTTCGAAATTGTAGGAGAGGCTGAAAATGGTAAACAATTGTTGGAGCTTGCTCAGGAGGAGCAACCTGACATTATCCTTGCGGATATCAATATGCCGGTCATGTCGGGTCTGCAAGCGTTGGAGAAGCTGTCATTGGATTACCCCTCCATGAAATTCATTATCCTCTCCATGCACGAAGAGCGGGAATACATACAGCATGCGTTACGCATAGGCGCATCGGGTTATCTGCTCAAAAACATAGACCGGTATGACCTGGAACGGGCTATCAACACCGTTTTTGAGGGCGGAAAATACTTTAGTCCTTTGGTCACCAATATCTTGGCTGAGCCGTATTCCAAGCCTGAAAGTATTGCACTGGGAGATCTGACGCCCCGAGAAAAGGAAGTGTTGGAACTCGTTGCCAAAGGCTGCAGTACCAAACAAATAGCCGACATACTGGGAATTAGTATTCGCACCGTGGAGTCACACCGAATCAATATGCTTAAGAAAATGAAGGTCAATAATAGCGCAGAATTAGTAAAAAAAGCTTACGAGTTGAAAATACTCCAATAAGAGCCCGTTCGTCCCACAATATCCGTGTAAATACGGATGTAAAACCAGTGATTTTCCGGAGCGATCCCTGCCCCAATACGCCGTTAATTCAAATAGGAACAAATTAACAGCGTCATGAAAAATTTCACAGAGGGCATATCAAAGACAACTGTTTTGCTTATTTTTTTCGTTATTGCAAGCGCAATTGTCGCAAA
This sequence comes from uncultured Bacteroidota bacterium, assembly GCA_963714945.1. GTDB lineage: Bacteria > Bacteroidota > Bacteroidia > Cytophagales > Cyclobacteriaceae > Chryseolinea. Next base: position 4,090 of record CAVQQL010000001.1, on the reverse strand, counting down.
CGCACAAACCAATAAGGATTTGCCTCCGGCATGGACAACCTCAAAAGATGTTCAACGGATAGCCAATAAGCGCTTGTTCACTGACGCACGACTCAGGCAGTCTCACATAAAAGCGAAATCTATCGCACCGACCTGGATGATTTCTAAAAGAGTTGGTAAACCTGCGAGAAAAGAAAAGCTCGCCGAGAATAACCTCAAATCATCAGGCACGCCGAGTTGGATCATTTCAAAAGGCGTACAACGCATGGGCAGGGAGTGAATATCTGAGATTAAGGCGCGTCATTAGTTCCTCACTGCTTTGCTGCCTGTTGTAATTTTTTCCGCCGTTCTTTTTTGTCGGCGGTGGATTTGCTCTGAGTTTATCCCCTGGCCGAACCGGGTCAATAGGTATTATTTCCTGCCAACGGTAGCTTCGTACGTGCGGCATCCCACGGAGAAACCTGGATGTCAATAAACTCATCTGAATAATCGTTAGCTTGCTTTTGAAATTTATTGTTAATCGCTATTATGGCGATTCAACGATCTTTTAGATGAAATGGTATTGTTTGATAATGCTCCTAAGCGAGGGTTTAGCGGCGCAAGTCGCCGCACAAGACGTGTTATCAACGGCAACGCCTGTTGCCCTATCGGCAGCTTTGCTAAGGGCACCATCGGATGCTGATTCATTTTACATTCAAAGATATCGAAGGGAAAACGATGTTCGTTTATTCTATGGTGCGCAGGGTTCAAGTCTTGCGTACGGATCAGAGAGAAAAAGTGATAGCGAAGTCAACACCGCCTTCTATAATAATGTGAATGACCTTGTCGGATTCGGCTTGAGTTATAAATTCATTGATTTTGACTTGAGCTATTCATTGCCCGAAGTCAGGATCCTTGACGAAGACCGGCAAAACCTGTCACAATTTAAGTTAGTCTTTAGTTCTACCGGAAGGAAATTGGCGGTACGCGCATCCTACAGCGACAGCAAAGGAGTAATCGTTGTGGATCAGGGAGGAGATTTTATTTCCGCTCCGGATGTTCATCTTTCGAGGATAGGAATTCAACTAAGTTATTACTTCAACAACAAAAAATATTCATGGCGCGCGGCAAACTTCCAAAACGAGTTGCAACGTCGGTCAGCCGGATCATTCCTATTGAGATTTGAACCATTCTACCGTTCAATTGGCATGAAGTCGCCAATAGTTCCTGCAGGGCTTGACACACGTGAAATCTATGGCGATCAGGTAGGTTTATCGTATGTAAGGTCTCCAGGTTTAATCATCATGGGCGGTTACGGCCATAACTTTGCCATGTACGGGGGCAGGTTTTTTGTTTCACCGATAGTTTTCGCTGGCCCTGGTCTCGCCTGCAATATTTACAAGGCCGAAACAGGTACGCAAACAAAACTAAATGCTGAGTGGGCGGGGTCTTTCGCGCTGAATGTTGGGTATAACGGCGCTAAAGCATATGCAACACTAAGAGGCGTTTACGAAGTCGGGTATTTTAAACTCAATCCCTCCTATTTCACGACAAGTGATTTGAAAATAATGCTTACAATAGGCCTTAGGTTCTGTCACCTCGAAAAGTTCATCCCCACCAGCGTATTCTAGTGTGCAATCGTAAACAACTGCCTACCCTGGCAGGGTAATTCGAAACACTCACATTTCGATAGCTTTTTTTCCGCAAACGTTATAGTTGTCATGTGCTCAGATAAAATTACATCCGTCAACTATCTGGGCATGTCTTTCGTTAAGTTTGCATGTGTTAATGTCAATGGATAAGAGAGGATATTAGCTAAATCAAATTTTTATGAACACGATACAATTAATTGGTCTTACCGCAGGGATGTTAACAACCATTGCGTTCCTCCCCCAGGTTCTCAAAACCTGGAAGAGTCGCTCGGCAAAAGATTTGTCGCTTGGTATGTTTTCACTTTTTTGCCTGGGTGTGGTGTTGTGGCTTGCATACGGAATCCTTGTGCGGGATATCCCGGTGATTGCCGCTAATCTACTAACGCTGTTGCTCGCTTCAACGTTATTATTTTTTAAACTACGCTTTAAGAACTGATCTTTTTATAAGGTCACGCAGCCTGATTTTTTGAATAAAGGTCGACACACCTTATGCATTTCTCATTGCGGGAAAGGGTAACCTTATCTCAAGGTATCAGCAATGCTGCGTAGATATTCGTGCGCCTGTAAGCAGAGGGGGTCTCTCCAATTTTTGTGATGGAGTTGAATTGTTTGGAAGCAACCTTCTGCAGTGCATGGAAGCTTATCGGATAGGGAACCCAGGGGTTGGCAATATCCGTATTGTATTCAACTACGATTAGCCTGCCAGGAGCATGCAAGGTTTTCAAGAGTCGATCAAGCAATAAGGATTTTTCGGGGATGAAGTGCAGTGAATTGGCCATCAATACACCATCGAGTTTTCTCAATTCCAATGCCGTACTCCTGAAATCCAAATGAATTTTATTCAGGATTATATCCTTCGACGGCAAAATAATGTTTTGCAGTGCACGATCATCGGTATCAACTGCAGTCACCGTACTTCCTTTGCCAAGCAAAGTAGCCAATGCTTGGGTGAACAAACCTCTTCCCTGCTCCAAGATCTGCCCATTGTTGTTTTTCTGCACCTCCTGGAGCACCCCACTTTCAATGAGTCGTACTGCGGTATGAAGTTCCATCACAAGTTTACTTACGAACTAAAATAGCCATAGCGTGTAATTTGAATCGTTTCCTGGTTACCTCTGTATTCCGTTACCGGAAATGATCGCGAACAATTCGCCGCGCGATTTTGTCAGCCTCCCGATTGTTGTTTTTCACGGCCTGTACTTTTTGATGAGCGACTACTTTTATGAATTTAATTGATCCGCTTTCCAGGTGATCGATAAGTTTTCGAACCAGGTCAGCATTTCGGATCGGCTGTCCTTTAGCAGTGAACAGGTTATTCGCCTTGATACTATGGCGATCTCTTTTGTACGTTCACCAAATATTGACTGTCGGAATATATCGTAACGGGATACGCCGATAGCCTATTTTGTTTCAGATATGCCAATGCTTCAAGTGCGGCATTGAGTTCCATACGCTGATTCGTGGTATTCAACTCCTTTCCTTTCAAGACTAACTTCTTGATCGTCAATAATCAGAATTGCGGCCCAGGCTCCGATTTTGTGTATGGGGTTGCAGCTTCCATCGGTATAAATTCTAATGTCCATCTGTTTATGTATGCTGTTACTCCTTTTCTTGTTATTGATCCAATCATTTTCGCCTTCCTGCATGAAAAATTGGACCAGGTCACAACTTCTTAAGTGCCGGAAAGTATACAAATAGCCGTATAAGATTATCTCACCAGGATCTTCTGGGTGTAATTTCCACCGGATGTTTTTACGCTAACAAAGTAGATGCCAGAGGCCAGCGTGGAAAGATCCACCTCTATTTTGGATGCTTGGGAAGTCTGCATACCCATCGAGCGAATCCTGCCAAGGAGGTCCACAAGCTCATATTCAAAACTCGTATATTGATCCATCGATTCAATGATGAGTGTTTCATCCCGGGCAACCGGGTTGGGGTAGACTGACAGCGCGATGCCTGGCTTCTCTGTTCTACCTACCGCGCTGATTACATTGCTGAAGATGTTCAGTGCCTTAAAAAAAGCATCGGCACCGATCTTTTTCCCGATAAGGCGACCTGGCATGTCGTCTATCGGAGGATGTATACCACCCCAAATCCGGGATAGGCTGCACTGATCAGCGGCGTCTTTGTAACGTGCCCATTGCAGGGTGATATCCATGCTAGGACCCTCTTCAAAAACCAAATATTTATTTTTCTGTGCAGAAAACTCGCCGAGTCCCCCTGGAAAATAGTCGTCGCCGGTAAGCAAGGTAAGGACTTCTGCGCCCGCACTTGAAAACGTTGAATGGCCGGAAATGTATCCCGCGAACGGCGGCGTGACGAAAGAAGATCGCTGATAGGGAACCCAGTTTTCCGCGAGTATCCAACCCACGCCGGCTTGATCAGTTGCGGGATCGCCAATATTGTTTGTGCCCATCCAGCTTTTCAATTTTATCTTACCAACATTTTCATGGTCGGAACCAGCCAGCGGATCGTTTTGC